>NZ_JANAVJ010000003.1 GCF_024213375.1 Paenibacillus sp. MZ04-78.2 | reverse complement strand
CTCTTGAACGAGCTTTCCGAGAACAACCGATCATACAATAATTCATTTTCGATTCCTGCCGGGGTGCTTCGCACCCCTATTTGTGTTGAATGTGTACCTGAATAGTTACAAATAAATAATAGCTAAGTACAAAACAAGGAGTGTAACAAGGTAGGAAGAAAATCTTCCAATCAAAATATATTGTGATATAATAACAACGTCGTTTGTTTTACGGTGTTGACCGCTGCTGCGGGACAAGTTATCGGTTCGCGCGCCGCTTGGCCGGGGGCGTGCCGCAGCTTGCATGAGCAGTTGTCAACAAGATGCCTAAAGGAGTGAATTCCGTGTTTAAGTTAAGCGAAATTAAAGAATTGATCAAGCTGGTGGATCAAACATCATTGCAAGAACTTGAGATCGAAAACGAAGGCTCCCGCCTTTTAATCCGTAAACCGAATAAAACCGAGCAAGTCATCGTCACCGCTGCACAGCCTGCGGCCAGCCTCGTCGCCCAGCAGCCTGTTCCTCAAGCCGTCGTTCAGACATCCGCGGCGGTCAACATACCTGCAGCCGAGCCTCCGGCAGCAGCCCAATCCAATTTACATACGATTGTTTCCCCTATGGTCGGCACCTTTTACGAAGCCCCTTCTCCGGGAGCGGCATCGTTCGTTTCCAAGGGCACTAGCGTGAAGGAAACGACGATCGTCTGCATCATCGAAGCGATGAAGCTGATGAACGAGATCGAAGCCGAAGTCAAAGGCCAGATCGTCGAAGTGCTTGTCGAGAACGGGCAGTTGGTGGAATACGGCCAACCGTTGTTCCTGGTGAAACCGGAATAATCCGCTAGGAGGAGAAATCATTGAAGTTTCAAAAAGTATTGATCGCCAACCGTGGGGAAATCGCCGTGCGCATTATTCGCGCATGCCGTGAGCTCGGCATTTCTACGGTCGCGGTTTACTCGGAAGCGGACCAAGAAGCGCTGCATGTCCGTTTGGCGGACGAGGCCTATTGTATCGGACCTACAGCTTCCAAAGACAGCTATTTGAATTACATGAATCTGATGAGCGTCGCGACGTTGACGGAGACCGACGCGATTCATCCGGGATACGGCTTTTTGGCGGAGAACGCCGACTTCGCCGAAATTTGCGAGAGCTGCAACATTACGTTCATCGGTCCTTCGCCGGAAGCGATCAGCAAGATGGGCGACAAATCCGTTGCGAAGCGGACGATGAAGGAAGCGGGCGTTCCCGTCATCCCCGGCTCCGACGGCCTTGTCGAAGATATGGATGAAGCGGTCCGGCTGGCCCGCGAGATCGGCTACCCGGTCATTATTAAAGCGACGGCCGGAGGCGGAGGCAAAGGCATTCGTCTGGCCGAGAACGAAGAGATGCTGATTCAGCAAATTACGACCGCCCAGCAGGAAGCGCAAAAAGCTTTCGGCAATGCGGGAGTCTATTTGGAAAAATTTTTGACGGGAATGAAGCACGTCGAAATTCAAATACTGGCCGACAAGCACGGCAACGTGGTGCATTTGGGCGAGCGCGACTGTTCGGTGCAGCGCCGCCGCCAGAAGCTGGTGGAGGAAGCGCCTTGCCCGATTCTGACGCAGGAAATCCGCGACCGGATGGGCGAAGCGGCCGTTCGCGCGGCCAAAGCCGTCGATTATTCCGGCGCCGGAACGCTCGAGTTTTTGCTCGGATCGGACGGACAGTTTTACTTTATGGAGATGAACACCCGGATTCAGGTAGAGCATCCGGTTACGGAGCTGATTACGGGCATCGATATTATTAAAGAAATGATCCGCGTCGCGGAAGGCGAGCCGCTTTCGTTCACGCAGGACGAGGTCCGCATCGACGGCTGGGCGATCGAATGCCGGATCAACGCGGAAGACCCGGATCGCAACTTTATGCCGTCCGCGGGTCAAATCAAGTTTTATTTGCCGCCCGGCGGCTTCGGCGTCCGTGTCGACAGCGCCGCATACCCGGGCTACACGATTTCGCCTCATTACGATTCGATGATCGCGAAGCTGATCGTGTGGGGAGCGGACCGCAACGAAGCGATCCAGCGAATGAAGCGCGCTCTGGCCGAATTTACGATCGAAGGCATTCATTCGACGATCCCGTTCCACCTGAAGCTGCTGGAGCATAAAAAGTTTTTGGCCGGCGACTTCGATATTAAATTTTTGGAAGAGCATGACGTGAACGATCCGGATTCGTAAGCAGGTTCACTGCGTTGTCATATAGTAAAGGGAATGGTATAGTATACAATAACATTAGTTGTGGGCAAGCCAAATTTAGGAGGTTCTGACCATGAGTATATTGGCAGAGGATTATGAGAAGACCGAGATGGGCACGATTCAGATCGCTCCGGAGGTAATCGAGATTATCGCCGGTATGGCGGCCGCGGAAGTACCCGGCGTCGCAAGCATGAGCGGCGGATTTGCCGGAGATATCGCCGAGTTTCTCGGACGCAAAAATATGGCCAAAGGCGTAAAAGTCGAAGTAGGCCAGCGCGAAGCGTCGGTTGACGTGTCTGTCGTCATCGAATTCGGCATGCGGATTCCGGAGGTTGCAAGCGGGATTCAGCATAATGTCAAGCAGGCCATCGAATCGATGACCGGACTTAACGTCGTGCAAGTGAACGTTCACATTCATGACGTCGTTTTCAAAGGTGCGGACAAAGTCGAAGAGCCGGAAACTCCCGCACAGCGCGTAAAATAATTTATAAATACCCCGGTTGAACCCCCATCCTTCACCGTTTGGGGGTTTCCTCCATCTTAGGAAGGAGTCAGGATTCGTGGTAAAAATTCTCGACAGACTGCTGCTCTTTATTTTCAGCTTGGCCGTGCTGATCGCAACGTTCATTCTGTTGTTCGCTGCATTCGGCCTGATTTCCTTCGACACGGCGGGCAACTTCGTTCACGACGTGTATTACGATTTAAGAACGGCGATTATTTTCATCAGCTCCACGGTGGTGGCTGCTCTGCTAAGCTTTCGCTTACTGTATTTGTCCGTAAGGCGCAGCAAATCTTCATCGCCATCGATCGATCAGCGCACCGAATTCGGGGATATCCGGATTTCGCTGGATACGGTGGAAAATTTGTCGTTGAAGGCGGCAGGCCGGACGCGCGGGGTTCAAGATTTGCGCGCCCGTGTCAAAGTGAATCAATCCGGACTTGAGATCGTCATTCGCGCGATCGTGGACGGCGAAACTTCCATTCCGTCGATGACCGAAGAGATGCAGGCGAACGTGAAGCGGCATATTGAGGAAATCACCGGGATTCCCGTGGCTTTCGTCACGGTATTTATCGCGAATATTCAACAATCGTCCCCGACCTTCAAAAGTCGAGTGGAATAGAGGTGAGCCCCCGGATGTGGATGCGAATTTGGGAGCAGCTATGGGAACAGCACAGGGGTAAGACAATCGGCGTTCTGGCCGGGAGCGCCCTTGGCCTCATTTATTTGTTCTTCGGCTTCTGGCGTATGTTAATCTTTGGCCTGATCGTATATACTGGATACTACATAGGGAAAAGGTTGGACCGGAACGAGCCGGTGTTTCCTGCAGAAGACACTTGGCGCTGGCTAATGGACAAATGGAGACCGTTCCGCTAAAATCCTTGGATGACGCCCAAGGATTTTTTTTCGGTTGATAACAATGGTTAAGTCTTCAACTTAAGACAAGGAAGACGCAGCCGGTTTATTCTGGTGAAGCAAGTGCGAACCCACAGGAGGATTTGATCGGATGAGACGAAGATTGGCAAGGGAGCTTGCGGTGCAAAGCTTATATCAGATCGAAATGAACGAAGCGACAGCGGCCGATGCCATCGCGCACGTCATCGAAGAAGCGCGGACGGAGGACGAGGCGCAGCTTACGCGGGAACGCGATCAGATTGCGCCTCATGAGGTGCTTGAGCTCGTGGAAGGCACGATGCAGCACAAGCGGCAAATCGACGGCCTGCTTTCCGATTATTTGAAGGGCTGGCAGATGGACAGGCTGTCCAAGGTAGACCGGGAAATTATGCGGCTTGCCACGTATGAAATGGTATTTCGGGAAGATGTGCCGCCGAAGGTCGTCGTGAACGAAGCGATCGAAATGGCCAAAAATTTTGGCACGGAGGAATCGGGAAAGTTCGTCAACGGCGTGCTCGGCAAAATGATCAAAGACCTGGAGACGATCCGCAGCCGTTCGTCCGAAGCGTAGAAGCTACCTAGCGAAAGGGGATAACAAGCATGTCCGCGCAAATCATTAACGGCAAAGAAATCGTCAGCGTTTACCGCGCCGATATTAAGCAGCAAGTCGAGCAGTTGAAGCAGCAAGGGGTACAGCCAGGACTTGCGGTGGTCATCGTCGGAGACGATCCGGCCTCGCACGTCTACGTGCGCAATAAAGCGAAAGCCTGTGAAGAAGCGGGCATGCATTCCGAAGTGTACAAGCTTCCGGAACATACGCCGGAGGCGGATGTGCTGGATCTCATCTCCAAGCTGAACGGCGATCGGGCGATTCACGGCATTCTTGTCCAGTCGCCGCTGCCGGGACATATCTCGGAGGAACGGATAGTCGAAGCGATTGCGGTCGAAAAAGACGTCGACTGCTTCCATCCGTTCAACGTGGGCAACCTGATGATCGGCAAGGAAGGGCCGGCTCCTTGCACGCCTGCGGGCGTCATTGAGATTCTCAAGAAAGTCGGCCTTGAAATTGCAGGCAAGCATGCCGTCGTGATCGGCCGCAGCAACATCGTCGGCAAGCCGATGGCGATTCTGCTGCTTCGCGAGAACGCGACGGTAACGGTGTGTCACTCGCGTACGAAAAATATGGAAGAAATTACGCGGCAGGCGGATATTTTGATCGCGGCAGTGGGCAAAGCCAAAATGATCAACCGCAGCCATATCAAGCCGGGAGCCGTTGTCGTCGACGTAGGCATCAACCGGCTCGATACCGGCAAGCTGGCGGGAGACGTCGATTTTGACGACGTTCTGGAAACGGCAAGCTATGTAACGCCGGTGCCGGGCTGCGTCGGTCCGATGACGATTACAATCCTGCTTCGCAATACGCTTGAAGCGGCACAGCGTGCGGCTTCGGCAACCAGTTAGCGGAAACGGGCGCAGTTATGAAAGAAAAACAAATTTTATCGATCAAAGAGCTGAATCGATACATTAAGATGCTGCTTGAGGGCACCGACCGGCTGCAGGACGTTTGGGTACGGGGCGAGATATCTAATTTTACCCACCATTCCAGCGGACATATGTATTTTACGTTAAAAGACGCGGACAGCCGGTTAAAAAGCATTATGTTCGCCTCCTACAACCAGCGGCTTCCGTTCCTTCCCCGGGAAGGGACGAAGGTGATCGCCTGCGGAAACATCTCGGTGTACGAACGGGACGGGCAGTATCAATTCTATGTTACGCAAATGCAGCCGGACGGTATTGGGAGCTTGTATCTGGCATTCGAGCAGTTGAAGAAAAAGCTGGAATCCGAAGGGCTGTTCGCGCCTGCGGTTAAGAAGCCGATTCCGCGTTTTCCGCGGGCGATCGGGGTCATCACGTCGCCGACGGGCGCGGCGGTTCGCGATATTATTATTACCCTGCAGCGCCGTCATCCTACCGTTCCCATTCTGCTGTATCCGGCGCTTGTGCAAGGGAAGCAGGCGGCTCCTTCGATTGTGAGAGCGATTGAGGAGATGAATGCAAGGAACGAAGTCGACGTGCTGATCGTCGGCCGCGGCGGCGGATCGCTTGAGGAGCTGTGGGCTTTCAATGAAGAAGCGGTTGCCCGGGCGATCTTCGCTTCAAGTCTGCCGATTATTTCAGCGGTCGGCCACGAAACGGATTTCACGATCGCCGATTTCGTCGCCGACCTGCGCGCTCCGACACCGACGGCGGCTGCCGAGCTGGCCGTTCCGCATCATCTGGAGCTGAAGCAGCAGCTCGGCTACTTGCGCCAGCAATTGTACGGCGGGTTGACGCAGCAGTTGGAGCGAAGCAAAGAGCGGCTCCAGCGGCTCCAGCGGTCGCCTTACCTGACGAATCCCCGCCGGCAGCTGCTGCTGCAGCCTGCAGAGCGTCTCGACCGCATGCGCGAGCAGCTTGGCTACAAAATGCGAGGCCGCCTGACGAAAAGTCACGAGCGGCTGATGAAAGCCGACCGGCAGCTCGCTTCGTTTAATCCGAAGGAGCAGGTCGTCTACTCCCGGAAGCGGCTGGACTCGTCCGCCCGTCTGCTTCGCCAGACGATGCAGGCGGTGCTGAGGCGCAAGCAGCAGGAGCTCGTATCGTCCATTCGCCAGTTGGATGCGCTTAGCCCGCTCAAGATCATGCAGCGGGGATATGGCCTTGTCTATGACGAGAAAGAGAAACAGCTCGTGAAATCGATTCAGCAGGTGCAAATTGGGGATATTTTGAAGCTGCGCCTGATGGACGGACGGGTCGATTGTCATGTTTGGTCGATGGAGGAGAAGACGGAGGAGAAAAGCGATGTCAAATCAGAAAGCGACGCCTAGCTTCGAGCAGGCGATGGACCAGCTTGAGCGCATTGTGGCACAGCTCGAAAGCGGCGATATTCCGCTGGAGAAGGCGATAGAGCTGTTTCAAGAAGGAATGAAGCTGTCTCAATTATGCGGACAAAAGCTGGAGCAGGTGGAACGAAAAATCGAAATTTTGCTGGAAGAAGAGGGCGGTCTGACGAAAAAGCCTTTTCAGCCGCAGGAAACCGATAAAGGGGATAACCGATGAACGAGTCATCCGGCATCCGTGAATACATTCAAGACATGGCTTCGCTCATAGAGCGGGAGCTGCAGCAATCGATTCCGTCATCGTGGGCGATTCCCGCTCCGCTTCGCGAATCGATGATGTACTCCTTGATGGCCGGCGGCAAGCGACTGCGCCCGATTCTGGTGCTGGCTGCGGCCGAAGCGCTGGGCGGCCGCCCGGAAGCGGCCGTGCCCGCAGCGCTGGCCGTGGAGATGATCCACACCTATTCGCTGATTCATGACGATCTTCCCGCCATGGACAACGACGACTTTCGGCGGGGCAAACCGACGAACCATAAGGTTTACGGCGAAGCAATGGCGATTTTGGCCGGGGATGCCTTGCTGACCCATGCGTTCTTCTCGGTCGTTCAATCCGCGAGGAAGCACAACATTCCGGCCGACCGGGTGATCGACATCGTCGAAGAGCTGTCCCGGCTGTCCGGAGCCCCCGGCATGGTCGGCGGTCAAGCGGCGGACATGCTCGGAGAGCAAGGGGTAACGAAGCTGGAAGAGCTGGAGTACATTCATCTGCACAAGACGAGCGACTTGGTCGTCTTTTCCTTGAAAGCCGGCGGCCGGATCGCAGGGGCAGCCGAAGCCCAGCTTGCCGCCTTGGAGCGGTTCGGCACGTGCATCGGACTGGCGTTTCAGATTCAGGACGACGTGCTCGATCTGATCGGGGACGAAAGCAAGCTCGGCAAACCTGTACAGAGCGATGTCAAGCAGCAGAAAGTGACCTACCCTTATTTTATCGGGATTGAAGCGTCGATTGCGAAGGTCGGTGAGCTGACGCGCGAGGCGAAGCAAGCGATCTTGGCGGCGGATTTCCCGCGCCCGGAGCGGCTGCTGGAGCTTGCGGATTATTTAATGAAGCGCGATCATTAGCGCTTTACCCTGTTCAGACGCCCGTGGCGGCGGCTGTTTTTGCACCGGTTCCGTTTGAGCGCGTGACGGTCCTGTGCTATAATGACATCGTATTCAAGCACATTACATAGCCTATGCAAGGAAGCGGATCGTTATCGACTCTTACCTGCCATTCGTTAGGCATACTCCAACTATGGAAAGCGAGGGAACAAGCATGCTGCTCGATCACATTCATCAGCCTGAGGACTTGAAACATCTGACTGTGGAACAGTTGGAGCAAGTGGCTGCGGAAACGAGACATTTTCTTGTCGAGAAGCTTTCGGTCACCGGCGGTCACCTCGCGCCCAACCTTGGCGTTGTCGAGTTAACGATTGCTATGCACTATTTGTTCGACAGTCCGAAGGATAAATTTATTTTCGATGTCGGTCATCAGTCGTATGTCCACAAGATTTTAACCGGTCGAAAAGACAAGTTCGATACATTGCGCAAATATAAAGGCCTGTGCGGCTTCGTGAAACGTTCCGAAAGCGAGCATGACGTCTGGGAAGCCGGCCACAGCAGCACTTCGCTGTCCGCAGCGATGGGGATGGCCGTCGCCCGCGATTTGAAGGGCGAGACGAATCGGATCATTGCCATGATCGGCGACGGAGCGCTTACCGGCGGTATGGCTCTGGAGGCTATAAATCATATCGGCCACGAGAAGCGGAAGCTGATGGTCATTCTGAACGATAACGAAATGTCCATCGCTCCTAATGTCGGAGCGCTCAGCCATTATTTGGCGCGCATTCGTTCGGACCGGCACTATGTGAAGGCCAAGGAAGAATTCGAGCACCTGATCAAAAAGATTCCGGCCATCGGCGGCACGTTGGCGAAGACGGCGGAACGGGTGAAGGACTCGTTCAAATATTTGGTTGTCCCCGGCGTTTTGTTCGAAGAGCTCGGCCTTACGTACCTGGGACCTGTGGACGGCCACAACTTGCCGCTGCTGCTCGATACCATGAAACAAGCCGATAAAGTCAATGGGCCTGTCCTTGTGCATGTGATTACGACGAAAGGCAAGGGCTATTCGCCGGCCGAGGCGGACTCCCACAAATGGCACGGCATCAGCCCATACAAAATCGAATCCGGCCAAGTCCTGAAGACGGTCGGGCCTCCGATGTATACGGAAGTGTTCGGAAGCACGCTGATTGAGCTGGCGAAGCAGGACGAGCGTATTGTAGCGATTACCCCGGCGATGCCCGGCGGTTCGGGGCTGCTTGGTTTTGCAAAGGCGTTTCCAAGCCGGATGTTCGACGTAGGGATTGCGGAGCAGCATGCCGCTACGTTTTCGGCCGGTTTGGCGGAGGAAGGGTTGAAGCCGGTGTTCGCGGTCTATTCGACCTTCCTTCAGCGTGCTTATGACCAGGTCGTGCACGATATTTGCCGCGCCAACCTGAACGTGGTATTTGCCATAGATCGTGCGGGCTTTGTCGGTCCGGACGGCGAGACGCATCAAGGGGTATACGATATGGCGTACTTGCGCAGCATCCCCAATATGGTGCTGATGATGCCGAAGGATGAGAACGAGCTGCGGCATATGATGAAGACGGCTTTCGAATATAACGAAGGCCCGATCGCTTACCGTTATCCGCGGGAAAATGGACTTGGGGTGCCGATCGACGAGACGCTTCAGCCGATTCCGATCGGTACATGGGAAGTGCTTCGTCCGGGGAATGATGCGGTGATTCTGGCCGTCGGTCCGATGATCCCGCTGGCGCTGGAAGCGGCCGAGGTGATGAGCAAGGAAGGCGTTCAAGTTCGCGTCGTCAACGCGCGGTTTATCAAGCCGATGGACGAGGCGATGCTTCTCCAGCTGGCGAAGGAAGACATCCCGATCCTGACTCTGGAGGAAGGGGCGGAGCTCGGAGGCTTCGGCAGCGGCGTACTGGAGCATTACTCGCAACAAAATGTGTACGGTCTGCGAATCAAAATTATCGGCGTGCCGGATTATTTCGTCGAGCACGGCTCCTTCAAGGAACAGCGCAAAGAGGTCGGATTTACAGCCGAGCGGCTCGTATCGGAACTGCAGGCGCTCGTTCCGCGCAGACGGCAGCGGGCCTAACAATACGAGGTAGGAGCAATTCATGGCTGCGGACAAAGCGGAAAAAGAACGACTTGATGTCCTGCTCGTTGAGCAGGGCTATTATGAAACAAGAGAAAAGGCCAAGGCGGCCATCATGGCTGGATTGGTGCTGGTTGACGACGTTCCGGTCGACAAAGCTGGAACGAAGATTGCCCGCACGTCCCGGCTGATTGTCAAGGGTGCGGTGCATCCTTACGTTAGCCGCGGCGGGTTGAAGCTGGAGAAGGCGATCCATACGTTTGGCATCAACCTGCAAGGCGTTACGATGCTGGACATCGGCGCTTCGACCGGAGGATTTACCGATTGCGCGCTGCAGAACGGGGCGGTTCACGTCTATGCGGTCGATGTCGGCTACAACCAGCTGGATTGGTCGCTGCGCAAGGACCCCAGGGTCAGCGTCATGGAGCGGACCAATTTCCGCTATATGCAGCCGGGTGACTTGCAGGGACCAGAGCCGGCATTTGCCTCGATCGACGTGTCCTTCATTTCTTTAAAGCTCATTTTACCTCCGCTGAAGCAGCTGCTTGCGCCGAAAGGGCAAGTCGTTGCGTTAATTAAGCCGCAATTCGAGGCGGGCCGGGAGAAGGTTGGCAAATCCGGCGTCATCCGTGACTCCCGGGTCCATCAAGAAGTGCTGGAGGATATCCTTCATTTTGCCCAGGAAATCGGTTATGCCATTCGGGGGTTGACTTACTCCCCGATCAAGGGTGGCGAGGGCAACATTGAATTTTTAGTACATCTTCTCCATACGGACGAGCCGGGGTTGTCCGGTCCCGAGCTGGACCGGTTGATCCGAGAGGTCACCCAAGAGTCGCAAAGCATGCAGAGCTCATCTTGACGGATGAGTTTTTTTGCCTTTATACAGGAATTTGGATACGGTTTCTCGAATATTCCTTCGAGGTGATTCCATGCAAAGCGGGGACGGCTTGATCGTGTTTTTGGTGGCGCTGGCACTGGGGGCATGGGTGTATCTTTACGCCCGGAGCAAGCTGAAGGAAACCGTAGAGGACGGACCTCCGTTCGAATTTCTCGCCGACGCGGAGGCGCCGGAGGATGAAGCGACGGAGCTTCTCGAGGCGCGCGGCTATTCGGTCCTTAGCGGGAAGAAACGCATTCCCGTACACATCAAAGTCAACCGCAGCGAAACGCTTCAAAGCCGGCTGTTCGTCGATTACACCGTGGAGAAAAACGGCCGGTATTACATCGTCAAGACAGCAAAAGAGCGTAAACCGATGGAGAGGACCGGAACCGGTGTCCGCGACCATCTGCTCGTGTATCAACTGCTATACCCGAAAACAGCAGGAGTATTATATGTAAATGTACCTGAACAAACGGTGGATTGCTATGTGTTCGAGATGCAAGCCGAAGATGACGATACCGAGACCCCATAACCAGGGAGGATGCCATGAAAGGCCAACGACATGTTAGAATACGCGAAATCATCACCAACAATGAAATCGAAACGCAGGACGAGCTCGTCGAGCAGCTTCGCAAAGCGGGCTTTCATGTGACGCAGGCGACGATTTCCAGAGATATCAAAGAAATGCACTTGATCAAAGTGACGCTGGACGACGGAAGGTATAAATATTCCATGCCGGCCGAACAGCGTTACAATCCGCTACAACGTTTGCGGCGGGCGCTCAACGATCATTTTGTGCATATTGACCATGCCGAGAATCTCGTGGTGCTCAAAAGCTTGCCGGGGACGGCCAGCGCGATTGCGGCGCTCATTGACAGTCTGGAATGGAATGAAATTATGGGGACGATCAGCGGCGACGACACGATTCTGATCATTTGCCGGACCAAGGATCACAGCTCACATATCGTTAATCAAATCTTGGGAATGCTTAGTTAATATCAGAGAGGTGTAGTCTATGCTGCTGGAACTATCCATTCGCCATCTGGCGGTAATCGAACATGTCGAATTGCATTGCAAATCCGGATTCCACGTCTTGACAGGGGAAACGGGTGCGGGCAAATCGATCATCATCGACGCGCTTGGTCTGATTGCGGGAGGCCGCAGTTCATCGGATCTGGTTCGCTACGGAAGCGACAAAGCGTCGATCGAAGCGCTGTATCAGATCGGGAAGGATCATCCTGTTTGGAATATTTTGTCCAGCGTGGGAATAGAAGCCGACCCGGAGGAGCATCTTATTATTCGCAGAGAAATAACGGCTCAAGGCAAAAGCACCAGCCGCGTGAACGGACAGTTGGTCAACCGCGCCGTGCTTAGGCAAATTGGCGATTATCTGGTCAATATTCACGGCCAGCATGAGCATCAATCGTTGTTCCGGGTGGAGGAGCATATCCGGTGGCTAGACATGTTCGGTGAGCCGCAGATTTTGCCTGCCAAGCTTGCTTATCAGGGAGCGTACGATGTGTACCAGGGAATCCGCAAGCAGCTCAAGGAGCTGCAGGAAACGAGCAAGCAAGCGCTGCAAATGATGGATTTGTACCGGTTTCAGGTCGAGGAGATTCGTTCGGCCAAGCTGAAAGCGGGAGAAGACGAGGCGCTGGCCGATGAGAAACGAAAGCTGGTCAATGCGGAACGGCTGTTCCAGAACGCCTCCGACGCTTACGATCTGCTGTATGGAGGAAGCAAAGGGCTGGATGCCGTCGGACGCGCCGTCCAGAAGCTTCAGGATATCGCCACACTCGATCCCGCTAAGCTTCAGCCGCTGCTGGAGCAGGTGCAAGGGGCCTTCTATCAATTGGAAGACGCCGCTTACCAAGTTCGCGATTACCGCGATGAAGTGGAGTTCAACCCTTCCAGACTCGATTTTATCGAGCAAAGGCTGGATACGATTACGTCGCTCCGCAGAAAATATGGAGAATCGGTTTCGGATATCCTTGCTTATGTTGAAAAGATCGAAAAGGAATTGGACCTGATCGAGAACAAGGACGAAAAGCTTCAGCAGCTGCAAAAAGAGGAAGCGGCGGCCCTCGAACAGGTACAGCGGCTGGCTTCGGTTCTGACCGAGCAGCGTATGATCGTAGCCGACAAGCTCGCGGCGGAAATCGTGGAGGAGCTCCGCGAGCTGCAGATGGAGCGGACGCAATTCCGGGTGCATTTTGCCGTGAATGGGGAGAAGAAGCTGACGCGCGAAGGCGCCGACCAGGTCGAGTTTCTGATTTCGGCCAATCCCGGAGAACCGATGCGCGCGCTCAGCAAAATCGCTTCCGGCGGAGAAATCTCCCGCGTCATGCTGGCGCTTAAATCGATTTTTGCCCGGGTGGACAGTATTCCGGTGCTCGTCTTCGACGAAGTGGATACCGGGGTAAGCGGACGCGCGGCGCAAGCCATAGCCGAAAAGATGTCCAAGCTGTCCCGAAGCTGTCAAATTTTTTCCATAACGCATCTGCCGCAGGTCGCCTGCATGGCGGACGTGCATTACCGCATTCATAAAACGACGGATGGAGACCGCACTTATACAAATATTGACGACTTGAATACGGAAGAACGCATTCACGAGCTGGCCCGGATGCTGGGAGGCGTTGAAGTGACCGACAAAACGCTCCAGCACGCGCAGGAAATGCTCGTCCTTGCCGATAACATGAAAGCGAAAATGAGCTAGCCAAGGGAGCATTTTGGAGTTATAAAAGAAAAGGGCGGGGGTTACCTTAAAGGTACACAAACGGCGATGCAGCCAGCTTGGAAGCCGGAAGTCGCAAGCCGCGTGCCGCAAAGCAAAGGAAGCAAGGGAGTGTGAGCGAATTGGGTTCCAACCATAGGAAAAGATTGATTGGATTACTGCTCGTCCTCTTCGTTTGTTTGGGTAGCCTCACCACCCCTTTCCGCAGTTTTGCCTCATTCCCCGAGGAGCTCCGGCTTTTTACCGGACAGCAAACCCAACTGAAGCTGGCGATGCCCGTCAGCGCGCAAGTGACGGTCAACCATCCGGAAGTGCTCAAGGTCAACGGCTCGGCAAGGCACTCATTCCAAGTGGATCTTCATCATCCTATCGCACTTGAATCTTATCAAGCCGGACAAGCTGAAATGAAGCTGAAGCTATTCGGTAAAATTCCTTTTAAGACGGTTAAAGTCAATGTCGTCCCGGATTTAAAAGTGATTCCCGGCGGTCAGACGATCGGCGTGAAGCTGAAATCAGCCGGGATTATGATTGTCGGGCATCATTTGGTGGCGATCACGGATGACCGCAAAACGTCTCCGGGCGAAGAAGCCAAGGTACAGCTCGGCGATCTCATCGTCAAAATGAACGGCAAAGCCGTAAGCGACGTAAGCCGGGTAGCGGATCTCGTCAAAGCGGCGGGAGAAGGCAAAAAGCCGATTATGCTGACGATCCGCCGCGGAAACGAAACGCTCGACATTCCGATAACTCCTTCGTATGATATCGTGGACAAGGCGTACAGGCTTGGACTGTACATTCGCGATTCGGCTGCCGGAGTCGGGACGCTAACCTTCTATGCTCCGGATCAAGGCGTATACGGAGCGCTCGGCCACGTCATTACCGATATGGATACCCAAGTCCCGATTAGGGTAGGCAACGGAGAGATCGTGCATTCGAACGTCACCTCGATTTCGAAGAGCCAGAACGGGGAGCCCGGGGAAAAGCGCGCCCAGTTCTCCAAGGAAAGCAGATCCATTGGCAACATTGAGAAAAATACGCAGTTCGGCATTTTCGGTAAAATGTTTGATACGCCGGGGCATAGCTATAGCGACAAGGCATTGCCCGTCGCCTTCGCCGAAGAGGTGAAGGAAGGTCCTGCGCAGATTTATACGGTGGTCAACGGTCAGAAGGTCGAGAAATTCGATATCGAGGTCGTTCATGTGGCGAAGCAAGAGTACCCCGCTACCAAAGGGATGGTCATTAAAATTACCGACTCCCGCCTGTTGGACAAGACCGGAGGGATCGTGCAAGGCATGAGCGGAAGTCCGATTATTCAGAACGGAAAAGTGATCGGAGCGGTGACTCACGTCTTCGTCAATGACCCGACGAGCGGCTACGGATGCTTTATCGAATGGATGCTGCAGGATGCAGGTATTATGCTTCGTCCTTCCAATACGGAAACAACGGAACTGAAGGCCAGTTAATGGTCTTCAGTTTTTTTTGTGCGAAGTACGTATATTTGCTACGGTTCGAATCGTTTAAGAACGAAGTGTGGATATTTCTTGGTTGGGGCATACGATATGTAGCATTTCATCGTTCTTTGTCGAAAAATGTATAATGGTGGAGTAAATTATTAATTATAAAATAAAAGTCAGAAAAAATCCAGAAAAATAATATTCGACAGAAGGAATTTTAAAGTGCATGTCGAAATTGTATTTCAGGTAAATATTGCTAAAGCGAATTGCCGCAAATGAAGGAGGCGCTTACCATTGCAAACCATTGAAGTTCTTTTAGCAGACGACAACCGAGAATTTACGAATCTTCTTTCCGAATTCATCGATGATCAGGCCGATATGCAAGTGACCGGCGTTGCTTACAATGGAAATGATGTGCTTCGTTTAATCGAGCAAGGCCCCCGAGTGCCGGACGTATTGATTTTGGACATTATTATGCCTCATCTGGACGGTCTTGGCGTGCTCGAGAAGCTGCGGGAAATCGATTTGAATCCGCAGCCGAAAATCATCATGCTCACTGCTTTCGGTCAAGAAAACATTACCCAAAAAGCGGTCCAGCTCGGCGCCTCGTATTACATTTTGAAACCGTTCGATATGGAAATTTTGACGAACCGGATTCGGCAGATGATCGGCACAGCGCCAGTGACTTCCTCTTCGTCGTCACAGAAAGCGAACATCGTTCAATTGCCTAAAGGCAAAAACCTGGATGCCAACATCACAACCATCATTCACGAAATTGGTGTGCCCGCTCACATTAAAGGGTACCAATATTTACGTGAAGCGATCACGATGGTTTATAACAACATCGAAATTCTTGGGGCGATTACGAAAACGCTGTATCCGGCTATCGCAGAAAAATATAAAACTACGCCAAGCCGCGTCGAACGAGCGATCCGCCATGCGATCGAAGTCGCTTGGACACGAGGCAACATCGACAGCATCTCGCATTTGTTCGGCTATACGATCAATATTAGCAAAGCGAAGCCGACGAACAGCGAATTTATCGCGATGGTGGCGGATAAGCTGCGGATCGAGCATAAGGTTTCGTGAAATAAGTAAGCATTCCTACGTCGGGTCCTAACGGGCTCGGCGTTTTAATTTTCGTGGAGTGCTGTCCCTATGCGAACGAACATTCTCTAGTAGTTCTCTAGTATGCGGAACATTTTCGGGGCTTTAAATCCGTTGGAATGAGCAAAACCAAATTATAATTGGACAAAAGAAAGGGACACAAATCCAACTGCAAATTGGAAACCCTAATGCAAATGTAAACGGTAAGGCGGTCGTCCTACCTGTTACTCCAACTATTGTTGATGGAATACATTTGTTCCTATTCGTTTCATCTCCGAATCCGTCGATGCAAAAGTTGAGTGGGATGAAAAAAGCCGTACCGTTATCATCGAGAGTAAAAGACAATTTGCAAGCAAAGACGGGAAGTTCCATTTTACCGCGTATGGCCTATGGAAAAATATCGCTGACATCACCAAATCAGTCGATACCGGACAAATGGACGTATCCGGTGCCCAACTTGCTATCCGGTATTTCAATTACACATTGCTGCTTATCTATTCTGATCCCAAGACTGCTGACAGCTTCAAAAATCTAAAGCTAGCTAAATATCTTGAACAGGTTAAAAAGGGAAGGAATATTGCCAAAAAGGAGATTATCGAGGAAAAGCGGACAAAGCTATTCGGATTCGACGCTCTTCAGATCAAATATATAAATAGGAATGACTGGGATAAAAGAATAGATACTCTTTTAGTATTCGAATCGGACTCCAATTTTTATACAATTTTAAATTCCTCCTGCGAGGATACTTACAAAAGCTCCAGCAAACAATTTCAAGATATCCTTGATAGTATGACGTTTCGTGAATCTTAACGATTTCCGAAATGTCGCATCGTAACTAAAACCCCATGTCAGCATGTTGCTGTTACGGGGTCTTTGGGTTATCGTTCGGTACATATTCAATCAAATCTCCCGGCGTGATACCAAGTCCTCGACAGAGACCCTCTAGGGTGTCGTAATCAATTCTCTTTGTGGCATTAGCGGCCAACGAAGTAATAGTGTTTCGGCTGACTCCTGTTAACTCTACGACTTCTTTATTTGAAAGCCCACGCTGCTTCATAATGTCTCCAAGTTTACACCGAACGGACATGAGAATCCTCCTAAAACGTTTGCACAACATGTTGACATTTTGGTTAACAAGAGGTAATATAATTTTATGCACAACATGTTGACATATCGAAATATTGACTTTGATTTATGTACATCTTAACAAAAAGTTTCATCACTTTCAATTCACGAATAGGGGGATGTCATTCTTACGAACAGAGACGTTATATTGACCATTTCTTAATTCCAAGTTATCATCTGAATTTTGTGTGTTATGTTTCTTTATTGAGAGGAATACAAACGAAAGGGGCTGCATGCGGTGTTAAAAAGAATCAAGCTCGTCATTGATAAGGGCAACGGTGACTTCGAAATCGTTGACGCTTTTCTGACGCCCGATAAGAACCATGCCTACTTTGTTTCCGATGGTATCGTCAACTATACGATGGCTGCCCGTACGCAAGTTGAACGTGTCTATGTTGAATGCCACGTGTCGATCAAGCTGGGCGAAACGGCACGCGGCGATGTCGCCATTTACGATTTGCATGAAAAACTAAACGCGATGACGGCCTATCAACTATTGAACTTCCATGTCATTCATAATGTAAGCGACATCGGACTGCTGCGCGAAGACTAAAAAATAGCATTACCCATCGTTTTTTATCTCTCAAATGCAAGCAAGCCAGCCGTGGATGAATATCCGAAGGGCTGGCTTTTCTCTTCAAAAGCTTGGATTAAGGGCGAATGTCGCACTTGTTCTTGATGAACCGAATCTGGTTTTCCAGACGGTTGACCGTTTGCCGGGATTGTTCGTCCAGCTCGGTAATTTGCATCCCGGCCAACTGCTGCTGCAGCTCTTGAAGATCGTCGCCTGCATTGGAGCAGTCGTAATTGCTTTCGAGATTGTCAACCATTTCAAGAAGCACCTCCGCCTAAGTGAGTTCAAGCTTAGTATGGAACGTGCATATCCAAGTATACGACTGACGTCAGGCAATTATAGGATCGACTGAGTGATGGGCAGCATAGCCTTATCTTCGGCGTTATTGTCGGAATACAAATCGTGTGCCCAATCCAGCCAGCCTTCGGGCAAACGCTTCATGATGGAGGAACGGAGTTCCGAACTGGAGCAAGCCAACTCGTAAATGAGCTGCTCGTAAGTATGGAGTATGGAACCAAAATCCAGACCGATATCGTCCATCAGCAATTCCTTCAATGCGCTTTCATTGTCACTGAAGTCTCGGTAAACCAAGCCATCATAAATTTCCGTAATCAGACCATCCTGAACACGAACAATTTTCTGACATGTTTTTTGCATTGAATCTACTCCTTACCCTAGGATAAAACTAATTATACCATACGATAAAATCGATTTTTGTAGAATATTGTAAGTGCTTTGTTAATTTTTGATTATTTTTTGGACAAGATATTCATTTTTTTTGCATATGGCTTTGGAACGAGGGGAAGCTAAACCAAGGAAAACAGGAAGGAGGCGCCGCGATGCATCAAGCAGACAGCTTGCAAAAAGTCGACTCTTATAAGGTCGGTGTCGGCCACATGAAAGAGCTTATGCCGACGATGGTAGAAGCATACCACCATTTTACAGCCGCTTGTTTTGCCCCCGGAGCACTGGATGAAAAGCAAAAGCAGCTGATTGCCCTTGGCATCGGCTTGTTTGCAAATAACGAGGTGTGTACGCTGTATCACGTTCAAGAAGCGCTGGCAAAAGGAGCATCCCGGCAAGAAATTCTCGAGGCGACGGCTGTGGCGTCGGCGGTGGCCAGCGGACATATCATGTCGCAAGGCGTAACGAGGGTGGAGCAGGCGCTGGATTCCTTGACGTGATTGGGGATGAAGCTATGAGATGGAGATCGAAAACGGGGCTTTTGCCCATCACCGGGATAACGGAAAGCGACCGAAGCACCAAGCGGCTGCTGCAACGATTGGGACCGGGACGAATCGCCGTGCTGGCGCACGATGATTTGGACGAGTTGGCCGTGCGCGGTCTGCTCCGGGCACGGGTGTCGGCCGTCGTGAACACAGGCCGGACGATGACCGGGACGATTGCCTCCCGGGCGGTTTTAGAGCTTCTGGAGGCGGGTACGCCGCTTGTGGAGACGTCTCCGGATGCCTTTGAGCTGCTGCAGGCTTCCCGCACCGTTACCGTGACCGACGATGGGATCGATACGGGAACGTCGTGGGTACCCTGCCGCCGGTTTACCCGGCAAAGCTGGCTCGCCGGATACCGGGCTGCACAAGCTTCGGAGCCGACGCAGCTCTCCAGGTTTATCGACAATACGTTAAAATACGCTGCCGAAGAAAAGGAGCAGCTGCTAGAACCGCTTCCGCCCGTAACGCTGCGGACGGAGCTGCCCGGAAGGCATGCGCTTGTGGTGGTGCGGGGAAGCGGGTACCGGGAAGATTTCGCTGCTCTGAAACGGTACATACGAAGAGTCCGTCCGGCGCTGATCGGTGTGGACGGAGGGGCCGACGCCATTTTGGAGGCGGGGTACAAGCCCGACATCATTATAGGGGATATGGACAGCGTATCGGATATTGCTTTATTCAGCGGGGCCGAATTAATCGTACATAGCTATCGGAACGGGGCGGCTCCGGGGATGGAACGCCTTCGGCGGCTCGGGCTTACGGCGGCTTCGCTGCCGACGGGAGGGACGAGCGAGGATGCGGCGCTCCTGCTGGCTTTCGAACAAGGCTGCGAGCAGATTGTGACCGTTGGGCTGCACAGCCATATGCAGGATTTTATGGAGAAAGGACGCAAAGGCATGGGCAGCACCTGGCTGGTGCGGATGAAGATCGGGAGCAGACTTGTCGATGCACGGGGAATCAGTCGCCTATACCCTGCATCCGAACGGCGTAAGCCGGCAAGCCCGGGAGCGGCATGGTTCTCATTTGTCCGATTTTTGCATTGAGAGAAGGGAGAGAACGCCAATGGTTCCGCTCATATCCGTCATTATTCCGGCGTGGAACGAGTCCCGGCTGCTGGCTTCGACGCTGGAAGCGGTCTCGAAGGCGCACGCGTCAGCGGAATTTTCATTCGATATGCAGCTCATCGTGGTGGATGACGGAAGCCGTGACGGTACGGGAGACGTTGCCTGCGCGTGGGCTGACGTCGTATTGCGTTTTCCCGTGAATTCGGGCAAAGGAGCGGCGATGTTCGCAGGCTGGCAAGCGGCGTCCGGTGAGATTGTCGTATTTCTGGACGCCGATCTCGGCAGCACCGCCGAAAAGTTCCCTCTGCTTCTAGAGCCTGTGCTGCGGGGGGAAGCGGATTTGACCGTGGCGAAGCTTCCGCCGGCAAGCATCCCGGGAGGCTTCGGGCTGGTCAGAGGCTTGGCCGGCCGCGGCGTTCGTCTGCTTAGCGGCTACGACTCGGGGGCCCCGTTATCCGGGCAACGGGCGATGCGAAGCGAAGTGCTGCGGTGCTGCGAAAGGAAATACCAAGGCTTCGGCGCCGAGGTAGGTATGATGGTCGATGCCGTCAGGCTCGGCTTTCGAATCGTCGAACTGGAGGTTCCATTCCGGCACCGGGAGACCGGGCGGACCTGGCAGGGTTGGCTCCATCGCGGCAAGCAGCTCTGCGAGGTCGGACTTACCTTGTGGCAGTGCTGGCGGAAACCGGCATGCTGACCGTGACCGGTTGGCTGTGGGAATGGGCGGTTCCGTCGGGCCTGCAGATCGGTGCAGGAGCCGTTTTGTTTCCGGGAACGATTCGTTTTTCGCAGGAGCACGGACTCTCGGAAACGAACTACCGGGGACGTCTTGTTCCGACGGCCGGAGGCGTGCTTCTGTGGCTTCTGCTTCTGCTATGGTATCTGTACGGGCTGTGCGTAGTGCCTCCCTCTTGGCCCAATACTGACCGATGGATGCTGGCGGTCACGATGGTTGGTTTTGCAGGACTACTTGACGATGTGCTCGGGGAGCGGGAGGTCAAAGGGCTCCACAATCATTGGAAGGCTTGGATCGAGCAGCGGAGGATAACGACCGGGTTCATCAAAGCGGGGACGACGTTAGTGGCCGGAATGCTTATCCTGCTGCCGGAAGTGGAGACGCTTCGCAGCGGGACCGGGACGACTCTCACGGCGGATAGCCGTACGCTGTGGTATTTGCCCTTCAAGCTGCTTCTTATTCTGCTTGCCACCAATGCGGTGAATCTGCTTGACGTCCGGCCCGGACGGGCCTTGAAGGGCTTTTTTGTTTCGGTGCTTCTGCTCGTATGGCTTGCTTCTTGGAAGGAGAGTGGAACGGAAGCCGATTGGAATGTATGGCGCCTGTTGGTTCCGCTAACGATTGGAGCGGGGATGTTCGCAGGCGCGGACTTGCGCGGCAAGGCCATGCTGGGCGATACGGGAGCCAATATGCTGGGGTTTGTGCTCGGCGTCGGGTTCTCGCTGCTGACACCCGTTTCGGTGCAGGCTGCCGCATTAGCCTTACTCGCCGGATTGCACGCCATCACCTGGCGGCGGTCGCTCAGCGTCATTATTGAGCGTTACGCGCTGCTGCGTTGGCTGGATCAAGCCGGCCGCGGACGAAGCTAAGCAACGTCAAAAAAAGGGACAGGCGCATTGCTGGCCTATCCCTTTTTGCGTTTCTTACGAAAGCGTGGCGCGACATAATTGCGTTTGCGGTCCCGGAAAAAAATCCATCCCCCGATAAAGGCGACTCCTGCGGCAAATAGCAGCAATCCCAGCGCAAACTTCCACCACAGGAAGCCCATCGCCGGATCGAATTGGGCGAACCAGGCGTCCTTCATGGCCAAAAATCCATAAGTTGCCATGAGTCCGGGCACGACCAGCAGCAGGATGGCGATGAAACGAGAAATAACGGGCTTCATGCTTGGCTCCTTCTATGGCTTCAAAATCATTACCCTCTACGTTATCATATATTTATCAAGAATTCATGTCATTTCACATTTTGGACTATATTTCTGCCGCACGATAGAGTTACAATAAGAGAATCTTAAGTATAAGGAGGAATCATTGATGACGCATACTTTTGATATGGTTGTTCTTGGCGGGGGCATCGGCGGTTATACGGCAGCCATTCGGGCCGCTCAGCTTGGAAAAAGCGTGGCCATCGTCGAGCAGGACAAGCTCGGAGGAACATGTCTGCACCGTGGTTGTATTCCAAGCAAGGCGCTGCTGCGAAGCGCGGAAATATTTGCCCTCATGAAAGACAGCGACAAATTCGGCGTCGGAGCCGAGGCAGTCACCCTAGATTACTCTAAAGTCGCAAGCCGCAAAGACGCGGTGGTCGAGCAACTATACAGCGGACTGCAATATTTGATGAAAAAAAACAAAATCACCGTATTCCAGGGGAAGGGCAGATTAATCGGTCCTTCCATCTTTTCGCCGCGGAGCGGTACGGTATCCGTCGATCAAGGCGAGGACAAGATCTTGACGCTGGTGCCGGAGAAGGTGGTCATCGCGACGGGCTCCCGCCCGAGAAGCCTGCCGGGCCTGGAAACCGACGGCGTGACGATCCTGAACAGCGACGAGGCGCTTCGCCTGGAGAAGCTGCCGGCTTCGGCGATCATTATCGGCGGCGGCGTCATTGGCGTCGAATGGGCTTCGCTGCTTAGCGATTTTGGCGTGCAGGTGACCGTCGTGGAATTTGCGCCCAGATTGCTTCCGAGCGAGGATGAGGACGTGTCGCGCGAACTGGAAAGGCTGCTGAAAAAACGCGGGGTTAGCGTGCGTACAGGCACCAAGGTGCTCACGGAATCCGTCCGCAAGCAGGAGGAAGGCGTGACGCTGAATGTGGAATATCGCGAGGAACAAGCCGAACTGTCGGCCGAAATCGCGCTGGTGTGCGTAGGGCGTCAAGCCAACGTCGAAGGCATCGGCTTAGAAAATACCGATGTAAAAGTCGAAGGCGGCTTCGTTCGCGTCAACGATTCGATGCAGACGGCCGAGCTGCACATTTATGCGGTCGGAGATTGCATCGGCGGACTTCAGCTCGCGCACGCCGCCGCCCACGAAGGATTGACTGCGACGGAGCATGCCTGGGGCCTGCAGCCGCACAAGGTGGAGCCGCATCGGGTGCCGCGGTGCGTATATTCCCGTCCGGAGACGGCAAGCATCGGCTGGACGGAACGGGAAGCCAAGGAACGCGGACGCGACGTCAGGGTGTCCAAGGTTCATTTCCGGGCGCTTGGGAAAGCGATCGTGCTCGGAGAGACCGACGGTTTTATCAAAGTCGTGGCCGATAAAGAAACGAACGATTTGCTCGGCGTCCATATGATCGGACCGCATGTGACCGATTATATCTCCGAAGCGGCGCTCGCTCAGCTCCTGGATGCGACTCCATGGGAAATCGGGCAGACGATTCATCCGCATCCGACCCTCTCCGAGCTGCTGGGTGAGGCGATGCTGGCCGTCGACGGGCGGTCCATCAATATGTAGATTGCTGACGGTGGGCAGGGAGAGCGCCTCTTTATCAATAAAATTGTATTCGTAAACCAAACGGTTTATAATATAGTTATAATGTCTGGTATTAGCACCAGGTATTAAATAATCTCTTGTTTTTCTAAAAGGAGGCGTCTATACTCCATGTCCATCGGTCAAATAACAAAACATCAGCAGCTCGGATTGACGGACGGTCAGGCTCTGGAGATGTATACATACATGCTGAAAGCCCGCATGTTTGACGAGCGGTGCTTCCTGCTGCAGCGTTCGGGCAAAATTGCGTTCCACGTGTCCGGCATCGGCCAGGAAACGGCGCAAGTGGCCGCAGCCTTCGCGCTTTCGCGCGGAGAGGACTACTTTTTACCGTATTACCGGGATTACGGCTTCGTGCTTTCAGTCGGCATGACGTTAAAAGAATTGATGCTGTCCGTCTTCGCCAAGGCGGAGGACCCGAACAGCGGCGGTCGTCAAATGCCGGGCCATTTCAGCCATAAAAAGCTGAATATTGTGACCGGCTCTTCCCCGGTAACGACCCAAGTGCCTCATGCGGTCGGATTTGCGCTGGCAGCGAAGATGAAACGGAAAAACTTCGTGGCGTTCACGACCTTCGGCGACGGATCGAGCAATCAGGGCGATTTCCACGAAGGCTGCAACTTTGCGGGCGTTCACAAGCTGCCGGTCATTTTCATGTGCGAAAATAACCAGTACGCGATCTCCATCCCGCTGCACAAGCAGGTAGGCGGCAGCATCGCCGAGCGTGCCCACGGCTACGGCTTTCCGGGTGTTAAGGTGGACGGCCGGGATGCGCTTGAAGTGTACCGCGTCGTGAAGGAAGCGCGCGAGCGTGCCCTGCGCGGCGAAGGTCCGACCTTGATCGAAGCGGTCATGTACCGGATTTCTCCGCATTCGACGTCCGACAACGATTTGCTCTACCGCACCCCGGAGGAAGTCGAAGAAAACCGTGCGAAGGACGGCTTGCCGCGATTCAAGCAGTATCTGATTGACTGCGGCCTTTGGAGCGAGACGCAGGACGCCGAGCTTGCGGCGGCCATCAAGCGGGAATTGGTCGAAGCGACGAATTACGCGGACGATGCGCCTTTTCCGAAGCCGGAAGATACGCTCAAGCATGTGTACGCGGAACAGAGGGAGGGCTAATTCGTGGCGGTCATTACGTATTTAGAAGCGATTCGCACGGCAATGAAGGAAGAGCTGGAGCGGGACGAGGACGTGTTCGTTCTGGGCGAGGACGTCGGCAAGGGCGGCGTCATGAATGCGACGAAAGGGCTGAAGGAGCAGTTCGGGGAAGAGCGGATCATGGATACGCCGCTCGCTGAATCGGCAATTGCGGGCGTAGCGATCGGCGCAGCCATGTACGGGATGAAGCCGGTGGCGGAGATGCAGTACGCGGACTTTATTTTTCCGGCGACGAATCAGATCCTTAGCGAGGCGGCCCTCATCCGGTACCGTTCAAACAACGACTGGAGCTGTCCCATCGTGATCCGCGCTCCGTACGGGGCGACCGGCGGCGGCGCGCTTTATCATTCCCAGTGTCCAGAATCCGTCTTTTTCGGTACGCCGGGGCTTGTCATCGTCGCTCCTTCGGATCCGTATGATGCGAAAGGACTGCTGAAGGCCGCGATCCGCAATCCGGACCCGGTGCTGTACTTCGAGCATAAGAAATGCTATTTGTCGGTCACGGGCGAGGTGCCCGAGGAAGATTACATCGTGCCGATCGGCAAAGCGGCCGTGAAGCGGGAAGGCTCGGACATCACCGTCATCTCGTACGGCATCACCGTGCAATATGCGCTGCGTGCGGCGGAAGAGCTGGCCAAAGAAGGTATTCAGGCTCATGTGCTCGATCTGAGAACGCTGCAGCCTTTGGATACGGAGGCGATTCTCAAAGCGGCAGCCAAAACCAGCAAAGTGCTGATCATCCACGAGGATAACAAGACCGGAGGCGTCGGGGCGGAAGTGTCCGCGATCATTGCCGAGGAGATGCTGTTCGAGCTGGACGCGCCGATTATGCGCCTCTGCGCGCCGGACGTTCCGGCCGTCGGAATGAACCCGCCGATGGAGAAGTTTTTCCTTCTCAATACGGATAAGATCATGGAAGCCATGCGGAAGCTGGCTTTGTTCTAGGAGGAACCGTTACATGAACGATCAAGCGACGAAAGGAACCGGCGTCAAGGTTCCTCATCTGGCCGAGAGTTTGGTATCGGCGACGATTGGCAAATGGCTCAAGCAGCCGGGCGATTATATCGAGCAGTACGACGCGCTGTGCGAGCTGATCACGGACAAGGTGACGGTGGAGATGCCGTCGCCGATCGAAGGCCGGCTGGTCAAGCTGCTGGCGGAAGAAGGATACACGGCGGCGGTCGGAGAAGAAATTTGTTTGATCGAGGAGCCGCATCAGGCAGGCGGCGGCGCAGCGGAAGCCGCAGAAGCCGCTTCTCAGCCGCAGCGCGTTCAAGGCGGACAAGCCCGCCGTGAAGCTCAAGCTGCCGGTGATGAAGCGGGCATGAGCGGCCGTTATTCGCCTGCGGTGCTTAAGCTTGCCGCAGAACACGGGATCGCGCTGTCGGAAGTGAAGGGAACGGGCCTTGGCGGACGCATTACGCGGAAAGACGTGGAAGCTTACGTCGCGAGCGGCAAGCCTGCTTCGGTCGAAGCGGGAAAACCGGTCGCCGCTGTCAATGCAGAAGCCGCGGCGGAAGCTGCGACTGCCGGCGTATTCCTCCCGGTGCCGCCGAAGGGGCCGGTTCGTTCGACCGGTATCCATTTGTCGGAAAACCCGCCGCTGCCGAAAATCGAAGTGGAAGGTCAGCCGCTTGACGGCCGTGGCGAGTATTTGATCGACGTGACGCCGATCCGCAATACGATTGCCAGCCGCATGCGTCAGAGCGTGACGGAAATTCCGCATGCCTGGACGATGATCGAGGTAGACGTGACGAATCTTGTACTGCTGCGGAACAAAGTGAAGGGCGAATTCATGAAACAGGAAGGGATCAACATCACCTACCTGGCCTTCCTGCTCAAAGCGGTCGTCGGTGCGATCAAGGATTATCCGATCATGAACTCGGTCTGGGCGGTTGACAAAATTATCGTTAAGCGGGATATCAACCTTGCGCTGGCCGTAGGAACCGAGGACTTCGTCGTCACTCCGGTCATCCAAAAGGCCGACCAAATGAATATTGCCGGCCTCGCCCGGGAGATCGATTCTTTAACCCGGAAAGCAAGAGCCGGCAAGCTGACGCTTAACGATTTGCAAGGCGGTACGTTTACCGTGAACAATACGGGCTCGTTCGGATCGATTTTGTCGTATCCGATCATCAACTACCCGCAAGCCGCCATATTGTCCTTCGAATCGATCGTGAAAAAGCCGGTCGTCATTCAGGACATGATTGCCGTCCGTTCGATGGTCAACCTATGCTTGTCCTTGGACCACCGCATTTTGGACGGGGTTATCTGCGGACGCTTCCTGCAGCGGGTGAAAGAGAACCTGGAAGCATACAATCAGGATACGAAGCTGTACTAAAAAGGTTGGCGGCAGCTTGGGGAGGCTTGTCCCTAACCTGTCGCCTGCCGACCAGCTTAGAAGAAGTTGCTTACCGTAAACAACAGCGTAGACAACAGCATCGAGATGATCATCGTGTAGACGATGATTTTGAAAATCCATTTATTTCGCAACGAGTTCAGCTCCTTATCAAGGGAATACTATTCCTATAATAACCCAAGTGGCCTAATGGAGGAAAGCTATGATTCAACAAAAGCGATTGGTAGACGAATTTATCGAGTTGGTTCAAATCGACAGCGAAACGAAGCATGAGCAGGAAATCAGCCGCGTGCTGAAGGCAAAATTCACCGAGCTCGGCTTGAAGGTGGAAGAGGACGATTCCGCAGCGAAAACCGGCCACGGCTCGGGCAATCTCATCTGCACGCTGCCGGCGACATCCACGAAGCCGCTGCCGAAGCTGTTCTTCACTTCGCATATGGATACGGTTACTCCGGGGAAAGGCATCAAGCCGCAGATCGGCGAAGACGGTTATATCCGCAGCGACGGAACGACGATTCTCGGGGCGGACGACAAAGCGGGTCTTGCCGCCATGTTCGAAGCGATTCGCGTCCTGAAAGAGAACAACATCGAGCACGGGCAGATTCAGTTTATTATTACGGCGGGCGAGGAATCCGGCTTGATGGGTACCCGGGCGATGGAGGCTAAATGGGTCGATGCGGATCTCGGCTTCGCGCTGGACTCCAACGGCACCATCGGGGACATCGCCGTAGCGGGTCCGACGCAGGCGAAGGTGTACATCACGTTCTGGGGCCGATCGGCTCATGCGGGCGTGAATCCCGAAGCGGGCGTCAGCGCGATTACCGTTGCGAGCAAAGCGGTTGCGCGCATGCCGCTCGGCCGCATCGACAAAGAAACGACCGCGAACATCGGACGCTTCGAAGGCGGCGTGGAAGGCGCAACGAACATCGTCGTTGAGCGGGTAACGCTCGAAGGCGAGGCGCGCAGTCTCGGGCAGGCCAAAATGTACGAGCAAGTTGAGAAAATGCGTCAAGCGTGCGAGGAAGCGGCGGAGGAAATGGGCGCGAAGCTTGATTTCAAAAGCGAAGTGATTTACCCCGCGTTTATGTACGACGAGTCCGCTCCGGTCGTGAAGCTAGCGATGAACGCGCTGACGAAGGTCGGCTGCACACCGCGTACCTTTCATTCCGGCGGAGGCAGTGACGCCAATATGTTTAACGGCATGGGCGTACCGACCGTCAATCTGGCTGTCGGCTATCTGGACATTCACACGACAAAAGAACGGATTGCGATCTCGGACCTCGTCAAAACGGCCGAAGTGGTCGTTTCGATCATCAATGAAGTTGCCAAGGCATAATGCTTGGCCTTCCGGCATAAAGTATTAACATACAGGTTGTTTAATCGCTGCTTATCTCTTTTGGGTAAGCGGCGATTTTTTTGTGTGAAAACGGGAGGAAACGGAGCATGAGGATGATCCAATGGGAAACGGCTGTCGTTACGGAAACGGTGGAGGAACCTTTGTCTTCACATGGTCTGCAGGAGGTCCGGGTACGGCTTGGAAACGGAGAAACGGCCGCTGCGCTGCACGATCTTGCCGTAGGGACGTCGCTTCGGCAGGGGGACAAGGTGCTGCTGAATACGACCGCCGTTCGTTTGGGGCTCGGTACGGGCGGCGTGCATTTTGTTCACGCAAGACTTGGCAGGTCGGACGAGAGCGTCGACAGCCCGGAGGTTCCAGTAGGTACAATCCTGCGGGAGCCAGAGACGCAAGATAGGAAGCGGCCCACCGGGCTGCAGGAAGGGCACATTATGAAGCTGCGTTACACGTCTTTGCAGCGGGCCGTGCGCTCGGTCGAGGAGCCGTCAAGTCCGCATCACGCTCTATTTGCCGAATCGCGTACGCTCAGCGGGATGCCGGTGCTCATCGGTGAGCTCCATAGCATGCTGCCTGCCGCCGTCTGCTGGCTCCGGGAGCTTGCGCGCGAGGCGGGAGCGCCGGTACCGCGCATCGCTTATGTCATGACCGACGGGGGGGCCCTGCCCCTGGCGGTCAGCGGACATGTGCGTCGGCTAAGGGAGCTCGGCTGGCTGGCCGGGACGGTCACGTATGGCCACGCCTACGGCGGCGACGTCGAAGCCGTCAACAAATACACGGCGCTCCTTGCCGCGAGGCATGTGCTGGAAGCCGATCTGGCCGTCGTTTGCATGGGCCCCGGCATCGTAGGCACCGGCACGCCATACGGCTTCAGCGGTATCGAGGCGGGCGAGCTTGTGGGGGCGGCGCATGCCCTTGGGGGCGTGCCTGTGGCGATAGCCCGCATCAGCTTCGCCGATCCGCGGCCGCAGCACCGCGGGCTCAGCCGCCATACGGCGGTGGCGCTGGGCCAAGCCGCGCTCGCGCCGGCCTGCGTCTCGCTGCCGCTGCTGCCCGCCGAAGCGGAAGCCGCGCTGCTGCGCGAGCAGGTCCGGCAGAGCGGGCTCGCCCGGCGTCACCGGCTGCTGTGGGAGGAGCCGCCGCCCTTGGAGCAAATGGCCGCCGCACTGGAAGCGTACGGGCAGCCGATTACTTCCATGGGGCGAGCTTGGCAGGACGATCCGGCGTTTTTTGCGGCCATTTGTATGGCGGCAGGAGCGGCATACCGGCTTCTTCGGAACGAGGGGCCGGATAAGCCGTAGCCGCTTGGCCGGTCCGCGTCCCGTCCAGAAAGGCCGTAAGCGGCACATCGGGCGGGACGCGATCCAGCGCCATTTTCAAATAGTTGCGGATTTCCCAGCCTTTTCCTACCAGACGAAGCTGTCCTGCATTGACATACGTTTTCATAGAGTACCCTCCTGCTTCGATAGGTTTATATATTTCACCTTATGCGGGAGACGACACGATTATGTCCTTCGTCGGACGGCCAGCAGCCGCCGGATGTGATATAATGAGCCTTGGTCTTATTCTTACCATACCCGTAAAGAGAAGAGAGGAATCTTCCATGCCGCATAAGACGCATAAAAAATTCGAAGAAGTGACCGTCTCCACGCAGCCGATTTTTCAAGGCAAAATCATTTCTTTGCAAGTGGATACCGTAAAGCTGCCCAATGGCGGGGAAGCGACCCGCGAGATCGTCAAGCATCCCGGTGCGGTCGCGGTTCTGGCCCTTACCCCGGATGACCGGATGATTGTTGTCGAGCAATACCGCAAGCCGCTGGAGAAAAGCCAGGTGGAAATTCCGGCAGGGAAGCTGGACGCCGGCGAGAATCCGCTGGATGCCGCTAAGCGCGAGCTGGAGGAGGAAACCGGTTATACCGCCGGCTCGATCCGCCATATCAGCTCTTTCTATACATCGCCCGGCTTCGCCGACGAAATTCTTCATCTGTATGCCGCCGAGCAGCTGGTGAAGGGACAAGCGAATCCCGACGAAGACGAATTCCTCGAAATCGAAGAGCTTACGCTGGAGCAGGCGCAAGCATACATCCGGGAGCAGCGGATCAGCGACGCCAAGACGATTATGGCTGTATACGCATGGCAGCTGTACAAGCTTACTGGCTCGTTCCCGACATGAGCACGAACGCGTGCTACGCCGACCTGCACATCCACATCGGGCGAACGGAAGCGGGCGAAGCGGTCAAAATCAGCGCTGCGAACAACCTGACGTTCTACAACATCGCGCGGGAGGCGTCGGAGCGCAAAGGGATCGACATGATCGGCATCATTGACTGCCATTCGCCGGGCGTGCAGCGGGAAATGCTGCATTATTTGGATTCAGGCGAGATGGAAGAGCTGGAAGGCGGAGGCATCCGTTACCACCAGACGACCGTCCTGCTGGGCTGCGAGATCGAGGTGCGCGACCCCGGCTTGGGGACCGCCCATTTGCTCGCTTATCTGCCTAAGCTTGGCGACATGCAGAGCTTCACGGATTGGCTGCGCAAGCATATGAAAAATGTGCAGCTCAGCTCGCAGCGCATCTATGTCACGACTCGGGAGCTTCAGCGGGAGGTAATTGCGCGCGGAGGCATTCTGATTCCCGCGCATATTTTCACCCCGCATAAAAGCGTCTATGGAAGCTGCTCGACACGGATGGAGCATTTGCTCGACTTGGACGGAATCGCGGCCGTAGAGCTCGGTCTCAGTGCCGACTCCGTCATGGCCGGATACATCAGCGAGCTGGACCGCTACACGTTTCTGACCAACTCCGATGCCCATTCGCTCCCGAAGATCGGACGAGAATACAATAAGCTGGCGCTTGAGGCGCCGACGTTCGAGGAACTGCGGAAGGCTTTGTCGCAGAAGGACGGACGTCGTGTGCTGGCTAATTACGGACTCAACCCGCGGCTCGGCAAATACCACCGCACGTACTGCGGCGATTGCAGCTCGATTCTCGACGAGCAGGAGCAGACGGCCGTGGAGCGCTGCTTGTACTGCGGCAGCCTGCGGATTGTCCGCGGCGTCATGGACCGTATTTCGAGCCTTGCGGACCGGGAGGAGTCTTGGGTTGCCCCGGATCGTCCACCTTACTGCTACCAAGTGCCGCTTGAGTACATTCCCGGCCTTGGGCCGAAAACGTTCAACCGTCTCATCGAGCGGTTCGGCTCTGAAATGAACCTGCTGCACCGCGTATCGTTCGAAGAGCTCACAGATGCGGCGGGCGAAACGATTGCCCGTTATATTATGGAAGCGCGCGCGGGCACGCTGCAGCTCGATACGGGCGGCGGCGGCAAATACGGCAAAGTATCCGCACGGCAGCAATAACGCGATAAAAGGACGGAGTCATAAACCTGTGCGCCCCCTCATATTCTGTACTATTCGGACAAGGGGGGCGCGCCGGCATGATGCGGAACCGTACGCTGGAACAGTATATGAAGGAGCATTTGTCGTTCTATTTATTCGTAGGCGTCGTCTTCGTCACGGGCGTCGTTTTCGGTGCGGTTATGGTGAACGCCCTGTCGCTGGAGCAGAAGCAGGAGCTGAGCCGCTATTTGGGCAGTTTTTTTGCGTCCGTCCATCAAGGCGGGCTGGAAGGCGATGTTACGGGTTCGTTCAAGGATTCGTTTTCCATGCATATCAAATGGTTTTTAATTATTTGGGTGCTGGGCCTGTCCGTCATCGGCCTGCCGCTCATCCTTATTTTGGATTTTTTGAAGGGCGTGCTGGTCGGCTTTACCGTCGGCTATCTGGTCGGCACCTTATCCTGGAAAGGGCTACTGTTCGCGCTTGTTTCGGTCGTGCCGACGAATCTGGTGGTTATCCCTTTGCTGCTCGTATGCAGCGTCACGGCGATGGCTTTCACGATTTATCTGGTCAAAAACCGGTTTATCAACCGCAAAGGCGCTCTATATGAACCGTTTATGCGATTTTCGGGCGTCATTCTGGCTTCCGGTGCGCTGCTGCTTGGAGTAGCGGTATTCGAGGCTTACCTCTCTCCGGTCATGATGAAATGGGTAACGCCTATGCTGGTAACGATGTCCGGGTCTTAAAAGGTTTGACTTTCCCTAAGTCCTCCTCCTATAATGTAAGCATGAAGAAAGCTTAAGCTTACGAGAAAGGTTTTGCTTCGGTGCAAAACCCTGTGGGGGAGAAGCATGGAATCTCGCATCGAAAAAATCAAACAACAGCTGCAATCGCAAGGCTACAAGCTGACGCCTCAACGGGAAGCGACCGTCAGGGTTTTGCTAGAGAACGAAGAGGATCATCTGAGCGCGGAAGACGTATTTATGCTCGTCAAAGATAAAGCGCCCGAAATCGGACTTGCCACCGTCTATCGTACGCTGGAACTGCTCAGTGAGCTGCACGTCCTTGAGAAAATGAACTTCGGCGACGGCGTAGCCCGCTACGACTTGCGCAACGACAGCTCTCATCACCATCATCATCACCTCATCTGCGTGCAGTGCGGCGCCGTCGACGAAATTATGGAAGACTGGCTGGGCGCGCTGGAAGAACGGCTGGAGCGGGAATATCGGTTTCAAGTGCTCGACCACCGGCTCGATTTTCAGGGCATTTGCCACCGCTGCCGCGATAAGAACAAAACGTAAAGACAAAACCTTCGGCTTGATGCTTGATCAAGTATGAAGGTTTTTTGCATTTTGTCACATATTCACACCGAAAAGGCAAACGCTATATCACATGCTTTGGTCGAAAAACGGGAATAGGAGGCATGGAACGATGATCATCGGGATACCGAAGGAAATCAAAAACAACGAAAACCGCGTCGCCTTAACCCCCGGCGGCGCAGCGGTCCTGAGAGAAGCCGGGCATCGCGTTATGGTGGAAGCGGGAGCCGGCGCGGGCAGCGGATTTTCCGACGACGAGTATGCCAAGGAAGGCGTCGAGCTGCTTCCTTCGGCCGCCGAGGTTTGGGGCAAGGCGGAAATGATTATGAAGGTGAAGGAGCCGCTCCCTGCGGAATTCGGTTATTTCCGCGAAGGGCTTACGCTGTTTACCTATCTCCATCTGGCTGCCGAGCCGAAGCTGACCGAGGCGCTCGTGCAGCATAAAGTAACCGCCATCGCGTACGAGACCATCCAGCTTCCTGGCGGGGGGCTGCCGCTGCTTACTCCGATGAGCGAAGTGGCCGGACGCATGTCCGTACAGGTCGGCGCGCAGTTTCTGGAGAAAAATTACGGCGGGCGCGGCATTCTGCTCGGCGGCGTACCCGGCGTGCCTCCGGCGGACGTGATCATTTTGGGCGGAGGCATCGTCGGAACCAACGCCGCGAAAATGGCGCTCGGACTCGGCGCCAACGTCGTCGTCATCGAACGCAGCGCGGAACGGCTCCGGTATTTGGACGATGTGTTCCACGGCCGCATCCGCACGTTGATGTCCAATCCTTACAATATTGCCAACGCGGTACAAAAGGCGGATCTGCTGATCGGGGCCGTCCTCATTCCCGGAGCGAAAGCGCCGAAGCTCGTCAGCGAGGAGATGGTGCGGCAGATGAAGCCGGGGGCCGTGATCGTGGACGTGGCCGTCGATCAGGGCGGATCAATCGCGACGGTGGATCGCGTAACGACGCACAGTGCGCCGACGTACGAGAAGTACGGCGTCCTTCATTATGCGGTCGCCAACATGCCGGGAGCTGTGCCGCGAACCTCTACGCTGGCGCTCACGAACGTGACCATCGGCTACGCCCTCGAATTGGCTGGTAAAGGGGTAACCCGTGCGCTCTACGGCAATCCGCCGCTGAAGCTCGGCGTGAACACCTATCAGGGCCACGTCACGTATCCCGCGGTAGCCGAAGCCGTCGGTCTGCCTTATACGGGCTTGGATTCGCTGCTGCCGATCAGCTGATCAAGGCGGCGGCTCGTGCTGGCGGCACATTTCGTCCCCGTCCATCGTCCGAGTACGCATATTTTGGCCGGTCCGGTCATAGTGTACTTTTAGAACCTGTCTGAACTCCCGTGGTCCGGCGTTAAGCCGGCGGCTGGGAGCAGGGGAGGAGGGGACAAGCTGTGATTGTTCATGTTCGGGCGCGAAAATGGCTCGGTCGTTTTCGCTTCGCGCTCTTGTTCGTGGTGTTTACGTTCGCGCTTTATCACATGCTGCTTGTCGTTACGCGATGGCTGGAGCCGGAGCCGAAGTACAAGGAGCCCACAGGCCGCGCCGTCAAAGTGTTCCAGAACGATCCGGTGGCTGCGGCTTCGGACAAGATCACGATGAGCGAACGGCTGAAGCTGTTTTACCGGATCGGCGAGTAAAAAAGCTTCCCGATGAGGAAGGAAAATGGGTCCCGCATGTGGAATTGTTTTAAAAGCGCCGATGCAAGACATAAAAGGGGATCAATTGCGCATGAAACAGGAACTCAATTCGTTTATCCGTTTTTTGGCGGAGGATCGGGGCCTTGCTCAGAATACGCAGGACTCGTACCGACGCGATTTGTCTCAGTATATAGATTTTTTGGAAAGCTCCGGCATTTCTTCGCTGGGCGACAGCGGGAAGCTGAACATTTCCGGCTATATGCTGGACTTAAAGCAGCGGGGAAGGGCTACCGCCACAGTTTCCCGGAACGTGGTTTCCATCCGCGCCTTTTACCAATTCCTCGTGAAGGAGCGTCTGCTGGACAGCGATCCGTCGCTGCACTTGGAGACGCCGAGACTCGAGAAACGTATTCCGAAGGTACTGTCGGTTCAAGAGGTTGGCAAGCTGCTGCAAGCCCCCCTGACGACGACGCCCAACGGGATGCGGGATAAGGCCATGCTGGAGGTGCTGTACGCGACGGGAATCCGGGTATCGGAGCTCATCTCGCTTGACGTAGACAGCGTCAATCCGAGTATGGGCTTTATCCGTTGTGTCGGCAAAGGCAAAGAACGTATTGTTCCGCTCGGGAGAATCGCTTCGGAGTACGTGGAGGCTTACATCCAAACGACGCGTGCGAAGCTGCTCAAGCCGTCCAAAGCCGAGGAGGCGCTGTTTGTCAGCCATTTGGGGACCCGGATGACGCGTCAGGGCTTCTGGAAAATCATTAAACGTTACGCTGCGGAATCCGACATTCAGATGGAAATCACCCCGCACACGCTTCGGCACTCGTTTGCCGCGCACCTGCTGGAGAACGGAGCCGACCTCCGGTCCGTTCAGGAAATGCTCGGTCATGCGGACATCTCGACAACGCAGATCTATACACAAGTTACACGGAGCAAAATGAAGGAGGTTTATGATCGGACCCATCCCCGGGCCAAAATCGAATAGTCTTCCGCGAGCCCGTTCCTCCGCGCCTGAGAAACGGGGTTTTTCGTATTGCGGCTTTTGCAAACCATGTCCGCTTTTGCGATAATAAAGGTAGACTTGTCGAAAGGAACCGCCTGCAAGGATGGCATTGACTCACAATACTCAAGGTTATGATTTCATTGTTGCGTTGCTGCGCAATGCCCGAATCGGCGCTTGAGAAGAAAGCATTGCTGTGCAATACGCAAGCCTATGCTTACGAAGAAGGCATTGCTCCGCAATGCCCAAGCCTGTGCTTACGAAGAAAGCATTGCTGCGCAATGCTCAAGTTTGTGCTTACGAAGATGGCATTGCTCCGCAATGCCCGGAGGAGGGACATCCATGAAATTTAAACGAGTCTGCTTGATTGTGCTTGATAGCGTAGGGATCGGAGAACTGCCGGATGCCGCGCGTTTTAACGATACGGGCGCCCATACGCTCGGCCACATAGCTGAGCGCGTGCCGTCGCTGCGCGTGCCTCATATGCAGCAGCTCGGCCTTGGGAATATTGCCGGGCTGCAGGGCGTTGATCCGGTTGAACGCCCAGGCAGCTATTACGGCAAAATGGCCGAGGTATCGGTAGGTAAAGATACAATGACCGGCCACTGGGAAATCATGGGGCTGAATGTGTCCGTCCCGTTCAATGTATTCCCGGACGGCTTCCCGCCGGAGCTGATCGCCCGTTTCGAACAGGAAACCGGGCGCAAGGTCATTGGCAACAAGCCGGCCTCCGGAACGGAAATACTGGATGAACTAGGCGAGGAGCAGATGAAAACCGGGGCTTGGATCGTCTATACTTCGGCGGACAGCGTATTCCAGCTTGCGGCGCATGAAGAGATTATCCCGCTGGAGGAGCTGTACCGCGCCTGCGAGATTGCCCGCAAGCTGACGCTCGAAGATCCGTATACGGTCGGTCGCGTCATTGCGCGGCCTTATGTCGGAACGCCTGAGGCGTTCAAGCGTACGCCAAACCGTCACGATTACGCGGTGAAGCCGCCGGCTCCGACGGTCATGAACCAGTTGAAGGATGCGGGATTCGATTGCATCGCTGTCGGGAAGATCAACGATATTTTTGACGGCGAAGGCGTGACCCGTGCGCTTCCGACCAAAAGCAATCTCGACGGGATTCATAAGACGATTGACGTTATGGGAGAGTCGTTCCAAGGGCTGCTGTTTACGAACCTCGTCGATTTTGACTCGCTGTACGGGCACCGCCGTGACCCCGAAGGGTACGCCATGGCGCTGAACGAATTCGACGAATGGCTGCCTAAGCTGATGGAACGGGTCGGCAAGGACGACCTGCTTATTTTGACAGCCGATCACGGTAATGATCCGATTCATCACGGGACGGACCATACCCGCGAGTATGTACCGCTTCTCGTGTACAGCCCGGCGTTCGAAACGACGGGGACGGTCGGAGTCCGCAGCACGTTTGCGGATCTCGGCGCGACAGTTGCCGAAAACTTCGGCGTAAAGGGAACGGGCAACGGCACCAGTTTTTTGAATGAATTGAAATAACAAGTACATATTGCCGGGGAGGACGAATCGAATGAGCGATCAAACGACGCTGTTGAAGAACATTAAGGAAGCTGCGGAATATATCCGCGGGAAGTATCCGGAGAAGCCGGAAATTAGCCTGATTCTGGGCTCCGGCCTCGGCGTGCTGGCCGATTTGGTGGAAGGCGGGGTAACGATTCCTTATGAGGATATTCCGCATTTTCCGGTATCTACGGTAGAAGGCCATGCCGGCGAGCTGCTGCTCGGCAAGGTGGAAGGCAAGCACGTGCTGATGATGAAAGGTCGTTTTCATATGTATGAAGGATACGGCGTCGAAACGGTATCGTTTCCGGTCCGTGTCATGAAGGAGCTTGGCGTGGAGAAGCTGCTGGTGACTAACGCCGCCGGAGGCATCAACACGTCGTTCGAGGTCGGTGACCTGATGCTGATCCGCGATCATATTAACTTTACGTTCCGCAACCCGCTCATTGGACCGAACCACAACGAGCTGGGCGTTCGTTTCCCGGACATGTCCGAAGCGTACAGCCGCCGTTTGCGCGAGACGGCGAAGGAGGTAGCTGCAGAGCAGGGGCTGAAGGTGCAGGAGGGCGTATACATTGGGCTGCTCGGACCGTCGTACGAAACGCCTGCGGAAATCCGCATGATGCGGACGCTCGGTGGCGACGCCGTGGGCATGTCCACCGTGCCGGAAGTGCTTGTTGCGCGGCACGCGGGTATGGAAGTGCTCGGTTTTTCCTGCATCAGCAATATGGCGGCGGGCATCCTGGACCAGCCGTTGTCCCATGCGGAGGTTATGGAAACGACGGAGCGCGTGAAGCCGAAATTTCTTAAGCTGGTGCTCGGAATCATCTCGCGAATCTAGAATGTCATGGTGATTGGAACGGGGTCCGCTTTCAAGCGGCGGCTGCCGAATTCGATTCGAAAGAGGGAGAAGAGATGGAACCGAATTACGTTGAACATATTCAAGAAGCGGCTCAATGGATCAGCGACCGCATCGAACGAAGGTCTTTAGATATGGGCTTGGTGTTGGGCTCCGGCCTTGGCGATATGGCCGCTCAGGTCGAGGATGCGATCGCCATTCCTTACGATAGAATTCCGCATTTTCCGGTATCTACGGTGGAAGGCCATGCCGGGCAATTTGTCATCGGCAAGCTGGAAGGCAAAAATGTCATCGTCATGCAGGGCCGGTTTCATTATTACGAAGGCTACTCCATGAAAAAAGTCGTCTTCCCGATCTACGTCATGAAGCAGCTTGGCGTTCGGTCGCTTGTCATTACGAACGCAGCAGGCGGCATGAACCGCGGTTTTCAGGCGGGCGATTTGATGCTGATCTCCGATCAGCTTAACATGACTGGGGACAACCCGCTCATCGGTATCAATCATCCGGAGCTCGGTCCCCGTTTTCCGGACATGTCGCAGGCGTATACCCCGCAATTCCGCGATCTCGCCAAGCGGATTGCTGCCCAAATGGGACAGGAGCGCGGCGAAGCGATCCGCCTACAGGAAGGCGTATACACGGGCAGCAGCGGTCCGAACTACTTGCCTCCGGCCGAGCTGACCATGCTCGCGAACCTTGGCGGCGACGCCATTGGCATGTCTACGGTGGGTGAAGTGATCGCTGCAAGCCACGCAGGCCTTAAGGTGCTCGGCATCTCCTGCATCACCGACATGGCGATCGGCGAAGAATTGGAGCCGCTCACGCATGAGCAAGTCGTGGCAGTAGCAAACCGCACGAAGCCGATTTTCATCGAGCTGGTGCGTCGGTTTGTCCGTGAAGTGTAGGTGTAGAGAAGGTATTAATAAGTCCCACCTTAGCAAGTAGTGGTGGTTAAAAACGGATTTAGACACGACGACTACTCTCTGTCGATTTAATAAATCGAGAGGGAGTGGTCTTTTTTTGTTATTGAAAATTGATTTTTAGCTTTTTTTAGATTCCTGCATTGAGAAGGAGCGGGAATTGTCGTATCATCCCACTTTATAGCGAACCATGGTATAATGTGCCTATATTATTCAAGAGTTGATTACATAAAGCCAACAATGAAGCAAGATTTTATGGTTGGAGGTGTTGTTGTGGAGCAAAATTCGCATTTGATCCTCCCTTGGATAGTAGTTGATGCAAGGACAGCGATAGCCTTGGAAAAGCAATTAATGAGGGAGATTAACCAACATCATCAGTTGTACGGTCGCATCTTAAAGACGATGGCGAGATGTGAAGCAAATGATGATGTTTTATTCCAAGATATAGATAAGAATCAGCTTGTGCTTGTACATTTAACGTGGTCAAACAATCAAAATGAAGAATATCCTCGGATCGCCTGTTTTTCTACGTTTAGTGACTTTATTGATTACTGTAAAGAAGCATACGAATGAAAGAGCAATTTTATTTAATTGGGGATGTTACATTTATGAAAATGATGTGGTGTTGGCGATGTAAGTGCGAGATGCCCATGTTAGAAGAAGATGAATACGCAAGGATATATGAACTTTATGGTCAGTGTGTTGAGGCAACAAAGAAATTTAGACAAGAACATAGGTTACCACTTGAAATGATTACAATGAATGAAAGATTTAGTCCTGTTGTAAAGGAGTATGAGAATATAACAGGGGTTGCAGGGGTTCATCACAATGTAATAATGCACCATAGACTATCGCTTTTTGGAGAACCATGTGAATATTGCGGTAAACCACTAAGAACACCCAATGCAAAGCTATGTGCCAATTGTGGCAAGTATAAATAAAACAAGGATTTTGAAAGAACCGCTTTCCTTCGAAGCGGTTTTTTGTTCTGCTCGGCAATGAATATAGATCCCTTAGTACCTTCATTTCTAGGCTTTCGGGGATTTTTTTTGTGCATGGCTCAAATACGATTGACAATGAATTGGTTTGGATATATAGTTAGTTACATGAGTAATTAACCAGTTTGGTGGTGAACAAATGACCTTAATAGACGATAGCCGTCCGATTTTTGTTCAGATCGCCGAACGGATTGAAAATGACATCATCGAAGGCGGCATGCCCGAAGAATCACAAGTACCTTCGACGAATCAATTCGCGGCATTTTATCAGATCAACCCGGCAACGGCGGCCAAGGGAGTCAATCTGTTGGTGGACCAAGGCATATTGTACAAGAAGCGGGGGATAGGCATGTTTGTAGCGTCCGGCGCGCGCGCGCAATTGATGGAGAAGCGGAGAGAGCAGTTTTTTGAGCAATATGTGGTGACGATGGTCCGGGAAGCCGAGAAGCTCGGGATCACATCGGAGCAGCTCATGGATATGATCCGGAGAGGAGATGGGGGCAAATGAATCCGATCGTCGAAGTAACTCAGCTGACGAAGTCGTACGGGAACGTAACAGCGGTGGACGGCATCACCTTTTCCATCGAGCCGAACAAAATTTACGGGCTTCTTGGGAGAAATGGAGCGGGCAAGACGACGGTCATGCATATGCTCACGGCTCAGATTTTTCCTACCAGTGGAGAAATTAAAGTGTTCGGTGAAAAACCGTACGAGAACAATAATGTTCTTAGCAGAATGTGCTTTATCAAAGAAAGTCAAAAGTACCCGGACAACTTCCAGGTTATCGATGTGTTGGAGGTGGCGGAATCGTTGTTTCCGCAGTGGGATCGGGAGTTCGCCTACGAGCTGATTGAGACATTCGGGCTTCCGCTGAAAAGGAGAATGAAGAAGCTGTCACGGGGCATGTTGTCGGCCGCGGGAATCGTTGTCGGTCTTGCCAGCCGAGCGCCGCTTACAATATTTGACGAGCCGTATTTGGGCCTCGATGCGGTAGCCAGAGGGATATTCTACGAAAAGCTGCTTGAGGATTACTCGGCCCATCCGAGAACCGTCATTTTGTCGACGCACTTGATCGATGAGGTTAGCCGGCTTCTGGAGCATGTGATTGTGATTGATGGCGGCAAACTGATTGTGAATGAGGATACGGAGGCGCTTCGGGGGCGGGCTTTTGCCATCATAGGAACGGCCCGTACCGTGGAAAAATTCATTCGAGCCCGGGAAATCATCCATCAGGAAGCGTTCGGGGGACTGATTTCGGCGACGGTAATGGATGAGCTGAGCGAGAAAGAGCGGAAGGAAGGGGAAGCGCTTGGGCTCGAATTCTCCCCCGTTTCCTTACAGCAGTTAGTCGTCCATTTAACGAAGCATACATCGGATAGAAAGGCGGGAAGTGCTCTATGAACCGCGTTGCGAGCGTAACAAAAATGTATTTGAGAGATAAGCTCTCCTGGATATTCATGCCTTGGATCATTCTCTTGCTCAATCTCATCTTACATCTTACCATCCGGTTTTCGATTGGCGGGAAAGATGGAATGTATACCGGTGGCATTACTTCCCTTTACGTATATATGCTTGTTATCGGGATGGTTGCTCTGCCTCAAACGTTCGTCTTTGCACTTGGCATGGGTGTCCGGAGAAAAGATTATTTTGCCGGAACCGCTATGAACTTCGCTCTGATCAGCCTGAGTACATCCATCCTGATACTGCTTTTCTCCCTGCTTGAAGGCTGGAGCGGCGGCTGGGGAGTAGGGCTCCACTTCTTCCGTATGCCCTATTGGGGCGACGGTACGGCGATTGGGCAAGTGACGAGAAACTTCGTGCTACTGCTGCACCTGTTCTTCCTTGGATTTGCTATTTCGAGTGTCCAGCGGCGATATGGCGGGTTCGGTATGATCGCGTTTTCGGGTGTTATCACAGCGGTTGTCAGTGTCCTCGTCATTTCTTTAAACTATTACCAATGGTGGGGCATTTTGTTTCAATGGATAGCGGTTATAACCGTGTCCGAATGGGCAGGCTGGTTGTTTGCGCTAATGGTTGTCTATGCGCTTGCGTCGTATGCCATGCTTCGCAAGGCAACTGTATGACGAACCCAAATGGTAAAATAACATTATAACGAAACGGTTCGTTGCATTGTCCTTCTATGCTGCGCTATCATGGTTCTTAAAGCACGAATCACTTCGGGAGGAAGCAGAATGGAAGCAACAATCGACGATTTTCATAAGCTGGACCTGCGGATCGGAACGGTGGTTGCCGCCGAGCCTTTCCCGGAAGCGCGCGTTCCGGCCATCAAGCTGCAGATCGACTTCGGGGAGCTCGGGATCAAGCGCTCCAGCGCGCAGATAACGAAGCGGTATATGCCGGACGATCTTATCGGCAGACAGGTTGTAGCCGTTGTTAATTTTCCGCCCAGACGCATTGCTGGATACGTATCCGAGGTGCTGGTTCTCGGCGGGGTGCCTGAGCACGGAGATGTCATTTTGCTCGGGCCGAACCAGACGGCTCCGAACGGGACGCCGATCGCATAGCTATGGAAAAAGTACTCCATTTTTTTTATCGTAGCTCGTTATTTCGATTTCTTCGCGCCTTTGTCACTGGTACGGGTCGTCGTGTTCTGATTTCCGTGGCCTTGCTGCTTGTCGGACATGTGCGGCACCTCCCGTTTCTTGCTTCTCGAATGAATGGGTCCTTTATAGTATGACAATCCGGGATGCGGTTATTCAGACATATTACTTTTAGAGGCACTCCTCAAAAAAATTGTGGCCTCCCTCTGTTCGGACCAAAGCAACTATGCTAAAATTGGGCATATAGAACTACTTTCGATGATTCGTTGGAACTATCCGGAACCGATGCGAAGGTAGGGAAAAGAGGGGCGTGCCGCCATGACGATGCTGAAAGTAGCCAACTGCCCGAACTGTGGAAAAGTATTTCAAAAAAATTTACGCAATCTGTGTCAGGATTGTATCGATCAGGTTCACGGCGATTTCGACCGGTGCGAAGCTTATTTGCGCGGCAACCGGAAGGCGACGACTGAAGAGCTGAGCAGAGCTACGGGGGTCTCCGCTAAGCGTATCGCCGAATTCATCGTATCAAACCGGCTGCCGGTCGCTTATTATTCCGGATTAACTTACCCGTGCAATAGCTGCGGCTCGCCGATCAAGCAGCATCATTTATGCAATTCCTGCCGGATTCGCATCGTGAATGATATTCATAAGATGAACCAGCAGGAAGCGAAGCGGAAAGAGCGGGGTGTCGGCTTCCAAATTCGCGATCGCCTCAGCCATTGAATCTAATTATAAATGCTCTGCCGCCATAGCAGAGTTTTTTTGCATGCAAGGAAGTTTACGTATTTTGGCATAAGCATTATCTCATGTAAAGAGTAAATTCCGTGGCATGTCGGCCTTAATTTGTTCACAAATTTTTCACGGGAATGGTATGAAAGGGCATGTGTAAAGACGCGCGTATTTTGTACAATAAGACTATACGTCTTTACGGCCAAACAGTAAGGGGGGATTATCTATGCAAAAGTGGGCTATGTTTTCACTGTTCATCATCGCCTGTCTCCTTGGCGGGGGCATTTTACTCCAAAACATCTCTGCCCGTCAAGCGGAAATGGCAAAAGAGGAATCGGCAGGCCCTTCGATTAAATTCGTAGCCACGAACTACCAGTTCGATAAGCCGGAATACACGGCGAAAGCTGGCGAGAAGATGACCGTTTCTTTGATGAACAAGGAAGGGCTTCACGCGCTTGAGATCGTAGGTACGAACGTGAAGCTGGACAACAACAACAAGTCGATGGAAGTGACCTTCGACAAACCGGGTACGTATGAAGTGCACTGCACGCTGCCTTGCGGTCCGGGTCATGCGGATATGAAAACCAAGATCGTCGTATCCTAAAAGCAATATATCGTTTAACCCATGTGCCAAGGAAGTCTCGGGAGCCGTCTCCCGGGGCTTTCTTTTCTTTTTGCCACGGAGGGAATATAATACGGGGGAGACTACGTGACAGGGGAGTTGGTCTGGATGAGAACGGTGGATATCATACATAGCAAACGGGACGGCAAGGAGCTGTCTTCCGAAGAAATCGCTTTTTTGATCGAAGGTTACACAAAAGGGGAAATTCCCGATTACCAAATGTCCGCTTGGGCGATGGCAGTATATTTTAACGGCATGTCTGCGCGGGAAACGGCGGATTTAACGCTGGCGATGGCGCGTTCGGGAGATCAGGTCGATCTAAGCTCGATTCCTGGCATCAAGGTCGATAAGCACAGCACAGGCGGTGTCGGAGATACGACGACGCTCATCGTAGGGCCGTTGGTGGCGGCGGCCGGTATTCCTGTGGCGAAAATGTCGGGTCGGGGTCTCGGCCATACGGGCGGGACGATCGATAAGCTGGAAGCGATTCCGGGCTTTGCCGTCGAGCGGACAACGGAGCAGTTTTTGGCGCAGGTGCGGGAGATCGGGCTTGCGGTGGTCGGGCAAACCGGCAACCTGACGCCGGCGGACAAGAAGCTGTACGGCTTGCGGGACGTGACGGCGACGGTCGAATCGATTCCTCTGATTGCCAGCTCGATCATGAGCAAAAAAATCGCTTCCGGTGCGGACTCCATCGTCCTCGATGTCAAGACAGGCCGCGGCGCGTTTATGAAGTCGCTGGACGATTCGATCAAGCTGGCTCAAGCGATGGTCGATATCGGGACGGAGGTCGGCCGGGAGACGGTTGCGGTCATCACCAACATGGATGAGCCGCTCGGTCCTTCGATCGGTAACTCGCTTGAAGTGCTGGAAGCCATTGATACGCTCAGCGGCCGGGGACCGGCCGAGCTGACGGAGCTTTGTCTGGAGCTGGCGGCGCATATGGTGCGCCTTGGAGGCAAAGCGGACGGCGAAGCCGAAGCGAAGGAGCTCGTCACCCGCTTGCTAGAAAACGGCGAGGCGCTCGCAAAGCTGAAGCAGTTCATTGCCGCACAGGGAGGCGACGCCGGTATTGCGGAAGATCCCGCCCGGCTTCCCCAAGCTGCCCGCCGCGTGGACGTTCCGTCGCCGGAAGAAGGCTGTATAGCTGCGATCGATGCAGAGGCGCTGGGGATTACCGCCATGCTGCTAGGCGCGGGCCGCGCGACCAAAGAAGACCAGATTGATCTGGCCGTCGGCATCAAGCTGTTCAAGCGTGTCGGCGATCCGGTGAAGAAGGGCGAGCCGCTTGCCGAACTGTACATCAATCGTGAGGATTCGGCAGAAACGGCGGAAATGATGCAGCGGACGGCCACTGCTTTCACGATCGCTTCGGCGCTTGCCGAAAAATTGAAGTTGATTTATGCCGTTATCACGAAAGACGGCGTTCGCATGCTATAATAAGCTGGTAATCGCTACATGAATGCCCGGGATTTTCGTCCCGGGCTTCTTTGCGTGCATGCCAAACGATGGGAGTAAGCATACTAAAGACGGATAATCACCCACAGGAGGCTGAAACAACGATGAACAACGTGAAACTATGGGTCCGCGCCTCGGTCGTGCTTGGCTGCGTCGCCGTCCTGGCTGTCGGCTGCACGAACAGGCAGCAGGCGCGCATGCAGCAGCAGGCTGCCCAAACCCAACAGCAAACCCAACAACAAACGCATCACGCACAGCAGGGAACGAATCAGGGGGCTCAGCCGTATCAAAGCACCGCCGGAAAAATTGATATCGCAGATGCAGCAGCCACCAAAATTGTCTCCGAGGTGCCGGAAGTCCATTCGGCAAATGTGCTTGTTACCGACCGTACAGCTTATGTAGCATCCGTGCTGAAACCTAACCAGACGCTGACGCAGGATGTTGAAAATCGCATCGGCGGGAAAGTCCGAGCGGTGGATGCGAACGTACAGCGCGTCTACGTATCCGTCAATCCGGATTTTGTCGGGCGTGTCAATACGTATATAGCGGATGTGCGTGCCGGACGTCCGGTCGGTGGATTTGTGCAAGGGTTTGCGGATTTGGTGCGCCGCGTGTTCCCGACCGCGCATTAGAGCCGCATCCTCCAGCGCGAATGTCATTGCCAGCCGGGGTTGAGCATGCTTCCCGGCTGGTTGTTTTCCTGTTTTGGAATATTTTATTTCGGATTCGTCAACACTGAATACCAGTACCTACAATCGAGCTCCGACAGGAGGGGAGAATAGGGTTATGATCAGCAAAGTGATCAAGTGGTCGATTTGCCTCCAGCTTCTGCTGCTGGTCGCGCTGCCGCCCGCGATGGCGGAGGAAGCGAAAAGGGCGCAGCCGGTTGAGCTGGCTCCGAATGCCGTATCTTCCGTGATCATCGACGCGGATTCCGGCACGGTCATTCACGACAAAAACAAAGATGCCAGGCATCCCCCGGCCAGCATCACGAAAATTATGACGATGCTGCTTATTATGGAAGCGATGGACCAAGGCAAAATCAAGCTGGACGAGAAGGTGCGGACAAGCGAATACGCCGCTTCCATGGGCGGTTCGCAGATTTTTCTGGAAGTCGGCGAGGAAATGACGGTGCGCGATATGCTGAAAGGCATCGCCATGGCTTCCGGCAACGACGCATCGGTGGCGATGGCGGAGAAAATTGCAGGTACGGAGCAAGCGTTCGTTCAGATGATGAACGAGCGTGCCGCTCAGCTGGGAATGAAAAATACCCATTTTGTCAATCCGAACGGACTGCCTGCCGAAAAACATTACTCTTCCGCCTACGATATTGCGCTGATGTCCAAAGAATTGCTTAAGCACGAACAGATTACCCAGTATACCGGCTTGTACCAAGACTATTTGCGCAAGGAATCACCTAAGCCGTTTTGGCTCGTCAATACGAACAAGCTTGTGCGCTTCTATTCGGGGGCGGACGGCTTGAAAACCGGCTATACGAGTGAAGCGAAATTTTGTTTGTCGGCAACGGCGAAACGCGACAATCTGCGCGTCATTTCTGTAGTCATGGGCGAACCGGATACCAAAACGCGCAATGCGGAAATCACACGGATGTTCGATTATGCGTTCTCGCAATATACGAATCATCCGATCTACAAGACCGGAGAATCGCTTGGCGAATTGAGAATCGGCAAAGGCGAGGTGCCGGTCGTACCGTTGACGGCTACACATCCGTACAGCGTGCTGCTCAAAAAAGGGGAAGCGGCTGACGGAATCCGCCATGAAGTCCAGCTGCGGACGGATTTGAAAGCGCCGATTGCGGCCGGGGATTCGATCGGGAAAATCGTCGTGTACAAAGGCGATCACGTATTGACCGAATTCGCGCTGGAAGCGCCCGTGAATGTGAAAAAAGCCGGCTGGTGGACCTTGACGAAACGAACGGCGAAGCGGATGTTGTTCTTGGATTGAAGAACAGCCGCCGGCCTGACATACACAGCATGATCCCCGCAGATACAGCCTACGCCGCCGCGGGGATTTTGCGCTATTCCGCTGCGCTTTCTGTCGCTTTTGTTCTAGTTATAGCGCATTTCTTCTAGTTTTGTCGGGGGGCAGGAAAAGGATTCCTTCACGTAGAAATGAGTGTGCATGAACGGGAAGGAGTGAGCAGCTTGAGTCTGCAAATCGAACTCGAACATTACCGCCAAACGCTGATCGTCAGGCTTCAGGGAGAGCTGGACCATCATACGGCGGACACGGTCAAAACGCGGATGGAAGAGGCGGTCATGCGTGGAAACGTCAACCACATCATTATGAGCTTCAAGGAGCTGACCTTCATGGACAGCTCCGGCCTCGGCGTCATTCTGGGCCGCTACAAGCAGATTACGGCGCGCGGCGGCAAAATGGTCGTCTGCGACCTGAATCCCGCCGTGTACCGGCTTCTTGAAATGTCCGGGCTGTTCAAAATCTTATCGATTCAGGATAACGAAAGAAAAGCGCTGCAAAGTCTGGAGGTCGCCCTATGAGTGAACGAAACATTATGACGCTGAAGTTTGCCAGCCGCTCCGAGAACGAATCGTTCGCCCGTGTCACCGTCGCCGCTTTCGTATCGCAGTTGGACCCGACGCTTGATGAATTGACGGATATCAAGACGGTCGTGTCCGAAGCGGTAACGAACTCCATCATTCACGGCTACGACAACCGCCCGAACGGGATGGTCACGATTACAGCCGAGCTCGAAGGGGATACGGTTTTTATTACCGTGACGGACGATGGAGCGGGGATCGAGGATCTGGATTTGGCCAAGCAGCCGCTTTATACGTCGAAGCCGGAGCTGGAGCGGTCCGGCATGGGTTTTACGATTATGGAAAATTTCATGGATGCGATCGAAGTGACGACAACCTTAGGCACAGGCACCACGATTAGAATGAAGAAGCGAATCGAATCGAAAAAAGCTCTTTTCAATTAGGGGTCTGATCTCATGGATGTAGATTTGAAGCACGCCTCACACAGCTATTTGGATGATAGCGAAGTCAAACGATTGATTGCGCTTAGCCAGTCCGGCGACACCGTGGCGAGAGATACGCTGGTGCAATGCAACATCCGTCTGGTCTGGTCGGTGGTGCAGCGGTTTCTTAACCGGGGCTACGAAGCCGAGGACTTGTTTCAGATCGGCTGCATCGGACTGCTCAAGTCGGTGGATAAGTTTGACTTGTCGTATGATGTGAAGTTTTCAACGTATGCGGTCCCGATGATCATCGGGGAGATCCAGCGTTTTCTGCGCGATGACGGAACGCTTAAGGTTAGCCGTTCGCTTAAGGAGCTGGCCAACAAAATCCGCAAGACGAAGGACGAGCTTTCGAAACGGAATGGCCGGCTGCCGACGATCAAGGAAGTGGCGGAGGAGCTTCAAATCACGCCGGAGGAGGTCGTCTTCGCTCAAGAAGCGAACAAGCCTTTGTCCTCGATCCATGAAACCGTTTTTGAAAACGATGGCGACCCGATCACCTTGATGGACCAGATCGCGGACGAGGGCGGAGACAAGTGGTTCGACAAGCTGGCGCTCAATGAGGCGATCGGCGCGTTGAACGAACGGGAGCGCTTGATCGTATATCTTCGTTATTTCAGGGATCAGACGCAGTCCGAGGTGGCCAGCAGGCTTGGCATTTCCCAGGTGCAGGTCTCGCGGCTGGAGAAAAAAATCTTGCAGTCGATCAAGGATCAAATTGCCCAATAAACTACCCTGCCTAAATAAGCTCTCCGAGATTCCTCTTGCGGGAATCGACGGGGAGCTGTTTTCATTACGACCTAAAAAGAGAACGAGCGAACCCTCTCGTCCTCTTGGCGCGTTCTTGAGGACAGTTTGCCGTTACTGGGCGCGGGCTCTATCGTTGTCGCGGAACAGCAAGGCGATGCAGTACAGCCCCGCCAAACCGACCAAGGTATAGATAATTCGGCTTAAGCCGGAAGATACCCGATGGGCATCGCCTCCGAACAGGGCGGCAACCAAGTCCCATTGAAACAAACCGACCAACAGCCAGTTTAAAGCCCCGATAATCACGAGCGTTAAAGCCGTTTTTCTCATCTGCTCGACACCTTCCTCTAAGAAAAGTTTGGGTGATCTTGTTCTTTCTCTTACTGTTTGTCAAGTCGCTTTCCTTTATTCTTCGGCTCCCAGTGAAATTTTTGCCAAAGTCCGGGACGTTTACCGTCATGCGTAAATATTCATACTACCGTTAAATGCATGGTAAGGGAGGATTCGGAGATGAACCGTGCTTCCGCTCCGTCCCTGTACATCCGATTGCGCAAACGGATGCGGGCCAGCCGCGGCGATCCGATTCGGCTCGGGCACATTGCCGTGTTTCTGACGGAGCCCGAATACGAGGCCGAACTGCTTGGGCTGGAATTGTATCACCCCAAAGAGCATGACGGCAGCTTGCTGCTTATCGATATGATACTGGTCGTGCGCAAAATCAAAGAGCGGTTTCCGTTCATGACCATCGAGCATTTCGGCGAACCGCACACGCTGGTTGAAATTTCGGACAAAACGCGCCCTCCCAGCAAGGTTCTCATCATTCTGGTGTGGCTGCTGCTTTTTGTCGGATCGGGTCTGGCCATTATGAACTTTCACGCCGACGTCAGTATGGCCGAAGTTCACCGGAGCATCTATAAGCTGCTCACCGGCCAACAGACCGAGCGCCCGCTGCTGCTGCAAATTCCGTATTCGTTTGGCATCGGGATCGGGATGATCGTCTTTTTCAATCATTTGTTCAAGAAAAAATTCAACGAGGAGCCGAGCCCGTTGGAGGTGGAAATGTTCATGTACCAGGAAAACGTCAACCAGTATGTCATCGCCGAGGAATACGCCAAAATCAATCGCTCGCCGGACCGGGAGCCATCGCCTTGACCGGACTGCTGAGCGGGTTTCTGCTTGCTTTTGTCGGTTTGGCCGGAGGCATTGCGGTGGGAAGCGGCATGGTTGCCTTTCTGGTGGTGCTGGACATCATACCGAGGCTGGCGCAAATCAGCAGATCGTACCGGTCGATCCGCTTATACGAAGCCGCTGTCGTGCTCGGTGCGGTTTTTTTTACGGTGACGGATTTCTTTCAATGGAAATTCCGGCTGTTTCCGTTATCCGCCTCGCTGCTCGGCCTGTTCGCCGGTTGCTTTGTCGGAATGCTTGCGGCAGCGCTGACCGAGGTGATCAATGTGCTGCCGATTTTGGCGAAAAGAATCCGGATGGAAGAGTACATGATCTGGCTGCTGATGGCGATGATTTTCGGGAAAGTGCTCGGCTCGCTGATCGATTGGCTCGGGCTGGTGCAGTAAGGCCAGAAGCTGCGCCGCAGTAAAATTCACTGGGAGGTGAAGGGGCGTGAACAAGCAAATCAAACGCGCGAAATTAATAAGCGGGAAAACGAAAAAGCTCCGCAGCTTCAAGTCGCCGGATGAAGATAAATTGATCGTTGACCGGGAAGGCAATATTATCGGCAGCTTGTCGGCAGACGAGCCAGAGGAGCCATCTGCGAAGGACGGAAGGGAACGTGATACCGAATCGGGCGATTCGGAAACAGGAATGTCGCGCAAGATGCGTCAGGAAACGCAGTTGACGGCGGAAGAGCGGGAGCTCAAGGAGAGCACGGAAATTTCCGAGGATTTCGACCGTCTGAAGCGGCAGTTGGAAGAGCAAGTAGGCTTGAACAAAAGCTTCGACGTCATCTTTCGCGAAATGGTGTTCGGTGGACAAAAAACGGGGATTTTCTACTATAACGGGTTCATTAAAGATTATGTGCTGACCGAAGTTCTGGAACGGCTTTCTTATGTCGACCAAGTGCGCCGGGATGCGGAGCATCAGGAACCGGCAGAGGAGCGCCGGAAACCTTACCGGAACTGGAGAACGGACCATGAGGAAGAGCCGTCCGATCGACAGGAGGGGGGCAAGCGCCGCAATATTATCGGCTTGTTCGACGAGGCGCTGATTCCTCATGTGCAGGTGAAGCGGACCTGCAAGCTGAAGGAAGCGATCGATAATGTCGCGATGGGCGGCACGGCCTTTTTCTTTGAGGGTCAACGCGAAGCCGTGCTGGTCGATGCCAAGAGCTTTCCTGCCCGCACGACCGAAGAGCCCGAGCTCGAACGGGTCGTACGGGGCTCTCGCGACGGCTTTGTCGAGACGCTGCTTACCAATGTTACGTTAGTACGCCGAAGAGTGCGGGACCCGCGGCTGAAGCTGGAGATTACACAGGTCGGCAAACGGACGCAGACCGACGTTTGCATTGGTTACATTCAAGACATCTGCGACATGAAGCTGGTGGAATCCGTCCGCGATAAAATCAAAGCAGTGAAAGTGGACGGGGTGCCGCTCGCCGAGAAACAGCTGGAAGAAGCGATCGTCGGAAAAAGCTGGAATCCGTATCCGTCGGTCCGGTATTCGGAGCGTCCCGATGTGGTGGCGGCTCACCTGCTGGAAGGCCATGTCATCGTGTTTGTCGATACGTCCCCTTCGGTTATGATTTTGCCGACGACGTTTTTCCACCATGTGCAGCATGCGGAAGAATACCGTCAGACGCCGATTGTGGGCACCTATCTCCGATGGGTGCGGTTTATCGGCATCGCTGCGTCGCTCTTTCTGCTGCCGCTTTGGCTGCTTATCGTGACATCGCCGGAGCTTAAGCCGGCGGGGCTTGAATTTCTCGGGCCGCAGAAGCCGGGGAGAATCCCGCTGCTCGGCCAGTTTCTTGTTGCGGAGCTCGGCATCGACCTGATGCGGATGGCCGCCGTACATACGCCTTCGCCGCTCGCGATCGCGATGGGCTTGGTGGCGGCAATTTTGGTAGGAGAAGTGGCTGTCAAGGCGGGGTTGTTTACAAACGAAATCATTTTGTACTTGTCGGTTGCCGCAGTCGGTACGTTTGCAACCCCCAGCTACGAGCTTAGCTTGGCGAACCGCATTTGCCGACTTGTTTTGCTCGTAATTGCTGCGGTTTTCAAAGTGCCGGGCTTCGTCATCGGCTCCACTTTACTGCTGCTCATGCTGGCGCTGCAGCGCTCGTACAATACCCCGTATTTGTGGCCGTTTATTCCGTTCAATGTGAACGCGATGGGGAATATTTTGGTAAGAGCACCGTTTCTGTCCATGAAAACGCGCCTAAGTCTGACAAAGCCGAAGGATAGAACCCGGCAGCCGCAGCGCTAACCATACAAGAGCATTTTCGTTCCCTGCGCCCCTTTGAAGCCCAGCTTCGGAGGGGTGTTTTGCATATTGTATTTTGGCGCTTGTCTGTGGTACTTTAAAAGTAATGTCTTTTCATGGGGAGAAGGAGTCGAACAAGATGTATTTACACGGCACCAGCAAGATTAACGACAGGGGACATCTGGAAATCGGCGGCTGCGACACAGTCGATTTAGCCGAGCGCTACGGAACACCGCTGTATGTCATGGACGAACAATTGATCCGTCAGCGCTGCCGCGAATTTGTGCAAGCTTTTCGCGCTACAGGCCTCCGGTTTCAGGTAGCATATGCCAGCAAAGCGTTCTGCGTTATGGCTATGTGCCGTATTGTTGAGGAAGAGGGCATGTCGCTGGACGTCGTATCGGACGGCGAATTGTATACCGCATTGGAAGCCGGATTTCCGGCCGAGCGGATTCATTTTCACGGCAATAACAAAACGCCGCAAGAGCTTGAGATGGCGGTTAACGCCAAGATCGGCTGCTTCGTCGTCGATAACTTCGTCGAGCTGCACATGCTGAACGCCATTGCGGGAGATAAACGGCAAAAAGTCAACGTATTGCTGCGCATCACCCCGGGGGTGGATGCTCACACGCATGAATATATATCGACAGGTCAGACCGATTCGAAGTTCGGCTTCGATCTGGCCAACGGCGCGGCCGAGCAGGCGGTCAAGGAAGCGTCGGAGCTGCCGAATATCGAGCTGCTCGGCGTTCATTCGCACATCGGCTCGCAAATTTTCGAGGTCGGCGGCTTCCGGCTTGCGGTCGATAAAGTCGCCGATTTCGCAGTCCATATTCGGGAACAGCTAGGTCTGACGTTCCCGGTCATCAATCTGGGCGGAGGCTTCGGCATCCGTTATGTCAATGGCGATTCGCCGCTGCCCGTCGCCGAGTACGTGCAGGCGATCACCGAAGCGATTCAAACGAAATTCGGCCAAAACGGCTATCCGCTGCCCGAAATCTGGACGGAGCCGGGCCGGAGTATCGTCGGCGACGCTGGGACGACGCTGTACACGATCGGCACGTACAAGGATATTCCCGGCGTGCGCAAATACGTTGCCGTCGACGGCGGGATGACGGACAATCCGCGTCCGGCGCTGTACGAAGCGCAGTATGAGGCCATGCTCGCGAACCGGGCGAGTGAAGCGGACGAAGAGGTCGTATCCATCGCAGGCAAGTGTTGCGAGAGCGGCGATATGCTCATTTGGGACGTCAGTCTGCCTCTGGCGCGCTCGGGCGATTTGCTTGCCGTCGCCTGCACTGGGGCGTATAACTACGCGATGTCAAGCAACTATAACCGGATTCGCCGGCCGGCCGTCGTTTTCGTGAAGGACGGCGAAGCCGATATCGTGATCAAACGCGAATCGTTCGAGCATTTGCTCGGCAACGATGTCGTACCCGAACGGATGCGGCAAGTGACGGTCAAAACATTATAAATGAGCGAGAGCGAACGTCCGGTCCCTGAGGCCGGCGTTTTTTTATTCTCGGCGTGATCGATAGGGGGGATGCCGATTTGTGCGGAACCGCTTTTCATAGTAAAATGGGAAGGGTTGTCCGGGGCATCGCATAAGGATGCGTCTGGCAGAACAAGCAATTATAGGAGTGTACGCCCTATGGCAAAACAGGCGATTATTAAAATGACTGACGACAACGAGATCGTGCTCTGATTTGTTCGAGAAAAGACGCGCCGAATACGGTAGCGAACTTTGAAAAGCTTGCAAACGAAGGCTTCTACAACGGAGTCGTGTTTCACCGCGTCGTTCCGGGCTTCGTAGCGCAAGGCGGCTGCCCTCATGGAACCCCAATAGAGAGTAAAATGTACCTATAATTTGCTTGTATTTGCCTAGTTATGTTACACTCTTTTCAAAACAATAATCTATAAGGAGCAACAATCATGGCTAAAAAAGGGAGTATTGAATTAGAAAAAGGTGGAAAAGTTTTAATTGACTTCTTTCCAGAAGAAGCACCGAATACGGTAGCGAACTTTGAAAAGCTTGCAAACGAAGGCTTCTACAACGGACTTGCATTTCATCGTGTCGTTCCGAGCTTCGTAGCTCAGGGTGGTTGTCCAAGAGGAAATGGGACTGGTGGACCCGGTTATACAATTAAATGTGAAACAGAAACTAACACAAGTAAACATGAACGCGGAACGCTTGCAATGGCACACGCAGGGAAGGATACTGGTGGAAGCCAGTTCTATATCTGTTATGAACCACAATCTCACTTAGACAAAAAACATACCGTATTTGGTAAGGTGACAGAAGGTATGGAACATATTGATCAACTAAGACAAGGCGATAAAATGAAAGAAGTTAAAGTTTGGGAGGAATAATTTGGAGGCCATTGGGCCTCTTTTTTGTTTTCATAAAGCGAGAGAACATTTAATTAGGTCTATCGTGAAAAAGAAAAGCAAAATGAATACCAACATGCAAGAAAGTAAAAAAGAAGCTATTTTATTGGAGTATTGGAAAAAAATAAAGGATACAAATTCATACAAATTGTAAAATTGCAAATATGGCTCTTCGCTCTATCCGTTTCACGAGACCGTCCACTTCCCTCCAATAACCGACAATGTATAACCAAAAGGCGTTCTTGAATATTCTTAACTTTACCTCTAAAATTCAGCCATACTCATGTTTACACTACCCTTTCTGAAAGTACCTATCTAAAAAGTGCGTACTTTTTATTTGTGTGCTTACATTTTATATTAGATTTATCTTAAAAAAGGAGGGGAAAAAATGACTAAACAAACAATACGCCTGCTGATGCCACAATGGCAAGGGGGAAACAACCCTAACTACTCTTTTGGAGCTGAACTGCTTGCTTGGCTAGCGCCTGACAATGATCAGCCCCTTATTCGTATCCCTGTTCAGGCATATGATGGAATTCCGCTTGAAAACGAGAACGGTACGTATGGAAGAAAACAGTTGCTTGAGCAATTAGAGGCTGCTCATCATATCATTGATGCTTATAAACCGGATCGTATTGTTATGTTTGGTGGTGACTGCTTAGTCGAACAAGCCCCATTCGCCTATTTAAACGAACGATACTATGGGGAATTAGGATTGGTTTGGATTGATGCTCACAGCGATTTAGGTAGAATTGTCGGGTATGATTGTGGGCATACCTTACCTCTTGGGAACTTGTTGGGAGAAGGCGATGAAGAGTTCGCCAAACATGTAAAAATTCCTCTAAAACCTGAAAATGTATTTATTGCAGGCATAAATGTACAAACAGATTTAGATACAGAAATCATTCAACGACTAGGTATTAAAACTGCTGGAACCCACGAGTTAATGAACAGCATTGAATCTATAAAGGGTTGGATTAAACAAAGAAACATTAAGTACCTAGCGATTCACCTTGATCTAGATGTGCTTGACCCTAAGGCATTTCGTTCTTTATTATTCGCCAACCCTGAAGCACCCTATGAGTTTTCTGCTGCTGGAACCATGCAAATGCCCGGGCTCCTTAATCTGATTAAAGAGCTATCTGAAGAAACAGATGTGGTTGGATTAGGTATAACAGAGCATTTACCGTGGGATTCTATTAACTTAATGAAGATGCTTGGAGAAATACCTATTTTAAATAAGTAAATCATAAGCGGAAAGACGATACAAGCCGAATCCCCTGATAAAACAAGGGGATTCGGCGTTTTTAATTCGTTTCCCTGTTACGGTAAGTCAACAAGGAAAAAGGCCCAGGTTGTTAAGTCTGTTGAAAGATGTAAGCCCCGTTTGTCGGGCCCTTAGTTCTAATTGCGATTGTTGTAGAAAAACCGCCGCCTGAAGAACCAATTCTAGCAATACTGTAAGGTTTTACAGCAATGGTCACCGTATTATTCAATAGCAAAACAAAAGATTTATTGCTGTTGTTGGAAATCGCCAGAGTTCCATTAATTTCTTTGGGTACGGTAAACAATGTTTTTATGCCTGCGTTCGTAAAATTAAACGATCCGGTATAAGCATATTAAGCCATCCGTTTTCACCTCCAATTTAGGTTATTCAGAATGGCGAAGTATGTACGGGTAAACAACTAAGCAGCGATAATATCCTTGCTTTTTTCATTTTATAATGGTAGTATTTCATTCAAGTTACATGATTTTCTTAGGTGATTTTTCGATAGGTAACAAACTAAATAATTCGTTTCCTTCGGGGCAGGGTGAAATTCCCTACCGGCGGTGATGTTTCGGCTAGTTTGTTATCGGCCGAACTCAGTCCGTGACCCGTGCAGCCAGCTTCTGGTTGCCGGTGGACTCGGTGCAATTCCGAGACCGACAGTATAGTCTGGATGGGAGAAGGGAAAGCGGAATCGGGATCGACTGTCTGCGTGCATATGTGCGTTATTTCACATACTCAACAGGCCTAAGTCGTGTCTGTTCGAGCATGTCTTTTTGCCGTGTGTCTTCGGACATGAAAGCAAGGTTTATTTAGGCATGCATCGAAGCGGACTTAGCGCCATGCACGGCATTGCATTGCGACCTGTCGCTGCAAAGAAAATTCCGCCTGCGTTTGTTTACTTGAACGCGAGACTTCTCACAAGCCCCTTTTTGCCAGGCAAAAAGAGGGCTTTTTCGCATTTTTCGGCAAACTAATTTTCAAGAGAAGGAGGCTGCGTCAATTGACCGCGAGGCTGCTGAACGACGAGTATTACATGAATCTGGCTTTGCAGCTGGCCGCTTCGGCGGTAGGACAGACGGGCATTAATCCGGTCGTCGGCTGCGTCATCGTCAAGGACGGCCGCATTGTCGGCATGGGCGCCCACCTGAAGCGGGGCGAAGCGCATGCCGAAATTCATGCGCTGAACATGGCAGGGAGCGAAGCGGCGGGCGCCACCGCCTATGTGACGCTGGAGCCGTGCAGCCACTTCGGCAAGACACCGCCGTGCAGCGACCGACTGATCCGCGAAGGGGTCAAGCGGGTCGTCGTTGCGGCGACCGACCCGAATCCGCTTGTGGCCGGGAGCGGGATCGCCCGGCTTCGGGCGAGCGGCATCGAGGTGACGGAAGGAGTGCTGGAGCGGGAGGCGAACGCTTTGAACGAAGCGTTCAATGCGTTCATCGTCACCCGGCGGCCGTTCGTCACTGTCAAATCGGCCAGCACGCTGGACGGTAAAATCGCCGCCAGGACGGGCGACAGCAAGTGGATTACGGGCGAGGCGTCCCGCGCCTATGTTCATACGCTGCGCCATCGCCATCAGGCGATTATGGTCGGCATCGGCACCGTGCTGGCCGACGACCCGTCCCTGACGACCCGGCTGTCTGTGCCGGGTCTGCACCCCATCCGCGTCGTCGTCGACTCGACGCTGCGGCTGCCGCACGAGGCGAAGCTCGTGCGGGACGGGGCTACGCCGACGGTCGTGCTCACGACCGAACAGGCGCCGGCGGCGCGCCGCCGCGAGCTCGAAGCGCGCGGCGTAGAGATCGTCGACTGCGGGCCGGGCCCCGCTGTCGATTTGGACGCCGCCATGGCGCGGCTTGGCGAGCGCGAGATCGGCTCGCTGCTCGTGGAAGGCGGCGGCAAGCTGAGCGGCGCGCTGCTGGAGCGCAGGCTCGCCCACAAGCTCGTGCTCTTCCTCGCGCCGAAGATTATCGGCGGAGGCGCGCTGGCCCCGGCGAACTTCGACTTCGCCGGCTTCGGGCAAATGAGAGAGGCGATTCGGCTGGAGCGCATGCAGGTCGAGACGATCGGTGACGATCTGTGCCTGATCGGGTACCCGAAGTATGCGGAGCCCGGCGAATAGACGGGCTGCTCCTGAAAAGAGGGATAAGGAGGGATATTCGATGTTTACGGGAATTATTGAAGAAATCGGCACACTGCGCCGCATAGCCAAGCAAGGTCAGGCGATGGTGCTGACGATCGGGGCGAAGCGTATCCTGGACGATGTGAAGCTTGGCGACAGCATCGCGGTGAACGGCGTCTGCTTAACCGTCATCGCTTATGACGAGTCTTCTTTCACCGTCGATGTGATGCCGGAAACGTTTCGGCGGTCGAACCTATCCCGGCTGTCGAGCGCGTCTCCGGTCAACCTGGAGCGGGCGATGACGACAGGCGGCCGGTTCGGCGGTCATATCGTGCAGGGACACGTCGATTCGACCGGCGTCATCCGGGGGCGGACACCGGAAGAAAACGCCGTCGTCTTCCGCGTCGAGCCGCACGACCCGGGCATCTTAAAATATATCATTCCGCACGGCTCGATTACGATTGACGGAATCAGCCTGACGGTCGTCGAACTGGGAGAAACGTCGTTTACCGTATCCATCATCCCGCATACGCTCGCGGAAACGGTGCTGCAGCACAAAAAGCAAGGGGATGAAGTCAATCTCGAAGCCGATGTGCTCGGCAAATACATCGAGCGGCTGCTGACGTTCCGATCGAGAGAAGGGGCCGCTGCAACCCAAGGGAAAACCCCCGGAGGTCTGAGCGCAGCGTTTTTAACGGAGCACGGGTTCCTGTAATTCGGAACTGGCTCCCACCGACAACAAGGAGGAGAGAGAAATGGACGAACCGATCCGGTTTCATCCGATTGAAGAAGCGATATACGATCTGATGCTGGGCAAGGTCGTTATCGTCGTGGACGACGAAGACCGCGAGAACGAAGGCGACTTCATCGCTCTGGCCGAGAAAGCGACGCCCGAGGTCATTAACTTTATGATCAAGGAAGGCCGAGGCCTCGTCTGCGCTCCGATTACCGAAGAGCGGGCCCAGGAGCTGGACTTGCCGCAGATGGTATCGCGCAATACGGATTACCACGGCACGGCCTTCACGGTTTCGGTCGATCACGTCGAAACGACGACCGGCATTTCCGCATCGGAGCGTTCCCGGACCGTGCTAGCGCTGATCGATCCGCAGACGAAGCCGCAGAGCTTCCGCCGGCCGGGACATATTTTTCCGCTCACGGCCAAGAAAGGCGGCGTGCTGCGCCGCGCCGGACATACCGAAGCGGCGGTCGATCTGGCGCGCATGTGCGGCGCTTACCCGGCTGCCGTCATCTGCGAAGTGATCAAGGAAGACGGCGAAATGGCCCGCGTTCCGGAGTTGATGGAGATCAGCCGCAAGCATGATCTGAAGATCATCACGATTCAGGACCTGATCCGTTACCGTAATCAGAAGGAGAAGCTGGTGCAGCGCGAGGTCGAGGTGCGGATGCCGACGGACTTCGGCGTATTTACCGCCATCGCTTACTCGAATGACGTGGACCGCAAAGAGCATGTCGCGCTGGTCAAAGGCAAGATCGACAGCGAACGTCCGACGCTCGTGCGTGTACACTCCGAATGCTTGACCGGCGACGTCTTCCACTCTCACCGCTGCGATTGCGGACCACAGCTTGCGGCAGCGCTAAAGCAGATCGAAGAGGCGGGCTCCGGCGTGCTGCTGTACATGCGTCAGGAAGGACGCGGCATCGGCTTGATCAACAAGCTGAAGGCGTACAAGCTGCAGGAGCAGGGGCTCGACACCGTCGATGCGAACCTGAAGCTGGGCTTCGCCCCCGATCTGCGTGATTATGGGATCGGTGCACAAATCTTGAAGGATCTCGGCATCGGCCGTATCCGGCTCATGACCAACAACCCGCGAAAAATTCGCGGTCTGGAAGGCTACGGGCTTGAGGTGGACGAGCGCGTGCCGCTGCAAATGGAAGAAAATGAGGACAATACGAACTACCTGCATACGAAGCAGGCGAAGCTGGGGCATCTGCTTGATTTTACCGTTTAAAAAAATATTTCATCAAATGAAGGGAAGTTGAAGGCAAATGGCGAAAGTATACGAAGGACATCTGGTCTCGCAAGGATTAAAATACGGGATCGTGGTCGGACGGTTCAACGAATTTATTACGAACAAGCTGCTGGGCGGCGCGCTGGATGCGCTGAAGCGGCACGGCGTACAGGAAGACGAAGTCGAGATTGCTTGGGTACCGGGCGCTTTCGAAATTCCGTTGATCGCCCAGAAAATGGCCGAGAGCGGCAAGTACGACGCCGTGATCACGCTTGGTGCGGTCATCCGCGGCTCTACTCCGCATTTCGACTACGTTTGCAATGAAACGGCCAAAGGCGTGGCTGCCATTTCGCTTAAAACCGGCATTCCCGTTATTTTCGGCGTGCTGACGACCGACTCGATCGAGCAGGCGGTGGAGCGCGCGGGGACCAAAGCCGGAAACAAAGGCTGGGAAGCGGCTTCGAGCGCCATCGAGATGGCCAATTTGACGAAACAGCTGACAAGCTAACGAAAGCTGCATGAGGATTAAGGGGGAACGAGAGGAAAGTGAAAGTCACAGTAAAGCTGGAAACCTTTGAAGGCCCCCTTGATTTGCTGCTGCACTTGATCGATAAAGCGGAAGTCGATATTTACGACATTCCGATTAAAGAAATTACGGATCAATACATGGAGTACCTGGACGCCATGCAGGAACTGGAGCTCGAAGTGACGAGCGAGTTCCTGGTCATGGCGGCAACGCTGCTTTCCATTAAAAGCAAGATGCTTTTGCCAAAGCCGCCCGTTGTGGATATGGAATTCGACGATTACATGATGGACGAGGAATACGACCCCCGCGCCGAGCTCGTAGCGAAGCTGATCGAATACCGCAAGTATAAGGCGATTGCGGACCATCTGCGGGACAAAGAGATGGAGCGCAGCCTCATTTATACGAGAGAGCCCGAAGACTTGACCCCGTATGTGCCTGCGTTACAGGAAAACCCGGTCAAAGGTCTGCATGTGGCCGACCTCGTGAACGCGTTTCGCAAGGCGATGCGGCGAATGCAGAGCCGCCAGGCGATTGCCAAGATCCGCAAGGACGAAATCTCGGTGAAGGATCGCATGTATGAGGTGGTCGGTACGCTCGAGAAGTTCGGGGGCAAAGTCATGTTTTCGAAGCTGCTGAGCGACGATGCGACGAAAGACGCGATTGTCGTTACGTTTTTGGCGCTGCTGGAGCTGATGAAAGTCAAGCGAATCGTCTGCTTCCAGCATAAACTTTTTGACGATATTGTGATTCAGGCAAGAGAGGAAGGAACGGCGGATGGATTTTGGGCAGATGAAATCAGTTATTGAAGGCTTGTTGTTTGTGGCGGGAGACGAGGGGCTGGACGCCAAACAGCTGGCCGATGTGCTGGAGCTCAGAGCCGAGTTTGTGACCGATCTTGTGCTGGATCTGCAGGAGGACTTGAAGCGTCAGGGCCGCGGGATTCAAATTATCGAGCTGGCGGGCACCTATCTGCTTACGACCGTGCCGGAGCACGCACCGTATCTGGAGCGGCTGGCCTACTCTCCCTCGCGGACGTCGCTTTCTCAAGCGGCTCTCGAGACGCTCGCGATCGTAGCGTACAAGCAGCCGATCACGCGGGTGGAGATCGAAGAGATTCGCGGGGTGAAGTCGGAACGCCCGCTGCAAACGCTGGTGGCCAAAGATCTGATTCAAGAGGTAGACCGCGCGGACGCGCCGGGAAGGCCGATTTTGTACGGGACGACCAAACCGTTTCTTGATTACTTTGCACTTAGCTCGATTGAAGAGCTTCCGGAGACGACGATGTTCGAAAATGACGATAATCTGGAAGAAGAAACACGGCTGCTTTTCGAGAAAATGGAAGGCAAGCAAATCATGTTCGAGGACGTAGCGGAACCGGAAGGTAAGTAACGTACGCATGTTTTTCCAATGCTGGGCTATACTAACTCCTGAGGAAACGAAGCCGAAGGCTTCCGGCTCAGGAGATTTTGTGCTTCCCGCAAACGTCCGGGCCGTAGAGGAGGAGCATCGCATGATATGGGCCTGGATCGCCGGAGCGGTTGCGGTCTTGATTATTGCTGTGGCGCAAAGCAAGATCAAAATTTGCCTGTCTTTCGTACATATGGAACAAAATGACGAGATTCGAATCGATGTCCGCTCTTTATTCGGGCTTATCCGCTACAGGTACATCGTGCCGCTGCTCCGCTTTCAGGGATGGCTGGAAGGGCTGGAACTGAAGTCGGAGAAGACGAATCCGAACAAGGGGCATTTTCAGGACGAGCCTAGACGTAAAATCGACTTCGATAAAATAAAAGAGGCGATCGCTAACTTTCGTACTTTGCTGCACAACTGTTTCAAGTTTAACCAGTGGTTTCGCCGGCTGCTCAGCCGTTTTCATTGTACCGAATTGAACTGGAAAACATCGGTCGGCATCGGGGACGCGGCGGAGACAGCCGTTGTCGTAGGCACCTTATGGGGGCTTAAAACATCGTTTCTGGGGTATATTTTCCAGACGGTTCGGCTTGAGATGAAGCCGGAGCTTCAGGTGATGCCTATGTTTAATCAGAACGTGTTTATTACCGAAGGCATATGCCGGCTGCATATCCGCTTCTGGCATCTTGCCGCGGCGGGATTCCAACTGCTTTTCCGGATTTTAAAAGTAAAAGGCGGACTGCGCGCCTGGAAGAAAGTGCTGCTGCGCACCTGACGAAGCTGTCGTGAACTGCATTGCGCAGAAGCGGCGGCTTTTCGGCATTTAAAGAGCGTCTCCCGCATACCGCTTTTCGCTTTGGGTTATGCTAAAGAAGCAATCGAAAATTGTAGCGTTCAAGCCTTTTCGAAAAGGAGGATCTTCATTCATGTCTGAGCATCCGATTCAAGGACTCATGAAAACGGCCATGGAAAACATCAAAGAAATGGTCGACGTCAATACGATTGTGGGCGACCCGGTCGAAACCCCGGATGGCAGCGTCATTATGCCGATCAGCAAAGTAGGCTTCGGCTTTGCAGCCGGCGGCAGCGAATTTGTGACTGACGAAGCTACGTCCGCAGGCATTAACCGCAACGATCCGCACAACGCCAATGTGGCTTTGCCGTTCGGCGGCGGCAGCGGCGGTGGCGTATCCATCACACCGATCGCTTTTCTGGTCGTAGGCAAGCATGGCGTCAGGGTCGTGCCGCTCGATAACCAGACCCACCTGCTGGAGCGCCTGATTGATTCGGCGCCGCATGTCGTCGACCGCATACAGACGATGATCAAAAACGGGATGAAACCCGGTGCGGGGGCGATGCAGGAAGGAACCGGGGGTACGAACGTCACGAACAACATCGAGAATCAGAACTTTATTGTCTGATTTGTAGGCGTTTGGAAAGAGTTGCTTACCTTTCCAGAAACAATCCCTTTTCACCCGTCCCATTTTTGAGCATAATAAAGCCTGTAGACAAAGAAACATAAACGATATGAAAAAGGTTAGATCGTATCATTCGGCGAGCTGCTCCCAGGAGCAGCTTTGCCTATTTTAACTGTTAATTAATTAACATGATACATATATTGCTCTTTCCCGAAGGTTGGACTATAGTTAATTTTGTAACTGTAGGACCGAAGACATGGGGAAAGAGGTATACGTTCATGCGGCTGTTGCCCACCAGATCGTGCGAACCGGGTATGCGCCTCGGGAAGTGCATTTATAACGAAGATGGCGTTATTCTTTTAAACGAAGGAGTGGAATTGACGGGAGGATTACTCGGGCGTTTGGAGAGGCTCGGCATCGATTATTTATATATCGCCGATAAGGCGACAGAGGACCTTACGATTGAGGAACCGCTTTCAGATGAAACGAGAATCAAGGCGCTAACCGAAATCCGCACTCATTTTCGCAGCTTCATGGAAAACGAAAGCCGATCCAAATTTTCTAAAAACCACGTGCTTGGGCGTTCGTTCGGAAATGTCATGAAGATGATTATCGACGACTTGAACGAAAAGCAGGGCACCGCGATTATGCTGCTTAATATGAACGTTCTGAACAACTATTTGTATCAGCACTCACTGAATGTTTGTATTTATGCGACCATGCTCGGCATGGTCAGCGGCTACAACAACGACGAACTGATGGCGCTCGGACTGGGCGCGCTGCTGCATGACATCGGCAAGACGAAGATCAATCTGGACATGATTAAAAAGCCCGGACCTCTCACGGCGGAGGAATTCGAAGAGGTGAAGAAGCACACGGAGATCGGCTTCCGCCTGCTCAAGGACGAGCCGAATATGCCCCTGCTTTCCGCCCACTGCGCCTTTCAGCATCACGAACGGGAAAATGGCAGCGGATACCCGAGAGGGATCATGGGAAATGACATTCACGAATACGCCAAGTGGATCGCCGTCGCCGACAGCTACGACGCGATGACGACGCACCGACCGCACCGGCTCGCGATGCTTCCACATCAGGCGATGGAAGTGCTGTTTGCGGGCGTCGGAACGCTGTACGACCAGCGTAAAGTAGCGATTTTCCGGGATAACGTCGCCATCTATCCGCTCGGCTTGACCGTCACGCTAAGTACGGGGGAGCAGGGCGTTGTTGTCAGTATTAATCCTGCGGTGCCGCAGCGTCCTGTCGTCCGGGTGCTGATCGACGCCTACGGCCAAGTGATGGGGCAGCCTTGCGAAATCGATTTGGCCGATAAGCTGACGGTGTTTATTCAACATGCGGATAATCTAACTCAAGCCCGGTAAGCTGAAAGGGGGACGCTCCGATATGTGCGGACGCTATACCGTTACCGTAAGCTTCGAAGAGCTAGTGCTGCATTTTATGCTGGACCGTCGCCCGTCGGCGTACCAGCCGCGCTACAATGCGGCGCCGGGCCAATGGATTCCCGCGATGATCGGGGGGACGGGAGACGGGGCAAACCGGCTTGGTGAGCTTCGCTGGGGCCTCGTTCCTTCCTGGGCGCAGGATGACAAATCCGGCGCTCGCATGATAAACGCGCGGGCCGAAACCGCCGCCGAGAAGCCTGCCTTCCGCAGCCTGCTGAAGCGGAAACGCTGTCTCATTCCGGCTGACGGCTTTTACGAATGGAAACGGATCGGTTCGCAGAAGCAGCCGGTTCGCTTTGTGCTGGCGGACGGAGAATTGTTCGGCATGGCTGCATTGTATGACACTTGGGTGGCGGAGGACGGAACGAAACTGCACACCTGCACGGTCCTGACGACAGCCGCCAACGAATTGGTGGCCGAGGTTCATGAACGGATGCCCGTCATTTTGCCGCGAGAGCATGAGAGCTTGTGGCTGAACCGGACCGTGCAGGACGAAAGGGAGCTGCTGCCTGTTTTGCAGCCATATCCCGCCGAGCGGATGAGGTATTACGAGGTCGATCCGAAGGTCGGCCGTGTATCATACAATGAGCCCGATTGCATAGAGCCTTTAGCCTTGTAGCCTGTAGGGAGATACCCTACAGGCGCAAGGCTTTTTTATTTACACGCTTCCAGAGTGCTGCTTGTCATAGGCCGTTCATAACCTGGGGTGACAAGCATATACATATACAAAGACATGGAGTTGTCCGACCGATGGCGGTCGGCCTTTCCTGTAGGATGGCGCGTGGGAGGAAAAAGATGAGAAAAGGATGTCTGCTTTTGCTCGCTTTGCTGTTGGTTTGTATGGGCGTGCTTCCGACTGCGGGAGTTAGCGCCGCTCCGGGCGTATCGACCGGCGCGGCGGCTGTGGCGCTGATCGACGTCGTTTCCGGGCGGCTGCTTTACAGTTCCAGAGGGGACAAACCGATGCGAATCGCCAGCCTGACCAAGATCATGACGGCGATTGTCGCGATTGAACATGGGCGTTTGAGCGACCGGGCGAAAGTAAGCAAGAATGCTTTCGGCAAAGAAGGTTCGTCCATTTACTTGAGGCTGGACGAGGAAATGAACCTTAAGGATTTGCTGTACGGCTTGATGCTCCGTTCCGGGAACGATGCGGCCGTTACGATTGCCGAGCACGTGGGCGGGAGTGTGGAAGGCTTCATCTTCTTGATGAACGAGAAGGCGAAAGTCGTCGGGATGACCAACTCCAGCTTCAAAAATCCTTCCGGCTTGGACGAGCAAGGGCATTATTCGACTGCGAACGATATGGCCAAGCTGACCGCTTATGCGCTCAAAAATCCCGTGTTTCAGGAGATTGTGAAAACGAAAGTGAAGAAAGTGCCGAATCCGAACGAATCCTGGGGCTACAGCTGGATCAATAAAAATAAAATGCTTTCGCTCTACGGCGGGGCAGATGGGGTGAAAACCGGCTATACGAAGCTGGCGAAGCGCTGCCTTGTCTCTTCGGCGACTCGCGGCGGGCAGCAGCTCGCTGTCGTGACCTTGAACGATCCCGATGATTGGATCGACCATACCCGGCTGCTCGATTTCGGCTTCAAGCATTATCCCCTGCTTTCTTTGGCCGAGAAGGGGGAGACGATTGAAGGGACCGGGCTCGTCGCCGGGGCCTCGTTCCGATATCCGGCGGAGCAGGCGGAACGCGGACGGCTGGCGCGTCAGCCGATTGTATACGATGCGGCTTCCGTCGAGACCCGGCTCGGGGAAGCGGGGAGGCTGCAATTTCTGCTGGACGGCAAGCCGGTCGGCTCGGTCCCGTTGCTTGCTAAGGACAGTCCTCGGTTGAAGCAGAAAGAACGGTCCGCGTATTCGTTCGCGGAAGCGGAAGAGCTTGGCAGCGGCTATTCGCGCAAATGGCTCTACATCTTGACCGAGCTAACCCGGGTGCTGTTTACCGGGCAAGCGGATTAAGCGGAAGGGAGCGGCGGGCGTGGTCAACTGGATCTGGTTGTTTTTCATTGTTGCGGGGTTTGTCGTCGCTGCTTTTCAGGGCAGAATCGAATTGGTGACCCAGGCGGTATTTGACGGCGCCAAGAGCGGAGTGACGGTGTGCTTCGGGCTCATCAGCATTATGGTGTTCTGGCTCGGCATCATGCGGATTGCCGAGGACGCGGGTTTGCTGAAAAAGCTGGCGAAACTACTCTCGCCGGTCGTGCGCGCGCTGTTCCCCAGTGTGCCCAAAAATCATCCGGCGCTCGGGTACATTATGTCGAACATGAGCGCCAACATCCTGGGATTGGGCAATGCCGCCACACCGATGGGCATTAAAGCGATGCAGGAGCTGCAGCTCCTGAACAAGCATAAAGACATAGCAAGCCCCGCCATGTGCACGCTCCTGGCACTCAATACAGCCAGCATCACGCTGATTCCGACAACGCTGATCGCCATTCGCATGAATTACAATTCGGCGAATCCGGCCGAAATCGTCGGTACGACGCTGCTGGCTACCATTATCTCGACCTTGGCGGCCATCATGGTTGACCGATGGTACCGTCAGCGATCAACGCCGCCCGGACAGGGGAAAGGATGAACCTGCGTGTATAACTTGGTCAATTGGATCTCGGCATGGGCCATCCCTGTCGTGATCGTCTTCATTCCGCTTTACGCCGCTTACCGAAAAGTTCCCGTCTACGAATCGTTTGTGGAAGGAGCTAAAGAAGGCTTCGATACGACGATCCGTATTATTCCGCATCTGGTCGGCATGATGGTAGCGATCAGCGTGTTCCGCGCATCCGGGGCGATGGATCTGATGATCGGCTGGCTGAAGCCGATTTGCGAGCGGCTTGGCATTCCGGGCGATATTATTCCGCTCGCTTTTTTGCGCCCGATTACGGGAGCCGGCTCGCTTGCCTTTACGACAGACCTGATCTCGGAGTTCGGCCCCGATTCAATGATCGGACGGATCGCTTCCACGATCCAAGGAAGCACGGATACGACGCTTTACGTCATTACGGTTTATTTCGGCGCCATCGGTATCCGCAAGGCCGGCTACGCTCTTAAGGTCGGTCTTATTTCCGACGCCGTCGGATTTATCGCTTCGATTGCGATCTGCTCGCTGGTATTTGCCTGAACGCTGCCGGTAAATTGCAGGCCGCATACGTGCGGACCCGTCTTCCGCCCGCTCCGGCTTATTCGCCGGTCCACGCATCACCCCCCATCCTTTCCGCACATATACTGTGAGCAGTCCAGCCTTAACGAGGTGAACCGCATGCAGTATTACGGCATTGTCATCCACCACTCCGTCTGCTCCTCCATTAACGGAAAAGGGTATGATTATTTCATCGCCAAAAACGGCGACATCATCCCTTCTTCCGAGCAAACCGATCCGCTCTACATCCACCTTTGTCTCGAAGGGGACTTCTCCGGGCCGCGCACCGTCCGCACTCCCGCGGAAAAAGAGCAGCTGTTTTTGATGAACAAGCTGATTCTTCGGCTGTCGGAAACGTACGGTTTTCAGCCCGACGATATTTTTCCGCATTCGATGACGTGCCCGGGCGGCGATTTTCCGTGGGCGCAGCTTGTGATTTCACCCGAGGATAGGTATCATTAGCTTGAGGTGAATCCAACAGATGGACAGATTGCAAAAAGTGTTGGCCGAAGCGGGTGTGGCCTCCCGCCGCAAGTGTGAAGAATTGATTACCGCAGGACGTGTGGAAGTCAATGACAAGGTAGTAACAACCCTGGGGGTGAAGGTGGACCCTTCCCAGGATTTTATTAAAGTGGACGGCAAGCCGATCCGCCGGCAATCGAAAGTGTATGTGATCTTTAACAAACCGAAAGGCGTCATCACAAGCGCCCAAGATCCCGAAGGACGCAAAACGGTGACGGAGTTTTTCAAAAACATCAAGCAGCGCATCTACCCGATCGGCAGGCTCGATTACGAAACGGAAGGCTTGCTGCTGCTCACCAACGACGGCGAATTCGCCCATTTGCTGACCCATCCGAAGCACCACGTGCCGCGTACCTATTTGGCCACGGTCAAAGGCGTGCCTCACGGCAGCTTGCTGGACAAGCTGAAGAACGGAATTGAGCTGGAGGACGGGATGACCGCGCCCGCGGAGGTGGAATATCAGGATGTACGTCCGGAAACCAACGAAAGCGTCGTGAAAATAACGATTTACGAAGGACGCAACCGGCAGGTGCGGCGGATGTTCGACGCGATCCATCATCCGGTCATCAAGCTGAAACGGGTTCAATTCGGGCCGCTTCTGCTATCCGGCATCCCACGGGGCAAGTTCCGCCACCTGACCCCGCAGGAGATCAACGAGCTTCGCCAGGAAGCGCTTAAAGCGGGAGAAGGCAAGTCACATAAAATTCAAAAAGGCGAATAATTACAGTGACCATTTTCGATATAATGGAAATGTGACATTTGTCAGTCAACTCTCGTTTTAAAGGTGTGAGAATATGGGAAAACATAGACGATGGGTCCAAATTTCCATTTTTGCTGTCATTATCGTCATCGGCGCGCTCACGCTCGCGAGCAACCTGTTCGGGAGCGACAAGAAACCGACGCAAGGGTCGGAGGCGCCGGATTTTAAGCTGCTCAGCCTGGATGGCGCCACTCGCAAGCTGTCCGATTACCGGGGCAAAGTCGTCGTCGTCAACTTTTGGGGAACCTTCTGCGAGCCCTGCCGCAACGAGATGCCGGCGCTCGAAAGACAGCATGCCAAGTGGAAGGATAAAAATGTCGAGATTCTCGGTCTCAATCTGGACGAGCCCAGAGTCGCGGTCGAAAACTTCGTCAGCCAATATAAGGTTACGTTCCCGATTTTGCTCGATAAGAATGAGGAAACCCGCAAGCGTTACGGCGTTTCTCGATATCCGACCACGTACTTCATCGGACCGGAAGGGAAGGTCGAGGTCATCCGGATCGGCGAAATGGACGAGGCATATATTGAAAAGACCATCACATCGATATTACCGCAAAAGCAAGGGTGATCAGGCATGATTCAAAATACGAAATGCGAATGCGGACATCAGAATCATGTCGGCACCATACTGTGCGAGTCCTGTGGCAAGCCGCTTTCGGACGAAGGCGGCAACGAACCGCTTGAGATGCGGTACGACGGGGTCGCCCGGCGATCCCAGCGCGCCAATCCCGGCATGCTGGATCGGGTGTGGAATTTTTTCTCGTCCGTCAAAATCGCCGTTTATCTCATAGCAATTACGCTGCTGGGCTCGATTCTGGGGACTATATATCCGCAGGAAAATACGTTTCTAAACATCGATCCCGCGGTGTATTATAAAGAAACGTACGGAACGATCGGGTACATTTATTATTTGTTGGGGCTGTCCCATACGTTCGAATCCTGGTGGTACATTACGCTGCTGTTCATGATCGGCACGTCGCTCGTCGTTTGCAGTCTGGACCGCGTGCTGCCATTATACCGGGCGCTCAATAAGCAGCAGATTCGCAAGCATTTAAGCTTCATCACGCGTCAAAAGATGACCTTTACCGGACCGCTTCCGGCCGCTGCCCAGGGCTCGGTACAAACGCCGGAAGCTTGGACGGAGCGGGCGGCGGAAGCGTTCCGCAAGCAGCGCTATCGCGTGCATACGGACGGCACGGCTCTGCTGGCAGAGAAGAACCGGTTCAGCCGCTGGGGACCTTATATCAATCATATCGGGTTGATTATTTTTTTGGGCGCCGTATTGATGCGAAGCATTCCTGGGTGGCACATGGATCAGCATATGGCTTTTCCGGAAGGCAAGCTTGTCAAAATTCCGGATACTCCTTATTATTTGAAGAACGAAAAATTCACGCTGGAGTTTTACAAGCCGGAAGAAATGTCGGAGGGCTTCCGCTCCAAAGGACAGGACGTTCCGAAGGTGTTCGAGACGAAAGCGGTGCTCTACATGTGCAAGGCGGACTGCGACGATCCGGCGAAGGAACCGGTGCTGGAAGAAGTGCACCGCCAGGATATTGTCGTGAACAAGCCGCTGGAGTACAATGGATTACTCGCGTATCAATTCGACTTCAAGCCGTCTCCGACGCTGATTTCCGTCAAGCCGACGCTGAAAAACAAACAAACCGGCGAGACGCTCGGAAGCTTCAAGCTGCCGATGCACAAGCCCGCGGAAACGTATAGCGCAGGTCCTTACCAATTGAAGCTGAAAGCGTATTTCCCCGAATTCGCTTTGGACGACAAGGGCGTACCGATGACCAAGTCCAACGAACCGAAAGCTCCTGCGTTCGTATTCGCCATTTCGGGACCGGGCTTGAAGCCGGAAGGGGAGCCTTATATGTACTTCCCGCGTCAGGTGGATAAGGTCAATTTCCGTCAAGACGAAATCAATGGAGCGCTTGGCACCAAACTGGAGCTGACCGTTGGTTCGATGGCCGATGTGGCCATCTCGGACTATATCAGTTACTTGAATATCCGGGTAGACCGGGCAATGCCGTATATCTGGGTCGGCGCGGCCATTTCGATGATCGGCTTGATCATGGGCTTTTATTGGCACCATCGCCGGATCTGGCTGCGCATCGATAACGAACAGCTTGCGCTCGGCGCTCATACGAACAAGAACTGGTACGGCATCCGGAAGGAAGTGGCCCAGGTTTTGTCGAAAACGGGAATCGACATCGATCCGAAGACGCTGGAAAGAAAGGTGATTGAAACGTGAGCAGCACGTTTTTGCTGATTGCTTTTATCGTATACGCCCTGGCTCTGCTCGGCTTCGTCATAGCCGTTACCGGGAAAAAATCGGTTCAGGAGGCGGACCCTGAAGGGTTCGCCAGACGATGGGGCTTCATCAGCTTTATCCTGACCGTAATCGGATTTTTGTGTCACGTGACGTTTTTCTTTACGCGCTGGGCGGAAGGCGGACATATTCCGACGAGCAACATGTACGAATTCATGACGTTCCTCGGGATGATGATCGTGCTCGCGTTTATCGTCGTCTACTTGATTTACCGCACGCCTACGCTTGGCGTATTTACGATGCCCGTATCGATCATCATCATCGCCTACGCTTCGGTGTTCCCGCGCGAAGTACAGCCGCTCATTCCGGCGCTGCAAAGCTACTGGCTCAAAATCCACGTGACGACTGCGGCTCTCGGAGAAGCGTTTTTCGCTGTCGGGTTTGCCGCAGGCTTGATGTATCTGCTCCAGAACGTCAACTTCGCCGGAACATCCAAAGCGGACCGCAGAGAGCAGCGCGGGGTTGAGTTTACGATTTTTACCTTGCTTATGACGATCGCGTTCGTCGTTGCCATTTTCGGCTTTAGTGCAGCCGGATATAAAGCAAAATTCGTTAGCGACGTTAAGACGACCGATACCAATAACGTCGAACAGGTCGTAAAGCAAAACGTTGAGTACGTTTTGCCTCCGATTGTAAAACCGTATCAGAGCGAGCAGGTGGAAATGAAGCCCTTTCTCGGGATGACCGGGCCGCTCTTCGAAGCTCCGTCGTGGATGGAGGGCGCGAATGCCGGGCGGAAGCTCAATACGGTAATATGGTCGGTCCTTCTGGGCGCCTTGTTGTACGCGCTGATTCGTCTTGTGATCCGCAAGCCGTTAGGCCGGGCGCTTCAGCCGACGATCCGAGGGATCGACTCGGAGGATGTGGATGAAATCGGCTACAGGGCGATCGCCATCGGCTATCCGATCTTCACGCTGGGAGCGCTCGTCTTTGCAATGATTTGGGCGCATGAAGCATGGGGACGCTTCTGGGGCTGGGACCCGAAGGAAGTGTGGGCGCTGATTGTCTGGCTGTTTTATGCGGTGTACCTGCATCTTCGTCTTTCCCGCGGCTGGCAGGGCAAAAAATCCGCCTGGATGTCCGTGATCGGGTTTCTCGTCGTCATGTTTACGCTCATCGGCGTAAACCTGGTGATCGCCGGCTTGCATTCGTATTCCGGCACGTAAACCGGTACAGCGACAGCATGCCGAGTTTCAATAAACGGTCGTTAATCTCAATTGGAAAGAGGTTCAGCCATGATCGAGACGAAGTTGAACATATTGGTTGTCGATGATGAGGAACGGATTCGCCGCCTGCTGCGGATGTATTTGGAGAAAGAAAATTACAGCATTGACGAAGCCGAGGACGGCGAATCGGCGCTGCGCAAAGCGCTGGATCAGGATTACGACCTGATTCTGCTCGACGTGATGCTGCCGGGCATTGACGGAAACGAGGTATGCGCCCGGCTGCGCCAGGTGAAATCGACGCCGGTCATAATGCTGACGGCCAAAGGCGAAGAAACGAACCGCGTCCAAGGCTTCGAGTCGGGAGCGGACGACTATGTGGTGAAGCCGTTCAGTCCCCGCGAGGTTATTTACCGCGTGAAGGCGATCTTGCGGAGGTCTTCGGTCACCGCGTATTTGTCCAAAGAAGTGAATTCGAGCAACAATATCGTGTTCCCCAATCTGGTGATCGAGCACGATGCTCACCGCGTTACGGCCGGAGGACAGGAAGTGGCATTGACTCCGAAAGAATACGAGCTGCTTCATTATTTGGCGGTATCGCCGGATAAGGTATTTTCTCGGGAGGAGTTGCTCAAGGACGTATGGAACTACGAGTTTTTCGGTGATTTGCGCACGGTCGACACCCATGTGAAACGGCTGCGCGAGAAGCTGAATAAAGTGTCGCCGGACGCCGCCTCCATGATTACGACTGTTTGGGGCGTAGGCTATAAGCTCGAGGTCCCGAAATAACGTGTTTATTTTAAAAAGCGTTGTCGGTAAACTGTGGATTACCATTATTGGGCTGGTTGTTGTCGTTTTATTGACGCTCAGCCTTTTTTTGTTCCGATATATCGAAACGTCGTTCCCCAAGTCGAAGGATCAGGCGGAAACGCTCACGAGGCTGGCGGTCAAGGTGGCCAATGAAATTTCCTTGCACAAGGAAGAACGGCGGTATTTGCAAGTTGTTAATGAACTGCTTAGCGCCCAAGGGGCGAGCATTCTGATGGTAACTGCCAATTTCGAGCAGATCGATCCGCCGTTTGCGCAGACGCAGGACAAGACGTTCCGTTATACCGATTTCTTCACGAAAGCGGACATGCAGAAGGCGTTCGCCGGGCAGTCGGTCGATAACCGCAATACGAGCTCGGGCCTGCCGCGCGCGCCTTTGAGCAATCAATACACGGCCGTAGCCGTGCCTTATATGAATGAAGGCCAGACACAAACCGCCGGAGCGCTGATCCTATATCAGCTCACGCAATCGGCGGAGGAGACGCAGGCTTATGTCAAAAAGCTGTTCGTCGTCGTCGGCGTCGCCGGCTTCCTGATGACGACGTTCTTCGCCTTCTTCCTGCTGACCAAAATCACGCAGCCGCTGCTCCAGCTTAAGAAGGCAGCGGATCTGATCTCGATGGGCGAATACGATACCCGCGTGCCGATCACGTCTTCCGACGAACTGGGCGAGCTGGGCAAAACGTTCAACCATATGGGAGAGAAGCTGTCGGATACGATCAAAGCGCTAAGTCACGAAAAAGAGCACTTGGCGAGCGTGCTGCGAAGCATGGGGGATGCGGTGATTACGTTCGACGCCGACGGGAAAGTCATTTTGACCAATCCTCCGGGAGAAAAGGTCGTACGGGATTGGAACGAGATCCATTGGACGGACGACTGGTCCGGTCAGGAAGAAAGACAGATGTTGCGGAAGGCGGAAACGGTCCCCGAGCCGCTTCAACCGTTGTTCCAAGGGGTCATCTCCGAGGCGAAGGAAATGACGGCGAAGCTGCATGTCCAGAGTGAGGTATGGTCCATCGTGATGGCGCCGTTGTATTCGCGCGAGCTTGTGCGCGGGGTTGTCGCCGTTATGCGGGACGTCACGGAGGAATTCCGGCTCGACAAGCTGCGCAAAGATTTTGTTGCCAACGTATCTCACGAGCTGCGCACGCCGCTTTCGATGCTGCAAGGCTACAGCGAGGCGTTGATCGACGACATCGCGGCTACACCGGAAGAACGCAAGGATTTGGCGCAGGTCATTCACGATGAGTCGCTTCGTATGGGCCGACTGGTCAAGGATTTGCTTGACCTCGCGAAGATGGAGACGGGCAATGTGGAATTGAACTTCCGCGAGCTGGAAGTGAATACGTTCTTAAAGCGGGTACACCGTAAATTCGCCGGCTTGTCCAAGGAACACGGCATTACGATGACCTGCGTCCTGCCCGAGGAAGAGCTGGTGCTGTACCAGGCCGATGAAGACCGAATGGAGCAGGTGCTGACCAATCTGCTGGACAATGCGATCCGGCATACGCCGCCGCAATCGGTTATTCAGCTGAGCGCGGCACGGACGCGGTACAAAGGGGAAGAAGCGGTATTGATCGAGGTGGCGGACCAAGGCTACGGCATTCCGGCGGAAGACCTGCCCTTCATCTTCGAACGTTTCTACAAGGCGGACAAAGCCCGTACACGCGGAGCTACCGGCGGAACGGGATTGGGGCTGTCCATCGTAAAAAATATTATAGAAGCCCACGAGGGCACCGTTCATGTCAAAAGCCAGCCGGGGCAGGGGACGACATTTTCCATCACGCTTCCCTGCAAAACGGTGTAAACCCAGACAAAAGCCTCCGATTCGTCATCGGAGGCTTCTTTCTTTTTGTAGAACGAACGTCTTTTTTATTGTTGTTCGTGAAACAATCGTGAAACGTTCAATCTCCGGTTAGAGCGTCAACTCGCGAGCATGGGTCAATTCCGGAAGCTGAATGAGGCGGTCGAGCACTTCCTTCGGCGTTTCTTTATCGGTAGTCAGCACCATGATCGCCGAGCCGCCGACCACTTTACGTCCGACCTGCATCGTCGCGATATTGACGCCGTTGTCGCCAAGCAGCGTTCCGACTTTACCGATGATGCCCGGCTTATCGTTATGCGAGATCAGAAGCAGATGGCCGGACGGCGCGATATCGACGGGAAACTGGTCGATTTGAACGATCCGCTCGCCGTAGCCGGAAAGCAGAGTGCCCGCAAGCACACGTTCTTCTTGCTTCGTTTTCAGCGTAACGGAAACGAGGTTCGTAAAGCTCTTCGCTGTGGACGACTTTTGAATGACGACGTTGAGCCCGCGCGTTTTGGCCAGATGCATCGCATTGACGATATTCACGCCTTCCAATTGATTGGCGAGAATGCCTTTGACGATGTAGCGGGTGAGCGGCGTCGTATCGACGTCGGTCAAATCGCCGGAATAGTTGACCACGATTTCGCTGACCGGCCCGTCGATCGTCTGACCGAGGAAGACGCCGAGCTTCTCACCGAGATTGAAATAAGGCTGCAGCGCATGGAGCACGTTAGCCGGTACCGGCGGCATGTTGACGGCGTTCTTGAACGGCTGGTCGCGCAAAACGTGAAGCACTTCCTCGGATACGTCGATCGCGACGTTTTCCTGCGCTTCGACCGTCGATGCGCCGAGGTGCGGTGTGACGACGATTTTCGGATGGTTCAGGAACGGATGATCGGCAGCCGGAGGTTCCTTCTCGAATACGTCGAACGCCGCTCCGGCGACGATCCCTGCATCGATAGCTTCGACAAGCGCCATTTCGTCGATAATGCCGCCACGTGCACAGTTGATGATGCGCGCGCCTTTTTTCATCAGCTCAAATTGCGGCTTGCTGATCATGTGGCGGGTTTCGTTGGTCAGCGGCGTATGAACCGTAATGAAATCCGCTGCGGCACAAATGTCGTTGACGGTGCCGAGCTTCACGCCGAGCTTTTCCGCACGCTCTTCGGTCAGGAAGGGGTCATAGCCGAGCACTTCCATGCCGAACGCTTTGGCACGTTTGGCAACCTCGCTGCCGATGCGGCCCATGCCGAGCACGCCGAGCACCTTGTTGCGAAGCTCCACGCCGACGAACGTTTTGCGGTCCCACTCGCCGCCGACGGTTTTCTTGTATGCTTGCGGAATCAAACGAGCGACGGACATCATCATCGCGAATGTCAATTCGCAAGTGGCAATCGTATTGCCGTCCGGCGCATTGATGACGACGATGCCGCGCTTCGTCGCCGCCTCCAGATCGATATTGTCGACGCCAACACCGGCGCGCCCGACAACTTTCAATTTGCTGCTGGCGCCCATAATGCGTTCGGTTACCTTCGTGGCGCTGCGCACCAATAAAGCGTCATAGTCTGCAATGATCGCCACAAGCTCGTCTTCGGACAATCCGTTCTTTTTCTCCACCTCGACATCCGGCGCGTCATACAGCAGTTGAATCCCCATGTCGCTGATTCCATCCATAACTAGCACTTTGAACATTTTCCCAGACCTCCATGAAGTAAATTACGAAAAAACACAAAAAACTCCCCGCCCCGACACGACTAGCGTATACAAGGGACGAGGAGCTGATTCTCGTGGTACCACCCTAATTCGCTGTGCGCTCACACGCAACAGCCTCATGAGGTCTGCGATGGACAGACCGGGAAAAATAACGGTTTCCGGCCGGCTGCGCCTACTGTAATGTTCGGCACAACAACTCAGGAGTGCTCCGCATATCGAATTCGTCCGGTTCGCACCGACCACCGGCTCTCTGATCGATTCAGGTTATGCTTGGCTCCGTCAACGTTTGTTACAGGTGAAATTTTTCATTAGCGTACCATGACCATTTCGACATTGTCAATAGGCAGCCCGCCGATTTGCAAATCCGAAATATTTGTGAAACCTAAATTCGCCGTGCTAAAATAAACCGTGCGACCTGCATGAAATTATCGTACAGCGAAAGGGGAATTCATCATGTTCGAAAATATAGAGCCCGAGGCGTTTCGGGCAAAAATGGACAACGGAGAGCTCGGGGACGCGCTGATGCTCGACGTCCGGGAACCGTACGAATGGGAGTATTATCATTGGGAACAAGCGCAGCTGATGCCGATGAACAGCATACCGGGAAGGCTGGCCGAGCTTCCGTTGGACCGGACGATTTATGTCGTTTGCGCCCACGGCGTGCGAAGCGCTAACGTGTGCTACTATTTGAAGCAGAACGGCTTCGACGATGTCATTAATGTCGAGGGCGGCATGGCTGCGCTCGCAGCCCTTCGCGGATTCCAGTACGATTAACAGGCGCGGCAAAAAGCCACGAGTACGAGACCGGACATCGTGGCTTCGGAAGCCTGCGTATTAATTGGCAGTGAAAAACGGAAGCTGCGGCAACGTTTCTTTGCCGTAATACTTGTCTTTGTTGCGGATAAAATCGCTTTTGCGAACGGCATCGGTAGCCATCAGCACATCAACGACTTGCCCCACATCGTTCAAATTCATTTTTTGCGTTTGACCGGACTGAATCATTTCGTCGATCCGACTGGTCAGATCTTGCGGGGTGAACGGCTTAAACAGCTTTTTGCCAAGCATCACTTGGGCGACATATTCGTTTTTCATATTCAGGCTCAGGCCCGTCCAATCGTTCAGAGAGAGCGGCTTGGTTACATCGACAGGCTTAAATTGTGGGTTGATCGTAGCATACCATCTGTCGATCGATTCGTAGTAGCTTTTTTCAGCCTTGAGCGCAAATGTCTTCGCTTCGCCGAGATAAGGGTCAGCTTGAAGCTCCGCGATCAGCTCGGCTGCCGGAATGCCGTTTGCCTTGGCCGAATAGCTTTTCAGGCCCTCGCTGAACAGCTTTAAGCTCTTCATGTAGTCTTTATGCGCTTCCTGCAGCAGCGGAGAGGAGCCCGGCATCGATTTGGAACCGAGACTGTCGTAGCTTTCCTGCGCGAGCTTGCTCATTTCCTTGAGAATCAAGGAAGCGTCGGCCGTACGATTCGTCAGCAGCTCATCGGTTTTCTCAAACCACTTTTTATGAAATTCCCTGTATGGCTGATAAATGGTATGATAGAAAGACACCAGATACTGCTGATGGTAGGCGGTAAAGCTCTTGGCCGTTTCGTTTTGCTTGTTGAGCAGATCTTCGTATTTCAGCGAAGAACGATCCTGTCCCATTTTTAAACCGAAGAAGAAGGTCCCCGTAGCCAGGACAAGCATGAAAATGAAGGTAACGGCGAATAAGTAGTCCGTTCGGGTAAGCCGTTTTTCCATGATCGAGCACCTCAGATTTCTTAATTCTATGCTGATAGTATAGGTGAAATTGTCGAAAAAGGGAATCAGTATGAAAAAAATTAACTTTAAGCGGATCAAGCTGCAAAAAATCAATCCGGACGAAATCGACGAGCGTTTACTGCTCATTAACTTGTATGTGACTCAGCTTCTCGTCTTCCTTGCAGCCGTCGTTCTGATGCTTTTTCAGAAACCGGATCTGCGGGCGATGTTTTCCCCGGGGTCGGGCTATACGATCCTACTATGGGGAGCGGGCTTGGCCGTCGCTGTTCTGCTCGTCGATCTGCTCGTTTCCAGATGGGTGCCTCCCGAAGTAACGGACGACGGGGGCATTAACGAAAAGCTGTTTAAAAACAGGCCGCTTTGGCATATTGCACTCATCTCGCTCATTGTCGCATTTTGCGAAGAGCTGCTGTTCCGCGGTGCGATCCAAGCCTGGTGGGGACCGTACTGGACCAGCATCCTGTTCGCGGCCATTCATGTTCGCTATTTGCAGCACTGGCTGATGACGGGACTTGTCTTCAGCATCAGCTACGGGCTCGGCTGGATTTATATTCGGACCGGGTCCTTGTTAACACCGATTATTGCCCATTTCCTGATTGATTTCGTCATGGGCTGCATTCTTCGTTACAGGAGAGAAGAATCATGAACAACAAGTATCTGCAACCTCTGTACCGACCGAAGGAAGAGGCCGATCATCAACCCGACCCGGCGAAGGAAGAGGGACTCGACGATCATTACCTGCCTCCCCGTAAAACTGTGCATTCGACAGAGAAAGAAAAGTGGCTGCCTTATTTTTATCGGTCGTTGCTATGGATTTTTGTACTCCTTGTTGCAGGACTTTCCGTTTGGGGCTGGAAACTCGTCATGATGTGATTTCAATGTCTTCCGGATCAACGAATCCGTAGCCTTTTTCCTCAAGTTGTGTCAAAAGTTTGTCCAGCGCCTCCACGGTCCACGGCAGTTCATGCATTAAAATGTTGCTCCCCGGGTGAAGCTGACTCAGCACGTTGCTGATCACTTGCTCGGGGCTGTTTTTCTTCACCGTCATTTCCCAATCCTTCGATCCGTTGGACCAGGTCATGAACAGCAGTCCCTCCTCCTTGGCCTTGGCCCGAACGTCATCGCTGCCGGACCCGAACGGCGGACGGAAAAAGACCGGCGCTTTGCCCGTCACCTCTTTGATCGCTTTTTGCACATCTCCGATTTGTTGATTTACCTTTTCTTTGGTTTCCTTTTTCAAATCGATATGATCCCAGGAATGATTGCCGATCGTTTGACCGCTGGAGGCAAGCAGCTCGACGAGCTCGGGCTTCTGCTTGACGCGGTAGCCGTTCAGGAAAAAGACGGCTTTCGCTTTATGCTTTTGCAGCGTATCAAGCAGCGCTTTATTCATCTCAAGGTCCTTCGGACCGTCATCGAATGTCAGGAGAACGACTTTTTTGGGCGCCCCGTTCGGATCGATCGGCATGATATCGTACGTTTTCGGATTCATCGTATAGCGCTTTGCTTGTTTTTTGACACCGTCCGCGGCAGCAGGTTCTTTGCCTTCCTTGGCAGGAGTCGGTGCAGGCTGATTCGAAGCGGAGGCGCCGTCTGCGGTTTTCGTTTTCTCGCCCCCTGAGACCGTCTGCGAAGCAGGCGGCTCCGTTTTGGCCGAGGCGTCAGGCGACGCATCCGGTTTGGCGCCGCAGGAAGTCAGAAGAAGGAGTGCGGCCAGAATAGCAATCCATTGTTTAGACATGTGTAATCCCCTCGTTAGGTTTGGTATTGAATCTTTTGGCTTTTCCTTATTTTATCATGCATGATTCATAGGATATAGCGAAAAATAGCAACGAATTAGAAAACAATACGGGAGGGATTGGCATGAGATGGGGTGCTTTTCTGCTTGGCGGGCTTGTCGGGGCGACCGCAGCGGTCGTACTAACGGGCAAAAGAAAACCGATGCTGTTCTCCGCAGTGACGAATAGCGACGCCATTGGAAGTTTCCTGAATCAGGTCACGGATCGGTCCGACAAAAAAGAAAAGGCTCCGACGGATTCGGCCGAGCCGAACGCCGATTACGGCAAGAGCGCGGCCGACGTGGCGACTTCCGCCGCGGGTCTCGGCAAGGTTCAGGAGCTGATTAATCAGGATTCGGGGCTTAAGGCCGCAGTCGACGACATTTTGGCCGGCAACGGGAAAAAATCCGAAATTCGGGCGCATTAAGCGTTCGGTTTGCGCGCAAAGACACATACGCCTCCTCCAAAAGGCGGCGTATGTGTCTTTTTGTATGAAAAGGGCATTTTTTCAGGCAACAACCGTTCTTTTCTTCACAGTTTGTGATATAATAGACGTAGCATGGCAAACAAGCTGTACCGTTTCCGAGGGGAAAGGCTGGAAGACGCACATTTGAACGCGTTTTCGAATCCTTTATATAGCGGAACGAACGCGGCTCACCTTTGTTTACCAAACTTCATAAGCTATTTATTATTAGTCGGCAAGGGAGGAATCCAGTATGAAAATGGAGCGTTTAAGTCAAGACAAGATACGGATTTTCCTCACATTCGATGACTTAACGGAGCGCGGGATTCACAAGGATGACATGTGGAGAGAAATCCCCAAGGTTCACGAGCTGTTCAGCGAGATGATGGACCAAGCCTATGCCGAGCTTGGCTTCGACGCAACCGGACCGCTTGCCGTGGAAGTCCTCGCCATGCCGGCGCAAGGGATGATGGTGATCGTCACACGCGGCCGAATGAATTTCAGCCAAGGCGACGATACGCTAGAGGACGAAATGGAAGAAGTGTACGAGCTTGAAGTGACGATGGATGAGACCGATGAAATCATTTACGCTTTTCATGATTTTGAGGACCTGCTCCGGCTTGCCAAAGTCATCAATCCGCTCCTGATGGACGGTGGAACGTTGTATTCCTATAAAAATAAATGGGTCCTGCTGCTGGATGCCGTTGAGATGGAAGAAAAGCGGCTTCAATCGGTCGTGGCTGTCTTGTCCGAGTTCGGAGAAGCCACATCCGTCACGCAAGCGGTTCTGGAGGAATACGGAAAGGTCGTCATTGAATCCGATGCCGTGAAGGTGCTTTGTTCCAAGTTTTAATTGAGGCTTGTTGAGCTTAACGAATCGTAAGCATTCTCAAAAACAGCATTGTTTTTGCGGAATGCTTTTTTTGCGGGGGGAAGAACGTCATGAGCGAAGTACAACACCTTGGCGCAGCCAAGACCGCGTTTGATTTGGAGGAGCTTGTCACCCATTACCATAAACAGCTTAAGGAAGAAGCTTATGCTTATTTGGAGCGGCGGGGCATTCATCAGGAGACGGCGGAGCATTATCGAATCGGCTTTGAACCGGGCAAGTTTGGGTTTTACATCAACTCGGGCAAGCTGGGTGATTTTTTTGAGAACCGTATTATTATTCCGATTACGAACGCAGACGGGGTCACGGTCGATTTAATCGGACGATCGGTCGATCAGCGCGAGCCGAAATACAAATCGCTGCTCGGAGTGGTTGACTATTTATTCAACGAGCAGATCCTGGAGCAGACGGAGGATGTCATCGTGTGCGGCGGGGTGTTCGATGTGCTCAGCTTGGCTCAGGCGCACCTGCCGGCAGTATGTGTGCCGATCTGGATGTCTTTTAAAGAAATTCATGCGGACAAGCTGCGGGACAAGCGGGTGTTCATCTGTCTGGGCAATGATGAGGCAGGGCGGCGGGAAAGCGTCAGAATCCAAGCGCTGCTGCAATCGACGGCAAAGCAAACGTTTATCATGCAGCTGCCCGAGTCGATCCGGGACGTCAACGATTTCTTCGTGCGGGTGCAAAATCCGCTGGATTCGTTCATGCGGCTGTTGAATGAAACGATGGAAGAGACGATGCTGCTTCCGATTGCTCCCGATACGAAAAATGTTTCCATATATACCGAAGAATTCATGAAGCGGCATCGCGGACAAGCATCGGGTGTCCCGACCGGTTTCGCCGCGCTGGACGAAGCGTTGTTCGGCGGGCTTCGAAGCGGGCTGTATCTGCTGGCCGGGGCCGCTTCTTCGGGCAAAACGATGCTGATGAAGCAAATAGCGGACCATATCGCTTTGCACCAGACGCCGGTCGTTTACGTATCCTGGGACATGACGGGATTCGAGCTCTGGGCGCGAAGCATTGCCAGGCTCATCGGCACCGAGCCGCAGAATGTGCTCAGCGGGAAGATCGAGCCGCGGCAAGTGGCCGAAGCCAATAAACGTTATATGCCCATCAGCCATATGCTTTGGACGATCGAATGCTCGCTCGATTCCACGATCGACCGCGTCATGACCAATGTCGAGCGGATTGCAGGGATGTCCGGCAAAACGCCCGTCGTATTCATCGACCATATTAACCGTATCCCGACAGGCGGACTGCCCAATCCGCCCCGCTCGTCCGCCGAGCATCAGACGACGATTGCATATATGCTGAAGCATTGGTCCAAGGAATGGGGTGGCCCTGTTATTGCGGCCGTTCCTTCGGATATCGGGGAGGAGCGTCTACCGGAAGGGGCGGAAGCGTCAGCCGACGTCATTATGCGGCTGAAGCCGGAGTCTAACGGAACGTCCGCTAACGGAATACGCTCAAGTTTGCAGCTTCTGAAACACCGCAATGGGACGCTGGCGACCATTCCGCTCCGGTTTTACGACCAGCAGGCGCGTTTTGCGGAAGAATGAAGCGTCTTATGCCGAGTGAAAGCGGAAATGAATGCCGGAATCCAAGAAATGATGGAAAAAGCCATTCAAAATGTCTATAATATTCATAGGATTAAGAAATATCGACAAGCGCCTGCCCGTATCACGGTCGGCATCCGCAATGTTGCGGGGGCTGGCCGTTGCTGCGGGCGGGTTTAACTTATTGTGATGGAGGGGAGACACTTTGAGCGTCTTAACTGTCCTGACGGCGGCTATAGCGCCGGGTGTCGCTCTGCTGGCTTATTTTTATTTAAAAGACCGATACGATACAGAGCCTATCTCCTTGGTAATCAAGCTGTTCTTGTTCGGCGTTCTGATCGTATTCCCGGTCATGGTGCTGCAGCGGGCTCTGGTACACGGGCTCGGCGAGGACCCGTTCGTTTTTTCGTTCCTGACGTCTTCTTTGCCGGAGGAATTTTTCAAGTGGTTTCTGGTCTATTTCGTTACCTACAAGCATGCGTCATTTGACGAACCATATGATGGCATCGTGTACGCGGTAGCGGTTTCGCTCGGATTCGCCACGCTCGAAAACGTGTTCTATGCGTTTTTGAACGGATCGAGCTTTTCCTCGCTTATGATTCGGGCGTTCCTGCCGGTATCCGGTCACGCCATGTTCGGCGTCATGATGGGTTACCATTTTGGAAAAGCCAAGTTTACGCCGAAGCACACCCGCAAGCATCTGATATTGGCGTTGGCGCTGCCGGTATTTTGGCATGGGGTGTTCGACTATACGCTGCTCATAAGTCAAGCGTACTGGGTATGGTTTATGGTGCCCCTCATGTGCTTCTTGTGGCTGCGCAGCCTGCGCAAAGTGAACCGGGCCAATGCCAAATCGCCGCTCAGGGTCGCCACGCGGGAGGATCAGGTTAAAATTTAGCCGGAATGACCATAATGGATATGATGATACCATAGGTCATACCGGAGGGATATGATGAATGTCGTTAGTCCGCGGGTGAAAGTCGCCATCCGCTGCAAGCATTGCGGCGAGAAGTTCGTTTTAAAGGGCCGGAAAGAAAAGGAAAAGATCGATACCGGGTTCAAGCAGTGCATATGCAACAATGAAAAAGATTTCGATATCGAAACCCTCGATTTCTAGTCCGGGGAAAGAGTCGGCCAAGCGCCGGCTTTTTTCTTTTTTTGAACGGCTCGATTGCGATGTCCTTCGCTTCGTGAATAATCCCCCTCGCTTCAGGCGAAAACTAAGCCCAAGTTTTGCTGATGAAGGGAGATTTCTCGAACATGTACAAAAGACTGAGCATCGTCATGTTTCCGATTCTTTTGGTGGCGCTCATCGGCACCGGGGTCTGGGGCTACTTGGAGCATCAAGAGAAAAACGCCGTCTTGATCAAGGCGGAAAACCATTATCAACGGGCGTTCCACGATTTGTCGTTTCACGTGGACAAGCTGCATACGGAGCTTGGTAATACGCTCGCGGTGAATTCAACGTCGCAGGACGCCTACAAAAAAGGGCTGATCAACGTTTGGCGGATCACGAGCGAAGCCCAGAACGAAATCAGTCAATTGCCGCTGACTTTGCTGCCTTTCAACAAAACGGAGGAGTTTTTGGCTAATATTTCGAATTTTGCCTATCGTGCGGCGGTCCGTGATCTTTCCAAAAATCCGCTGGACGGTAACGAAATGAAGACGCTCAATACGCTGTACGAGCGCTCGGCGGAAGTTTCCAAAGATTTGCGCGGGGTTCAAAGCAAGGTCATCCAGAACAACTTGCGCTGGATGGATGTCGAGCTGGCGCTGGCTACGCAGAAGGAGCCGCATGACAACGTCATCGTCGACGGGTTCACTACGGTAGATAAAAAGGTGCGCGAATATCCGGAAATCAACTGGAGTCCGGCGGTCATGAGCATGTATCAGAAGCGGGACATGCATATGCTCTCCGGCCCTGAGACGAATGCCGACGAAATTAAGCAAAAGGCCGCGCAGTTTCTTGGCCTCCAGGACCCGTCCGGGCTTCAGGTCGTAGAAAACGGACCCGGGACCGAGTACCAGTCCTTTAGCGTAACGGCGCCTAAACAAGGCACGGCGGACGGCGCTCATATGGATTATTCGAAAAAAGGCGGTCAGCTTCTATGGTTCGCGGCTTCCCGCAATGTGCCCGAAAAGAAGCTCGACTTACGGCAAGCGCGTGACATCGGAGCGCAGTTCCTGGATGAGCACGGCTACAAGAACATGACCGCTGTCAGCTACGACGAATACAGCAACGTCGCCCATATGACGTTTGCACCGCGCACGAACAACGTGATCAATTACGTGGAAAAGGTTGCGGTTCAGGTGGCGCTCGACAACGGCGAAGTGACGGGACTGGAAGCGGGCGATTACGTGTATGGCAAGAAGGATCGCCAGATCAAAGCGCCGAAGCTGACGGCGGACGAAGCCCGTAAAACGCTAAATGCCGATTTTAAAGCAGATAGCGTCAATCAGGCGCTGATCAAGAACGATATCGACGAAGAGGTGCTCTGTTACCAATATATCGGCCGCGTCAACGGCGGGCAGTACCGGATCTACGTTAATGCCGAGAGCGGTGCGCAAGAGAAAATCGACCGCTTGGGCACGGAAGAAGCCGCCGCCGTCACGCCAACCTGATGTTTTATGTTTTTTCTAGTCCTCTCCCAAGCCCGAAGCGTTCGGGCTTTTTTGCATTTTTGCTTCTTTTGTTTCGGGGTGGTACTTGGTGATGAGCCGCAGGCCGCGCTACCGTTCCTCTCACCGTCCCACAACGCTCCAAAGAAGAAACTCCGAACGCTACGCGCTCACCCCTTCCCATATTCTCTGCACGTGCTATAATAAAGCTTGGACTTATCGAAGTTTACACTCCGGGGAGGTGAGCCGATTGCTGCCGAAAGTAAACCAGATGCTTTTTATCCAAATCAATTCCATCGATGACGAAGAGGCGAGGCAGGAGTATAAATCGAGGATCGCAGACGTCTCGGACACGTATATCAGCATGGAAGTTCCAATGAACGACAAATCGGGGAAGCTGAAGCGTTTGTATCCGGGCGACGAGCTTTCCGTTTATTTTATAACCGAGGGCGGCATGAAAAACTACTTCAACTCGTCCGTACTCGGATTTTCAGACGATGTGATCCGGCTTGTCCTGATCAAAAAGCCCGAACCGGAATCGATTACGAAAGTGCAGCGGCGCAACTTTCTGCGAGTGCCGGCCGTGCTCGAAATTGCCGTTAAATTCTCGGAGCAGCTGCAGTTCGTATCGCAGACTGACGATGTCGGGGGCGGAGGCATTTCCTTTCTTTGCGAAGAATACGTGCCTGCCGAGACCGGCTGCACAGTCGAGTGCTGGCTGCTTGTCCCGTTCAAAAGCGGTCTGATCGAGCACGTGCCGTTCAAGAGCGAAATCGTGCGCGTCAAAGAGCTGGAGACGGGGAAAAAGCAGGTCATGATGCGCTTTTCGGAGATCACGGACCGCGAGCGCCAAAAAATTATCCGGTACTGCTTTGAGCGGCAGTTTGATATCCGCAAAAAATAATCCGCAAAAAATAATACATAGCAACTTAGCATGACGGGCACACTATCCCCCAAATATTGGAGGGGACGGGTGGCCGCGGATGAATACAAAGAATCAAAATGAAGCGGACGGTAGGTACGAAGAATTATTTTTGCAGTTTGCCCATCGGGCGGAACGATGGATTTCCTGGGCATTGGCCGGGTGCGCCATTGCTTTGGTCTTCTCCCAATTGCTGCTTCTTAACCCGCGAATCCGCTATGCTTTAGTCAAGGTAGAGCAGCTGGAGGGACTGCCTTATTCCATCTCCCTGCTTCGGACCACGGAAGGAAAATAATGGCGAGACGTGAGCTTTGCAATCCGCGGTAAAACTATGGTATAATTTTCTTCGTTCGAGGCTTCGGCCTGTTTTTTTTTCAGGTTGCTCGTCCGCTTCATTTTGTAAGGAGGCCGCATTTTGGAAAAGTTTAACATCGCAATCGACGGTCCGGCGGGAGCGGGGAAAAGCACCATCGCTCGTCTGGTCGCCGGTGCGCTCGGCTTCGTCTATGTCGATACGGGAGCCATGTACCGAGCCGTGACTTGGAAGATTTTACGGGAAGGCCTTCAAGCGGAACAAATCTCGGACATGATTGCGCTCACAGGCCGTATGGACATTCGCTTAGTACCGGGCAGCGATGGCCAAATGGTCTTTGTCGATGGCGAAGACGCGACGGGCATGATTCGCCGTGCGGAAGTGACCGGAAACGTCTCCAGAATCGCTTCCATCGCTGAAATTCGCAATATCCTTACCGCCAAACAGCAGGAATTTGCCCGAAGCAAAGGAATTGTCATGGACGGCCGGGATATCGGCAGTCAAGTGTTGCCGGACGCCGAGGTCAAGGTGTTTTTGACCGCAAGCGTCAGTGTCCGCGCCCAGCGCCGGTTCAAAGAAATTTGCGATGCGCAGCCGGATATCACGCTTGAGAGATTGGAGCGCGATATTGCGGAGCGGGACCGGATGGACGAGCAGCGCGAGGCTTCGCCGCTTGTGAAAGCGCCGGATGCCGTGCTGCTGGATACGACCGATATGACGATACCGCAAGTAGTGGATCGCATTTTGGAGCTTTGCAAGCTCCAGGTCGGTGGGGGGCAGTAGCATGTTGTACGTCTTTTTTCGAGGAATTTTTCGGGTCTTGTTCCGCACCGTGTATTTTTTGCGGGCGGAAGGGCTTGAGAACATTCCCGCCGAAGGCGCCGTCGTTCTGTGTGGCAACCACACCAGCAACTGGGACCCGCCGCTGATGGGCAGCCCGCTGAAGCGAAAGGTGCATTACATGGCCAAGGCCGAGCTGTTCGACGTTCCCGTTTTGGGGTACATTTTGCCGAGAATCGCGGCATTTCCCGTCAAACGCGGCGGTGTCAGCAAAGAGTCGATCCGCTTGTCGCTGCAGATGCTTAAAGACGGCGAGGTTATGGGCATTTTCCCGGAAGGAACGCGCAGCAACGCGGGAGGCATGGGTAAAAAGGGAGCGGCCAGCCTGGCATTGAAGTCCGGGGCTGTAGTCATTCCGGCAGCCATTATCGGCAATTATAAGCCTTTTCGGCAAATGAAGGTCGTGTATGGTCCGCCAGTCGATTTGAGCGAATTTGAGAACAGCGGTTCGGAAGGCTTGGAACAGGCGACCGACAAAATCATGAGCACGATCCGAAGCATGGTCAAGCAGCACGAATCGAAATGATAAATTGTGGCATACTTAAGAAAATGATGAAGTAAATTTTTTATCCAAATACATTACACGTTGTCAGGTTGTTTAAGGAGGGTAATTGGACATGTCAGAAGAAATGAAATTTGATCAAGAAGTTCAATCCGCAGAGGTATCTCAGGAAGAGTCCATGGCGAATGTCACCATCATTAAAAAAGGTGACATCGTTACCGGCAAAGTCATTAAAGTGGATGCGGATCAAGCGGTTGTCGACGTAGGCTACAAATACGACGGCATCGTGTCTGTGCGCGAGCTTTCGTCCGTCCAATTGGACAATGCGGAAGAGATCGTACAAGTCGGTCAAGACGTCGAACTGAAAGTTCTTACCATCGATGACAACAAGGAAAAGCTCGTGCTTTCCAAACGCGCCATCGACAGCGAGAAATCGTGGGAGAAGCTTGCGGCGGACATGGAAAACAAAACGATCCTTGAAGCGAAAGTCGCCGAAGTGGTGAAAGGCGGTCTTGTCGTTGATGTAGGTCTGCGCGGATTCGTTCCGGCTTCCATGGTTGAGCGCACGTTCGTCGAAGATTTCAGCGATTACAAAGGTCGCACGCTGCGTCTGCGCGTAAAAGAAATGGACCGCGAGAAAAACAAGGTCATTCTTTCTCAAAAAGACGTGCTGGATGAAGAAATCGAAGCGAAAAAGCAAGAGACGATTGCGAAACTGTCGGTCGGTCAAGAACTGACGGGTACGGTTCAACGTTTGACGCAATTCGGCGCTTTTGTCGATGTCGGCGGCGTGGACGGACTCGTTCATATCTCCGAGATGGCTTGGCATCATGTCGAGCACGCGTCCGAAGTTGTGAAAGAAGGCGACCAAGTCCGCGTTCAAGTTCTGAAATTGGACCCGGCCAACGAGCGCATCTCCTTGAGCATCAAAGCAACGCAGCCGGGACCTTGGGAGTCCGTGAAAAACAAGATCAATATCGGAGATATCGTTACCGGTACGGTTAAACGGATCGTGCAATTCGGCGCATTCATCGAAGTGGCTCCGGGTGTTGAGGGCTTGGTTCATATTTCCCAAATCGCACACCGCCACATCGCAACGCCGTTCGAAGTGCTGAAAGAGGGTCAAGAGGTTCAAGTGAAAGTGTTGGATATGAACCCGGACGAGAAGCGCATTTCGCTCAGCATCAAAGAAACGGAAGAAGCGCCGGCCCGCGAACCGAGAGCCGAAAGAGAGCGTGCACCGAAACGGGAATCCGTTTCCCACGAAGAACTCCAAGGCCTGAACCTGACGCTCGGCGAGCGTTTTGGCGACAAGCTGAGCAAATTCAAGTAAACCGCTGTCTATAGACGAAAAGAGGAATCAGGGGTGCGCATACCGCGAAAAATGGAGCATGTTCATCATGCGCTCCGGCTTGGGCAAAGCGGCGAGCAGGGCTTCCGCGACATTAAGCTGGTCCATAATTGTCTCCCCGGTATTTCTTCGGAATCCATAGTATTGCATACCCGAATCGGCGAACTCCTATTGAGCTCGCCGATTGTTATTAATGCGATGACCGGAGGAGCCCGGGAGACCGAAGAAATTAACCGGGAGCTTGCCGTCGCCGCTCGTGAGACGGGGCTGGCAATGGCCGTAGGCTCGCAGATGGCTGCGATCAAAAACCCGGAGACAGACGCAAGCTACCGTATCGTAAGAAAGACGAACCCACACGGCGTCGTGTTTGGCAATCTCGGCAGCGAAGCGACGCTGGAGCAGGCGTTAAAAGCAGTGGATATGCTGCAAGCCGATGCGCTTCAAATCCACCTCAACGTGATGCAGGAGCTGATCATGCCCGAAGGGGACCGGGATTTCCAGGGAATGCTCGAACGAATCCGGACGATTGTCGAACGGGCGGGCGTCCCCGTTATCGTCAAGGAGGTCGGCTTCGGCATGGTGCGGGAGAGCGCCGAGAAGCTGATTGGCTGCGGGGTTGGAGGTATCGATGTCGGGGGAGCGGGCGGTACTAATTTCGCCGCAATCGAGAATGCCCGGCGCGATCTTCCGATGGACTGGCTGAACGATTGGGGCTGCAAGACCAGCATCGCGCTGTTGGAAGTATTGGAGGCTAAACGTCGTATGAAGCGGCCGGACGTGGCAGTCGTGGCGACAGGCGGCATTACAGGCGCGCTTGAGATTTGCAAAGCTTTAACGCTCGGAGCCTCCGCGGTCGGTATGGCTGGAGCCGTGCTGCGCGTGCTTCGTACATTGGGGACCGAAGCGTTGATCGGACAAATCGCGTCATGGCATCACGAGCTCCGGCTGCTGATGACGGCGTTGGGCGCATCCCGAATTGAAGCTTTGCACGAACTTCCGGTCGTCATTACATCGGAAACGGCAGAGTGGTGCTCAGTACGGGGAATCGATGTCTCTGTCTACGCAAGGCGATCGGGTTATGCTTAAGGCTTGACTAAAACTAAATAAAGAAAGCCATACTAAGGAAAAAGAGGAACAAGCTTTTTTCTGCGGGTGAGAGCGAATGAATGCGGGTTACGTGTCCTTATTGCTAATCGTCGTTGCGCTGATTTTGTTCGCGAGTGGCTGGAAGAACGTCATATTAAGAGGTATTACTCCTACGAGTCTACTTCTTTTTTTTATGCTTTGGATATTGTTTATGCGGTGGAGCACGGACTGGGGCGGGATTCGGGTATACGGCTGCACGCTGCTGCTGCTGGCTGTTTCGCTCGGGGTCATGGTCCGCACGCCAAGTTTTTTGTATCGGTTCCATTTGCTCTCCATCGCCCTGCTGCTCGGGTCGGTCTATTTCTTCCTGAGGGAGACGCTGCATCTGATGCCCGCGGTCATCTGGTTCAGCTCAGAATGGACCATTGCCGCAAGCGTCGGTTTTTTGGCAGCGGCGCTGCTGCGATGGCCGCTGCTGCAGATCGCAGGACTGTCGCTCGGACTGCTGATCGGCGATGTCATGTTGGCCTGCGCGCACCGGGAACAGATGGGGATGACGCTCGGGCAAGCGGAATTTCAAGACGCGTGGTGGCTGACGGCCTTTGCAGCCCGAGGTTGTTCTCTACTGCTGGAAGGGATGGTCGCTGGGACCAAACGGGCATTTAAGCGTGCGCGGCAAAGGATTAGGGCGGACAGTGAGCCGGAGAACGATTGACAGATGGAAGCTATCACTCTGGAAGGAAGGAGACGCGATCGACGTGTGGATTTGGCTGGTGGAGCAAAAATATACCGTAGGAATCATATTGGGCGTCATGTTCGGTGTGCTGGCACGGCTGACGATGCTGCGGACCGATTACCGGCAATATCCGACTTATCCTCACGGCAAAATCATTCATCTTTCCTTGGGCGTCATCGCGGCGGGGCTCGGCTCGGTCGCCGTCCCTTCGCTGCTGGATAAGAACTATACGGCCATGACGTTCTTGGCTATGGCGGCGCAGCAGTTCCGGGACGTCCGCAATATGGAGCGCCAGACGCTGAGCAAGATCGACGGCCTGGAGCTGGTGCCGCGTGGCGCGACCTATATCGAAGGGATTGCGATGGTGTTTGAAGGCCGCAACTATTTGGTCATTTTTACCGCGTTCGCTACGGCGTTCTTCAGCATCGTGTTCCCCTGGTACTGGGGGTTTGTGGCCGGTATTGCCGCAATTTTGGTCACCAATATATTTAAGACAGGCAAAACCTTGTCGGCGATTGCAAATGTAAACATCGGCCAGGTGCGGCTGGACGGGCCCAATCTGTTCGTAGACGACATTTATATCATGAACGTCGGATTAAGCGATACACAAAACGTCATCCGGACGAATGCCATCGGCATCGTGCTTGTACCCAAAAACAAAAATGCCCGGGTTACCTTGGCTAACCCGGGACAGCGGCAAGCGCTGCTCCATGACGTGTCTACGATCATGGGCGTCCATCGAGACCAAGGCGAACCGGCGCTTGTTCCGTTGGCCAAGCTGAACATGAATGACGGACGGCTCGCGGTGCTGCTGCTTCCGCAGGAGCACGATCCGGAGAAGGCCCGGCAAGTCGCGATGAACTCGCCGGTGCTGGAAAGCGCCGTGCGGATGCCGAGCGAAGCTCATGTGCAAAATGGCGGAAAAGCGGGAGGATAGCGCGTTATGGGACAAATTATGGCGGTAGTGGCAACGGAAGCAAACCGGCAAACGGTGGCGGGCGGAGCTCCGATCTTTATCGCGGACGATGCCAATCAGCAGCAGCAAGTAGCCTTTAAGCTGGAAAAAATTTTGGATTCGGCGGCTCACGATTTGGAGAACGGGATCGTTATTTTAGTGAAGCATTAACGGTTGGAAGGCTGCCCGCTAACGTTTCGTTCATTTACTTGTGAATTCGATTTTGATATAATATCAGAGCTTGCAAGCCTTGAATACAGGCTTGTCTTTGTACATAACGTCCCTTGGCCGAACGGGCGGAGGGAGACATGAAGCAACATTGCGGTAGTCGAAGAAGGGAATGAAGTGCATGGCAAGACCAATCATAGCGATTGTCGGCCGTCCGAATGTGGGCAAATCTACGGTATTTAACCGTATTATCGGCGATAAGCTGGCTATTGTGGAAGATAAACCGGGAGTTACCCGGGACCGGCTGTACGGCAGGGGAGAATGGCTGGACACCGAGTTCAGCGTCATCGACACCGGCGGGATTGAGATCGACGGGGAAGATCAGATCATGAAGTCCGTACGCGTTCAAGCGGAGCTTGCCATCGAGGAAGCGGACGTCATCGTGTTTATGGTGGATGCCAAAGCGGGCATTACGCCGGCAGACAGCGAAGTCGCAGAAATGCTGTTCCGGGCGAAAAAGCCGGTTATCGTCGCCGTCAACAAGGTGGACAATCTGAAGCGGATGGACGATATTTACGAGTTCTACAGCCTCGGCTTCGGCGAAGTCGTCGGCATCTCCGGCTCTCACGGTACGGGAATCGGCGACTTGCTCGACGAGGTGATCAAGCATTTTCCGGACACGAGCGAGGAAGAGTACGGCGAGGACGTGATCAAGGTTGCTTTGATCGGCCGGCCGAACGTCGGGAAATCGTCGCTCGTCAACGCCATCTTGGGAGAAGAGCGCGTCATCGTCAGCAATGTCGCCGGGACGACGCGTGACGCGATCGATACGCCTTTTGAGAAGGACGGACAAAAGTACGTCATTATTGATACGGCGGGGATGCGCAAGCGCGGCAAAGTATACGAGACGACGGAGAAATACAGCGTCATGCGCGCCATGAAGGCGATCGAGCGGGCGGACGTCGTGCTGGTCGTCATCGACGGCGAAGAAGGCATCATCGAGCAGGATAAGCATGTCGCAGGGTATGCGCACGAGGCGGGCAAAGCGGCGATCTTCGTTGTGAACAAATGGGATATCGTGGAAAAAGACGATAAAACGATGCTTCAATTCACGCAAAAAATCCGCGATCATTTTTTGTTTATGACCTATGCTCCCGTCGTGTTTTTGTCGGCCATGACGAAGCAGCGGCTGCATAAGCTGTTCCCGGTCGTGACCAATGTGGCCGAGCAGCATGCGGCGCGCGTGGCGACGCATGTGCTGAACGACGTCGTGTCCGATGCCGTGGCCATCAACCCGCCGCCGACGGATAAAGGGAAACGACTGCGTATCAATTATGCGACGCAGGTGGCGGTCAAGCCTCCGACCATCGTTTTCTTCGTCAACGATCCGGAACTGATGCATTTCTCCTATCAGAGATATTTGGAAAATAAGATTCGCGGCGCGTTCGGTTTCGAGGGAACGCCTCTGCGTATGTTCACGCGTCGCAAATCGGACGACGAATAGGAGAGAACCGTGTTGATTAGCTTGCTCTCACTTTTGATCGGTTATTTGATCGGCTCGATCAGCTTCAGTTTTTTGGCAGGCAAACTGCTCAAAGGCATCGATATACGCGAACACGGAAGCGGGAACGCGGGGGCGACGAATACGCTGCGGGTGCTCGGCAAAGGGCCGGGCATCGCAGTGCTTCTCTTGGATGTATTGAAGGGCGTGGCGGCCGTCTGGATCGGCACATGGCTAAGCGGGAGCGATCCGCTGTTCGAAGTGCTTGCGGGGATCAGCGTCATCGTCGGGCACAACTGGCCGGTGTTTTTCGGGTTTCGGGGAGGCAAGGGCATTGCCACGACGATCGGAGTGATGGTGACGCTTGTCTTTTTGCCTGCGCTTATCGCCGGGATTGTTGCTATTGTTTCTATTGCTATTACACGTTACGTTTCTCTGGGATCTCTATTGTTTACCGCACTTTTGCCGATCTTGATCTGGTTTATCGCCGGTTCCTGGGAAGTTTTCGCGCTCAGCCTGCTTCTATTCGTATTCGCTTGGTTCAAGCACCGGAGCAATATTGTGAAGCTGTTAAAAGGACAAGAGAACAAGCTTGGCGCCAAAAAGCAAGCTTGACGAAATAAACGGAGGTGTTCGTTTATGCCGGTTTCCGGTAAAACCGCCGTACTGGTAGCGGGAAGTTGGGGAACGGCCATTGCCTCGGTACTGGCGGATAACGGCCGCGACGTGCTGCTATGGTCTCGCAACCGCGACCAGGTACGGGAAATTAACGAGGAGCACCGCAACAGCCGGTTTTTGCCCGAGGTTTTGTTGTCTTCGCGGATTCGGGCGACCGATTCGATGGAAGAAGCCGTGAAAGATGCGGAAGCCGTCGTGGTTGTAGCGCCGTCCTCGGCCATGCGGGATATCGCTGGTCAGCTTGAACCGCATTTGAGCCCCGATTCGCTTCTGGTCCACGCGACCAAAGGGTTCGAGGCCGGAAGCTTAAAGCGCATGAGCGAAGTGCTGGCGGAAGAGCTGACATCCTACGATTCTAACCGGCTGGTCGCGCTGTCCGGGCCAAGCCATGCGGAAGAGGTCATCCGGCAATGCCCGACTACGGTCGTCGTTGCTTCGCTGGACAAAGAAGCAGCCGAGCAAGCGCAGGATTTGTTGATCAACTCGTATTTTCGCGTATATACGAACCCGGACGTCATCGGTGTCGAGGTTGGCGGCGCGCTCAAAAATATTATTGCGCTCGGAGCGGGTCTCAGCGACGGGTTGGACTTCGGAGATAACGCCAAAGCGGCTCTGCTTACCCGGGGACTGGCCGAAATCGCCAGACTTGGGACGGCGATGGGGGCGAGTCCGTTAACGTTCGCGGGATTGGCCGGAATCGGAGATTTGGTGGTTACGTGCACGAGCAGGCACAGCCGCAACTGGCGGGCCGGATCGATGCTGGCACAGGAATATTCGCTGGAAGAAGTGCTTCAGCGGATGGGAATGGTCGTAGAAGGCGTCAAAACGACGCAGGCCGCCTATCAGCTGTCCCGGCACTATGAGATTTCCATGCCGATTACGGAACAGCTGTACCACGTCCTGTTTAACGGGAAAAACCCGAAAACGGCCGTAGAGCATTTGATGGGACGCGGGCCCCGGCACGAAACCGAAGAAATCGCCGACGATTCTCAAAACGGTTGGCTTCGTTAAGGCAAGCGCCTATACCGAAGGCAACTTTTCCACATATACTACCTCAGGCTTTATTGCATAACCAGTCTGAGGAGGGACGATGATGGCAGATAATAACATGCCGAAAGACGTGCTCAATGTGGTTAAGAAAAAAACCGGCAAAAGTGTCTCCGAGAAAGATATATACAAGCTTGCGAACGGGGTAAAGCCGTCCACGCTGCAGAGCGATACGCAGCTGCGGCAGCTGATTAAGCAAGTGGCGGGCCTTGTGAATGTTCCCGTTTCGGATCAAACGACGAAAGAGCTGATCCAAGCCATTAAAAGCAGCAAAGTGAGTACGGACAATTTGGAACAGCTCATGAAGATGATCATGAAGAAGTAAAGTGACATTTTTAACAGTTTTATGGCATGAGCCGCCGGTCAAGCGCGCTTATGCTTTTTTTGTGTTATGATGGTTTCAATTACGTTACCATGCTAGGGGTTGGAAAATATATTATGTCGCCGTTGGACAAAATGTGGGCATCTTTTATTGCAATCGGTCTCATGGTTCTCGCTTCGCTGTTGATCACGTTTGCGAGAAATAAAACGACGGGCATCATCCGGTTCGTGCTGTCGCTGGTCGCGTTCCTGATGTTTATCCCGATCTTTATTTATATGGTCGTATCCCTATTTTAAGGAGTTTGGCTGTCTATGATAACTTTAAAAGGACGCAGAGTAACGAAATCGGTCGAACCGGTGACCGGGTTCACGATCTTGGATTTGGCGCTGAAGGCGGAAGTGGACTGGGGGTTCTCCTGCATGAGGGGCACCTGCTCGCGCTGCCGCTGTCAAGTAAACGAGGGGATGGAGCATTTGAACGCTCCGACGGACGAGGAGCTGGACAATTTGGAGCCGGAAGAGCTGGAACAAGGCTTTCGGTTAGGTTGTCAGGCGAAAGTAAAAAACGAGGGCCTGATTGCCGTTGCGCATAAGCCTTATTTTTGACCATTTTGCTTAGCATAGGATGATAAAATGAATACTCAACAACTTGGCACGATATCGGAACCGCTCAAGGCGATATTTTCCGAGCTTGCCGTACATACACGGGAATCTGACTCCATTTGGTTGGTCGGCGGCAGCACCGGACTGCTGCTGCAAGGCGTGGAGCTTAACGCGCTTCCCCGGGACTTGGATATCTACGCTGACCGGCGCGATGCGGAGGCTTTGCATATGGCGCTCCGACAGTTCGCGACTGACGAACAGACGGAGAGTGAAACGCCCATTTACCGATCGATCCTCAGCCATTATGAGATGAACGGCGTAAAGGTGGAACTGGTCGGGGCTTTTGAGGTACGGGCGATGGACAGCGAATATCGCGTGGAAGCCGAGTATTTGTCGCGAACGCATGCGTCTGCTGTTTCGTATGGCGAGGGAGAGGCCGTCCGGTTAATGCCGCTGGCTCACGAACTGGTGTTTAACGTGCTGAGGGATCGCCCGGACCGTTATGAAGCGATTGCAAGGGTGTGCCGAGTCCGGGAGCCGGAGCGTCACAGGCTGGTTCTCGATGATTTGATTGCCCGCAACCGCTTTAGCGGGGAGCTCGCCGACAGGCTGCGTACACTGCTCGACCCGATAGCGGCGAGTTAACGGAAGGAGAGCGCGTATGGCCGCGAAAGTTACTTTTTTACCTGACAACAAAACGTTGGAAGCAAGGCCGGGCACGACGCTTCTGGACGCGGCACGGCGCGCCCGCGTGCATATCCGTACCCGGTGCGGGGGCAAGGCGGCTTGTCTGATGTGCAAGGTTCGCGTGACGGAGAACGCCGGCACGGGGCTGGCCGAGCCGAACCGCAATGAGGCGCTGAAGCTCGGTGGCTTGCAACAGGAAGGCTATCGTCTCGCCTGCCAGGCGAAAATCACCGGGCCTGTTACGGTGCTCGTGCCGGAGGACCCGTTAAAGAGCGCTATACGCAAGCAGTTGGAGAAGCAGGAGGAGGAATGGTGATGAAGCGTTGGCTGCAGGCAGCGTCTTTGCTGCTGGTCTGCGCGTTGCTCGGCGGCTGCATGTATCCGAAGGAGATGCGCAAGGAAAGCCAGATCGCGAGCGGTGAATATGTGATCGTCGTTCAGAACGCGGTCGATCAATTTAAGGCGAAAACCGGTGTGCTGCCGATCAAAAACTTCGAGGCGACCACGCCGCTATATGAACAATATCTGATCGATTTTAAAAAGCTGAAGGGGCGTTATATCAGCGAAGTGCCGCTCAACGCGTTCGAGAATGGCGGGACGGCGACCTACGTCCTGATCGATGCGGAGACGAAGCCGACGGTCAAGATGATGGACCTGCCTTCGTTCCAGCAGACGGTTGAACTGCAGCAGGAGGTGGACCGTTACAAGTCGAAGACGGGCACGCTGCCGACAGGGGAAGCGATCGCTCCCGGCTTTTTCGCCATCGATTACGCCAAGCTGAACCGGAAGCCTCTGGAAGTGACCAGCATGTATACGCGCTCGGTAAAGCTTCCTTTTTTGATGAGCGAAGCGGGTCAGGTCGCCATCGATTACGCGCCTGAAATGATGCGGCTTATCGATAAGAAGCAGCTTCAAAGCCGTCTTGACGCAAAGCAGGATTTGCGCGCGCTGCTCGTTCAGGAATCGTATTTCGTCCCCGCGCGCTCGTTTGCTTATATGTGGAAAGACAATAAACCGGTTCCCGTCCCGGAATCATTCTAAACCTAACCTCTATCAACCTTCCAGCCAAGGTGATAGAGGTTTTTTTTCTTGTCATAGCTAGAATAATCGTAGAATCTCCTACATATATTTGTCAGGGATGAAGTTAAGGACGCAAGCGGCGAACACGGTAAAGCCGGATTTCCGGCGAAAATTATTTCTGCGCCTGTCATCATATTTTGAACCGCCGTACATATATTTGTACTAGTCCAAAGCGTGTACGAGTTTCGTCTTAAACAACCTGTAGGAGGGATTCTCATTGGAAAAAGTGGATATCTTTAAGGACATTGCAGAGCGTACTGGCGGGGATATTTACCTGGGGGTCGTTGGAGCGGTCCGTACGGGAAAATCAACGTTCATCAAGCGCTTTATGGAGTCGATCGTGCTGCCGAACATCCAGAATGAAGCCGACCGGATCCGGGCAACCGACGAATTGCCGCAAAGCGCCGCCGGACGGACGATTATGACGACGGAGCCGAAATTCGTACCGAACAATGCCGTGCAGCTGCATGTTGCTGAAGGACTGAATGTCAACGTTCGACTGGTCGACTGCGTCGGGTATGTAGTCGAAGGCGCCAAAGGATATGAGGATGAGAATGGCCCCAGGATGATCAATACGCCGTGGTTCGATGAAGCGATTCCGTTTCAGGAAGCCGCGGAAATCGGCACGCGCAAGGTGATTCAGGAGCATGCGACGCTTGGCGTCGTCATTACGACGGACGGCTCGATCGCCGAAATTCCGCGCACCTCCTACGTGGATGCGGAAGAACGCATCATTAACGAACTGAAGGAAGTCGGAAAGCCGTTCATCGTCATCGTGAACTCCACCCGCCCGCAGAGCGATGCCGTGATTGAACTGCGCAACGAGCTGCAGGCGAAGCACGACGTGCCGGTCGTGGCGATGAGCGTTGCCAATATGAGTGAGGACGACATGATGTCTGTGCTTCGCGAAGTGCTGTACGAATTCCCGGTTCACGAGGTCAATGTGAATCTGCCCAGCTGGGTCATGGTGTTGGAGGAGAACCATTGGCTCCGTTCCAGCTTTGAGAACTCCGTCCGTGAGACGGTTCAGGACATTCGCAGGCTCCGCGACGTGGATCGGGTCGTCAGTCATTTCGAGGAATACGAATTTATCGATAAAGCGGCGCTGGCCGGAATGAATATGGGGCAAGGGGTCGCGGAAATCGATTTGTACGCGCCCGACGAGCTGTATGACCGCATTCTTATGGAGGTCGTCGGCGTGGAAATCCGCGGCAAGGATCACCTGCTGCAGCTCATGCAGGATTTTACGCATGCCAAGCGCGAGTATGATCACTTCGCCGAAGCGCTCGAAATGGTCAAAACGACTGGCTACGGGATCGCCCCACCGACGCTCGAGGAGATGGCGCTCGACGAACCGGAGCTCATCCGGCAAGGCTCCCGCTTCGGCGTCCGGCTCAAGGCGACGGCGCCGTCGATTCATATGATCCGCGTTGACGTGGAGTCGGAATTCTCGCCGATTATCGGGACAGAGAAACAAAGCGAGGAGCTCGTTCGTTACTTGATGCAGGATTTCGAGGACAACCCGCTCAAAATCTGGGAATCCGATATTTTCGGACGGTCGCTGCACTCGATCGTACGTGAAGGCATTCAAGGCAAGCTGGCCATGATGCCGGATAACGCGCGCTACAAGCTTCAGGAAACGCTTGGACGGATTATAAACGAAGGCTCCGGCGGCCTCATTGCGATTATTTTGTGAGAGGATTCTCCTTTTTCGTGAAAAATGCACTCCGAAGGGTGCATTTTTTGTGTTTGCACTTGAAAATGGTTAACGCCTGTATTACTATAATCTTGTTTCTTCACCTTTGCATCGTTCCGAATGTATATTTTTCAGCGAAACGGTTAACAAAGAAAGTAACAGGATTCGTTTGTTTCGGGGGGAGGTGAATCGCATGAATAAATCCGATTTGATCAATAAGGTAGCGGAGTCCACTGAGCTTTCCAAAAAGGACGCAACTAAAGCGGTTGAAGCCGTCTTCGAAGCCATTTCCGAGGCGCTTCAAAGCGGAGATAAGGTGCAATTGGTCGGATTTGGAAACTTCGAAGTTCGTGAGCGTTCCGCCCGTAAAGGCCGCAACCCACAAACCGGCGAAGAAATCGAAATTCCTTCCAGTAAAATCCCGGCCTTCAGACCTGGCAAAGCACTGAGAGACGGAATCCAGTAAGCTCTTGCGGCTTTTAGGCTTTCTACATAATGGAGCCGGTCCACCGGCTCGAAAAGGCGCTCGAATGCGATTCGGGCGTTTTCTTTTCTTTGGAAAAATCCTTTACAATTGATAGGGTATAAGATATAATATTCTTTGCCGGATTTTTTTACCGGGATCATTTTCGGGGTATGGCGCAGTCTGGTAGCGCGCACCCTTGGGGTGGGTGAGGCCGTGGGTTCGAATCCCGCTACTCCGATAGTATGTTGTGATCGAATCGCTTTCTTCGCGGATGAATCCCGTCGGAGGAAGCGATTTTTGTTTTCTATTCACAGGTTGGGAAGCCGAAGAGGGAAATGCTCTCTTATGTAGAATTAGTTAGCATATTCCGTTTGGCATAGTCGTAGAAGGCGAAGGGGGATGAACGGGTGAAAGCTGTAACCGTAGAAGATTTGGTAAAACGATTTTCGATGGAAGTACTGGCCGGGGCCACGCAGCTTCATCGAACGATTTCCAAGACGAGCGTGCACCGTCCGGGATTGGAATTTGTCGGGTATTTCGATTTTTTCTCGCAGTCCCACCTGCAGGTGCTGGGCCTTAAAGAAATTACTTACTTACATACGCTTACGGAAGAGGAACGCAATGAGCGTATCGGAAACATCGTGAAGTATCATCCGCCGTGCTTTGTCGTAACCCGCAATCAGGAAGGGCTAAAATATTTGATGAAATATTGCGAGGAAGAGGATATCCCCTTATTGCGGACGCCTCAGCCGACGACCAAATTCATCGAGCTGGTGGACGCTTTCTTGACGAAATCGATGGCGCCGGAGATTGCCGTACACGGGGTTTGCGTTAACGTATCCGGGATCGGCATTCTGCTCCGGGGCAAATCCGGGGTAGGTAAAAGCGAGACGGCGCATACGCTCATACGGCGGGGACACCGGCTGGTGGCCGATGATATCGTGGTGCTTAAAAAGATCAGCCCGGAGACGCTTCTCGGCACGCATAACGGGAAGACAAAAGAGTTTCTCGCTCTCCGCAGCATCGGACTTATCAATGTTTCCCGTCTGTACGGCCGCAAAGCGTTTCAGGACGAGACGAGGATCGTTCTCGACATCGAGCTGACAAAGTGGCAGGACAATGCGCTCAATAACGATTTGGAGCTGGCCCCGAAGTTCTCGGATTATATGGACATCAAGATTCCGCACATCGAGATCCAGCTTCAACCGGGCCGGGACGTGGCTGGCTTGGTCGAAGCGGCAGCCAACAACTGGTATCTCCGACAGCAAGGCTACAGCGCGGCAGAGGATTTTATGAAGCGTCTGCAAGAGGAGTGAAAAAGCGGCGCTTCTTGGCGAAGCACAAGCGACACGGGACATTTGCCCCGTGTTTTTTTAATTCTGAAGGTTTTCTTAAATGTAAAAAAATTATGAAGCATAATCTTCGTCTTTTTGATATACTTAGTTGACCTATTTCAAGAAATGGTTATGCAGCAAGCAGGTTAGGTACAGTATTTAGGGGGAGTTACCGATAATGTCAGAAAAACTTAGACGATGGTCGAACGCAAACGATTGGAAGATGTACGGCATTTTGGCATCGATCTTTTTGATTTGGCGGATCGGCGTGGTCGGCAATTGGAGTTTTGAATGCTGGGTCTTGCTTTTTATATGTCTGATGGGCGTCCGGAAAGATCAGATTGATGTCGATTGGAAACGTTTTTTTGTGGTAGGAATCCCACTTCTTGGCATCTTCTTTTACTTCTATGGCTCCGGCAAAGGAATATGGTTTGATATTGCCAACTGGATGTTTGAAAATAATCGTCACCCATGGACTTGGGATAGCATGATGAACAGCATTCCCCTCAACGATGCGTCATGGGCCCGGGCGATCAACCACCCGCTGCTCGATCGAATCTTGGTATGGATTTACAACTACGGCTTCGTGCTCTCACTCTGGATTTGCATTGTCCGAAGCTATTGGACCAAGAGCGTTAAAAAGATGATGTCCTACGCCTTATCCGGACACTTGATGCAGTTCCCGCTCATCCTGCCGTTTTACAACTTGATTTTGCTTCGCGAGGTATGGTGGGTCAAAGGGCAGCCTGACTTGCTCGGGCGGAATTTCGCCTCGGAAAACGAGATGCTGGTCACTGTCATGAACTGCTTCCCGAGCATGCATACGTCGATTTCGTTTGCCATGCTGTTGTTGGCGCTTCGGGAAAAAGACCGGATATTCAAATACATGATGGTTACTTATTGCTCCGCGATCATTTTCTCGACGATGTATTTGCAGATTCACTGGGTGCTCGACGTTATTGCGGGCATGCTGTTCGCTTACGGTGTCGTCAAGCTTGCCGATTTGATCATCCATCTGGTTTCCAAGCTCATACCGAGCCGTTTCAAAGAGTTCTACAACAAAAAAGATCAAGCTTACGCGACAGAGAAAACGATAGCCGCCTAAGAGGGCGGCTTTTCTCTTGAGTTGACAGCACGAGTATTTTTCTGCATGATAAAGGTAATTGGACAGATTAGCCCTGGGGGGGAATCAGGATGGACACGAATCAAAATGAATATTTTGTGGTAAAAGCCAAGGAAAACGGAGTGCAGGTCATTGGGTTGACGAGAGGACAGGACACCCGGTTTCATCATACGGAAAAGTTGGATAAAGGCGAGGTCATGATCGCTCAATTTACAGAACATACATCAGCTATCAAAATCCGCGGGAAAGCCGTTGTGGTCACGAAATTCGGCATGATCGACACGGAGGAATAATTTTTCGGATAGCGGCAGGCATAGCCTGCTTTTTTTCGTTGTACAATGTAACAGACAGGGCATAAGCCAAGCATTCGGACCCCGTCAAAAGGAGGAAGCGGTTCGGGATGAAATGGGCTCCCCGTTTGTTGATCATAACAGCTTTATCGGTAGCGGTAGCGTCGGCTTTGTCTTATTTGTCACAGCTGGATGAGGGCTTTAGCGTGTTTCGAAGCGTTAAGGCGCATCCCGTATCCGAAAACAATATTGTTGACGTCGTATCAAGGATGCAGCTCCATTTAAGAATTCGCCGGGTGGAGGTTAATCATGCCGTTGTGTCGATCGATTTGCTGGCCGTAAAAACGAGCGAAAAATCCGACATGCTCAGCGATATGTACGAGGTGCCGACGATGATGTTCGCTTCGTCTACGAATATCAATCAGGTGTTGGTCCGCGTGCTGGATGCTTCCGGGGACCGGGAAGGGAATCCCCAGCCACTCGCAGCGGTGGACGCCAGACGGGAGAAATGGCTGCCGAACGAAGCGGGATTCCGCTCCAGAAACGCGGAAGAGCTGCAGCAGTATTTGGATACTCGTTTTCGGATGACGTATACCTCGAAATGGCAGGAGCGTTTTACTCCAAAAAGCTGATCCGGGATATGCGAAAATAATTTGATTATGCTATAATAGTTTAGATTGCGAGTGAAGAGATTTTTCTTATCGGTTCGGAGGCTTACATATGAACACTTATCGGATTCCGGAGATGGCCAAGAAATACACGGAGTATGACATGATTCAAAAGCATACGGATCTGCCGCTCTTTCCCGAATTCCGCACCCGGCTTCTGTATGCTTTTTTAAATAAACACAGCACATTAGCCGGACACAGCGAGCTCTACACGCTTGTGACGTCCCTTGTACAGCTTGGTCTGGATACGCATGATATGGTCAGCGTAACCAATGACGCCAAGGAGCAGAAATCCGCCCGCTCCCGGCAGCTCAAGGTGCTTGCGGGAGACTACTTCAGCAGCCGTTTTTATTACCTGCTGTCTCATTCCGGACAGATCGATTTAGTCGGGATATTATCCGCAGCGATATGCGAAGCCAACCGCCTCAAAATGAACCTGTACCTCAAGATGAAGCAGCTGAAGCTTACGGCCGATGAATACATTCGGCAGTCGGTAGAAGTGAAGGCGCAATTGTTTCTTTCCTTCGCCAATCTGCTTGAGGAGCGGTTTTACACCGTTTGGCCCGAGGTGCTTTGCATGTTTACCCGCTGCGAGGTGCTGCTTCAGGAAATCGTCCGGTCCGAATCGTCTCAGCCGTATCGGGATAGCTGGGGCTTTTGGCATGTTCTGCAGCAGGCGACACGGGAAGAAAAGAAGCTGCTGCAAAGTGAGGAACCGGACCCGGCAAAATGGCGCTCGCTATGGCTGAAGTACAAGGTAACGCCGCAGCTGCACCAAATGCTCGATGCCTGCATGAAGGAGCTTCAGGAAAAGCTGCAAGCGCTTGAGCCGGAGAAATTAGGCAAAGAGCTGCAGTCGATCGGCGAACCGTTCCGCCGGTACTTATCGGCCCCGCGGGCGACTCAAGAAGTTTGAGGTGATACTTATGGAAATGAAATCGACCAAGGAACAGTTCGTTCATTCCGTCTTTGAAAGCATCGCGCCGAAGTACGACTTGATGAACGACATTTTGAGCTTCCGCCGGCATAAAGCCTGGAGAAGCTTTACGATGAAGAAAATAAACGTCAAGCCGGGAGCAACGGCGATTGATCTGTGCTGCGGCACCGCCGATTGGACGATCAGCCTCGCTAAAGCGAGCGGCACCGGCAATATCGTAGGCCTTGATTTTAGCCAGAACATGCTGGATGTAGGCGACGAAAAGGTCAAGCGGCTCGGTATGGACAAGCAAATCAAGCTCGTGCAAGGCAATGCCATGGCGCTTCCGTTCGAGGATCATTCGTTCGATTATGCGACGATCGGCTTTGCGCTCCGCAATGTGCCCGATGTGGTCAAGGTCATCGAGGAAATGCAGCGAGTGGTAAAGCCCGGGGGAATGGTTATCTCGCTTGAGCTGTCCAAGCCGACCTGGCAGCCGTTCAAATCGATTTATTATTTTTATTTTCAAAAGGTTCTGCCGCTGCTCGGCAAACTGATCGTCAAACGGTACGAGCAATACAAATGGCTGCCGGAATCGCTTAAGAGCTTCCCGGACCATAAGGAGCTCGCCGACATTTTCCGAAAGACCGGTTTGACCCGCGTCGAGGCTTACCCACTGACCGGCGGGATCGCGGCGCTTCACATCGGCATTAAGCCGCAAGCGGCAAATGGATCTAAGGGAGATGTCTGACAACATGGCATGGAGAAAGACTAAAATCTTTTTGGAAATGATCAAAATCGAGCATACGCTCTTCGCGCTTCCGTTTGCTTTCATGGGAGCGCTCCTCGGTTCGGTGGTAAGCTTTAACCATCTTCCGTCATGGGGGCAGATCGGCTGGATTTTGCTGGCGATGATCGGGGCGCGGAGCGCAGCCATGGGGTTGAATCGGGTCATCGACAAAGTGTTCGATGCTAAAAATCCTCGGACGGCGATGCGGGCAATACCGGCCGGCTTGATCTCTTCGAAAGAAGCTATCATGTTTATTATCATTTCATTCGTATGCCTGTTCTGGGCGGCCTATCATTTAAGCCCGCTGGCGATGAAGCTGCTGCCGGTTGCCGTATTTTTTCTGGTGTTTTACTCTTACACGAAACGTTTCACGTGGACATGCCACTTGATTCTGGGGATGACGGTCGCGCTCGCGCCGCTGGGGGGCTGGATCGCCGTGACAGGGGAGTTTTCGCTGGCGGCGCTTGTGTTTTACGTAGCCATCGTCTTCTGGCTGGCCGGCTTCGATACCATCTATGCGACGCAGGACGTCGAATTTGATAAGAAAGAAGGGCTGCATTCGATTCCGGCCCGGTTCGGCATTCCTAAGGCGCTGCTCATCGCTCGCTGGTTTCATATCGTCACTGCGGCAGGTTTGATCAGCCTGTTTTTTTTAACGGATTTGAGCTGGGTCTACTTGATCGGGGTGCTGGTCTCTTACGCTCTGCTGATGTATGAACATCTGATTGTAAAGCCGACAGACCTTACCAAATTAAATACGGCCTTCTTTACGATGAACAGTACGCTTAGCATCTCGCTGTTTGTGTTCACCCTGATCGATTTGGTGGTGTTTACCGGATGAAAAGACCGTGGGTAGTCGGCATTACCGGGGCGAGCGGCGCGGCGTACGGCGTGCGGCTTTGCCGTTTTTTGCTGTCGGCGGGGGAAGACGTTCATCTGATCGTAACGGATGCAGGCTGGCGCGTGCTAAAGGAAGAGCTCGGCTGGGACGCCTCGAAGCGACAGGAAAGCATTCGTCTGCACTTCGAATCGGGCAACGGGCCGGGGAAGCTCGAATACGTGCCTGTGCAGGATATCGGAGCGAAGACGGCCAGCGGCTCGTTCCGGACGCAGGGCATGGTGGTCGTACCGTGCTCGATGGGCACCCTATCGGGCATCGCGAACGGCGCATCGGACAACCTGCTTGAGCGAACCGCGGACGTGATGCTGAAGGAAGGGCGCAAGCTGATTGTCGTGCCGCGGGAAACGCCGCTGCATGCGATTCATCTGGAAAACATGCTGAAGCTGGCAAGGCTTGGCGTACGTATCCTGCCGGCGATGCCGGCATTTTATCAAGGGCCGCAGACATTAGACGATATGATCGATTTTGTAGTCGGGAAAATATTGGACTGCATGGAGATCGAACATCATTTGTATAAAAGATGGGGTATGCCAAATGAATAACAGCCAGGCGTCCGTGCGCATCGGCCGTATCGATTTCACCAACGTGTGGCCGCTCTTCTATTACTTTCCTTTCTCTTCCTTCGGCAGCGATCTGGAGGTTACTCAACAGGTGCCGTCGGGGTTGAACCGCGCCATGGCCGAAGGACGAATCGATATCGGAGCCATTTCGTCATTTGCGTATGGAGAAAATTTTGACGAGTATTTAGTATTTCCCGACATGTCGGTCAGCGCTTTCGGACAGGTCAATTCCATTCTTCTGTTTCACCGAAAACCGCTGGAGGAGCTGGGGGACGCCAAGATTGCGCTGCCGACGACTTCCGCGACTTCCATCAATTTGCTAAAAATTATTTTAACCAAGTTTTACGGGCTTCAGCCCGAGTACGAGTACGCGGCACCGGAGCTTGAACCGATGATGAAGAGCGCAGACGCCGCGCTGTTGATTGGCGATCATGCGATTCGGGCAAGCTGGGAAAAGAACGGGTATCTCGTTACCGATCTCGCGACGGAATGGACACGTTTAACCGGCCAGTGGATGACGTTTGCCGTCTGCACCATCCGGAAGCAAACCGTGGAGCAGTACCCGGGGCTTGTCAGTCGTATCTATGAGGCCTTTCTCGAGAGCAAGCGAAAGTCGCTTGCCGATCCGGCGGCGTTGGTCCGTGACGCGCAAAAGCTGATTGGCGGGACGGAGGCCTATTGGCAGCAATATTTCTCCGAACTGTGCTATGAATTCGGTCCGAAGCAATGGGCCGGGCTCTCGTTATATTATCAGTATGCCGCAGAGCTCGGATTTCTGGAGCGGAACGTTCCTCTACAAATATGGAAAGACAATTCTGTAGTACGGGTGACGGAATGAAACTTTTGGATTTATATGCTAAATTAAAAAAAGATATCAATTTGATTGAAAAAGAGCTGGAGCGAAGCATCAATGTCGATCATCCGGTGCTTCGCGAAGCTTCCCTGCACTTGCTGAAAGCAGGCGGCAAGCGGATTCGTCCGGTATTCGTGCTGCTTGGCGCTAAGTTCGGGCAGTACAATCTGGAGCGGGTCAAGTTCGTAGCTGTTCCTTTGGAGCTGATTCACATGGCTTCGCTTGTGCACGACGACGTCATCGACGATGCAAACACGCGGCGCGGCCAATTGACGGTCCGCTCCAAATGGGACAACCGGGTTGCCATGTACGCCGGGGATTATATTTTCGCCAAAGCGCTCAGCATTGTTACCCAGTTGCCTGACCCGTCCATTCATCGGATCATGTCCAATGCGTTGGTCGAGATGTCGATCGGAGAAATGGAGCAAATCCGCTTCTTTTTCCATACGGGGCAGACCGTTCGCGACTACATGCTGCGCATCAAGCGCAAGACGGCGCTGCTGCTGGCGGTCAGCTGCCAATTGGGAGCGATTGCGGCAGGCGCTTCTGAGCAGATAGCCAAGCGGTTGTACGATTTCGGATATTATACCGGCATGGCGTTCCAAATCCGGGACGATCTTCTCGACTTGTGCGGGACGGAGAAAGAGATCGGCAAGCCGCCGGGCAGCGACATCAAGCAAGGAAATATTACGATTCCCATCATCTTTGCGCTTCAGAATCCGCAGCATCGTCCGGCTCTTCTGGAGGAAATCTCACGTATCGAGGCCTGCGACGGGCAAACCGACATCACCGCGTTTTTGAATATGATCCGGCGCAGTGAGGGAATCTCCCGCGCCGAAGCGATGGCGTCGGCATACATAGATAAAGCGATTCGTTCCCTGGAGGGCTTGCCCAATATCCAGGCGAAAAAAGATTTGATCAGTATTGCTCATTTTGTGGGGAACCGTTCTTATTAGGAGCTTGGTTTGACACCGTGAACAACTGCATTCATCTGTAAGCTAGTCGGGTAAACATTGTCACTTCACCGCTCTTGAAATTCAAGTTGTCATCAATTTACCTTGCGGTAACAACTTGATTTCAAAGGCGGCCGTAAACTTTCCGTGACAATCTTTACCCTATGCAGATGATGAATGCCTAAAACTAACTCCAAAAACCAAACTCCTAATAAACTTTATTATAGTGGTAGGAGGAGAAAAGCATGGAAAAAACGTTTTTGATGGTCAAGCCTGACGGAGTGCAGAGAGGGCTCATCGGGGAGATCGTGCGCCGCTTCGAGCAAAAAGGGCTGCAATTGGTTGCGGCCAAGCTGGTGCAGGTCAGCCGTGAGCAAGCGGAAAGGCATTATGCAGAGCATGTGGGCAAGCCGTTTTTCGATAACCTGATCAAGTTTATTACTTCTGGGCCCGTGTTTGCGATGGTTTGGCAGGGGGATCAGGTCGTTGCGTTGTCCCGGGCGATGATCGGCAAGACGAATTCTTTGGAAGCGCTGCCCGGTACGATCCGCGGCGACTATGCAGTCCATACGAATTTGAACTTGATTCACGGGGCCGATTCTCCGGAAAGCGCCGAGCGGGAAATTGCAAACTTTTTCCGTCCGGAAGAATTGCTCGATTACAGCAAAGCGGTACAAACTTGGATCTGATAAGGCAGGGATGGCGGCATGGAGGATAAAGATTTCCTGTTATTCATCAAGAAAGTCAAGGACTACACGTCCATCGACTTGTCCCAGTATAAGGAAGCGCAGATGAAACGCCGTCTGACTACGCTGCGGATGAAGAAGGGGTATACGACGTTCGCTTCGTTTTTCGAGGCGATGACGAAGGACAAAGAGCTGTTTTACGAGTTTTTGGATCGGATGACGATCAACGTCTCTGAGTTTTGGCGCAATCCGAACCGTTGGGAAGTGCTGGAACAGAAGTTTTTGCCGGACATGCTCCGCAAATCGCGCAAGGTTAAGTGCTGGAGCGCCGCATGTTCCACGGGGGAAGAGCCTTATACGCTGGCAATGATCCTGGCGGAACTGAACGCGCAGGATAGCGTGGTGCTGGCGACCGATATTGATGAAGGCGCTTTGGAAAAAGCGAAGAAGGCGGTTTATTCGGATCGTTCGGTGCGGGATGTGCCGGTCAAATATTTGCAAAAATATTACCGTCAGGAAAATTTGACTTATCTTATTGCGGATTCACTTAAAAAATCGATCCGCTTTCAAAAGCAAAACCTGCTGGTCGATACGTTCGATACGGGATTCGATTTAATCGTTTGCCGCAATGTTATGATCTATTTTACCGAGGAAGCCAAGCACTTATTGTATCAAAAATTTGCCAGTGCGTTGAAGCCGGGGGGGATCTTGTTCGTCGGCAGCACCGAGCAGATTTTCAGTCCGGCCCAGTATGGACTGGAATCCGCCGAGACGTTTTTTTACCGCAAAACGGAAGTGTAATGAATAAACGTTTCCACACGATCCCATACTATGAATAAAATATAGACAGATTCTTTATGCCCGAAAAGCAGCAGGAGGAATCGCATGGACAAACGTAAAGTCATTAACGCTTACCGTCGGGGCTTCATCTCGATACAGGAATGCGCTCAAATTATCGGGATCGATTCGCTGCAAATTATGGGGCTGGTTCATGATCCGCAGACTCAGGAACGCCCTCAAGTGTTAAAAAAACAACCGGCCGGAGGCTGACATCCCTTCGTCCGAAACGGGAAGAAGCGCAGCCATCGGCTACATGCCTTTGGCCGGCGCTTCTTTTTGTTCTTGCATATTCTTGTCAAAGCCGCAGGCCTATACTATAATTAGCACATGACTCAGCACATAAAAGCGCTAAAGCGTTTTGAAAGAAAGAAAGCTTACGCTTTTCATGGGATAGGATGAAAGGAGAAAAATCAGGTGAGATATTTAACCGCAGGGGAAACGCACGGACCACAATTGACAACGATTATCGAGGGATTTCCAAGCAACGTAACGATCGATTTCGAAGCGGTGAACGAACAGCTCGCCAGACGGCAGAAAGGCTACGGACGGGGACGCCGCATGCAGATTGAAAAGGATACCGTCAACATTGTCGGTGGCGTGCGCCATGGCAAAACGACCGGCGCCCCGATTGCGCTTGTGGTGGAGAACAACGATTGGAAACATTGGACTTCCATCATGAACATCGAGCCGATCGAAGGTAATGACGAGTCGAAGCGCCGGGTGAACCGCCCGCGTCCGGGCCATGCCGATTTGAACGGCGGTTTGAAATACAATCAGCGCGATTTGCGCAACATTCTTGAGCGCTCCAGCGCGCGGGAAACGACGATGCGCGTAGCTGTCGGCGGCATGGCTCGCGAGCTGCTGAAGGAATTCGGCATCAAAGTCGCCGGTCAGGTGATTCGCATCGGGGAAGTGGAAGTGCAGCGGCAGGAGCTGCCGATCGACGAGCTGATCCGCATCACGGAGGAATCGCCTGTGCGGGTGACGGATAAAGACGCGGAAGCGAAAATGATCGCGGCGATCGACGCGGCCAAGGACGACGGCGATACGCTTGGCGGTGTCGTCGAGTGCATTATCGAAGGCGTGCCTACGGGTCTTGGCAGCCATGTGCAGTGGGACCGCAAGCTTGACGGACGCATTGCGCAGGCGGTGCTGTCGATTCAAGCGTTCAAGGGCGTAGAATTCGGGATCGGGTTCGAAGCGGCCAAGCGCAGAGGCTCGTCCGTGCACGACGAAATCATGCACGACGAGGAGCGCGGCTTTTATCGCGCAACCAACCGTGCAGGCGGATTCGAGGGCGGCATGACGACCGGCGAGCCGATCGTCGTACGTGGCGTCATGAAGCCGATCTCGACCCTCTATAAAGCGCTGCAAAGCGTAGATATCGATACGAAGGAAGCGTTCACGGCACAGGTGGAGCGCTCCGATACGTGCGCGGTGCCCGCGGCTGGCGTCATTATGGAAAACGCCATTGCTTGGGAAGTGGCGAGAGCGTTTGTGGAAAAATTCGGCGGCGACTCGCTGGAGGAAATCCGCAGAAATTACGAGAGCTACTTGGAGCAAATCAAAACTTACTAAGCGGGAGAGCCGGATTTATGGTCAGAGAGCTAACGGTAGACCTTGGTACGAGGTCCTACCCGATTTATATCGGGGAGGGCCTGCTCGCAGATATCGCCGCGTACTTCGAGAAACACGGGATTAGCAAAGCGTCGCCGCTGCTTGTCGTAACCGACGATCATGTGGCGAAGCATCACCTGAAGCCGGTCATAGACCGATTGACGGAAGGCGGCTATACGGCGGTGTCCTACACCGTTGCGGCAGGCGAGAAGTCCAAATCGCTCGCGGTGCTGGAAGACGTGGTCGGCGCCTGCTTACAGGCAGGTCTGGACCGCAAATCGACGGTCGTCGCGCTTGGCGGAGGTGTTGTCGGCGATTTGGCCGGGTTTGTGGCGGCCAGTTACATGCGCGGCATCCGGTTTGTGCAGATTCCGACGACGATTCTGGCTCACGACAGCAGCGTGGGCGGCAAGGTCGCCGTCAACCATCCGCTGGCGAAAAACATTATCGGCGCCTTCCATCAGCCGGAGATGGTTTTGTATGACACGTCTACGCTGCTCACTTTGCCGGACCGGGACGTGCGCGCGGGATTGTCGGAAATGATCAAGCACGGGCTAATCTGGGATGCGGAATTTACCGCGTGGTGCGAAGCGAATGCGGAGAAGCTTATCGGGCTGGACCCGGAAGCGCTCCAGTACGGGCTGTACAATGGCTGCGCCGTCAAAGCGGCGGTCGTGTCGCAGGACGAACGGGAGAACGATCTACGCGCCATCCTGAACCTTGGGCATACGATCGGTCACGCGCTGGAGGCGGTGGCCGGCTACAACGAGCTGCAACACGGCGAAGCGATTTCCATCGGCATGGTCGGCACAGCGATGCTGTCGGTGCGTATGGGCAATCCGGAAGAGATCCTAACGGTAACCGAACGCATTTTCAAGAAGTTCGGTCTTCCTACGCGCATACCGGCGCACTTTGATACCGAGGCGATCATGCGTGCAATGATGCATGACAAAAAATTCAGCGAAGGCCGCATGGTTTACATCATTCCGACGGCCATCGGCAAGGTCGAAATTAACAAAAACGTATCCGCAGAATGGGTCAGAGAGATCGTGGAGCGGTTAAAACGGGAGGACTGACGGATGTTCGTAAGAGGAATCCGCGGAGCAACGACCGTGGAACGCAACGAAGAGAATGATATTTTATCGGCAACAACAGCGCTGCTCAATCAAATTATCACGGAAAACGGAATTATTCCGGAGGAGATCGCCAGCGTATTCGTTACGGTGACGCCGGATTTGACGGCTACGTTCCCTGCGCGGGCTATCCGTCAGATGGCAGGCTGGGACTTGGTCCCGCTGATGTGCTCGCTCGAAATTCCGGTGGAGGGCGGATTGCCCCGCTGTGTTCGTTTAATGGTGATGGTCAATACGGACAAACAGCAAAATGAAATCTTCCATGTTTATCAAAGAGAAGCGATGCGGCTTCGTCCCGATTTGTCCAAATTGACAAAAGCATAATTGAGGTAGTATAGTTGATTACAACGAGTTAAGCAGATAAGAGTGAGTTGCAGTAACAGAGCAGAGTAGAGAGTTAGCCTAGTTCAGTTTGAGATGAGATGAGAAGATTACCCGTTCGTGGAAAGAACCGCCAAGATGCGTGCGGGGCACTATCGGCAGGTTTATTTTAACCTATCCAAGGGCTCTTTGGCGTACTTTGAGCATACTTTCCGTCTGGACGAATCCTTCATCCGCTGAATACCGCCTCTACGATGCGTAGAGGCTTTTTTACGTTTGCAGAGCCCAGTTATTTTTGAGTTGAGAAGAGGAGAGAAGACGATGCACACACCAGAAGCAAAGGAAGTTGTTCGGCTTGCCAGCCAGTATAACCTGATCCCCGTCGTCCGCCATTTGATAGCCGATACGGAGACGCCGATCCGCGTATTTCAACATTTTTACGAAGAGAAGCGTGCCTTCTTGCTGGAAAGCGTCGAAGGCGGGATCAAATGGGCGCGTTATTCTTTTATCGGAACCGACCCGTTTATGTTTATTCAGGCCAAAAACGGTGTGACTCGCATCGAAGGGCCGGAAGGAACGACGACTTCGAAGGAAAAGCCGGTGGATGTGCTTAAAGCGCATTTAAGCGCGTTTACGAGCCCTTCGCTGCCGGATTTGCCGCGCTTTACGGGCGGAGCCGTCGGATTTTTCGGTTATGATCTGCTGCAATATTACGAGAAGCTGCCGGCGCATCGGCAGGACGATCTGCAGATGAACGATTTGGACTTTATGTTTTGCGATCAAGTGATCGTGTTCGACCATTTTAAACAGCAGTTGAAAGTCATCGCCAATGTGCATGTGCCTCCCCAAGGAACGGAAGCGGACATCATCGCCGGCTACGAAAAAACATGCGCCAAAATCGATGCGACCATCGAACGACTGAAGCGCCCGCTTCCGGCGCTGAAGATGAATCACCAGTCCATCCCCGACGACGTCGATTTGGGGGAAATCCGCTCGAACGTGACGAAGGAGCAGTTTTTGGCGAACGTCGATCAAGCTAAGGAATATATCCGGGCGGGCGATATTTTTCAAGTGGTCCTGTCCCAACGCTTCGAGATCGAAACGGACATTTCGCCGCTTCACGTGTACCGCATCTTAAGAACGATGAATCCGTCGCCTTATATGTACTGCCTCAAAATGGACGAGGAAGTCATCGTCGGCACATCCCCCGAGCTGCTCGTCCGCGTTGAAGACGAGAAGGTGGAGACCCGGCCGATTGCCGGTACCCGTCCCCGCGGGCGGACGACCGAAGAAGACCTCGCGCTCGAACAAGAGCTGCTGGCGGACGAGAAAGAGCGTGCCGAGCACTTGATGCTCGTTGATCTAGGCCGCAACGACCTCGGGCGCGTCTCCGAATTCGGTACGGTCCAATGCGACACGTTCATGCAAATCGAGCGCTATTCCCATGTCATGCATATCGTGTCCAACGTTTCCGGCAAGCTGGCGAAGGACAAAGATTTCTTCGACGCTTTTATTTCGTGCCTGCCCGCCGGTACCGTTTCGGGCGCTCCGAAGCTCAGAGCGATGGAAATCATTGCCGAGCTGGAGAACGAAGCGCGCGGTCCTTACGCCGGAGCCATCGGTTACTTCGGCTTCTCGGGCAACCTCGATACGTGCATTACGATCCGCACCATCGTATTCAAGAATGGCAAAGCTTATGTCCAGGCAGGCGCCGGGATTGTCTGGGATTCCGTTCCGGAGAACGAGTACCAGGAGACGATCAACAAAGCCAAGGGCATGCTGAAATCGATCCGCATGGCGGAAGCCGTTTTTGCAACGAAAACGCCGGAGGTTGCATTGATCAATCACGATTATTATCAGTAAAACAATCGGGATAAAGGGGAGGCACGGACAATGGAGCAAACGACGTTGACGGTTCAACAGGCGATTGGGAAAATTATCGGGCTGCAGCATTTGACGCGGTCCGAGGCGCGCGATGTGATGTCCAACATTATGGAAGGCGGGGCGACGCCTTCGCAGATCGGAGCTTTGCTTACGGGACTCCGCATAAAAGGGGAAACGATCGAGGAAATCGCCGGCTTTGCCGAGACGATGCGATTGAAAGCAAGCCGGGTCAGCACCAGACAGGCGAATCTGCTCGATACGTGCGGCACCGGCGGCGATGGCGCAGATACGTTCAACATTTCGACGACGGCGGCCATCGTCGCGGCGGCGGGCGGTATTCGCGTGGCGAAGCATGGGAATCGGGCCATGTCCAGCAAAAGCGGTAGCGCCGATGTGCTCGAAGCGCTTGGCGTCAATATTCAATTGAATCAGCAGCAGGCGGCGCGCTGTCTGGAGCAGGTCGGCATCTGCTTCATGTTTGCGCAGCTGTATCATCAGTCGATGCGGCATGTTGCCGCCCCACGCAGAGAGCTCGGCGTCCGCACCGTATTTAACCTGCTGGGCCCGCTCACGAACCCGGCCGGAGCCGATCGTCAGGTGCTCGGCATCTTCGACCGCGGCAAAACGGAAACGATCGCCCATGTGATGCAGGCGCTCGGTGTAAAGCGTGCGCTTGTTGTCGCCAGTCTCGACGGGCTGGACGAAATCAGCATCTCTGCGGGCACGCAGGTGACCGAGCTGAAGGATGGGAACATTCGTACGTTTGAAATCACGCCGGATGAGCTGGGGCTTCGCGCTTACAGCATTAAGGATGTCATCGGAGGAGACGCCCATGTGAACGCGGGCATTATTCATCGTATCTTCGCGGGCGAGACCGGCGCTTGCCGCGATATCGTGCTGGCCAATGCCGGAGCGTGCTTCTACGTCACCGGCATGGCCGGAACGCTGCAGGAAGGCGTGAAGCTGGCCGCATCGGTTATCGATTCGGGGCGGGCCCAAGCGAAGCTGGAGCAATTAGTCCAATTTACGGGAGAAGAGAGCTATGTTTCTTGATCGCATTGTTGCCACCAAACGGCAGGAAGTAGCGTCGCTTAAAGAGCAGATTACCATCGCCGAAATGGAAAAAACGATCGCCGGACTGGCGCCGTGCCTTGGGTTCGAGCGCGCGCTCAGCGCGGGACGGAAGCGTCCGATGGGACTGATCGCGGAGGTGAAGAAGGCCTCGCCTTCCAAGGGCTTGATTCGGGAAGATTTCGAGCCTGTCCGGTTGGCTAAGGCTTATGAAGAGGCGGGAGCGGATTGTCTTTCGGTGCTGACCGACGCTCCGTATTTTCAAGGCTCGAACGATTATTTGAGCCGGGTGAGGCAGGTTGTCGGCGTGCCGCTTCTGCGCAAAGATTTTACGATCGATCCACATCAAATCTATGAGGCGCGCTGCATCGGAGCCGACGCGATTCTACTGATCGCCGCTATCCTGACGACCGAGCAGATGCGTCAGTTCCAAACGATCGCCCATAGTATTGGTTTGGATGTGCTGATTGAAGTGCATGACCAGGAGGAGCTCGCCCGTGTGCTGGAGCTTAGCCCAACGATGATCGGCATCAATAACCGCAATCTCCAAACGTTTGTGACCGATCTTCGCACGACGGAACAGCTTGTTGGCTCCATTCCGAAAGGGACGACCGTCGTCAGCGAAAGCGGCATCTCGAAGCCGGAGGAGATCGAATGGCTTCATTCGGTCGGTGCTCGTGCGGTGCTCGTCGGCGAGCATTTCATGCGCCAGCCGGACGTTTCCGAAGCCGTCCATACCTTGATGGGTTCTTATTCTGAAGCGGGTGCTGGTAAGGAGTGAGCAGAGGATGACAGCAAGGGTGAGCGTAAAAATATGCGGTCTGCGGACGGCTGAAATGGCGGAGCAGGTTGCTGGTCTTTCGGTGGACTACGTCGGCTTCGTCTTTGCGCCGAGCAAGCGGCAGGTGACGCCGCAGCAGGCCGGCGAGATGATCCGCAGCATGAAGCTGGCTGCCGGGGCGAAGACGCCCGCAGCCGTCGGCGTCTTCGTTAATCCGACGATGGAAGAGCTGAAGGCGGTTCTGCAGGAGGCAGCGTTGGACGTCGTACAGCTTCATGGGGAAGAGAGCGCCGAGTTTTGTCGCACAGTGAAGAATGCTTTTCCGGAGACGCGCGTATTTAAGGTGTTTACCGTCAATGCAGGTGAAACGAAAGCCGGGAATGAGTCCCAGGGAATACGCAGGTTGGAGCCGTATCGCCATGCCGTAGACGGCATGCTGCTGGATACGTACGATCCGGTTTACGGCGGGGGCTCGGGCAAAACGTTTGCTTGGGATACGATTCCGCCTTATCTCGCCTGGTGCCGGGAAGCCGGCATTCCGCTGCTCGTGGCCGGAGGGCTGCAGCCGGATAATGTGCGGGACCTGCTCGATACGTATATGCCCGATGGCGTAGATGTGTCCAGCGGCGTTGAAACGGAAGGCGTCAAAGATATCGTGAAAATTAAAAAATTTGTCGAGAGGGTGCAGACCATTGTATAACGGACCGGATATTCATGGCCGATTCGGCAAGTTCGGCGGGCGTTACGTGCCGGAAACGCTGATGAACGCTTTGATCGAGCTGGAAGAATCGTTTAAAAAATACGCCAAAGACGCTCGGTTTCAGGAGGAGCTGAACTACTGGCTGCACCGTTATTCAGGACGTCCGACTTCCTTGTACTACGCAGGAAGATTGACCGAGCATTTGGGCGGCGCCAAAATCTACTTGAAACGCGAGGATTTAAACCATACGGGCGCCCACAAAATCAACAACGCGCTCGGCCAAGGGCTGCTCGCCAAGTGGATGGGCAAAACGAAAATTATCGCCGAAACCGGCGCGGGCCAGCATGGCGTTGCTACAGCCACGGTCGCCGCGCTGCTCGGCTTTGAGTGCAAAGTGTTCATGGGCGAAGAAGATATGAAGCGGCAGCAGCTCAACGTGTTCCGGATGAACCTGCTCGGCGCGGAAGTGGTTCCGGTGCTTTCCGGCACACGGACGCTGAAGGACGCCTGCAACGAGACGCTGCGTTATTGGGTAAGCCACGTGGACGATACGTTCTACATCCTCGGTTCGGCTACAGGACCGCATCCGTACCCGATGATGGTGCGGGACTTCCAGCGCATTATCGGCGACGAATCCCGCAAGCAAATTCTCGAGCTGGAAGGGCGGCTGCCGAATGCGGTTATTGCGGCCGTAGGCGGGGGCAGCAATGCGATCGGGATGTTTTATCCGTTCGTGCAGGACGAGAACGTGCGTTTGATCGGTGTAGAGGCCGCCGGACGAGGCGTCGATACGGATAAGCATGCCGCAACGATGACGAAAGGCAGCCAAGGGGTGTTCCAGGGCTCGTACAGCTACTTGCTGCAAGACGAATTCGGCCAAGTGCAGGAAGCGCACTCCATATCCGCAGGTCTTGACTATCCGGGCGTTGGGCCGGAGCATGCTCATTTGAAAGATACCGGCCGGGCGGAATACGTCCCGATTACGGATAAAGAAGCGCTGGACGCGCTGCAGCTGCTAAGCCGCAAGGAAGGGATTATCCCGGCGCTCGAAAGCGCGCACGCCATCGCCGAGACGATCAAGCGGGCGCCTGCAATGAGCAAAGACGAAATCATTGTTGTGAGCCTCTCCGGACGCGGCGATAAGGACGTGGAAGCGATCATGAATTATTTGGGAGGAACTGCCGATGAATCGCATTGACCGGAAATTTGCCGAGCTTCGTGAACAAAAACAGCCGGCTTTCATTCCTTTTTTGACGATCGGAGACCCGGACGTGCGGACCTCGGTCGACATCATGAAAGAGCTTGAGAAAGCCGGAGCGGCGATGATCGAGCTGGGCGTTCCTTATTCGGACCCGCTGGCGGACGGCCCGGTTATTCAGCGCTCGTCCATGCGTGCGCTCAAAGCGAACCGCATCTCGATTCTCGATTGCATCCAGGCAGCCCGCGAGGCGCGCAGCGAAGGCTGCGAAATCCCGTTTATTTTATTTACTTATTATAATCTGGTGCTGCAAACGGGGCTTGACCGTATTTTTAAGCTTCTTCAAGAAAATGGAATCGACGGACTTATTATTCCCGATCTGCCGATGGAAGAGGATGAAGAGGTACGGGTGTTGGCGCAGCAGCACGGCCTTCATCTCATTCCGCTTGTCGCCCCGACATCCAAAGAACGCGTGCAGCGAATCGCTTCGCGCGCCAGCGGTTTCGTATACTGCGTATCGTCGCTCGGCGTTACGGGGACGCGGACTGAGTTCCACAGCGGCATCGACGAATTTTTGACCACCGTTAAATCGTCGACCGATCTTCCGATCGCTATCGGCTTCGGCATCTCTACGCCGGAGCAGTTTGCGCGATTCGCGGGGACGTGCGACGGGATCGTTGTAGGCAGCGCTTTGGTGCGCACGGTGGAAGAAACGCTGCCGCTCCTCACGAATGAGTCGACAAAATCGCAAGGGCTCTTGCAAATTCATGAATTTGTGCGAAAATTAATGGGGAAATGATTCCGGTCTTGGAGCTACTAATTCATGTGATGAGGTGACCTTTGTCGTGCAGCCTAAACAAAATATCGTTCATCTCCCGGTCTACCAGCCGGGAAAACCGATTGACGAAGTCAAGCGTGAGCTTGGTCTGACGGAAGTGATCAAGCTTGCTTCCAACGAAAATCCTTTCGGGTGCTCGCCTAAAGCGAAAGAAGCGATTGCCGCGATGCTCGACCAAGTCAGCATCTATCCCGACGGCGGCGCTGTTGAACTGACGAACGCCGTTGCCGGTAAGCTGGGAGTACAGCCGAATCAAATTATATTCGGATTAGGATCGGATGAAGTGATCTTGATGATCGCCCGTGCGTTTCTGACTCCGGAAGACGAGACGATTACCGCTTATCCGACGTTTCCACAGTACAGGCACAACGCCGAGGTCGAAGGGGCCAAGGTAATCGAGGTGCCTGTGGACGCGAACGGAAAACACGATCTGCAAGCGATGCTGGGCAAAGTAAATTCCCGGACGAAAATTGTCTGGATCTGCAACCCGAACAACCCGACCGGGACGATGCTGAGCGAAGCGGAAATTACGTCGTTCCTGGAGGCCGTGCCGAAGAACGTCATGGTCGTGCTGGATGAAGCTTACGCGGAGTACAACGTCAGCGGACAATATCCCGACAGCATCAAGCTGCTGGAGAAGTATAATAATGTCGTTGTGCTGCGCACGTTTTCCAAAATCTACGGCTTGGCTTCTTTGCGCATCGGCTACGGCGTTGGCCATCCCGATGTCGTTCGCTCGATCAATCAAGTGCGCGAGCCGTTCAATACGACGAGCTTTGCCCAAAAAGCGGCACTGGCGGCGGTAAACGACGATGCATTTATCGAGTCCTGCCGCGAGGCGAACGCGAATGGAATCCGTAAGCTGACAGCGAAATTCGCCGAGCTGGGACTTCCGTATTTCGATGCTCACGGCAACTTCATTATGGTTGATGTGAAGCGGGACGGAGGCGCGGTGTTCCAAGGGCTGCTGCGCAAAGGAATCATCGTCCGTCACGATCCGAGCTGGGGTTACCCGACCATGATCCGGGTAACGGTAGGCAGCGAAGAACAAAACAACAAATTCCTTGGAGCGCTGGAGCAAGTGCTGAGTGAAGTGGCCGCCTCATGACAAAGGTTGCCATATTCGGAGTCGGATTGATCGGCGGCTCGTTGGCCCTCTGCTTCAAGGGGAAGCCGGGACTGACGGTTGTCGGCCATTCCAATAACCCGAAGTCCGTAGAGAAATATTTGAAGCGCGAAGTCGTGGATCATGCGACTACTTCGATTGAGGAAGCGGCAGCGGAAGCGGATTTTATTTTTTTGTGCGTCCCAGTCGGCAACCTTGAGGAGTATTTGCATAGACTGTCCGCTCTGCCGCTCAAGCCAGGCTGCATCATCACCGATGTAGGCAGCACGAAAGCGAGCGTAACGGCCTGCGCTTCGCGCCTGAAACTACCGGGCGTCCATTTTATCGGAGGCCATCCGATGGCGGGCAAGGAAAAGTCGGGCGTAGAGGCGGCGAGCTACAGATTGTTCGAGAACGCCTTTTATGTGCTGACGCCGGACGCCGGAACGCCGAAGGACGCTTACGACCGGCTTACGGAGCTGCTACAGCACACCCGGGCGCATCTGGTGAAGGTAGACCCGGTGCTGCATGACGAGATCGTGGGCGCAATCAGTCACCTTCCGCATATTATTGCTGTGGCGCTCGTGAACCAAATTGCTCGTTATAACGAATCGAACGAGCTGTATCAGAATTTGGCGGCGGGCGGCTTCCGCGACATCACGCGCATTGCTTCCAGCGATCCGGTCATCTGGCGGGATATTCTGATCAACAACCGGGAAGTGATCCTGAAGCTGCTTCGGGACTGGAATGACGAAATTGCCGGGTTTATCGGCCGGTTGGAAGCGGAGGACGGTGTTGGCATCGAACGTGAGTTTCAGAAAGCCAACCAATTCCGCTCCGGATTGCCGGAGCGGCGCAAGGGCATCATCCATTCGTTCTATGATATTTATGTGGACGTGCCCGACCATCCGGGGATCATCGCGCAGATTACGACGCTGCTCGGCAGCCACCGGATCAACCTTAGCAACATTCAGATCATCGAAAGCCGGGAAGATGTCCCCGGTGTTTTGCGCTTGTCGTTCCGGGAGGAAGGACAAATGGACAAAGCGCTGGAATTGCTTAAAAAAGACTACGCGGTTCACGTGTAGTCTTTTTTTAAAAAAAATCGGAAACGTTTTCAAAAAAACCATTGACATTTTGTAAACGTATACATATAATAAAAGTACAGTATGGTTTCTCTCCACTCCTATCCGAATAATTGCACACTGTGCAACCGCCTGAATTTCAGGCGGTCTTTTTTTTGTCGGAATGCATATACAGAAAATGGGTTCACAAAAAAGTAAAAGCGCACGCCTGTTTTTGGAAAAAGTTATGTATCTTGTCGGAAAAGCAGGATTTTTGGCTAGTTACCTCGAATCTTAGTATGATCGCCCCCAATTCTAAAAAAATTTTAAAATCGACCGCAACTTTTTACTCCCCCAACAGTACAACAAAGTAGTATCGCTGGGAGTAAGCAGGAATCACAAGGAGGGTCGCACTCGCATGACCGATTCCCAGTTGATCAGAGAAATCAAGGACGGCAACGTCCAACTTTACGACGAATTAATGCGCCGCTACGAACGTAAAATATTGGCATTTATCTTTCATATGCTGAAAAGCGCACAAATGGAATCGATGGCGGAGGACTTGTGCAACGAGACATTCTACAAGGCTTACCGCAGTCTGCATTCATTCCGCGAGGTAGAGGCAACCTTTTCCACTTGGCTCTACACCATTGCGCGCAATACGGTTCTTAGCGAGCTGCGTAAACATAAGAACACTCAGGTTTCACTGGAGCAAAGCGGATACACGCCTCAAACCGCAGTGGAAACATTACCGGAACAAACGGTGCTTCGCAACGAAAAGGTGAATATGGTTCGCGATGCGATCAACAATTTGCCCGAGAAGCAGCGTTCCGCGCTTATATTGCGAGAGTATGACCAACTTGATTATCAAGAGATAGCAAATATCCTCGGACAAACGGTGAGTTCGGTCAAGTCTTTGTTGTTCAGAGCAAGGGCCAGTGTAAAGCTTCAACTGGAACCATACTTTCTTGAACCGATCTTTGAGGAGTATGAGGAGATGAATCGACGATGAAATGCAATGACGTTTACGATTTTTTCGGCGTATACTGGGACCTGCCGGAAGACGATCCAAACCGGCTGGCAGTGGATGAGCATATTAAAAATTGCCCTTCATGCGCTGAAGAATTTCAAATATGGCAAGAGAGCACGGAATTAATCCGAACGACTGGGGTGGAAAAGACGTTCGATAGCGGCGAGGTTTCCGTATCTTCCAGCGTCATGGATCGAATCTATGCGGATGAGTCGTGGCGCATTCCCGTCGGCGACCGTCTGTATCAGTTTTCTAATAAGCTGCGGCGGAACCTGACTGCGGTGATCGTTTGCTTTGTCGCTTTGTTTATGGTCACCTTTTACTTTTCGTTTACGAACGACGGTCGGTACGAAGCCGGCTCTCCGCATGAATCCGCGGTGTTCGGGCGAATGAACGATCCCGTCGTTGCCGTCGCCGGGAAATCGGATTCGATGAACGTGCATGCGATGCCTACGGCCGTAGCAAGTCTGCGCGGGTTCAGTGATCCGTTCATGTATCAGGTCGGACCGATTCGTACGATCAACGATTATATGCTTTTCGTGTCGTTATTCGGATTGACCGGCACGCTCCTGATCATGAATTGGTTTTCGCGCACACGCCAGTAACGAGAAGGCCCCGTTTCCGGGGCTTTTGTCTTTTGCATCAGGCAGAAAAGGGGAGTCGGCAAACGAATGGTAGCGCTTGGGTTTATACGTCACGGGACGACAGAATGGAATTTGGCGGGACGCATGCAGGGGCAGATGGACACGCCCTTGGCTGAAGTAGGACGGGTTCAGGCCGAATTGCTGGCAAAGCGGCTTGCGGGAGAGGCATGGGACGGCATCATCGCCAGCGACCTGCTTCGGGCTAAAGAAACGGCTCTTACGATATCCCGCCTTACCGGGGCTCCGCTTCTTGGATTGGATGTCAGGCTGAGGGAGCGGGCGTTCGGCGAGTTAGAAGGGACCACGCTGCAAGAGCGCATTGACCGCTGGGGCGAGGGGTGGAGAGACTTGGATCTCGGCGTGGAGAGCGATGAGAAGCTGCTGGCGCGCTGGGCGTCCTTTCTCTTCGACGTGGACCGCGAGCATCAGGGCAAACGGATCTTGCTCGTCAGCCATGGCGGATACATCGCACCGGTGCTGGCACAGTTTATCGGAAGAAAGCTTGAAGAGCATCTGAGCAATACGTCGCTTACGATTATGGAGCGGACGCCGGACGGCTGGCAGTGCCAACTGCTGAACTGTACCGTCCATCTTGCGGAGCTTGAGCAGAGGGCTTGAGAGAGAATATCATACTTAGCCGAAATGAAGCGGCTTTGCACGCATTTCTATTTAGAAGTGTGTGCAAAGCCGCTTTTTTGTATGGAACTGAAATAAACTTTTAACCGACCGCGTTTAAATCTAGAACATTTTCCCATACTGGGTACTAAGAAAGCCTTGGAGGGAAGTTCTGGAGGGACGAATGGATGAATTTAGCCGACATGTTAAGCTATGCCGACATTCACCAGTTGAGCCGCATCGCAGGTACATACAACTGCGAGTGCAACGGGCATTCGAAGAACGAGCTGATTCAATCGATTTTGTCAACCGTAGGACGAAGGGACATTTTCGACCATCAGATCGGCGCGTTGTCCACCCAGGATATCCGGTTTCTTAACTCGCTGCTTTTCGATCAGCGGGGAACGTTCAGTCTGGAGGAGCTGGTCGCCCGGGTGCAGCAAAGCCGGTTTGAGAAAGACGAAACGGATGCGGCTTGGAATCCGCGCGATACGATTACCCGCTTCAAACAGCTAGGCTGGCTGTTTAACGGCCATTCGCAGCAGACGAAATATTTGTTTCAAGTGCCTGCGGATCTGAAGCGACGTTTTGTCACCGCCCTGACCAAACGTTTCGAGCAGCAGTTGGATGCTGCCGATGAGCCTCCCGTCTACCGGGACGAGCAAAAGCTGATCCTGGACGATATCGCGAACTTTCTGCTCTTTCTCCGCGATCAGGAAGTGATGCTGACGAGCGAGAACGCGATGTACAAAAGGAGTCTTCAGCAGGTGCTGGATCGGCTGGCCGTGCGGGAGGAGCCGGTAGGGAAGACGGCGTGGCGATTCGGCTACGGTCGGATGTTCCGCGACTATCCGAACCGCTTCTCCTTCATCTACGACTATTGCTACTATAACGACCTCGTCACCGAGCATCATCAGGTGCTAGCTCTGACGGAGCAAGGGCTGGCCCGGGTCAACGAAGGGGGGAAGGAAGACCCGGTTCAGGTGTACCGTTTCTGGTTAAGGCTTTATAAAGGCCCCGTCCCTCATCTGCAATCGATCGTTCAATGGTTGAACCGTCTATGCAAAGGCTGGGTGACGTTCGATTCCGCGAAGCGGGCGCTCGTACCGCTGATCCGTCCCTTTTATTACGATACGCCTGATTCTATCCTGGAGCAGCGCATCGTCCAAATGATGATGCATCTGGGCCTGCTGCGGATCGGGGAAGAGGATCGATGCGGCCGTGTCATTCAGGTGACGAAACTCGGCAGCAGTATTATTGAAGGCACCTATGTGCCGGATGAAGAGAAGATTGTGCTGCCATTTGACAACCGGTAATCCCCTTGCTACAATCACTCCATTTAATCCGCCTGATGCATCTATTCAAGAGCGATGCTCGGGCCTCCAAAGGAGTGGCGATAATAATGCTTCACAGCTATAACGGGATTACCCCTACGGTTCATCCTACCGCTTTTCTCGCACCGGGCGTGCGGATCATTGGCGACGTGGAAATCGGCGAGGGCGCAACGATCTGGTACAATACGGTGCTGCGCGGCGACCTGGCCCCGATCCGAATCGGAAAAAGAAGCAATATCCAAGACGGGTGCATCGGTCACGTCAATACGGACCAGCCGCTGATCATCGAGGACGAGGTTTCTGTCGGACATGGCGCGATTATTCACGGGTGCCATGTAGGCAAAGGCACATTAATCGGCATGGGGGCGATTGTACTTAACGGCGCCGTGATCGGTGAATATGCTTTAATAGGAGCGGGTTCTCTCGTAACCGAAAACAAAACGATTCCCCCGTTTACCCTGTCGCTCGGATCTCCGGCTAAAGTGGTGCGCGAGCTGAAGGAATCGGACCTTGCACGAATGAAACGGACAATGGAAAGCTACTGCTTAAAGGGCGAGGAATATCGGAAGGAACGTACGTAAAGGAATGCTGGAATGAACCGAAATAATCATGACCCGGTTTGGAGGTAGGTTCTCATGGGCAAAATGAATGTGACGAACGAAATAATGCTGAGTTTGTTTGCTGAAATGTTGCTTGATGAAGCACTGCGTAACTACAAAGAGCAGGTTCTATATAAAGAGATCGATCAAGCTCTGGCCAAGGGAGACGAACAATCCTTCATTGCCCTAACGACCGAACTCAATGCGCTGCGCTCTCTCGGGAAATGAGGATTTCAAGGCAGTCCGGAACACAAACTTGTCATTTTTGCGAAAAGACATATGAAGCCCGTTCATATGTCTTTTTTCTATGTTAAAGTAAAGAGCGGGAAAGAAGGTGATACATATGAAATTCAGCGACATTCAAGAAACGCAGTGGGAGGAGCTTCGTCCTTACTTGGACACGTGCCTGCTGCCGGTAACCGGACTGCGGGGAACGGAAACGCCGTGGCAGGCGGCAAGCGAGCTTGAGCGGCTTCGCGACGCTCTCGATTTATTGGAGATCCCGTTTAAAGGCCGGACCGTTACTTACCCGGCCATTCACTTCGTTCCGTCGGGCTCGGGAGAAACGTTCCTTGGAGAAACCTGTGTCAAGCTAAAGGAAGCCGGGTTCCGGTATGTGGTGATTGTGACGGCCAAATCGGAGGAAGAGCTTGTTTTAAACCCGGATGAACTGGGAGGAAAAGCGGATCTTTTGCTTCGATTTACACCGGACGAGCTGCGCCAATCCGCTTCGGACGCGAAGAGACGGGCTGCCGAAGTGGTAATGGCTTTATGGAGCGGAAGGCAAACATTGTGAAGCATGTATGATCTGTGGCAACTATGCAAATTCTAAGCAAGAGCCCTCGTTTTCAGGGTGTTCCGGCAGTTGTGACAATTTCGTTAACAGTGTTATCAGCCGCCAGAATTACACGCCGGAATGGCCTGACTGCATTCTTGACGCACCCAGAGACGTAAGCTATTATTAGTTATGTCCTAGTATATGGTGTAAAGTTACGTCGAACGACTGATATATGTTGCAAAAGGGGGTAGAACGAGAATGAACGATCACTCGAATCAAGAGTCGCAGCATCGCGGTGAGAAGCCGGTGGCGCGTCGTGAAATGTCCAGACGCCAGTTTCTTAACTACACCCTTGGCGGAGCTGGAGCTTTCATGGGTGCCGGGATGTTGGTTCCGATGATTCGGTTTGCAGTGGATCCGGTTCTTCAGCCTAAAGCTCAGGCGCAATGGGTTAAGGTTGTAGAAGAATCGAAGGTAGCGAACGAGCCGAAATCCTTTAAATTTAAAGTACATCAAGTGGACGGCTGGTACGAAAGCGAACCAGAGCTTGAGGCGTGGATTTCCAAAGGGAAGGACGGTAAAGTCTTCGCGCTCAATCCGACCTGTAAACACCTTGGTTGTACGGTCAACTGGAACGGCAGTCCGGAATTTAAGGATGAATATTACTGTCCTTGCCACGGCGCCCACTATACGGCGGACGGCAAAAACTTGGCCGTCGCACCGCTGCCGCTCGACGAATACGAAGTGAAGATCGAACAGGGCTTTGTGTACCTGGGTCAGCTCGGTCCGAACAAACGGGTGTAATAAGGAGGCGTAACATCAGATGTTTAAAAGTGTTTATAACTGGATTGATGAACGTCTGGATATCACGCCGATGTGGAGAGACGTAGCGGACCATGAGGTACCGGAGCACGTAAACCCGGCGCACCACTTCTCCGCATTCGTCTATTGCTTTGGCGGGTTAACATTCTTTATCACAGTTATACAAATCTTGTCTGGTATGTTCCTTACCATGTATTACGTGCCGGATATTATCAATGCCTATGCGAGCGTCGATTACCTGCAGCATAAAGTTGCTTTCGGCGTTATTGTCCGCGGCATGCATCACTGGGGAGCCAGCTTAGTTATCGTGATGATGTTCTTACATACGCTCCGCGTTTTCTTTACGGGTTCTTACAAGGCGCCCCGCGAGATGAACTGGGTTGTAGGTATGCTCATCTTTTTCGTCATGTTGGGACTCGGTTTGACGGGTTACCTGCTGCCTTGGGATAACAAAGCCTATTTCGCAACAAGCGTTACACTGAAGATCGTCGAGTCGGCACCGTTGATCGGTCCGTATGCCAAGACGTTCCTGCAGGGCGGCGAGATCGTAGGCGCACAGACGCTGACCAGATTCTTTGCTCTGCACGTATTCTTCCTGCCGGGAGCTTTGCTTGCCCTGCTCGCCGGACACTTCATCATGATCCGCAAGCAAGGGATTTCCGGTCCGCTGTAAGAACCGGTGAGGCCTGCTGAGCCGGTATTCATGAGAAAATGAGAAGGAGGGTGAATCGTGGCTCACGGTCATAAAACTGATGAAAAAATCGTTTACGTCGGGGATTCGCGCGTACGTTCCAAGTCGTCACGGATGATTCCCCAAGATTTTTCCGCTTATCCCGGAAAATCGGAAGTTTTTATTCCGAACTTTCTATTAAAAGAATGGATGGTCGGCGTTGTTGTTCTGGTCGGGTTTTTGGCTTTGGTTATGTCCGAAGCAGCACCGCTCGGTTATCCGGCTGATCCGACGAACACGCAAATCATCCCGATGCCGGACTGGTACTTCCTGTTTATGTATCAGCTGCTGAAATACCCGTACACTTCGAACCAATTTGTGGTGCTCGGTACGGTCGGCGTTCCGGGAATCCTATTCGGCGCGTTGATGCTGGCGCCGTTCCTGGATACGGGAAAAGAAAGACGTTTTTATAAACGTCCAATCGCTTCCGCTCTGATGTTCTTGAGCTTGACTGCGGTTACATATCTGACATATACGTCCTGGCATCACTATCAGCTGGAACTGAAAGAGAAAAACGTGATTCCCGAGCATATCAAACGGGAAGAGGAAATGCACGCCAACAAGGGGAAAGCCGGCGGAGAAGGCAGTGGCGGAGCCAAGAAACCGGCTGCACAAGCTGCGGCAATCGTCGCTCCGGACGATCCTGCGGCAGCGATTTACCAAAAATCCACGTGTCTTTCTTGTCACGGTGGCGAGCTGAAAGGAATGCCTTCCGCCAAAATTCCGGCGCTTCGCGGAGTTGGCGACAAGCATTCGAAGGATGAGATTCTCGGCATCATCAAGAAAGGCCAAGGCAGCATGCCAGCCCAATATGATGCGAACATCTCAAAAGGCTTGACGGAAGCTGACATCGACAAACTGGCCGATTGGCTCGCCAAGCAAAAAGCAAGCAAATAATCCAACCGAACCTGACCGTTAAGCGCGGTCAGGTTTTTTTAAGATCGTGGAAGCTAACGGCTGGCGGTTAAACACATAAAGAGCTGGAGGGAGCCATTTTGTTGGGAAGGAGCTTGTCGTACTGGTTTTCGCGCGAATTTTTGAGCAGCCGGTTCATGCTGTGGAGTTTGTTCTGGATTAACCTGCTCGGGACGATATATGGCTATATATGGTATGGCAATCAGTTGGTCTATACGGCAGTTGAAATGTCGCCGCTTTATTTGCCATTTGTGCCGGATAGTCCGACCGCCAGTTTGTTTTTTACTTGGGCGGTAGCCTATTGGCTTCTCGACCATTATCGTTCCCCGGCTAGCACTTTGAATCCAGCGAAGAAAAGCGGCTGGAGATGCTTTGTTGAAGCGTTCGCTGTCGTGACTTCGTTTAAATATGGGATTTGGGCCGTTGCGATCATTTTTGCAGGAGCTTATAAGGGAGATATTCTTGTGTGGCAGGATTGGATGCTGGTGTTCTCCCATCTTGGCATGGCGGCCGAAGCGGTGCTGTACTTTCGCTTGTACCGATACCGCTGGCTATCCGTCGTTCTTGTCGCATGCTGGGTATTGTTGAACGATACGATGGATTACAGTCAAGGAGTTTATCCGTGGCTGCCAAAAGTGCTGGAGGACAACTTATCTGAAATTGCTAAGTTTACTATGGCTTTGAGCGTATTTAGCGTCGCTTTAGCTCTTGTATTGTGGCTCGTAAGAGAGCTTCGGCCGGCAAGAACCTCGTCCAAATAGTCGGTCTAATCGGCACTTTCTCTCCATAGGATGTACTTAGGAGGGGATGTCCCAATGGCCGGAAAGGATCGAAGAGGGCATAGGTTCGGGATTTGGCTGGCCCTGTCCGTCAGCTTATTGCTGATTGCAACAGGGTGCGGGGAGGAGAAGAGCGCAAAAGTAACGTCGGCGGCCAAGCCCACGGCGGAGCAGGTGCAGAAGACAGAGCTGCTGGGCCGGACGGCGGAAGAGTTGTACCAAAAAGCAAAGCAAGGAGACGTTCCGGGAAGTCTAATGACGCTTCAGCAGCTAAGCGATCAAATACCGAAGATACGCTTTGAAGGTCTCACGTCAATTGAAGGAATGAACGCACTGACGAGGGCCGTTACGGATGCGAAACGGTTGTTCAACGCGACAACCTTCAAACCGGAGGAAGGACTGTTAGCAGCCGCAAAAATTCGCCTCGCAGCGGATGCGCTGACGCATCCTCATAGGCCATTATGGCTGCAGTATGACAAGCTGCTCTCCGACGACGTGAACCTGCTAGAAAAGGCCGCTACCGATAAAAATCGAGCCGAGGTTCGAAAGGGAGCGGCCTTGCTGGAGCAGCATATCGGCATGATCCGCCCGAGCTTGCTTATCAGCCGCAGTCCTACCGACGTCGAGAAGCTTGATTCGCTTGCAACTTTCATTAAGCTTCAGGCACAAGGGGAAGGCGAGCTGTACCGCAACGTGCTCAATGCGGTTCCTCCGCTTCGCGGCCTGCTGGATAAACTGTTTCTGAAGCGGGAAACGACTGCCTATTTGCCTTACCCCGAACAGCAGAACCCGATTCTTTGGATTATAACGCTCGGTTCCGTCATCTTGGCATCGCTCGGCTTTGCCGCGTGGCGGTTATCCAAGAAAAACGGCGGCCTTGTTCCGGTCCGCCGTCCTGACCCGGAAAAGCCGGGAAGCTAAATATGGTTTAATTGGGCTTAAAGCCTTCTCCGACAACGTCGTGAACCTCCGTAATAATGAGAAATGCGAGGGGATCGATAGAGCGGACGAGGTCTTTAAGCCTTTTCATTTCGCTCCGGGCTACGACGCAGTAGACGACGTTTTTGGGTTGCTTGGAGTAGGCTCCGACCGCGGGGAACAGGGTGGCTCCCCGGTCCAATTCCTTCGCAATCGCCGCAGAAACCTCATCCGCGTGATCGGTGATGATCATGAACGATTTGGCGGCGTATGCCCCTTCGATAAGAATATCAATCAACTTCGAAGCGATGAACACGGCGACAAAGGTATATAAGATTTTCTCCTTCGGGAGAAAGAAGAGTGAGGCCCCGATGACGACGACGTCCATGATCAAGATCACTTGCCCAATGCTCCAGCCCTTCAGTTTGTGGGCGACCCTTGCCAGGATGTCCGAACCGCCGGTCGTTCCGCCGTACCGGAAAACGATACCGAGACCGAGACCGAGCGTAAACCCGGCATAAGCTGTGGCCAGGAAGAAATCGTGCTCCGTCCGGAACGGAACTAACCATCCCGCCTGAATGAGCCGCTCCATGACCCATAGAAAGAACGATACGGACAAGGTGCCGAGCACCGTATACCCCATCGATGCTTTGCCCAAAATACGCCATCCCAAGTAAAATAGCGGGATGTTCAGTCCTAAAGTCGTCAAGGACGGCGGCAGCCCGAAAATATAAGAGAGCAGCAGGGCAACCCCGGTCACTCCGCCTTCCATCAATTCGTTGGAGATCACAAAATAATGAATGCCGAACGCATAAATCGCCGTTCCAATCAAGATTGGAACGATATTTTTCAGATGTGCTTTCAGGGGTTCCGGCATAAATCCACCTCGATTCGAAAAGATGCTTATAGTAAGATTCTCTTAGGTTATCTCGTTGCCCTTTTTTTCATGATAAAGTAAAATAAAAAAGTTTTAAGAAGCAAAAAAAATTTGTCATTCCCCCTCACTTTGCGTTAACATGGTACTGATACGGTTGTCCCTCACGACCGTTCGTCATATGAATATAAGGTGGGTGAACATCTCCCGGTATGTCCGAGAAAACGTTAAAGGACCTCCAAGGCGAGGTGCACGAATACATATCGCAGTTTAAGGAAGGATACTTCAAACCGCTGACGATGCTGGCCCGGATGTCGGAAGAGGTAGGGGAACTGGCGCGGGAAGTAAACCATCGTTACGGCGAGAAGCCGAAAAAGGCGACCGAGGAGGAAAACTCCATCGAGCTTGAGCTTGGCGACATTTTGTTCATTACGATCTGCTTCGCGAATTCGCTAGGCATCGATTTGACGGAAGCGCATGATAAGGTCATGCACAAATTCCGGACGCGGGACGCGGACCGTTGGACGAAAGTAAACACCGACGCTTGAGCCTTTTCATATACTGTATCATCACCTTGCACTTCTCATGTCGGCTTGGAGGGCTTGCTTCCGGTTTGGCTGAGGAAGGAGATGATGCAGTTGAAAGGCGAAGAGGCAATCAAGAAAGCGTACGAATCGATCCTTAATCACGATTTCGAACAGGCCATTGCCTGGTTCGAGCGTGCGATTGCGACGAATCCCGAATGCGCGGCGTACCATTATAAGCTGTCCATTACGTACGCCCGCAGCGGTAAGCTGGATAAAGCGGCGGCACATGCAAGCCAAGCGGTACGGCTTGAACCGGAGGATGAGCATTATACATTCCATCTGCAGCACCTTCAGGCACGGCAATTGACGCTCCAAGCAGAGAAACTGTTCGAGGAGTCGGACGAACGGCTGTGGCTGGCGGTGTCGCTGCTGCAGCAAGCGGTGAAGCTTGATCCGCTTTCGCAGAAAGCTTTTTTACTATTGGGTATCGCTTATTCCCGGCTTCGGGAGTTCGCTCCGGCTGTGCAGGCCATACAGGAGCTGCTCAAGCTTGATCCGCAGCATTCCATCGGCTTGCGGCTGCTCGCGGACTACCGGCGAAAGTGGAAGGAATACATGAGTGTTACCCTATAAGTGCCATTGATCGACACCTAGGCGGAAAGGACAATGAATCCAATATGAAACCAATCATCAAAGTAGCGGTTGCCGGAGCGGGAGGCCGTATGGGGCGCGAGGTCGTCAAGCTGGTATTAGGCGATCCGGAACTGGAGCTGGCTGCTGCGGTCAACCGTTCCGCTGTAGGAACGGATGCAGGTAGACTGGTCGGCCTGGATGCTTGCGGAGTTGCGGTTACGAACGATTTGGAGCTTGCTCTCGCGGAAACGAAACCCGATGTGCTGGTTGATTTTACGGCTCCGCATTCGGCGGTAGCGCACACCCGGTTGGCTATAAAACATAAGGTTCGCCCCGTGATGGGGACTACCGGCTTTACGCCGGAAGATATTGCCGAATTGGACAAGCAGTGCAAGGAAGCGGGGATCGGCGGATTGATCGCTCCGAACTTCTCGATCGGCGCCATTCTGATGATGAAATTCGCTGCACAGGCCGCTAAACATTTTCCTCATCTGGAAATTATCGAGTATCATGGCGACCAAAAGCTGGACGCGCCTTCGGGCACTTCCGTGAAGACGGCGGAGCTGATCTCCGAAGCTCGTCAGGAACTGCGTCAAGGCAATCCGAACGAAGTGGAGACGATCGAAGGCTCGCGCGGAGGGTATTATAACGGATTCCGGATTCATAGTGTTCGGTTGCCGGGTGTCTTCGCCCAGCAGGAGGTCATCTTCGGCGCTTTCGGACAATCCTTGAAAATCCGTCACGACTCGTATGATCGCGCCGGGTATATGCCTGGCGTTAAGGTAGCCGTTCAAAAAGTCATGAAATATACCGGTATGGTTTACGGCTTCGAACATTTTATCGATTAAAAACGAATGAGGACATGGGGCCGGACCGAAGAGGACCGCTCGAGTGTCCTCGTTTTATAGGAGTTTAGAGAGGAGCTGCCGTCCTATGGCAATGAAAATCGCGCTTATCGCACACGACCGCAAGAAGGAAGAAATGGTCAATTTCGTTATGGCCTACGAGAATGTATTTCAAGATCATACATTGTATGCGACAGGAACGACAGGCACGCGAATTATGGAAAATACGAGCCTGCAGGTGAACCGCTTTATGTCCGGTCCGCTCGGAGGGGATCAACAGATTGGAGCCTTGGTGGCGACCAATGAAATCGATTTGATTATCTTTTTGCGCGACCCGCTAATGGCGCAGCCGCACGAGCCGGATATCATTGCTTTGCTTCGTCTGTGCGACGTTCAAGGAATTCCTTGCGCTACCAATATCGCGACCGCGGAAATTTTGGTCAAAGCGCTTGACCGGGGAGACTTCGCCTGGCGAGAGCTGGTGCATAAATACAAGCCGGGAATCGACCAATGAACGAGTCGCTTGATTTGCTCGTTTTCGGCGCTCACCCGGACGATGCGGAAATCGGTATGGGCGGGACGATTGCGAAGCATACGGCAGCCGGGCTTAAGGTCGGCATTTGCGACTTGACTTTGGCAGAAATGTCTTCTAACGGCACGGTCGAGACACGTCAGCAGGAGGCAAAGGCGGCATCGGAGGCGCTCGGTCTGGCTGTTCGCACCAATCTGCAGCTGCCGGACCGCGGACTTTATCTGCAGCCGGAGTATGTGGAGCGCATTGCCTTGGAAATCCGCACATGGAAGCCGCGCATCGTGTTCGCTCCGTATTGGGAGGACCGGCATCCGGACCATATCGCCTGCAGCAAGCTGGTGCAGGAAGCGCTGTTCAATGCCAAGCTGAGACGGTACTTGCCCGATCACCCGGCGCATACGGTAGAAGAAAGCTATTTTTATTTCATTAATGATGTGATAGAACCGGACGTGATGGTTGACGTGACCGGCCAGTATGAGAGCAAGCGCTCATCGCTGCTGGCATACCGGAGCCAATTCGAAACTTCGGGCTCGGCTGCCGGGAACGACATCGTACGTACACCGTTGAACCAAGGCTATCTGGAGCGGGTGGAAGCCCGGGACGCTCTCCTTGGGCAAAAACGGTCGGTCCGTTATGCGGAAGGCTTTATCAGCAAGCTGCCTTGCTTGACAGAGCTGTTCTAAACGCGTGATCAAATTCAGGAGCAATAGGAGGCGGCTCGAAAACAATGAACCGGCTAAAAATCGGAATTACATGCTATCCCACATTAGGGGGGTCGGGCGTCGTCGCCACCGAGCTCGGCAAGCTGCTTGCGGAAAAAGGGCACGAGGTTCATTTTATTACGCACAGCATGCCGTTTCGACTTGGAAAGTTCGACCGCAACATCTTCTATCACGAAGTCGAAGTCAACGACTATTACGTGTTTAAATATCCGCCATACGATTTGTCTCTGGCCAGCAAGCTTGCACAGGTGGTGAAGCTGGAACAGTTGGATCTGCTGCATGTCCATTACGCCATTCCGCACGCCGTCTGCGCCCTGCTTGCCAAGCAGATGGTTGGACCGGAGCTGAAAGTGGTAACGACTTTGCATGGCACAGATATTACGGTTTTGGCACAGGACGAATCGCTAAGCGATCTGATCCGGTATGCGATTAACCAAAGCGATGCGGTGACCGCCGTATCGCAGGATTTGATCCAGGAGACGAGGCAACTGCTTGGCATCGAGAAGACGATCGATTTGGCTTACAATTTCGTGGACAAACGGGTATACTATCCGCGCGAAGTGGCGACGCTCCGCAAAGAGTTTGCGCATCCCGACGAGAAGATTTTGATTCACATTTCCAACTTCCGTCCGGTTAAACGGGTAACGGATGTTGTGGATATTTTCGACCGCGTCCGCAAAGAAGTGCCTTCCCGCCTGCTGTTTGTAGGCGAAGGCCCGGAGCTGTCCAAGGTGCTCTGCAAGGTTAAGGAGCTCGGGCTGTTGGATCGGGTGACGTTCTGCGGCAAGCAGGACGACGTCGCCCAGCTGCTGTCGTTAGCCGATCTCATGCTGCTTCCGTCCGAGAAGGAAAGCTTCGGCTTGGTTGCGCTGGAAGCGATGGCCTGCGGCGTGCCGACGATCGCCTCTAACGCCGGCGGCATTCCCGAGTTGATCACTCATGGCGAAACCGGTTATTTGGCGGATATCGGCGATGTAGAGCAAATGGCGGCATATGCGATAGCGCTGCTAAAGGACGAAAGCTTGTACAAAAAGACGGTAGACGCCTGTTTGTACCGGGCGCATTATACGTTCTGCAACGATTTAATTACGCAGCAGTATGAAGCGTTGTATTACCGGGTGCTTGGGCGGCCGATCCAGGAATCGATTCGGGAAAGTCGCCGCTTAACCGCTGACAAGGGAAGCGGGATTACATAACATGAGCGATGCTTTAAAGCAGGGGGCCATGCATATTGTCCAGCGCTTGTGCGAGGCGGGCTTCGAGGCTTATTTGGTCGGCGGATGCGTTCGGGACGAACAGCTCGGACGCCCCGTGAAGGATTACGATATTGCCACTTCGGCTCATCCCGACCAGGTGCAGCAGTTCTTCGAGCGTACCGTGCCCACCGGATTGCAGCATGGGACGGTTACGGTCATCGCGGATAAGAAGCCTTACGAAGTAACGACGTTTCGCCGGGAAGGCGGATACGAAGCGTTCCGTCGCCCAACTGAGGTGGAATATATCGACAGCTTGACGGAGGATTTGCAGCGGCGCGATTTCACGATGAATGCGATGGCTATCGATCAAAACGGTCATCTGATCGATCCGTTCGATGGCATGAAGGATTTGGAACGCGGCATCCTTCGCTGCGTCGGTCAAGCGGAAGAACGGTTCGGGGAAGATGCGCTGCGAATGATGCGGTGCCTTCGTTTTGCGTCGGAATACGGCCTGACAGTGGAGCAGGCGACCTGGGACGCTCTGAACTCCGGCATTTCGCTGCTGCGGCATATCGCCATGGAACGGACCCGGGCGGAGCTGGAGCGCATGCTTGGGGGCAGCGATCCGAACCAGGCCTTGCACTTGCTCGCGGGAAGCCGGGCGCTGCGTCACGTGAAGCAGGAGCTGCTGCTGTCCGGGCTGGACAAGGAAACGGAGTGGCCGCCCCTCTCACGGTTAACGGAAATGGAGCATCGGCTAGCTTTTATCTACATTCGACTGGGAGCCGACCCCGCGGATGTTGAAGAGGATATGATCAAGCTAACCCTCTCCAGACAGCAGATGGAGACCGTCAAACGAATCGTTGCCGCGCATACTTCTCTTGTATCCGGATGGAGTGAATCGACGGAACGGGGCGGAGAACCCTACTTAAGAAAAGTATGGATTGCGGCCGCACTCAAGTATGGCGTTTCTGCGCTCCGTACATTAAGAGAGATTTACTTGCTGGAGGACGCCCCGATTCGGACTGACAACGTCAAGGTTGGCGGGGCCGTGGATGTATGGAGAAGAATGGGCTCCGTGTGGCTGGAGCAGATGCCTGTTTCAGCTCTTGCAGAGCTTGCCGTCGGAGGGAAAGAGCTTATGGACCGTCTGGGCGTCAAAGGCGGTCCGTGGACCGGCCGGCTGCTGCACCGCTTGCTTGAAAGCGCTGCGTTCGGCGAACTTCCCAACGACAAAGAAACGCTGCTTGCGGCAGCCCGGGAGCATTACGAAAACATGCAGGAGAACGATGAATGATGACGGATCGACTGATCGGACTGTTCGAGCAATCGGACGGCAAATTTTTGTCCGGCGAACAGCTGAGCGAGGAGCTTGGCGTCAGCCGGACGGCCGTTTGGAAGCAGATCGAGCGTTTGCGGCAGCAAGGATACCGCTTCGAAGCGGTATCGCGCAAAGGCTACCGGCTGTTGTCCAAGCCGGACAGGCTGGATATAAGCCTCCTGCAATTGAAGCTGGAGACGGAACGATTCGGCCGGTTCGTGAAATATTACAACCAGGTGGAGTCGACGCAAATCGTCGCGGCTCGCTGTGTTGCGGAAGGTGCCGAGGAAGGCACGATTATTCTTACGGAAGAACAAACTGCCGGGAAAGGCCGGATGGGGCGCAAATGGCATTCTCCGGTCGGAAAAGGCATCTGGATGAGCCTGATTTTGAAGCCGGTTTGGATTCCTTTGTTATTCACCCCTCAATTGACTTTGCTCGTTGCCGTCGCTTTATGCCGGGCCATCCGCAGCGCGGCAGGTGTGGAGGCAGGGATCAAATGGCCTAACGATCTGCTTGTTGGCGGTAAGAAGGTCTCGGGTATTTTGCTTGAATCAAGCGCCGAGGATGAGCGGCTGCAGCACGTTATCGCCGGAATCGGCATCAGCGTGAATCTGCAATCGGACGATTTTCCTCCGGAGCTGCGGGATACAGCAACCTCGCTTGCCATCGAAGCAGGTCGTCAGGTGGACCGGATCGAGGTGCTCAGCCGGTTTTTGCTGGAGTGGGAGCAGTTGTACGAGTTGTACCGGCGGGAGGGCTTTGCCCCCATCAAGCTGCTGTGGGAAGCGCTGAACGTATCGCTTCACCGGAATATCCGCTGCCGGACCCCTCAAGGGGACTTCGAAGGATTTGCCGAGGGGATCGATGAGCATGGCGCTTTGCAGCTTCGCACAGCAGACGGATCGGTAAAAAAGCTGTATTCCGCCGATATCAGTTTCGGGTGACACAAGTTGAAAACTTTGGTATAATGTACGGTACGAAGACGGTATCCGTAGGGAGCTGTACTTCAGCCGTATGTTTCTTGCTTGAACAACCGAATAGCTTGACCCAAGCAATATGTCGGATTCTGCTCTGAGCCTAACCGGACCGAGACAGAAGGATCATATGAGAAGGACATGTGAACCTTTTAGCCTCTGTATGGGCTGAAAGGTTTTTTTGCTCTTTGCAACAATCCGGCCGATTATCGCAATACTATCAGGAGGAAGGACGGCAGAGGGAGATACTCCCCGAGCGTACGGAACCCTGAACCATTCCAACCCGGAAGGCAAGGTGTTAATCATGGACATGCGTAAACCGGTCACGACGGCCAAACTGAGAAAAATGAAAGAAGACGGGATTCCGATCAGCGTCATGACGGCATACGATTACCCGACGGCTATGCTGGCGGAGGAAGCCGGCATCGATGTAATTCTTGTAGGGGATTCGCTGGGGAATGTTGTGCTCGGCTACGATTCAACGGTCCCCGTCACGCTGGACGATATGATTTACCATTCACGTGCGGTGACGCGTGCGGTCCGGACCAGTTTTGTGGTGACGGATCTGCCGTTCAATACGTATCACGGCAGCATCGATGCGTCGCTGCGGAATGCCGGACGGATTATGCAGGAAGGGCTGGCCAAAGCGGTGAAGATGGAGGGCGGAGTGGAGATTGCGCCGACGGTCGAAGCGCTTGTGCAAGCGGGCATTCCTGTAATGGCCCACCTCGGCCTGACCCCTCAGTCGATTCACCAAATCGGCGGCTATAAAATCCAAGGCAAGACGGCCGCTCAAGCGCAAAAATTGCTCGACGATGCCAAAGCTTTGGAACAGGCCGGAGTTTTCTCCATCGTGCTGGAGCTTGTAACCGATCAGGTCGCCGCACATCTGACGAGCAAGCTATCCATTCCGACCATCGGGATTGGCGCCGGCAAAGATTGCGATGGTCAGGTGCTCGTATTTCACGATGCGCTGGGCTACGGATCGGGCATTCATCCGAAGCGTTTTGTGAAGACTTACGGGAACGTCGGCGATCTAATCCGCAGTGGACTTCGTCAGTATGTGGACGACGTGAAGCAGCGCAGCTTCCCGGGGCCGGAGCATTCGTTCCGTATGGATGACGAAGTGGCGGGGTCCTTGTATGGCGGCGGGAAACCGGTAGCAGCAGCACATAGAGAATAAGAAACGGAGTTTCGATAACCGATGGAAATTGTTCATCAGATTGCATCATTACGACAGTTGATTAAAGCAAAACGGGCTGCCAATCCGGCCGTACGCATCGGCTTCGTGCCGACGATGGGCTTCCTGCACCGAGGCCATGCCTCGCTGCTCGAAGCCGCGCGCAAAGAGTGCGACGTAGTTATCCTGAGTATTTTCGTCAATCCGCTGCAGTTCGGGCCGAACGAAGATTTGGAGCGGTATCCGCGAGATGAGGAGCGGGATATGGCCATCGCGCGCGAAGCCGGGACGGATATCGTATTTTTCCCGCAAGTGAGTGAGATGTACCCGAAGCCGACCCGAACGATCGTGTCTGTCTCCGGAGTAACCGATCGTCTGTGCGGCACTTCCCGGCCAGGGCATTTTGACGGCGTTGCCACGGTCGTTACCAAGCTGCTGAATATCGTTCAGCCGGACAAAGCATATTTCGGGATGAAGGACGCCCAGCAGGTAGCGGTTATCGAGCAGATGGTGTACGATTTGAACATCCCTGTCACCATCGTCCCATGTCCGATCGTCCGGGAAGAAGACGGACTTGCGATGAGCTCACGCAACGTCTATTTGAGCGAGGTAGAGAGAAAGCAGGCGCTTGTCCTCTCCGCAGCTCTGGAAGAGGCGGAATCGCTGCTCGAAGCTCGTAAGGAAGCGATCTCCCCGGAGGAGCTGCGGCAAACGGTCGTTCGGCATATTCAGTCCGTGCCGTTGGCCGATATCGAATATGTGGAGCTGCTGTCTTATCCGGAACTGGCTCCAATGGATGACTGGAGCAATATCGGGCGGGTTATTATCGCCGTGGCCGTTCGTTTCGGGGCGACGCGCTTGATCGATAATCGGATACTTCACGCTCCCGTAGCTTCATTGAGCCATTCGTAATCCGACAGCTGAGGGGCAGGTCCCGAGAGCGCAAAAACGTAGGAGGCGTCAGTCATGTTTCGTACCATGTTAAAATCGAAAATTCACCGTGCAACCGTAACGGAAGCGAATTTAAACTATGTCGGGAGCATTACGATCGATCAGGATTTGTTGGATTTGGTTGATATGCTGCCTAACGAAAAAGTCCAAATCGTCAATAACAACAATGGCGCCAGATTCGAAACCTATATTATTCCCGGGCCGCGGGGCTCGGGTGTCGTTTGCTTGAATGGCGCTGCGGCCAGAATGGTTCACCCTGGAGATATTGTCATTATTTTATCGTATGTCATGTTATTGGACGAAGAAGCCCGCAAGCATACCCCGAGCATTGCCATTATGGGCGAGAACAACCAAGTCGTCGGCGTGTTGAAGGAAGAAATTCATTCCACGGTCCTTTAAACGAGAATGAAACGGGACGGGTAGACGCACAATGTAGATACGATCACAGCGGGCGCCACAGCCGCGGCGAAGACGTTTAAAGCTGCTGTGGGAAAAGAAGCAAAGGTGGGATATGGCTGATGTTTAATCATCTTTTTGCTTCCATGAACGAAATGCTGGATGAAGTCATATCACAATACCCGTCCTCCCAAGGCGCCGCACGCAGGGAGCTGCAGGAAAAGCTGCGAGCTCTAAAGGCGATGAGCGACTCCTGCATTGAAGAATGGCTGTTGTTCGAAGAGAAATGGAGCAAACTGCTAAGCCTTGCCGGCATTTCATTGAACGGTACGGGAGCCGATCCGCTCGATCCCGAATTTTCAGGCAAACGAACCGATTTGTTTATCCGGGGACAAGGGTATTACAAGCTCCATATGTTCGACCGGGCGATCGCCGAATTCGACGAGCTGATCCGGCTCCAGCCCGATTTCAATTTGGCCCGGATTTATTTGGCCATGTCTTACTTGCGCAAAGGGGAAGCCGGAGAAAGTTATCTTCATTTTCAATTTTTATCCAGACTGACCGAAAACATGCAGCTCAAAGCGATTTCCTTTAACGCCATGGGGTGTATCCAAGCGCAGCTGCGCAATATGGACAAGGCTTGCGAATTGTTCAACATGGCTTACCGGACCGATCCGTCCAGCGTTCAGCCTTTGCTCGATTTGGGTGTTTGCTGCGAGAAAAAGGGCGGGCTCCAGTTTGTGTTCGATATGTCCCGGCCTTCGGATTAAGCGAATGTTCGTTCTTGTTTTTTTGTAAAAAGGGTAAGTTTGCTATTCCCTTTTTCCCTCAGTATTGGTATGCTTATGAGAAGAGTGGGAATGAAGGGATTGACACGACTCCGATGAAATTTGCAGTATTGGATTTTGAAACGACGGGGAGCACGGCGACGGATCGCATTATCCAAGTCGGGCTCTTTATTATAAACGACCAAGAAATGACCGACAGGTATACTTCTCTCGTCAATCCGGGCATAAGTATACCTTCTTCAATTACAACGCTTACCGGAATCGACGACGAGATGGTAAAGGATGCTCCTGCGATGGAAGAGGTTATTGCCGAGATGGTTCCTCTCCTCCAAGACGCAGTCCTGATTGGTCATAATATTGCTTTTGACCTTGCTTTTCTGCAGCGGGCGCTGGACGATAACGGTTACTTCCCGTTCGATGGACGTGTACTAGATACGATGGACGCGCTGCGCGTCTTATTCCCCGGCTTGTCAAGCCTTCAGCTTTCGATGGTATGCCACGCTTTCGGTATCGAGCACGAACGGCCGCATCAGGCGGATAGCGATGCCGAAGTCACTGCGTTGATCTGGCTCCGCTGTATGGAACGGTTTCGATCGCTTCCGCTGCTTACTCTGCAAAGGCTGGAGCTGGTATTTGCCGATTCGGCGGGAGATTTCGGCTGGTTTGTGAGTGAAATGCGGCAATACAAAGAGCTGCACCAACCGCTTGATCCGAATATGGATCGTTATTTCCGGCAATTTGCCTTGAACGTAGGAGAATGGGGAGAAGAAGAGTCGGTGCGAGGGGAGGAAGATATCCTGCGGCTGCCGGACGAATTTCCTTTATTCTACGATCAGCTTAAGCAGGAGCTTCAGCGGCGTTTTGCCGCTTACGAGGATAGAGAGTCGCAGGTGCAAATGCTCAGTGAGGTAGAGACGGCCTTCGAAGACGGCAAGCACCTGATGATCGAAGCCGGCACAGGGACGGGGAAGTCGCTAGGTTATCTGATTCCTTCGCTGTATTACGGGCTCAAGCAGGACAAGAAAGTGCTGGTCAGCACGCATACGATCAATCTGCAAGAGCAGCTCAGAGAACGGGATGTGCCGCTGCTGCACGAGCTGTTCCCGGTAGGCTTCCGGGCGGCCGTCCTGAAGGGGCGGAGCCACTACTTGTGCCTGCGCAAATTCGAGCACAAAATGAATACGCTTGACTTCGAGCACGGCAAGGAAGACCGGATCACGGCCGGGCAGATGCTGGTCTGGCTGGGAGAAACGAAGCATGGGGATGAAGAGGAGCTTCATTTTGCCAATAAAGGAAAACAGTTTTGGCAATCGGTGGAAAGCGATACGGATTCTTGTTTGAACCGCGCTTGCCCGTGGTTTAAAAAATGCTTCTATCACCGCGCCCGTCACGAGGCGAACACCGCAGATGTTATCATTACTAACCACTCGCTGCTGTTCACCGATATGAAAGCGGAAAACCGGCTGCTGCCCGGATACAAGCATTTGGTTATCGACGAAGCTCATCACTTTGAGGAAGTGGCAGGTAAGCATCTCGGGATCGAGCTGCACTATCACGGTTTGTCCAATACGCTTCTCTGGCTTTATAAAGATGCGCGTTCAGGACAATTGTCCAATCTGCGGATTCGGCTGCAGCGGTTCGAGGACGAGCGGGCTCAAGGTTGGTGCATATCGATTGATCGCGTTGTCGAAAAGCTTCTGCAGTTAAAGGAAGAATGGGACCAGCTGACGGAGCTGCTATACCAGCTTCTTGCTTCGCGAAGCGACCCGTCCCAATCGGAAGGGAACAGCCTTGTGTACCGAGTCAAAAAAGATTCGCTGCCTGCAGGATGGGATAAACTGGAGGTTCTCAATGAGAACATGCAGCTTAACTTCGGGGAAGCTCTGAAGCCGCTCGACAAGCTGATCTCGGAGATCAAAGAAGTGCAGGATGAATACGATGTCCAAAGCTTGATTACGGACCTCACCGGTACCGTCAAGGAGCTGTACAGGCACAGAGATTCGCTTCATTTTTTTATGACGATGCCGGATGCGAACTACGTCTATTGGCTTGAAGCCGGGACCTACAGCAGAAACCGATCGCTCCAGCTGTTCTGCGTGCCGATTGACGTTAGCGAGATGCTAAAGCAGCATTTCTTCGGGCCGAAGGATAGTGTCATCCTTACTTCGGCTACGTTATCCGTCGGCAAATCGTTCGATTATACGTGCAACCAGCTGGGTTTGCGAGAAAACGGGGCGGATGGCAAACTGAAAACCGTTCAGCTTCCTTCGCCGTTTAATTACCGTGAGCAGGCGCTTGTCGCTATTCCCCGGGATTTTCCTACGCTGCGCGGAGCCAGCGGCGAGAAGGAGTTCGTCGATCGGCTCGTGCCGTCGCTGGCCGAGGTGGCGCTGGAAACGCGAGGGCGGATGCTGGTCTTGTTTACGTCCAATCGGATGCTGAAGCTGGTTCATAGCGCGTTGAAGGAGACGCTGAGCCCCTTTGGGATCGGCGTGCTTGGCCAGGGTGTGGACAGCAGCAACCGGAGCAAGCTGACCAGACTGTTTCAGAGCAGTCCGAATTGCGTTCTGCTGGGTACAAGCAGTTTCTGGGAAGGTGTCGACATTCCGGGGAATGCGCTTAGCTGTCTGGCCATTGTCAGACTGCCGTTTCAACCGCCAAACCATCCGTTGATCGAAGCAAAGACGGAGATGATCAAGCAGCGAAACCAGAATCCGTTCATGAAGCTGTCGGTACCGCAGGCGGTTATCCGGTTCAAGCAGGGCTTCGGCAGGCTGGTGCGCACGGCTACGGATAAAGGCATCGTCATCATATACGATACCCGGGTGATCGATACGAATTACGGCAAATATTTCTTGTATTCGCTGCCCGGCCCAAAAATCGAGCACATGAATTCGAACCAGCTCGTACCAAGAATAAAGCAGTGGATGGGTGAGAACCAAGCATGAAGACGATGAAAATTTCCGAGGCCGTCGTGCGCCGGCTTCCGGTGTACCTTCGGTTTTTGAACGAACTCAGCAAAAAGAACGTACAAACGGTATCCTCTCAGGATCTGGGGCAAAAGCTGGACTTGAATCCAGCGCAAATCCGAAAAGACCTCGCTTATTTTGGGGAATTCGGCAAAAAGGGGATCGGCTACGACGTCGACTATTTGATCGAGAAAATCCGTCAAATTTTAAAGCTCGATAAAATTATTCCTGTGGCACTTGTAGGGGCGGGAAATTTGGGCCGCGCCTTATGCAATTATAATGCCTATTTGAAGGATAATATGAAAATTGTCGCCGTATTCGATTCGCACGGCTCGAAGATCGGGGATACGATTAACAATTTGAAAGTTAAGCCAACGGGCGAAATGAAGGCGATCATCCAAGAGCAAAAGGTACGCATCGGGATTATTACCGTTCCGGCGGCAGAGGCGCAGCATGTGGCCAATCAGTTTGTGGAGGCCGGTGTCGAGGCGATTTTGAATTTTGCTCCGATGATTATTAAAGTGCCGGCCGAAGTGCGTGTGCATCATGCCGATTTTACGACGGAGCTGCAAAGCTTGGCTTACTACTTGGATTAACGAAAAAGGATAGAGCTTGACAGAACGTTGTTCTGAAGCTCTATCCTTTTTTTATTTGCCGTATTGCCTGGGCCTGTCCATTCTTACGCAATTACGCAACAAGCGCGAACATAATTTTATAAATAACAAAAGCAAGAACCATACTAATCGGAATGGTAATGACCCACGTCATGACCATGCGGGTGACCGTTCCCCATTTCACATCGTGAAACCGCATCACGGAGCCCGTTCCGATGATGGAAGACGAAATGACATGCGTTGTCGATAACGGCATGCCGAGATGTGTAGATGTCTGAATCACGATAGACGAGTTCAAGTCCGAGGCAAAGCCGTTAATCGGTTCGATTTTTAGCAGCTTTTTGCTCATTGTCTTGATAATTCTCCAGCCGCCGATCGAGGTTCCAAGTCCCATAGCCGTCGCGGCCGATATCTTAACCCACATCGGCACATCCAAATTATTTTGATACCCTAACGTGACGAGACCGAAGACGATGATCCCCATAGCTTTTTGCGCGTCGTTACCTCCGTGGGAGAAAGACAACAGGCCTGCAGAGAGTACTTGGAAGCCCTTGAAGGTACGATTCATCTTCGAGCGGGATTGGTTGCCGCTAACCAGGATAAGCTTGCGAATGATCCACATAATGACAAACCCCGTTGCGAAGGCGATAATCGGCGAAAGAACAAGAATCAGCACGATTTCTTTAAGTCCGGACCAATTAAGCGCTCCGACTCCCGCACCTGCAATGACCGCTCCGGCGAGAGAACCGATCAACGTATGGGAGGAAGACGAAGGAATACCATAGTACCAAGTCAGCAGGTTCCAGATAATGGCGGACAACAGCGCTGCAATAACGATGTAGACGCCGTTATCGATCGTAGCGGGATTGGCGACCTTGCCTCCGACCGTTTTGGCAACCTCCGAGGAAAAAACCGCACCGATAAAATTCAGTATCGCGGCGTAAAATACGGCAAAACGGGGCGATAACGCCCGAGTTGAAATCGACGTAGCGATAGCGTTGGCCGTATCATGGAAACCGTTAATAAAATCGAAGAGGAGCGCCAGTGCTACGATGATAATGATAGTGGTTAACATAGTTTCCTCCTAAGCATGCTGAGTCTTACCCATGTTCCGAATTGTAAGACGGTCCTGTTAAGAATACCGCAGGACTACGCTATCCAAGATGTTGGCTACGTCTTCGCATGCGTCGGTCGTTTGCTCCAGGCGCTCGTAAAGCTCTTTCAATTTAAAATCGTGATAAGGATCTTTAGGGTGGGTGAAAATTTCGCGAATGCCTTCTCTCATCAGGCGGTCCGCTTCATTTTCCAAGCTGTTAATCTGCACGGTATGCTCGGTGATTTGCATATACTTTTTCTTGGACAGCAGCTTGAAAGCGTCCAAAATATGCTGACAGCCTGCAACGAGCACGGCGGAAAATTCTTTCATATATTTATCCGATTCGGTTATGTTCAAGTAATCGAAACGGGCAATCGTGGCTTCGATCCCGTCGAGCACGTCATCCACTTTGGAGGCCAGCTCCAGAATATCTTCCCGGTCCAGCGGCGTGATGAACACTTTGTTCAATCCTTTGAAGATCTGGTGTGTGATTTGGTCTCCTTTGTTTTCGAGCTCTTTCAGCTGCGGATAAAACGTAGCCGGCGGCTCGTTACCCATGACGGCGTTCCGAAACATCTGCGCGGCGTCAAGTGTATTTTCCGACGCTTTAATGAGCAGCAGCAGAAAATCGGTGTCATTCTTTTTTGTAAACAACATACAGTTTTGGCCTCCCAAGTAATTGAAGATTTACAAGAAATTAAAATAAATAGCGAGAAATATGTAGAAAAAATGCGCCAATTCACACAAAATTAAAAATAACATAATCAAACAACGGAATGCAATTCTTAGTTTATCCATTTAACAATATGTTCATGAATCTTTTACTATGTGAGCGAATTACCCCGGTGGGTATGGACAGCTTGATTTTTGTCCTCCGCAGGGTGTACATTGAAAACGAGATTGTATTTGTATTTGGGAGGGATTGTGTCCGGTGAAGAAAACAATAATCGAAAACGGAACGTTTCTAACGATGAATGAAGAGGCGCCAATTATCCAAGGGTGCATGGTCATTGAAGGAAATCGCATTACATATATCGGAGAACAGGCGCCGCTTCCTGCCAGCTCATACGACGAGCGTATCGACGGCTCGGGCAAGCTGTTCATGCCGGGGCTCGTCAATACGCACGGGCATGCCGCGATGTCGCTGCTTCGCGGTTACGGCGACGATATGGCGCTTCAAGTCTGGCTGCAGGAGAAAATGTGGCCGATGGAAGGCAAGTTCACGGCGCAGGATGTACGTGCAGGCACCCGTTTGTCCGTGCTGGAAATGCTGAAAGGCGGAACGACGACCTTCGTCGATATGTACGATCATATGAACGAAGTCGCGAATGCAGCGGTCGAGAGCGGTATCCGCGCCTGCCTGACGCGCGGCGTGATCGGGCTGTGCTCGCGGGAGGTACAGGACGCGAAGCTGGTCGAGGCGATTGCTTTTGCAAAAGATTGGCACGGCCAAGCGGAAGGCCGCATCACGACCATGATGTCGCCGCATTCTCCTTACACCTGCCCTCCGGATTATATTGAACGTATCGTGCAGGCGGCTCACGATTTGAATTTGCCGATCCACACCCACATGTCGGAGACGGCCAGGGAAGTGCAGGAAAATGTCGATCAATACGGATTGCGTCCGGTAGCGCATTTGGAGAAGCTCGGCGTGTTTACCTGTCCGACTCTCGTAGCGCATGGCGTACATCTGACGGATGAAGAGATTGAAGTGCTGAAGCGGTACGACGTGCGTATTTCGCACAACCCCGGCAGCAACCTGAAGCTGGCCAGCGGCGTAGCACGCGTGCCGGAGCTGCTCAAAGCGGGCGTACTTGTGTCCTTGGGAACGGACGGAGCCGCCAGCAATAATAATCTGGACATGCTCGAAGAGGTACGGCTGGCCGCTCTGATTCATAAAGGCGTATCCGGCGATCCGGTTGCGGTATCCGCTTCGGAGGCTTTAAAGCTTGGTACGCTGGACGGCGCCCGTTCGATCTGGCTAAACGACGTCGGAGCGCTTCAGCAAGGAATGAAGGCCGACTTTATCGCGCTTGATATCGATCAGCCGCATTTTTACCCGCGAACGAATTTCATCTCGCATGTCGTGTATTCCGCCGTATCCAAGGATGTGACGGACGTCTGCATCGACGGACGTTGGGTTGTCCGAAAAGGCGAATGCCTGACCATAGACGAAGAGAAGGTCAAATTCGAGGCGCAGCAAAGCTTCGAGCGTTTGACGGCACTCTAACCGTCCCAGCACAACCAGGCAGAAAGGAGGCCGCCGGTGCGTAAAGCATGGAAGATCACGATCATTGCCGGGACCGCGGCAGTTGTGATTGTGACCGGGATGATCATGGCTTTTAATTCGATTATGGATAAGGAATGGACAGAGCAGCGCGCTGCCATCCTTGCCGCTTACGAGAAGACGATATTGACCAAAGCGATGAAGGTCGAACGGTTCGTTGCAGAGAAATCTTATACGGTCATCACCGGGGAAGATAAAATCGGCCAACCGATTTATGTATGGGTAGGTCAGGACGAGATGCATACGGAAATGGGCAGTTCGGGAATCGATGCGGCGCAGGCTGAAGCGAAAGTGAGAACGGCGCATCCGGAAGCGAAGGTGCTTCGGACGACTCCGGGAATCCGCAGCGGCCAGTTGGTCTGGGAGGTATTCTATAAGCTGCAGCCGGAGGGCAAGATCGAACAGCATTTTTACGATTATTACACTTTTAAAGACGGTCAAGCGATCGATACGCTGCGCTTGACCATCCAATAGCGCCAACCGGCGATCAAACGCTGAAGCCCGCCGCGGGAAACGCCGAATGAAGAGGCATTTTCCGCGGCTATTTTTCGCGAACTTGCAAGCAGAGTTCCAGCGGGCCGTGTGGCCGAGCGCCGCCACTCATTCAATTGCCACACATTGCATCCACATTCGTAATATACGATATGCTATACTATCGGTATGGCTAAAACGTATAGATGGGAAACTTCGTTAGAAGCTTTTTCACATGAATTTATAGAAAGGGGGACGTATAGCATATGAAGTTACGTCTCTTGCCTGTCGTATTGAGTGTTCTTGTGTCGGCAACGTTGCTGTTCGGCGGCTATTTTGCTTACCGGACATTGGCGATGGAAAGTCCGCTGCAGAAGGTCGTCTCCGGCATTTCCGGGGTTGAGCTGGTTTCTATGGACTTAAGCGGGCCGGATGCCCGGATGGAATTGAAACTCGCACCGGGTACGAACCTGCGTGAAGTATATAGCAAGATCCAAACCGATGGTCGTTCGACGCTTGGCGCCAAGGAATTGAAGCTCAAAATCGTGAACGATCCGTCACCGAAGTTGGAGCAATGGTGGTCTTCCGCTTTGTTCGAGGTGGCTCAGGCCATGGAAACGAAGCAGTATGCGCAAATCCCGAAAACGCTGCAGGCTCAGGGCGGCGATGGGATTAAAGCGTCCACCGAGATGGACGATAAATATGTGTACGTCACGCTATCGGACGGTACGACAAGCAAATACGTCATGCTGCCGAGAACGCCTGCCAAATTGGGGGTGTGGCCGAATGAGTAAGTACGGGAAAGAGATTTTGCTCGGCTTTATCCCGGTTCTTGTTATTTTCCTGCTTTATATCGGAGTTAATCTGTTTCCTATCGTATTTATGGCCGCGATTTTGGGTACCTTTTTGTATATGGCCCGCGCCCGCGGGGGGCTGAACGTAGGCTCGGATCGCAAAGCGCGCGGCAAAACGCAGGGATTTCTGACGTTCGACGATATCGGCGGACAGGATCGGGCAAAGGGCGAGCTGAAAGAGGCGCTTGATTTTCTGATCCGTTATGAGGATATTAAAAAGCTCGGCATTCGTCCGTTGAAGGGCATTCTGCTGACGGGTCCTCCGGGAACCGGGAAAACGCTGATGGCAAAGGCTGCCGCGCATTACACGAACTCCGTGTTTCTGGCGGCAGCCGGCAGTGAGTTCGTTGAAATGTATGTCGGTGTCGGGGCGAGCCGTATCCGCGACTTGTTCAAGGAAGCCCGCTCGCGCGCCGCGAAGGAGAATAAGGAGAGCGCTATTATATTTATCGATGAGATTGACGTGATCGGCGGCAAACGGGACGGCGGTCAGCATCGGGAGTATGACCAGACGCTGAACCAGCTGCTCACCGAGATGGACGGGATTCATACGAGCGACACGCCCCGCGTACTGATCGTTGCAGCCACGAACCGCAAGGAAATGCTGGACGGCGCGCTGCTGCGTCCGGGACGGTTCGACCGTCATATCGAAGTCGATTTGCCGGACAAGAAGGGCCGCCTGCACATCTTGAACATTCATGCCAAAAACAAGCCGCTGGCTGAAGGGATCGATCTGGAAGCCATCGCAAGGGAAACGTTCCATTTCTCCGGCGCACAGCTGGAAAGCGTCATGAACGAAGCGGCGATTTATGCCATGCGGGGCGAATCGGATGTGATCGGACAGCAGCACTTGTCGCTGGCGGTCGATAAAGTCATGCTCGGTGAGAAGACGGACCGCGAAGCGAATAAAGAAGAGCGGGAACGCGTTGCGCTCCATGAGCTCGGACATGCTATCGCCGCGGAGCTGGTGAGGCCGGGCTCGGTCTCTCAAGTTTCGCTCAGCCCTCGCGGGAAAGCGCTCGGTTTTGTGCGTCATAATCCGCAGCAGGACCAGTATTTGTACACGAAAGCGGAGATTGAGCAGCAAATTATGATCGCGCTCGGCGGAGCCGTGGCGGAGGAAATGTTCTACGGCGGACGTAGTACCGGCTCGCGAAACGATTTCGAGCAGGCGCTGAATATGGTGCGTACGATGATGGATTCGGGGCTTACAAGGCTCGGCATCATGGACCGCGAGATGGTCACGAAGCAGGAGCTGATGAAGGAAAATGCCGCGATTTTAGAAGAGTTGACGGAAGCGACCCGGCACATGCTGGAAAGCCACAGAACCGTATTCGAACAATCGCTTGACATTTTGATTGCCGAAGAAGTGCTTTCCGGAGACCAGTTCCGCGAGCTCCTCAAGCAGTCATCGCAAGCTCAAATTGCCTGAAAATCATGGAGAACCGAAGCCGAAGGCGACTAGCCTTCGGTTTTTTCGTTATTTACTCGCGAATTCTACGAAATTTGCCGAAGGTGCAACTTTTTTGATAGAATTTAGTCTAATATATTGGTAGTTTTCGCCACAGTATTCTTTTTATCGGTTGGAAGTTAAAGTCACTTCCAGCTTTCTACATAAAGTAAAAAATCACAAGATTTAGAGGTGCAAAATGAAATTTTTAACGGCCTGCTTCACCCTGTCGATCGCGTCGCTCCTATTGCTGCCGGCCGTAGGCTCGGCTGCCGCTCCGTCCAAGTCACCTACGCCGAAGTCGTCTAAGCCGCCCGCACCGCCAATTCAGTTGGTTTTAAACGGAAAAAAACTCGCACCGGAAGTTGCTCCGCGTAACGTGGGCGGGAATGTGATCGTGCCCGTTCGTATCATTGTGGAAGAGCTCGGTTCCAAGGTTACATGGGACGAGAAGCAGCGAAAGGTTACGGTAGTTAAAGACGAAACCAATATACAGTTGTTTATCGACAAAAAGAATGCAAAGGTAGGAGGAAAACCGTTTCAGCTTGAGGCGGCGCCTACGATCATCGAAGGGAGTACGATGCTGCCTGTACGATTCGTAAGCGAGCAGCTAGGGGTAAAAGTATCCTGGGACGAACGCAACAAGTCGGTCAATTTGTCCACGACGGAAAAGGGCAAAGACGATAAAACGCCTTCGAAAACGGAGAAGCCCGGCGAAAAAGAAACCGGCAGCGTGCCGGCCGACGGCAAGCCCGCTTCCTCGTTAGAGCCGGGCAATACGGTGAAAGCAGGAGATAAACCTGACAGTGGAAAGAACACTGGAAAGGAAAACGGCGCTTCGCCGTTGCCGGGAGGCACCTCGCCAGCGGGGAAGACATCGCCGGGGAAAAGCGGTTCCGGGCAACTGCTGGCCTGCGTCCCCGCTTCCGGGGGCATGCAGTCGACTAGTGGCGGCGGTGCATCAGCAGCCGGAGGAATCCAACAGGCAGCGAATGGCGGCACGCAAGCGGCCAACGGAGGCAATCAGCCGACAAGCGGCGTTACGCAGACGGCCAACGGAGGCGCCGAGCCGGCGAACGGCAGTACGCAAAAGACGGCGGGCAGCGCCCAAGCTCCGAACGGAGCTGCGCAAGGGGCGACAAACGGAGTCGAACAGCCGGGATACGGGGCCCAGCAGACAACGAATGGGACGCAGCCGCCGGTCGCGGGCAAGCTGGAAACGGCTGGCGACAAGAGAGCGACGAACGGCTTGGTTACCGTACAGGCTATTTCGCTGCAAGGCGATACGTTGACGATCAAAACGTCGGATTGCGCCAGAAAGCCTAGCATGTTCCGTTTGGCCAATCCGGACCGGGTTGTCCTCGACCTGCCTAATGCGCAGCTTGACCCGGCGCTCATGGCCAAGCTCAACCTGCAAGGCGAAGGAACTTTGCCGGATAAGAGCGAATTTGTCACACAAATTCGTTATTCGCTATTTTCAAAAGAAGCATCTATCGTTAGAATAGTATTAGATTTGCCGCAGAAGGGGGAGTTTCGCTTGGCCTCCGTGCAGCAAAACGGGGAAATTACCGGGAAAATATCTTTCGGTAAAACCCGCTACCGGGTCTTCATCGACCCCGGACACGGCGGCAAGGATAACGGGGCCAGCTCGCTGATTAAGCGACACGAGAAAGATTTTGTCCTGTCGCTTGGCCAGAAAGTGGCGGCACTGCTGGAGAAAGAACCAAAAATCGAAGTGACGATGACCCGCTCGGACGATACGTTCATCGAACTGGAAGAACGCCCGAACCTTGCGAATAACGCCGACGCCGATTTGTTCGTCTCGATTCATGCCAATTCCGCAGGAAAAGAAACCGTCGGCGGGACCGAAACGTATTATTGGACGGAACAAAGTCTCGATTTTGCCAAGCTGATGCATATGTATCTGGTCGAGGCTACAGGTTTTCCGGACCGCAAAGTGAAGCAGGAACGTTTTGTTGTTATTAAGAACTCAACGATGCCGGCTGTATTGCTGGAGATCGGCTTCTTGACGAATCAATCGGAAGAGGAACTGATGTATCAGGATGCTTTTCAAAGCAAGGTCGCCGCATCCATCGTGGCTGCCATCAAGAAGCAGTTGAATCTTGAGTAAGGAGTGGGTGACGATGCATAAGACATGGCAAAAAGGAATGGCGGCTGCAGCAATCGCGGCCCTGCTGCTGGCAGGCTGCGGAACGAGCAAAGCGCCGTTACAAGGCACCGCAGAAACACCGCCCTCCAAGACCGAACAAGCTGCGCAGCCCGGAACGGGGGGAGACAAAACGATCACTCCGCCGGAGACGTCGGCCCCGAAGCCGGACCCGGAAAAAAAGGAGTTAAAGATCAAAACGTATTACAGCGATGCTCAGCTTGAGAAACTGGTTCAAAAAGATGTGACGATCAGTATCAAGCAAGATCAGGACAAATATCTGGCGGCGCTTAACCAGTTGAAGAAAAGCCCTGACGGCAATACCATTCCTTTATTTAAAGGGTTTACGTACAAAAGCGTCGGGTTGAAAGACGGCCAGCTGAACCTGGACGTGTCCATTGCGGATGAAGGAAGGCTGGGTTCCGGCGGGGAAGGAATGCTGTTGGATGCGCTGCAAAAGACGATGTTCCAGTTTTCCGAAATCAAATCCATTGAAGTGCTGGTTGACGGAAAGCAGGTCGAAAGCTTGATGGGACATATGGATCTGCCGCATCCGATCAAACGGAGCCAAAGTTAAACGTACATCATGAACTGACATAAGTCGATCGAGAGGAGCTATTTCATGAAAAGCATCAATTCAAGACAAGCACGCAGATTGGCGGCAGCCGTTTTGGCGCTGTCGCTGGCATTCGGAAGTCCGGTCTTCGCCGCCGCGGCTGAAACCAAAAGCAATACTTCGACGCGAAACTCCGTAAATTCACAGCGCTTTACCGACGTCGGGGACCAGCACTGGGCGGTCAAGCATGTCGCCAAGCTGGCTTCTCTCGGGGTGATTGAGGGATATGAAAAAGGGGAATATCGACCGGAAAATTCCGTATCTCAGCAGGAAGTCATCGTGATGGCGCTGCGGTTTATGGGGCTCGAATCGGAAGTAATGAGGAGCAAGGCGGGAACGTCGCTGCCCTTCAGTGTAGATAATTTCTTCAAGCCGTATGTTGCTTATGCGATCGATCGCGGCTTAATTAATATTCAAGAGGAAACAGCAAACGGCACGAACGCCAAAACGGCTTGGGGAGCTAAGGAAGCGTCCCGCGAATGGGTGGCCAAGCTGGTCATCCGCGCCATTGGCAAACAGGATCTGGTCAATCAGCAGACGCAATCTTCTTCGTCATTTACGGACAGTAAGGATTTCTCGTCGTGGGCGGCCGGTTATATCAACGCGGCGGTATCGCTTAAGATCGTACAAGGCTTTGAGGATAACAGCTTTAAGCCGAAGAATAAGGTTACCCGCGCCCAAATGGCGACGTTCCTAAGTCGTGCGGATAAAGAATCGAGTTCCCGCTCCTCCCGGGTCGTTACCGGGTATGTGATGGAGCTGAAGGACCGCAAAATCAGCCTGATGAATGACAATGGGCAAACGACGGAATATACGCTTTCTTCCGATACGGCCCTCTATAGCGGCAAAGATGACAGCCGGATTTCACTGTCCAACATTAAGCTCACAAACGAAGTGTACCTGGTGCAAAATCAAGGTGCGGCACTTTACATAGAACTCACCAACGAGCAACAGAAAATGGAAACCTACGAAGGAACGCTGACGGAAGTATTCACGGACCGGATGATAGCCTCGATTCAGCGGAACGGAAAGAGCGAGCTCTATGATTTGTTCTCGACCGTCACGGTGACGGATAAAGACGGCCGCGGCTTGAGCTTGAGCTCTTTAACGCCCGGGAGCATCGTCGAATTGAAGCGGAATACGCTGCTCAAAGAGTCGAAAATCTCGCAAATCGTACTTAAGCAGACGCCTCTCAGCAAATCGTCTGAAGGTACGGTGCTTAGTCTCAATAAAGAACAAAACCAAGTGACGTTCCTGGAGCAGGGGACTGGGCTAAACGAATCGTTCGCACTTACAACGCGTACGGCCGTGAAGCTGCAGGACGGCTCGATGGCCGACCTCTCGAAGCTGCGCGTCGGCGATGCGGTCAGCTACGAGGTGAAAGCGAACGAGCTTCAAGTCGTTACCATCAAAAAGCCGGCTGATTTCAGCCAATCCGTTGAAGGAACGATGGCAAGCTTAAGCAGTGACAAACGGATCTTGACGATTAATAAAGCAGGCGGCTCGCTCGGCGCCTATCATATCGCGGACAATGCGATCATTTCGATTGACGGGTTGACGAACCCGAGTCTGTTCGACATCGAAGCCGGCGATCAATTGAAGATGGATTTGATCAACGATAAAATCGTTAAAGTTTCCGTTACCAGCCGTTCGGCCAAGCAATTCATCTACGCTGAGATCCTTAGTTATGACGCCAATTCCAAAGTGGTGACGATCAAAACCGAGAGTGACGGGGTTGGGGCATACCGGCTGACGGACAATACGAACATCCGCTATATGGGAGGTCCGATACAGCAATCCAACTTCCAGAGTTCGTTCGTAGGCAGCGGCAACGGCAACGACAGAAAAAGAGTGGACTTGAAGGTCTCCAAAGATAAAATCGTTCAGATTGAAACGACGATGAATGTGGAAGGCACGATCGGTCAAATCAATACGAGCAATATTACAAACGACTTGACTATTCGTACCGCCGGAGGGCAGAACATAACGTTCAAAGTCAATTACGGCGCGCCTGTGGAAATGTTTAACAAAACGAACGGCACCATTTCGGACCTGAAAGTCGGCGATGCGATCCGTGTAACGCTCACAGGGAATCAGGATATCGTAACAAACCTGATGGCTAAGAAAACAGGCGTGTACAAGGTATTGGTCACCAATCCTAGCACGAACCAAGTTACCGCCAAGGATGAGACAGGTTCGCAGTTGACGTTCAAAGTTGAGAAAAACGATCAAATTATTAACCCGGGCAAGCAATCCCGCGCCTTCTCGGATATTTTGATAGACGAGTACGTCAAAGCCAGCTTTAGCGGTACCAAGCTCGACAATCTTCAATTGCTGAATTCGGTTCGAGGCAAAGTAACGAATGTGGACGTAGCGGCGGGCACGTTGACCATTCAGGATTTCCAAGGCAACATCCAGGTGATCACGGTCGGCCAGCAGTTCACAATCAGGCAAAATGCCAATACGTCCGCCGCGTTGAATACGATCAAGCAAAATGACCGGGTGGAGATTATCCGGGACGCGAAAGACAAAGCGATTATTCAAGTGGCGACCGCGACCAAGCGGACGGTATCCTCTTACGATACGGTGCTCAATCAATTGCTTCTGAAGGCGACGACGAATAACGATAAGACATCATACAATTTGTTTGCTAAAGCGTATTTGCACAAAGGCACGCAAACGGTTGCCCCAAGTACGTTTATGGAGAACGAAGAAGTGATGGTTTACGTGATTGACGATAAAATTTTCGAAATTGAAAAGCCCTGATCGGTTTATTTGAAACTTTTATCCGGTTTGAGCCGTCTGTGTAGTGAGAACTTCTTGCTGCATTAGGCGGTTTTTTTTCGTAAAAAGTTCGCATTTTGTCGGCATTAGTCATTGATTCGCCTGCCGCGTTTCGGTAAACTGTAAGAAACAGGCGAAAGAAAGGACAGGGAGCATGAATCAGACGCAAGCGAGAACCATACTGGATACGATTGCCGAGATGTTCCCGGATGCCCATTGCGAGCTTAACCACTCGAATGCTTTCGAGCTGACGATCGCCGTCCTGTTGTCGGCCCAATGTACGGACGAGACGGTCAACAAAGTTACCGCCACATTGTTTCAGAAGTACAAGAGGCCGGAAGACTATTTGGCCGTGCCGCTCGAAGAGCTGGAGCAGGATATTCGGCGGATCGGTTTGTTCCGGAACAAAGCCAAGAACATTCAGGCTTTGTGCGCAATGCTTTTGGACAAGTATAACGGGGAAGTTCCCCGCGAACACGAGAAGCTGGTGGAATTGCCGGGCGTCGGACGAAAAACGGCCAACGTTGTCGTTTCCAATGCCTTTGACGTGCCTGCTATAGCTGTTGATACGCATGTGGAACGTGTATCCAAGCGGCTCGGGCTTGCCGGGGTTAACGATTCGGTGCTTGAAGTGGAAAAAAAGCTGATGAAACGGGTGCCGCGCGAAGAGTGGACGCAGACGCATCACCGGCTCATTTTTTTTGGACGCTATCACTGTAAAGCGCAAAACCCCAAATGCGAGGTTTGTCCGCTGATCGATCTTTGCCGAGAAGGTAAAAAACGAATGAAATCGAACTCGAATAGGAAGCCTATACCAAAAGCGAAAGCAGCTGTCAAAGCTGCAAAAACTAAAGAGGCGTAATACGAAAGGATAGGATTAGAGATGAAATGCATATCTGTCTACACCAGCGATTTTGAATTGTTTTCGGATATTTACGAGAGAGTGCTTGAGACTCCCTTGCAGGAAAACGAAGAGAAGCAGGTTGAAGGCGTCGTCGTAACGGAGTCTGGCAGCGTACCGGAAAATTATTTGAACCGCATGAAGCAGCGTCCGGAAGTTGTCGTGATGAAAGTAAAGGATAAAGACATTACGATTTTGCAGCATCGTGATGTTTTCGAAATATTTATTCCGGAGACGGAAAATATGGTACACTAAAAACCGAAGCGATTCGGTTTTTTCTTTTTGCTCGGAAAATAAAAAGATAGATGGTTAGCGCTTGGTTTAAGTTTTTAGACAGAGGAAGAACAGGGGCAGGAGAAACGATGAAAAGCGAATTGACTATAGCAGAAGCAACGTCAGTAGAGACAGGGAACGAAGAGGGGCTGCAAGGCGGGACACCGCAGGATGAAATGCTTGCCGCCGTTCAAGGGCTGCTTGCGAAGGTAGAGCAAACGGGAGACGGAGAGCACGGAAAGAAGCTGCGGCAGCTGTTGGCGAAAGCGCAGAGCGAGCGGCTTTATTTGGCGTTTTGCGGGCACTTCTCGGCAGGGAAGTCGAGTCTGATCAACCGGATGTGCGGTCATATGCTGCTGCCGTCGAGTCCGATTCCGACGAGCGCCAACATTGTGAGTATTGTGAACGGGGAAGCCGGGGCAAGGGTCATTTACCGCAGCGACGAGGCAGGCGATCAGGCTCAAGGAATGAGCGAGCCGCGGTCCGAAACGGTGCCGTTGGACGAATTGGCGGAGTATTGCCGTAACGGTGAAGCGATTGAAACGGTGGAAATCCGTTACCCGATCGCGTTCCTGGGAGAGCATGCGGCGCTGCTGGATACGCCGGGCATCGATTCGACGGACGACGCGCATCAGCTGGCGACGGAATCGGCGCTGCATTTGGCTGATGTTGTGTTTTATGTGATGGATTATAACCATGTGCAGTCGGAAATCAATTTGGCGTTTGCGAAAAAAATGACGGAGTGGGGCAAGCCGCTCTATTTGATCGTGAACATGATCGATAAGCACCGGGAGCAGGAGCTGTCGTTCGCCACATATCAGGAAGGCGTGCGCGAAGCGTTCGCCAGCTGGGGCGTGCGGCCGGACGGAATCGTCTATACGTCGGTAAAAGTGCCGAATCATCCGTCCAGCGAGTGGAGCAAGCTGGACGGGCTGCTCGGGCAGTTGATCGAGCTGCGGCAGCCGCTTGTGCGGCTTAGCCTTGAGAAGTCGGCGCGGGCGCTGGCAGCGGCGCACGCCGAGAAGATGGCCGAGCGCAATGAGCCGGTGAAGGAAGCGCTGCGCGAGCAGTTGGCTGCCTCCGGCGAAGAGCTGGACGCCGTCCAGACGGAGTATGCGGAGGCGCGCGCCGAACTGGCGCGGCTGGAATCGCTGCCGGCGGAGCTGCAGGCAGCCGTGCGCAAAGACGTGGCGGCGGTATTGGACAACGCCAACGTCATTCCGGCCGTGACGCGGGACTTCGCGCACGCGTATTTGGAAAGCCGCCGACCCGGCTTCAAGGTAGGCTGGTTTGGCGCCGCTGCGAAGACGGCGGCGGAACGGGAGCAGCGGCTTGCGGCGCTGCATAAAGATTTTGCGTCGCAAGTGGAGACGCAGGTGGCCAGACACGTGCAGCAGACAGTCAAAGCGAAGCTGGAAGGCCACGGCCTGCCGGCTGGCGCCATTACCGAGGCGGCAGACCGGATCAACGTGGAGCTGACGCCGGATTGGCTGGCCGGTCAGGTGAACGAGGCCGCGGTGTTCGGAAACGAGTATACGTTGACGTACTCGAAGCAACTTGCCGCGGAAGCGAAAAGCTTGTACCGCAAGGAGGCGTACGCCGTCAGCGATGAGCTGCTTGCGGCGCTGGCGGCCGCCCTGCAGCCGCGCCTCGCGGCGCTGCGCGCGCAGCTCGCCGAGCTCGACGCGCGGCTCGCGGGCTTGCGCGAGCTGGAGCGCCTCGCGCAGGCCGAGGCCGCCTACGGCGCAGCGCTGCTCGCGCAGCTGCCGGCAGCGGCTGCGCCCGCGCTGCCCGCGCCCGCGGCTGCGCTCGGCTCGCCTGCGGCAGCGGCGGCTGCGCCGCAGGCCGCGGCGCCCGCCGGGCGCGAGTCACGCGAGTCCCGCGCGGGGCTCGCGCCGCGGGCGAGCCGCGGCGACGCCGATGGCGGCGCGGACGCGCTCGCCGCAGGCGGACACCGGCGGCGGCTGCGCGAGGCCGCCGCGCGCCTGGGCGCCGCCGCGCAGGAGCTGGCCGGCGCCGCGGCGCTGCAAAGCATCCGCCGCTCGCTCGAAGAGAAGGCGGAGCGGCTGGCGAACAACCGCTTCACGATCGCGCTCTTCGGCGCGTTCAGCGCAGGCAAATCGTCGTTCGCCAATGCACTAATCGGCGAACGGGTACTGCCGGTATCGCCGAATCCGACGACCGCTGCGATCAATAAAATCATGCCGCCGGCCCCGGAAGAGGGCTGGCCGCACGGCACGGCCAAGGTCCGAATGAAATCGCCGGAACGGTTGAGCTCCGATATTTTTTATTCGTTGGAAGTATTGGGCGTAGCTGTAAATTCGATGGAAAAGGCGCTGGCCGCGATTCATAAGCTTGCGACCGATCAAGTTCCGGGCAAGGGCAAGCCGCATTACGCGTTTCTGAAAGCCGTCGAGAAAGGCTGGGCGGAGATGAGCCCGCACCTGGGGCAGGAGCTGCGCGTCACGGCCGATGAGTTTGGCCATTATGCTGCCGACGAGGCCAAGTCGTGCTTCGTCGAGCTGATCGAGCTGTACTATGCGAACCCGCTCACCGAGCAAGGCGTCGTTCTGGTGGATACGCCGGGAGCGGATTCCATTAACGCGCGTCATACCGGCGTAGCGTTCGATTATATCAAGAACGCCGACGCGATTTTGTTCGTCACATACTATAACCATGCGTTTTCCCATGCGGACAAAGAGTTTTTGCTGCAGCTCGGACGCGTGAAAGACAGCTTCGAACTGGATAAAATGTTTTTCATCGTCAATGCGGCAGACCTGGCTTCCTCCGCCGAAGAGCTGGACGGGGTCGTCAAGCACGTTGAAACGAACCTGCTCCAGCATGGCATTCGGCACCCGCGGATTTATCCGTTGTCGAGCTACTATGCGCTCGAAGGGAAAATCCAAGAGGACCGGGAGACGGTCGAGCAATCGGGCATCTTGCGCTTCGAGCGGGAGTTCGTCCGCTTTACGTTCGCGGAGCTGACCGAGATGGCTGTCCGGGCGGGCGATGCGGATATCCGCCGTGCAGCCGATGTGCTCCAGCGCTGGATGGACAGCGCCCGGGCAGACGCTTCGGAGCGCCGCCGCCAAGCTGAAGCGCTGCGTACAGCGCTTGCGGAAGCCCAGAAGCGGCTTGCCGCTTCCGACACGGACGCGGAAGCCCGCGAGCTGTCCAAGGAAATTCAAGAGCTGTTGTACTATGTTAAGCAACGCACGTCCTACCGCTTCGGCGAGCTGTTCAACACGGCCTTCAACCCGGCCGTATTCCGCGACGACCGGCGCGATGCGAAAACGGTCATGCAGTCCGCATGGGAGGATCTGCGACGGATGCTGTCCTTCGACTTGAACCAGGAGGTGCTGGCAACCACGCTGCGGATCGAGAACAAAATCAACCGTATGGCGGGCGACGCCTCGAAAAACTGGTCGGAAGCCGTCCGGACCGGAGGAATTTCGTCCTTTGAAGCCCCGGGCTTCGAGCCGTTTAAGCTGAAAACGCCGGAGCTAAACGCGATACTGGAGGCAGCAGACGTACAGCCGAAGTGGCTGGCAGGCTTCTTTAAAAATGCGAAGCACTTCTTCGAAGGCGACGGGAAAGCGGAGCTGCGCCGAGAGCTGGAAGCCCGCTTGAACGCGCCGATGACGCACTTTGCGGACGCGCAAGCGGCCTTCTTGGAGGACGCTTACGCGGAGCAGTTGCGAAGCGTGATGCAGGAGCTGGCGGCAAGACTCCGGCAGGCGCTGGAGGAGCACGGCGAAGGGCTGCTGGAGGCGCTTGAGATGAAGATCGATTTGAACGAGCTTCAGGCGAAGCACAGCAAGCTGTTGGATTTTATTGGATGAAATTAGAGAAGTGAGCCACATTTTTGTTCAGTGCTAAAAGGTTTATTCTGAGGTTGTCCGCTAGTGGGCAGCCTCGGATTTTTGTTTTTGTGAAAGGGCTTACATTTCAACGAATTCGTATTATTCGGGAGAAATAGTAGCGTTGTGCTTCCATATTGTGACGATTTGAAGAAATATTCTTGGAAAATCAAGATTATGGGGCAACCCGTATTTGCCGCCCCTTGGGGATAATGCTACACTACTTTTCATAGCTGAAACGCTTTCGAAGCCATCATTCCGCTTCGAAAGCCATTTTTGCTTTTGCGGCCCTACCGCCGTATTCCATGAGAAAAAAATGTATCGGCTGAGGCTTTGCGCAGAACGGAAAACGCTCTCGCAGCAAAGCCCGGAGAAGGAGGATCTCCATGGAAGTATTTAAGCAGCTGAAGGAATTTTACTGGTCGGAACGAAGGTTTCTGTATGCCTCTATCGTTTGCTTGATGATGGTAACAGCGCTGGGACTTGTGTACCCGAATCTGCTTCGGTACTTGATCGACGAAGTGATTTCGAAAGGGCAGTTCTCGACCGTCCCGTACTTGGCGCTTCTCGTAGCCGGCGTGATGATCGTCAAGGCGACCTTTCAGTTTCTGCACGGCGTGACCAGTGCGCGGCTCGGCAACCAAACCGCATTCAACCTGCGGGCTGCTCTTTACCAGAAGCTGCAGTATTTGTCGTTTCAGTATTACGACAAAGCGCGTACGGGAGATTTGATGTCGCGCCTCACGGCCGATCTGCAGGCCGTACGGGATTTTATCGGCTTCGGCTTCGTCCAAATTTTGAACGTGATTATGATGCTTGCTTTCGGCGTAATCATGATGATGTCGATCAATTGGCAGCTTACGCTCCTCACCATGATTTGCATGCCGTTCCTCGTCTTTACGGCGATCCGGTTCGAGGGAAAAATTCATCCGGCGTTCCGGTTGATCCGTCAATCGATGAGCAACATGACGACTTCCGTGCAGGAAAACATCACCGGGGTACGGACGGTCAAATCGTTCGCGAGAGAGCCCCACGAGATCGACAAATTTGCCGAACGCAACGAAAACTACAAGGAAAATAACGTGTTGACCGCAGGCATTTGGGCCAAATATTTTCCTCTGATGGAGCTGTTCGCCAACTTGAGCGTGGTCATTTTGCTCGGAGTCGGCGGCTGGATGGTGATGAACGAAAGCATTTCCCTTGGTGAGCTCGTCGCCTTTTTCAGCTTGATCTGGTATATTATCGGCCCGATGTGGGGCATCGGCTTTCATATCAACAACTTTACGCAATCGAAAGCGGCCGGCGAGCGGCTGCTCGAAGTGCTGCATCAATACGAACACGTGAAAAATAAAGAACATGCGCTCGTCTTGCAGCCTGACCGGGTGCAGGGCTACGTCCGTTTCGACAACGTGACCTTCGCGTATACGGATCAGCATCCGGCGCTCTCTGAATTCAATCTCGATGCGCCTGCGGGTTCGGTCATCGGCCTGCTAGGCGGTACAGGCTCCGGGAAATCGACGGTCATTCAGCTCCTGCTGCGGGCTTACAATGTGAAGGAAGGCCGGATTACGCTTGATGGAACGGATATTCGCGACATCACGCTGGAAAGCCTGCGCAGTCAAATGGCGATTGTATTTCAGGAGACGTTTCTGTTTTCTTCCAGCATCAAAGGCAATATCGGTTACGGCGTCGACGACGTGTCCATGGAAGAGGTCGTTCAGGCGGCGAAGCTGGCTAAAGCGCATGATTTCATCATGGAGCTGCCGATGGGCTACGATACGATCGTCGGCGAACGCGGCCTGGGTCTATCCGGTGGGCAAAAGCAGCGGATTGCGATTGCGCGGGCGCTGCTGAAAAATCCGAAAATTTTAATTCTCGACGATGCTACCAGCGCCGTAGATATGGAAACCGAGCACGAAATTCAGCGAGGGTTCGAAGAGGTGATGAAAGGCCGCACGACGTTTATTATCGCGCACCGGATTTCTTCACTGAAGCATGCGGATGAGATTTTGGTGCTGGATCAAGGCCGCATCGTGCAAAGAGGAACCCACGCCGAGCTTATGAAGCAGGAGGGGCCGTACCTCGAAACGTACAAAATTCAATTTGCCGATCAGCCGGGGGATATCGATGCCGATGCGGGGTCGGTCCATGATAGGGCAGGTTTTGCCGGTACCGTAGAGCCGGCTCAGCGCAGCGAGTCGACGGCGGAAGTGGCCGCTGCTTCTCAAGCTGACGTAAGGAGGTATATACATTGAGCGGACAACGGAACCATTCATCCGGCGGTTCGAAGCCCGAAGGCGAGGAACTGTTGAAATCCCGGTTCGTCTATCAAGACGACGAAGAGCTAGACAAAGGGTTTGATTGGGTTCAAGTCAAGCGCGTCGGTAAATATATGAAGCCGTATGCGAAGCAGATGGCGCCCGTCATTCTGATCATGATGGCCGTCGGCGCTCTGACGAAGCTGCTGAATCCGCTTCTGATCGCCTTTGCGATCGACAACGCGCTGAAGCAGAAGGACGGCAAACTGCTCGCACTCTGCGTAGGCGCTATGTTCGTGCTGTATATCATTCAATGGCTCGCGAACAACTACCGGATTCGGTATACGAACGAGATTGGCCAGCGGATCATCTACGATTTGCGCCACGATTTGTTCAGCCATATTCAGCGGCTGTCGTTCCGGTTTTTTGACAAACGTCCGGCCGGCTCGATTCTCGTTCGCGTGACGAACTATGTAAACTCGCTTCAAGACTTGCTGACAAACGGCGCCGTCAATCTGATGATCGACTGTGTGCAACTGATCGGTATCATCATTATCCTGTTATTTTACAATGTCAAGCTGGGAGCAGCGATTATTATCACGGTTCCGATCATGTTTCTGATTTCGACGCGGCTGCGCGTAAAAATTCGCCGCGCCTGGCAGGTCGTCCAGACGAAGACGTCGCGCATTAACGCTCATCTGAACGAATGCATCCAAGGCGTCAAGGTGACGCAGGCGTTCACGCAGGAAAAGCAGAACATCGCCTATTTCGAGCAAATGAATCAGGATAACCATAAGTCGTGGAACCGCGCATCGACCTTGAACCAGTCGTTTAACCCGATCATTGAGGTCACCGCGGCAGTCGGCTACTTTATTTTGTTTCTGCTTGGCGGTTATTTGATTCAAAGCGGGGAAATGACCGTCGGCTTGTTCGTAGCTTTCGCCTCTTACATTGGCAGCTTCTGGGAGCCGATCAACCGGCTCGGCCAAATGTATTCGCAGATGCTCATTGCGATGGCTTCGTCGGAGCGGATTTTCGAATTTATCGACGAGCAGCCAAATGTGGCAGAGAAGCCGTCAGCCCGACCGCTGCCGACGATTCGCGGAGATATCGACTTCAGGCAGGTGGAGTTCGAATACGAGCCCGGACGGCACGCGCTGCAGCGGATCGATCTGAATGTGAAGGCGGGTCAATCGATCGCGCTTGTCGGTCATACCGGTTCAGGCAAAAGCACGATCATCAACCTGCTATGCCGCTTTTATGATGTAACGGGCGGCAGCATTGTCATCGACGGCCACGATATCCGCGATGTAACGATTCAAAGCTTGCGTTCGCAGGTCGGGATCGTGCTTCAGGATACGTTCATTTTCTCCGGGACGATTCGTGACAACATCCGGTTCGGGCGGCTGGATGCGACCGACGAGGAAGTGGAAGCGGCAGCCAAGGCTGTCCGCGCTCATGAGTTTATCGTGAATTTGCCGAACGGCTACGATACCGAGGTGCAGGAGAGAGGGAACGTGCTGTCGATGGGACAGCGCCAGCTGCTTTCGTTCGCCCGGGCGCTTCTGGCAGACCCGCGCATCCTTATTCTGGATGAGGCGACGGCCAGCATCGATACGGAGACGGAGGTGAAAATTCAAGAAGCGCTCAAGACGCTGATGGCGGGACGCACATCCTTCATCATCGCCCATCGGTTGTCGACGATTCGTCATGCCGATCATATTCTCGTATTGGATCACGGACGAATTATGGAGCAGGGCAATCATGACGAACTGATGCGCCACCAAGGTATTTATCACGGACTGATTCAAGCGCAGTACCGCTTTTTAAAAGAAACGGGTTAACAGATATTGGCCGGTGTGGTATGATTGTTAACGTGAACAATACCCACCGGAAGCGCATTTGTTAGGCATCGGTCTGCTTTATGCGCTCTCCTTAAATCAAAGGAGCTGACATCGTTGTGAAGAACAAGTTTGCGGCACAATTGTATACTCTGCGTGACGAGCTGGAGAAAGATTTTCCGGGCGTGCTGCGGGAGCTGAAGCGTATGGGCTGGGGAGGCGTGCAAATTTCCGGTTTGCGGGGCTACACTGCCGAAGAAATCGCAGCCGTCCTCAAGGAGACAGGGCTTGGCGTCGCAGGGATGCACGTTAGCTACGAAGCGCTGCAAGACGAACTTGAAACGATCGTCGAGCAGGCCAAGCTGTTCGGAACGCGCGACCTGATCTGCCCGTTCATCGCTGCCGATCTGCGCGGCGAAGAAGGGTACCGGGCGGTACGCGCCAAGTTGAACGAGGTGGCGGGGAAGCTCGCTCCGCTCGGCTTCCGGCTCAGCTACCACAACCATGCGTTCGAGTTCGAGACGGCCGTGAACGGGGTATCCGCGCTCGAATACTTGCTGGAGCCGTCCAAGGACAACGCCGTACTGGCCGAAATCGACGTGTACTGGGTGAAAAAAGGCGGCCTCGATCCGGTGCCTTTTATCCGTCCATATGCCGGCCGCATGCCGATTATTCACCTGAAGGACATGTCGAATGACGAGCATCAGACGTTTGCCGAAGTGGGTACGGGCGTCATCGATTTCATCCCGATTCTGCAATGGGGTGAAGTGAGCGGCGTCGAATGGTACGCTGTGGAGCAGGACGTTTGTCCCGGCAACCCGCTGGATAGTCTGCAAATCAGTTTAACCAACCTTCATCGCATGGCCGATCAACTGGCGGCCAAGTAAGCGGATCGTTCATGCTATGCCCGCCCTCGTCGTTTTTGCGCAAGCAGAAACGTCGGGGGTTTTTGCTTTTTTGTCTACTAGCCGCACCTCTGACATATACATGGGGAAGTGAACTTGTTCGCCGGTACGAACAACCAATCGATCCGTCAAGGGAGGGAAGGACGTTGAAAAAGCGCATCGTCACACGCGGCTTGCTGCTGAAGCTGGTGCAGTGGGGAACGGCCTTTGCGGTCATCGTCGCCGTCTTGATCTCGGGTCGCTGGTTCGCAAAGTCGCAGCCGGTCTATCGGTTTGACGTGTTTCTGGATGATCAGCATGTAGGGACGGTCAGTGACCCGGAAATCGTCAAGCAATGGAAGGCGGCCCGATACGAAGAAGCAGGGCGGCAATACGACCATGTGCGCGTCACGTCCAATCTGGAGCAGCTTCGGTTCGTTCGATTCGATGGAAATAAAACGTTCCAAGGCGCATACGACAATGATGCGGTGATCACCGCGCTGAACGATAAGCTTGTTTTTGCCTTTTTTGCCACGGAGATTCGGATCGACGGCACGCCGGCCGGCATTGTGAAGGACGTCTTTACTGCCGCAGCCCTTCTGAATCAGGTGAAGGAGCCTTTCTTGTACGCGTCCAAGGAGAAGGAGGTTGCAATCTTGTCGGAAGCAGGCGCCGGAACCCGGCAGAGGGTGAAAGTGACCGCCGAGTTTACTCAGGACGTGCAACTGCTCGAGACGGACGTCGCCCCGGGCAAAGTCGAACCGGCCGAAGCGGTGTTGAACCGGATTTTAAGCGGCGCCGCTCAGCCTCTCACGTATACGGTGCAGAAAGGGGAATGCATCTCCTTGATCGCGCAGCGGTTTCAAGTCGCTGCCGATGTGATCCGGGCCAACAATCCGGAGATTAAGAAGGATTTGATCCGGGTCGGACAAACGCTTAAGTTTTCGGTCAATCAGCCGCTCTTGTCGGTCAAAACGATCGAGACGCATACCGAGGAGATCCGGATAGCCAGCGGCATCGTCTACGAAAAAGACAGCGAGCTGCAGGCGGGCGTCATTCAGATCGTGGCTAACGGCAAGCCCGGCTGGAAGCAGGTGACCTACGAGTCCGTCCGTGTGAATGGCGAGCCCGCAAGCGAGTCGGTGGTCGACGAAACGATACTCGAAATGCCGGTGCGGACGGTTGTGAAGCAAGGGACTAAGGTGATTCCCGGCGTAGGTACGGGTAAGTTCGCCCTGCCGGTACTGCAGCCCAAAGTAACGAGTGAATTCGGACGGCGCTGGGGGAAAAATCATAACGGTACCGATTTCGTTTCGGAGCAAAAGGCGATTATGGCGGCCGATCACGGCAAAGTTTCGTTTGCCGGTTGGAAATCGGGCTACGGCAACTGTATCGTCATCGATCACCAAAACGGTTACGAGACGCTGTATGGACATCTTAGCAAAGTCGGTGTTCGAGAAGGGGACGGCGTCAATAAAGGCGATAAAATCGGCGTGATGGGCAGCACGGGAAATTCGACCGGGGTCCATCTGCATTTCGAGATCAACAAGAACGGCCAACAGCAAAATCCGCTTCAATATTTGAGCGTCTGAACTCGCAGTTTGACGCTTTTCTTCGCATGTCGCTTGCCTCTGGTTAACCCTCTTTCCATCCTCTCTCCTCCCCAAAGTTTGCAAATCTCGCGGCAAACCGCTACTCTAAAATGTATAGTTACTGAAGTGATCAGTCTTGCAGTAAAGCTGCCGAAACTGGGGGAGAACGCATGAAATCCACGCGATGGTTGTGGCGGACTGTCGGCTTTGCCGCGCTGTTATCGACGGTGTTGTGCGCTGTCGGATTCGCCTACGGCATCAATCAGATTATTTTTCCGAAGCCCGTTGCGCGCGACGCAATAGAGGCTCCGCAGCAGCCCGCTGCGAAACCGAAGACGGACAACTGGGAAGCGAAGGAGCAGATCCGCATCGTAGCGCTGGGAGATTCGCTAAGCGCAGGCACCGGCGATTTGTCGGGCAAAGGATATGTCGGCGGCGTAAGGGACAAGCTGGAGAAGCAGTTGGACAAGCCGGTGTTTGTCTACAACAATTTTGCGATTCCGGGCTATCGGACGGCGGATATGCTCAAGGATTGGGATAAGAAATCCGACATCGCCAAGTCGCTCGCCGAGGCGGATCTGGTGCTGCTGACGATCGGGGGCAACGATTTGTTCCAGAGCGGCGCAGGCATCTTTAGTTTGGGTGACGCTACGAACGGCTCGTCCGGCTCCGATGGCACAAAAGGTACGTCAGGCGCGGACTCTGCAAAGGAGCGGACGTCTCCAAGCGGTCAGGCCGCAGAGACGCCGAAAAGCACCCCGGGCTCGCCGGAACAGGAGGCCGGAGCGGGCTTTAGCCCGAAAGCGGCAGCCGATCGTATGCCGGACGCAGTGAAGCGCCTTGAGCAAATTTTTGACCGGGTCAGCAAGGCGAGTCCGCAGGCGCGCATTTTTTACGTCGGCTTGTACCATCCGTTCCTCGATCTGGACCCTCAGCGCGAAGGGGCTCCGGTGATCCGGCAGTGGAACGCGGCGGCGTTCGATTTGGCGAACCGCTACCCGAACATCACGCTGGTGCCGACGTACGATTTGTTCGAGTTGAATTTGAGCAAGTATTTATATACGGACCACTTTCATCCGAACAAGGACGGCTACGACCGGATTGCGGATCGGATCGTCGATATTTTGAAATAGCGGGGAGGGCGGAAGAGCATGGCTCATCAGGCCGGGGAACATCATCGGAAAGGAAGAGACGCAGACATTGTTCTGGCGGTGAATAACGTAAAAAAGACGATCGGCAAACGGCTGATCATCAAAGGCATTTCGTTCGACGTGCGCGCCGGGGAGATTTTCGGCTTTCTCGGGCCGAACGGTTCGGGAAAAACGACGACGATCCGCATGCTGGTGGACTTGATCAAGCCGACGGAAGGCTCGATCCGCATCTGCGGCTACGACGTGCATAAGAAGCATAACAAGGCGCTGCAGTATGTCGGCTGTATTGTGGAAAATCCGGAGCTGTATTCGTACCTCAGCGGCTGGGAAAACCTGGAGCATTTCGCCCGGATGCTGCCGGGCGTGGGCGAGAAGCGCATCCGTGAAGTGGTGGACATCGTCGGCATGGATGCGCGTATCCACGACAAAGTAAAGACATACTCGCTGGGGATGAGGCAGCGTCTGGGCATTGCCCAAGCGCTGTTGAACGACCCGAAGCTGCTCATTTTGGACGAGCCGACCAACGGCCTTGATCCGCAGGGAATCAAGGAGCTTCGGGAATTTATCCGCCAATTGGCCGAGACCGGGCTCAGCTTGTTCATTTCCAGCCATCTGCTCAGCGAAATTCAGCAAATGTGCGACCGTGTCGCGATCATAAGCCATGGTGAGGTGATTACGGTCGGCGAGGTATCGTCGCTTGTGGACGAATCCGTCAGCACGGTCGTTTGGAGCGTACTTCCGGCCGAGACAGCGCTAAAGGTTCTTCAATTACATCCCGAGGTACAGTCGGTCTCGTTCGCGGATGAGGTCGGGACGGAGACAGGGGCGCCGCGGCTGGTTGCCCTGCAAAACCCGGAGGCGATTCCGGAGCTGTCGAGGCAGCTTATGGAAGCAGGCGTAGCGCTCCACGGCATCGAAATCAAGCTTCCGACGCTGGAAGATTTATTCCTGAAGCTGACGGAGGGTGAGCGCATTGGTTAGTTTGTATCCGCTGGTCAAGAACGAATGCATCAAAATGATCAAAAAAAAGCGGCTGCTCGTCGTGCTGCTTATTTTGGCCGCAATCATCCCGATGTTCACCTATGCGCAAATGAAGGTGGCGGAAAGCAACCGAAAGCAGTTCGGAACGACCGACTGGCGGGTCGAGCAGCGGCAGAAGATTGTAGACTATACCCGCAGTCTCGGCAGCGGACGCGTGCCCGAGGAATGGAAGCAGTGGCGCCGCGTCGAAGTGAAGCTGGCTCAGTACTATCTGGATAAAGATGTGAATCCGACTGAACCGAACGGGGTAACCTTTACAAGAGAGTTTGTGAAGAATGCCGTTAATCTGTTTATTCCTCTCATGGTTATGGTCGTTGCTGCCGATCTGGTATCCGGGGAGCATACGACGGGGACGATCAAGCTGCTGCTGACGCGTCCGGTCCAGCGCTGGAAAATCCTCCTGAGCAAGCTGCTAAGTCTGATTTTGTTCACCTCGTTTATCGTGATTGCGACAGCCATGTTATGCTATCTTATTTCCGGCGTCGTGTTCGGCTACGGGGGCTGGGACATGCCGGTTTTCTTCGGGTTTCAGGTGAAGGGGACCGAGGTTGACTTCTCGTTCGTCCGCCCTATCGACCAGTGGCTGTACCTGATCATGGAGTTCGGGCTGGTCTGGTATGCGGCGCTCGTCGTCGCGGTGATGACGCTGATGATCTCGGTGCTCGTGCGCAGCACGGCGGCGGGAATGGGCATCATGCTGGCGCTGCTCATCTCGGGTACGATCTTGACGAATATGGTCTCTTCCTGGGAGGCGGCCAAATATTTGTTTATGGTCAACTTGAACTTGACGACGTATCTCAGCGGGACGCTTCCGCCCATCAAAGGCATGGATTTGCCGTTCTCCTTGGCGGTGTTGACCGTATGGGGAATCGCATCAGTGATCGTCTCGTTTGCGGTATTCACGAAAAAAGATGTATTGAACTAATCCGATCAAATGATATAATGTTGCGGAGACATAGGTGTTTTAGGGAGGCTGCGATGGCGGATCAACTCGATTTGATTGGAAAAACGACAGCAGCGCCGGCGGACTACGGTGCAGACGATATCCAGGTGCTCGAAGGATTGGTAGCGGTACGCAAGCGGCCGGGGATGTATATCGGCAGTACCAGCACGTCCGGGCTTCACCATCTGATCTGGGAAATCGTCGATAATGCCGTAGATGAGCATCTGGCCAAGCATTGTACGCAAATCGACGTGACGATCCATAAGGATCAGTCCGTGACGGTGTGCGACAACGGCCGCGGCATTCCGACCGGCATGCACAAAACGGGGATTCCCACGCCGCAGGTGGTGTTTACGATGCTTCATGCCGGCGGCAAGTTCGGCGGCGGGGGATATAAAAAGTCCGGCGGATTGCACGGCGTAGGCGCTTCCGTGACGAATGCGCTGTCCGAATGGCTTGAAGTGGAAATTTACCGCGAAGGCAAAACACACCGCCAGCGGTTTGAATATTGGGTGGATAAACAAGGCAAGGAGCACGTTGGCGAGTCGGTCACCGGTCTTGAAGTGATCGGGACGACGCGCAAAACCGGAACGAAGGTGACGTTCAAGCCCGATAAGCGCGTCTTTCAGGGCGGGACGACAATCAATTTCGATACGCTCTGCGAGCGATTGCAGGAAATCGCCTTTTTGAACTCGGGGCTGAAGGTCACGCTGACCGACCAGCGCGCGGATAAGCAGGAGGAGTTCCAATACGAAGGCGGCGCCAGCCAGTTCGTGCAGTTCTTGAACGAGGAAAAATCGGTGCTGCATGACGTCATTCATTTTGTGGCGGAGAAAGACGAAATCGAAGTCGAAGTAGCGATGCAGTATAACGACGGCTACACGGAGACGCTCGTGTCTTTCGTCAACTCGATTCCGACACGCGGCGGGGGAACGCACGAAACGGGCTTCAAAACCGCGTATACCCGTGTGATGAACGACTATGCGCGCAAGAACGGGATGCTCAAGGAAAAGGAGAAAAACCTGGACGGGCAGGACCTGCGCGAAGGCCTGATGGCGGTCATCAACATCAAGATGGGCGAGGTCGAATTCGTCGGCCAGACGAAGGACCAGCTCGGAAGCGCTTCGGCGCGAAGCGCGGTCGATTCGGTCGTCTCCGATAAAATGGCGGTATTCCTCGAAGAAAATCCGCAGGTCGCGCAGCTGATCATGAAAAAGGCGATCCAGTCGGCCAAAGCGCGCGAGGCGGCGAGAAAGGTGCGGGAAGAGGTGCGCAGCGGCAAGAAGGGCAAGAGCGAAAGCTCGAACCTCGGCGGCAAGCTGACCCCGGCCCAATCGAAGGACTACACCCGCAACGAGCTGTTCATCGTCGAAGGCGATTCCGCCGGCGGGTCGGCGAAGCAAGGGCGCGATTCGAAGCATCAGGCGATTTTGCCGCTCAAGGGCAAGCCGATGAACCCGGAAAAGGCCAAGCTGCTCGATATTATGAAAAACGACGAATACAAGGCGATCATTGCCGCCATCGGCGCAGGAATCGGCCCGGAATTCGACGAGTCGGAAAGCAATTACGCGAAAATTATCATTATGACCGACGCCGACACCGACGGCGCGCATATTCAGGTGCTGCTTCTGACGTTCTTCTATCGGTACATGAAGCCGCTCATCGACGTGGGCAAGGTGTATATCGCCCAGCCACCGCTGTTTAAGGTGACGAAAAAAGCTGGCAAAAACAGTACGGTCCGTTATGCTTGGACCGACGAGCAACTGCAGGCGCTGATCAAGGAGCTCGGGAAAAACATCGAGCTGCAGCGGTACAAGGGACTCGGTGAAATGAACCCCGACCAGCTCTGGGAAACGACGATGGACCCGGCGACGCGCACGCTGCTGCAGGTGCAGATTGAGGATGCGGCCAAAGCCGAGCGGCGCGTATCTACGCTGATGGGGGATAAAGTCGATCCGCGGAAGCGCTGGATCATCGAGAACGTGGACTTCACGGAATTTGAAGAATAAACGGGGGGCCTTTTGTGAGTATCCAGGAAAAATTTTTGCCGGCCTTTCTAGAAGAGGTTGTAGGTGACCGGTTCGGCCGGTATTCCAAATATATCATTCAAGACCGCGCAATTCCGGACGTGCGCGACGGGCTGAAGCCGGTGCAGCGGCGTATTCTGTACGCCATGTACGATTCCGGGAACACGCCGGATAAGCCGTATCGCAAATCGGCAAAGACGGTCGGGGACGTGATGGGCAATTACCATCCGCACGGCGACGCCTCGATTTACGAAGGCATGGTGCGGATGGCGCAGCCTTGGAAAATGAGCCACGTCTTGGTAGACGGCCACGGCAACTGGGGCTCGATGGACGACGACCCGCCGGCTGCGATGCGGTACACCGAAGCGCGGTTGTCCGAAATCGCGATGGAGCTGCTGCGGGACATCGAGAAGCGGACGGTTCAGTTCAAGGATAACTTTGACAACACGACGAAGGAGCCGGTCGTGCTGCCTTCGCGGTTTCCGAATTTGCTGGTTAACGGCGTTAGCGGCATCTCGTCCGGATTTGCGACGGAAATTCCGCCGCACTGCCTGCGCGAGGTGGTTAATGCCTGTATTGCGTTGATCGATAAGCCGGACAGTACGCTGGAAGAATTGATGGGCGACATCAAAGGCCCGGATTTTCCGACCGGCGGCATTATTATGGGCTCGGAAGGGATACGCGAGGCGTACCGGACCGGCCGGGGCCGCATCTATGTGCGGGCGCGCACGGCGATCGAGGACCTGCGCGGCGGTCGCCAGCAGATCGTCATTACCGAAATTCCTTATCAAGTCGTGAAATCCCGCCTGGTAACGGCGATGGAAAATATTCGTCTGGAGAAAAAACTCGAAGGCATTGCGGAGGTTCGCGACGAGAGCGGCCGCGAGGGTCTTCGTATTGTCGTCGAGCTGAAAAAGGAAGCGGATGCGCAGGGGATTTTGGCGTATTTGTTCAAGAAGACCGACCTCCAGGTGGCCTATAATTTCAACATGGTCGCCATCGTCAACAAGACGCCGAAGCAGCTTGGGCTGCGCGATATGCTGGAGGCCTATATCGACCATCAAAAAGAAGTGGTCACCCACCGTTCGCGATTCGAGCTGGAGAAGGCGGAAGACCGCGCCCACGTGCTCGAAGGATTGGTCAAGGCGCTCAACATTCTGGACGAGGTCATCGCCGCGATCAAAGCGTCGAAAAACCGTCAGGACGCCCAAAACAACCTCGTCGCCAAATTCGGCTTTACCGAACGGCAAGCCGATGCGATTTTGACCTTGCAGCTGTATCGTTTGACGAATCTGGAGATTCATTCTTTGGAAAAGGAATGGAAGGACGTTCAGAAAACAATCGCGTACCTGAAAGGAATTCTTGGCAGCGAGAAGAAGCTTTTGACTGTCATTAAGAATGAAATGTCGCAAATCCGCGATAAGTACGGTATCGACCGCCGATCGGGCATCCAGGACGAAGTGGAAGAGCTTAAAGTCAATCTGGAAGTCATGGTGACGGCCGAAGACGTCTTCGTTACGCTTTCCAGCGAAGGCTATATCAAGCGTACGGGCAAGCTGTCGTTTATCCGTTCCGGCGGCGAGATTGACAAGACGGGACTGAAGGAAGGCGATTCTCTTCGCTATCTGCTCGATGTCAATACGCTGGAGAGCCTGCTTATTTTCACGCAGAAAGGGCAATACTTCCTGCTGCCGGTGCATCAAATTCCGGAGTACAAATGGAAGGAGAACGGCACCGCCATCGTCAACGTCATTCCGATTTCCAAGGACGACCGCATTATTCACGTGTTGCCGGTCAAGGATTTCGAAGAGCCGGGCAAGTCGCTCGTATTTGTTACGCGCAAAGGGCAGGTTAAACGGACCGAGCTGAAGGATTATTTTACGAATCGTTCGACCGGGATCGTCGCTTGCAAAGTGGGCGATCAGGACGCGGTGCTTGACGTATTGCTCAGCACAGGCTCAAAAGAGCTGCTGCTGGTAACGAAGCAGGGGATGGCCATCCGCTTCAAGGAGGACAAAGTGAATCCGATGGGACGCGCCGCTGCAGGGGTTCGCGGCATTCAGCTTAAGGATGACGATGAGGTCGTTGCCGCCGATTGGATCGACGGGGACGAAGGAGAAGTCGTCGTCATGACGGAGCTTGGGTATGCGAAGCGTTCGCTCGTAGCGGATTATCCCGTTCAAGGACGCGGAGGCAAGGGGATTATTACGTTCGAATTCAAGGAGGGCAAGCGGGTAAAGCCGAACGGATCGGAGCTGAAAGGCGCTTTTGTGGTTAAAGAGCCGTTCGACCTGACCGCCATCCTGAGTACGGGCGGAAGAGTAACTTTCTCAACCGAGCGGACGCCGATTGATGACCGCAAATCCATAGGGAAATGCATCGTTCCGGTCAATAAAAACGAAACGGTAACGAATATTTTGAAGATTACTTAGTCATAGCTGGTGTACTGCGGCTCGAGCTTTTCGAGCAGCTCCAGCATCAATTGCAGAACGGCCCATACCGGCATCGAATCGTCCAACTTTTCGAGCCAGTCTGGGTCGTTTATAATTCCTTTGGTCAATGCGCTTTCTCCGATTTTGCGCTTCCAGTCTTCCATTCCTTCCATTCCTTCCACTCCTTGTCTTCCATGGATTGACAAGCTCCGCGTATAGGCGAATGTCCCATGTGCAGTATATGTTGAACTCCGTCAAAAGGTACCCGATTTTATCGTTTTATGTCCTAAAATATTTATGGAGTTAACCTTTAAAAAGACGGAGGTCAATGCTATAATTAGGGAAAAAATTGGTTTTTCGGGAGTGATGATCGTGATAACTCAGGAATTTGCCAAGCTGTGGTGGAAATTGTCCAAAGATTTGCGCACGCATATGGAAGCGGAGCTTGCTCCGACGCTGACGGAAGGGCAGCTTACGCTGCTCGAAAGGCTGTTGGCTTCCGAGCGGGACCGAATGAAGCCTTCGGATTTCATCGAGTATTTGGCGACGACGCCTGCGGCGATTACGACGCTGCTTGACCGGATGGAAAAGAGCGGGTTAATCGCAAGAGAGCGGGACGAGAAGGACCGCCGCATCGTGTGGGTATTGGTAACGGAGAAGGGAAGCTTCGAATGCGAACGCGGCGTGCAAATCCGCGAACAGTTCTTGCAGCAATATTTGAGCCGAATTTCCTCACACAATCAGCAATTGCTTGTATACTTGCTGGGTAAGGTTGCCAATGCTTAGCGTTTTGGTGAATTAGAATACGAAAATATGTTCTCATTTATCGTGGCGTATGGTATAATGTGGATGCAATAGGGAAGGCACTCAAGGACGGTTGGCACACCCCTGCCATTTGTGGGTTCGCATAAGCGAATCCGGAAGGAGGTGATGCCATGGAAGTAAAGGATGCCGTAACGTTGATGTTCATGTTCGGCATGTTTATTCTCGCTTTACTTTCCTACTTAAAAAAGAAGTAGACCTCCCTTGAGCCTTGGAACCCGAGAGGTCTACCGCTTGGTTATTCCTTGCGCCGATCGCCTTGAGGGCAATCTATTGTAGCAAGGTCGCGGATGCTGGAACATTCGCGGCCTTTCTGGTTTGCCGACAATAACTTTTTTTGTAAATCCATCATACCATATTCACGTTTGCTTTGAAAAGACGTTCGGCGATTATGTACAACCTTGTCGGATGACGGCGCCTGGTCTTTTTCAATTTCGTCATATATATGTGCGGTCGCCGCGTTCATGGGGGCTATAAAGCCCCTGCGGCCTTCAGGTCCCAGAGCAGCCAAGGAAAGGCTCCCGGAGGCTCCGACGTGAAGTGGAGCGCTTCCTGCGTGACCGGGTGCGTGAATTCGAGCAGGGTGGACCACAGCGCGATCTGCTGACCGGGCTTCGCCAGAGCGCCGCCGTACCGCTGATCGCCTACGAGCGGGCAGCCGATAGCCGCGAACTGGACGCGGATTTGGTGCGGGCGTCCGGTGTGGAGCTCGACCTGTACAAGCGACAAGCCGTCTCGGCCGGACAGGACGCGGTAATCGAGCACCGCCTCCTTGGCGCCGGTCTTCGAAGCGGGAACGACGGATACCGTATTCGTTTTGGTATCTTTCAGCAAGTGATGCCGCAGCGTTCCTTGAGGCTCTTTGGGCCGGCCGTTAACGACCGCTGTATATACCTTGCGGATTGCGCGCGTACGGACTGCATCGGAGAGCCGGGAGGCGGCTTTGGAGGTTTTGGCGAATACCATGACTCCCCCTACCGGCCGGTCAAGCCGCTGGACCAAACCGAGATACACGTTGCCCGGCTTCCGGTGCCGCTCCTTGAGATCGGCTTTGATCAGCGTCAGCAGGTCGGGGTCACGGGAGGCGTCCTCCTGTGTCGGAACGTTCGGCGGCTTAACGACGACGATGACGTGATTGTCCTCGTACAGCACCGGAACGCGCGGGTGAGAGCCGCCCATACGCTAAGCCTCCCAGCGGCCGAGGATGCCGCAAGGCAGCATCAGCTTCGAGGCTGTAATCGGCAGGCCGATCTCGCCGCAAGTGATCGTTCCGCCATGGCTCCGGCCAAGAGACAAGGCAAGCGTGTTGTGAAGCACCGTGGCGGAAATGCCAGTCGTGTAGGAATTGATGAGGAAAAACAAAGGCTTGTCCGTCAAAATGCTCATGCACGTTTCCACAAACGGATACAGGTTCGTTTCCAGCTTCCACGTTTCGCCGTTCGGTCCGCGTCCGTACGACGGCGGGTCCATAATAATGGCGTCGTATTTGCTGCCGCGGCGCTGCTCGCGCTGGACGAATTTGAACACGTCGTCCGTAATGAAGCGTACCGGGCGATCCCCGAGACCGGACAACTGCAGGTTTTCTTTCGCCCACTGCACAACGCCCTTGGATGCGTCGACATGGCATACCTCGGCACCCGCCGAAGCGCACGCGACGGAAGCGCCGCCGGTATAAGCGAACAGATTCAGCACGCGGATCGGCCGGCCGGCGCTGCGGATTTTATCCATCATCCAGCTCCAGTTGACGGCTTGCTCCGGGAACAGGCCGGTGTGCTTGAAGCTGGTCGGTTTAATATGAAACGACAGCCCGCGGTACGAGATTGTCCAGCGCTCGGGAATGTCCTTGCGGTATTCCCAGCTGCCGCCGCCGCTGGAGCTGCGGTGGTAATGGGCGTCGGCTCCGCGCCATACGCCAGTCTCCTGAGGCAGCGGCCAAATAATCTGCGGATCGGGACGCCGCAGGACGATACTGCCCCAGCGTTCCAGCTTCTCGCCGCCTCCGGTGTCGATCAATTCGTAATCTTTCCAGTCTTGTGCTGCAAACATAAGTAGCGACCATCCTTTAATTTGATTTCCAGTCTCAGTATTGCCATTCGGCATCTTCAACATTTTACACGATTCCGGCAGACGAATCCATCGGCCGGACGCAAAAAACCGGAGACGCTCCGAAAGAGCGCTCCGGCTATGTATTACTTTGCTTTAGGCAGGTCCAGTTTTTCGATCAATCCCGGCAGCTCCTGCCCCGTAAACTTCTCGTAGGCTTCGGTCATCACGTCCTGCTTCAGCTCGTCCTTCACTTCGTCGAACGTTTGCGTGGAACGGGCTTCGACGCGCATGATATGGTAGCCGACCTCCGTTTCAACCGGTTCGCTGATTTTGTTCAGCTCCAGCTCGGCGGCCGTTTTCTTAAACGCTTCAACAAAATCCGTTACCGGCTGGTTCTCGAACAGGCCACCCAAATCTTTGGAGCCGGGGTCGTCGGAATACTGCTTGGCCAGCGCGGCGAAATCCTCGCCGTTTTTCAGCTTCGCGGCGATATCGAGCGCCAGCTTCTTGGCGTCATCCTTCGAACGCTCTTTGCCGGCGGAGTCCTCGAAGCCGATCAAAATATGCCGTACGGACGCTTTCACGAACTCGCCGTTTTTTGCAGCAATGCCCGCATCGTAGGCTTCTTTCAGCTTCGCATCGGTTGCTAGGGCGGAAATTGCCTGGCCGGCGGCGATGTCGAGGCCGAGATAGTCGCGGACATCCTGCTCACTTAATCCTTCTTTAGCCAGCAAGGAGGCAAAATCCTCGGTTTGCTTCAATTCGGCTATTATTTTTTTCACCTCAGGGTAGTGCTTGTCGATTTCGGCGGGGAGGGCAGCCTTCTGTTCCGCTGTGATCCGCCCGGCTAATACTTTGTAGCCGATGATATGCTTCAGGAACTGTTCGTCGACCTCTCCGGTCCTGTTCAGTAAGTGCAAGACCGAAACGAACTTGTTGGCCTCGCCCCATGTAATTTGCCCGCCCTTGTAAGTCGCGACGACGCCGTTCGGATCGCCTTTCTTGCCAACCCAGATCGTCCCGCTGCTCTCGTCCCAGCTTACTTCCTTGCCGAGCGATTCGCTGACGAATCTGAGCGGCACGTAGGTGGTGCCGTTATAAATGAAACCTTGCCCCTGCTCGGCGGTCGGTTTTTTCTCTACACCGTCGAACATATATTTGAGCTGCTTAAAATATACCTCAATTTGAGTGCCGCTCGCATAGGCGACCGACCCTGTCAGCATGACGCCCAGCGATAGGCCCAGCGCCAAACCTTTCAGCTTGTCATTCATACGTTAATCCATCCTCTCCCTTTGAGTGTGACTTACTACTTCCACAAAAGAGAAGCAAAATCCTTTTTTTATCTTTCTTGAATGACCATTAATTTTGCCAAATTCTGAATTCACGAAGAATTTGCACTATTCAGACAGGAATTTATTCAAGCGCGTAGTATTTGTGTAAGTAGAGACAGAAACAATGATCGAAAAGGGGGATGAACGGAACGTGATGAGCTTGATCCCCGGTCCGGAGGACTTGTATCTGTTCCACGAAGGAAATTTATTCCGAAGCTACCGGATGCTTGGCTCCCATTTGGCCGAGTCGGAGGGGGAACGCGGCGTCCGCTTCGCCGTCTGGGCCCCACACGCCCGCGAGGTTCGGGTGGTCGGCGACTTCAATTGCTGGGACGGCTCGGGTCATGCGATGCAAAAGGTAAGCACCTGGGGCGTTTGGTTGTTGTTCGTGCCCGGCGTCCGGGAAGGAGAGTACTACAAATACGAAATCGTTACCTCTGCCGGAACGCTGCTGTATAAAGCCGATCCGTACGCGTTCTGGTCCGAGCTCAAGCCGGGAACGGCTTCGCGCATCTGCTCGCTGGACGGCTACGAATGGACCGACCGGGAATGGCAAGCGCGCAAAGCGTCCCAATCCGTCTACCGCTCCCCGTTAAACATCTATGAAGTACATCTCGGCACCTGGAAAAAGAAGCCGGACGGTGCCTACTACTCCTACCGCGAACTCGCAAGCGAACTGGTCGACTACGTGAAAGAGATGGGTTACACCCATATCGAGCTGCTTCCGCTTGCTGAACATCCTTACGACCGGTCCTGGGGCTACCAGGCCACCGGCTATTATTCGGTTACCAGCCGCTTCGGTACGCCAAAAGATTTCATGTATTTCGTCGACTGCTGCCACCGGGCGGGGATTGGCGTCATTATGGACTGGGTGCCGGGCCATTTCGTCAAAGACGAGCACGGTCTGCGGCAGTTCGACGGCCAGCCGCTATATGAGCACAGCGATCCCGCCTTAGCCGAGAAGCCCGAATGGGGCACGCTCGCTTTCGATTTTTCCAAGCCGGAAGTCGTCAGCTTCCTGATCTCGAACGCGCTGTTCTGGATGGATATGTACCATATTGACGGACTGCGCGTCGATGCGGTCGCGAGCCTTCTTTATCTGAATTTCGGCCAGCCGCGCGGGCTATGGACCAAGAACGTCGATGGGGGTGACGAGAATCTCGAGGCGATCGCTTTCCTGAAAAAAATGAACCGCACGGTATTCGCTAGTTATCCGGATGCGCTGATGATGGCTGAGGATTCGACCGCTTGGCCGCTTGTGACGGCTCCGGTCGACGCCGGGGGCCTTGGGTTCAACTACAAGTGGAACATGGGCTGGATGAACGACATGCTGAAATACATGGTGACAGACCCGTATTTCCGCCCCGGAAGCCACGGCCTGCTGACGTTCAGCTTCATGTACGCCTTCTCCGAAAATTATGTGCTGCCGCTGTCGCACGACGAAGTGGTACACGGCAAAAAATCGCTGCTCAACAAAATGCCTGGGGATTATTGGCGCAAGTTTGCGAATTTGCGAGTGCTTTTCGGCTATATGATGAGCCATCCGGGCAAAAAGCTGCTATTTATGGGCGGCGAATTCGGTCAATTCGACGAATGGAAAGACCTGGAGGATTTAGATTGGGAGATGCTCGGCTATGACAGCCACCGCAGCATGCACCGGTACGTACGGGACCTGAACCAGTTGTATCTGCGCGAGCCCGCGCTGTGGGAGCTGGATCATCAGCCGGAGGGGTTCGCCTGGATCGATCCTCACGACCAGCGCCAGAGCGTGACGACGTTTATGCGCTGCTCCGGCAATCCGGAAGACGTGCTGGTGATCGTCTGCAACTTTACGCCCGTGTACCATGCGAAGTACCGGATCGGCGTTCCGTTCGCCGGAGAGTACGTGGAGCTGTTCAACAGCGACGCAGGCGAATACGGCGGCTCCGGCAAGCTGAACGGGGGCAGGCTGCGGACGGAAGAAGTCCCATGGCACGACCGGCAGGACAGCCTGCATATTACGCTGCCTCCACTGGCTGCCGTGATCTTCAAGCCGGTTAAAATCAAGCGCAAGCGTACCAATACGACGACGAGGAGGGGGAAAGCCGATGCGTAAAAAAGAGTGTGTGGCCATGCTGCTGGCCGGTGGGGAAGGAAGACGTCTGGGTGTCCTGACCAGCAAGCTGGCGAAGCCTGCGGTTCATTTTGGCGGAAAATACCGGATCATCGATTTTACCCTCAGCAACTGCACGAACTCGGGCATCGATACGGTCGGCGTTCTGACGCAATACCAGCCGCTCGTGCTGAATACGTATATCGGAATCGGAACGCCGTGGGATTTGGACCGCAAGAGCGGCGGCGTGACGGTGCTGCCTCCTTATATGGAGCAAAGCGGCGGCGATTGGTACAAGGGAACGGCCAACGCGATCTACCGCAACATTTCATTCATCGAGCAGTACGACCCGGAGTATGTGCTGGTCATCTCCGGCGACCATATTTACAAGATGGATTACGACCGGATGCTCGATTTCCATAAAAGCAAAGCGGCTGACTGCACGATCGCCGTCATCGAAGTGAAGTGGGAGGAAGCGAGCCGCTTCGGCCTGATGAGTACGGATGACGAGAACCGGATTACCGAGTTCGCGGAAAAGCCGAAGGAGCCGAAGAGCAATCTGGCTTCGATGGGCATCTACATTTTCAATTGGCAGGCGCTCAAGGAATACTTGATCAAGGACGAGGCCGACCCTGAATCCAGCAAGGACTTCGGGAAAGACGTCATTCCGCTGATGCTGCGCGACGGGCGGCCGCTCTTTGCGTATCCGTTTGAAGGCTACTGGAAGGACGTTGGGACGATTCAGAGCTTATGGGAAGCCAATATGGACCTGCTGGAGGATGAGCCCGAATTCAATCTGAACGACCGGGAATGGCGCATATATTCGGTCAATCCGTGCCAGCCCGGGCAGTACGTGGCCCCGACGGCGCAGGTGCGGCGTTCGCTGATTAACGAAGGCTGCTGCGTGTTCGGCGAGGTCGATCATTCCGTGCTGTTCTACGGCGTGCAGGTCGGCGAGGGCACCGTCATCCGGGATTCCGTCATTATGCCGAACGTGACGATCGGCAGCAACGTGAGTATCCATAAGGCGATTATCGGCGAGGGAACGGTCGTGGAAGACGGGTGCGTCATCGGACATCAAGATGAGCATGGTGGGGGAGATATCGTTTTGATCGGCAGCAATGAGCATATCGGCAGGACGACTAGTGCCTCTGGGAAAGGGTGAAGCCGCATGAAGCGAATGATGGGCGTAATCAATCTTGTCAACGAGCGGGACGATTTGGAGGAGCTGACCTATTCCCGGTGCGTCGCGTCGGTGCCGTTCGGCGCCAGGTACCGGCTGATCGATTTTACGTTGTCCAATATGGTGAACTCGGGCATTGAGAATGTCGCCGTCTTCACGCAGCATAAATACCGGTCCCTGATGGATCATCTCGGGTCCGGAAAAGAATGGGACCTGGACCGCAAGCGCGGCGGATTGTTCATCCTGCCGGCCGTCCTTCACGGGGACACCGGACTGGCGCGGGGCGACCTGTTCCAGTTCTACAGTCACCGCGATTACTTTTACCGCGGGCGGCAGGATTATGTGATCATCTCGCGCAGCCATATCGTCTGCAATATCGACTACAATGCCGTGCTGGATTACCATTTGGAGAAGGGCGCCGACATCACGGTCGTCTATAAAAAGTCGGACAACGACGAATGCGCCTCCTTCCGCCGGATGGCCGTCAAGGAAGACGGCAAAGTGACGGTGATCGAAGACCATTCGGGGCGGCTGCGCACCGATAACGTGTCGATGGAAATGTACGTGATGAGCAAGGAGCTGCTGCTCGATATGGTCGAATCGTGCCTCGCCCAAGGCTATGATCATCTCGTCCGCGACGGGATTATGAAGAACGTCGATAAGCTGGGCGTTTACGGCTACCTGCACGAAGGCCATACTGGCATAGTGAATACGATCCAAAGCTACTACAAGCACAGCATGCAGTTGCTCAATCCGAAACTTTGGCGCGAGCTGTTCTTCCAGAAGAACCTGATCTACACCAAGGTCAAAGACGAGCCGCCGGCCCGTTACACCGAGAACGCGCATGCCCGCAACGCGCTGATCGCCAACGGCTGCATCATCGAAGGCAAGGTGGAGAACAGCATCTTGTTCCGCGGGGTCAAAATCCGCAAAGGCGCGTACGTCAAAAACAGCATCATTCTGCAAAACTGCGAGATCGAAGAAAATGTCATTATCGAGAATGCGATCTTGGACAAAGACGTGTTTATCAGCCGCGGCCGCGTGCTGACCGGCGATAAGCAAGCACCGTTTATCGCTTCGAAGACGAAGGTGATTTAATAGATATCGGTGAAAACAAGCGGCGCGGGCGGAGTTATTCCGGAGAAACGCAGGCCGGGATGAAGCAGCGAACGGAAGATCGATCCGCTCGCGAAGCGGTTTTGTTGATTCACCGTGGATTGTACGAGGAGGGGGAGGAAGCCATGAAAGTGTTACTTGCCGCGTCGGAAGCCGTGCCTTTTGTCAAAACGGGAGGACTTGCCGATGTCATCGGCTCGCTGCCTAAGGAGCTGGCGAAGCAGGGGATCGACGTCCGGGTCATCCTGCCCAAGTACGAGGACATTCCGGCACGTTTCACGGAGCAGATGGAAACCGTCGCTTCCTTTACTCTCCGGATGGGTTGGAGAAACTTATACTGCGGCATCCAGAAGCTGGAGCATGACGGGATCACGTTCTATTTTGTCGACAACGAATATTATTTCCGGCGCAAGGGCTGCTACGGCTACGGTGACGATTCGGAACGATTCGCCTTCTACTGCCGCGCGGTGCTTGACGCTCTGCCGCATATCGATTATATGCCGGACCTGCTTCACTGCCACGACTGGCAGGCCGGTATGATTCCGGTGCTGTACAAGGCGCATTTCAGCGATCAGCCGATGTTCTCCCATCTCAAAACGATCGTTACGATTCACAACCTGAAATACCAGGGCGTCTTCGGCAAGGAACAGTTCCAGGACTTTTTTGCTTTGGGCGAGGAGCACCTGCACGGGTATGCGCTGGAGATGCACGGCGGGGCGAGCTTCCTGAAGGGCGGCTTGCTGTACTCGGATTATATTACGACCGTGAGCCCGACGTATGCGGAAGAAATCCAGACGCCGTATTACGGGGAGCATCTCGACGAGCTGCTGCGCAGCCAAAGCGGCCGGCTGCAAGGCATACTGAACGGGATCGATTACGAGGAATTCGATCCGCTGACGGACCCGCATCTGGAGGTCAACTATCGGGATTCTTATGCGAAGAAGCAGGCGAACAAGCTGAAGTTGCAGGAGCGGCTGGGCTTGCCGGTTGACAAGGATGTGCCGTTGATCGCGCTGGTAACGCGCCTGGTCGACCAGAAGGGGCTTGCGCTCATCGACCGGGTGATCGCCGAGCTGATGGCGCTTGACGCGCAGTGGGTCGTGCTGGGTACCGGAGAGGAGCGGTTCGAGAACCTGTTCCGCTGGGCTGCCGGTACGTTTCCGGACAAGCTGTCGGCGCAAATTTTGTTCGACGAAGCGCTGGCCCGCCAAATTTATGCCGGGTCGGATCTGTTCTTGATGCCCTCGCTGTTCGAGCCGTGCGGGATCGGCCAGCTTATTGCGATGCGGTACCATTCCGTCCCGATCGTCCGCGAGACCGGCGGGCTGCGGGATACCGTGGAGCCTTATAACGAAACGACCGGGGAAGGGACCGGCTTCAGCTTTGCGAATTATAACGCCCATGACATGCTGTTCACGATCGAACGCGCCGTCCGGTTATATCGGGAGCCGGGCGTATGGACGAACCTGATGAACAACATCAGGAAAAAAGATTTCAGCTGGCACAAATCGGCTCAGCAGTATGCTGACTTGTATCGTCAACTGGTGATGGCATCCGAAGTGGAGTAGTGAGCGAACCAGCATCTTCGTCCAAATGGAGGAAGGCCGGGCAGCGCCTTGCATGTGCGCGTACCCGGCCTTCTTTTTTTGATCAGGCGCCGTCAGGCCCTTCTTCATAGTACATAGTCTCCTTGTTAAAGGAGCGGTTAATCGCCAGAAAGGCGTGCAGCAGTTCGAATAGCTCGGCCTGGTTCAACATCAACTCCGGTTTGCCGTCCGCCCCTGCAGTATCCGAAACCTGAAACAGGATCGACTTGTATGTCGGATTCATCTGAATCTCGAACTGGTCTTTTTTTAGCACGCTTTCCCACATCGTCTCATCCAACCCTTTCGCTTTCAATGGTCGCCCCGCCAATGGAACGCTGTTTCCTACGATATGCGCCGTCCTGCGAATGTATTCCCGCTAGATTCTCCGTTCAGGCTTTATCCCCGCCGCGCCTCCTAAAAAATAATTCTTGACGAAAATGAATAGACGAGTAAAATTTTTAGTATAGAATTATTTTGTTCTGAATAGTATTTTCCAAGACTATTTTTTTAATCCAAAAGTTGCATTAGGACAACAAATTTAGCCTGGGACATGAATGTTAGTTTATGACATCATTTTTTGACTGAGGCATCTTATTGCTGGAATTTATATAGATTGAGGTGTGAACGATGAGCGAAGAACTGGGAGTACAAACGAGAGTCGAACAAAGCCCGAGAGCAGAAAAAAAAGAGCGTACGGAGAACGGCAGCGGCTGGAGATTGGAAAGAACGCAGCATTCGCTGCCTGAAGTATATCGTTCCTTGAAAATCCCGAAGAACGGAAGCTGGATCAAAAAGTTTCTGGCTTTTGCCGGACCTGGTTACTTGGTTGCCGTAGGGTATATGGACCCGGGGAACTGGGCTACGGATATTGCTGGAGGCTCCTTGTTCGGTTATTCGCTGCTATCGGTCATTTTGATCTCGAATCTGATGGCGATCCTGCTGCAGGCGCTTGCCGGAAAGCTCGGAATCGTCACCGGGCGGGATCTTGCCCAAGCATGCCGCGACCATTACAGCAAGCCGGTCTCGATGATGCTGTGGGTGCTGTGCGAGCTGGCTATTGCGGCGTGCGATCTGGCCGAGGTGATCGGCACCGCCATAGCGCTGCAGCTGCTGTTCGGCATCCCGCTGCTGTACGGGGTCATAATCACCGTGTTGGACGTGCTGCTTGTGCTGCTGCTGCAAAACAAAGGCTTCCGATACATCGAAACGTTGGTGATCGTGCTGATCGCGACGATCGGCGCCTGCTTCGCGGTCGAAATCTTTTTGTCCAAGCCGGACATCGGCGGCATCGCCCGCGGGTTCGTTCCGACGACGCAGATCGTCACCAATCCGGCGATGCTGTACATTGCCATTGGAATACTGGGCGCGACCGTTATGCCGCATAACCTGTACCTTCATTCGTCGATCGTGCAAACGCGCCAATTCGAGCAGACGACGGCCGGGAAGCGGCAGGCGATCAAATACGCCACTTGGGACTCGACTATCGCTTTGTTTTTCGCGTTATTCATTAATGCGGCGATTCTGATCTTGTCGGCTGCGACATTTCACCGGGCAGGCTTAACCAAAGTGGCGGAAATCAACGACGCTTATCAATTGTTGACACCGCTGCTGGGAACCGCCCTCGGAAGTATTTTATTCGGTGTAGCGCTTCTGGCCTCCGGACAAAACTCGACGTTAACCGGAACGCTGGCCGGGCAGATCGTCATGGAAGGCTTTCTCAACTTCCGGATGCCTTCCTGGCTGCGCCGCTTGATCACGCGGCTCATCGCGGTCATCCCTGCCGTCATCGTCACGGCTATTGCGGGAGAGAGCGGGACGGCGAAGCTGCTTATTCTTAGCCAAGTTATCTTATCGTTCCAACTGGCGTTCGCCGTCATCCCTCTCGTTAAGTTTACGAGCGACAAGAAAAAAATGGGCGAGTTCGTCAACGCTCCGTGGCTTACGGTCTTATCGTGGATTGTCGCGATCTTTATCGCCGTCTTGAACATATACCTGCTTTACAAAACGTTCGCTGGCTGACCGCTTGGGAACAGGAATGCTCTACATTACGCCTTGATTGGTTCTTTTATACCGGCGTATTTTCCTGTATAGTGAATTGAATAATGCAATTTCCGATGGCAGGAGCTGGAACAGAGGATGATCAAGATTGTTTCTCTCAATGTAGGCAGACCGCAATCCGTTCCGTTTGAGAAAAAAGAAGTGTCTACGGGCATTTACAAGCATCCGGTCGCGGGCGAGGTGTTCCTGTCTTCTCTGAATTTCGACGGGGACGGACAGGCGGATCTTGTGCATCATGGCGGTAAGGACAAAGCGGTGTGCGTCTATCCTTACGAGCATTATGCTTATTGGACCGAGCGCCTCGGAAGAGAGCTGCAATACGGCGCATTCGGAGAAAATCTGACGACGCAGGGCTTGCTGGAAGACGACGTCTGTATCGGGGATACGTTCCAGGCGGGCGGGGCCGTCTTGCAGGTCAGCCAGCCGCGGCAGCCGTGCTTCAAGCTGTCGGTTAAATATGGTGTGCCCGAGCTGCCGCTCTGGGTGCAGAACACCGGCTATACCGGCTATTACTTCCGGGTGCTGCAGGAAGGGAACGTCGCCGCAGGAGACGAGCTCATCTTGCTGGAACGTCATCTGAACGGCAGAACGGTTACGTTCGCCAACCGTATGATGCATCATGAGAAGCAAAACTTAGAAGGAATGCGCGCTATGCTGGCCGTTGATCGGTTGTCCGACAGCTGGCGTAAAACGTTCGATAAACGGCTGGGCGGCATCGAAACCGATACGAAGGAACGGTTGACCGGTCAAGCCTAAGGAGCCGGATCTGGCGGCTTCGGCTTCATGAAAAAAGGACGTGTCCACATGCTATAAAAGCATGGGGCACGTCCTTTTTGCGATTCAGATTAAAGCCATGTGGTTTTATCGGCGAACGGCGTTCGCTTCGTCGGCGCAGTTTCGCCTTCGGGATAGCCTATGCAAAGCGTGGCTATGATTTTTTGCCCTTCCGTCGCGCCTACAAAACGGCGAAGCCGTTCGTCCCGGACCAAGCCGACGCCCCGGGTTCTCCAAACCATCCCAAGGCCAAGCTCGCCGGCCGCGAGCCACATGGAATGGATGGCGCAGGCGACGGCGTATTCGTTGTCCTCGGAAGCTTCCGCATCGCCCGGCACGACATCCGACGCAACAATAATAAGAAGCGGCGTGTTCCGGACCGCGGTCATGGAAGCTTCGACCAGCTCCGGCTTCGTAGGAAACCGCTCCTGCAGGAAGGCAAGCGCCAGCTCGGTGTAGCGCTCCTTGGCCTCGCCCCGTACCACATAGAAGTGCCACGGCTCCCTAAGCCGGTCGTTCGGCGCTGAAGTCGCGGCCTCCAGCAGCTGTTCGATCTTTTCCGTTTCGACTTCACGGGTTTGAAAATTGCGCACGGCTCTACGGCGGCGCAGTGCTTCCGCAATCGTATGGTTCATGAGTTCCACTCCTCCAAAACGGTCCGATAAATGATGATAGTAATGAATGATGATCAACGATTATTGTATGCTTTTTCCGGCATGTTTTCAAATCCGCAGCTACAGCTCCTGCCGGTTGCCTCGGACAAGGCCCAATGCTACAATGAGAGAACCATTAAGGTCCGCTGGGCAGTGAAAAAGGTGGCTGGCAACTTGAGCATCTTCGGAAAATTATACTTCATGCTTTCGTTTATCAATATCATGTTTGCGTTTGCCGTCATCTTCCTGGAGCGACGAAATATCGGAGTTACGTGGGCGTGGTTGATGGTCCTGCTGTTTTTACCGGGGATCGGATTCATCGCCTATTTGCTGTTCGGGCAAAACCTCAGCAAGCGCAAAATTTATAAAGCGCAGGAAGAGCAGCTGCATACCATAGCGCGATTGGTAGAGAAGCAGATTGAAACGGTCGCCCTGCGCCGGATTGAATTCCACGATCCGTTCATGGCCGATTACCACGATATGATTTATATGAATTTGCAGAACGGCTACGCCTTTTTTACACAGGATAACCGGATTAATATTTTTACGGAAGGCAACCGCAAATTCGACTCGCTCTTCGAGACGATTGCCGGGGCGAAGCATCACATTCATCTGATGTACTACATCGTTCGGGACGACGGATTGGGCCGGAAGCTGATCGCCGCGCTCAGCGAAAAGGCAAAGGAAGGCGTGCAGGTGCGTTTTTTATACGACGATATCGGGTGCGCCGGATTATCCAAGCATTTCTTCAAGCCGCTTCTGGCGACGGGCGGACAGGCATGCGCCTTCTTCCCATCGCGCATTCCGTATGTGAACATGCGTTTGAACTTCCGGAATCACCGGAAGCTGGCGATTATCGACGGAACGTGCGGATACATCGGCGGCTTTAATGTTGGAGACGAATATCTGGGGTTGGATTCAAGATTCGGCCCGTGGCGGGATACGCATCTGCGAATCGAAGGCAGCTCCGTCCTGCAGATGCAGGCGCAGTTTATTATGGATTGGAATCTGGCTTCGCGAATCAAGCTGAACCGAATCGAGGAGTATTTCCCCTTGCCGCCTCACGAGGGGGAAGCAGGGGTGCAAATTTTGTCTAGCGGGCCCAACAACGACCGGGAGCAGATCAAGAACGCCTATATTAAAGTGATCAACTCCGCCAAGGAGTCCGTTTATTTGCAGACGCCATATTTTATTCCCGACGAAAGTCTGCTGAACGCGTTGAAGATGGCCGCGTTATCCGGGGTCGACATCAAAATTATGCTTCCTGCCGTACCCGACCATAAAATCGTGTACTGGGCGTCGTTCTCGTATTTGGGCGATCTGCTCGATGTCGGTGTCAAGTGTTACCTGTATCACCGGGGCTTCATACATGCCAAGACGATCGTGGCTGACGGCAAGGTTGGTTCCGTCGGAACGGCCAATATCGATATCCGCAGCTTCAAGCTCAATTTTGAAGTCAATGCCTTAATATACGGAGGAAAGACCGTATCGAAGCTGAAAAAAATATTTGAGCACGATTTGAAGCACTGTACGGAATTGACGCTGGAGCGGTATTACAGCCGTCCCCGCTTTCACCGCGCGCGAGAGTCGGTCACCCGGCTGCTGTCGCCGATCTTGTAAGCCGGAGATGTAACCAAGCAGCTTTGTCATAATGATCTTAGCCGATGTCGGCGCTTGGGAATGATCCGAAGCTTGAAGGGAATGGTTTGCTTGTTCTAGCCGGCAGATGCTCGGCTTCTCCCGGATGGACTGGCCCCATGGAAAAGCGGGAGCCGGTGTTATCGCATTAAAGCGATATAAAAGATAAAGGACAGACCGGGCGGAAGTTCACTCGGCTGTCCTTTTGTTGTTGTGGGCAGCTTCACCCGGCAGTATCCATTCGCTCGATTGACGGAACATCGGCTCGAACGGCACCAAAATTTTGATCGGAAGCGGGTACGGATCGCGGATGCATTGCAGCATCGTTCTTGCGGCAACAACGCCGATCTCGTACGTCGGAATATGGATTGTGGACAGCGGCGGATTCGTGTAGCGCGACGGTTCATTATCGTTGAAGCCGACGATGGCGAACTCGCTCGGCATGCGGTAACCTTTCTCGGCAATCGCCCGCATCGCCGCCATCGCCATCATGTCGCTTGCGGCAAAAACCGCCGTCGGTAACTCTTCGACGTGCTCGTCCAAATACCGCAGCATGAGCTGATACGCGTTGTTCGGCTCCCATCCGGCGTCGATGACCCGCTGCGCCCGAAGTTGCAGCCCCGCCTGCTCCAAAGCCGTCCGGTACCCCCGGTAGCGCTTCTCCCTCTCGAATTTCCCAGAGTGTCCGGTGCCTCCGATAAACAAAATGTCGCGGTGGCCTTGTTCGATCAGATGATAGACGGCCTGCCGCGCCGCTTCCACCCGGTCGTACGATATCGTTGGAATGTCGGGGTCCGAAACGTCGATGCCGACGATATTGCGCACATGCTTTTTCAGATGGTTGTATAATTTGGCCTCGATGCCCTCGATGACGATCAAGCCCTCGACCTGGCTGTCCTGAACGGCATGCTTCAACATTTCCGGCTTTTTCAGCTCTTCCTGCGTATACGTGAAGGCGACTTTATAGCCGTGCTTGGCCAGCTCTTTGTCAATGCCGTCGCAAATGACCGAGAAGTAAGGGTGATAGTGGCGGTTCTGAAGCGTTGAAACGACACAGCCGATGCCTCGCGTCACTCTGCCTCCGTTGCCGGACGATTTGATCTGATAGCCGAGCTTCCGGGCGACGTCCCATATTTTTTGCTTGGTTGCGGTATTCACGGTCCGGTTGGCGTCGTTGGCCAAGACGCGGGACACCGTGGAGACGGACACGCCGACGCGGTCTGCGATATCTTTCAGTGTAGGCATCACATAACCCCGCTTCTTATCGGATAATGAGGGAATTTTGCCGCAAATGATACGGTTCATGTTACGCAAAACGTCGCGTCTGGTCAAACGATTTGATCACTGCAAAACGAAATATTTTATTGCAATACTTGCCGCAAATAACTGAAAATAATGGTTTACCGGATGGTCACGGCTCGATGCCGTACTGCTCGATCTTCCGGTACAGCGTCGTCCGGCCGATGTCGAGGAGGGCGGCGGATTTGCTCAGGTTCCAACCGGTTGACCGCAGCGCCCGTTGGATCGCTCCGATTTCCGCATCTCTTAATGTCGGCACGGTCGGGCCGTCATGCCGGTACTCGACGGTGTCCGTTTGCTCCAACTCGTCAAAGTGCAGATGCTCGGGGCGGATCGGTCCTTCTCCTGCGAGGAACGAAGCTTGCGTCAGCACGCCATGCAGCTCGCGGATATTGCCGGGCCAGCCGTAGCGCAGCAGCTTGAGCTTCGTTTCTTCCGGCAACTGGCGGTGGGGGCAGCCGTTCTTATGCAGCCAATGCTCGACGAGCGTCAGCAGATCGGATCGTTCCCGCAAGGAAGGCAGCGTGATCTGGATGCCCTTCAGCCGGTAGTACAAGTCCGCACGGAAGCGCCCTTCCTTGATTTCAAGCGGCAAATGCTTGTGCGTGGCTGCGACGATCCGCACATCGATGCGTCTCGATTTGGTGCTGCCCACAGGCGTGACGGTACGCTCCTGCAGCACACGCAGCAGTGCCGCCTGTGCGCGCAGCGACATATCCCCGATCTCGTCCAAAAAAATCGTCCCCGTATGCGCCGCCTCGAATTTTCCCGTACTGCCCTCCCGATTTGCTCCCGTGAACGCTCCCCGCTCGTAGCCGAACCATTCGCTTTCCACCAGACTATCCGGGATCGCGCCGCAGTTGACGGCAATGAAAGGGCGGTCCGCCCGCAGACTTGCCGAGTGGATCGATTGGGCGAACAGCTCTTTGCCCGTACCGCTTTCACCGAGCAAAAGGACGGGAATATCGGTAAGTGCGGCTTTGGAGGCCAGTTCCTTCTTTTCCACGAAATTGAGGCATGTCCCGGCAATGTCGGGGAAGCTGTAGAGGCCATGCCGGCTTCCTTGCGGCTTGCGGACGGCTACGGAGCGCCAGACGGTACGGCTGCTGTCTTGAATGGTTTGGACGGAAAAGCCTTCGATGCCGGTGAACGGCTTGCCGAGCGCATCTTTGCCTACGGCCCGCAGCGCCGCCTGATTCGCCCGAATGATCCGGTTATCCCTGTCGAGCGAGAGCAGGGGGAGAGGGTTATGGTTGGCGGTAAATTCAAGCTCTTGAAGCGTCACGAGATGATCCTGCTTCGCTTCCTCCAGCAGCAGCCGGTTTTGCAGCGATTCCGCGATCATGACGGCAAGGGTCAGACTGTAGTGGTGGTAGCTCTCCCGCTTGCCGCTGAAATTGATTATGCCGATCAATTCGCCTGTCGGACTGAAGATCGGGGAAGAAGCGCAGGTGAGAAAGGTGTTGGCCCGATAAAAATGCTCTGCCGCATGGACGCGGACGGGAATTTTGTCGACGATGGCGATGCCGATCGCATTGGTGCCTTTGCGTTGCTCGTCCCATACGGCCCCGACCTGAAGCTGAACGGCTTCGGCCCGTTTCGAAAAGCCGGGGTCCCCGGCAGCATGCAGAATGCAGCCATGGGCGTCGATGAGCAGGGCCGTTTGGCCGGACTGCTGAATAAAAGGTTCGATGGTGTCGAAAATTTGCGAGGCATGACGAACAAGTGGTGCGTTTTCTTTCAATCGCTCCTGAAAGAGCTTTCCGGTCAGCAGACGGTCGTCAAACGGGTCGGTCGGCTTCAGTCCGTACCGCCGGCAGCGCTTCCATGAGCTGGCTACAACCTCCGAATAAGTCTGTATGTCCAAGGATGACAAGAAAGACACCTCCGGAAACATCAATATAGGTATACAATATCACAACCTGCGAAGGTTCACCATTTGTTCACGGCATTTGTTCTATTTTGAACCAGACAGAACGGAGGGAGTGTTCCAGAATGAAACAACTTTTAATAAACCGCTTTCAAACATTCCTTGTGTGACGCAGCTCACGCGTATTGGCACGCTTTTTGCTTTATATATAGCGAAGTCAAAAACATCTCTTAAGGGGAGGAATTCATCAGATGAAAGCGGCCGTTGTGAATGAGTTTCGCCAGCAACTGGAGATTAAAGACGTACCCGTGCCGGAGATCGGCTACGGCGAAGTGCTTGTCAAGATGAAAGCGTGCGGGGTTTGCCATACCGATCTGCATGCCGCTCACGGAGATTGGCCGGTCAAACCGAAGCTGCCGCTTATTCCCGGACATGAAGGCGTCGGCGAAATCGTGGCGCTGGGCGAAGGCGTGACCTCGCTTAAGGTCGGGGATCGCGTCGGGGTTCCTTGGCTCTATTCCGCGTGCGGCGAATGCGATTATTGCTTGACGGGGTGGGAGACGCTCTGCAAAAACCAGCTCAACGCAGGTTATTCGGTCGACGGCGGGTATGCCGAGTACTGCAAAGCGCCGGCCGCTTATGTGGCGAAAATTCCGGATAGCTTAAGCTACGTGGACGCGGCCCCGATCTTCTGTGCAGGCGTGACGACGTACAAGGCGCTTAAGGTGACGGGGGCGAAGCCCGGCGAGTGGGTTGCCATTTTCGGCATCGGCGGGCTCGGCCATGTTGCGCTCCAGTACGCCAAAGCGATGGGCTACCATGTGGTCGCCGTCGATATTCATGACGATAAGCTGGAGCTTGCTATGGGTTTGGGAGCCGACTTAACCGTCAATGGTCAGAAGGAAGACCCTGTGGAAGCGATTGAGCGAGAAATCGGAGGAGCGCATGCCGCAATCAGCGTCGCCGTGACGCCGAAAGCGTTTGAGCAGGCTTACCGCTCGGTTCGGCGTGGCGGCACGCTGGTCGTCGTCGGACTGCCGAATGCGGATTTGCCGATCCCGATTTTCGACACCGTGTTGAACGGCATAACGGTCAAGGGCTCGATTGTCGGCTCGCGAAAAGATTTGCAGGAAGCGCTGGATTTTGCGGCACGGGGGAAGGTGAAGACGAATATCGAGACGCAGCCGCTGGACCGGATCAATGAAGTGTTCGACCGGCTGCAAAAAGGTCAGGTCAACGGACGTGTTGTCCTGACACTTGATTAGCGGTACAAGGCATACATTCGAATCCGCCGCATACATCTGTATCATCACAACTCATGTCATAATCTATCCAATCCAAACGTGGGAGGACGAAACGATGATCTATGCACAACCAGGACAAACCGGAGCCAAGGTGACATTCAAGAAGCGCTACGAAAATTTTATCGGCGGTCAATGGGTCGCGCCGGTGAAAGGGCAGTATTTTGACAATATTACGCCTGTAACGGGTCAAGTCTTTTGCGAGATTCCTCGCTCTACGGCGGAAGACATCGAGCTGGCTCTGGATGCGGCCCATGCCGCCAAAGATGCTTGGGGCCGCACGTCGGTAGCCGCCCGGGCGCAAATTTTGAACAAAATCGCGGACCGCATGGAAGCGAATTTGGAGCTGCTCGCCGTAGCGGAGACGTGGGATAACGGCAAGCCGATCCGGGAAACGCTCGCGGCCGACCTGCCGCTCGCCATCGACCATTTCCGCTATTTCGCCGGGTGCATCCGTACAGAGGAGGGCACGCTCGGGGAAGTGGACAACGATACAGTCGCCTACCATTTCCACGAGCCGCTTGGCGTCGTCGGGCAGATCATTCCGTGGAACTTCCCGCTGCTGATGGCAACATGGAAAATCGCGCCCGCGCTGGCGGCCGGCAATTGCGTCGTGCTCAAGCCCGCGGAGCAGACGCCAGCGTCGATCCTCGTGCTCGCGGAGCTGATTGCCGACTTGCTGCCGGCCGGCGCACTGAACATCGTAAACGGCTTCGGGCTGGAGGCCGGCAAGCCGCTCGCTTCGAGCAGCCGAATCGCCAAGATCGCATTCACCGGCGAAACGACGACGGGACGTTTGATCATGCAGTACGCTTCGCAGAACATTATCCCGGTCACGCTGGAACTCGGCGGAAAGTCGCCCAATCTGTTCTTTGAGGATGTGTACGCCAAGGATGATGCCTTACTGAACAAGGCGATCGAAGGCTTCGTACTGTTCGCGCTAAACCAAGGTGAAGTGTGCACCTGCCCGTCCCGCGCGCTCATTCAGGAGTCGATCTACGACCAGTTCATGGAGCGGGCCTTACAGCGGGTAGCGGCGATCAAGCAGGGCAACCCGCTCGACACGGAAACGATGATGGGCGCGCAGGCGTCCTCCGAGCAGATCGAGAAGATTATGTCTTACCTGAGCATCGGGAAGCAGGAAGGCGCCGAATGTCTGATCGGTGGAGACCGGGCGGCGCTCGAAGGCGACCTGAGCGGCGGTTATTACGTTCAGCCGACGGTTTTTAAAGGACATAACAAGATGCGTATTTTCCAAGAGGAAATTTTCGGTCCGGTCGTTTCCGTGACGACTTTTAAAGATCAGGAGGAAGCGCTGGCTATCGCCAATGATACGCTATACGGACTCGGCGCCGGACTATGGACGCGGGATATCAATACGGCATACCGGTTCGGAAGAAACATTCAGGCGGGCCGCGTCTGGACTAACTGCTATCATGCCTACCCGGCGCATGCGGCGTTCGGCGGGTACAAGGGGTCCGGGATCGGCCGCGAGACGCACAAGATGATGCTGTCGCATTACCAGCAAACGAAAAACCTGCTGGTCAGCTACAGCACGGACGCCATGGGCCTTTTCTGATCCGGAGGCGCGATGGATACGGTCCCGAAGGTGCTCGCAACGGACGAAGCGCTGTCTTTGATCCGCCAGCTCCAGGACAAATACGGCCCTGTCATGTTCCATCAATCGGGAGGCTGCTGCGACGGCAGCTCTCCCATGTGCTATCCGCAGGGAGAATTCCTCCTCGGGGAACAGGACGTCCGGCTCGGGGAGATCGGCGGCGCTCCATTCTATATGAGTCAAGCGCAGTATGATTATTGGAAATATACACAGCTGATCATCGACGTAGTGCCCGGGAGAGGCGGCATGTTTTCGCTCGAAGGGCCGGAGGGGAAGCGATTTTTGACCCGTTCGCGCGTGTTTACCGACGAGGAGCGGAAAGCGCTCGGATTCCCGTAACCCGCGGTAAACCATGCGGTATCTGCGAGGGCACGTCGTTCTTACACAATAAGAGGGGAGCAGGCAATTGCCGATTAACTTTAAGGACAAGGGACCTGGGCGAGATGACACGCTCAGGTTTTTTTACGTTTTTGTAATGCGGCCGCCGTTATTTTTATTCGATTGTAACGGCTCGGGAGGTAAGATAGCTCATGTACGAAACAACTTCATAAACCCCTGCTTGAAAAATACGTTCTCTGAAAGCGAGATGACTTTGATGAAAACGAAAAAGATGATCACGACCGTTGCGCTGACGACCGCCGTCACGCTCGGTTCCCTTGCTCCGATTCATGTATGGAATGTGCAGGCAGCGGCCTCGTTCACCGATGTCAGCGCATCGGCGCCTTACCAGACGGCGCTTGAAGCGCTCGAAAAAAGCCAGGTCGTTCAAGGCTACGGCCAGCATGACTTCCGTCCGAACCAAGCGATCACCAGAGCCGAGCTTGCGACGATGGCGACCAAAGCGTTCCAGCTTCAAGCCGCAGGACAGGCTGCTGCATGGAGCGATGTGAAGACATCCGACTGGTTCCACGAATACGTGAACGCGGTAGTTGGCCAAGGCGCCATGACCGGGGAGAACGGCAGCTTTAAGCCGAACGTTTCGCTGTCGCAGGATCAATTGATCGCGATTGTTGCCAAGGCATCCAAAGCCGATACGGCCACGTTGAAAAATGCGCTGGGTATGGCTTACTCGGGAAGCAGCGTCATTACCCGCGCCGAAGCGGCTATTGTGGTCCATGCCGCGCTGCAGGTCGCTTCCATTCAAGTGACGGAGTGGAAAGCCGCGAACCTGATCACGCTGCAAATTACGTTCTCCGCGCCGCTGCCGAAGGAAGAAATTGAGGTGGAGAAAGCCAAAGCGAACTTTACGTTCGACAACGGCTTGACGCCGCTTAACATTCCGCAGCTGAAATCGGGCTCGAAATCGACCTATATTTTACCGGTTTCCCCGCAAAAAGCGGGCACGACCTACACGTTCTCCTACAAAGGCAAAAAAATAGGTACCTTCGAAGCGATGACGAACAAAATTTCGATGAGCTCCGTGCAGCAAGTAGCTTCCGATACGTTCGAAATCGAATCGAAGCTGGAAGATGGCGTTACCGACTATGGCAACGTGGTCGTGGCTTACCAAGGAAAACGCGGCGGCCTTGAGTTTAGTCTGGACGACAACAACATGTACAACGGCAAAACGTATCAGCTGATTTCGTCCATGAGAGGCAAGCAGGTCACGATCACGCCGGAGAGCGGAGAGCCAATTGTCGCTTCGTACGTGCCATTCACGCAAGCAACGGACGGGCGACAAGCTCCGAAATTCCGCCTGCCGGAAGGTCAGACGCTGAAGCCGGGTGTTAAGTATACGGTTACCTCCGATTGGTCAACCATTGCCAATCCGACGTTTACGGCGAAAGAAATCGCGCCGCTTCAAATTCAAAGCGTCGAACAAGTTGACGCCGCTTCGCTGAACGTGACCTTGTCGGCGGACCCGAAAGACGAGCTGTTCGCTCTCCGCAGCATCGCGCTGACAGCCGCCGACGGCACCAAGCTGAACGCGACTTACAAGCTGACCTCGCGCAAAGGCGCTGTCGGGACGTTCGATCTGCAGAACGGCGGCAAGCTGACGCCGGGCACGACGTATACGGTTGCCCCGGTAGGCAACTGGGCTACGGCAGCGAACGTCACGCTCACCGCGAAATAAGAGTGGCAGGGGACGTAGTAACATAAACATCTCATATAAAAATCCATCGGCCCTTGGTAAAGGCCGATGGATTTTGACGTTTAACCGCCGTTTTGGATCATATAGCCTACGCCGGGGTAGGTTACGATCCATTGACCTTCCGGGAGGACGGCTTTGAGCTTCTGCCGGATGCGCGCGATGGTGACGCGCAAATATTCCACATCGTCGCGGTATTCGCTGCCCCAGATTTCGGTCAGCAGCTGCTCGTGGGTCAGCACCTTGCCTTCGTGCTGGAGCAATTGGACAAGCAGCTTGTATTCCGTGTCCGTAAATTTGATTTCGCTGTCGCCGTGCCACGCCCGGCGCTGGGCCAGATTGACGATCACGGGGCCAAGGCGCAGCTCCTTGGCGGCGGGCATTTGTCCGTTGCCGCGGTCAAAGCGCCGCAGCACGGCGCTGACGCGGGCGAACAGCTCATCCAGCGAGAACGGCTTGGTCAAATAATCGTCGGCTCCCAGATTCAGTCCCTGCACTTTGTCGCTGGAGTTGCTTCGCGCCGTCAGGATGATGACCGCCACGTCCGTATAGGTCTGGAGCCGGGTCAATACCTCGAAGCCATCCATTCCCGGCATCATGACGTCGAGCAGAATTAGATCGGGATCGAACAGGTCAAGCGCCTCCAGCGCTTCCGCCCCGCTTGCGCACGTGGCGGTTTCATAGCCGGCCGATTTCAAATTGGCGGCGATAAACCGTAAAATTTTCGGCTCGTCGTCTACGATCATAATTTTATGCTTCTTCATTGTCGTCCTCCGTTTGGCCGTAATAGATAGGCACCGAGACGATCATCGTCGTGCCTGCGCCTTCCGTGCTGCTCACTTCGATCGAGCCGTCGTGCGCGTCGATGATGCCTTTGCAGATCGCAAGTCCCAGTCCCGTTCCTCCGGTACGGCGGCTGGACGAAACGTCAACCCGGTAGAACCGGTCGAAAATGTGGGGCAGATGCGTTTCGGGAATGCCAATGCCGTTGTCCTTGACGAAAATTCGTACGTTCAGCCCGTCCGGCTCCGCCGTGACCCGAATATGAGGCTTCGATTCGTTGTAGCGGATGGAGTTGGTGAACAGATTGATAAAAATTTGCTCCATCCTCCGTTTGTCCGCATAGAGGAACGGCAGTTCCTCGTCCAAGTCAATATGAAGCTGCGCATCGGCTGAGAGGGTGTGGGGAAGTCTCTGCCAAGCTCCTTCGACGACGGAGCGGACCCGGACAGGCGCGGGATGAATGCTCAGCGCCCCGGCTTCGATCTTGGAAATGTCGAGCCATTCGTCGATCAGCTCCTGAATCCGCCCGATATCCTCGTGAATGCCTTCCAGCAGCTCCTGCTTGAACTCCTCGTCCCATCCCGCATGCTTGCGCAGCAGCGTCTCGACGCTTCCTTTGATGCTCGTAATCGGAGTCTTGAACTCATGCGAGGCGAGCGAGATCAAATCGTTCTTCAGCGAGTCGATCTCATGCTCCTTCGTCATGTCCCGGAAGACGTAGCCGCGACCGAACTCCTTGCCGCCGTCCGTCACTTGGAACGAGGCCAACTGGACGACCCGTTCGTCGCCGGGGGAGCGGACCAGCGTAAATTTGCCGCCCGGATTCGGCTTGCGGCCGATTCGGACGAAGTCCTCGTCCGGTTGCGGCATTTTGCGGGCGATCCGGCTCAGCAGTTCCTCCTCCGTTAAGCTTAGGAGCTCCTTGCCGTCAAACCCGAACAGCTCGGCCATCCGGCGATTGGCGAGCACGACCTGCTGATTCACATCGATCAGGACGATGCCGTCGGAGTAGCTTTCCAGAATGGCGGCGAGCGTCGCATGCTGCTGCTGCAGGCTGAGCGTCCGCTCCTCGACCCGCTGCTCCAGCTCGCTGTTCAGCTCCAGCAAGGCTTGCCGGTTGTCATGAATCTGCTCGGCCATCTGCGCAAATTGGCTTGCCAAATAGTGCATCTCGTACGGCGCGCCCGGCGAAGGCAGCGGCTCGCTCGGCACGGTGTAGCGGTCGGCCGCGAGCGACTGCGTGTAGCGTACCAGCGCATGGATCGTCCGGTTCAGCCGTTTGGCCAAGTAGGAGCCCAGAAGCACGGTCAAGCCGAGCGTAAGCAAGAGCAGCAGAAACGTCGATTTGAGCGAGGCGAAGAAAGCTTCCTGTACGGCAGCGTAAGAGCGGCCGACCCACACCGTCCAGCCCAGACTGTCGATTGTTTTGAAGGAAACGAGCTCCTTCTGTCCGTTGACGCCGGAGACGAACTTGTCCATCCCTTCCTTGAGGGAGGCCGCGGCTTGAACCACGGGTTCGCCGGACAAATCCGCGATGGTCTGAACCAGCTCGCTCCGAGGGTGATAAATGACCCTGCCTGCCGGGCCGAGCACGGCGGGATAAGCGCCCGATCCGTAATCGTATTGGGTGACGAGCCTTGCGATTTGGCCCATGTCAAGTATTCCGATCACCACGCCTTCAAAAGCCCGGCTTTCGCTGTAAAGCGGGGTGGCGATCGCGACGAACGGCGCAGATCCGCCCTCGACGCCATGCATCGGTATGGAGATCGCGGGCTGCAGCGTCAGCTTCACTTTTTTCCAATACTCCCGCGAGCTTAGATCGGTGCCGACCGGCAGCGCCTGCTGCGCATTGCCGCTTTCCGCATCCGGCGAGAGAGCTTTGATCGCGCCGTTCTCATCCGTCACATAGAGCTGGGAGAAGCCGGGCAAGTTATTTTTCACCGACTGGATTTTGCGCGTCAAGCCGGCCCGGTCGCGAAACCCGGGACCCGATGCGCTGATCGTTGTAGCGAGCGTATCCACGGCGTTGCGGTAATAATAAACGTACGTCTCGACGGCGTCGGCAAGCCGCTTCGTCGCATGATCCTGCGTCTTGTTGTACTCCTGCGTCAGCTTGTTGATTTGCTGCACCTGGATGGTGCCAAGGATCAGCACCGGCACGATCGCCATAACCGCAAAAGCCAGCGTCAGATGAGTGCGTAACGAACGATGATTCACGGGTTCCTCCCGGTTTGTTAGAGTAGGTGGGAAAATAGAAAAGCAGAAGCCTTTCCATGCGGCGGTGCCGCTGGAAATTCCCCTGCTTGTACTTTCTAGTGTAGCTTGTATTCGGTCTCAGGTCAATATATGAGGCCCGTTACCGGAGCATTCCTTTGTAGATCCCCGGCACGGAATCCGGAATTTCTATCGCGCCGACCGTCTTTTCGTAAAAAGCGACCGGCCCCGCGCCGCCGATCACGGCATAGCCGTATCCCTGGGTTCGCATGTCGTGCAAGCAGGCCAGCAGAAGAGCGGCGCCAACGCCTTTGCCGCGGCACACTTCGTCTACGCCGGTCGGGCCGAAAAAGCCTTTGCTGGTCGCGTCGTAACACGCGAAGCCGACCACTTTGTCCTCCAAGGTAGCGATAAAGCACGAGGTCGGATGTCCGCTAATCGCGACGTCGCATTCGCTCTCCCAATGGGGATTGAACTTTTCCTTAACCCAGCTTCGAATCACATGCTTCTCCGGCACGAGCGCCCTGCGGATCGTAAAGCCCGCGTTCTCCAGTTTGGCTCGGAGCGGGGCGTCATCCGGAAGCTCGTACAGCTTCACTAACATATCTGGCATCGTCTTGTGTTCCCTCCTGATGTGCTGTTGAGGTTCGTTATGCAGCTTCGAAAAAAATGAGGCGGTTCCCGAACGGGTCCTTCACGGTAAGCTCCCGGGTGTCCCAAGGGGTAGTTTCCAGACCGGGCTTGGCGTACTTATAGTCTTTAGCTTCAAGCTTCGCATGGAACGCTTCGAGGTTCTCGACTTCGATGCGGAGCGCGGCCCCTGGGCAACAATCCCCATGATGCTCGCTTAAATGGAGCGTACACGCTCCAAGCGAGATTTGCATGTATAAGGGGAAGTTTTCCTCGAACCGGTGCTCCCAATCGACCTGAAAGCCGAGATAGTCCAAATAAAACGCTCTCGCTTTGGCTTCGTCGAATATTCGAAGAATCGGGGTAACCGATTTCAAGGCGAATGACATATCGCTCATAGACGCACCTCCTTCACATGTATAGGCTTTAATTGTATACCAAAACCGGTCTGCGAATCTAGTAAATCCGGATTTTTTCCGCCAGCTTGGACGCATCGCGGCCTACCCAGCCGAGCAACGCCGACCCTCGTGACGACTGCCACGGCAAGCCGAGATAATAAAGCCCGGACACCGGGCTGACGCCGCCGCGGTGAATAGGTTTTCCCTGTGAATCGGTGGCGCCGTCGATCTGTATCCACCGGTAGTCGCTGCGGTAGCCGGTCGCCCACACGATATTGCTGACTTCCGCATCGGTTCCGTTTTCGAATACAATGCGGTTTTTGCGGGCTTCGACGGCTCTTGGCTTGAGCAGCACTTTTTGAACCGCTAGAAGCGATTTCAGTTCGAGTCCGTAAATGATCTCGGGCTGCTTCTTCAGCCACGAGCCGGCTAGGGAATCGGTACCTGCATAGATAATCCCGAACAGGTCCAAATACCAAAAAATACTTTTGCTCAGCGCATACAGCGGTTTAAAGTGCAACTCGCTTCCCGCTGACAAATAAACCAGACGCTCCCGGGACAGCTCTACGGCGATCTGCGCGCCCGAATTGCCAGCACCGACGACAAGCACAGGTCCGTCCCGCAGCTCGCCGGGATTCCGGTATGTGCTGCTGTGCGTTTGATAGATTTCGTCTGGGAGCCCGGAGGCAAAGCCGGGAATGAAAGGCGTGTGGAACGGACCGGTTGACACGATGACTTTGCCTGCTCGATAGCTTCCCTGATTCGTAAATTAAAATATATGATCATTTATTCATATAATTGAATAGCTTCTTCATGTCAAGCTACTGGAAGCAGGCTTGCGTAATGAATAGGCGGCAGCCGGCTCGATTTTGATGTATAATACGATTTTAAAGCGACCTTTCCGTCCCGAGATGCGCTAATTCCCAACGGAGGTGCTTCACCATGCAAAAAAGCTTGGCCTATTCACTCAACCAAAGGATTACAGGAACGTTAAAACAACGAACGGCATGACCCGTCCATAGGTGTGCAAGAGGCGGAAGTGCAAGAAACCGAACTGCCCTGTGTGACGTGCCGTCTGCCGGAAAGGCGGATCTGTCTGCATGAAATTTCGCGCGTCACAAGTATATAAGATTAAAGTTTTTATGACGTCCCTCGCCAACGCGACGGCGTTTACGACCTATGCGGTATATTACATAAGTCAACTCGGGTTCAACCCGTTCGAGCTGCTGCTCGTTGGTACGGTTTTGGAAGCAACGGTATTGATTTTCGAAGGAATTACGGGGGTGGTCGCCGATACGTATGGCCGGCGGCTGTCGGTTATTGCCGGGATGCTGGTGATCGGGGTCGCATGTGTGCTGGAAGGCAGCGCGCCGTGGCTTGGGGGCGTTAGTCCTTTGCTTTCGCTGTTCGCGTGGATTCTGATTGCGGAATGTATCCGCGGCGTCGGCGAGACGCTGATCAGCGGAGCCGACACGGCTTGGATCGTTGACGAAGTCGGGGAGCAGCATGTGGGGCGCCTCTTCCTGGAAGGGAAGCGCTTGTCACTGGTCGCTACACTGATCGGTATTGCGCTCAGCGTCGGGTTGTCCACGCTTGCGCCCAATCTGCCGTTTATCATAAGCGGTCTGATGTTTCTCAGCCTTGGGGTGTTTTTGCTTATTTTCATGAAGGAAACCCGATTCGTCCGCCCGGAGCGGGTGGACAAGTTCTCCTATTGGCAGGAGATGAAGACGACGTGGCTGTCCGGAGCAAGAGTAATACGCCGCCAGCCGGTGCTGCTGATGATTCTCGTCGTCACGCTGTTCAGCGGCGCGGCGTCGGAAGGCTACGATCGGCTCTGGGAAGCGCATCTGATCAAGGAGATCGGCTTTCCGGCGGGACTGCCGTTCTCGATGGCGGTGTGGTTCGGCCTGATCTCCATCCTTGCGACGTTCCTCAGTCTGATCGCCGTACGGCTGGCCGAGAAGCGGCTGGATATGGGCAGCGAACGGATGGTCGTCGTGGCGATGTTTGTTTTGACCGGCTTGCGGGTTGCTGCTATCTTGTCATTTGCCTTCGCTCCCGGCTTTACTTGGGCGCTAGGCTCCGTACTTGCGCTTGGCATCGTCGGAGCGCTCAGCGGGCCGATCTACGATACGTGGCTTAATCTGAACATCGAAGGCAAAGTCCGGGCGACCGTGCTCTCGATGATCAATCAGTCGGACGCGCTCGGGCAGACGGGAGGCGGCCCGTTCGTCGGATGGATTGGCAGCCGTCTGTCGCTTCGGGCGTCCCTTGTGACAGCCGCGGTGCTTCTGCTGCCGATTCTGGCCGTGTTCGGCCGGACGCTGCGCAAACGATAAAGAACGGCAAAAAGGCACGTCTTCAAAAGCGTGCCTTTTTCGTTGTTTCCTCTGTAGTTTGTCCGAGCTGTTATTTCGAGAAAAAGCGGTGCATCAGTGACGCATGAAAATGCGAGAAGTCGATCTGCGCCCCGATAAAATAGCCAATGGAGATAAAAAAAACGCACCAGCTGAACGCTCCAATAGCCGAGAACATCAAATATTTGCGCTTGCCCATTCCGATGACGCCGGACAAGTAGCAGGTTAAGTGACGGATACCAGGAATGAAGTAGCCGAAGCTGATCGTCCAAGGCCCGTACCGCTGGAACCATGCTTCCACTTTTTCCAGCCGTTCCGGGGTCAGCTTAATCCACTTGCCGTGCTTCCACAGCAGCGGCTTGCCGAACTTGCGGCCAAGCGCGTAGCTGCAGAGCATGCCGGTCATCGCTCCCGCCAGACTGACGGCGACCGAGAGTGAATAATTCAGCATACCGACCGACGCCAGATAGCCAATAAAGGTCATAAGCAGCTCATCAGGGATAGGCAAGCCCACAATGCCAAGCGCCAAGCTGAAGAATAAAGCGATATATCCGTACTGTAAGATCATCTCCTGTATAAATTGCATGCGGACACAGCTCCTCTCCAGCCGTAGGTGCTAGACGTTCTTGGTATCGTACACGGCTTTGCTTGGACGAAATGCCGGAAACTTGATCTTGCTGATCATCAGGAAAGAAAGCCCGACAATGACCAGCACCGTCACTGGCAAAAGATGCGCGGGAGGGTTCCACAAGGCAAATGCGGATAACAGACAGCCTGCTCCGGTAATGGGCAGACCGATATGCCAGCGATTGTGACAGGTTATTACGTTGAAACGGGCCAGCCGCAGCGCGCCGCATACCATGAACAACGCGGTCAGCAGCGTACCGTATACTGGCAGCTCGCGCAGGGCGACGACATAAATAATGATGGCCGGTGCGGCGCCGAAGGAAATCAGCTCCGATAAGGAACGAAGCACCTTGGCGAATTCGCCCGACAGCTTCAGCTTTTCTGCAGAATAGCCGCCGAACAAGTCCAGCAAGGCCGCAATCGCGACAAACAGCACCGCTAAAGCTACCTCCCGGTGAAATGCCAGCAAGAGCGAAATCATGCCGATACCCAGCCCCGCTGCAACGAACACAAACGGGATCGATTTTTTCAACATTGTGATTATTCCTCCTTAGGAGATAAGGGAAGCGCAAGGCGAATCGGCTGCCCCGCCCTTTGAACCTCTAACAAATCAAGTAAAAATACAAATGTCGGAATTCCGACGATCAGGCCCCAGATGCCGAAGAAATGCTCGGAGAACAGGAGCACGATAAAAGTGTAAAAGATCGGCAGGTGCGTCTTGGAAGCCATCAGCCGCGGGTTGAGCACATAGGCTTCCAATGCGTGAATCAAGGTAATTGTCACGAGCAAATAGATGACATAGATGAAGCCGCCAAGGCTGAACGCAATAGCGCACAACGGAATCAGCGAGATGAATACGCCGGCGACCGGAATCAAGCCAAGAACGAAGACTAAGAGCGCCAGGCCGAACAGGTTGGGAAAGCCCATCATCCATAGGGCGATCATTGTGAGCACACAATTGATCAGTGCAATCATCAGTTGGGTTTCGATTACTTTGCCGAAGGTGAGGACGAATTTTTGGCCGAAGTATTCGATTTCTTGCACCAGCCATCCGATTTTGCTCGCCTGAAGCTTGTGCGTAAACTGTACAACGCTCGACTTGCTGAGCAGTAAAATCAAGCTCATAATGACGGCCAGAAATCCATCGAAGCCCCAAAGGCCGACTTTCTTGATCATATCCAAACCCGGCTTGATGATGCTGCTAAGGTCGAGCTGATGAACGACGGATACGAGATAGCTCACGATTTCGTTCTGCGGATGCGCGTAGACCTCCTTTACCATTACAGCCAACTGGCCTACTTCGTGAGCTATGGTTGGAAAAACCTTGAAGCCCCAGGCCACCAGCAGAGCGACAAGCAAAACGTACAGAATGGAGAGCAGCAGCCTGGAATCGACAGGAATGATCGGTTTAATCCAGCGATGGACCAAGTGATGAAGACGATCCATGAGGAACGTCATCAAGAATGTCAATAAGATGAGGTTCAGCATGCCTCTCAGCCAGAACAACAGCAGGCAAAAGAGCGCCAGAATGCCGAAGCGCTGCACATCTTTTCTTTGAAGAAAGGCCATCATATTCATACGAACATCCTTTCGATGGGAACGAGCCAAGTTTGTCTGCCAACATTATAACGTGCCGTTGTGTACTTCATGTGTCCTGTCTTCAAAGAAGGCTCTTGTTTTAAATGTCCCCGGGACACACGAAAAACACAAGACTCATGTATAATAGAACAGGTAGGCACGTTACCGGAGAAACAGGAGTTGTCATTGCTATGGAACGAAAAGTTCTTCTCATCGAAGATGAGAGCCTCATTCGCGAGATTGTGGCGGATTATTTCGAAAGGGAGCAGTGGACCGTCTACGAGGCGGAGAACGGCAGGCAAGCGCTGGACATGCTGGATGGTCTGAATGCGGACCTCGTCATTCTGGATATTATGATGCCGGAGCTGGACGGATGGGCCGTATGCAAGCGAATACGCGCCAAATCGGCGATTCCGATCATCTTCCTCACCGCGAAGTCGGAGGACGACGACAAAATGCTCGGATTCGAACTGGGCGCCGACGATTACGTCACCAAGCCGTTCAGCCCGAAGGTGCTCGTTGCCCGCGCCAAAACGCTGATGAAACGCGTCGAGGGGACAGTCGGTAAAGAAGATCATATACTCAGCTTTGGCCGGGTCACCGTCAACAAACGATCGCACCGCGTCGAAATCGAAGGACTGGAAGTCGAGCTGACGCCCAAAGAATATGAACTGCTGCTTTATTTGGTCAAAAATGAAGGGATCGTGCTGTCCCGCGAAGCGATCCTGAATCAGGTATGGGGGTTCGATTATTTCGGCGATCCGAGAGTCGTTGACACCCATATTAAAAAATTGCGCGGGAAGCTGGGTGACGAGGCGAGGCATATCCGCACCGTCATCCGCGCCGGCTATAAATTTGAGGAGGACCGATGAAAAGAGGCGGCGTTACCTTCAAGCTGTTCGCGATCACAGCGTCTTTTTTCATGTTGTTCTATGCGATCGTTCTGCTCGGGCAGCTGCTGTTTTTTGAGAGATTTTACCAGAATCAGCGATTGGCCGGATTGGAAAAAAAGCTGCAGTCCTTCAGCGAGCAGTATGCGTCGAACCATTGGGACGAGCCGCGCATTACACGTGAGATAGGACAATTTATTAGCCAAAATAAAGCGCAGCTCGCGATCTTGAATCCGGAAGGAAAAGTGAAGTACGACAATTTTTTTCGCATCGTCATCCGCGACGACAAAGGTGCTTCGATCAAGATTTCCTTGATGCCGCTCTCCGCTTCCGATCAGCAGAAGGAATTGCTGGCGGCCCATTTGCAGCGCGGCGACCGGGTTCAGGTAGAGGCCGAATTCGAGAAGGACGATCAGGATAAAGACTTGATCTACGCGCACGTCATAAAAAAAGCCGGAATGAAGGACATCGGCAGCACGGCAACGAGTGAGGAACCGTTGAGGCAAATTTCCGGCGTCATCACCGACACGCTGCTGCCCAGCCCGAATCTATGGAACTTGCGCCAGGGCTTATTGTTTTTTGCCATTCGCGAATCGTTCCCGCTGCTTACCAACGAGCAGAGGGCCGATTTGCAGAGCGGCAAGATGATCGAACAGGAATGGATGGAGTCGATTACCGGTGTACGCAACTTTATCGCGGTTCAGCCCGTGATGCGGGATGGCAAAGTGAGCGAACTGCTCTTCTCGATCACATCGCTGCAGCAGATTAGCGAGGCTTACGGCGCGCTGCGGCTGTTCTACGTTTATATCGGGGTCGGAGGCATTGTGCTGATCCTGCTGCTCTCGCTGATTTTTTCCAAATTCGTTACCAAACCGCTCCTTACGCTTAACAAATTCGCGCTGCGCATGGCCAAATTGGACTTCTCCGCCAAATCGCCCATCCGGAGCAACGACGAGTTCGGCAGCTTGTCCCACAGCTTGAACAGCTTGTCCGAATCGTTGGATCATACGCTCAAGGAGCTGCATCAGGCCAACGAGCAGCTTCGGGCGGATATGGAGGAGAAGCAGCGGATGGAGCAGCGGCAGAAGGAATTCGTCTCCAACGCCTCCCATGAATTGAAAACGCCGCTCAGCATTGTCAAGGGTTTCGCCGAAGGGCTGCGGGACGGCATCAGCGAAAGTAAGCGTGAAAGATATCTGGAAGTGATACTGGACGAAACGGAAAAAATGGAAGAACTCGTTAAAGACATGTTGGAGCTGACGAAGCTGGAATCGAAGACCATCAAGCTGAAGAAGAGCCGGTTTATGGTGAGCGAGCTGATCGAGGATATTGTCGACAAGCTGTCGCATCATTTGAACGAAAAGGGATTGAAGGTCGTTCATATGGCCGCGGGCGAGCACCCCATCTATGCCGATCAATCCAAAATCGAGCAGGTGCTGTTCAACATATTGGTAAATGCCATCCGTCATGCTGTGCCCGGCAGCGAAATTACCATACGCATCGACAGTGATGGGGAACGGCTCCGAGTCGCCATCGATAACGAGGGGGAGAACATTCCCGAGGATCAATTGGATGACATCTGGGAAAGATTTTACCGTGCGGAACGCTCTCGCAACCGGAAAACCGGAGGAATGGGGCTAGGACTGGCGATCGTCAAGCATATTTTGGAGCTGCATGAAAGCCGTTACGGGGTAACGAATACCGAAAAGGGCGTCAGTTTTTATTTTATGTTGTAAGCCTTGTAAGCCGGAAAGCAATTCATGAGAGAAAAACATCGGTTGTGCATAAACACAAATCAAGCCCTTGGCTGCTCCCGTCGGGAGAACCAAGGGCTTGAATGTTTTAATCCAACTGACCCTGCTCCGAAAGCAGGGAAACGGCTAAAATAAACATCGCGTGCGACCAAGTCAACGGAACGACCCAAGCGGTTTCCCCCGTTTGCTTGTCCACCTGTTCGGGCAGCAGCCCTGCCGCCGTCCGGTGATCTATCGCCCACTGCAGGAGCGACTTGGCTTCGGCGTATTGTCCGCGATGAAGGCGGTAATGGCACAGCCACAGCGTCGTTAAAATCCACGGATTGCCGCCAATGTAGTGGTCGTTCTCATACCGCCTGATGCCGCCGACGACGGGAGACGTCAAGTGCTGCTCGATCGTATCGGCCGTGCGGACGACGCGCGGATCATCGGCAGGGAAGACGCCGAACGGAACGGAAATGCCGATCAGGCTGATGTCGACGATCGGGTCGTGCTCCAGGAAGTAGGTCGTATATCCTTTCGCATTGACGCTTACGGAGGTGCCGAGCCCTTGCGACCGGGCCTCGTGGTATACCGCCTCCGGCACCGCCAGCTTTAAAGCGCGGTAGAAGGCGCCTTTTTCCTCGTTCCAGCACAGCTCGCCGATCGACTGGCGGATACGCTCCGCCGCGAGGCTCCATTCGCTTGCCAGCTCCGGCTTGCCCAGCCGTTCGGCAAAAGAGGCTGCCGCCGTCAAGCCGCCAAAAACCGCACCCGCCGAATACGTGTGCTCGGCGAGTCGCTCTTCCCAAAGATCCATGCTGCAAGCGGGCAATCCGGTTTCCGCATCGATATAGCCGGTAAGGAAGCAGGCGCCCCGTTCGACGGCCGGCCATACGTTTTGCAGGAAAGCTTCATCTTGAACTTGCAGATAATGCTGCCACATGCCCCAAATAATCGAGGCGCCCTCGTCGATCTGCAAGCCCCAGGACGGAGCCAGCCGGCCGTCGTGGTAATGCCGCTGCTGCCAGGAGCCGTCCGGGTCCTGAGCCGTAAGGGTCCACTCGTAAAACTTCGCGGACAACTCCGTCAAGCCGACGCGGTCCAGCGCCGTCGTAATAAATGCGGCGTCCCGGCCCCAGCAATAAGAATAGCCTCCGCAGCGGGAAAATTGCTCGTCGAATTCGGGAGCGGCCACGACACAGCCGGACTTCTCGTCGCTCATCAGCTTCATCGCCAGCAGCGAACGCTCGTACAGCTCGCGGATGTCGCTTCGCGATCCGGGGGCTGGCTTGGCATCGTTCAGGAATCGGTGCCAGTAGCTCTCCGTGAGGTCGTACCAGTAGGTATGCGGGCGGCTCTTGGCTTTTGCCAGCGATTGCTGGGAGTCTGCGCGCGTCTGACCTGCGGCAATGTATACGGGCACTTCGACAGCCGCACCCGGCGCCAGCTTTTCAATATGCCAGCACAACGCGCCGTCCGGCTTCATGTCGATCCCGTTCCCGTTTAACTGGCCGGTATGCGCGTTTTCCCATACGGCGGCTCCGGCTTGGTATCCCGTGCAAACGTTTGAACTGGAGACGGAAAAAATATACTCGTGCCGCAGGTGCATGAGCGAATCGTGTGTCTCGTCGAACTGGGTCGTGTGGTAAAAAGGCGTTTCCATCGAGCGGAACGACGAGTAATACATAAAGCGGAACGATACCGGCGCTTCGCCGCGGTTCGTGAACGTGAATTGGCGGACGAGGAAATCTTCGCCCGGTACGGCGTAATCGACCGTCTCCGCGGACAGCGGGCAGCGCTCGGAAACGGCCGTCGTTTTAAAGATGTTCGTCCGGGGCACGTAGGAGGCTTCGTGCTGCCAGCCATCTTCCTCGCTGTCAAACCAGTTTGTCCCTGCCGAGCTCTCTTCGATGTACAGGCCGCTGCGGATTTCGTCCACGTGCTGCGGGTAGTCGATATGCGGCCACCACATGCGGTACATCCGGCCGGTGCGGCCCACAGAGGCGAGAAAACGGGAATTTCCGACGATTGCGTCGATCAAGTAAGGCTTTTTCGTTGTGTACATGTGCTGCACTCTCCTAGTTTTTAACTTGAATGAGGGACGATTCCCGCACGATCAGGCGGTGGGGAATGATCACGCGCTTTTGGGGCATAGCTTCGCCCTTGACGGCCCGAATAAGCGTTTGCGAAGCGGTGTAGCCGATCTGGTAAATCCCGATATCCATGGAGCTGACCGGCGGCGTCGACAGCTCGGACAACGAGATGTTGTTGAAGCCGACCAGACTGAGATCGTCCGGAACCTTGTAGCCGAGCTCCGTCAGTCCGCGCAGCACGCCGAAAGCGACGACGTCGTCAATCGTCACAAGCGCTGTGGGCCGTTCGGGGAGACACATGAAAAACGACATCGCCCGGTAGCCGCTTTCCTGTAAAAAATCTCCTTCGACGATCCATTCGGGGCGTGCTTCGATCCCGGCGTCCTTAAGCGCTTGCAAATATCCCTTCATCCGGTCGCCCGAAACGATCAGATTCGGCGGGCCGCTCACTAAACCGATGCGCTTATGCCCTTGAGCGATCAAATGACGGGTGGCGTCGTAAGCCGCCTGCACGTTGTCGTTGTCCACCGACAAAATATCGGGAAACTCGTCGCTTCGCCCGATCAGGACAAATGGAAAGCCGTGCTCAAGCATGAACGAAATGAGCGGGTCGCTTTGACGCGAATACAGCAAAATCACGCCGTCGACCCGCCGGCCCTTGACAAGCCGGGTAACGGCTTCGAGCTCTTCGCGCTCCGTTGTCCCCGTCGTCATCATGAGATCGTACCCCGTACGTGCCGCTTGGGTTACGATGCCGCGGATCACCTCGGAGAAGAACAGGTTCTGGAACAGCTCCTCGGCCGGTCTGGGCAAGATTAAACCGATGGTATTCGTCGTTTTGGAGACGAGGCTTTTCGCCATGATATTGGGATGGTAGCCGAGCTCCTTCAGCACTTCCCTCACCTTGGCTGCGGTCGCCGGACTGATCCGGGGATGATTGGAAAGAACGCGCGATACGGTGGAAGGGGAAACGCCGGCTTTTTTGGCGACATCGACGATTGTGATTGCCATGGATGCATAACCTCCGGATGGTCTGTTGATATGAGAGCCGCTTTCTCGCGGGACGTATTACAGTAAGCTGTCTTGCAGGAGTGAAAATGTGTGATTCTCCCATGGTAACATATCAGAGGCGGCAAATGTAAAACACGACATGTGCAAACGTTTGGACAAGAAATCGTGCACAAAATGCCTGTTACTTTGTTTTATGTTAGCGCAAAAGCCGGGATAATGTAAATATGCGTTTTCAAAATGATCACAAAATGACCAAATTTTCCTGAATTATGGCTTGAGAATTAGGGAAGTTGAGAATATTGAAGGATAAGGAGGATTAAATTATGATTTTCCGCTAAAATCGGCTTAAATGGCATGTGCAAACGTTTTTACAATTTTCCATAAATGAGGTATGATATTTCGTGCATGAAGCGTTTCCAAGTGGGGAATTCACTAGATTTGAGTTGTGTCTGACTAGTATTACGGTTTTTGTGCAAAGGTTTGCATAAAATTCATATTCGCAAACGCAAAGTCAGGACAACTTTATTTTAGAAACTGAAAGGGGTACTTACTAACATGGAATTTAAGAAGAAGCTCTTGGCGCTGGTTGCCGTATCCTCCTTATCCGTTTCGATGGCAGCTTGCTCCGCCACGAACAAACCGGAAGCAGAGACTCCGGCCGCGAACAACAATGCTCAGTCGTCAGCGGCAGCAGGAGAAGCGGGCGCCTTGGCACCGGAGGCGGGCGCAAAGCTGGTGATTTGGGATAGCAAAGAAGAACGCGTGTTCACAGATGAAATTGCGAAGCTGTTTACGGAAAAATACAATATTCCGGTTCAGGTTGACGAAATCGCTACGACGGACCAGGTCACCCGACTGACCAACGACGGCCCGGCCGGCGTAGGCGCCGACGTGGTGGTGTTTCCGCATGACCACTTGGGCCGGGCCGCAACGGCGCAATTGATTTTGCCGAACGACTCGTATGCCGAGGAAACGAAGAAGAACAATACGGACAACGCGATTCAAGCCGTTACCTTCAACAATACGCTGTACGGTTTTCCGCGGGCTGCCGAAACCTACGCGCTGTATTACAATAAAGAGCTGGTAAAGGAAGCTCCGAAATCGTTCGAGGACGTCATTGCGTTCAGCAAAACGTTCACGAACAAAGACAAAAATAAATACGGCATCATGTGGGAACCCGCCAATACCTATATCAACTATCCGTTCATCGCTTCGACGGGCGGGTACCTGTTCGGCAAAAACGGCACGGACAAAACCGATATCGGCTTGAACAACGAAAGCGTATTAGCTGGAATGAAAGTGTATACAAGCTTAAGAGAAATTTTGCCCGTGAAATCCGGCGATATTAACCCGGACATCAAGAGGGGACTGTTCGCGTCGGGTGATGTGGCGATGGACATTACCGGTCCGTGGGAGCTGGCCGGCTACAAGAAGGCGCTGGGCGACAAGCTCGCCGTTGCTCCGCTCCCGACGATCGCAGGCAAGCCGGCGGTATCGTTCTCCGGGGTAAAAGCATGGTATGTCAACTCCTTCTCGAAATATCCGAACGCGGCCAAGCTGTTCGCCAAATTCGCTTCTGGCAAAGAAGCTCAGCTTCTGCTGCATAAGAAGGTCGGAGCCATCCCGACGAACAAAGAGGCGCAGGAGGACCCGCAAATCAAGAACGATCTGATCATCTCCGGCTTTGTCACGCAGTTCAAAAACTCGCAACCGATGCCATCGATCCCGGAAATGGACAGCGTCTGGAATCCGCTTGACTCTGCGCTGACGGAAATATGGAACAACGGCAAAGATCCGAAAGAGGCGCTCAATACGGCGGTTACCCGTCTGAAAGAGCTCATCAACAGCGGTAAGAAGTAATAACGGACCGGGAGGCTGGGCCAGGGTTCACCCGTCGCGGAATACGGCGGGTGATTCCACATTTTTACGGGAGAGGAGCATCGTCATACATGTCTCAACATCGGATTACCGCAGCGGTGCTGTCATTCATCGGATTAGGATTAGGACAATGGTATAACCGGCAATGGCTCAAAGGGCTGCTGCTGCTGCTCATCGAGGTGGCGGCGGTGACGTATTTCGTCCAAAATTTAGGCCAGGCGCTGTGGGGCATTGTAACGCTTGGCGAACAGGCGATGCATTTGGAGAAAGTGAATGGCATCGCCAAAATGGTCCCCGGCGACCATTCCATCTTTTTGTTGATTAAGGGCGTCATTACCCTGCTGGTTTTTGCCTTATTCATCCTGATGTACGTGCTTGTCGTCAAGGATGCGTATCTCGTCGGAAAGCTGCGGGAGGCGGGGGGAAGACCGAATAATTTCATTCAGTCGCTTGCCTATATCCGGGACAGAAAATTTGCGGAAGCTTTTCTGATGCTGCCGGCGGCGGGCATTTTGTTTTTTACGGTTATGCCGATTATCTTTATGATTTTGCTGTCCTTCACGAACTATTCTTCCCCAAATCATATGCCTCCGGCTAAACTGGTCGACTGGGTAGGGTTTCAAACGTTTAAGGACCTTATCGGGCTGAAGACATGGAGCCATACGTTTTTCGGCGTGTTGCGCTGGACGATCATTTGGGCGGTATTGTCGACCGTAACGACCTATTTCGGAGGGTTTCTGGTGGCCCTGATCATTCAGCAAAAGGATATCCGGTTCAAACCGCTTTGGCGGACGATCATGATCATCCCTTACGCCATTCCGGCGCTGATCTCTCTGCTGGTGATGCGAAATCTGTTCAACGGACAGTTCGGACCCATCAACCAATATTTATCGTTTTTCGGGCTGGAGAAATTGCCGTGGCTGACAGACCCGATGTGGGCCAAAGCGACGGTAATCATCGTGAACATGTGGGTTGGCATTCCCGTTTCCATGCTGCTGATTATGGGCGTGCTGACGACGATTTCGCGCGATATGTACGAGGCGGCGGAAGTGGATGGGGCGACGGCGTTTCAAAAGTTCAGAATCATTACGCTGCCGATGGTTATGTTCACGACGGCCCCGATTCTCATTACGCAATTTGCGGGGAATATCAACAACTTCAATGCGATTTTCCTGATGACGGACGGAAATCCGGTCGAAGGGGAGTATCAGTTTGCGGGCGCAACGGACCTTCTTGTCACCTGGTTGTATAAGCTGACGCTGAATCAAAGCCAGTTCAACATGGCCTCGGCTATTGGCATTATCATTTTCCTGATCATCGCTTCGTTCTCGATCTACAATTACCGCAGGACCCGTTCGTTCCGGGAGGAGGATATGATCCAATGATAGGGAGAAAATTAGGCAATGCGATTCGGCTGACGTTCAGCTATCTGTTTCTGATCGTGGCAGCCATATGCTGCTTATATCCGGCGCTGTGGGTCATTCTGGCTTCCTTCAGACCGGGTCGTTCCTTATACAGCAAAACCTTGTTTCCGGAGAAATTCGTTTTCGAGCATTATTCGGAGCTGTTCACGTCCAAAAGCTTCCTGTTCGGCACTTGGTACTGGAATACGCTCAAAATCGCCACTTTATCGATGATTTTCGGCACCTTGATGGTGCTGCTGTGCGGCTACGCGCTGTCCCGGTTCCGGTTCAAAGGGCGCCAAACCGCGTTGTCCACCGTGTTGATTCTCGGGATGTTCCCCGGCTTCATGAGCTTGATCGCCATTTATATTTTGCTGAAGGAATTGAACCTGCTGGATACGCATCTGGCGTTGATTATCGTCTACTCCTTCGGTGCTCCGCTGCTCGGAAGCTTTATTGCCAAAGGCTTTTTCGATACGGTCCCGCGCAGTCTGGATGAGGCGGCAAGAATCGATGGCGCGAACAACATTACGATCTTCGTTAAAATCATGCTTCCGCTCTCCAAGCCGATGCTCGCATACACCGCGCTGACGCAGTTCGTCGGCCCTTGGGTCGATTTTATTTTCGCGCGGATGGTGCTGCGCACAAGAGACAATTGGACGCTTGCCGTCGGTCTGTACGACCAGATCAGCAGCAACCAGAACAGCAACTTTACGCTGTTTGCGGCAGCCGCCGTGCTGATTGCGGTTCCGATTTCGATCCTGTTTGTTTATTTGCAGCGTTTCCTCGTGGAGGGGTTGACGGCAGGAGCAAGCAAAGGTTGAGTCGCATGCTTGAAGACAAATGAATATAACAAAAGGGAAAAGGGACAAGTCCCGCAGATGATGCGGAGCTTGTCCCTTTTCCCTTTTGTTATACGGGCATTGGCTTTGGGCGGCCACCCTTTATTGTGCGAGCAGAAGACGGAAGCCGTTCGCGGGCAAGTGCAAATGCAATTCTCCGCTGTCCGCGATCAGCCCTCCCTCGGTCAAGAGATCTTTCCAACGATCGCGATCGACCGGCAAAACCAGCGTATCGGCCTCGGAACCCGCATTCACAGCGACGATCAAACAGTCGCTGCCCAGCGAGCGTTCGTAGGCAAGGCGCATATCGTTTTCCTGTGCAAACCGGAAGGTCAAATCGCCCGTGCGCAGCGCTTCGTATTGTTTGCGCAGCGCGATGACTTGCCGGAAGAACGCGAACAGCTCGCGGTCCTGCTTCGCCTCGTCCCATTCCATGCATTTGCGGCAGCCGGGATCGTGGTCTCCGGTCAGGCCGATTTCGTCGCCGTAATAAACGCAAGGCGTACCGGCTAGCGTGAATTGAAGCAGCGTGGCCAGCTTCATCCGCTGCTTGTCTTCATCGCAAAGGGTCAGCAGACGCATCGTATCGTGGCTTCCGAGCAGGTTGAAGGCGACTTCGTTCGCTTGCTGCGGATAGCTTGCCAGAAGGGCACCCAAGGCGTTGGCAAAGCTTGCGCCGTCCCGTTCCTTTTTGCCGGCAAACTCGATAATAATATTCGTCAGCGGATAATTCATCACCGCATCGAACTGATCTCCCATGAGCCAGGGCATGGAGTCGTGAAATATTTCGCCAAGGATGTAGGCGTCGGGCTTAGCCTTCTTCACGACGTCACGGAATTCGCGCCAGAAGCGGTGATCGACCTCATTGGCTACGTCGAGACGCCAGCCGTCGATGTCCACTTCTTCGATCCAGTACTTGGCTACATTTAGCAGATATTCCTTGACTTCGGGATGCTCGGTATTCAGCTTCGGCATGATCGGCTCGTAGGCGAACGTGTCGAAGGTCGGCATGCCGTCCTTGACGTCGAGAGGCCATTCCCGCACGTGGAACCAGCCGGCATACCGGGAATCCGCCCCCTTTTCCTTGACGTCGAGGAAGGGAGGGAACGTGTGCCCGCAATGGTTGAAGACGGCGTCCAGCAGCACGCGGATGCCGCGCTCGTGGCAAGCCTTAACCAGCTTCTTCAGCGTCTCGTTCGTGCCGAAGTGAGGGTCTACCGTCATATAATCGGCGGTATCGTATTTATGATTGGTGGTCGCTTTGAAGACCGGATTGAAATAAATGGCGTTGACGCCAAGCGTGCTCAGGTGATCCAAATGGTCGATCACGCCCTGCAGGTCGCCCCCGAAATAGTTTTTGGGCGTCGGCTCGCCGCCCCACGGTTCCACACCCTCCGGATTGGTATCCGGGTCCCCGTTGGCGAAACGTTCCGGGAATATTTGGTAGAAAATAGCATCTTTGACCCAAGCCGGAGGCGCGAACACGTCCACCGGATTCAGGAAAGGGAAATCGAACATTTTGATGCTGTCCTCGGGCGCTTCGCTGACAATGCCGGTCTCGACAAACCAGACGGTGTCTTCGTCCGATTCCAGTCGGAAGGCGTACCTCATACGGCGCATGAGCGGCTGGACCGCTATATGCCAATAATCGAACAGCGTGTCGCTGACCCACTTGGTCATGGGGAGCTCTTCGACGGTCCGGTCCCATGCGTATTTGTCGCCGACAATCAAGGTGACCCGCTCCACGTCATCCCGCTTGGTGCGCAGGCGCAGATGGATCGTGCGCTCATCGTAGGCATAGGCCCAGTTGGATTTCGGACGATGGTAAATGGCTTCCAGTAACATGATGTCATCCTCCTTGGCAATAAAAAAAGGTACAGCCCCGATGCGAATACGAGGTTGTACCTTTGCTTGGTAGCATTGCCTTTGAATTTAGCTTTACTATAGCACCACTTCGGCAAAAACTCAAGACGTCTTTGACCCTCTCGGACCAGTTTCTTTGCCGGTGCAATGCGGCGGTATTACGGCTGCCAGTTCACCGTTACAGTTGCCGTACCGCTGGAAGGCGTGGTGAACGTATGGTTGGAGCCGCCTTCCCAGGTGACGGAGCTGCCGTTTTTCTTGATGAATTTGAATTCGATGGCCGTTCCCGCAGGAACGCTGACATCGTAATACCAAGTCGGATAAGCATACATCACTTTATTAAACAGCGGACCGATCGCTTTGGCCGGTTCCCACTGGCCGAGCTCGCTCACGCTGCCTGTCAGATAAACGTTTTCCCCGAGTGTCGTCGAGGCATTGTTCACCACGAAGCGAACGTTGACCTGCTCATTGGTCAGGAGGTTGAAGTTGCCGTACACGTTGCTGTCTGCCGCGCCGGCCGTTCTGACTTTGATGCCGTATTTGTCCGCTGCGGCCGCCGGTACGACGACTTTGATCTCGGTATCCTCCCAAGAGACGATATTGGCGCCGGTTACGGCCGTCGAGCCAAAATAGACCGTGCCTTTCGTCGTGCCGAAGCCTCGGCCGTCAATGGTGACGGTATTGCCGGCTTTCGCCATCATCGGGCCGACATGTCCGATCGACGGAGCCGTTTGCGCAGTCGTGTACTGCCAGACCGATACGCCGCCGGCGGCCAGCGTGAACGAGGATGCGGCGCCGCCGCTGCCTACCGTCAGTCCGCCACCGTTAAGCAGTCCTTCCAGCGCATCGGTGTAATTGCCCGCCGGCAGCGAAGTAACGAGCCCGCTGATCGAGGCGGGGGAGGTCAGGCTGCGGTTGACGGCCACGACCGCTGTGCTGTCGCCGAATTTGCGCTCGTAGATGTACACGTCGTTGTTGATCCACCGCTGCTGCGTTGTTCCGTAAGCGATCGCCGGGTTTGACTTGCGGAGCGGGGCCAGCTTCTTGACGATGTTATAGGCGGTGGTCGCCGTCGAGAAGGAGGTCATCTTTGCCCGGTTGTTCGGGTCGCCGTTCCCGGTCATATACTGCTCGGTTCCGTAATAAATGGCCGGCACGCCACGGGAAGTCAGCGTAAAGGCAAGCGCCTGCTCCAGCTTCCGATTGCTTGCGCCCGATAGCTGAAAACGGTCCATGTCATGGTTATCGATGAAGGTCACCTGATCGTTCACTTGGGCATAGTCTGCAGCCGTCCCGGAAATCATGCTGTCCAGGCCCTGCATGGAATCCGTATTGTCGCGGAACACTTGCCGCACTTTTTGCCCGAACCGGAAGTCGAGCAGGCTCATGCCGCTTTCGTTGGCGAAATGATGATTGACCGGATCGACCTCGTTCGTGCCCAGAAACCATTCGCCGAACGTGAAGACGGGCCTCGTGTTATTGATAGAAGCCATCCAATTTTTTTGCCAGCCGAATGGCATATGCTTGACGGCGTCCACGCGGATGCCGTCAATCCCGAGATCCAGCCAGGTTCGGATCGCTTCTTTAAAATACGTATCGATGAAGCCGTTATTGTGCTCCAGATCCGCAAGATCGTACAAATTTTTGTAGATCCCGTTTTCCAGTGTCGAAAAATCCGTTCCGCCGTTATGGTGGAAATACCGATTCGTGTCTCCCGTATAGCCTCCGACCAAAGTACCGTTATTGTATAGCTTGCCGTTTTCCGCGAAAGAGGGGTCCGTCTCCATGGACGGGGACGTATGGTTTGGCGCAAAATCGATAATGACCTTGATATTTTTGGCGTGAGCGGCGTTAATCAGGTTTTGAAAGTCGGTCATGCTGCCAAAGGCGGGATTGGTCTTTTTGAAATCGCGCGCCCAGTAGCCATGGTAGGCGGTAGTGTCCGCGTCGGGATAACGGATGACGGAATAAATATTTTCGACGGGCTGGGAAATCCAGATCGCGGTAATGCCCATACCGGTCAAGTAGCCGTCATTGATTTTATTGATGATGCCTTGCCAGTCGCCGCCGCAATACAGCTTCAGATTGCGTTTGCAGGTACTGTCGAACGCATTCCCCGTCGGATTGTTGCCCGGATTGCCGTCGGAAAACCGGTCGGTTACGATCTGGTAAATGACGTCCGTCGAAAAGTTTTGTTTGTTGGCCACGGACGTATCCGGGGAGGCCGACGCCGCCGGCGAAAGCGGGGGCGAGGCCGCGGTCAGCGCTATTGCAAGAACGGCTGCAAGAAATTTCGGGAATGTTTTCAATATTATGTCCTCCTGCTTCCTAATGGTGTGTAAAAATGAAACGCTTACATTTTAATCGTTTGATCCGGGTCCGATGAATCCCCCCTTTAAAAGCGAACAACCCCGGCGTCTCCTAAGAGATACCGGGGTTGTTTTTCAAACCGGTAACGGTCTGAAAAATGCATGGCCCTTATGTTGTTCGGTTACAAGCTTTATTGTAAATTCGGCTGCATGAATTTGTCAATGGAGAGATGTTTTTCTTCCGTACTGCTTTGACAATCGGCATCCCTTTCATTTAAAGTAGGTAGTATGCTAACTACTACGAGGGGGATCTATGGAAGACGTATTCAAGGAACTGCAAAAGCTCGGCTTTTCGCCATACGAATGCAAGGCTTACGTCGGCCTGCTGAAGTCGCACCCTGTCACCGGCTACGAAATAAGCAAGCGCTCGGGGGTGCCCCGATCGATGATTTACGAGGTGCTCGGAAAGCTGATGGACAAAGGCACGGTTCATCTTGTCCCATCCGAGCCGGTAAAATATGCCCCGGTACCGGCGGACGAATGGATTGGCCGGTTGAGGAAGCAATTCGACCAGTCCTTTGCGTATTTGGAGAAATCGTTGACGATGCTTCAGCAGGAGCGGGAAATGGATGTCATCTGGCACATCCGCAGCGACCAATCGGTCATGAACGAAATCGCGGATCTGATCGGCAGAGCGGAGAAGGAGCTGTGGCTTTCCGTGTGGGAGCCTCAGGTTCCCGAGGTTAAGGCGTCGATAGAGCGTCATCTCCGGGAGGGTGTTCCTGTTTTTTCCGTTCTGTTCGGAGCGCCGGAAACGCAGATCGGGACGACGTTTCACCATGATTACATGACGCCCGAGGTGGTGAAAGAGCGGACCGGCGGCTGCTTGACGATTGCCGCCCGGGACGGTGAAGAGGTGCTGATCGCCAACTTTTCGGGCGAATCGACGACTTGGGCGGTGAAGACGCACGACCCGGCTCTCGTGCTGGTTGCGACGGAATATGTCCGGCACGACATCTTGATGGAAGAAATCATGGCCCAATTTGGCACGGAAAAGCTGGATGCGCTGTGGCGGAATAACCCGGCCCTGACTTATGTCGTGACCGGAAAACGGATCGACGGACGGGAGGAACCATGAGCGAGAAAACCATTCATGCGGTTTCCCCGGGGAGCACCGGAAACGAAGAAAGCTTTCTTCAAGGCGTGAAGGACTGCTTGCCCACGGTGCTTGGCTATCTGAGCATCGGCTTCGCGGCCGGCGTCGTCGAGAAAACGGCAGGGGTGTCCCTTGCCGAAATTGCGCTGATGTCCTTGCTGCTGTATGCCGGCTCGGCGCAGTTCATTGCTGCCGGAATGTTGGCGGCGGGCAGTCCTGCTACAGCTATTATTTTCACCGTATTTTTCGTCAACCTGCGCCATCTTCTCATGAGCGCAGCGTTGGCGCCTTATTTCCGGCATCTGCCAGCATGGAGGAACGCAGGAATCGGCTCATTGTTAACCGACGAGACGTTCGGCGTAGCCGCTTCCCGATTAACGGGCAAGTCCAAGGGCAGCGAGAAGTGGATGTTTGGCTTAAATCTGACCGCTTACCTCAACTGGCTCGTCGCCAACATGGCCGGGGGCATTTTCGGTCAATGGATTCCCGACCCGGAAAAATTCGGGCTGGACTATGCGTTGCCCGCCATGTTCATCGGGCTGTTCATGCTTCAACTGATGGGGCGGTCGAAGGTCGGCGTAGACCTCCTCGTTGCATGTTGCGCCGTCGTGACGGCCATTGCCGGAAGTGTCTTTATATCCGGAAGCGCAGGCGTGCTGATCGCGATCTTGTTCGCCGCAAGTATAGGAGTGTGGATTGAAAAATGGAAATAAGGCCGAGCTTTCTATGGATGCTTCTGGGAGCGTCGATTGTGACGCTGCTCCCGAGAATTTTGCCGCTTATTGTGCTGAGCCGCCTCCGATTGCCGGATTGGGGGCTTCGCTGGCTCGGTCATATCCCGATAGCCGTGATGTCCGCTTTGCTGGCGCAAGAGCTGCTCGTTTCGAAAGGCGCTTTCTCGCTGCAGCCCGTCGCATTGCTGTCCGCCGTTCCTGCCTTTGCCGTAGCTTATTTCACGCGGAGCTTGTTGGGCACCGTTGTGACGGGCATTGCGGCGACGATGCTGTTCCGTTATCTTGCATCGCTGCTTGCCTTGTCATGAAATCCTATTTGCGGCAAACATACACGAATGCCGGAGGAACATTGAACGGAACGAAATGAATCTCTTCTATGGTAAAATGTCTGCCGAACTGCTTGCGCATTTGCTTCGAATATTGAAAAGCGACAAACTGTCCGCCCGGTCTGAGGGAGTCCGTAATTTCGCTGAGAAGCCGATCGCGCAAGCTTTGCGGGAAATTGAAATACGGAAGTCCGCTGATCACGCAGTCGAGCGAATCGATTCCTTCTGCCCGTACAACGGATTGCAAACATCGGGCATCGTCGTAACAGGCGCAGTCGGCAAATCTTTCTTGCAGCCGACCGCGCAGCTCCGCGTCTTTCTCGAACAAAAGAACGCGGGTATTGTCATCGAATAAATCTATTAGAACGAGCGCAGAAATTTCCAAAGGAATTATGAAGAATTGTTAAAGCAGCATAAACCAAATTATTCGGCATGTAGGTTTGGGGCAACATTTTTGTTAAAATGATACATGTTCCACACGTACCGAACTTCGGCAGGGAGAAAGGGGATCGAGGATGGTATCACGGATTGCTTTGCCAGAACCGGACGATTTGAAGCGGCGCTTGTTAACTCTTGCGGCCTTGGACATAATCTTATGCCCGGAAGACTGGCTCCGGTATCATACGTTTGTTCCGAAATGGACGCCAAACGTCTCGCTTGCGACAATCGACAACGGCGCCGGAGACCGCTTGTTCGTTTTGTTTGCGCCGCAGGGCGTTATTTTGAAAGGGTTCGACCACGAATCCCAGCTAAGCCCGCACGCTCAAGACGAGTATGCGGTATGGCCGGGAATTTACGACGGGGCGCCGGAAGCTTTGCTGGCTTTCCTTGAGGATGAAGCGTTGGAGAAAGAAGACGTAACCTTCTGTATATGGCGTGAAACCGGCGACTCGCAGTGGAGAACGGGGAAAGTGCGGATACCGAAAGGCGCAGACGACGGCTCGGATTTTTTGCTCGGAACGATCTGCGAAACGCCGGAGGACTATGCGGACTGGGCGGAAGGCTACTTCGACATGCCGATTCCGGTCGAGCCTGTCAAAGCCTTGTATGCGGCCCCTGCGATCAGCGTCGAGGCGATCCGTTTCCTGAATCCGGAACGAACCGTAGAGGAAGTTGTTCCGGAGCTTGAAGCTTTAGGGATTACGGTGACGGACCGGAGCGGGTTATCATGATCATGAGGATCGAGTCGCTTGGCGCGGAGCCTGTAGAATATTTCGCCTACCGGAACGCAACCGTCTCGGGCGGTATCGTGGAAGCGCAGCTGCCTGTGTATGTGGGGCGGATGAGCGCTTTGCCGTCATCGATCAACGCGCTGATCGTGACCTCCGATTTGCAGGGGATGATGCGGACCACGGACGGGAAGGACGTCATGCTCGGCGAAGGACTTCCCGACTATTTGTCGCTGCTGATCGGCATCGAGCGGCCCGATATTGCTCCTGATCGGGTCGGCGTCCTGCTATGCGGCGATCTGTATGGCGACCTCCAGCGAGGGGGCAGCGGCGACCCGTCCGGCGTATGGCTTGCATTCGGCGAAACGTTTCGCTGGGTCGTCGGAGTGGCCGGCAATCACGATCTGATGGACGATGTGAAGAAGCGGCAGCTTTCCGGCCGAAGCAACATCTGTCAGATCGATCGGCCGGGAATCGTCGAATTCGGCGGCGCGGCCTGGGGCGGTCTCGGAGGCGTGATCGGCAGACCAGACAAGCCGAACCGGATGGCGGAAGCGGACTACCTGCAAGCGTTGCGCAAGCTGCTTCACAAGCAGCCCCATGCGCTGCTGCTTCACCAAAGCCCGGATGTGCCGGAGCGGGGATGCGCAGGCAGTCCCGAGATTCGCGCTTTATTGGAGAGCTGGCCGGAAGCGCTCGTATTTTGCGGCCATTCCCATTGGAACGATCCGCTGGCTTGCCTGCCCGGCGGAACGCAAGTCTTGAACGTCGATGCCAAGGTGTGCATTTTTACAAGATAGGGCGAAGGCCAGCGGAACCTGCGGCTGTCCGTTGCGGTTAAGGCTGATCTTTTGGCCGCTCCGGATCGAACGCCCGGTAGCTTTGCGGCGATGCTTCAACAGTGAGCGAAGGCACCGGATCGACCGCTGCGGCGATCTCTGTTTTCAAATCGTCGCTGCGTTCCTCGCTAAATTGGTTGTCCAAGTCCCCGCTTTACCAACAGCGCCGCCCCGACGCCGACCTCCCCGTTGACAAGTACGATGACGGTAAAGAACGGAATGTAGCTCGAATTGTGCTCGCTGAACAGCCCGCCAAGCGGGCCGAACGGAATCGTTGACTCAACAATCGGCAGCGTACGCGAGTAGTATAAGCGGCTCACGAACGTAGTGAGGATCAGGAAGGGAATCGTCGATAGAAAATGAACCTCCGCACCGCTGATAATGCAGGTCGTCAGCATCGCCACCAGTACGCTAACCAGCTTGATCCTGCGCTGATATTTGCCGAGCTGAACTATCAGCTCCTCGATCTGCCGCTTCTTGTCTGGCTCTGCTCGTGGCTCTCGTAATCCTGCTTCGTCGTCTCATAGTAGTGGCGGCACTCCTCGCAATCCGTCAGCCAAATGCTGGTGCTTTTAACACTGAAGTAGATCGAAAGCCATGAGGTATGCTACCATGTTCGGTAGGAATGGAGTGGACAAGATGGACAAAGTGAAAGTTTTAATTATCGAAGACGAAGAAGCTATCGCGGATTTGCTGGCCTACGGCTTGAATAAAGAAGGCTTTCTTACAACGATCGCCCATACTGGAGCGGACGGGCTTAGGGCCATCGAGCAATTCCAGCCGGACCTGCTGCTGCTTGACTGGATGCTTCCGGACGTCAGCGGGCTCGATATATGCAAAAAGGTAACAGAGACTCGGAATATTCCGATCATCATGCTGACGGCCAAATCGGACATTACGGACAAAATTGTCGGCCTGGAGTTTGGCGCTGACGACTATATTACCAAGCCGTTCGACCTCCGGGAAGTGATCGCGCGCATCCGCACGATACTCCGGAGAACGACCCATCCCCATAAGCCTGCGGAAGAGCAGGCCGACGAGCCGGTCCGATTCAAAAATATCGAGATCACCGAAAGCGAGCGGCTGGTCCGGAAAAATAACGAGATCGTCGAACTGACGCCCAAGGAATTCGAGCTCCTGATGACGCTGTACCGGCACCGGGGCAAAATTTTTACCCGAACGGAGCTGCTGGACTTCGTATGGGGCTACGAATATGTCGGCGATACGCGAACAGTCGATATTCATATCCAAAGGCTGCGCAAAAAGCTGGAAGCGGGCGATGTGATCGTGACCGTGTTCGGGGTGGGGTACAAATTTGACAAACAGGCGGATTAAAGGCATGATCCCGGCACCGACCATTAAAGTGAAATTTTTGTTGGGTCTCTTTGTTATTTTCGCCGCCTCGTTTTTGCTGCTCAATCACTTTATCGTGCAGATTATCGAGACTAGCAACGAGAAGATCATTACCCAAGACTTGATCGGCCTCAAGAAGAACAGCAGCGTCTATGTCAGGCAGGCTTTTATGATCAATCATTTCGGTAACGACGAGATCTATTTCCGCCAAATGGCGAAGGACGTGGTGGAAGAGCTTCGGCAGGTCACTTCCAGCGAGATTAGCGCTTACGGCGTAAATGGCGAGCTGATTTATGCATCCGGGAATTGGAACAATTCCAATAAGACGGGCGACGATCTGGACCATGCCTTGAACGGCAAAACTTCTTACACGATCAACTACACGGACAGCACGGCGGAAGCTTACTACTCGTATCCGGTCGTCATCGACGGGAAAAAAGTAGGGATTTTGCGCTTTGCCAAAGACTTTTCCTTGCTGTATGAGCAAAGCAGGCATATTTTGGATTTTATTTCGTACGTTACGATCGCCATCTTCGCTGCTGCGTTTATCTTTTCGTATATTTTATCGCGAAACATCACGATCCCGATCGTCAAGTTGACCAAGGCTTCGACGGAAGTGACGAATGGCAATCTGGATATCCGCCTCTCGTTCCGAAGGAAAGACGAGATCGGCCAGCTGGCGGATAACTTCGGTACGATGATCGAGAAGATCAAGGCTCAGATCGGACGCATCCAAAAGGACCGGGACCGCTTGGAGGAATTGAACCGCCATCGCAAGCAGTTTTTCGACAATGTGACGCACGAATTGAAAACGCCGCTCACGTCTATCCTGGGCTACGCCCAAATGATCAAGGAAAACGGGCAAACCGATGAAGCCTTCTTCGACAAAGGCATGAATCATATCGTCGACGAAAGCAAGAGGCTCCACGATATGGTGGTTAAATTATTGGAGCTTTCCAAGGAAACGTCAGACCGGGAAGCGTTCGAGCCTGTGTTGGCCGGGCGGCTGCTTCAAGACGTCTGCGAGGGCATGAAATTTAAAGCCGAGCGATACTGGAAAACCATTCGCTGCGAGGTGGAGGACGGGCTGTGGGTTGATGGAAGCGAACCCAAACTAAGGCAATTGTTCATCAATATTATCGATAATGCGATTAAGTATGGCTTCGCACATACGGCTATTTCGGTGAAGGCAAAGCTTGTCTCCGGCTGCGTGCACATAACGGTTGCGAATCAAGGGGAAGACATCCGTCCGGAGGATTTGGCGAAAATTTTCGAGCCGTTCTACCGGGCCAATATGCGGAAGTCCAAAGAATTGGGCAGCTGCGGCTTAGGACTCAGCATCTGCAAAGCGATTGTCGACGACCACCAGGGGAGCATCGAGATTCGGAGCGCCGGTCAGGTAACGAGTGTAGCGATTGAACTTCCTTATACGAAGCCGAAGAGAGGAACTACAGAATGAAACGGATATTCCTGTGGGCGGTGGCGTATGTTCTGCTGGCCGTTATCTTCACCGGCTGTACGGGGGCGCTGAAATCGAAGACCGTTATTATTCCCGACGCGGAAGATGGCCGCGAGCCGCAGAGCTTAAGCGAGACATTTGAAGTAAGCAAAATTTATAAGCTGCAGGAGAATGAGGATGGCGAGCTGTTCGGCTGGACCGACAAGGAGCACGTGCTTGGATATTTTGGTAAAAAGGGCCGGGAGCGAGGCTTCGAGCAGCTGGACTACGAACTCAAGACCCGGCAGTCATGGCCGGATATCAATGGATTTGTGCACGGTGTCAAAGTATCTGCTGACGGCGCGTATGCTTCGTTTTCCGTTCAGACCGGCGGCAAAGAGAAATTAATGCTGCTTCATTTGGCGGATCAAAAGCAAACCGTACTGCGGGAATGGGCAAGCAAAGAGGGTGTTGTCGTGATGGGGCAGATGTCGTGGTCGAATAACGGGCGCTACGTCTCCTTCGCGCAAGAGAACGGGAACCAGGAGGCAGTCATTGTCGTTTATGACGTGACGCGTCAGGAAGCAAAGGAATTCAAGTTCCCTGGGAAAACGGAGAACCATCATGTTTACTCCGTTCAGGTTTCGGATGACGGGGCAAGCGCGTTAATTTTCAAAATAGCGGCTCGTCAGGCATACATCGTTTTCGGTTCACTCCAAGGCGATACCTTCGTAAGCCAGTATGAGCATCCTGTAAGCAGCGAGGGAAACGGCGATTTTGTGAATGACGATCAAATCGTTTTTGTCGGGGTGGAAGGTTCGTTAACGTTATTCGACCGCCGGAATGCGAAGACAACGATTTTGCTTGAACGGAGCGGCGTGTTTCAGCTCTCGCGCGACCGCAAATATATCGCCTACTCCAAAGGCCGCGAAAATCTGTACGTGGCCAAGCTGCAAGGAAACAATATCATGAACGAAAAAGAAATCTACAAGGGAATCGTTCCCGAGCAAATCGAGTGGAGTCCGGACAACCGAAGGATGCTGCTGAACGGCAGGAAATGGTACGAGCCCCGTCCTGCCGTCAGCGCCCCGAGTGCCGCCCCTTTTTCCCAGAACAACTCCCTATTTATTATCGAATTTAAGTGAAGCGTCCCTGTGTCTTGCTGCGCAAGATGCGGGGATTTTTTTTGCGTTATTCAACTCTAATTCCAGAGAATCGCTTCCCACAAGTTGCCCACAAAAATGGTGTCAAACTATGGTCGAACTGCTCGGTTACATTTTGTTTACAAGTTGGAGAAGTTTTGGTAACAATGTTGGCTTATAACTAGGTTCAGGGAAACAAATTTCATAGAAAGGTAGAACGAGATGAAGAGGACAAAACAACTGCTGCGTTTGCGGATTGGCATCATTGTGCTTGCGTTGCTATCCGGCTATTTCATCGTCGATGCGATGCTGCCCCAGACGGAGGCGAAAGTAAGAGAGGCGAAGAGTGAGCAAGTCCAGAGTCAGGCGAACCTGAAGTCGCCGAAGAAGGACAAGCTGGTCGCGCTTACCTTTGACGACGGGCCGGATGCGAAATATACCGTCAAAATTTTGGACATTTTGAAGAAGTATAACGCGAAAGCGACTTTTTTTGTCGTCGGCTATCAGGCGGAGAAGCACCCGGACGTTCTATCCCGCATCGTCAAGGAAGGGCATATGCTGGGGAATCATACGTGGAGCCACAAGGATCTGACCAAGCTGAGCGGACAGAAGATCAACAATGAAATCGTCAAGCTGAACAAGGTGATCCGGAACGCAACGGGCGAGGCCCCTAAGTATGTCCGGACGCCTTACGGGGCGGTTTCCAAAAAAGTGACCGAAGCCATCGAACAAAACGGTCAGCACAATGTGCTATGGAATGTCGATACACGCGATTGGGCCGGAGCGACGCCGGAGGACATGCTGAAAAACGTCAAAGCGAATCTAAAGCCCGGAGGCATCATTCTGATGCACAGCTTCGGCGGTAAAAAAGGCGATCTGAGCAACACGATCGAATGCCTGCCTAAGATAATCGAGGAATTGCAGGAAGAAGGCTATTCGTTTGTGACAGTAGATGAATTGAAATCAAAGAGCTCTTAACAGGAGGCATGGAGAAATGAGAAAAGCATGGCTAAGCCTGAGCGGCTGCCTATTGATGATTGCGGCGACGGCTTGCAGCGCCGGTGGGGGCCCCGGAGGAGCGGCGCAGCAGGAAGACGGCCCGAACAAGAACGAGGCGAAAGCAGAAACGGCAAGCAAGACCGCGGAAACCTCTCAGACGCAGGGTGGCAAGAAGACAGTTGTTCTCTCGACGTTTTTTGAGGACGACTTTTTCAAAGACGCGAAGCGCAAATATGAGGAAAAGCACCCGAATATCGAGATCCAGCTTCACTATGTCCCGACGGACGACAGTCGAAGCGAGGAGAATGTGGAAAACTTTATCAAAAAGACGAATACGCAAATGTTATCCGGGAAAGGGCCGGATCTGGTGGAGATGGACCTGCTGCCTATGGATAACTACGTGAATAAGAAAGTGCTTGCCAATTTGAGCGACATGATGGAGAAGGACCCCGAGTTCAAGAAGGATCAATATTTCCAGAACATCTTGGATGGGATCAAGCTGAACGGCAGCGTCTACGGGATGCCGGTCAATTTCTTCTTGTACGGTCTTGTCGGGGACGAAGAGGCGATCCGCAAAACAGGGGTGATCTTCGACGACGCCCGTTGGACCTGGAATGAGTTCAGCGAGACCGCCAAAGCGCTGGCGAAAAAAGGGGATCAGCGTTATGCCTTTATGACCTATCCCCCCGGACTGTTAAATGAAATGGTGAAAAATAATTTTTCCTTGTATATCGATCAGGTCAACCGGAAAGCCAACTTTCAATCCGAGTCCTTTATCAACTTAATGAAGCAAGTGAAGTCGATGTTTGACGAGAAGGTCGCGACGGAAGAGGCGCGCCAAGCGTATTTCAGAATGACGCATATCGTCTCGCCCACGGATTATATTTTGACGCCGAAGGAAAATTTCGCTCAACCCAAGCTGTATTCCAAACCGAAGGGAGAAGGCCAAAAAGCTGGAGATTTTTTCCGGACCTACCGGACGATGGGCATAAATGAGAAATCCGCCGTCAAGAAGGAAGCCTGGGATTTTATCAAATTTCTGATGTCCGAGGAGATGCAGCCTTCGCCGGAACGAGCCGGCTTTCCTCTGAATAAAGCCGTATTTCACAAGCAGGTGAAGCAATTGCTCCAAACCGGAACTGTCAAGGCTCACGAGCTCGGACCGCTGAAGGGCAAGACGTTCCAAGTCACGGAAGCGGATTTTCAGGGATTGGAGCGGCATCTGATGGGGGCCGTCTATCAGGTGGCGTTCAAGCCTTCCAAGCTGGAAGACATTATTGTCAAAGAATCGGAAGCCTTCTTCAAGGGCCAAAAGTCCGCGGAGGACGTGGCGAAACTGATTCAAAATCGGGCGACGACGTTCTTGAACGAATGAAGATGATCGGAAACATTTTGTTTACATCCCGGAGAAGTTTTCGTTACATCCTCCATTTATAACTAAGCATAGGCACGGACAACAACAAAGGAGTGAGAGGATAAAATGAAAAAAACAGGTGTTCTACTGCTCAGCTTCGCATTAATCACGATGTTGGCCGCTTGCAGCAGCGGTGCCGTCAAGCAAGATAACAAGGGAGGCAGCTCTGCAAATCAGACGAAGACCGGGCACCAGGACGGTTCATCGACGGAGGGCAAGACATCGACCGAGGGCAAGACGCTGTCGGAGGATAAAACCTCCACCGACGATAAAACGGCGGCCGGAGATAAAGGGACGAAAGATGAGAAATCGTCGGCGGGAGGCACGACAGGTGCGGATGGCGCATCGTCCGGAATCGGAGCGTCGTCCGGGGGCAGAGCGTCTTCGGATGCAAAAGCGCCGACGGAAAGCAAAGGAACGGCGGAGAGCAGGGCTTCCGCAGACAGCAAGTCTTCTCCGAGAGCAGCGGTGTCACAAGGTACTGCGGCTTCTCCGGGAGCGGCGCCTTCGTCAGGCAGAAAGGCGGAATCCGAACGCAAGCCATCGTCTGAATCCGGGCCGGCGAGGGGGAGCAAAGCTCCGGAGGAAGTAACGCCATCCGGAAAGGACAGATTGCCGGGCCCCGCGCCTTCGAGAGAAGCTAATTCTTCTTCACAGCCTGCGACGTCGTCGTAAACAGGGGAAGCTTGAACGAATAAAAGGCATGGACGCGGGGGCGCCGTTGGCTTTCCCGCGTTTTGCATGGAGGCCGCATGAAAATTCCCGCATTCCTTAAGAAAGACACGGTACAGGCTATGCTGTTCCTTGCGCCGAGCGTGGGCGGGTTTGCGCTTTTTTACGCAATCCCGTTTGCGATGGGGCTCGTTTATTCCTTTATGGACGGCACGATGGACGGAAATTTCGTAGGCCTCGCCAATTATCAGGGGCTGCTGGCCAGCGGTTCGTTTCGGAAGGCCGCGTGGAACACCGCTCTCTTTACCTTCGTTAGCGTACCGCTGATGGTCGCTATATCTTTAGGGCTGGCGCTGCTTTTGAACGGAAATGTGTTTTTTCGCCAATGGCTGCGAACCGCCTATATTTTACCGCTTGTCGTGCCGGTCGCCTCGATCGTGCTGATCTGGCAAATCGGCTTCGACTGGAACGGGACGGTCAACGAGTGGCTTCATCGTTTAGGGATGGAGCGGATCGACTGGATGAAATCGGAATGGGCTATTGTCGTCATCACGGCGATTTATATATGGAAGAACATCGGGTACAACATGATTTTGTTTTTGGGGGGGGTTCAAGCGATTCCCGAGAGCTATTACGAAATCGCCCGTCTCGAAGGGGCAGGGCCGTTGACGAAGCTGCGGATTACCCTTGTCTATTTAATCCCGATGATGTTTTTCGTCGTCCTGATGTCGATTATGAACTCGTTCAAAGTGTTCAGGGAAGCGTATTTGCTGGCCGGCGGCTACCCGTACGACAGCATCTATATGCTCCAGCATTACATGAACAATATGTTTCTTTCGCTCGATATTCAGAAGCTGACGGCCGCCGCAAGCCTCATGGTCGGCTGCATTATGATCATCGCGCTTGGATTATTCAGGATGGAACGCGGTTTCCGGAGGTTTATGGAATGAAACTGGGGGAGAAGAAAGCGGCGCTGCTGCAAAAATGGCTGATGACCTTCGTGCTGCTCGTCCTTGCTCTGGTGATGCTGTTCCCTATCGTGATTACCTTCACGAATTCGCTCATGACAGAGCGCGAGATCGGCATAAACTACGACTTGGTCGGAAAGATGCTGAGTGCGGATTCCGGGAGACAACATGAATTTGTTAATTTAAAGCTCATCCCCGATTGGGTATCGCTGGAGCAATTTAACAAAGTGCTGATCCAGTCTCCGAAGTTTCTGTTCCTGTTCTGGAACTCCGTGCTCATGGTCGTGCCGATCGTATTCGGTCAAACGGCCGTTGCCGCCTTGGCGGCCTATGCTTTCGCCATGCTTCGGTTTCCCGGCAGGGACTCGTTGTTTCTTATTTATATTATGGCGATGCTGATGCCGTTTCAGGTGACGCTGGTACCTAACTATATTATGGCCGATAAGCTCGGCATCCTGAACAGCGTCGCCGCCATTATTTTACCGGGTGTGTTCGCGACCTACGGTGTATTTCTGCTGCGGCAGTTCATGCTGCACATTCCCGCTCCGCTGCTCGAAGCCGCCCGGTTGGACGGAGCGGGAGCCGGAACGATTTTTCTCACGATCGTTCTGCCGCTGGTGAAGCCGGGATTGGCGGCGCTGACGGTCTTGTTGTTCGTAGATTACTGGAACATGGTCGAGCAGCCGCTTATTTTTTTGGAGGACCCGCTCCGGCATCCGCTATCCGTCTATTTGGCTAGCATTCAGGAGGGGGCGCGGGGCGTAGGCTTTGCCACTTCTTTGCTCTATATGAGCCCGGTTGTTCTGCTGTTTCTGTATGCGGAGTCTTATTTTATCAGAGGAATCCAGTCATCCGGCATTAAAGGATAGGAGAGATGCATACGGTGGAGCCGCAAGGGATGGAGCTGGCGGAGGCTCGAAAAAAACGAAAAGTGGTGGCGGTTTCGGGGGTTTTCTTCGGTCTGCTGCTCGTGCTCACGTTATTCAGCAATACGCTGCAGGCGATCACGCTGCCCAAGGTTCGGACGGAAACGCCGGTTAAGGGAAAGCTGGTTCACAGCATCGAAGCGAACGGTACGCTTAAGCCGGTAGAGGAAGCTGAACTAAAGAACGAGACTGGCTGGAAGGTGAAGGCTGTTCATGTGAAAGCGGGGGATGCCGTCGTCAAGGACCAGCCGCTGATTACGTATGACAGCAAACCGGCGGATCGGCAAATTGAGGATGAGCAAACCGCCTTGAAGCAGCAAAAGCTGCAGTTGGAAGGGCTGTTCGAAAGCTTCGTCGAAGCGAACCGGAACGGAGACTCTACGGCGATCAATAAGGCCAAACGGGACATCGAATCGCGACAGCTCGACATCGACGTCCGCGAACGCAAGATTCAAGCACTACAAGAAGACTTGGCAGGACAGCGTCAGATTGTGGCTCCGTTTGACGGAATCGTCACGAGCATCCGCGCGACCGAAGGGCTTGCTTCCTTGCCGGGACAGCCGGTGGTCCGCGTGTCCAATGCGAGCCGGGGCTATGGAATGTCCATTCCGGTGGCGGCTGACCTCGCATCGCTTTTGTCCGTTGGGGAAAAGATCGAGGCGGAGGTGAAAGACCAGACGGTCCAAGTGATGGAAGGCCAGATTAATGAAATCGCCGATGCGCCAATGGAGCTGGCAGGCGGTGCAGGAGGGAAGCAGGACGCCCCTCCGGCATCGAAAACGGTACGCATTACCGTTCCGGGCGAAGGCTTGAAAGGAGGGGAGCGGGCGACCGTCCGGCTGCAAAAATCGGTGTCGGCGGACGAGCAGCTCTTGATTTCGAATGAGGCTATTCACAAGGATCGCGAGGGGAATTACGTTTATGTGATCGAAGAGCGGAAAGGCCCGCTCGGCAACGGCTTTTATGTGCGCAAGAGCTATATTCGGGCCGCCGATGCGAACGCGAACCAGACCGCCGTCCGGGAAGGCATCTTTCCGTTTGATCAAGTCATCGTCGAAAGCAGCGAGCCTTTGCAGGCGGGGAACCGGGTACGGCTGCAATAACCATTGGAAACAAGCACTGCGGTAGTTGCTGCCAGGTGCTTGTTTTTTTGCGATGAAACTTACGATCGGTTCCTAAAAACTAACATTTTACTGGGGAGCGGCCGATAAAAGGTACAGTTCGTTTTTCGAGCAACTCAACGATATCGCCGCATAGAGGGAGCATCTGTCCGCTGCTTACGGACGACCAGTCCAATTTGATCTGAAGGTCATTCAAGAGATTGATCGACTCCTCATGCAGGAAGATATTGACGAGGATTACACGCAGCAGCTTATTTTTTCCAAACTGACGATCATGCCTTATGCGGATTCGGAACAGATTTGCCGCTATGTGACTTCGGATGATATGTTTATTCAGGAAAAAGCTGTTATCCTCCTAAGAAAAAGAAACTACACGGCGGCGGCCCGTGCTTTGTTCGAGGTTGCCCAAAACGGGATGCATAACGGAAGGATGGCGGCGATCTTCGCACTGAAGCAATTCCGTACGGAGGAAAGCAAACGGCTGCTGAAGGAATTGGAAGCGCTGCTGCCGAAACATTATTTTACATAGGAGTGAAAGCATTGGAACATGAGCATACCGAAGGAGAAAAGCGATTTCCTTCGCCTGAGCAGGATTTCGACATTTATAAGGCGGCCCGAAGCGACGGGGATTTTCAGCATGCTTTATACCATCTGGCCTGCGCCTTGTCGACCGATCCGGGTAACGCCGAATGGCTCCGATCCTTGAACGATTGGATTGATACGGGCGAGGAGCTGCTGCCTTTTGTGCCGGTCGAGGAAAACAATTATTTTGCCGTTATGGCGGTACGAGCTTACATTTACGCCCGGATGAACAACTTTAACGAAGCTTTCGGAATCTTGGGGCAGGTCATCAGAGTAAAGCCCGAGGTTCCTTATCTGGTGTGGGTATGCGAATGGGAGCCGCGAATCGCGGGCGCAGATCATATCGAAGCAGATACGATCATTGGATTCATCCGCGGAGTGTTGCGATCCCTCGATCTGATGCGAGGAAACGAACGGCATAAGGTGCTTGCCGCTTTAGTGTCTGTGCTCCGAAAGATGTGCCAGGTGTATCCTAAAGTGTATATGATGTTCTGGCTGCTTTCCTCAATGTACCGGAGACAGGAGGATGTTCTGGCCGCTTTTGCGGCAGCCAAAACGGCCTACAAGCTGAGTAAATGCTGGGATACGGCCATAGGGATGGCACTTTGCTTCAAACTCCAGGGCAACAATCGCAAGGCGGCTGACTTTTACAAGAAAGCAGGCAGGCTCGATCCCGGCAATGAAGCGGGCTATCTGGATCTGGGCGATCTGTATCTGGACAACGGCTTATACAAAAAAGCGCTGAAAGCTTACATTCAGGCCAAGGATATCCAGCCCGATCACGAATGGGCGATCCCGTCCATCCTCTATTGCGAGTATATGATCAAACAAGACGCCGAGCGCTTGGGGAAACTCGAAGCTTATTATAAATCGAACGCTTCGAACGGCAGAGCGAGAGAACTGCTGAAACCATTATTGCCGGGCTCCGAACTTCCTTTTGTCGACTATATCCCGGGGCCGCAGGAAGCCTCCATCAATGTGCTGCGCCAAGTCGCGGAAGAAAACCTGGACCTGGAAAGCGGCGGGACGATCAGCCTGACCATTAATTATCTGGAGGCGCCGAGCGCGATCCGTGCGCTGGAGCTTTACTTGAACAACTTCGGTAGAAGCGCTAATCCGCCCAAGCTGGATTTGACCATCGACAACGTCCAGGAGCCGGACCCAAGGCAGCCGATCGCCGAGAATGGCGCCATATTATGGAGCTATGAGGGGGCCATCGCACAGCCGGCCATGCCCAAACCGTCGGGTCATGCGGCCAATGTCGTACGCCGATTGGCGATGACTCCGTACCAAATCGAGGATTGGTACCGCACAGCCGGTGAACTGGCCGGAAGTCTCACCCCCGCGCATCTGCCGGACTTATTCGCCATCCTGACTCATCCGCCGGAGCCGCCCGAATCGGTATCGAGCTGGCGCTGGCTCCAGCATATTCAATATGCGGCGGTATTCCTAATGGCGCGGCTTAGCCCGTCCAAGCCTTCCGAAGCCTTGCTGTCTTTATGCTACGGTCAATCCGATTGGCCGGTCAATGCAGCCGTGAACGTATTGGCTTATGAAGCGCAGGGCGATCCCCAGCTGGAAAAAGTGGTATCGGAACTGTTTTTCCAGCTCTCGGAACGGATTCCGAAAGAAGGCCACTGCTTCTTTACTTATGCGCTGGTTTGCAGCTGGCTGGGGCTTACGTTCATTGACGTTCAGCTTAGGGAGCAGTTGGAGCAATGGAAGAACGATCTGGAACAGCAGGAATAGGCTCATTGCTCATGTACGACCGATTCGAGAGGATCGGTCTTTTTTTCATTAAACTACATAGCGAACCGAAAGCCCCGGTTATTTGTCTTATTAGCGTAACGCGAAAGGGGGATGAGCAAGAGTTGACCGACCGGGACTTATTCGATACTTACCGCAGGGACGTGTACTATTTGTGCCACTATATGCTGCACAACGCCGCCGACGCGGAAGACATCTGCCAAGAGGTATTCCTGAAGGCGTTTCAGACGGATCGGCAAGGTGTCGAGCGGATCAAGCCATGGCTGCTGCGGATCGCCGTGAATAGGTGCAAAAGCCATCTGGATCGCAGGAAGCGGGGCGTGCTGAAGGAGCTGAAGCATTTCTTGCTGGAGCGTAGACGCGATACGGAAGCGGCGGACGAAGCGCTGGAGCGGAAAGAAACCGAGCTGGAGACGGAACGATGGCTCCGGGCATTGCCGATCAAGAATCGGACGGTAATGACATTGCGGTATATTCACGAGCTGAGCTTGCAGGAGATTGCAGAGACGCTGAATATCCCGCCGGGCACGGTAAAATCGAGATTGAACCGAGGGCTGCGGCAGATGAGAAAAGAGCTGGGAAAGAACAATCCGAACTTGAAAGGAGCGGAATGTCTTGAATAAGCTGACGGAAGAGCAATTGCTGGAGCTGGTGCGCAAGGAACGTCCTAAGCTTCCGGATTTTGAAGCGATGTGGGAAAGAATTCAAGCGAAACAAGCCAATACGAATCAGCAAAATAGTTCGGCAGCGCCAAGTGGCAGAAATTTGACCCGCAGCCGGAAGCGTCTTATCCCTTTGGCTATCGCGGCATCCTCGGTCATTGTGGCTGCACCCGTGGTTGCAGGTGTATCGATGGGCTGGCCGGTGCTGTTTGACCGATTAGGCGTTACGACCGCGATGGAGTCAGGCTTCGGCAACCCGCTGGACATCACCGTAACATCGGCCGGCGCATCTTTAGCTCTTCATGGCGTGGTTACGGACGACCAGCGGCTGGATGTCATGTTTACCTTCGACGTTCCGTCTTTACCGGACTATGACCACGTCGACTTCGAGCACCAGACGTTAACGAATCTCCGAGGCGAAGCCATGCCTTTGAAAGCCTTGATCCGCAAGGACACCTTGCCGAACCGAATGATCGGGCTGCTGGAAACGGACAACGGACTGGGAAATAAGCGGGAACAGCTTAAGCTGTCGCTTAAAAATCTTGTTTTTTATAAATACAAAGATACGGAGCTTGACGCCAGCCCGATGTTGTTAAAGGATGGCGACCGTGTGGACAGCCGGACCCGTTTCGGAACGCTGCAGGTCGTTTCAACGGCAACGGAAAACGGCGTGCTGACGCTGCGCTACGAAATTCCGATCAGCGGGCCGGAGGATAGTAATTCGCATCCGGGGATGTTCCTTAAAGTAGGGGAGAAACGGGTAAAATCGAGTTATTCCGCGACATTGCCGACGGAGAAATCGGGGATTCAACTCCGGCAGGACATCTTCCGTCTGCCAAATCCGGAGCTGAATAGCGCCAAGCTGTACTTTACTCATCTGGACGTTATCCAAACGCTCTCGGGGACGTGGGATGCGTCGTTTGAAGCCGATGGCAGGAAAGCGAGCCAGGCGATGTTTCGCAAACCGCTTGATCCGGCGGCTTTTGCTAACGATTCGGATATGGGTTTGAAAGAGCTTGTCGTGACGCCGCTGGAAGTCCGTCTGTTGTACGACGATAAGCTGAAAACCAAATCCCCTGATCTGGAATCGGTATATTACGATACCAAGCAGCTTATGCTTAACGGTAAAACAATTAATGGCGGAAGCTGGTCCACGGAAAAAAGCGGCGGGTATTTCCGTTTCCAGCTGCCGGAATGGTCCAAGGATTTGTCCCAGGCGCCGATGAAGCTGCTGCTGTCCGATGCCCGCATCACGAGATGTTCCAAGGCGTGGCAGCCGCTAGAGACTCCGTCCGATACGAAGCGGACGATCGACACGAAGCTGGACCAGTTTCCGGTCACGTTTACGTATTACAAGGAGGGCGACGATCTGGTCGTCGAATCGTATTCGACCGATCCGGATTTTATCGTGATCTACCAAACTTCTGTGAAGCGGGATGTAGACATCGTTTATCCTGAGATGAATCCGACGCCTCCCGGCGGTAACGGCACAAGCAAGAAAGTGGACCGGTACCCCGGACTGCTGTCCAAGCCGGGTAAACTGGAGCTGAGCCCGGGGTTCTATCACTTCAAGGATGGCAGCCGCAGGGTGGAATTAAAGATAAATTAAATTCAGCGCGAAAAGTGACCGGTCCGGTCAAGCATTCTTGACGGCTGCTCCGAAATCATCGGGGCAGTCGTTGCCATACTCATGCTGAAGCAGCCCCATATGAATAATGTCGTGCCAAGCGCCTTCCCTGAACAAGCTTTGCCGGGAGATTCCTTCCCGCCGGAAGCCTAATTTTTCATAAAGCTTGATCGCTCTCTCATTGAAGGAAAATACTCTTAACGAGACCCGATGCAGGTTCAGCTCCAGGAACGCATAGTCAAGCAGCAGCTTTAAGGCCTCGGTTCCGTAGCCTTTCCCCCAATAAGCTTTGTTGCCGATATCGATGATGCATTCGGCATTCCGGTTTTTGGGATCGATATGGATTAATGATGTAATCCCGAACGGCGTTGCCGAGGTTTTGTCGACCAGAATGTAGCTTTTGGAGGAGACGGAGCCCAGGATGACTTGATGCACGAATTGCCGCGTCTCTTCGAGATCGTAAATATCGAGCGAAGGACTGGTCGAACGCATCACCTCCGGATCGTTTCTCCACGCATGATACAGCTCCGCATCGTCCGCCGTAGCTTTTCTAAAGACGATTCTTTCAGATTCGAACAACATAGCAAGCACTCCTTTTAAGGTAGGATGGATAGTGAAATCTAAATCCGGTCAATCGGGCAAAGCATTTCTTTCAGCGAGAAGAGGAAGACGGTTAACTGATCGTCGACAAGGGTTATTTCCGCTCCGAGTTGGAACGTATTCAGCATCAAGCCGTCCATAAACGAAACAAAATATAAAGCGACCGCTTCCGGAGAAAGTCGGGGCCGGAATTCTCCCCGCTCCGTCCCTTTGACGACGACCGACTCGATAGCCTCCTTAATTTGCAAGTAACGCTGCGCGATGTACGGGAAGCTTTCTTTATTCTGCCTGTATCCGGGGGACAGAAAAAACTCCGCCTTGGCCAGCAGCAGCGTTTGCCCGACTGTCTTCAGGCTGTGCCGCTGACGGTTGACCCAGACGGTTAGCTGAGGCCAGAGCGGCGAGGATTCGGCCAACTCAAAGAAGAGGATGTCCTGCCGATCGTCAAATTGCAGCACTTCGATAAACGCGTGCTCGATATTGTCGAAGTAGGAATACAGCGCGCCTCTGGATACTCCGGCTTCGTTCAAAATCGATTGCATCGTCGCCTGCGTGTAGCCCTCCCGGATAAACACGTGCCTTGCCGCTTGCAGCAGCTCATGCTTTTTATCCTTTTTGTACTGCTCGCTTACTCTGGGAGACAAGGGGATCAGCTCCTCCTGATAATAAAAAAGACATGAATGTCGTTTTTGTCTGCAAGGCTATTATAAACGACATGACTGTCGTTTTCAAGTTGTTAGTGGGCAAAAGTTGTCTGGCGCACTGAACGAATCGGCGCTGTGGATTGCGCAGATGCCGGATCAGCGGCAAGCGCTGGAGGAGACAATGACGGTCATTGCCTTATTGGTGGAAGGGCTCAAAAAATAAGCAAATCGACCGTTCCGGCAAAGGAAACGGTCGATTTTTGTGACGAACAGGCTGTCTCAGTTCTTTTTCGCCTTGTTCTCTGCGGTTCTTGTAAGCAGCATGTTCACGAAGAGGTCGATCTGTTCCGTAATGGCAATCGGATCATAGCGATAGAACGTATCAAAGTCATTCATGAACAACGTAGTCTTCATGCAGTTCCTCATCTATCGACGTGGTTCCCTTGCACAGCTCCGGAAACGAACGGGCTACTTGCTTGCATGTAATAAAACCTTCCTCATCCTCATAGCCCAGAGTGCCGGAATGCGCCGCCAAGATCGGGTACTCGCCCTCGATCATGTCCTCTCTCATATCCAAAATATAATGATTCCCGCAGCCGTCCATCCCGATAGAGACGGAGCCGGTCATGAATTCGGGGAATAGGTACGCCAAGTTGTATTCTCTCAATTCCTTCGTGCCGAAAAATTGAAAATAGCGGTCGCCGGTCATAAACTCCCCGCCATTCGAATAGCGCAAAAAGTCCAAATAGCTGTCAGGCAGCTTTTTCTGCGGCAGGTCCCACAACGACGGATCGAAGGGCTTGTATTCCGCATGAAGCGGATGATTCGCAGGAAAAGGATTTTTCTGACGTTCCACAATCCCGGCGATTTCTTGCGGCGAAAGCTTCTCGTTCCACGTTTTTACCAAGCGGTCAAGCTCGTCTTGCGTCGCTCCTTCCAGCTTACGATATTGCTCCTCAAACACGTTGCTCCACATTGCCGATTTCCCCCAATCGTTCGCTGCTTGATTTGATGTCAGCTTATTATATAGTACAGCGAAGCCGGGCATCAACTCGTTGAACGGCTACCGGGGGACTCAAAGGCATGCTCTGGGGCATTATTTTGCCGCCGCCCGAGGAGGCGTCAGCAGCTTGCCGATTTGCTGCGAAAAGCCGTCGTACATCGCGACTTCCGTATTGTTGAGGAACAACAGCTCGCGGATTTGGCGCTTTTTCAAAAAAGGAACGAGCGGCTGGTCGAACTGGCGCGGATCGATGATGTAAATTTCATTATAGTGCGGGAGCAAAAAAGGAATCAGCGCATTGCCGTACGAATCTTTGACGACGGCGACCCGGCGGTCGCTCCCGGCTTCGGTCTTAATGAGGCCCCAAGGCCGGTCGCCGCTCAGAAAGATCCGGTATTTGTTCTTTTTGGCCGCATGGCTCTTGTCCAACAGCTCCATCCGCAGCGGAGCGGCGTAATGCACCGCATATTCGTGCTTGACGAACGGCTTGTACAGCACAAGGGTATCTGGAACCTTCTGAAGCCGGGAGCTCAAGGTCGCGGAATATAAAGAGCCGAGAAAGCCCGTTACGTTCTCCGTTTCATAGCGGGCTAGCGGGACGGGCGGGACGCCTTGCGCACTCATCAAAGCCTCGTAAGCGTAGTAGGCCCCGGTCGCGGTCCAGTGATGATCCGTACGGAAGTACAGAGGCTCCTGCTTGTGGGCGTTCAGGGAGGACCATGCGTCAATCGTCTTCACTTGCGGATGAAGCCGCTTGTAGACATCCTCGATCGTTTGGCGCTGGGAGTCCGACAACGATTGCAGCGAGGCTCCGGACACCCATTCCGCTGCCGTTGGCGCAAGAAGCACGAAGGTGGTTGCTTCGCCGCCCAACGCGAGCGAGAATTCGTCGCGGAACCGGTTTACGGTATCGGCATAGGCTTGTCCGGCGGCAGCATCGTAGGTAAACAGATTCACCGCTTTGTTGCCTACGACCAGCACTTTTCCGATGACGCGTCCCTTCTCCTTGGATGCGGAGGCCTCTTGAGACGCGCCTTCGACGGCACGCGGGGCCTCGGGGACCGTTGTCCGGGGGGCGGCTTCAATCGAAGAAGCGGAGGCGGTCGGCTCCTGGGCAGGGACAGCGTTCGCCCCGCCCGTATTGTTCGCTTGGGATGCGATCAGGACGGCATGCTCCCCGCCTGACAAGCCCCGCCAAGAGGCAAGCTTTTGGCCGGCGCTGACCAAGGAGTCGCGATAAGCGACGTGGTCTGCCCAATAATTTTCCAACTGGCGGAAATACGTGCCGGACTTCACTTCGCCAATTGACCAGCGAGGGAGCGAAGCCAGGGCCCGGTTTTCCGTCTCCGAGACGGCATGGTTCAAGCCGAAGGCATAGAGCGAGGAAACCGTCCCGGCGCATAAGAACGAGAGAAATAATCCGATTTGCAGCCAATGTCCGAAACGCATGGCAAGCCTCCGATCAGAACCTAAAGTAGAAGAAGGGGGAATACGTTTTCCCGACCAGCAGCAAAGCGGACGCCGTTAAGATCGCCAAGCAGGCGAGAGGGACCAAGGTGTTCGCGTACAGACCGCGCGCGAAGCCGGGGCGCATGTGTGCCGCAAGCCGCCGGTGAAGGACGGCGGGAAGCGGCGTAGCGGCGATGACGGCGACCGGCAGCAGGAACAAATGGTTTTGCAAATGAATCGCCAATTCCGCGTTCGCCAACGGAGCCGGTGCGAATCCGAGCATGACCCGCAAGTAAACCAACCCGCGGCCGATGGATTCGAAGTAAAAAAACACCCACCCGATCAGGACGACAGCCAGAAAATAAATATGGGCGGCAAAGGCGGGAAGCAGCGACAGGATGCGGAATAGAAAGCTTCGCTCGATCGCGATGAGAACGCCAAAATAGACGCCCCACAGCACATAGTTCCAGCTGGCGCCGTGCCAGAGCCCGGTTAGAAACCACACGGCAAACAGGTTGAACGCCGGATTGCGGCGGTTTCCCCCGAGCGGGATGTAGACGTAATCCCGGAAAAAGCGGCCGACGGAGATGTTCCAGCGTCTCCAGAACTCGCTCGCGCTGCGGGAGATGTAGGGGTAATTGAAGTTTTCCTTGAAATGGAACCCGAACATCCGGCCGAGGCCGATCGCCATATCCGAATACCCGGAGAAATCGAAATAAATTTGCAGCGTGAACAGGACGATGCCAAGCCATGCGCCCAGCAGCGAAAGCTTGCTGAGATCCCCGTCGAGGAAAACGGTGGAAATGTCGGCAAGTGTATTGGCCAGCACGACTTTTTTGCCCAAGCCGACGACGAAGCGCGCGATCCCGGAGCTGAATCCCTCAAGCGTAATCCGACGGCGGCTTAGCTGCTCCTGAACGTCCGCATAGCGAATAATCGGACCGGCGACCAACTGGGGAAACAGTGAAATATACAGCAGCAGCTTCGAATAGGAGCGCAGCGCCGGGGCATCTCCCCGGTACACATCGACCAGGTAGGAGACGAGGTGAAAGGTGAAGAAGGAGATGCCGATCGGAAGGCCGGGATCGCGAAACGGCACAGGAAATGGAATGATAGGCTGAAGCGTCTGCACAAGAAAGCCGGTATATTTGAAATAAACGAGCACGCCGACTTGAAAAACAAGCGCTGCGATCAATGCAATCTTCGCCATACGTCGGCCGCGGCCCCGTTCGATGAGAAGTCCTCCCGCCCAACCGACAGCCACATTCAGAAGCAGAACCCCAATCCAGAGCGGCTCTCCCCAAGCGTAAAACAGCAAAGAAAATGCGAGCAGCACGGCATTTTTGGCCTTGTCCGGGGAACAGAAATAGAGCAGAAGCACCAGGGGGAGAAAGGCAAAAAGAAAGACGAAGCTGGAAAAGACCACGGCAGGACATCCTCCTCGGATTGCGGTAACAGTCTTTTCCTATATTGCTCCGAAATCCCATTCGTCATGCACCGAAAGAACCGGTAACGCACGGGATAAGCGCCCTGTCGGCAGACGCTTATTCTTTGTCGACGGGCTGGTGTATCCGGTCATCGTACCGGTCGAAATACAACTGTCCGTTCGTGCTTTTTACGGCGTAACAGATGTCCCCGATGGCGAGGCCTCTCGATTTGGCTTGCGAAATAAGCCATTCTTCAGTTATATGGTTTTGATGCAGATTGTCGGAAATGATCTGTCCGTCCATCATGAGCTCAACCGGAAACGACTGTTTGTTCATCTGCAGATTCATATCTTTACGTGTCACGGGCAGGTACTCCGGCTTGCGCAGCACGGTAAGCTTCCCGTTTAGTTCGAGAACGGCATACTGGACTTCTTCGATATTAAAAATATTTTTTTCCCTGAGCTCCTGATTTAAGGTGTCCATCGTCATTTTCAGCTTGCGCATATTGCTTTCCAAAATTTTGCCGTCTTCCATCAGGATGGTCGGCCGACCGGAAACCCATTTGCGAATCGCCCGGCTCTTAAGCGCCAGAACCATCACCAAATAGGCAATGCCGCTGAACGTGACGATGCCGATCAGCACCTGCCATACGTTCATGGATGTATTAAGAGATAAATTTGCGGTCATCGCGCCCAAGGTAATCGTTGCGACAAAATCATGATACGTCATCCGGGAAATCGTCGATTTTCCAAGAATGCGGGTAATGATCATCATGACGATGAAAGCCGCGGCAGACCTGATGAACGTATCGACTATATGTGCCATGCCATATCTCCTTATCCTCAAGGTAATGATCCTCAACTGCCCCATAGTATCGCCATTGTTGGGAGGGTTGATTCCATAATAGGAAAGAAGTGTAAGGGTGATGCCGGGATCACGCGGACAAGGTGGAATGGACATATCCCGAACGGAAGGTGAAGGTCGCTCTCGAAAAGAAACCGGGCTATCTGGACATCACGCTTCAATCGACGGGGGCGGGCGGTTCCAGTGGCCGAAGGTGAGCGCGGACAGCTATATTCTTCCATTATGGGAAGGCAAATTCGTTCCCGGTCGCGATGCGAACTGGAAGACGTTCCTTGATGGGGAAACGATGACTTGGAGCGAGTCGTTCTCGATGAATTTTTTTGCGCTGAACAAGAAGCAATATTCGTTGGTGTATATTCTGAAGCATCCTTTTAATCAAGAGGTGCACTTTGATACAAAGGATGATATTCAATTTCAGCTCGACCACGAATTTCCTTCCGTTAATCCGGATCGAACGTACGGCTTCCGCCTGTATGTTGCGGACAACGACCCTGTACACATCGCCGGACTGTACAAAAGCGTGCTGGAAGAGAAGCCCGAAATCGTCACGCTTGCGCAGAAAGCGAAGGCGAATCCGGACATCGAAAAGCTGTATGGCGCGCCTCACATTTATTTGTGGAATAACGATCTGCTTACGCCGGAGGAGATCCACTGGCCCCAATGGAGAGCCAGCTTGAAAAGTCCGCTGTATCCTTGGATTTCGCAGCTGCTGGCGCAGTATACGGAGGATGGATCGAAGGAGTTCGATACCGTATTCAAGCAGATATCCGGTCAAGATCCGCTGTACGAGCAAGCGACGATTACGAACAAAGAGGGGGAGAAGGTCAAGGGCTTTCTGGGAAGAGGGCGCAAACTGAATCCGACGTTGGCGCTTCCGCTTGTCAAACAGCGCGTCCAAAGCATTATGCAGGACGGAATTCCGTACCGCTCCTGGTTCGTGGACGCTGATGCGACAGGCGAGATCTACGACGATTACTCGCCCGAGCATCCGACGACGCAAGAGCAGGACATGAAAGCCAGACTGGAGCGAATGGCCTATATCGCGAACGAGAAAAAAATGGTCGTCGGCTCGGAAACGGGGAACGATTTTGCCAGCGGGGTGATCGCCTTTGCCCACGGTCTAGAGACGCCGGTGATCAAGTGGGGCGATCCGGATATGCGGGTCAACAAGTCCAGCGAATACTACGTGGGCGGCTACTATTCGAAGCAGGGGGGCATTCCGGAAAGGTACCGCAAACAGGTTCCGGTGAAGGAGCTGTATAAGCGCATTTATCTCAATCCGGCTTATTCGCTGCCGCTTTACAAGCTGGTCTATAACGATTCGGTCATTACGACGCATCACTGGGAATGGGGTACCTTCAAAATCAAGGATGCGGTCGTGGAGCGAATGATGACAGAGTTTCTGTATAACGTTCCGCCGCTGTACCATCTCGATCAGCAGCAATGGGCGAAGGATAAAAAAGCGATTGCCGCTTACTTTGAAGGAATGGTCGCCGTTTCATCAGCAGGCCGTCACCCGTCCGATGACCGGCTTCCGCATTCTTACGCCGGACCGGCTTGTGCAAAGCACGGAGTTCGGCAGCGACTTGACGGTAATCGCGAACTATTCCGCCGCCGATTACCGAGATGAGCAAGGAACCGTTATCAGGCCGCGAACCGTCGTACTCTACGAAGGGGGACAAAGCAGGACCGTCGATCTGTCTGCTATAATGAAAGCGAGCTAGAGAATGGCGGCAAGTCGTTCCTTAAGCGTACAAGGAGGCTGCAAGACATGAACGTATTGCTGGCGGACGATGAGCCGCTGATGCTTCAGATTTTAAGAACTTATTTCTCGAAGGAAGGGTTCGGCACGGTTCTCGCGCAGGACGGGGAGGAAGCGCTAGAGCTGTTTTATAACCATAAAGTGGATTTGGCCGTTCTCGATTGGATGATGCCGAAGCGAAGCGGCGTCGAGGTGTGCAAAGAAATCAAGCAATACAGTCAAACGAAGGTGCTGCTGCTCACGGCCAAGGGCGAGCAGGAGGACGAGTTCGTCGCTTTGAAATCGGGAGCGGACGCGCCGTATGTGCGCTTTCCATGGCTGCGAATACGTTCCTCCTGCCGGATTATTTTCTGTATCAGAAAAAGCTTAAACTAGGCGAGCTGACCTCGCAACTTGCCGTGATGGAATATCGCGAGCTGGAGCCGCAGATCGAGCATCTGGAAGCGGAACATCAAGTCACCATCGTATATGCTTCCTTGTCGGATACGACCGAAGGAATGAACAGTTGAACCGCAAGGGCATCACGCTCAGCAAGTTTTGGCTGACCGAGGAGAGCATGGCGAAGCTGCGCGAAGGCGAAAGGGTGAACAAAATTTATAACCAGAGCAAGCTGAAATCGAGCTATTTGGTTAATTTCTTTCCGGTTGGCGGCGATGTGTTTGCCGTTGGCGAGTCCATCTCACATTCGTCGGATACGATCGGGATTATCAACCGGTTCAATGCGTATCTGTGGATCGGGGCGTTAGTTCTGATGTTTTTGTTGTGCGCAGTATTTGCGGCCCGGATCGTGAAGCCGCTGGCCCGGCTGAATGAAACGGCCGAGGCGATTTTGAATCTATCGTTTACGAAGGCGGACATCAAGACGGGCGACGAAATCGAGTCGCTCGCGCACAGCATCAACCGGATGAGCGATAAATTGGAGGATGCGCACCGGGCGCTGGAGGCGAAAAATGCGAACCTGCGGAGATTCATTTCCGATATTTCCCATGAGCTGAAAACGCCGTTATCGTTAATTCAGGTCTATGCGTCCGGGATGAAGGACGGCTTGGATGACGGAACCTACGCCGATGTGATCCGGAAGCAGAGCGAGGAAATGGCCGCTATGGTCGACCGGCTGCTGGAGCTGTCCCGATTGCAGACCGAACCGTACCGGTTCGAGCTGGTCGAATTCCAGCAGCTGCTCGCGGAGACGCTCGACGCCTACCGGCCGGGGCGTATCCGGACGGATCGAGGCGGCGGAGAAAGCGCGGCAGCTGGGGCTTCATTAGCGGAAAAGATCAAAGACTCATACCAGCGCATGCCGGATATGAGTCTTTTGTTTGTAGGCCGTCGTACGGCCAAACGGGCGAACCGTTTCTATTCTTCGTGGTTGAACTGCCACTGGATACCGAATTTATCGGTTAATTGGCCGTAGCATTTGCTCCAGAACGTCTCTTGCAACTCCATGCCTACCTTGCCGCCTTCTTTGAGCTTATTGAAATACGTTTTAATTTCATCGATGTCTTTGCTGATTACGGAAAGGGTGATGTTGTTTCCGGCGGTAAAAGGCATACCCGGGAAAACGTCGGAAAACATCACGTCGCTCCCGCTAACGGTAATGCGGGCATGCATGACCAAATGCTTGGCTTCCTCCGGCAGCGAAAACTCCGGGTTAGGCGGCGTATCGCCGAAGGTCATGATTTGTGGTTTTTCCGCTCCGAAAGCCTCCGCGTAAAATTCGACCGCTTCACGACAATTTCCGTTGAAGTTCAGATACACATTGATAGCCATTAATTTCGCTCCTTCGTTCGAATAGGATGGTCTGCAAGCACGGGCTATTTTCATGCTTTCGTCATGTAGCCTTGCCTCTACCAGTATACCTCGAATCGGAGCCATTTTAAACAACGTCATCCGAGAGATTTGGAATTGACCAAATCTTGTACCAGCCAGATGCCCATACGAATAGGCTTCTCCTAACATATTGAGCGCGATCCATGCCGCGGAGTCGGGCATCCATGGGAAAGTTCTATTGTTGAGCTAATAAAGCAGTTGCACCGGATGCGGCAGGAGATGAACGCAGAATGGAGAAAGAGTTAAGAAAGAAGCTGATTCGCAAGGAGGCAGGGAGACAATGAACTCGAAAGAGGATAAAACGAGAGAAATCGTGCGGGGCGTCTGCTCATTGGACTGTCCCGATCAGTGCGGCTTGCTGCTGCACAAAGAAGCGGGGCGAATCGTGAAGGTTGAGGGAGATCCCGAGCATCCGATGACGCAGGGCGCCATCTGCAACAAAGTGCGCCATATGGCCGAGCGCCTGTATGACCCAGCCCGTCTTCGCTATCCGATGAAACGAACGGGGAAGAAGGGAGACGGCACGTTCGAGCGTATCTCATGGGAGGAAGCGATCGAGACAATCGTGTCCAAGTGGAAGACGCTTATCGCGACGGAAGGGGCGGAAAGCATCCTGCCGTACAGCTTTTACGGGAATATGGGGAGAATCGGAACGGAAGGCATGGATCGGCGTTTCTTCCACCGCTTGGGCGCCAGTCGGCTTGAGCATACGATATGCGAATCCGCCGGGACGGAAGGGTACCGCTATACGATGGGCGGCAGCTACGGAACATCTCCGGAGGATACGGTCCATGCCAAGCTAATTGTGATGTGGGGTATTAATGCGGTAAGCACCAACCTGCATCAGATCGTGCTTGCGGAGAAGGCGCGCAAGAACGGCGCGCGTATCGTGGCGATCGACGTTCACCGCAACCGGACGGCCAAATGGGCGGACTGGTTCATTCCGATTCTCCCGGGAACGGATGCCGCTCTTGCGCTTGGCCTGATGCATATTTTGTTCCAAGAGGACATGACGGACGAATCGTTCTTACAAACGTACACGGTCGGACACGAAAAGCTCCGTCAGCATGTGAAGTCCTATGACCCGGAATTCGTGTCCTCTGTTACGGGCGTGCCCGTGGAAGACATTTATGAGCTTGCCCGGCTGTACGGCCGTACGACTCCGTCTTTCATTCAGATCGGCAACGGGATTCAGCACCATGACAACGGAGGGATGTGCGTTCGAACGATCGCTTGTCTTCCGGCGCTGACAGGCCAATGGATGCACCGTGGCGGCGGGGCGATCAAAGGCAACGGCAGCTATTTGGAATTCAATAAAGCGGCCCTGCAACGTCCGCAATTGCGCAAGCAGCCGGCCCGCTCCATCAATATGAATCTGCTGGGGAATGCGCTGCTGGAGCTCGATCCGCCGATCCGTTCGCTGTACGTGTACAATTCGAATCCGGCGGTCGTCGCCCCGCATGCCGGCAAAGTACGGCAAGGGCTGATGCGCGAAAATTTGTTCACGGTGGTGCACGACTTGTTTCTTACGGAGACCGCGCGGTACGCCGATCTGGTGCTCCCGGCGACGTCTTCCTTCGAAAACCATGATATTTACTGTTCCTACTGGCATCATTACGTCCAGATTCAACAGCCGGCCATTGAACCTTACGGCGAAAGCAAGTCCAATTCGGACGTCTTCCGGCTGCTGGCCCAAGGCATGGGCTTCGAGGATGAAGCTTTGCGCGATTCGGACGAGGACATGATCCGGCAAGCGCTGAACAATCCGGCCAATCCGAATCTGGAAGGCATTACATATGAGCGGCTTCTGGAGGAGCAGTATGTCAGAGCGAACGTCCGGCCGCTGTTTCCGGGCAAGCTGCACACGCCGAGCGGGAAGATCGAGCTCTACTCCAGAGCGATGGAGCTTAAAGGCTTTCCGCCGCTGCCAACGTACACGCCGCTGCAAACGGATGAAGATCTGCCGTTTCAATTTATTCCGGCGCCCAATCACAATTTCTTAAACTCGACGTTCTCACACAATGCCAAGCATGTCCGGCTGGAAGGCGAGCCGAAGCTCTACATGCATGCGGAAGACGCTGCGAGCTTGGGTATCCGGAACGGTGAACGTGTCCGGGTCTGGAACTCGCGCGGCTCGTGCGAGCTGACCGCGTCGGTGGGCGACGACGTCGCTCCCGGCACCGTCGTCAGTCAAGGCTTATGGGCGGACGCGGAAGGAAGCAGCCGCTTGGTGAATGCTCTGACCCCGGACCGGCTGGCGGATATGGGCGGCGGGGCTGTCTTTTTCTCGGGACGGGTACAGGTGGAGAAGCTGGAGAGCGCTAGAACTTCTTTAGACAAAGATCTCATGGTTGGACGTTCAAATATGAGTCTTTAGTTTCATTTCCTCTATGGCAAAAACAGGACAATAGGCAGAAAGTGAATCGACTTATAAGTCTATCGGTTTAAAAAAGATGGCATAACTTGCCATCGGAATCGTTTGGATGGAATAATGAAAGGGCCGTATTGGGCGCGGAGGCTTCGTCTCAAGGGGAGGGCGTGACTTAAGACATAAGCGTCCGAACGTACGACAATACGGAAAGTTTATGCGCGGAGGGAAATCGTGGCGGAGCGAAAGGGATGGATCGAAGCGCCGGGGTATGCCGATTTTCTGTACGAAGCCGAAGAACGTGAGGCGATGCCGCTGGGTATTCCCCGGCGGTTGACGGACGACGGCCCGGAGCGGCTGATTGGCGCGGAGATCGTCGATTTCGGCGCGAATTACGGAACGTACGGGATGGGCGGCCCCGGATTTTTCGGGCTGACCTTCGTATCGCCTGAGGGGGAAGAACGGACGCTGGTGTATGCGGTTTGGGAATCGGCATCCGGTCCCGGAATCAGCCGCGGACGCTGGAATATACGAAGAAAGACGGCAGGCTGCCGCCTATGGGCAACGGAAACCGGAGGAAAGCGGCATTCCGCCAAGGCGTCATCGGCGATTACCTTCTTCTGGTGGAGAACGGAACGGTTTTGCATGTATGACCAGTTGGCATGGATAACGAACAATTGGAGCGAATGAAATGACAGAGCGGGATGACCGATTCGAAGAGGACGAATACGAGCAAGAGGAGCAGGACGATTCCGGTTTTGCCCGGGTTTATATGGTGGAGCTGCTGTACAAGACGGAGCCGGAATTGTCCCGCGAGGCGCTGTACGCGAAGATGGAAGCTTACACGGGGCAGGTTGCCGTTCCGGGTGAGGAGGATGCCGAGGACGAGGCCGCCGCTGCGGGCGAAAAGCCAGATGCTCCCGGTCTTGCCGTCTGGGAAGCGGAAGATCAAGAACAAAGCGACGATACGTTGATGTTTTTCCATCTTAATTATAAAGTCGCATATGAGGAAGGCGAATTGCCGGCGGCAACGTGCGTGTTCCCGGCCAACGAGGAGACGAAGCCGGAAAAGTATGAAACGGCCTTGCAGCAAGCATGGCATTGGCCTGAAGCCCGCGAGACGGTGGAAGCATGCCGGCATTCCTTGCTGCTTACCGATTTCTGCGCCGCAGGCCTTCCTTATAAAGAACGGCTGGAGCTGTTCCAGAATGCGCTGCGGGCTCTGCTGGAGGTCGCGCCGTGCGACGCCCTTTATTGGAGCGCAAGCGACAATATCGTAGATCCGGAGCAGTATTTGGGTGCTCTGGCAGAAGGGCAGACGCTGTACGGGGCGATGAACGTCAGATTTTATAACGTCCAGGACAGGGGAACGGAGCGCCAGGAGTTTTTGATGGATACGATCGGTCTTGCCGCACTGGGACTGCCGGATCTGCAGTGTCATTTTTACGATATGGAGCCGGGGGAAGTCGAATCCGTTCTGGGCAATCTCGGTTATTACGTATATAACCGGGGGGATATCATTCAGGATGGCGAGACGGTCGGCGTAACGGAACAGCAGCGTTGGCGCTGCGAGCATCAATATGCGTTGGCACAGCCGCGTAGATTCGTGCTGGACTTGGACCCGGGCGAGCCTTACTATGCCGGAAGACAGCATCACGAAGAAAACCAATAATGCGGGAGGCTGGTCTGTCGTATGGATAACATGCTGGAAGAGCTCATCAATGAAATGAAGCAGGCCATTGAGCGATGGTTCGAATTCATTGGCGACAAAGATGCGGAACAAATTGTGAAGCGCACCCCGCTGCAGGTCGGGATTCACGACTTCGGCCTGCTGGAGTATGCCAAGGGCAGAGTCAGCGTGACGGACTCGGAGCTCGATTTCTTGTCGCCGAAAGTCAAGACCCGGCTGGGCGAACCCGCCGAGCTATTGTTGGAGGAACAAGTCCGGGAGCAGATCATCCCGTCCTTGGCTGTATTCATGCAGCACAAATTGGACAGTCTTCCTGTCCCGGCGTTAATCGATTATAAATTTACGTTCTGGGGAAAGTTTCGCGTGCGGGAAGGCGAAGTGACGCTCCCTATCCTTCAGCATATCGATGAGGCGAAGAAGGAGCGGCTGCTGAATTCTATTGCTTCTTATATCCAGAAGAAGCTTGATGACGGGAAGTATCCTACCAAGGAGTTAGAGACGTTCTTTCTCTCCAGACACCTGCTCGACGAGAAATTGTTTCCCGAGCCGGATGCAGGGCGGATCATTTCCGTGTTCGAGAACATTTTGGAGCTGAATAAAGGGAAGAAAGAGCGGATTGCCGAGCATCGTTCGAATATCGTGAACGCGCTGCGGAAATGGGTGGAGGCTACGTTTCTTCCCCGCTATTTCGAGATTCAGAAAGAGCAGTGGAATGAAGCAGAGTATACGAGAAAAAGCGATATTCAGCTTGAAAATACCGAGCAAGGGCCGATTGAGCTCCTGTTGTATACGGCGGTGTCCATTATTAAATATGAGCCTTCTTACAGCAAAAGCACGGGGCTTGCCTTTCTGGAACGGGCTGTCGAGCTGGGAAGCGCCCGGGCATCCCGCTACATGAAGGAAGGCAGCGGAACGTTTGCCAAGGAAGATGTATATTTCCGCGATGAGTTTGTGGAATGCGCGGCCAATGACGTATTCGCGACCGTAACGATTACGATGAAGCAGGAAGCCGAGGAGAGCTACGCGCGTGCGCTCCGGTTTATTTGTCGCTTGCTGCAGCAAGGCTTCCCTAAAAGCTATCAGATTAAGCTGAAATCCAGCGTCAAGCAATTTTTGCCCATCAAAGGTTTAGCGAAGTCGGGCACGCACCGTTTCTTCGCCAACGCTTTGGAATACCCGAAGCTGCACCCGCTGCTGGAGGAATATGCCCGCGAAGCGATGGAAGAGTTCGAATGGTATGCGGATACGGAAGGCGAGAAGAACTGCATGCCGGGCAGCTATGCGGTCTTCGGCCTCGGATTGGCGGACCGGAGCTATTTTGCGCTGGTAGAGGATTATATAAAGCTGGTGGACGACGAGCACCAATCCGTGCAAAATCACTTCACGGCCGCCTTCGTCGAACAGTATGGCGTGAATGCGGAGACCCTCCCCACGTTAGTGACGTGCTTGCTGCACAGCACCGACTCGATCAAGCTGAAGATCAAGCCGGCGATGGAAGAGGAAGCCAATGCAAGATTGCTGCTCGATCACGTTAGCGGCCGTCAGTCTTATGAAGTGGAGCGTATCGTCTATCCGATTTGGGGCGGCTTGGAGAAGCTTAAGGCTGCCGCTGCCAAAGCCAAAGGGGAGAAGGCGGCTTTGCTATCGGAGCTTGTTCAGGCTGCATCGTCGAAGAAAAAGCGAGGCTAGCACATCATTCGGAGAAAAATCTGACATGCACTTGCTTCATTTAAAAACAAGCCGGAGCGCAATTTCGATTGCTGCACTCCAGGCTTGTTTTTTCATTTGCTTTAGAGCTGATCCGCATTGGAAGACGGCTTGCCAAAGGGATCGAGATTTTCGTCCCCAATGATGTCCACATAATCCTTGGCGCCTTCGGGGACAGTCAATAAATCTGCCGCTTCCGCCGTAGTCTCAAGATTTTCAATACCTGCTTGAGTTTCTTTATCCATCGTTACCTCCCGTATTTATTCAATTGAGTATCCATCCAATTTTTCACGATCCCCGATTTCCTGGGTATCATCCGTTCGAAATCCGTCACGTTCGTGTGATGCAAGGTCCTCATAGACCGTTTCGGGATTTCCGTCCGTTTCTTTTTCCAGCTTATCCTGCGGCATGGCTTCATCTCCTTCACAATGGATATCATTTACAGCCTGCGGCAAAATTATTCTAAATAAAAAAGACCGCCAAGCATGGCGGCTTACTTATCCCGTGTCCGATAGACAACCAGAATCGTGCTTCTCTGATATTCCCCTTTGTCCGGTTTGCTTTTGATAATCGATCCGTAGCTTATACTTACAATTTGATCTTCCGCCAATGTGGACAGAAATTCATTGCAGGTTTTCTCGGCAAGCCTAACGTCGGAATCAATGAACTCTTTCACTTGAATCATGCTCTTCACCTTTCTTGGCTTATGATGATAACCCGCCATGCAATAAATGTAAAAACCGCTTTCATGAAGTAAGGCATCCCGCCCGATAGAGTGGAATGCCTTACCAATTGACCATATCATAGAACCACTATGGAGTCAAATCGCTAGATTCTAACGATGAATCCTATCATATTTGTGGAAATGATATTTTGAATTGGTTATGATAGGTGGGGAAGCCATGCAAAGAGAAGACAGACCATGAGGAAGCGACTTTTGAGGAATAGATCAATCATTGGTTTTGGTCCAAAGGAGAACATGAATGGATGAGAGATTTCTAAAAAAAATTGTAATGAACGTTCCTTTTTCCTATCCGCTGGCGGAAGGAACCACGATTCAAAAAAATGAAAATGATCCGAAGCTGCAAGTGAAGTGCTTTTATCTTACCGTCGTGAATAAAGGCGATCATACGGGAATCGAGGTCTTTATTAAACCGGACACCTATTTCTTGATTGCGAAGGCCACTTATCATTATGACACCTTTGAAATGACCGTGGTCAGGCAGTTGGAGAACATCTCCGTTCACTATAATGAACTTCCGGATTATATCGGGCAAGAAAATATGAGCCTGATTGACGACCGGCTGTCTTATTATTTATTTAAGTCCCTGTAGCGGGCTGTGGCGGAAGAAACGCTGGATAAGGGCTGCGAAATTTTTGAATAAAGCTTGCCAAAGGTGGTCATAGATTATGGTGGAATGCCCGAACTGCGCGAAGCCTACGGCGTTTCAGAGGCACTGTTCCCATTGCGGAATCATTCTGCAGCATACGGCTGAAGAGAAATTCGAGCTGCTTGGCGAAGCTGTGGAGAAGGCGATTAAGCAAGAGCGCCAAAAGCGAAAAAAGAAAAAGCGGATCAAAATGCTTATTGGCATAGCCATCATTTTGTTGGCCGTCTATGTCGGAGTAAAAAGCGTCGGAGCATAGAAAAACGGGAAGGGCGGAAATCCATGACAAGCTCTTCCTGGAAAGAGGGATTAATTGGAACGATCTGCCTGTATGGCAGAAGCGCGGAGCATGCATCACCAAGCAGACGTACGAAAAAGGCGAAGCTTTGAGAAGCAAATGGGATGTGGATCACGAGACGCCGATCTTCTCGCAGCATAGGGAATACTTGAATCAGTATGTTTATGTGGACAAGGGGGAGTAGGCTTGGAGTGCGTTCTGCTTATTGGAATTCAGGCTTCCGGCAAATCGACCTTCTACAAAGAAAAGTTTTTCAATACGCACATCAGAATTAACTTGGACATGCTGAAAACAAGACACCGAGAAGATATCTACGTGGCCGCTTCCATCGAAGCGAAGCAGCCGTTCGTCGTCGATAATACGAATCCGACAGCCGAGGATCGCAAAAAGTATATTGAGGCCGCGAAGCGGGGGAGGTTCAAGGTTACCGGCTATTATTTTGAGCCGGATTTTGCGGAATCCATGAAGCGCAATGAACTCAGGGCAGGGACAGAAAAGATTTCCGAGATCGGCATAAAAAGCGTACTTAAGAAATTGACCCTGCCCGATGCAGATGAAGGATTCGACGAATTGTATAAAGTGACCTCGCAGAACGGCATATTTATCGTATCAGAGCTGTAACTCTATAGTAAGGAGAATGCGACATGCCGGATTTAACCAAAGCGATCCTTATCGCCACAGCCGCTCATCAAGCTCAGTTGGATAAAGGCAACCAGCCTTACATTCTTCATCCGTTACGTTTGATGCTACAAGCGCCGGATAACGACTCAAGAATCGTTGCCGTTCTGCACGACGTCATCGAGGATTCGGACATGACGATGGAAGCCCTCAGGCAAGAAGGCTTTGCAGAGCATCTTCTGGAGGCTCTCGATTGTCTCACACGTAGAGAGAACGAGTCCTATAATAGATTCCTCCAGCGAATCAAGCCCAATGCTTTAGCTAGATTTGTCAAACTCTTGGATCTGGAAGACAACCGTGATGTCAGAAGAATAAAAAACCTTTCGGAAAAAGATTTTGCGCGCCTGCAAAAGTACGAGAAAGCCGTAGACTACTTACTTTCCAGAAGCTCGTAGCCGTTCAATTTACCGTAATTTTTCTTAGCGCCGTTAAGGTTCGCAGTCTTGCGTGCAGATGTCTTTTTTCGGACTCGTTCATTATAAAGTTCACGCCGTAGTGATTAAGCGTGTTCGTGGATTGCAACTGCCAGCGAATTGAACCGTTCAGCTTCAAAAGCTCTTCTTGCAGCTGCACATGCAAAATGATCTGCAGCTTGTTGCTGGCAGCGTTTAAATTTAAAGGAGTCACGATTTTACACCCCGAGTTGCTGATATCCATCAAGGTTGCTTTGACCGGTGTGCTTGACGTTGAAGTGCCGTTAATATTCGTGACTTCGAAATAGCAAACTAGCGGAGTATTTAAACTAAATCTAAAAGCATCGCTTCGCTTGTTTTGATACATGATGCACCGCCTTCATAGTTTTGGATTGCCATCTCGCATAGGCATAGCCTATACATATATCGGTAATTTTGATCATTTAATTAATAATACTACAAGAATTGCTTAGCGAAGTCTAATATGTTCCCTTATAGGTCAGCTTTACAAATCTACAAAAATAGATATAATGATGCGTATGGACCCTTCGTTGATATATAAAGCATTGTCTAACGAGACCCGCCGTCAAATTATGGTGTGGTTAAAAGATCCGGAGCAACATTTCGATAAAACCCCCTATATCGAGCACGGGATCGATTTCCGCGTCGGGGTGTGTGTTTCGGATATTCAAGCAAAAGCGGAGCTTGCCCAGTCGGTCGTTTCCAACTATTTGTTAACGATGCAAAAAGCCGGCTTGTTGGAAGCGGAGCGGGTTGGAAAGTGGACGTTCTATCGTCGGAACGAAAAGACGATCCAACATTTTGCCGAGTATATTCGGACCGAACTCTAGTAAGAAAGGAGAGACCCTCTTTTTTTTATTTTTTTGTATATTCATATCTATATATATGTATTTGAAGATTATAAAGAGATAGGAGATATGTCGAGAGATGAACAAGATCAACCCTTTGCTTATCATTGTTCTGGCATTAGGCGTATTCGGAATTATAACGACGGAAATGGGAATTATCGGGGTTTTGCCGCAGGTTACGCAGAAGTTCAACATCTCCGCCTCGCAGGCCGGATGGCTGGTCAGCATATTTGCTTTAGTCGTTGCGATCTCAGGCCCGTTCCTGACGCTGCTCGCCTCCGGAATGAACCGCAAATTTATTTTATTGACCGCCGTGCTGTTGTTTGCGATTTCCAATATCGTGTATGCTTTTACGACGAGATTTGATGTCATGCTGGCTTTCCGCATTATTCCGGCTATGGCTCATCCCGCTTTCTTTTCAGTTGCGCTTGTCACGGCAGCATCGCTCGTTTCTCCGGAAAAAAGCGGCCAGGCGGTCACCAAGGTTTTTGCCGGCATTACGGTCGGGTTTGCCTTCGGCGTGCCATTGACTTCTTATCTGGCGGAGCAGGTCTCGCTGGAAGCCGCTTTCCTGTTCGGGGCTGTCGTCAGCCTCGTGGCCTTTATCGGTATTTGGGCTTGGCTTCCCTCGATGCCGGTTCAAGCCAAGCTGTCTTACGGAGCACAGCTAAGTATTTTACGCAAGCCCGCATAGTGGCTAAATATCGCCGCAGTAACGAGTATATTCGCCGCGATGTTCTCGGTGTACAGTTACTTCGCCGAATATCTCGGACAAGTTACCCATATGAACGGCTCTTGGATCAGTATGATGCTGATGGTCTTTGGAGTGATTATGATTTTTGGTAATTTCTTATTCGGGAGCTTGTTGCAAAAGAGCGTTCTTCGAACGACGGTCCTCTTTCCTGTAGTTTATGCTGCTGCTTACCTGCTGATTTATTTTGCGGGAGGAAACTTCCTTCCCATGATCGTGATGATCTTGCTGTGGGGAATCGTGCATTCCGGCGGGCTTGTTGTCAGCCAAAGCTGGCTCATGACCGAGGCGAAGACGGCTCCCGAGTTCGGCAACAGCCTGTTTATCTCCTTTACGAATCTCGGTATAACGATCGGAGCGTCGGTCGGCGGCTGGTTTATCGGGCAATGGGGAATTCACCAGCTGATTTGGAGCGGGGTCGGGTTTGCCTTGCTGGCTTTCCTGCTGATCGCCGTAAAAATAAAAGGGTACAGCGCTTCACAGTGATATTCCACCAGCTGTTTTTTCTTTCCGCGAGGTGTGCTAAACTGAAAGGATAGCGTCCAACTCAGAAGAAAGGAGCTTTCACCGATGCAAATATCCGATTTTCTGTTCCCCAAGGACAAAGTGGTCTATATTAACTCGTCTGCGACGATGCAGGAGGCCTTGGACAAGCTAGAGCAAAGTCAATACACGGCAATTCCCGTTATTGACGGTGAGGGTAAATATATTGGCACCCTTTCGGAAGGGGACCTATTCTGGAAGATGAAGAGTACCCCCGGGTTGAGCTTTCAAAACCTGGATACCATCAAAGTTCATGAAATTAAACGCCGTATTCATAATGAGTGCGTGTCGATCAATGCGTACCTGGAGGATATGCTTCATCTGGCTGCCGATCAGAACTTCGTTCCCGTCGTAGACGATAACCGGATCTTCATCGGTATTATCCGCCGCAAGAATATCATCGAGTACTATACGAGTAATATTACGGACTAACCTATTGGGTTTTGTCGAAATTTGTTTTCAAAGTAAATCCCCTCTAAGCAGCATTCTTGAAAAAGAGTGAGCTTGGAGGGGATTTTTTCGCTTTTTAAAGATATGAAAATAGTAGAATTAAAGAAAAATAAATATAAAATTGTAAAATATTATTGTATAAATGGTAATATTATGATATTTTGAGTTTAGTATATTGTGCACATTATACTAAACTATCATTAAAGGAGTGACTTTATGAAAAAGCTTTTGATTTCCGCTATGGTTACACTCACCTTGATGACCCCTACAAACATTTTTGCAGCTCCCATCGATTCTGTTGCTTCCTTTGCAGCAGCTGAAAACAGCGGCTCTGCTTGGGTTGCGAGATTTCCCGGCTCCACAAGTGTCGATGACCTCATCGACCCGTTCAAAACCAATGTCAAAAGATTCATGGCAGCACTTCATGAGGCGGGCATTTCAACGAGCGTCAATTCTACTTACAGACCGCTAGAACGGGCCTATTTGATGCATTGGTCGTGGAAGATTGCGAATAAAAAGGCAAGCCCGAAGGATGCGCCTGCCAGAGCCGGCGTTAATATCAAATGGGTACATGATAAGGATGATGCAAATTACAGCAAATCAATCGCCGGAGCAAGAGCGATGGTAAACGGCTACGGGATTTCCGAATTGAAAGTCGCACCTGCGCTGAACTCCAACCATACCGCAAGAAACGCGATAGATCTTGCTACGTCTTGGTCGAAGTCCAGCGTTGTGATCACGGATGCGAACGGCAAAAAAGTAACAATCAATTCCGGTGCCAAAAATAGTACAAACGCAACCTTGATTTCCGTAGCCAAAACGTATGGCTTGATCCATTTCACTCCTGTAAATAACGATAAGAACCATTTTTCTCCTAACGGTCGCTAGTTCCCATTCGAGAGTCGAATTTTATTCGGCTCTCTTTTTTTTGGTTTTCCTTGCCAGATTTCATGGGTTGATGGTATTGTATTCAAAGCGGAGAGAGAAGGCCCGGAGTTTTATTCGGCAATAGAATCATAAAAATCTACTTCAAGGACGTATGCAAAATGAAAAATAAAACGATTTATACAGCTATTATACTATTCGTACTATTCATTATATATTTTAACAAAGGCTGGATTCTAACGAATCTTTCATCACCAGCAAGCAACCAAGCTGAAAGCGAAGTTACACTTAATTTTCCATCCGATCGTTACCCGGAAACTGCCGCCCACATAAAAGCGGCGATTGAGCATGAGAAATCCTCCATCTGTACAATCGATAGAAAAGGTGCAGAAGCCAATCGAAAGGAATCACTAAGAGGCGTACCCGTAAAGCCTAATTTGGATCGAGACGAGTTCCCCATGGCCATGTGCGAAGAAGGCGGCAAAGGAGCCGATATCATGCATATAAGTCCTTCCGACAATCGAGGAGCGGGAGCTTGGGTGAGCAATCAATTAGATAAGTATCCGGATGGGACGCGAGTGAAGATTGTTGTGAAATGAAGTACTTCCATGTATCTGCTCATGTATGGCGAAAGGGCCAATGGCTCAAGTCCATTGGCACCCGCACAAAAGAAACAAATGAATAGCAGCTCTTCCTATTCATTTATTTTGCTTATCGCTGTTGTGTTTGTTAACTTATGAATAGAGTAACCATTCAACATAAACTGAACAATACTATCGTTAAATTTTACTTCGGAGCCTTCTTCAAATGTAAACTTATATGCTTCTACAGGATTGTCGGTGTGTTTAAGATTGCGCATTAGCTCGAATATGGCATGAACCGGGTCGACAAATAAGTAGCCTCGATCAGGATGATACAGTAAATAATTCACGCTTTGCTCAATAATCTTATGCATGTTTACTCACTCGCTCCAATCAATAAGCAATTTATTTTTTGCGATAAGAATGAAAGCACAAAAAGTATATCACAATTTTTGGAATTGGTCATCAGACATTTTGATGATTATTACATTAGTACGCAATAAATTCATCATTTTACGAAAAAAAGACGATTTTTTTGGGGCATTGTAACAAACAAGTCTCCCCGAGGCAGGGGGATTTGGCGTTTCATTCTTGGCAGTTCTATAGTAAAGGAAGAGGGCAAGAGTGAGGAGCAACGAATAGCGAAGGGGAGGAATCATATCCAAAGTGAATTATATCGTGTTGGATTTAGAGGCGACTTGCTGGGAAAATGACCGAACGAAACAAAACGAAATTATTGAAATTGGTGCCGTTAAAATCAACGATAAACTTAAGATTGTCGATGAATTTCAAACGTTTATTAAACGTAACTATTCAGGTACACATTCAACACAAATAGGGGGTGCGAAGCACCCCGGCAGGAATCGAAAATGAATTATTGTATGATCGGTTGTTCTCGGAAAGCTCGTTCAAGAG
>NZ_JANAVJ010000039.1 GCF_024213375.1 Paenibacillus sp. MZ04-78.2 | reverse complement strand
TAATTTAATAGATTACGAGAATGGAGGACATAACTTATCCCTCGAAAAATCGTGTCTTGACAATGGGGAGCATTACACTGATCCCCTGGTGCTGAATGAGAAACTGAACTCAGTGAATTTGACAACCATGAGAACAAGTCTCGGAATCTCAAACCTTTCAGCTTGATTGGTTCTCTGGTAGAAATTTGTCTTAATGTGTTCATATCTGCGTCTTCTACACCTACAGCAAAAAACATGAATGACTTAGCTGTTTCTCCTTCCTTTACTAATGCAGCAGCCCTTTGCCAATTATCTGTAGGAGCCCCGTCTGTAATTAGAAATATCCACGGACGATAGTACGATACACCATTTTGTTTGTATACTTCTTTACGATTGTTCAACATGTTCACTGCTTGTTCTATTGCGCTGCCCATAGGTGTATTTCCGTTGGCAATTAACGTAGGTGGATAGTAAAGGTCAGGACTTTGAAAATCCGATATGACCTGTACAGGGCCAAATCCAACCACAGCCACCTCAACTCTTTTAACTGCCATACTATCTGCCATTAGCTCATCCTTGAATGCAATGAGCCCGTTATTTAGCTCGTTTATAGGGATACCATTCATTGAGGCTGATGTATCCAAGAGAAGTATACAAGGACATCTTGGTTCAGGATTTTCAGCGAATTCTGCTGCAAATGGTATTTGCTCGAAATTAGACATGGGAGTAACCACCTTTTCCAAGTAATTTCTTAAATCTCAATGGAATGATCATGAGTCTATCAAAAGATCAACTAAGTTTTACACGCTACAGAAGAAGGGCGTGCCACCAGGCCCCCCACTACATGCCTAGTTGTATTATAGGCCATAAATCCCAGTTTTGGAATCCTTGTTTCACCATTCCCTATGATTCAGCATATTTCTTCATTCTAATGAACGAGTGCCCTACAAGAACTCGATTCCGGGTAGGGCGGCTCTTCCCTTTGCTCGGGTGGGAATTGCACCTACTGAAAGCACCCAGCTTACCTAGGCGCACCGAAGAACTTGTCGCAACTCGGCTCCGTATAGCATTAATGAGGCTCCAGACCTTTCTCAGTCTATTGGATCAGGAAGCTCCCAACCCTCAGCTTTTGCACAGCATGGGATACCATAAGCAGAAGCCTGAAAGCAAGGCCTCAGGAACCTCAACGTAGTAAGAAAAACAAAGGGGATGCCCTCAGCGGACATCCCTTCTGGTAATACTTATGGAGACGAGCCGTGGCTGGGTAAATCCACAATTTTTCGAAACAACTTATGTTGGGTCGTTTATAGTTTTTAACTTATTTCCAATGTGTCCTATAATACATTTTCTCGTTTTTTCGTCAGGTATAAAAAAAATTCTACCAGCACCAGGAGTCATTCTTAAATGCCAAGAAAACGTTTTATATTCTCCATCTGGGCATAAAAAGGTATGCCCCTCTTTACAATGACTTAAAGTTCTCTGACTTTCCGGAGTAACTTTAAATGGTAGTAACTGAGGATCAAACCCACCGTCAGACCATTTAATGAAGTAATCATTTAAATCCCATAACTTATTCCTTATCTGTTTAAGAATTAGCTCGCCTTTATTAAATTCAAATAGTTGGGCTAAAGTTCTTTCGCAGAATATTAATGCGGGGAATAATAGTTCCAAATTATTTCTCCATTCCGAATCCCAAAGTCTAATTTACTACGATTTTCAAAAAAGAACTTATGCGGATCGAGATGCTTAATATCACTTATATGACGAATTTCAATAATTTCTTCAAATATTTCGCCTAATGTATTTAACTCTATGAATGTAAGATTCAAAGCATGAGTATTCCACTCTTCCTCGAAAAAACTAATTGCGATTCCATCAACTAAATGGGCTATCCCTAAACCTTTACATACTTTTTCTTTGTATTTAAATTCAGATGAAATAAAATTTTGGTAAAGACTTGACTCGTAATGCTCATCTATGTATGGTTTTCTTGAAATCCTAGCTTTAAAGAATCGCTTTAACTCAATATCAACATCGTGGTCATTTAACCATTGAACGATTTTATATTCATTTGCTAAAAAAAGATGAATAAAATCATCCGCCACCCTTAAATCCTTGCTTACCCCAAGACTAAACAAATGCTGGATTAATAAAACAAACTGATTCATCCTTTGCCGAGCAAGAACTTGATTATTTACAGGCTCTGATAATGATAATTCATTGAAGATTAAATCCACAATAAAATTTTCTCCTTAGTTAATCGGAATTAAAAGAGTAATTGATCTAAGCTTTTATCCCATTCATCGAAGAAATCTTCTGGCCAGTTATCAATTCGCCCATTTTTATCTATTAATAAATTTTCAATTGAGTGAAATGACTTACCTTGAATATCTCGTTTACAAAAGAAATTAATCGATACATTCCCTGGATCAACGTAGCCATCCTTAACTGCTAACCTAATTCCATTTAATACATGATCACTATGTGTCTCAGTCATGATTTGGACGCCTCCCATAGAAGCAAAAGCCATTAATTTCCCAATAATTGACTGCCCTTTAGGGTGTAAGTGTGCTTCAGGATTTTCAATTAGTAATATGGTGCCCGGTTTAGCAGCAAGCAAAGAAACAAGTACAGGCAATATATACGTTAAACCAAAACCAACATTTGTTGCTCTAAATGAATTACTTATATCTCTATCACTAGTAAATCTATACCTCAAACTTAAAATGTCCATTTCAGTATGGTCACCAATAACAATTTTTGTCCCAGGTGTAATTATACTGAGCCAAGCATCAATTTGAGATTTTAAACTTTCTGAAACACCATCAGGATGAATTAAAAGTTTATTTTGTACAATTTCGTTTTGAAAAACCGATAGATAATGTGTTGTATATTCTCCGTTAATACCTATACTATTCTGTTGCCTTACTTTGTAGTTTGATCTATTAAAATACGTACGTGGACCGATTCTTTCAGCACTTAAATACTGAAATCTTTCGGAAAAAACCTCTACAGGTTGATTATTGTAATTTGAAGAGATAAGCGGTAATACATCTGAGGATTTTTCATATCCAAAAGTCCAGTTAATCTCTTCTCCTGAATTACTTTGTAACGTAATACTTACTGTTTCTTTTTCGGCATTTTCATTTAATAAATCTTGTCCTGTACCTACATACAACAGATCCCCATTTAAAGATAAACCCTCATTGAAAATTGTTCCTTGTAAAAAAGATTGTCTCAGTAAAAGCAATGATTGAATTACAGTAGATTTTCCCGCCCCGTTTAATCCTGTCAATAGTGTTAAAGGCTTGAGATTTATTTCTTGATTTTGAAAACACTTTATGTTTTGTAAATGCATTTTTGTTATCATGATAACACTTCCTTTATCAGCCTTTCTACTTTTGAAAATCTATACTGAACCCTTCTAGGATCGCCAGTACCTTGTGAGATTGATCCATCGAATTCCTTATCTTTCATTAGATTTATAAACATTGCTTTTACTGTTTCACGTTCACTTACTATTTTTTCACTTTGTTCATCATTAAGTAATCCTAGATTAACTGACCAAGTATCAAAAAGCGCCTTGTTCATCTGTTTCCTGCTATCCTTAGCATTATATCTTCTTCTAAAAGCATCATCACCAAAGATCGCTAATGAATTAACCATTGCTTTTTTAAATTTGCTATGCAATTCGGTTAATTCTTGCTCAGACTTTTTATTAAGCGTATTCATAGCAGAATTAAGAAAGTTTTCAAGATCAGGAAAGTATTTTGGATATGGAGTCATAGTAAATGCAAGAAACCTTAGTACAAAATCACGATCTTCCATTCTATCAGTCTTAACTGAATGACATGTCGCTTCTAAAAACTCGCGGCTTTCAGCTAAACTCTTTAGAAATGTTGATGCAGTTCCTTGATTTAAAGCATGTCGTATCTCCTGAGGTGTCAATGGAACACCTCCTGTATTAATCCTCTTGAAAATGTTATATTTTACTTCTTGTGGAGTCCCATAATTGATTACAAACGCAATTATTTGAGTTTCTTCAATTCTTCGTTGTATATGTCTGGGTAACTCATTATATAGAAGTCCTTCGAATTGGGTTACATACTCCATATTGTGAAGTTTCAATTCCTGATCAATTACAAATCTTTCTAAAGCTGTAAGACGCTGAAGTCCATCGACAATAAGCCAATTATTATCATTGCTACCATCAAAATAAAAAGCTGGGAGAGGGATTCTAATTATTAGTGACTCGATTAGTCTGCTCTGTTGGGAATCATCCCACAATCCACCCTTACGTTGAAAATCAGTCAATAAATTTATCTCTTTTTCTTTTAATCTTTTAACTAATAAATCAATGGTTAATGATTTTTGGGTTATATCGATCTTAGCTGGATCGAATGGGTCTGTAATTAATGTCTCACTCGAATCATCAGTCGTTTCAACAACATCTATATCATCAAATAAGGATAACTGCTTCATTTTATTCATCCTTTACACCCCACTTAACTTCGTCTAATCTAATTATATCCTTACCTCTTATTAAAATACAGATAGTTGAGATAATATAAAAAGAAAAGAAGCATCGCCACCATTTCAGTAGCAAAGCTCCTTTTCGTTTTGTGGATTTGCTTAATGGAGACGAGGGGAGTCGAACCCCTGTCCGAAGATAACGCCACACAGGCTTCTACGGGTGTAGTCACAGTTTTGATGTCACCCGAGCGTCGCCCCGTAACCGGCTACGCGTTGGGTCAGCCTGATTGTCTTCTTCAGCTAGCCGCAGGCGGAGACTAGACAGCGTATCCCACTAAAGTTGAGCCCCTATCCCGGCACATGGGCGATGCAGGGTAGAAGCACGCTCACAGGTTATTAAGCTGCGAAAGCGTAGGATTGTTGTTGTTTGCCATTTAATTGGCTTTAGCGTTGATAAAGCGGACGCGTCCCCACTACCCGCAACCCATGCTCGAACTATCCCCGTCGAATCCAAGAACGTCCCCGCATAGGTGGGCCTCCCATAGGAGGGGAGACCCTAATTAAAAAGGTTATGAAATAAAACTTACCTACAACTTCTGCTGACTTTTGCTATAAAAGCTGTGCACTTCCCCAAGTGCTCCTTCATTATAACATATCCTTGAGCAAAATGAAGGGGAGAGTTGTTGGAAGCGATACCAAAACTTAAACATATTGGCGTATTCCCGCCAAGACGTTACCGTGCGACCTTCTGCTTCTCGCGCAGCGCCCGCTGAATATCCCGCTGAGCGTCACGTTTCGCCTCCGTATCGCGTTTGTCATATTGCTTCTTCCCTTTGCCCAAGCCGAGCAGCAGCTTCGCGTAGCCGCTGCGCACATATACCTTGAGCGGCACCAGCGTATAACCTTCCTGCTTCGATTGGCCCAGCAGTTTGTTAATCTCGACTTTCTTGAGAAGAAGCTTGCGGGCCCGCGTCGGATCGCTGGGGTTAAACCGGTTGCCTTGCTCGAACGGACTGATGTGCATATTGTGCACGAATGCTTCGCCGTTGCGGATCGTCGCGAACGCATCGCCGATATTGGCTCGTCCGAGCCGCAGCGATTTGATCTCCGTCCCGGTCAGCACCAAGCCGCATTCGTAAGTATCCTCGATAAAATAATCGTGAGACGCTTTTTTGTTCTGCGCCAGCACTTTTCCATCGCTTTTTTTGCTCATGCCCCGTAGCCGCTCCTTCCCATACCGATTTCCAAACAGAGGGATGGAGTCCATTGTACCAACTCCATCCCCGGAAATCAAGGGGAATTAGCGCTTGACGGTCTTTTTGCGCTTCTTCTTGGCGAAGCCGATGCCCACGCCGCCGCCTTTGGCCGCCTTGCCCACGGCTTTGGCGCTTTTGCGCCCTGCCGCGCGGCCGGTCGCCGTGGCGCCCTCGCCGGTGCGCACCGGCTCCAGCGCGCGCGTCTTCGCCGCTGCCGGGCCTTTCCCGCGCCCGCTGCCGCCTGCGCCGCGCTTCCCGGCGCGTTCGCTGCGTCCCGCGCGGACTCCGCCTGCGGCGGCTTTGCCTGCGCGGCCCGCGCGCTTGTTCTTGCGCACGGCATCCAGCGCGTCGACCAAGCTCATCTTCTGCGGCCGCGGCTTCATATCGACCATCTCAAAATCGATGGTACGCTCCTCCATGTTTACCCGCGAGATACGTACCTTCACTTCATCGCCAAGGCGATAAATTTTGGACGTGCGCTCGCCGATAAGCACGTGCTGAGCGTCGTGGAAGTGGTAATAGTCGTCCGACAAATCGGATAGACGGATGAGCCCTTCCACGGTGTTTTCCAGCTCCACGAACATCCCGAAGCTCGTCACGCTGCTGATAATGCCGCCAAACTCCTCGCCGACTTTGTCGAGCATGAATTCGGCCTTCTTCAGCGCCTCCGTCTCCCGCTCCGCATCGACGGCCACCCGCTCCCGCTCGGACGATTGCTTCGCAATATCGTCCATCCGCGAAGTCAAGTACTCGTGCCGCGCTTCGCTGAGCGTTCCGCTTTCCAGCACCTCGCGAATGACGCGGTGAATGATGAGATCCGGGTAACGCCGGATCGGCGACGTGAAGTGCGAGTAAAATTCCGCGGCCAGACCGTAGTGGCCCAAGCTTTGCGAATCGTACTTCGCCTGCTTCATCGAGCGCAGCATCACCGTGCTGATGACCGTTTCTTCCTTCGTTCCCTTAATTTCCTCAAGCAGCGTCTGCAACGCCCGCGGATGCACCGAATTGCCTTTGCCCCGGACAACATAGCCGAAGTTCGTGATGAACTCCATAAAATGCTGCAGCTTTTCTCCATCCGGGTCCTCGTGAATCCGGTACAGGAACGGCGCCTTCATCCAATGAAAATGCTCCGCCACCGTCTCGTTCGCTGCCAGCATGAACTCCTCGATGATCATTTCGGCGATCGTCCGGTCCCGCTTCACGATATCTGTCGGCTTGCCGTCCGCATCGACCAAAATTTTCGATTCCTGAAAATCGAAGTCGATCGCACCGCGGCGCATCCGCTTCGACCGCAGCTTCATCGCCAGCTCTTTCATTAAACGGAAGTCTTCCAACAGGTACGCGTATTTCTCCAGCAGCTCCGGCTCGGGCGCTTCCTCGGCCAGCAGCTTGCGGACGTTCGTATACGTCATCCGCTCGCTTGTCTTGATCACGCTTGTAAAAATATCGTGGCGCACCACGTTCGCATCCGCGTCGAATTCCATCTCACAAGACATCGTAAGCCGGTCCACCTGCGGATTCAGCGAGCAGATCCCGTTGGACAGCCGGTGCGGAAGCATCGGAATGACCCGGTCCACCAAGTATACGCTGCACCCGCGATTGTACGCTTCATTGTCCAGCGGCGAGCCTTCGCGCACATAATAGCTGACATCGGCGATATGCACGCCGAGCACATAGTTGCCGTTCGGCAGCCGCTCCACGTTGACGGCATCGTCCAAGTCTTTGGCGTCTTCTCCGTCAATGGTAACGATACGCTTCCCGCGCAAATCGCGGCGGCCCTTCAAATCCCCTTCCGAGATCACGTCCGGCACAGCCGACGCTTCTTCCATCACCTCGTCCGGGAACGCTTCAGGCAGCTGGTGCTTGCGGATAATCGAGAGAATATCCACGCCCGGATCGTTTTTATGACCCAGAATCTCCACCACTGCGCCTTGCGCCGCCGCACGTCCTTCCGGGTACGATACGATTTTCACCACGACCTTGTGCCCGTCCATGGCGCCGCCGAACGATTCCTTCGGAATAAAAATATCCCGTACCACCCGCTTGTCGTCCGGAATGACAAACGCATACTCCTCATGGGACCGAAACAGACCGACGATCTGCGTATTGCCCCGGCTGACCACCCTTACCACTTCGCCCTCCATCCGGCCGCCGGACGGACTCTTGGACGTGATCCGCACGAGCACGATATCCCTGTTCATCGCCGTCCCCATATCGTTGGCATGGATATACACGTCCGGATGATCGCGGTCGTCGGGTATGAGAAAGCCGAAGCCTTTGGCATGCGCCTGCAGCTTGCCGCGCAGCAGATTCATCCGCTCCGGCACCCCGTACCGTTCGTTGCGCGTACGAAGAATAAGTCCTTCATTCTCGAGCTCATTGAGCAGCTTCAGGAACGCTTTGAATTCCTGCGCGCTCTCCAGCACGAAGTGCTGCTCCAGCTCATGATACGTCATCGGCTTATAAGCCGTCTCTTTCATAAAATCTAGCAAAGCTTCACGCGTTATCAATGTTCTCACCTGCCTTTTCTTTCTATAACCTATGTCTGAATTTCCACGACCGCCTGTTTCCATGTCCCGACCTGGTCAAGCCTCGCCAAAAAACGGGATATATCTTCGTATACCCGTTCCCGCCACTCATCAAGCAGCAAGCCATGAGAGGAATGGGGGTAATACTCGATTTGACGGACGCGCGAGGATACATGCCGGTAAATGTACTCTGCGCTTTTCGGAAGGGCCATCCCGTCTTCTTCTCCCTGCCCGACAAAATAACAGCGCCTACACTTGGTCCAAGTCCGCCTTTACGAGCTTCATCAGCTTCCGAAGATCGACCACGCACCGGACCGTCGTCTTGTCATATGTACAGGCTTCCTCGATCAGATGCGCGGCCGCCGTCGGCCTCCGTTCGATGTATTTGATAAAGCACTGCATCAGCAGGGCCAGCGAGGTTTTGTGGCTGGACAAAAACATCGGCGCCGCCAGCGAAACCACGCCGTCAAGCCTTCGCTTCATCGCCAGCTCCAAAGCCAGCAGCCCTCCCATAGAATGACCGATCGCCACAATTTTGCCCTCGCCAGCCCGCCTGGCAGCCATCGCATCATAGCTGTGCAGCACATGACCGGACCAATCATCCCGGCCGGTACGGATCATACATATCCTCCGGCGTCGTGGCATGCCCCGGCAGCAGGATAGTATTAACAGTATAGCCCAGATCGTTCAAATCATAGCCAAGCCGCCGAAACTCCGACGGGGAACCCGTAAAACCACTGAATGAGCAGCAACTGCGTCGAAGCCCGCTCACCGGTACCTTCCAGCCGAAAAGGCTCCGTTGTTGTGTATACTCGTTTCAAGCGCCCCGCCTCCGCCTCGCAGCCTTCGGGATTTACCGGACCGCCTCTGAAGCATGCGGCCCTCGCGAGATCTATCCATGTGAAAAGCTACAAAAAAACAGCAGGAGTAATATTCCCCTGCTGTCGCCTTTTTATGTTTACGCGCCTCTTACAAAGAACGCCACAACCAAAGATAAGACGAAGAATACAACGGCGAGACCCATAGTCAAACGGGACAAAAACAGTTCCATCCCCCGCGCCTTCTTCTTTCCGAACAGATGCTCCGCCCCTCCGGAGATGGCACCGGACAAACCTGCGCTTTTTCCCGGCTGCAGCAAAACGGCCGCAATCAAGCCAAGTGAAGCGATGACCAGGATGATCTTCAATGCTAATTCCATGATTCCACCTCCTGCAAAAATAAACGGACTTGTCCGAAAATAGACAGCATGCTTAGTATACCACAAAAAATACGCATTAACAAATCCTGTTGGATCGTCCCATGCGTATTTTACAAAATCTTTATTCTCCGAATTGCTGACGGTACCCAGGACGCGAGGATCGTGGCGATCGCGGCGATTTCCGTCCGCTGAGAAACCACTTCAGCGCCCGTACCGCGCACCACAAGGAAAACAGCGTCAACAGCAACGCCCACCCAATAGCCGGGATCGGAGTCACCAGACTGAGGTTCGTCGCATCGCCCGCCTTCGCCGGATCGTTCCAAGCATACAGGATCAACGAGAACGGCCCGAAAACCGACTCTTCCAGCGTAAGGAATGCCAGCAGCAAGTAATACAGGTCGTTGAGCCAGCGAGGCATAAACGCCAGCATGATCGTATTCAAGATAATGAAACCGAGCAGCCAGAAGACTCCGAACTCGTTGCGCACGAACAAGATAAGCGCCACGATGGCGATCGCCGTCAATACCTGCAGTCCGAGCCGCTGCTTGTTGCCGGCCCACATCCGGAACATGAAGAGCGCAAAAAGCGATGCCGTCGTGTACCCGGCCAGCGCAATCGGAAGAAGACTCCATCGGCTCGTCACCTGCGAATACGTCACGCCGCTATGGTTGGCGAACAGCTCAATGTACATCACTTTACCGGAGAGCGCCAACGTCACGATCGCATGGCCGAACTCGTGAATCGTCGTATCGAGATTGCGGAAAAAATCGCTGAAGGGAATCAAATGCGTAAGAAAGGCCGATAAAATTAAGAAAAATACGGTCTTTATCAGATTACTCATGTGATCCCCTCCGGGTAAGTATCAGCGTTTGGAGTGCAAAAATCGACAACCGTTGCCGTTTCCATGATGTCTGCCTATGGTGCTATGTTCCGGCAGACACACGGATCTCCAACTCCGGTTGTCGAAAGCAATTCAAACCTATTTTATTATTAATCCCTGTACTTTACAACTGCAACTTATTTGAAGTTTTTCAGGTTATAAAATGCAGATTTGCCTGCGTATTGAGCGACGCCTGCCAGTTGATCCTCGATGCGGAGCAATTGGTTGTACTTCGCCACGCGGTCGGTACGGGAAGGCGCACCGGTTTTGATTTGGCCTGCGTTCGTAGCTACGGCGATATCGGCGATCGTGCTGTCTTCGCTTTCACCGGAACGGTGTGAAATCACTGCCGTATAGCCAGCGCGTTTTGCCATTTCGATCGCATCGAACGTCTCGGTCAAGGAACCGATTTGGTTCACTTTGACGAGGATGGAATTGCCGATATTTTGCTCGATGCCTTTGGACAGACGGTTCGTGTTCGTTACGAACAAGTCGTCGCCGACGAGCTGCACTTTGTTGCCAAGCTTCTCAGTGAGCAGCTTCCAGCCTTCCCAATCGTCTTCGGAGCAACCGTCTTCGATCGTGATGATCGGGTATTTATCTACCCAGGAAGCGAGGAAGTCTACAAACTCGGCGGGAGTGAACGACTTGCCTTCGCCTTCGAGATGGTATTTGCCGTCTTTGAAGAACTCGGTGGAAGCTACGTCCATGCCCAAGAATACGTCGACGCCCGGCTTATAGCCTGCGCGCTCGATCGCCGTGATGATCGTTTGAATCGCCGCTTCGTTGGAGCTCAGGTTCGGAGCAAAGCCGCCCTCGTCGCCTACCGCCGTGTTCAAGCCCTGCTCTTTCAATACGTTTTTCAAGCTGTGGAAAATTTCTGTGCCCGTACGCAGCGCTTCTTTGAAGGTCGGAGCGCCTACCGGCAATACCATAAACTCCTGCACGTCCACATTGTTGTCCGCATGTGCGCCGCCGTTGATGATGTTCATCATCGGAACCGGAAGCGTCTTGGCGTTGAACCCGCCGAGGTATACGTACAGCGGGATATCCAGCGCTTCAGCCGCTGCGCGGGCTACCGCCATGGATACGGCGAGAATGGCGTTGGCACCAAGCTTCGCTTTGTTCGGCGTGCCGTCCAGCTCGATCATACGCTTGTCGATGCCGACTTGATCCAGGGCGTTCATGCCGATGATTTCCGGCGCGATCACGTCGTTGACGTTCTCTACAGCTTTCAATACGCCTTTACCGAGGTAACGGCCTTTGTCGCCGTCGCGAAGCTCTACGGCTTCGTAAGCGCCGGTCGATGCGCCGGATGGAACGATAGCGCGGCCGCGCGCTCCGGATTCCAGATACACTTCCACTTCAACAGTCGGGTTACCACGGGAGTCAAGCACTTCACGAGCGTATACATTGGAGATTACAGTCATTGCTAGAACACTCCTTCTCTTTTTTTAATCCATTTGCACAAGGGTTAACTGCGTGTTGCAACGATCGATTTACCGGTCATTTCCGCAGGCTGCGTCAAGCCCAGAAGCTCAAGCATCGTCGGGGCGATATCCGCCAAAATACCATCGGTTCTTAGTGTAGCATGACTATCGGTCATAATGAAAGGGACCGGATTCGTCGTATGCGCGGTATTGCGCGAACCGTCCGGATTCGTCACAATATCGGCGTTGCCGTGGTCGGCCGTAATCAGCGCGACCCCGCCCTTCGCCAAAATGGCGTCGACGACTTTGCCGAGGCACTCGTCCGTCGCTTCGATCGCCTTAATCGTCGGCTCCAGCAGACCGGAGTGTCCGACCATGTCAGGGTTGGCAAAGTTTAGAATGATGACGTCCTGACGCTCGGCCTCGATCTCCTTCACCGCCGCTTCCGCTACCTCGTAAGCGCTCATCTCTGGCTTCAGGTCATACGTCGCAACCTTCGGGGAGCTGATGAGAATACGCGTTTCGCCCGGGAGCTCAACGTCGCGGCCGCCGCTGAAGAAGAACGTGACGTGCGGGTACTTTTCCGTCTCGGCAATGCGGAGCTGCTTCAGGTTGTTCTGCACCAGCACCTCGCCGAGCGTATTGTCCAGATTCTTCGGTTTATACGCAACGTAACCGCCCACCGTTTCACTGAAGAGCGTCAGGCACACATAGTACAAATCCTTCGGGCACTTGTCCCCGCGGTCGAAGCCGCGGAAGTCGCTGTTCGTGAATACCTGCGACAGCTGGATGGCCCGGTCCGGCCGGAAATTGAAGAACACGACCGAATCGCCGGACTCTACCAGACCGACAGGCGTGCCGTCCTTCTTCACGATAACCGTCGGCATGACGAACTCGTCGTATACGGAACGGGTGTACGATTCCTTGATAGCGCTCATCGGGTCCTCGAAGGCTGGTCCTTCCCCGTATACCATCGCGCGGTACGACTTTTCTATACGCTCCCAGCGCTTGTCGCGGTCCATCGCATAGTAACGTCCTTGCACCGTAGCGATGTGGCCGACGCCGAGCTCCGCAATTTTGTTTGTCAATTGCTCTATATAATTCACAGCGCTATCCGGCGCGACATCGCGACCGTCCAGGAACGCGTGAATGTAGACTTCATGGAAGTCTTCCTTCTTGCACACATCCAGCAGTGCGAACAGATGCGCGATATGGCTATGTACGCCGCCGTCGGACAGCAGACCGTACAGATGAAGCTTCTTGCCGTGCTCTCGGGCATGGCGTACAGCGCCGAGTATCGTTTCGTTTTCGAAAAATTCGCCTTCGCGAATCGACTTGGAAATCCGCGTCAAGTCCTGATACACGGTCCGTCCGGCGCCGATGTTCAAATGGCCCACTTCGGAGTTGCCCATTTGCCCTTCCGGCAGCCCGACCGCTTCGCCGCAAGCGGTTAGCGTCGTATGGGGAAACTGGTTCCAATACCGGTCGTAATTCGGCTTGCTCGCCTGCGCTACCGCATTACCCTGTGTATCGTTACGAAGGCCGAAGCCGTCCAAAATAATCAGTGCTACCGGTTTCGGTCTGGCCATTTTACTCGGCCCCCTTGATCAAATCGATGTAGGATGCCGGCTCCAGACTCGCTCCGCCTACAAGCGCACCGTCGATGTCCGGCTGCTGCATGTACTCGGCGATATTGTTCGGCTTCACGCTGCCGCCGTATTGAATCCGCACCGCTGCTGCCGTCTCGGCTCCATACAAGCCGGAAACCAGCTCGCGGATGTATCCGATCACGTCTTGCGCGTCCGCCGCCGTCGACGATTTGCCCGTTCCGATCGCCCAGATCGGCTCGTAAGCGATGACGACTTTCGCCGCTTGCTCCGCGCTCAAACCGGCAAATGCCGCTTCGGTCTGCACCTTGCATACGTTTTTCGTTTGGCCCGCTTCGCGCTCTTCCAGCTTCTCGCCGACGCATACGATCGGAGTCAAGCCGTGCTTGAACGCCGCATGCACTTTTTTGTTCACTGTTTCATCCGTTTCGGCAAAATAAGCCCGGCGCTCGGAGTGCCCGATGATCACGTACTCTACGCCGAGATCTTTCAGCATCACGCCGCTGATCTCGCCCGTAAACGCGCCGTTGTCTTCGAAATGCAGGTTTTGAGCACCGACCTTCAACGTCGTGCCCTTCACCGCTTCTACCAAGGCCGGAAGGTTCGTGAACGGCGCGCAAATGACGCTTTCAACGCCCGCTACTTCGCCCTTGCCCTTCACCTCGCTGACAAAGGCCAGCGATTCCCCTACCGTTTTGAACATTTTCCAGTTGCCCGCAATGATTGGTTTGCGCATATGCCCCGCCTCCTACTTATCGTTTAAAGCCACGACGCCTGGAAGCGCCTTGCCTTCCATAAATTCAAGAGAAGCTCCACCGCCAGTGGAGATGTGATCCATTTTGTCGCCGAGATGGAATTTCTCCACAGCCGCCGCCGAGTCGCCGCCGCCGATGACCGTATAACCGGCCGTCGCCGCGCAAGCTTCCGCTACCGCTTTCGTTCCATCTTCGAACGGCTTCAATTCGAATACGCCCATCGGTCCGTTCCATACGACCAGCTTGGATTCCGCAATCGTTTTGGCGAACAGCTCGCGGGTTTTCGGTCCGATGTCGAAGCCTTCCCAATCCGCCGGAATTTGGTCGACATTTACAATTTTCGTATTCGCCGAAGCGCTGAAATCGTCACCGACAACAACATCAACCGGCAGCAGGAAGTTCACGCCTTTTTCCTTCGCTTTGCGCTCAAATTCCTGCACCAGCTCCAGACGGTCGTTGTCCACGAGGGATTTGCCGATCTCGTAGCCTTTCGCTTTGAAGAAGGTGTAGGACAGCCCGCCTCCGATGATGATGTTGTCCGCGATCTCGATCAGCTTCTCGATGACGGCGATTTTGTCTTTGACCTTCGCTCCGCCGACAATCGCGGTAAACGGACGTTCCGGGTTGTTGAGCGCTTTGCCGAGAACGTCGAGTTCTTTTTCCATCAGCAATCCGGATACGGCCGGCAGATGATGCGCGATGCCTTCCGTGGAAGCATGAGCCCGGTGCGCGGCGCCGAATGCGTCGTTGACGTACAGATCCGCCAGCTCGGCAAAAGCTTTCGCCAGCTCCGGATCGTTCTTCTCTTCGCCTGCATAGAAGCGCACGTTCTCAAGCAGCAGCACGTCGCCGTCGTTCAGCTTGGCAATTTGCGCTTTGACCGCGTCGCCAATCGCTTCGTCCGCCTTCGCAACCGGCTTGCCGAGCAGCTCGGACAAGCGTGATGCAGCCGGAGTCAGCCGCATGTCTTCAACGACTTGTCCCTTCGGACGACCCAAATGGCTGGCCAGAATGACTTTCGCTCCGCGATCCGTCAAATACTTGATCGTCGGCAGCGTTTCGCGAATCCGCGTATCGTCAGTAATTTTCCCGTTCTCCAGCGGCACGTTGAAATCGACCCGGACAAATACGCGCTTACCGCTAACTTCTACGTCACGAACGCTTTTCTTATTCATCTTCCATGCCTCCCAGCGGTTTTGTCTTTCCTACCCACATACAAAAATTGTGGGAATGTACCTGTTTCCACTATTGAAAGGCAGCTCGCGCGAGCACAAATGGGATGTGTCGTAGAGTGCAAGCGCGGTTCCTTTGAATCAACAGAACCCGGAGACACATCCCATTGCGTACAATAAGCGAGCTGTCTTTCAAGCAGGTTTTCAGAACATCACCACAATTTTACCATTACAGACCTTTTTTCGCGATAAAGCTTGCCAGATCGATGACACGGTTGGAGTAGCCCCACTCGTTGTCGTACCAAGATACCACTTTCACCATGTTGTCGCCGACAACCATCGTGGACAGCGCATCGATCGTGGAAGAAGCCGGATCACCGTTGTAATCGCTGGATACGAGCGGCTCTTCGGAGTAGTTCAGGATGCCTTTCAGCGGACCGTTAGCGGCTTCTTTCAGAGCGCCGTTCACTTCGTCCACCGTTACGTTTTTGCTTAGCTCAACAACGAGGTCCGTAACCGATACGTTCGGCGTAGGAACGCGCATCGCCATACCGTTCAGCTTGCCTTTCAGCTCCGGCAGCACGAGGGAAACAGCTTTCGCAGCGCCCGTCGTCGAAGGAATGATGTTTTCAGCGGCTGCACGAGCGCGGCGCAGGTCTTTATGCGGCAGGTCGAGCACTTGCTGGTCGTTCGTGTAGGAGTGAACCGTTGTCATCATGCCTTTCACGATACCGAATTTATCGTTAATCACTTTCGCGAAAGGAGCCAAGCAGTTCGTTGTGCAGGATGCGTTCGAGATGATCGTATGTTGAGCCGGATCGTATTTATCTTCGTTAACGCCCATAACGATCGTGATATCTTCGTTCGTTGCAGGCGCGGAGATGATAACTTTTTTCGCTCCGCCTTTCAGGTGAAGCTCGGCTTTCTCTTTTGAGGTAAAGATCCCTGTGGATTCAACAACGATTTCAACGCCGTTTGCAGCCCAAGGCAGGTTTTCCGGATTGCGCTCGGCGAATACTTTAATGGTTTTGCCGTTCACGATGAGCGCACCTTCGGTAGCTTCCACCGTAGCGTTCAGACGACCGTGAGTCGTGTCGTACTTGAGCAGGTGAGCCAACGTTGTTACATCCGTCAAGTCGTTGATAGCAACGATTTCCACCTCAGGATTGCCAAGTGCTGCGCGGAATACATTACGACCGATACGTCCAAAACCGTTAATACCAACTTTTACCATGTTGAAAGCCTCCTAGAAATGATTTGGTTTCCGCTGCTCCCGGCAAGGTTTTGTATAATTACGACCGCGGCAGCGATATGTCAAGACAGGCAGAGCCCGTCAAGATAGCAAGCGATTGACAACTTCCAAAGCAGCCGCCTCATCGGTGACCAGCACGTCCTCATGACCGTGTTTCAATACCGAAGCGATTGACTCGCCCTTGCTTTTGCCTCCGGCAATTCCGATCACATGGTCCATGTTGTGAATGTCTTCGATGCGTAGCCCGATAGTCGGCATTTTGTGCAAAATGTTTCCGTCCCGGTCAAAATAGTACCCGAGCGCTTCCGCAAGCGCGCCGTCATGCCGCAAACTTTCGGTCGTCTCCGGGTCCACCTTGCGCCGTCTGGCCATTACCATAGCTTCTCCGATGCCGTGAACGACAATCCGAGCGCCGCGGATGAAGGCGATGATCTCCGCAATGTGGCTGTCCTGCATCAGCGATTGATACGCTTCCTCGCCGAGATGGTCCGGCACGTGCAGCAGCCGGTAGCGGGCGCCCGCTTTCTTCGCCATCGTCGAGGCGATCGTGTTCGCCTGAAGCTCGACACTTTCCCCGAGTCCGCCGCGGGCCGGCACGAACCAGCAGCCCTTCATCGGAGTCGCCGGCGTCAAATGATAGGCCACTTCAGCCATCGTAGAGCCGCCGGTTACGGCAATGGTTTCGTCCTCACCAACCAGCTTCCGCAAGACGGAGGCGCCGGCGCGGCCAAGCTCTTTCTTCGTATGAGGGGAAACGTCCGAATCGCCTGGGACGATGATCACTTGCTTCAAGCCGAAGTGCGAACGTATGCGTTCTTCCAGCTCGGTCAGACCGAACAAGTCTTTAACGACCGGTTCAAGCCGCTCTAACAGCTCTCTGCCCGCTCCGCTGATCCGCATGCCGGAAGCTTCGACTTCGATCAAGCCCTGCTCCTTCAGAAAATCCACTTCCGCGCGGAGCACCCGCTCCGTCGCTCCCACCGACAGCGCCAGCGTCCGACGGCCCACCAAACCGGATATCATGATGTGATGCAAGATCGTATATCGCTTCTTCATGGTGTCAACCAGATCGGGCAAAAGCTGCTTTTGAATGTCGAGGATTTCTCTCATGGATTCACACCTGCTTAAGATCGCAGCTTCGTTGGACGTTTTTTGTCCCAGCGCTGCATTTTAAGTCCCACATACTCTAAAAAAAGTACTAAGTTGTTTCACTTAGTGTCCCCATTATAACCCATTCCTCATCTCACATCAAGTGCCTTCGTCACCGTTCGACATTCCGTTAACCGTCCGCAACCGCTATTCTTGCGGCAATTTAAGTGTGGAAATTTTTTTTATCGCCAAAAGGTTGCTTTTCTTGGGCACATAGCTTATAATAATTTTTGCTGTCACTTATGAAACACAGCACACCAAATTAAATATGCGCCCGTGGTCCAATGGATATGACGTAGGCCTCCGGAGCCTGAGATCAAGGTTCGATTCCTTGCGGGCGCGCCATTCACACACAGTCAGTTTTAACAAAACTGATTTTTTTATTTCATTGGTTTGACCTTTCTTGACCTTTGTTTGTTTTTCGTATATGATGGTTATAGTTTGAATATAAAAGGAGGCTGCAGCCCATGAGTTTTATTCCAATGGTCGTCGAACCGGATGCAAGAGGAGAACGCGCTTATGACATCTATTCGCGTCTGCTCAAGGACCGGATTATTTTTCTCGGAAGTCCGGTCAACGATGTTGTAGCCAATTCGATTATTGCCCAAATGCTATTCCTGGCCGCAACCGATCCGGATAAAGACATCAGCTTGTATATCAATAGCCCTGGCGGCTCCATTACGTCGGGGATGGCGATCTATGACACGATGCAATTCATCAAACCGGACGTGTCCACGATCTGTGTCGGCATGGCGGCATCAATGGGCGCCTTTCTGCTCACCGCGGGAGCGAAAGGTAAACGCTTGGCGCTGCCGAACAGCGAGGTTATGATTCACCAGCCGCTCGGCGGAGCCGAAGGCCAAGCCAGCGATATCGAGATCCGCGCGAAGCGCATCCTGAAAACGCGCGACAAGCTGAACACGATTCTCGCCGAGCGTACGGGCCAATCGATCGAGCGCATTGAGAAAGATACCGACCGCGACAACTTCATGTCCGCAGAGGAAGCAAAAAACTACGGCTTGATCGACAAAGTTATCGAACGCGTATAACCCGATCCGGTCAGCACGAAAAGCCCGGCCAGTCCACGGCGCATCTGAGTATGCCTCCGTACGAATGGCCGGGCTTTTTTGCATGCAACGAATTGCCCAAAAAAGGTTTCACTTTATTTGCGAGTATCCTATGCGACAAAATAAGGAACGCCGCAAAGAAAAAAGCTTCCGGATCGGAAGCCCTGTGGCGGTTTATTGGTTTTCCAGCTCTTCCTTGCTGACCAATGTGACTAAAGCGTTTACAGCCTGTTCGGCGTCCGAACCTTCTGCACTTATGTGAACTTCGGTTCCTGTGCTGATGGCCAAACTCATAATGCCCATAATACTTTTGGCGTTGACCTTCTTCTCGTCCTTCTCCACAAAAATCTCTGAAGAAAACTTATTCGCTTCCTGTACGAAAAGCGCTGCCGGTCTGGCGTGAAGGCCTGTTTTCAACTTGACGACAACTGGGCGTCTCGACATGCAACCAATACCCCCTACAATCTTTGAATTCCTAAAATAAGGAAGGGCGTAACGCCCTCAGCGTAAACGAAACCATCGTCCTGCAGGACTAGACAAACGATTTACCAACGATTTCGGCATGGATGTGCAATCTGGAGGGTAGTCTATCCGAAACCGATTTAAACAAACGATTTTTCAAACATTATATCATTTTTCGGCAGTTTACACTAGAATTATTGCAAATTTACACAAAAAATCTATAATTGGCCGGATCTACTCACGATTTCCGCAGCTTTTCAGCCAATTCATCGATTTTGCGGAGCCGGTGGTTCACCCCGGATTTGCTGACTTTGCCTTTCAGCAGATCGCCGACCTCTTTAAGGTTCATATCCGGATGCTTAAGCCGGATCTCCGCCACTTCCCGAAGCTTGTCGGGCAGGTTGTCCAGCCCTACTTCCTTTTGCAGCAGCCGGATGTTGTCGATCTGCCGGACGGCGGCGCCGATCGTCTTGTTCAGATTGGCGGTTTCGCAGTTGACCAGACGGTTGACGGAATTGCGCATATCCTTCATAATCCGGACGTCCTCGAACCGGAGAAGCGCTTGGTGAGCGCCGATCAGGCTGAGAAACTCGATGATCCTCTCGCCTTCTTTGATGTACAGGACGAAGCCCTTTTTCCGCTCGATGCATCTGGCGTTCAAATCGAACTCATTGGCCAGCCGTACCAGAGCCTGACAGTGCTCCTCGTACATCGAATAAATCTCCAGATGGTACGACGTCCCCTCCGGGTTGTTCACGGAGCCGCCAGCAAGGAACGCCCCGCGTAAATAAGCGCGCTTGCAGCAGCTGCGTTTAATGATATCCGGCTCGATGCCGGGGGTGAACAAAAAGCCTTCGGAGACGATATACAGCTCCGACAGCAGGTTCTGCACTTGATTCGGCACGCGTACGATATACACGTTGTTTTTTTTGAGCCGCATTTTTTTACGGACGAGCAGCTCGGTGTGCACCTTGAACGATTTTTTGAGCAGCGAATAAATGCGTCTTGCAATTGCGGCGTTTTCCGTCGAAATATCGAGCACGATCTTCTGGCTGGTCAACTGCACAGCCCCGTTCATGCGGATAAGAGCGGACAGCTCGGCTTTCTCGCAGCAGCACTCCGACTCCATCATGGTCAGTTCTTTTTTCGTCTGGGCGGCGAAGGACATGGGAATCACCTCTTCTTGAACATCCAGCTCTCCACCAGTTGATAAATGTGTTGACTCAGCTTCTCGGCGTCATGACGCAGATAAGTCCGGAACAGAACGAGCTGGTCGGCAATGACCTTATAGCCCTGCTTAGTCACTTCGTCCAAATCGAGCGGAACGATCTTGGCCCCCTGTTCGGCATACTTGCTCTGCACCTGCTCCGGGATGTCCCCGTTGTTCACAATCACATAATCGAACAGGTCGATGCCGACGTGGTCGCGCACTGCTTTAAGATGGTCGCTGACCTTGTAATCGTCGGTTTCGCCCGGCTGCGTCATCACGTTGCAAATAAAAATTTTGAGCGCATTCGACTCGACGATCGTTTTCGCGATTTCCGGCACCAGCAGATTGGGCAAAATGCTCGTATACAAGCTTCCCGGACCGACCAGAATCGCGTCCGCCTCCCGCAGAGCCTCCAGCGCCTCCGGGAGCGCCCGAACGTCCTGCGGTTCGATCGACACCCGGTGTATAACGCCTCTTGCCTTCGGGATATTGGACTCTCCTTCGACGATCGAGCCGTCTTCCATAAGCGCCCGCAGCACGATCGAGTGATCGGAAGCCGGGAGAACGCGTCCCCGTACGGCCAGCACCCGGCTTAGCTCGCGCACACCGGTGACGAAATCGCCGGTGATATCGCACATGGCTGCCAACATTAGGTTGCCCAAACTGTGGCCTGCCAATCCGTTCCCTTTATCAAAACGGTAATCGAGCAGCTGACCGAGCAGCGGCTCTACGTCCGCCAGCGCAGACAAGACGTTGCGGATATCGCCCGGCGGGATCATTTCCAGCTCCGACCGCAAGATGCCCGAGCTTCCTCCGTCATCGGCTACGGTGACGACCGCCGTAATGTCCACGGGTTTATGCTTCAGCCCCCGGAGCATGACCGACAGCCCGGTTCCCCCGCCGATCACGACGATGCGCGGAATGTACGTTTCCCTCTCCCGGTCAAACGTCATTTCTTCACCTCAACCCGGTCGCGTTCAGAATCGCGGTGGCTGACCCGAACGACTTCCGTTTCGCTATTGCCCATCATTTTACCGAGATATTCGGCAATCGCCACCGAACGATGCTTTCCGCCCGTACAGCCAATGCCGATGACGATCTGGCTTTTGCCTTCTTTCTTGTACTGGGGAACGAGAAAGTAGAGCATGTCGAGCAGCTTCGCGAGAAACTCCTGCGTTTCGGTCCACTTCATGACATAATCGTACACATCCGGGTCTTGCCCGGTGTTGGGGCGCAGATTATCCACATAATGCGGGTTCGGCAAAAAGCGGACGTCAAAAATAAGATCAGCGTCGATCGGAATGCCGTACTTAAAACCGAACGAGATGACGTTGATCGAAATCCCGCTTTTTTCGAGATTGGTGAACCGGGATATGATTTTTTCCTTCAGCTGCGCCGGCTTCAGGTTGGATGTATCGATCACCTGTGTTGCCAGACCTTTGAGCTCCTCCAGCAGCTTGCGCTCCTGATGAATCCCTTCCAGCGGGGCGCCCGTCGGAGCCAAAGGGTGCTTGCGTCGGCTTTCTTTATAACGCTGCACAAGCGTCGCATCCATCGCGTCAAGAAACAAAATCTCGTGTGTCAGCGTGTAGTTCTCGCTCAAGTAGCGCAGCGATTCGGACAGTGAAGTGAAAAATTCTCTTCCCCGCAGGTCAATGACCAGCGCCACTTTGCCGATCCGGCCTTTGGACTGCTCGATCAGCTCGGCAAATTTGGGAATCAACACCGGAGGAAGGTTATCCACGCAAAAAAAGCCCAAGTCTTCCAAGCTCTGCACCGCAATCGTCTTGCCGGCTCCGGACATGCCCGTAATGATGACCAGCTTTCCGAGAGTTTGCATTTCTTCCATGGCTGCTCCTCCTGAGGACGCTCCGTTCGGGTCTTTTCGCTGTCGCAGCAGGAAAGTACCTTCGGCTCCTGTTCAAATCGTGTTCCCGGAATAACAATAAAATGGTCGGAACACGATTTAAAAGGGACCACGTAAACTCTCCAGTATCTTTCCTGCTGCTTACGCAGACCCGACCTTCGCTATAAATATATCTGCTGGCGCGCTGTAATTTGCGCGCCGGTTGTTTATACGTGAAAATTAAGCCCGGGTTTCTGGGCACTAGCGTGGGCCGGATCAAGCTTGCCAATCGCATGCCCTTGTGCGTCTGCTCAGTCCATTGCTAAACTTCGCATATCATCAGCCGTACAGGTCCGTCGCCTGCGTCTAGCTGTGCAGGTTGAGGCCCGCTGCGCCAACGACGCCGGCATCGTTGCCGAGAACGGCAGGGACGATGTCCACGCCTTCTTTGGCCGTTTCCTGGGCATGCTCGTTGTAGTACTTGCGAATCGCATCGAACAGGATGTCGCCTGCCTTGGATACGCCGCCTCCCACGATAAAGCGCTGCGGGTTCAGAACGACGGAAATCGCCGCCATCGATTTACCGAGATATAGCGCGGCGCGGTTAATGATCCGCAGCGCCGTTTCGTCGCCCGTTTTGGCCGCGTCAAACACGTCTTTCGCCATAATGTTCTCGACAAGCGCCAGAGACGTATGCTCGCCCCGCTCCACGGCTTCTTTGGCCATGCGGATGATACCGGTCGCCGACGATACGGTCTCCAGGCAGCCTTTCTTGCCGCAGCCGCATTCGATGGCTTCGAGGTCCGGCACAACAACCATGTGGCCGAGCTCGCCGGCCATACCGTTGTAGCCCTGGTAGATGCGGCCATGGATAATAACCCCGCCGCCTACTCCGGTCCCCAGCGTATAGCAGACAACATTCGGAATGCCCGCGCCTGCGCCGCTCCATGCTTCCCCGAGCGCTGCGACGTTGGCGTCGTTATCGATTTTGACCGTTTTGCCAAGCTTCTCTTCCAGAATCTTCTTCACCGGCACGTTGCGCCAGCCCAGGTTGGGCGACAGCTTGATGAAGCCCTCGGGAATATCCATGAACCCGGCGATTCCCGCACCGATGCCGCCGACCTGCTCCCACTCGTATGGAGATTCGTCAACCAGCTTACGCACATACTGCGCGATATTTTCCAGCACTACCTCTGCGCCATGTTCGGTACCGGTCGGGCCCTCGTACGTTTGCAGCAGCTTACCCTGCTCGTCGCACAATCCGACTTTAATCGCGGTTCCTCCCAAATCGACTCCTACATAAACACGTTCTCCCATACCTGTCGAATCACCTCGTACCCTATCCGTTATCTATAAGCACCTGTTCCAACTATAAGCCAACCTCCCTAGAAGGTCAAGATTAGCCAAGGGGAAGCAGGAGACTCCTCCAAGAGTGTGTCGAGAAAGTGTCAATGACCGCTTTCCAGCCGCTTAATCACGGAAGAGCGCTCCCGAGAAGCTTAAGTCGGAACGTTATTTTTTGAAGCATGAAAAAGGCGCAGAACGCGGGGTTCCACGCCTATATGGCGTTGTTACAGGGACTTGCTCCAGTCGTGCACCATATGCCCTTCCAGGAACTTCTCGCAGTCGAGCGCCGCCATACAGCCGCTGCCGGCCGCTGTAATCGCCTGGCGGTATTTGCTGTCCTGCACGTCGCCGCAGGCAAAGACGCCTTCGACGTTGGTCAGGGACGTACCCGGCTTGACCAAAATGTAACCGACTTCGTCCGTAACGATTTGCCCGCCGAGGAAGTCCGTGTTCGGCTTGTGGCCGATCGCCACAAAGATCCCGTCCGTTTCGATCAATTCCTCTTGACCGGTCTCGTTGTTTTTCACCTTCAAGCCGGTCACGCCCTTTTCGCCGGACATGACTTCCAGAGGCGTGCGGTTCAGGCTCCATGTAATTTTCTCGTTTTGACGCGCGCGGTCCTGCATGATTTTGGAGGCGCGCAGCTCGTTTCTGCGGTGCACGATGCGCACTTCCGTCGCAAAACGCGTCAGGAAGTTCGCTTCCTCCATCGCCGAGTCCCCGCCGCCTACGACGATAATTTTCTTGCCACGGAAGAAGAAGCCGTCGCACGTGGCGCAGGTGCTGACGCCGCGGCCGATGCTTTCCTTCTCGTTCGTAATACCGAGCAGCTTCGCCGAAGCGCCGGTCGAGATGATGAGCGATTCGGCTTCGATATCGCCGAGTCCTTCCACATTCAGCTTGAACGGACGCTTGGACAGATCGACCTTGTTGACCCAGCCCGTTTTGAACTCGGCGCCGAAACGCTCCGCTTGCTTCCTCATGTTGTCCATGAGCTCCGGACCCATGATTCCTTCGGGGAATCCCGGGAAGTTCTCGACTTCGGTGGTCGTCGTCAATTGTCCGCCCGGCTCCGGTCCTTCGATGACGAGCGGGTTCAAGTTGGCACGGGCCAAATAAATGGCAGCCGTGAGTCCCGCCGGGCCGGTTCCGATTACGATCGATTTGTACATAGAGCTTCCTCCTGTCGTATCTTCTTGATCTCTATATTAAGATTGAGACTCCATGCCGGTCCATTTTTTGAAAATGGCATCCATTTTCTCTTTCAAACCGCAAGCTTCGTCGATCAGCTTCGCATTCTTGCTCACCGTCGCCACCGACACCCCGTAACGCTGCGCCGCCTCGTGATAACTGATCGGACGCCGGTGCATCTTGGCCGTCAAATACTCAAGCGCAGCCGCCCAGCCTTCGACCTTGGTCATCTTGGGCACGTTCGGAAACACCCGCGATAAATATTCTACCCAAAGCGTCTGCAAATCGTACTGCTGCACCATATCGTAACGCCGGGCCATATGCCGCAGTGCCGTTTCCATGATGGCCTGCCACTTGCTTTCCCACACAGGAAGCCCCGGGGAGAACGGCGAAGGCTCGACCGTCGTCGGCTTGCCGTTCAGCATGGCACTCAACGGCTCCTTCATCCCGATACTGCGCAGCACGAAGATAGCCACCTGCTTCAAGTAATCGTCCTCGTCCGGCAGCATAATAAATTCCGTCAGCGCATCCTTCACTTCGTCGTCCGCAATCAGACCGAACGCTTGGATCACCTGCAGCTTCGTATCTCCGTCTCCGTGACGCAGCGCCCAGAAGAACGACGACCGGACCAGCGGATCACGCTTCATATGCTCCGGCAGCCCGCCCTCGGCGCGCTCCAGCCCGCGAAATTGCTCCTCGAACGGCAGATGGTAGTGATAGCTGACCGGAGGCTTTCTCGTTTCCTCCCGGTGCTTATCCAGCAAATTCAGATAGAACTTCGGGATATCCGAGCCCGGATCGAATTTCTCCGCCTGCTTCCACTGCCTATGAGCTTCCTCGTACCGCCCTGTATTGTAAGCGGCCACGGCGGTGTAATGGAACAAGCAAGGGTCCAGACCCGCTTCGCCTGTTTTCAACAGCCGCTTGAACAGACGGAATGCTTTCTCATGCTCGCTTAAGATCCCCATCGTTGTGGCCAGCTTAAAGACGTGGTCCTGATGAAACGGGTACGTTTTGCGCAGCACTCCGAGCAGTTCCGCCAAGCTCTCCTGATCGCCGAAATGCTGGTAGAAGATTGCCAGGTTGCAGAGCGCATGCAAATTGCCGGGCTCCATCTCCAGCACCTGCCGGATCATGTCGACCGACTTGTCGAAATGTCCCATATAATAATAGGCCAAGGCCAAGTTGTTGCGCGCGGCCATAAAATCGGAATGCTTGCTGATGATATTTTCCAAGAGACGAACCGCTTCGGAGAACTTTCCTTCCTCCAGCATCGAGCGCGCCCGGTCGTGATCGAACAAGCCTTCCCGGCTCTTGATCGTCGACAGCTTCGCAGGGCGGTCCAACTCGTAGCTGAGCAACTCCATCATTTCCTCGGACTCTTCCAGAAACTGTCCGGTCGGATCGTTCTCAAGGTAATGAATAATCGCTTTTTCCGCCGATTCGAAATTTTCCATGTTAGCAAAATTGTTCGCCATATAGAAGTAGCATTCCGTCATCGTCGGATCGATCCGGTCCAGTACGTGCTGCAAAATGCGGTTGGATTCCTCGTAATTCCCCATCTCGGACAGCAGCCCGGCCAAGTTGCAGTGATTGACCGGGTTTTCCGGCTCGTACTCAGCCGCACGACGAAAATATTTCAATGCCTTATCGTAATGATAACGGTCCAAGGACTGAACGGCTTTTTCGAAAAAGAACGTGGCGTCCATTTTCATCGGTACGACATTGGTGCTGGGTTTCGGCAGCACACGTTTTTTCTTCTCCATAATTCAGGCACCTCCGTGACCCGTCCGGAATTACATGAGAAACCCGCCTGTGCATTTCAGAGCTTCATTTCTACATCGCCGGAGTAATAATGATTCTTAAGTATAACACAATCCGGCCCAAAACCGTAAGGTTTCGACAGCCGGAGTCGTGTGGTAATAATTATTATACGCCGCCGTATTTGAACAGCGAGCTAAGCGAACCGCCGGACATGATGATGTTGATCGCGTCCGAAAGCAGATGGGCAACCGAGAGCACCCGGAATCGGCTGGGATGGTCGTCTGGAATAGCGATGGAATCCGTAATAACGACTTCCTTGATGTTCGGATGATCCAGTCGCTGCAAGGCCGGTCCGGAGAATACCGGGTGCGTCGCACAGACATAAGCGTCGTGGGCTCCGCGTTCCTTCAGGCCTTCCACGACATTGACGATGGTCGAGCCGGTATCGATCAGATCCTCGATGATGATCGGCGTGCGGCCGGCTACGTCACCGATGACATGCGTAATGACCGCTTCGTTGTGAGCCGGTCTTTTCTTGATCATCATCGCAAACGGCGCATCGAGAATGTTCGCCATCTTCTCGGCTGTCGTCGCGCGTCCCGCATCCGGGGAGACGATGATCGGGTTTTGGATATTAAGCTTTTTAATATAATCGCTAACCAAGTCCAGCGCAGTCAAATGGTCCACAGGGATGTTGAAGAAGCCTTGAATCGCCGGGGCATGCAGATCGATCGTGATGACACGGTCCGCACCCGCTGCCGTCAGCAGGTCCGCCACCAGCTTAGCCGAGATCGGTTCCCGAGGCGCGGCTTTGCGCTCTTGGCGGGAATAACCATAGTAAGGAACGACAAGATTGATCGTTCTCGCCGAAGCCCGTTTAGCGGCATCCATCATGACGAGAAGCTCCATGAAATTCTCGTTGATCGGATGAGAGAACGTTTGCACCAGAAAGACGTCGCAGTTCCGGATGCTTTCTTCGTAGAGACAGTAAATTTCCCCGCTCTTGAATCGGGAAAGCTTGATTTTGCCGAGCGGCACTTTCAGCTCATCGCATATGCGCTCCGCCAGTTTCGGGTTGGACGAACCCGAGAAAATCTTCATTTTGTCGCTATACATGGTTACCTCCGCTTTTGCTTATGTTACAATGGGTCATTTGACGTTGGATGGACCTTCTCAAAAAGGCTTCGGTTGGCCGGTTTACACAATATTTAATGCCCACGTCCCCATTATACATGAAATGAAGCGAATCCAATAGGCACCATGGCGCGTTTCCTGCTTTTAAATGTGGCTAATTCGTTAAATCCTGCCTGCCGCAGCAGGTTGGTCGCTTGGTCAAGGTACTGCGCGAGCCGCTCCGGCTGGTGCGCGTCCGAGCCGAGTGTCACAGGAATTCCGAGCTCGCGGGCGTACTCCAGCATACGGAGGCTTGGGAACATTTCCTCTACCGGCATGCGCAAGCCCGATGCGTTCAGCTCAATGGCCATGCCCGCGTGCCGGACAGCGTCCAGCGCCTGACGCTCCAAATGCTCCACGCTCTGCTCCGGCTTGAAGCCGAACCGCTTGATCACGTCGATATGCCCGATGTAGTCGTAAAAGCCGGTCCGGCATGCTTTGCCAACGGCGTCGTAATATTGCACATAGACCTCGTAGGCGTCCCGCTCCTTCCAGCCGTCCGTCTGCCGATAATCCGAAATATCCCATTCCCCGAGAAAATGAACGGACCCGATCACATAATCCCACGGATACGCTTTGATGATCCGCTCGATTTCCGCTTCGCAGCCTTCGATATAATCGCCTTCGAGTCCAACCCGGATATCGATCCGATCTTTGTATTTTTGCTGCAAACGCAGCGCTTCTTCCACATAGTTCGGCAGTTCGTCCATCGGCATGGCCATGCCCGGGTAATAGGAAGCCGGGTCCACATGCAGCAAGGGCATGTGATCGGACAGCCCCAGTTGGTCCAGTCCGATCTCAATGCCCTTCAGCACGTATTCCTCCAGCTCTCCCGACGCATGTCCGCACCGCACATGGTGCGTATGATAATCGATGCGCATTCGGGTGAATTCTCCTTTTAGGCGGCGGAGGGCGGCATGATCACCAGCCTGCCCCTTCTTCGGCGCCGTTATTTTTTATGCCGGCGGTCCAACTCGCGCATCACCTCGTCGAGCGGCAGCTTCGCTTCGCGCAGCAGCACCATCAGGTGGAAAATAAGGTCGCTCGCTTCGTACCGCAGCTCGTCGTTGTCGCGGTTTTTCGCCGCGATGATGACCTCGGCCGTTTCCTCGCCGACTTTTTTCAATATTTTATCGATGCCTTTTTCAAACAGATACGTCGTATAAGCGCCTTCCGGTCGTTCCGCGTCGCGCTGCGCGATCACCGACTCCAGTCGGCCAAGCATGGCAAAACGGTCCGCAGACGGCGATTCTGCCGCAGCTTCCCCGCCATCCGCCAAAGCCCCGAGCTTCACTTCGTTGTAGAAGCAGCTGTAGCGCCCGGTATGACAAGCCGGCCCCGCTTGATCCACAAGCACCAGCAGCGTGTCGCCGTCGCAATCGTATTTCAAGGCCTTGACCTTCTGCACATGGCCGGACGTCGCGCCCTTATGCCACAGCTCGCTGCGCGAACGGCTCCAAAACCACGTTTCACCCGATTCCAGCGTCAGCTTCAGCGACCCCTGGTTCATGTAGGCCATCATCAGCACGTCCTTGCTTGCTGCATCCTGCACGATGGCTGGCACGAGGCCGTTCGCGTCCCATTTGATCGCCGCCGTTAACTCCTCTAAGGTTCCTGCCGTTTGCCCGCTCACCGGACCTCCACTCCTTTATGCCTGAGGTCGTCCTTAACCTCTTCGATCGTCATCTCTTTATAGTGAAAAATCGTGGCAGCCAGTCCTGCGTCCGCCTTGCCTTCCGCAAACACGTCGTAGAAATGCTCCTTCTTGCCCGCTCCGCCGGAGGCGATAACCGGGATTGATACAAGCTCCGAAACCGCCCGTGTGAGCCGCAGGTCAAACCCGTCCTTTGTGCCGTCCGCATCCATGCTCGTCAGCAAAATTTCACCGGCGCCGAGTTCTTCGATCCGCTTGGCCCATTCGAGCGCCCGGATACCCGTGCCGTTCCGCCCGCCGTGGGTGAATACTTCCCATTCGTTCCACTCCGGATTGTACCGGGCATCGATCGCGACGACAATGCACTGCGAGCCGAAGCGGCGCGCACCGTCGGATACAAGCTGAGGATTGCGGACCGCAGCCGTGTTGATCCCGATTTTGTCCGCGCCCGCCCGCAGCAGCCGTTTCATGTCGTCCACGCTCGAAATTCCGCCGCCGACCGTGAACGGGATCGTAATTTGACCGGCCGTCTGCTGCACGACGTTGACCATCGTCGCCCGTCCCTCATGGGAGGCGGAGATGTCCAGGAACACCAGTTCGTCGGCTCCTTCGCGGTCATAGATCGATGCGAGCTCGACCGGATCGCCGGCATCGCGCAAATTGACAAAATTGACTCCCTTGACGACCCGCCCGTCCTTCACGTCAAGACAAGGGATGATCCGTTTGGCCAGCATAAGCCGTCCTCCTTTCTGCCTTTACACCCGTCCGTGCGCTTCCTCCAGCTTGATGCTGCCGGTGTACAACGCCTTGCCGACGATAGCCCCGCCAACGCCATCCGCCGCATGCTGCGCCAGCCGCTCCAAATCCTCGTAACGGCTTACGCCGCCGGAAGCGATCACCGACTGCCCCGATACTTTCGCCAAATGGACGATCGCCTCCACGTTCGGACCGCCCATCATGCCGTCGCGCGAAATATCCGTGAAAATAAACGTCTTCGCGCCTTCCTTCGCCAGCTCGGCGGCAAGCTCATCCGCTTTGACCGCGGACGTTTCGAGCCAGCCGCGGGTCGCCACATACCCGTCCCGGGCGTCGATGCCGATAGCGACTTTGTCCCCGTGCTTCTGAAGCACCCGGCTCACGAACTCGCGGTTTTCGATGGCCGCCGTGCCGAGAATGATGCGCGAGACGCCGAGCGATAAAATATGATCCACGTCCGCTTCCGTGCGCAAGCCGCCTCCGAGCTGCACCGGAACGTTAACGGCCTTGGCTATCTCCCCGACCAGCTTGTCGTTAACCGGATAGCCTGCCTTCGCTCCGTCCAGATCGACGAGATGAATCCATTTGGCTCCTTGCGCTTCCCAAGCTTTGGCGACCTCCAGCGGATTTTCGTTATACACGGTTTCCTGATTGTAATCGCCTTGGACCAGGCGCACGCACTTGCCCCCGCGAATATCGATGGCGGGATAAATGATGAATGAAGACATGAAAACGTTCCTCCAACCTTGGAAATATGAATCGCGCCGATCGTTTGAAAGCCCGGTCCGGCGTACCGGAGCCAAGCGCACGGCTCGTCTACTTACGCGTACACAGCGCAAGAAAATTGCCGAGCAGATTCATGCCGACGCTGCCGCTTTTTTCGGGGTGAAATTGCATCCCGAATACGTTATTGCGGCCGACGATGGCCGTCACCTGCTGGTAGTAATCCGTTACCGCCAGCAGATCACCTGGCTGCTCCGGCTTGACATGAAACGAGTGAACGAAGTACACATGCCCCTCTTCTACCTCTTCAAACAGCGGGCTTGCCTGCCGGAATTCGAGCTTGTTCCATCCCATATGAGGCACCTTGTAATCGCCGCGGAAGCGGACGACGTCTCCGGGCAGTAGGTTCAGCCCCTCATGCAAACCGTGCTCCTCGCTGCGGCTAAACAAAAGCTGCATGCCCAGGCAGATGCCAAGCAGCGGCTTCCCGCTTGCCGCATAACGCTTCACGGCCGCATCCAGCTTCGATTCGCGCAGGTGGTCCATCGCATCGCCGAACGCCCCGACGCCGGGAAGAATGGCTCCTTCCGCCTGAAGCAGCTCCTGCTCGTCCGAAACGATCACGCCGCGGTAGCCAAGCCGTTCCACCGCTGAAGCGACGCTGTGCAGGTTGCCCATGCCGTAATCGATGATGGCGATCATGGATTACAGAACCCCTTTCGTCGACGGCACGCCCTGTACGCGGGGATCAATGCTCGTCGCCTCGTCGAGCGCCCGTCCGAGCGCCTTGAATACCGCTTCGACCATATGGTGCGTGTTATGTCCGTAGTGCACGATGACATGCAGCGTAATCCGCGCCTCCAGCGCAAATTTCCACAAAAATTCGTGCACCAGCTCCGTCGTAAAGCTGCCGACCGTCGCCGACGGATATTGGGCCCGATATTCCAAATGCGGCCGGTTGCTGATATCGATCGCCACCTGCGCCAGCGCTTCGTCCATCGGAATGAATACGTTGGCGTAGCGCTTGATTCCCCTCTTGTCGCCCAGCGCCTCGCGCAGCGTCTGTCCGAGGCAGATGCCGATATCCTCGACTGTATGATGATCGTCAATATCGACGTCGCCTTTGGCGTCCACCTTCAAATCGAACTGCCCATGCTTCGTGAACAGATCGAGCATATGATTCAAGAACGGCACATCCGTTTCGATTTCGGATACGCCGGTACCGTCCACGTTAAATGCGAGCCGGATGTCCGTCTCGTTCGTTTTGCGCGCGATTTCGGCCTGTCGCCCGGCCCCTAGCTGGTTTTGCTCAGCCACGCTGGTCCCCTTCTTTCTTCAAGCGAATTTCGATTGCCCGCGCATGCGCATCCAGCCCTTCGTGACGGGCTAGCGTTATAATTTTCTCTCCGTCGCGCAGCAGCGCTTCCTTGCTATAATAGATGACGCTCGATTTTTTCAGAAAGTCGTCGACGTTCAGCGGCGACGAGAACCGTGCCGTTCCATTCGTCGGCAGCACGTGGTTCGGTCCCGCAAAATAGTCCCCCACCGGCTCCGAGCTGTAAGGCCCGAGGAAAATCGCTCCGGCGTTCTCGATCCGGCTCAAATAATCAAACGGCTCACGCACGATGATTTCCAAATGCTCCGGCGCCAGCCGGTTCACAGCGCGGACGCCTTCCTCGAGGCTATCCACGGTCAAAATCGCGCCATAATCGCGAATCGATTGTGCGGCAATATCGCGGCGCGGCAGCTCGCTCAACTGACGGTCCACCTCCAGGCGGACCGCTTCGGCCAGCTCCTGCGACGGCGTGACGAGAATGGCCGAGGCCATCTCGTCGTGCTCGGCCTGCGATAGCAGATCCGCCGCCACATAGGCGGCATCCGCCGTTTCGTCCGCCAGAACGACGATCTCGCTCGGCCCGGCGATGCTGTCGATGTCCACCGCGCCGAACACACTGCGCTTCGCCAGCGCGACGTAGATGTTGCCGGGGCCGACGATTTTGTCCGCCGCCGGAATCGACTCCGTCCCGTACGCCAGCGCAGCTACCGCCTGCGCGCCGCCGACGCGGTAAATTTCACGCACGCCTGCTTCCGCGGCTGCAACGAGAATATGCGGGTTGATGCCCTCCACCCCGGCCGTAGCCGGTGGCGTCACCATCACGATTTCGGGCACGCCCGCAACCTGTGCCGGGATCGCGTTCATCAGCACCGACGACGGATACGCTGCCTTGCCGCCGGGCACATACAGCCCGACCCGGCGCAGCGGGCGGATCACTTGGCCGAGAATGCTGCCGTCGGCTTGCAGGTCCATCCACGAATTGCGCATCTGCTTCTCATGGAAGCGGCGTATATTCACGGCCGCTTCGCGCAGCGCCGCCAGGAAGCCTTCATCCACCTGCGTATAGGCGGCTTCGATCTCCTCCTGTGTGACGCGCAGCTCTCCTATCTTGACGCCATCAAACTGTTGCGCGAACTTGCGCAGTGCGGCATCCCTGTCCCGGCGCACCTCTTCGATAATGCGCTGTACGCTCTCGTTTTGCTCGGGCGTGCCGTATTCGACCTCCCGCTGCAGCGAAAATTCCGATGCGGGCATCACTCTCATGACCACGCCTCCTTTGATGTATGCGAATTTCTCTTCTTATTCTTCCGGCTATACAGCCAGTTATGAGGCTATACCTTTGCCATCACAGCGGCAATGACCGGCTGCAGCCGGTCGCAGAGCGCCTGAATAGCGTCGTTCTTCATCCGGTAGCTGACACGGTTGGCAATGAGCCGGCTTGTAATCGCAAAAATTTGCTCATGCTCCGCCAGCCCGTTTTCCCGGATCGTGCTGCCGGTCTCCACCATATCGACGATCCGGTCGGCCAAACCGATCAGCGGCGCCAGCTCGATCGAGCCGTTCAGCTTGATGACCTCCACCTGCTGACCCTGCTCCCGAAAATATTGCGAAGCCACGTTCGGATATTTCGTCGCCACCCGCGGGTTCAGCACCGGCTGCCAATCCGGCAGCCCGATGACCGACATGCGGCAGCGCGCAATCCCGAGATCCAGCAGCTCGTATACGTCCCGGTTCTCCTCCATCAGCACGTCTTTGCCGACGACGCCAATATCCGCCACGCCATATTCGACGTAGGTCGGCACATCGACCGGCTTCGCCATAATGAATTCCATCCGCGCCTCCGGCACGGCAATAATCAGCTTGCGCGAATCGTCCGTCTCCTCCGGGATGGCGAGGCCCGCTTCGCGGAACAGCTTGGATGCCTGTTTATAAATACGCCCTTTGGGCATTGCCACCTTCAATAAGTCCTGCATGCGCTGCCCCTCCTTACTCCGTAAACGATATGATGTCGCCATAGCGGGAGCCGTGCACTTGCAGTGCGCCGTCTGCTTGCCGAACTTCATTCAGCCCTTGTTGTCCGTCCGCCAGAAGACGCGTCTCCGCAATAAAGCCTTCTCGCGAGCGGTACTCCCTTGCCTTAGCCAGTGCTGCCGCCCGATGACGCTCCGTGTAGACAATCAGCACCCGCTGCGGGACTTCTTCCGTTTTGCTTTTGCCGATCACTTCCAAGATCCGGTTCGTCTTCAGCCCGAAGCCCGTCGCCGGTGCCGGACGCCCGAACTGCGCCAGCAGGTTATCGTACCGTCCCCCGCTGCACACGGGAAAGCCCAGATCCGCAGCGTAGCCTTCGAACGTCATCCCCGTATAGTACGAGAAATCGCCGATCATCGTCAGATCGATCAGCACATGCTCGGTGACGCCATGCGCTTCCAGCACATCCCAGATTTCGCACAGATGCGCAATCGCATGCTGGGCAACAGGGTCCTTCGTTACCTGCCGCGCCTGATTGCAGATTTCCCGCCCGCCGCGCAGCCGGAGAATGCCTTCCAACTCCTGCTGCACTTCGCGAGGAAGGCCAAGCGACTTGATCGTCTCCCGGTAGCCGACGTGATCGCGGCTGAGCAGACACGCTTTCAGCGCGGTCTGTGCATCCTGACGCTGCTGCAGCATCTCTTGGAACAAGCCGTTGAGGAAGCCCACATGGCCGAGGGCGATCTTGAACTGCTGCACACCCGCTGCTTGCAAGCAAGCAATCGCCAAAGCGATCACCTCGGCATCGGCTTCGCTGGAAGCATCGCCTATGAGCTCCACGCCCGTCTGGAAAAACTCCGCATCCCGTCCCGCCTCCGCTTCGAACGCCCGAAATACGTTCGCTTGATACGAGAGCCGCAGCGGAAACGGATGCTCCTTGAGCAGCGAGGAAGCAACCCGGGCGATTGGCGCCGTCATATCGGAACGCATCACAAGCGTCGTGCCATTCCGGTCCAGCAGCTTGAACAGCTTTTTGTCCTCCGTCGAGCTGGCCACCCCAACGGTATCGTAATACTCCAGAGTAGGAGTAATAATTTCTCTATAGCCCCAGCGCTCCATGCACTGCATGACTTTATATTCGATGCGGCGGAGCTTGGCCGCCGCTTCGGGGAGGTAATCTTTTACGCCTGTTGGCTTTTCAAACACCTTCGGTTTGGACACCGTCTTCACCCTGCTATCTTTAATTTTGCTTTAGTGCGCTACCATGCTACCAAAATAAAGAATGTAATCGTAAGTTTATCACGGGAACGCTTGATTCGTCAATGATCCGATCGCATGGAGCCGGTTGCACGAATAAAGGCAAGAGCATATAATAAACAATACAAGGGAGCAACGGCTGCTACCGTTCTCCCTTGGCACAATAACCGCTTCAAAGGCGGTCGGCTGAATAAGGAATGATTGCGAAATAGACCGTATTCCCTGTGTGATGGGCGGTCTATTTCTTTTTGTTTTGGATAAGAGCGACAATGATGTTAACTATCAGCGTGAGCAGCGCAATAAGCAGCATCCCGAAGCCGATCATTAAAGTTAGCGTGTCCTTAGCCTCCACAGGCACCACCTCCCTTCCGGGAGATTAGCCGACCGCCCTTGCAAGCCTTTTTATTGTATAAGCCGTATTATAGAACATATTGTTAACTTTTGCAAAATTTTAAATTTGCAACCGATAAAACATGCCAGCTCATCTATCCTGCTCCGTCATGCGCACATCCTCCCGGATCACCTGAAGCGGATTCCCCGCCACAAAGCTGTACGGCGCAACATCCTTATGCACGACCGAGCCCGCGCCCACGACCGCATGATCGCCAATCGTCACCCCGGGCAAAATCGTCGTATTCGCTCCGATCATCACATGCGACCCGATTTTCACCCGCCCGAGCCGGTATTCCTTGATCAAATACTCATGCGTCAAAATCGTCGAATTGTAACCGATAATCGTATTGTCTCCAACCTCGATCTTCTCCGGAAAAAACACATCCACCATCACCATTAACGCAAAGGAGGCATGCTCCCCTACCTTCATCCCAAGCACGTGGCGGTAAATCCACCGTTTCATCGGCAAGGAGGGCGCATACCTGGAAATTTGGATAAAAATAAAATTGCGGACCGCCTTGAAACGGCTGATCGTCTTATATACCTGCCACAGCGAGTTTGGCCCTTCCACCGGATATTTGTCCGTGTTTCTCAAGCGCTACTTCCCCTCGATCCCGACAATCGGCACAATATCGCGCATATTCTGAATGATATGGGTCGGGTGATACTCTTTCAAATATTCGGTCCCTTTCAACGACCAAGCGACCGCTACCGACGGAATGCCCGCATTGTGCGCCGCTTCGATGTCATAGTGGCTGTCGCCGACCATTAGCACGGACGAGAGATCGCCGCCAAGCTCCCGGACCGCTCTATGAATCCCTTCCGGGTCCGGCTTCGCTTTCCCGACGTCGTCCACCGTCACGATCGTGCCGAAGTAGTCGTATAGCCCCGTCAGCTTCAGCCCCATTTCCGTCGTCTGCCGGATTTTGCTTGTCACCACGCCCAGCTTGACGCCGGCGGCATGGAGCTTGGCCAGCGTCTCGCGAACATAAGGAAATTCCCGCACCAGCTCGTCATGATGCACAACGTTAAACGCCCGGTACTTTTGCACCAGATCGTCCACCTGCTCCCGTCCGGAGAAGAACACCATCTGCTCGATCAACGGCCGTCCCATGTTCGGCACAATGTGTTCCCGGGTTACCGGCTCTGCGGTTATTCCCTCGAACGTATGCAAGAACGACTGAATAATGAGCTCGTTCGTATCGACAATCGTTCCGTCCAGATCAAATAACACCGTTTGTATCATGCTGCTACTCCTTTGCCTTTATGTCTGCTTCCTTGGTGGCATCCGGCCGATTGTCTGCATCGCCGGCTTTGCTCGCTTCCTCCGAGACTTGTCCGATCCGTACAATCGGATCGCTATAGCGCTCCGAAGCTGCGCCCGTCCGGCGGCGAACGAAGATCAGCGCAATCGCGGCCAGCACGATCAGCACCGCCAGAAGCTGAGAAATTCGCACATTGCCTCCGTAGGTCATGAATCCTGGCTCGAAGCCGAAAGCTGTCATCGGCGACCACATGCCGTTCATCAGCGCGACCAGCCAGCTTGGTCCCGTAAAATCGAGACTGTCCGTCCGCAGGCCTTCTACGAAAAACCGCCCGATCGAATACCAGATGAAATAACTGAAGAAGAGCTCTCCCGCCCGTAAAAACGAACGCCGCCGCAGCACGAACAGCAGGAGGAGCCCTGCGACGTTCCAAAGCGACTCATATAAAAACGTCGGATGGTAATACTGGCCTTCAATAAGCATTTGATTGATGATCCAATCCGGCAGATGAAGGTTGTTCCTGAGGAACGACTCCGCCACCGGCCCGCCGTGCGCTTCCTGATTAATGAAATTGCCCCAACGCCCGATCGCTTGTCCGATGATTAAGCCCGGCGCGCAAATATCGGCGATGCGCCAGAACGAGTAACCTTTCCGCCGCACATAAATGACCGCCGCGATAATGGCGCCGATCAACGCTCCGTAGATGGCAATACCGCCTTCCCAAACGGCAAAGACTTTCCACAGATTATCTTGGTAATCCTCCCATTTGAAAGCGACATAGTAAATTCTTGCGCCAACGATCGCCGACGGCACCCCGATTAGCACCAGATCCATGAAGAAGTCCGGGGACATGCGGAACCGTTTCCCTTCTCGAATCGCGAGCAGCAAACCGACCAGCGCCGCCGTCCCTAAGATGATGCCGTACCAACGGATGCTTAACGGACCGATGGAAAAAGCAATCGGATTAATCGCGAGAAACATGCTTGTAACTCCTTCCTTATGCCAAAAATTGTCCACCCGTCAAATCGGGCTTCCCTTACAAATCGTCCATGTCCTCGGCCAGCGACTCGGTCAATTTATTCGTAAACTGCAGGGCGGCGTTATAACCCATCCGTTTCAAGCGGTAGTTCATCGCCGCAACTTCAATAATAACCGCCAAGTTTCGTCCAGGCCGGACCGGAATCGTCACGAGCGGTATGTTCGTATCAATAATCTGGGTCGTTTCCTCGTCCAGGCCGAGCCGGTCGTACTGCTTGTCCTGCTGCCATGTCTCCAGCTTGACGACCACGGATATTTTCTTCTCGGTACGCACCGCACCAGCGCCGAACAGCGTCATGACGTTAATAATCCCGATGCCGCGGATTTCAAGCAGATGCCGAATTAATTCGGGCGCGTTGCCGATCAGCTGATGGTCGGCCGTTTGACGGATTTCCACCGCATCGTCCGCGATCAGCCGGTGTCCCCGCTTCACCAGCTCCAATGCCGTTTCGCTTTTGCCGATCCCGCTGGACCCGGAAATCAGCATACCGATACCATATACGTCGACCAGCACCCCATGAATCGTTGTCGTAGGGGCAAGCCGGTTTTCCAGAAAGTTCGTTACGCGGCTGGCCAAAATCGTCGTTGCCATCGCCGTCCGAACAACCGTGATCTGATGGTCGTTCGCCGCCGCCAGCAGCTCGATCGGCGCGTCCATCCCGCGGCTGATAATAATGCAAGGCGTTTCCTCCGGCGCGCACAGTCGGTGCATCCGGTCCATTCGCTCCTCCGATGACAACCCGTCGAAGAACGTCAGCTCCGTTTTGCCGAGAATTTGGACCCGGTCCGTCGGATGGAATTCGTAATATCCAGCCATCTCAAGCCCGGGACGGTACAAATCCGCCGTGACGATCGGACGCTTCAGTCCCTCTTCGCCGCAAATAATCTCCAGATGGAACTCTCTCACCAAATCCGATACTTTCACTTTTTTCGGCATCGTGATCTTTCTCCTTTTTATCCCAATATCCTCATCCTAAAGGAATCAGCCGCATAAATCAACCGGAAGAGGCCGTGCGAAGCCCTCTCACCTGCTGGACGAACCGGTCCAGCGCAAGCGTCCCCGCCCGCTCCTCGCCCTGAATCAGCGACAACAAACGGGTCAGCCGCTGGCCGCTAATTCGCAGCTCCTTCAGTTCCTCCGTCGCAACCATTCGTCCTACAGTCCAGCGCGACAATACGGCAATGCCCAGTCCCGCAGCAACCGTCTCCTTGACGCCTTGCGTGCTGCTCAGCACGTAAGCCCGCTGCACCCGCAGTCCCCACTCGCGGATCAGCCGGTCGCTGTAGGCCCGGGTACCGGAGCCGACCTCGCGGAAAATCCAGACTTGATCCTGCAAAGCCTCCGGCATCACTTCCCGGTAAGCCGCAAGCGGATGTCCCGCCGGAACGGCCACGATCATTTCGTCCTCCATGAACGTCTCCGAACGAATCCCCGGCCGCTGCAGCTCTCCTTCGACCAGCCCGACCTCCAACTCGTGCGCCTGCACAAGCCGCTCGATTTCATCCGTATTACCGACGGTGACCTGTACCTCCACCCCCGGATACAGCCGTGCATAGCTCGCCAGCAGCTTGGGCAAAAGAAACTCGCCGATCGTAAAGCTTGCCCCGACGCTCAAACTGCCGGAGACGACTTGGTTCAGCCTCTCGATCTCATGCTTCGCCGTCTCGTATTGCAGCAGTATCGCCTTCGCTTGACGATACAAGATTTCCCCTGCCTCCGTCAGCTTCACCCGCTTCGACGAACGATGCAGCAGCTTCGTCCCGAACTCGTTTTCCAAGCTGCGGATATGCATGCTGACTCCCGGCTGAGACAAATGCAGCAGCTCTGCGGCACGTGAGAAATGCTGCAGCTCCGCTACCGTCACAAACACTTTTAATTGCTCGATACTCATGAAATCCCCACTCCCCAGTTCTCCGTACAGCCAGTTGCGCTGTTCGGACGAACCCTTCATTCATAGAGGCTACGCCTAGCATATCGCGATTTCTCTTCCAATGCCAACCGCAGCAAAAAAGGCCAGCCCGTCAGGACTGACCTTTTATTCCGTTTGATACGCGTTAAGCGTTCAGCAAAATGGAATTCGTCGTTTCTTTATCGAAGAAGTGAACTTTGTTCATATCCACAGCAAGCTTTATGCTGGAGCCTTCTTTGGCGTTCGAGCGGCCGTCTACACGAACCACGGCGATTTGGCTGCCGATTCCGCTGAGGTGCAAGAGCATTTCATGACCAAGGTTCTCCGCTACTTCGATATGAGCGTTGATGATCGTGTTCGGAGAAGCTTCCATAAAGATCGCTTCTTCGTGGAAATCTTCCGGACGTACGCCCAGCACGACTTCCTTGCTGGCATAGCCCTTCTCGCGGAGAATTTTGGCTTTGCCTTCCGGTACTTCGACATTAAAGCCCGATGCTTTAAAGTACAAGCTGCCGCCTTGCTCAGCGAATGCGCCATGCAGGAAGTTCATGGACGGGGAACCAATAAAGCCCGCTACGAACATGTTCACCGGATAGTTGTAGATGTCCTCCGGAGATGCCGCTTGTTGAATGATGCCTTTATCCATAACGACGATCCGGTCGCCCATCGTCATCGCTTCCGTTTGGTCATGCGTTACGTAGATGGTTGTCGTTTCGAGACGTTTTACGAGCTTCGTAATTTCGGCGCGCATTTGTACGCGCAGCTTTGCGTCCAAGTTGGACAGCGGTTCGTCCATCAGGAACACTTGCGGCTCACGGACAATTGCCCGGCCCAAGGCAACGCGCTGACGCTGACCGCCGGAGAGCGCCTTCGGCTTACGGTCGAGCAAGTGCTCAATATCGAGAATTTTGGCCGCTTCGCGCACGCGAGCGTCGATGTCGGTTTTTTTGAATTTACGCAGCTTCAAGCCGAATGCCATGTTTTGATATACGTTCATGTGGGGATACAAAGCGTAGGATTGGAATACCATCGCAATATCACGGTCTTTCGGAGCGACGTCGTTCACGAGACGGTCGCCGATATACAGTTCGCCTTCCGTAATTTCCTCCAACCCGGCGATCATCCGCAGCGTCGTGGATTTACCGCAACCGGAAGCGCCTACCAGAACCAGAAATTCCTTGTCCTGAATATCAAGATGGAAGTCTTTTACCGTTGCTTCTTCTGCACCCGGATATCTTTTGACGATGTGGTTCAAACGTACACCTGCCATGATTGTTTCCCCCTACGAATTAGTATCGTGTTCATTGTTTAAATCATACCGTAACAAGGCGTATCATGACTATGCACAATCTTCACAAAAAAATTACTTCCTTTTCGTTACTTTGTACAATAGCATGGCAATCTTCACAAGCACGGCGTTGTTGAACGTCCGTACGTCCAATCCCGTCTCCTGCTTGAATTTGTCCAAGCGGTACAACAGCGTATTGCGGTGAATATACAGCTTCTTGGCCGTCTCGCTGACGTTGCAGTCCAGCTGGAAAAACTGTTCGAGCGTCGTCATCGTCTCCGCATCGAACGCCACATCGAGCCGTTTTACCACGTTCTCGAGAAAGCTAGCCTTCTCCGCTTCCGGCACCAAATGCACCAGCCTTTCCAGTTGGAGCTCCCATGGCATATGCATATTGCTGCCCACGTGATATGTGCGTCCCAGCATCATCGTCTCCCCGAGCTGAAGCACTGCGGCATATAACGATTGGGCCGGCATGATCGGGTAGTGGATGGCCAGATGGCATTCGCCTACCCATTCATTCTCAAGCATTTCGTGCAAGCCGTAGCCGATGGCCGCAAGCCGGTCTTCCAGCGTTTCGCCATCCGAGTCTTCCTTATCGTCGCCAGAGACTATCGACAATATTTTCTCCGAGCCGAGAATGAGCCATTCCTTATCCGTCAGAGGAATCAGGGTCATATCCGCATCGAAGAACGATTCCAGCAGCTTCTTCAGCTCCCGGTCGTGCGCCCGCCGCGAGGTGGTGTAGTCCCCATACAACAGTAACGGAATTTTTTTGGAGTAGAGCGACAACTGCGATACCAGGGAATCGGGCATCTCGGCCTGCGCCAAGCCAAGCTCCTGCTGTGTGCGAAGCCAATCGCGCACCATCCCTGCTTTGCGTTCCTCCTCGTTGACGAGCGCCGGAGACTTTTTATCCTGCGTTTTGCGGCTTTCCAGCGTAAGCTCCACGAGACGCCGCTCCACAGGGGATACGGCATCTGCTTGTATGCTCAGAAGCAGCGCATCCTGCTCTTCTTTTTGCGCCAAAAAAAGAAGCCTGCCCTCTTTGATCAAGCTTCCGCCTTCGGACCCCGGCTCTGCTTTATGCTTCTTTACTTCGCGCCGCCACGCTTCCCAGGCCCATCTGGTGGTTTGAACCGGAGTATTCAGTATGGCTTCAAGCTGCTCCCTCACTTGTTCCCAATCCATCTCCTCGCTCCCAACCTTATATCTTTATTCAAAATAACTAGGTACAATCCATTGTAACACAATCAGGCCCAGGAACCGCAAGAAGGAACTGCCTTAAGGACGTAAATCATTAATCGCGTTTTTAGCTGCGGATAAGAGCTTAAGATACGGTAATACTAAATATATATTTTCCATCGTCATCCATTCTTGATTTGCAAAGAGAAGGAGGATTGTACCATTCTCGAGCTGCGTTATGGCTGCACCACTATCCCGCTGGAACTGCCTTCGGGCAAGACGTACGATACATTGACGTACGGGCTCGAAGCTTTAGAGACATCTCCCGAATGGTCCAGAAACCGGATTTGCGAAGCATTGGCGTCGCCTATAGGAAGCAAGAGACTCCGTGAGCTTGCCAAGGGGACAAGCCGGGCCGTCATTCTGATCAGCGACGGTACCCGTTTGTGCCCTACCAGGCTGCTTTTGCCTCCGCTGCTGGAAGAGCTGAACGCGACTGGCCTTCGTGACGATCAGGTCGATATTGTCGTGGCGCTGGGCGCCCATCGTAAGCACACGCCCGATGAACTGAAGCGGCTGGTCGGCGCCGAAATTTACGCGAGAGTCCGCGTGCATAATCATTCCGCCGCATCGGAAGATTGTGTTTATATGGGGACAACGTCGCTCGGCACCCCGGTCGAGATCAATCGCATGGTCGCCGAGACGCCGCTGCGCATTGCGACGGGCAATATCGAGCCTCATGCGATGGTGGGCATTTCCGGAGGCGTCAAAGCGCTCGTCCCCGGGGTAGCATCCAAGCGCACCATTGAATTCCATCATGCGTTGTCGTTAACGTACACGGCCGTTCCCGGCGACCCGTATAATCCGCTGCACCTCGATTTAGAGGAAGCCGAGCGGTTCGTCCCTATCCATTTCCTGCTTAATGTGATCGTCGACCACGATCGTCATGTGCTGAAAGCCGTAGCCGGACATACCGCGGAAGCTCATAAGATAGGAACCGAATTTGCCGCCCGCTGGTTTACTCGGCAGGTAACCGAGTTGTACGATGTCGTCGTCGTATCGGCCGGAGGAGCTCCGAAAGATTTACAAATGTATCAAGCCTTAAAAGCGCTCCGCAATGCCGCCGCTTTCGTAAAGCCGGGAGGCTCCCTGCTTCTTGTGGCGGAGTGTCCCGAAGGGATGGGAAACGGCTTATTTCAGCATTGGATCGAAACGATGGGCGATCGCCGAAAGATGACGGACAAGCTGCGTGAACGATTCGTCCTCGGTGCCCACAAAATCTTGCATGTGGAAGAAGTGCTGCGCCGCGCCCGGGTGTTTGTCCGTTCCTCATTGCCTCGTCACTTGGTTGAATTGCTAGGCTTTTATCCAGCCGATGATTTGAGTGCGACGACCCAAGCTCTGCTGCAAGACCCCGGTACGAAGCTGGCTCTCATGCCGTTCGGCTCACTAACCTATCCGCGGCATCATCGCTAACAGGAACGGAGGAAGATTCGTATGAACTGGATCGGTTGGCCCTTGGCACGCGTCGTCTTTTTGTTCGTAGGCGTCGCTTTCTTTGCCATTTGGATACAAGTAACCATCTCACATTACCGTCAAAACTTTCACCATAAAGCCATGTGGGTTCCCGTCGTCTCTGCCCCTATATTCAGCCTGCTTGCCGTAACGCTTGCCTATTATCGGCTGGATTGGCTGCTTTACCTTTTTTCCTATCTTATGTGGTTCGGTGTTGTTGCAGGCGGCATCGGGTTTTACTTTCATTTCCATGGGGTAGGCGTTCGCGTCGGCGGCTATACGATGCGAAACTTTCTTGTCGGTCCTCCTGTTGTGCTTCCGGTCTTGTTCAGCGCGTTGAGCGTCCTTGGACTTCTCGCCTATTATTGGAGGTAAAACGATGAAAAAGCTCACAAGGTACCCTTCCTATGATGTCATGCACGAGAAAGACGCTTGGGACGATCATACCCAGCGAATCGTGCTTTCCCGTTTGCACACTACCGGCGATTATGTGTTCCTGACGACCGTCGAGGCCGAACATTTGCGGGCCTGGTGCTCTCTCTTGGTCGATGACGAACGTCCGGAGATCATTCAGTTCGTATTGGATCATATCGACCGGACGCTGGCGGGCGGACAAGAAAGTCAGCGTAAAAGCGGTGAGCCTGAAGCGGCCGTGCTGGTGCGCGAAGGACTTCATGCCCTGGATACCGCATGTCAAACGATCCATACCGAGCGCTTTTTTCACCTTGAACCGAAACGAAAAAAACAGCTCATGCTCGATGTCAGCCGTAATCAAGCGGTGCCTCCCGAAGTGTGGCAGCACGTACCGCAAGCCGCGTTGTTCAAGAAATTGCTGAACCTCACTGTCGAGGCTTATTATTCTCATCCTGAAATATGGTCGGAGATCGGATACGGAGGTCCCGCTTATCCCCGCGGCTATGTACGTATGCATCCGGGGCAGCTTGATCCATGGGAGCCTAAGGAGGAGAAAAAACAGCATGAAGCGTAAATATGAGGGCGAGACGGTCGATGCCGTCATTGTTGGAGCCGGGGCTGCCGGCGGTGTGCTGGCCAAAGAGCTGAGCGAAGCCGGTATGAGCGTTGTCGTGCTGGAAGCCGGACCGTTTCGGGACCCGCAGCACGATTTTGCCAGCGATGAGCTATCTATGCAGAGTTTGGGTTGGCAGGAGGCACGTATCGTGGATGGTCATGACCCGCTGCAAATGGGCCATAACAATTCCGGCTGGGGGGTTGGCGGGGGAACAACGCATTTTACCGGAGTCTTTTTGCGTTTTCATGAAAGCGATTTTCGAACCAAAACGCTCGACGGCGTCGGAGAGGATTGGCCGATCAGTTATTCCGATCTTGAGCCTTACTATACCAAGATCGAAAAGGAGATCGCCGTCTCGGGTCCAAAAGATTTCCCATGGGGCGAGTTTCACGGCCCCTATCCTTATCCCGAACGCGACCCGATCAGCCCGAACGCGCAGGTATTTGCCAGAGGCTGCGAAAAGCTCGGCATTCGCTGGGTCGTCAGTCCGCTTGCCATTTTGTCCGCGCCCTTCGAAGGCCGCCCGCCTTGCATCAACCGCGGGTTTTGCAACCAAGGCTGTATGCCGAACGCCAAGTTTAGCACCCTGATCGTCCATATTCCCAAAGCGATTGAAGCCGGTGCGGAATTGCTAGCCGATTGCAGGGTTACCCAAGTAAATACGGACGCCAGCGGCCGGGCCACGGGAGTGACGTTTGTTCATAACGATGTGACCTATGAGCAGCGGGCGCGGTTGGTCATTTTGTCCGCCTATGTCGTAGAGACTCCGAGGCTGCTCCTGAATTCAGCCAACAACCGGTTTCCGAACGGCCTTGCCAACAGAAGCGGATGGGTTGGGAAAGCATTCATGACTCACAGCAGTCACGATGTCTATGCGCGATTTGAAGAGGAGGTCCGCCTATATAAAGGAACCCCGGTGCTTGCAACGACGCAGGACTTTTACACCACTTCCCCTGAACGCGATTTTGCCCGTGGCTATACGCTGCACGCCCATGGGGTCCGGCCCGTGAGCTTTGCCAGCGGGATTACCCAATCGGGTAAAAATGGTCCGGTTTGGGGGACACGTTTGCGGGAAACGGTACTCGACTACAATTACTACGGGCGAGTCACGTTGGTCGGGGAAGTGCTTCCGAATCCGGACAACGCCGTTACCTTGAGCGATGAAAAGGATACTTTCGGCATGCCTCGCGCGAAAGTCACTTTCAGCTATGGAGAAAACGACGATCGGCTTATCCGGCACGCGATCGGAACGATGAGCGAAATTTTAAGCGCCGCAGGAGGCAAGCCCGAATTCGTCGTACCCGATACCGCCCATTTGATGGGAGGCTGCCGTATGGGCAACGATCCCGATACGTCCGTCGTGAACTCTTACGGGCAAACGCACGATATTCCGAACCTATTCATATGCGATGCCAGTATTTTCGTAACGTCCGGAGGCGGCAATCCGACCAATACGGTGATGGCGCTAGCGGCCCGAACTGCCGATTATATCAAGGCGACTATGAAGCGAATGGAGTTGTGACTATACCCTGCCCATCCTTTACTGTAAAATAAACACATGCCGTGTTTACAAGTTAGAAGGAGGGAGAACCGTTGGCTATAGTCGAAGTGACCGTCATTCCCATCGGAACCGAAACGACCAGCTTAAGCGGATATGTTGCCGATCTTCACCGCCTGCTGGAACAAGCCCCGGAACCGATTCAATGCCGATGAGCACCATCATCGAAGGAGAATTATCAGATTTATTTCAAGTGCTTCAGCGGTTGCACGAAGCCCCGTTCCAGCATGGAGCCAAACGCGTATCCACATCGATCAAAATCGATGACCGCCGAGACAAAAACGCTTCAATGGACCAGAAGCTTCGCTCCGTCCGCGACAAACTTCAATCATGAAGTAAAATAAGTAAGTACAATGCAAAAAGAGACCTCAAGGGGTCTCTTTACTTTTCACCTAAATGGTGAGCCATGTAGGACTCGAACCTACGACACCCTGATTAAAAGTCAGGTGCTCTACCAACTGAGCTAATGGCTCGAGAGAATAACTGGTGGAGGCTGATGGATTCGAACCACCGAACTCGTCAGAGAACAGATTTACAGTCTGCTGCGTTTGGCCACTT
>NZ_JANAVJ010000038.1 GCF_024213375.1 Paenibacillus sp. MZ04-78.2 | reverse complement strand
GCAACCTCCCGTTCAAGATGCCTTCATTTTCTCATGAGCTTGAGGTTCTTGAAAGGTGGGGAGTATTTGACGCTCACGCATATCCTCGAATTTGAACCGAAACGGGCGAAGGAGTACGGGATTGATCATTTCAGCTGCGTGTCGATGAATCCGAAAGAGGCGAACAACCTGGAACTCGCCCATCGGGTGATTGACGGCCTGCCGGAGTATTGTCGGCATGAACGCTGTCTGGCCATAGGCGAGGTCGGGTTCGATTTGATCACAGATGCGGAAGAAGAAATTATGCGGCGCCAGCTCCTCATAGCAAAAGAAATGAATATGCTTGTCATGGTGCATACCCCCCATCGCAATAAAAGAGAAGGCACCGAGCGTACAATCCAAGTGCTAAAGGAAGTCAAACTCGATCCCGATCAAGTTTTGATCGACCATAATAACCTCGAGACGATCGACCTCTCGATGGCTTACGGAGGATGGAGCGGGATGACGATTTATCCGACCAAGGTTTCCCCCGAAACCGCGATCGAAATATTCGATCGGTACGGGACGGAGCGTATGCTGATTAATTCCGCGGCCGATTGGGGTCCGGCCAACCCGCTTAGTATCGTGAAAACAGCCCTTGAAATGAGAAAGAAAGCGTATGGGGAAGACGTGATCCAACAATTGGTATGGGATAATCCGATCCGCTTTTACAGCCAGTCGGGTAAGCTGCGATTGGGACAATGGATCAAGGAGAAGCAGGGATGAGCGACGTTAGGAAACCGATGACCGGCAAAGAGTATTTGGACAGTCTGCGCGATGACAGGGAAATTTGGCTAAACGGGCAGCGTGTACAGAATATTGTGAACCATCCGGCTTTCCGAAATTCCGCGCGTTCCGTTGCACGGCTTTACGATGCTTTGCATGACCCCAAGGATCACGATGTATTAACCACGCCTGTCGATATCCCGGGAGGCAGCTACACCCATCGCTTTTTTAAAGTTAGCCGAAACGCGGAGGAATTGTTAGCGTCACGCGAGGCCATAGCCGCTTGGGCGCGCCTTACCTACGGCTGGATGGGGCGGACCCCGGATTACAAGGGCGCTTTTCTTGGAACTCTCGGCGGCAACCCGGAGTTTTATGCCCCTTTTGAGAATAACGCCCGCCGGTGGTACGGGGAAGCGCAGAGGAGGGTATTGTTTATCAACCACGCCCTCATCAATCCGCCGGTGGATCGAAACAAACCGGTGCATGCCGTGTCCGATGTTTTTATCAACGTCGAAAAGGAAACCGATGCCGGGATCATTGTCAGCGGTGCTAAAATGGTAGCAACAGGCTCCGCGCTGACCAATTGCCATTTTGTCGCTCATAACGGGACGCTGCCCATTCAAAAAGAGGAATTTGCGCTCGCTTTCTTCGCCACCCACGATACGCCCGGAGTGAAGATGATTTGCCGCCCTTCCTATGAACTCCATTCCGCCGTATTAGGCAGCCCGTTCGATAACCCGCTTTCAAGCCGTCTGGATGAGAATGATGCTGTTCTTATTTTGGATAAAGCCTTGATTCCGTGGGAAAATATTCTGGTTTATCGAGATATTGAAAAGGCAAATGCTTTCTTCCCGCGTTCCGGGTTCATCAATCTGTTTATATTTCACGGATGCACCCGTCTGGCAGTCAAGCTTGACTTTATCGCCGGCCTGCTGTTAAAAGTCGTTGAATCTTCGGGAACCGGCGATTTCCGCGGGGTCAAAGCAAAAGTCGGAGAAATGATTGCCTGGCGAAATATGTTCTGGGCACTAAGTACCGCAATGGCTAAAGATCCGAATCCGGGTCCGAATGGAACGGTTTTGCCGAATGTCGAGCACGGAACGGCTTACAGGGTGTTTTCTCCCATGGCTTGGACGCGTATCAAAGAAATTATCGAAGACGTGGTGGGAGGAGGGCTCATCGTACAGCCTTCCAGTTCGGCGGATTTTAAAAATCCGGAGCTTCGTCCTTATTTGGAGAGATTTTACCGCGGCTCGGGCGGGTATGACAGTATGGAGAAGATTAAGCTAAATAAATTGCTCTGGGACGCCATCGGGAGCGAATTTGGCGGCCGGCATGGGCTATACGAACGAAATTATACCGGCAATTTTGAAGAAATCCGCATTCACGCACTGATGGAAGCTGTAAACAGCGGGTCTGCCGAGGCGTTCAAAAGCATGGTGGAGCAGTGCATGAGCGATTATGACCTCGATGGTTGGACGGACTCGACCTGGATCGATCCGCACGATGTCAATCTGGTGCAAAGATAAGAAGGGTCCCAAACCAAAAGAACGCTAACCGTCATCGGATCAGCGTTCTTTTTTCCATTTCGTTGCTCAAAAAATGAGGTGCCTTACATTCAGACTTCTACAAGTTCAGGTTTTTGTACTTGAAGCGGTGGCGGGATGAGCCAGCCTTTTTCTTTACTCATTCTTAGAATATTAAGACCAAGAGCGGCTTTAGTAACGTGGTACTTTGCAAACAAGATACCAATATCCTCACGAATGCACTTGCCCATAATCTGACTGCAAGCGACCAGACCGGCGGAGGAGTCGACAGCTATTAAAGATGCAATCTCCGGATCGGATAGTCTAGCTCCGATTGGAATATCTTCGAGCTTGGCCTCCGGCCTTTGCGGTAATGCCGGGGAAGGGGCTATTCCGTTATTTGTAAGGATAGTATCACATTCGCTAATTTCCAATTCCGCTTGATCGATGAAGTCGCCCAATAGGTTTTTGAGATCACGATCTCCTGCGTGAAACTGATAAGCGCGGTAAAGCGAAACGCAGCCTTTGGCTTTCATGGAGAATTGCCACACATCATAGATTTCCCCGTAATGCATCGGCTCATTTTTGGGGTTTCCGCTTAAAATTCCCATTTCAACAACTCCTCCAAAAAATTAATGTTCCATTACACACAGATATTGTAACCAATGTACCGCAGAGTATTCGTCACTGTTTAGCTGCAGTTCTGTCGTCAACCGTTCCGAGAAACCGGTGAAAGAATACTTCAACGACGCCCAAGACCAAACTAATGATGATCATTTCCATAAAGCTTAAGTCCCAATTCATCCATCTGGCGGCCATCCACAGAACGGCAAAAGAGAGGACTGCGTCAGCTGCCGTTGCCACCGTATTATTACTGACTTTTAGTATCCATTGATCCCCCACTAAATAAGCTATGATGCTTAGAACCAGAGCCGTGATGACGGCTTGCAACAGCGTCGCTTCAGAAAACCACATCAACAGCGGAACGACAACAATTCCATTTAGCAGTAATTTGACAATGAACTTCATTCGTTACCAGCCCCTTGAATTGTCATGTCATGAACGAATCACTGATACACTGCAGCCGGCTGTTGGTAAGGAACCGGTTGAAATGTTTGACCCATAGCTTGCATAACGTTCCGTTGAGCGATCGCAACAGGGTACCAGCCTTTACGCGCCATGTAATTCCATACTTCGAATGCTTGATGAGAACACATTTTAAAAGCATCTTCTAGAAACAATCTTAACTGTGGAGTGGAACATTCAAATGCGGCCCATGCGTATTCACGGCCTGCCCGTTTCAAAGTTAACAAATAAGAGGTGGCTATAGATCTGTCATCCAATTGGGAAAGCTTTACTTGTGGCTGAACTGCCGGGTATTGCTGTTGGAAATTCGGTACATTTCCTTGGATTTGTTGCAGTTCTGGGACGTTAAGCTTGTCCGCAGACCCCGTCGCTTGTTTTGCGAATTCAACTTTCATGTTGTAATCTTGAATATGGGCGGGGTATTGACGCGCTATCATATCGCGAAGCTCGGGGTCCGTGGCTTGATTGAGGAATAGCGCCATACATTGTATTGAATTTGTACAGCTAAGAAGCAGCTCGTTTAACTCATGTGCCTCATGCGAAGCAAGTCTCATTGAATATCAGCTCCTTCATGTTGTGGGATCTGAAGGTATTATTCCATCCAAAGGCTTGTTTATTCAGATCATGCATCTATTCAATGTGCTAAGCCCCCCCCAACTAAAATTTTATAGTTCATTGCGGTAACGATCGGCGCCGTTTCGTTTGAGCAGAGCATGGCCGCATTCATTGTTAACATAAAATTTATTATGTAAACAAATTCTTCCGAAAATTCGGAAGCAAGGCGACCGACTTTTTTACCAGCTGTATCCAGCATGCTCCTGCTATACAAAAATATCTTTCATATATTCTCCCGGCCCGGTATCATTTTCCCTTTCGATATCGTGAAGATATATTTGGGTCGTTCTGATATCGGCATGGCCTAACCAATCTTTCACCTTGATGATGTTTGCGCCCCCCAATAAGGAGTAGCTTGCCGCGCTATGTCTAAACCAGTGTGGGCTAATTTGCTTGCTTACACCTGCTCGAACGGAGGCTCGCTCAATCATTTTTCGGACCACGCGATCGTTTAATTGATTGCGCTTAGAATTGGTAACAAGCCACTGGTCCGGTTCTTTCCCAATGATAATGCAATCCCCACGTTCGCTTCGGTAGCGAAGGAGTAATTGAAACACCGTTAGATCTATTCTCAGATGACGTTCTTTGTTCCCCTTCCCGATCACTTTCATAAAGATTTGCCCATTGTTCCCCTCGTAGAGATCCCCCCATTTGGCAAAGCAAAGTTCAGATATCCGTAGGCCCATCATAAGTAGAAAAGCACCTATCAATCGATTCATTGGTTTTTTACGAAGCTCTTCGAGGATCAAAGCCATTTCTTTCTTAATTAGTTTTCGTTCTTGGCGAATCATACGAACCTTTGGCGGACGCAAATATACACTCAGATCCCTATCAAAGAATTGAAATTCAAGCCCGTATCTTAATAAAGCGCGAATAATCGTTATTTTCCTACGGGCTGTAGCAGGGGCATATTCACTGGCATCCATTTTTCCCTTTATAAATTTTTGGTAACCTTCGAGTTGAATAAACCCAACTTCTGCCAAAGAGCAAGGGGGGAGACCAGCCGCAGAATGCGACCGGCCATAAATAAAATCTAAAAACTCAAAAATAGCTTGTTTGTAGATGTTCAAAGAACCACCAGTCAAAACTTCTGACTTACGTACAGTATTCTTGAACAGAAAAAAATAGATAAAGGATAGGTCTGTGAGAGTCGGGTCCTGATCTTGGCTTTTTAACTTGGCGAAACTGAGATATTTTCCATCCTCCAAAAACATATCCCAATTCGGCTCAAAATTACTGAATTCCGAAAATGATGGAGCAGAAGAGGTTGCTATTCTTTCTAACAAACCGTATCACTTCTTTCGTTTAGACTTTCAAGTAGGGGAGAGGCTTTCAAGAATTTACAATATTATCGGCCATACTTTTGCGGGCTGTTCACGCCATACATTTATCCAATTACTGAAATTTTCGTTCCCTTTTTTGTTCGTATCCGAAAATAACTAGTTTTCGGATACTTTAATTTGAGCACTATATTACACCATAATTTTCTATTTCGTCAATGTTTTTTCTTGCTTTTTTAAACTTGAAAGGAATGAATGATCAATCATTAAGAAAATTATCCTTTGAATCCCCCTCAAGCCTGGAGTTCTCCAAATGGGGCTCAATCTTTACCGATGACCAGATGGCTGCCGCGATGATTGACCGACTCGCCCACCATGGACAATTGATTGTCTTTGAAGGAGAGTGCTACCGCCTCAAGCATACCCTGATGCGCCAAAAGTGACTGTAGCAACTGGAAATTCACCAAGGATTTTTGATGATCCGACCAGGAAATTCCACTTGACAAAACACAGGCCACCCCATAAGCCATGAAATAGCTGCCTGGGACGGCCCTGTTTGAGTTTAACTAGAGTTTTTACTTGAAGGGGATGATACCTGCTATATTTCGTATCCGTGTTCTTTTAAATACAACTCACCAGCTTCGCATAGCTCCTCAAGCTCTCGAATGCCCATATATCTATTGTTCCAGGGCGTTACCTTTTCTTCCGTTAGTGAATAGGAGTAGACCAAAGCAGTCCGTTCAAATGTCTCATCATCAGGATTTTCATACCGCTCGCATAGGTTCATAACAGAATCGTACAACTCCAATGCACTCGCATTGTACTTTTCGGATGTATATAGTCTTAAATATTTGAATTGTTTCAGTGATGTAGCTCTTTCGATGGATTCAAGTAGAATTTTTCTTCCAAAGCCTTTGCTCCGCCATTTAGGCAAAACACCGTACCAACTGAGCCAAACGGAATCTCTGTCAGCTTCTACAGTATAAATGCCCGAAATCCCTATGGCAGTTTCATTCTCGTACACAATCCAATAAGCATAACCCGGATCATTGTTATCAATAGAATTTTTGATGTGCAGAATATCAGGCGAATCCGAAAAAATTTCCTTTTGAATGGTATAGGCCAGTTTTAAATTCTGTTGAGTAACTTCTATAAAATTCATGATTGTAGCACCTCGATTAATTTCATTATAGTTGTTGAAAATATTTGCTCTCTTCTTACTTGGAAATTCCTCGCCAAAAGACTGTCCAAGTCGACTCCAGCTTCTCGTTAATTCGCTCTGGACTTGAATCATAGAGTAACTCCAGCATCAAGGTATCAACAATCCCAGTAAATGCACTTGCCGGAATAGAGGGTTGTTCCTTATAGATCTCTTCTTCCTTCATCCACTCAGCGAACTTCGCTTCAAGCATCTCCATGACCTGGTCTTCAATGGCAAAGACTTCATTTACTATCACATGATAAAGATGTTCGGGCGGAAAGAAGGAGATACGCAGCCAGAATTTCATGCGCTCGTCTAACTGAAATAGTTCTTTAACCATCACTAGATATGCATGTAATGATTTCTCCGGCGAATCATTTTTATGATTATTAAAGAACGTAAGCTTTGTGTTCAACTCAACCTCACCGGCATCACGTATAGCCTGAAGAAATAAATCATCTTTGCCTTTGAAATGGGAGTATAAGGATTGCTTCTTCAATCCAACTTCTTCGGCTATTTTCGAAAGAGAAGCCCCTTCATATCCGTGAATGGCAAAGTATTTCAGTGCTGCCCGTTTAATCTCATCACTTTTAATTGAATACCACTCCTTATTTACTTACGAACGTTCGTAAGTAACCATAGCAGATCAAATAACAGAAATCAATATAATTAACAGAAAAATAACATGTATAAAGCCCTATAGCCCTCACCTGTATCCAGTCGAAGGATTGGTCCGTCGCCTCCTTCTGCCGCACCTTCATATATTATTAATCTGAATAAAATTATTTGACCACTATAACATTTAAGAACGTTTTATTTGAGAAGGAAATAAGTTATGGAATCAGTAAAACGAGTAAACATTGTATCAGTAAGTCCGAGACTTGATTCGGATGCGACAAGGGTCGGCAGCGCTGACAGGACGGCGAGGATTCTATTGGTCAGAAGATAGAGACAAAGCATTATGAACGTTATTGGAAGGACACTCTAGAGGAGGTTAAACAAGCTCATCTGCACATAGAGGAAAATTGTAATATAGGAAAGATTATACTCAAAGTAAAAGAGTAACAGCAGTAAAAGGAATCATGCTTAATTATTTGACATCGCCGAGCTTCCAAGGCGATGTTTTTTTATACCTCGTGAAATAAACATTGGATGTAATACTGGTTGTTCGCGCTGAATAATAGTATTAAGAACAACTGCATGCGCTTGCACCAATAGGGAATGGAACGCCAAGAGGAGGGTATTTTTTTATGAAACAGCAACGTAGGGGAAAAGGAACCAGGAAAAAAGCGCTGCATCTGCTAATGGGGTTCGCGCTAGCGGGACTCGTAGCGGGATGCGGAGGGGCGGGAAAGTCGGGCGATGCGGCAGCAGGGGACGTTATTAAAATCGGAGCCAACTTAGAGCTTTCCGGTCAGGTAGCTTCATACGGTCAGTCGATTGCCGAGGGTATCGATCTGGCTGTCGAAAACTTGAACAAAAGCGGCGGCATTAACGGTAAGAAATTGGCAGTCATCAAAGTGGACAATAAGTCGGATGCGGCTGAAGCAACCAATGCGGCGATCAAATTGACCAGCCAAGATAAGGTGGCAGCGATTATCGGCGCAGCCACGACCGGCAATACGATTGCGCAGGCGCAAGTCGCAACCAATAACAAAACCGTGCTTCTGACGCCTACAGGCACCAGTCTGAATATCACGCGGAAAGCGGACGGGAGCGTCAACGATTATATGTTCCGGACCTGCTTTATCGATCCGTTTCAAGGTCGCGTTGCCGCCAACTTTGTGTCCGACGAACTGAAGGTGAAGTCGGCGGCTATCTTTGCAGACAGCGCCAGTGAGTATGCGAAAGGGCTGGCGGATTCTTTCAAAGAAACGTTCACGAAGGCCGGAGGGACGATCGTTGCCCAAGAAGCGTATGTCGCGAAGGACACCGATTTCCGCGCGACATTGACTCGCATTAAATCGCTGAACCCGGATTCGATCTTTATCCCCGGCTATTATGAAGAAGTGGGCTTGATCGTGAAGCAAGCACGCGAATTGGGAATGACCATACCGCTTATCGGAGCTGACGGATGGGATTCTCCCAAATTAGTGGATTTGGCTGGCGCCGCTGCTTTGAATAATACATATATAGCCAATCATTATTCGTCCGAAGACCCGGATAAGATGATTCAGGATTTTGTCCAAGCGTACAAAGGCAAGTACAGCGGCAAAGCTCCGGATGGGTTTAGCGCCTTGGGCTACGATTCGGTCTATTTGTTGGCGGACGGCATCAAGCGCGCGGGCTCGACCGACGGAAGCAAAATTAAGGACGCTTTAGCGCAAACGAAAGATTTGCTGTTGGTTTCCGGCAAAATTACGGTCGATAAGCAGCACAATCCGATCAAGACGGCAACTATACTGGAATATAAAGAGGGGAAGCAAACGTTTAGAACGAAAGTGAATCCATAAAGCATTCGACAGGGCCGTGGGGGGGGGGGGGGCCTCCTCCCATTGCGCTTTTTGAAGATCAATCCAATTCGAGTCTGAGCGGTTCGGAGGTTGAATGTGATGGACTGGGCACAGCAAATTGTCAACGGCATTTCGCTCGGGAGCATTTATGCGTTAATTGCGCTGGGATACACGATGGTTTATGGCATTATCAAACTGATTAATTTCGCGCATGGCGATGTCTTCATGATTGGCGCGTTTGTTGGCTTCTATGCCATTAAGGGATGGGGCTTGGGCATCATCCCCGCTTTGCTGCTCTCGATGGTGGTGTGCGCAATTCTTGGCGTGCTGATTGAAACGGTCGCCTACAAGCGGCTGCGGAACGCGACGAGAATCGCTGCTCTGATTACGGCAATCGGCGTATCGCTTCTTATTGAATACGGCACGATTTATGTTCGTGGCGCTCAACCTGAAGCTTACCCGAGCACATTCCCGAATCAGTTTTTTACTATTTTTGGCGCCTCGATCAGCAGCCAATCGCTGTATATTTTGCTGATTTCTATCGTCTTAATGATCATTTTGCAATGGGTGGTGTATCGGACCCGAATTGGCAAGGCGATGCGCGCCGTATCTCATGATGCGGAAGCAGCGCGCTTGATGGGCGTCCATGTAGACCGGACGATATCGGCTACTTTCGCCATCGGTTCTGCACTGGCAGGGGCAGCAGGCGTTATCTTCGGGATGTATTATACGAAAATAGAACCGTTGATGGGCGTCATCCCCGGACTCAAAGCTTTCGTTGCCGCTGTTCTGGGCGGCATCGGCATTATTCCCGGTGCTGTCATCGGCGGCCTCGTGCTGGGAACGGTAGAAACTTTTGTAAGCGCTTTGGGTTATTCTCCGTGGAGGGATGCCGCAGCTTTTATTATTCTTATTTTGATCCTGATTTTCAGACCGTCCGGCGTGCTGGGGAAAAATATGCGAGAGAAAGTTTAGGTGACGCATAGTGATGAAAAATAAGGCAGCATTTTGGTTATTTCTCATACTATCTGCAGTCATTTATGGCAGCGTTCAATTGCTGATCAGCGTGGAATGGTTAACCCCTTTTTATACGAATGCCTTGATTTTTATCGCGATCAATATGATCTTAGCCGTCAGCCTGCATCTGGTCATTGGGATAACGGGGCAGTTTTCTATCGGACATGCCGGTTTTTTAGCTGTTGGCGCTTATGTCGCTGCTATGGTGACCATGAAATTTCAGCTTCCGTTTCCTGTCGCATTGCTGGCCGGAGGAGCCGTGGCTGCCTGCTCAGGCTTGCTGGTCGGCATACCGAGCTTGCGCCTGAAGGGCGATTATTTGGCGATTGCCACGCTGGGCTTCGGCGAGATTATTCGGGTCGTATTCATTAACATGGAATATGTCGGGGGCGCGGCCGGTATGCAGGTGGCGCATTTAACAACTTGGACAACGGCGTTTATATGTCTCTTTATGACCATGCTGGTCATTATGAACTTTACGAATTCAACACATGGACGGGCATGCCTATCGATCCGTGAAAATGAAATTGCCGCCGATGCGATGGGGATCAACACCACGTACTACAAAGTGGTCGCCTTCACGATCGGTTCTTTTTTCGCAGGAATTGCCGGCGGGCTGTATGCCCATAACTTTTATATGATTCAACCGACAAATTTCGGGTTTTTGAAGTCGTTTGACATCTTAACCTTTGTCGTTCTGGGAGGGCTGGGCAGTATGTCGGGCGCCGTCTTGGCGGCGATATTGCTGACCATTGTGTCTACCTTCCTGCAAGGCTACCCGGAAACGCGAATGATTATTTACAGCGTCATCCTGATCGTTGTCATGCTGTATCGGCCGCAGGGATTGATGGGGACCACGGAAATGACCTCATACTTGCGCAAGTGGACGGCGATGAAACGGAGGGATGCGTATGGAAAATAACCCCTTGCTCCACGTTCGCGGTGTCGGTATGCAATTTGGCGGATTGAAAGCCGTTTCCGGTCTTCATATGGAAATCCGCAAAGGCGAGCTGGTAGGGCTTATAGGACCGAATGGGGCCGGAAAAACGACCAGTTTTAATTTGTTGACCGGTGTGTACGTACCGACAGAAGGAGAAATCTTACTTGAAGGAAAGCGGCTGAACGGTCTTGCTCCTTATCAAATTACCCGCATGGGCATTAGCCGGACTTTCCAAAATATTCGCCTTTTTAATGAGATTTCCGTATTGGACAATGTGAAAATCGCCTATCATTCCTTGGCCAAGCATTCGATGGTGAGCTCTATTTTGCGGCTTCCATCCCATTTTGCCGGGGAGAAAGAAATGGAAGAGAAGGCGATTGAGTTTCTGCGGATATTCCAATTGGAAACTTCCATGCAGGAAACGGCTAAGAACTTGCCTTACGGACAACAGCGCCGTCTGGAAATCGTCAGGGCGTTGGCCGCCGGGCCCAAGCTGCTCTTGCTGGACGAACCCGCGGCAGGCATGAATCAACAAGAGACGCGCCAGCTCATGGAATTGATCGCATTTATCCGCCATGAACTGGATTTGACGATTTTGCTGATTGAGCACGATATGAAGCTGGTCATGGGCATCTGCGAGCGGATTTACGTACTGGATCACGGACAGCTTATTGCGCAAGGAACGCCGGAGGACATCCGCAACCATGTCAAGGTAATCGAGGCCTACTTGGGAGAGGAGGTCGCAAGCAACCATGTTGAACGTGGAGCAAATTGATGTGTACTACGGGCATATTCAAGCTCTGAAAGGGGTCACGCTGGAAGTTCGTCATGGAGAAATTGTTACCTTGATTGGAGCCAACGGGGCAGGCAAAAGTACGCTTTTGAAAACGATTTCCGGTCTGTTAAAGCCTAACCGAGGTTCCATCCATTATACCGGCGTTTCGATGAACGGGAAAACAGCGCAAGATATTGTCAAAGCGGGAATTTCCCATGTACCGGAAGGCCGCCGTGTGTTTGCGAATATGTCCGTGCTGGAAAATTTGGAATTGGGTGCCTACGTCAGAAGAGATACAATGGGTATTCGTCATGATTTGCAAAAAGTATTCGAACTCTTCCCGCGTCTGCATGAGCGTCGCAAGCAGCTATCCGGGACGCTGTCCGGCGGTGAACAGCAAATGTTAGCTATGGGACGGGCGCTGATGGCGCGCCCCAAGCTCTTGCTGCTTGACGAGCCTTCTATGGGGCTTGCGCCGCTGCTTGTGAAAACGATTTTTGCCATTATCGAAGAAATCAATCGCAACGGCACGACTGTTCTGCTGGTGGAACAAAACGCCAATCTGGCGTTATCCATCGCCACCCGCGTTTATGTCATGGAAACAGGCAGCGTCGTCCTTTCCGGCACGCCGGAGGAGTTAGCCTCCAGTGAGCAGGTCAAGATGGCTTATCTTGGCAGTTAGCTGTTGCTGTCACCGAGGCTATTTGCATGTGGATGGTTTTCCCGGTTATCATAGGAATGACACGCAGCGTATTTACTCCTGCGGAGGTAGCCGAGTTTACGAACGTCTCTATAAATTATGCCAACAGAATGACTGATGGAACAAGCGAGGTGTATGCGGCCCCCATCTGGTGGGATGCACCGGCTATGCGCGCGGCAGGATTCCTCAAGTCAACAATCCGGGATATGCTACGCTACACGGAGATATTCCGAACCGGGGGTATGACTCTTTGCACCTACGATGATTATGATGTCCCTGCCGATCGTCTGCCTGATTATGCAGGGACATATATGGCGTTCGCTGGTTTGGGTGTGTCGGTTGCACAGGAAAACGGCAACCTGGTTGTACGGTTCATGGATGGCGAGCCTCTTCCGATGAGGGCCATTGCTAGAGATCATTTTTTGACAATATCTCAAGGCTCGGAACCGGAGGAGGTGCGATTTTTCCGAGATTCGGCAGGACAAATGAATGCAGTTAGCGTAGGTGGGTTACTTACGGTGAGGAAGTGGAAGGGGGACCGTGCTGAACAGGGACAACTTTAGCAGGTTCACTATGACATATTGGTAGGTGATGGATGTGCAAATCAATAGAGAGTCAAGCCAAGAAAAAATTCTGGACTTCGACATCAGAAGAACAATTATTCTTAATTTGTAACTACTCAGAGGTAGCCTGAGAGCAGAACCAAATAGGGGTACCGAGTATTACGGAGTACCCCTAAATGAGATGGTTAAACGCATCTTAGACGGTTCGAAACGAGGGCATGAAAGGCTGGCCTTCCAGAGCGCGCCGAATATATTCGAGAATCGGCAACTTCTGTCTTTGAAGGGTGGCGACATAACTTCGAATTCGGCAAAACACGCCCGCCCCTTTCTCGCTGCGAAAGGTGCCAGATATTTTCTGCTGCAGCTTCACCATCCGGACGATCCGTTCGGCTTCGTTATTCGTGAACGGGATTCGGAAGTCGTACATGAACGCTAGTACAGCATTCCGGTTCTCTATGCGATCCAGCAGATTTTTCGCTTTACTCTGCTTGACCCGCCCTTTTTTCTTCGGCGCATCTGGCGGAGGTGGAGGCGGCGGCGGATTTTCCGAGTGGCCCAACCGGATGACCTGTTCATACCGGTTTTCGAAGTACGCGATGTGCTCCGGCATCAAAGAGTTCCACCCATCGGCCTTGGCTTGCTCCACGGCTCCCTTGATCTCATACAGGAGCCCGATCATCTTTTCAGGCCATTGTTGCTGGTCGTTCTCGATGATGCCGTTCAATTCCCGGTGATGATGGGTGTTGCAAAGTGCATGTCCACATTCCGCATACGAGAAGTAGGACATCCAGCCGTCATGGACGAGATTTCCGCGATATCCCGGCAAAATACCCGCAGCATCCATGCCTTCCTTACCGCGCTTCACATGCACGGCATAATGGACTGTTTGACCGTCGGTACATCCGTGAACCCAGTGGTTTTTTCCGTTCACGCGCATGCTGGTTTCGTCGCTATGAAGAACCGGGACTGACCTGAGCACGGCCTTGGCTTGTGTCTCGAAAGCTTCCAGTTTCTCGTACAGAGCCTGATTCATGTTCACTATGGTGCCTTCGCTGATTCGATGCCCGGTCAGGGCTTCTACGAAATCCCCCAATCGTTCCAAGGGGAGAAGTTGTTGAACGTTCAAGTAACTGACGACGGCTTTCAGGTTATTCCCATACTGGATACGGTAAGACGGGGCCTCATCCGGAAAATCTGCTTGGTTGATATGGCTACAATCCGGGCAGCAAACCGTTTCCGCCCGGAATTCGGTTGTCTCCATTCGGACAATCAGGTCAATCATTTGTCTGCGCTGGGCACCGATAGCTGGAATGTCCGCAAGCGGACGATGGCAACAGGCACAAGAGGAAACGGAGGAAATGAACGTATGGTCCGGATGATCGGTCAATTCAAAATAATGGCCTGTATGACCGGGTTGTCCACCGCTAGATTTGCCGCTTTTGCCCCGCAAACTTTTAGGAGCCGGTTTGTCGAACCCGCCGCTGGAGGGCGGCTTACTGCTATTGTTGCTGTTCTGTCCGAGTTTACGTTCTAATTCCTTGACACGGATTTCCAACCGTGCGATTTGTTCGGCTTGTTGACGATTTTGCACGAGCAAAGCGGTGATGAAAGCCGCAATCTCTGGATCGCCCTTGCTGATTTTCAAGATTTGTTCTGGCGTCGGGTTCAGATTCATCACCATCACGCAAGCCCTCCCCAAAAGTCGTTATGGGGATATATTCGACTAAAGTTCTTGAAATCCTATCCAGTATAAAAAAAGGACCCTAAACTTGGGGTACTGAGTAGTTACCTTAATTTATATATTAAAGAATGGTCTATGCCAGAATATAGAGTCATAATGACAAAACCGGAGATTGGCGTATATATTGAGATATATTATTTCCCATCAATTAACGATAAAATTCCTGCAAGATTCGCAACAGTCGGCCTATCTAATTCCATTCGAAAAACTGGAAAACCTACTGAGACTGAATGGATGCTAGCTTTAAAACCCGATTTGGGACAAGAAAGCATTGATCGCATATTCTCATATTTCTGCGACCTCATTGCCCATAATATTGAAAATATAAAATCTTCGGAAATACCACGAGTAATGACTGAGAGCGCACTCGCACCAGAGAACTGGACTACAAAAGCCCTCTTGATTGATGAACTAAGAGGAGAAAGTGAGGATTTAGAAGAAATAAAAATAGGTGAAGAAATAATTAGTGTCTTGTGGGTTATACCAATTACTCATAAAGAAGCACGTATAATTTTACAAGAAGGCATAGATGCTTTTGATGCTTACATAGAAAAGCTTCAGCATTCAATAATAGATCCCACTCGTCCTTATTAATAAGCAGTTCAATATCATTCGAACTCGCTATTAACCACCAAAAATAACATTGCAACTATGTTAAAGATGATGAACAGTTGTTAACGAAAGGGTTGGAGTTAATCAAACGGGAGTAGCAGATGAATTACCTACAAACAGGCCGCGAGTACTTCCACGGCTTTTTCGTATGTTATAAGCCACAGAGGGAAATGGTTATTTATCAGTGCAGGCGCAGAAGGGATCTTGGCGTATGGGGGCTCGTAAAATGCTTTTGGAGGCAACATCCTGCTACCTAAGCATGAAATTAGGAATGGATCGAGCAGGCAATGCAGAATAATCGCTATGAGAAGGCAGAGTAACAGGAAGCAGTCTCGCTAAAGGGATCGGGCCGATGGAGGCCAATGAAGGAGTGTTTCTGTGAAATATTTGACAAAAGAATGGTATGAATTATGCCAGCGGACAGGACTTCATTTTGGCATGAGGGCGCACAAGAGTGCCTACGAACATTACGAAGCACTTTATTTGCGGCTCTATAAAAAGAAGGAAAAGGAATTTATTAGTCAGAGGCGGAAAGTTTACGACGTCGATCCCCGGTTTATGCTGGAGCAGGATGGCGCGCAATTTGTGGCTCTCGATAAATTTTTGAATGGGGATCAGATCAGTGAAGAGGATACAATGGTCTATCACATGACTTCTGAAGAAATGGATCGGATACAGCAATTAATTGCCGCTTACGATGTCCGGCCTCCTTTTGATAAAATGAAATGTAAGGAAGAATTCAGCGAGATTCAGGAGTGGGCATATAAGGAAGCGTTTCATAAACTTCCGGGAGAGCTGTCCTCACGCATTGCGGATATGCGGGTGTTTGTACTGGGTTACTGTACGAGAGAGGTATTGCACGAACTGAAGCAACTGAGCAAAGAAAATAAAAAGCACATGATGCTGGTCTTGGATGAATATAGGCAGGCACAACAAGCGGAGAACATTCCCGAACATATCCGCAGCCAATTCGGTTTTCACGATTGCACAGTGACGGAGCTTACGTCCGGCAAGCAGATGGTTATGAGACTGGACACGCGAGGCGGATTTACCAACAACAACAAGGTTACATTTGATGCAGTCGACAAAATCATCAGACAAGACGAGCACATTGTGGGCAGCTATTGGATTTATAATGAGCTGTATCGTACGGATTGCGGCTATGAAGTCCATATCCTGTTTTCGGGCGAAGGAATGTCTGAACTCATTATTCACTGCGCAGACATTGTTGTAGAACAAGAATGACTTGAATATAGTAACTAAACGCCCATGACCCGGTGGGTCACAAATTGGGATGAAAATTTTACCGTCCAGTAACATCCAGCGGTCACGGCCAAAAGCATCAAGCATAAAGGATGTAGGGGCAGGGGGATGGTAAGTCGAATTCTTTATGGAGTGTGGTGGAACGGCTATTTATTATCGTTCTCTATTTTGCCAGAGTAACACATTCGCTTCACCTACATATGATGAGTCTAGAAATCTAAAGAGGTGAGCCAATGGCAGTCGTAAAAGCCAGGAAGCAGGATATTGATATGTTGGCAAGGTTGCTTCGGGCCGAAGCTGAGACCGAAGGCGAAATGGGCATGCTCCTTGTTGGAAATGTTGGCATTAACCGAATAAGAGCGAATTGCTCCGATTTTAAAGGAATCCGGACAATTCCCCAAATGATCAACCAGCCGCATGCGTTCGAAGCGTTGCAACATGGTTTGTACTATCAAAACGCAAGAGAGAGAGAACGCCGTCTGGCGCAACGGACTGTGAATGGGGTGCGGAATTGGCCAGCCAAATTCTCCCTATGGTATTTCCGTCCAGGAACGTTTGAAGATCCCGGACCATGTCCGCCAACTTGGTATAATCAGCCGCTCGCAGGACGATGGAAGAAGCACTGTTTTTATGAACCGACCGCGAAAGAATGTGAAAATGTATATAGTACGTTTTAATATTATAAACGAAAAGAGGCTCTTCGCCGTTAGCGATGCTACTCCCCGAAAAGCACCCTATGAATTTCCAGTGACTCTTTGAAAACCGGACAAGGGAATTGGTCAGAGATGTGAGCGAAGCGTGGCTCCGTGCTGTTGACCAGTTCTTTTCTCATTTCAGCGAAAAATTGAGCTTGCCTGCCAATACGTACACAATGGCGATGCAAAAATTCCTGTAATATTATTATAAAAGGTAGGTAGGGAGGTTAAATATGTTGAGGAAGAGTGCAAATTCAGGTAGAAGGTCTGCAGTAATTACTGGGGTGTTGTTAATAACCGGGTTGGTTACAGGTATATTTAGTGTTGTTCCTGTTATAGATGGAGCAGACTACCTTGTCAAGGCTTCTACAAATGAAAATCAGGTACTTGTAGGAGCGTTTTTCCAGTTGTTAATGGTTGTTGCATATGTTGGTATTCCTATTTTGATGTATCCGATTTTAAGTAAGCATAATAATGGTTTAGCTCTTGGATCTGTTGCTTTCGGCATCATTTCGGGTGTGTTCATTATTTTTGGTGTAATCATTCTTCTGTTGCTATTGACATTAAGCCACGAATTTGCAAAAGTTGGAACTCTGAATGTATCGTATTTTCAGACCCTGGGTGGATTGTTACGGGAAGGACGTGATTTGGTGAACCATGTGGCAACGACACTGGCATTTGTTTTGGCTATGCTCTTGTTTAACTGCATATTTTACCAAATAAAATTAGTTCCACGTTGGTTGTCAGCTTCGGGTCTTATTGGGTCTACACTGTCCATATTGGCAAGCTTATTATTTATGATTCGCTTCATCGGTCTGGATGCAACCTACATGATGTTGAACAGTTTGATAGCCTTTCAACAATTGGTTTTGGCTATATGGCTAATCATTAAAGGATTCAACCGGGCGGAACAGGATTCTGTATCCAATTGATTACTCACGCAGGTTCGTGTATTCGCAGGATAACTACCCTTTAGGGATCAGCGCGACATAAGTGTGCTTAATTATTGATGGCGCGACACAATTAAACTTGAATAATTCTCAGGTCTAATCTCTCACTCTCTAATGGGTGGAGGGGGAACTATTGCGGGAACTTTAATGCAGGAGCTGCTTATGCCGCAGCTTCTTTTTGGTTTGTTCAAATCGGGCAGGAAAGTTTAACAATAATTGTCTTTTACCAGCCTTCACCTAAATTATTTGTTATCATGTTTGGTAGTGGACTTTATTTTGGTGGAGTTTGGGGGACTGACATGATACTAGCTCATCGACAAGAGGGCTCGAAACAAAACGATCGCCATGTGGAGCAATCAAACGAAGAGAAACGGAGGATGGAAGAAATAAATATTAAATTCGAAACGCTGATCTATGCCTTAAGCCGAAGGTTCAAGAAGGATATCATCTCGGCCGACTGCCAAACCATGCCGTTACAGGGCGGAACTGTAGGAAATGTGTACCTGGTAACGGGGATCGCCGAAACCGCGGATGGAGAAAAATTGCCATACCGAATCGTTCTGAAAATCCAGAAGAAATGGGAGCGTTACGGCGATCCGGGTTCATGGCGCCGGGAATATGATCTCTATGCGTCTGACTTGGGAGCGACGTTCTCGGATGCCTTCCGCTGGCCGACATGTTATCACGCCGAGATCAATGCCGAAGAAAATAAATTCCAGCTGTGGCTGGAATTTATCGATGGCGTAACCGGTTTAGACTTGACCGGTGACATGTATGAACAGGCTGCGCTGGAGTTAGGACGCTATCAAGGCAAGCTGTATGCGGAGCAGCCCGCTGTGCTACAGAGCCTGCCCAACCTGAGCCATGCGGATTTCATGAAGAATACGTATCTGCATTACCGGTCATGGCCAGCGCTTTCCGGTCAAATGGTTACGATTCAAGGCGTCGTAACGGCGGACAACTCGGCAATCGGCGGCGGCAAGCTGTCTACGTTCGTACAGGATGCAACGAGCGGAATCAACGTGTTTGCGGTTGACGCTTCTGCTTTTCCAGCGTTAACGGAAGGCAAGCTCGTTGAAATTAAAGGAATGATCACTGCTTATAAGGGATTGACCGAAATTACGCCGGATACCATTACGGTGAAGGCGGAGGGCCAAACGGTTCCTGCACCGCTTACGCTTTCTCTTCAGCAAGCAAGCGACGCAACGACGGCAGAACCGAACAAAGGCCGTATCGTATCGGTTCGCGGCTTCGTGACCGACGTACCGACGACCGTTTCGGGCGGAGGATACAATGTTCCAACCATTGATGAGCAATTCAACGGCATGACCCTTCGCGTCATGGCGGAAACGAACGCGATCGGGCAGCTGAAAGCAAAGACATGGTACGACTTTACGGGTATTCTAGGCCAATATGACAGTTATCAGCTGATGCCTAGGAAAGCGGCAGACGTGACGGAATTGAATCCTCAATTACCGGCTCCGACTCCTGCTGCAAACTATACTTCTACGGTTGCTTCCGTCGTGGACGGCGATACGATTCATTTGACGACTCCGGTGCTGGGCGTGACCAAATTGCGCTTCCTTTCGATCGATACGCCAGAGAAAAATTACGAGGGTCAATCCCAAGGCTATTACGCGGAAGCAGCGTCGGCTAAGCTTGCGGGATTGCTTCCTGTCGGGACGGAAGTCGTGATCGAGACGGGTCAAGATCCGATCGACGGATACGGCCGTTTGCTTGCGCATGTTTATGTGAAAAGTACAGGACTTGACGTTAACAAGGAAATGGTTCGTACCGGAAACGCGGTCAATTACTTTATTTGGCCATGACGAAGAAATATGTAAGTCAAATATCGCCCACAGCCTCGTTTAGCTATCAGGCAGGATTCCATTTTTGCACGAACCAATCTGAAACCTTTTTCCATCTTACCCGTTTTTTATTATGTGCTTTGATATAGAATGGGAGGGGACTATGTGAGTACAGTATACCGAGAATACATAAATGGTACTGTTTTTACAGGGGAAATAAAACAAGACATTGAGATATTCTTGATAAACCACAACGAGGAAAGTACATATCATCATACCCTTTCAGTACTTAATGAATCGGTTCGAGTTGCAAACATATTTGGTGTCGACATCGAATTAGCAACACAAGCTGCTTTACTGCATGATGTAAGCAAAGTAATTCCTAAAACAGATATGATGAGGATAGCTCAGGAATCAAATATTAAAATATTGGAGGACGAATGCCACTATCATCGTATTATTCATCAGAAGCTTTCAAAAGATATGGCAAGCAAAATATTTGGGTGCACGAACACTGACGTATTAGAGGCAATTGAATGCCACACCACTTTAAAAGCGGGGGCAAACATATTAGCTAAGGTACTATTTGTATCTGATAAAATCTCATGGGATCTACCTGGAGACCACCCCTATCAAGAAGCAATGAGATCTAAACTTGAAAATTTAGACTTGGATGGAGCCGCTTTGGTCTATTTAGATCATGTTTGGGGACAGAGGGACAAATTAAAATTAGTACACCCGTGGCTGATTGAAGCAAGGGACGAGCTGATGTTATCTTTAAACGACGGGTACGAGAGCTCAATAAAGACTAGCATTGCATAGCAGAATCGTACATTCGAAATAAACAATATTTATTGAAATGTGAGGAACAATGAAATAGGAAGTGTGAAGTCCACAGGCGGGTACATTCAACTCGGCGAACTTAATCCTCAATGCAAAATAAAAAAGGATCAACCAGAAAGAACTGGTTAACCCTTAATACTAACGTCCAGCTTAGATGTGGGAACTTGATCAAAAGATAAACAATCACTTTTGAGGGCTCAATAAATGATGGTGAACATTCTAGTTGGCCTTCTCCTGATTAACCACAACTGTCCCCCGCACTTTAACATTTAGCCACCGGTCTCCTGGTTTCCGTATGTACTTTGCAAAGAAGTAGGACCAAGGCATAGCAATTGGAATAACGATCCCAAAGGAGCATGCAAAAACATTCGCCGTGGTTGAATCGTCCATATGGCCGGATAACCACAGTGGGAGCGCGACGATCAGCAACCAAATCGATTTCCAAATCATTTCCCATAGAAGCATAGGCAACATCTGCAATGGATAGCGGATTCCCAAAATCAAAAGCAGCCCAAAAGTCACCTGCATGCAAGCAACTACGCCTTGCATAAACTCCCAATTCTGATCCTGATAAATGGCTTGATGGATGACTGCTGGAAATTGGAAAATAATGAGCCCAGTGGCGAGGAAGAGGTACACGGCTCTTAGTAAATATAGGCGAAACAACGATACTTCGTTCATTTAACATCTCCTTTTGGTTGGTTGTTTTTTGATTCGCTTTTGTTCGTACAAGCCGACTATCCGTTATTCGACTTCCTTTAAAACCTTCTCGATCACTGTCAAGCGATTATTGACGTCCACAAGTGTGGCGTCGAGGGAAGAGAGCGCGTTCGCTGCCTGGGTTTGGGCGGCAACTGCTTTTTCCGCGATCTGTCGGTAGGCCTCATCGCACGGGGAAGTGGAATTTGTGGAGATTAGCGAGCTCGAGTCGTCGGCAAAGGTGTACTTGCAATTGATTGCTAACTTCATGTCTGGCGAGGCAAGGATAGGAGATTCCTGAAATACGACCGTTATCATTTACGAAATAATCTGGCATTCTGGCTGGCATTAGGGGCAGTGACGTTCGATGCACTGTTGTGTATTAGGAACTAACGGGGAGCGGCTGTGAAACGGATAGAGGCTGTACCGGAAGGGAGTCTCTCTCTTGATTGGGTAAGCCGCGAAGCGGGAAGCGGATTCGATCAACTGCAATTCGATTTTGCCCACTACTTATCGTGTCATGAAGGAGATAGCGACCGTAAGTCGACTTTGCCCATTTCCAACGCCCATTTTGCACAACCGTTCGATTATACCCTTCTGTAAGTTGGCTAAATCGGATTCCAGCTGTTTGGAGAGGCGTTTTGACTTTGTAATTCGATGTTTTCGGACTATAATAGCGGCTCGGCGATTGCCTGGAAAACAAAGAGCCGCCCCAAAGTCCTTTTCAGACCTTGTGGGACAGCCCTCCCTTTCAAAAAGACGGCGCAGCCGTTTATCCTTGCGATATTTCAATCAAGCGGGGATTGATCATATGTTTTCTGGCTTCGGTCTGATTTTCGATGGAGTCAACGATCATCCGGGCCGCAATGGTACCCATCTCAAACGGGGATTGGTCAATATAAGCGACAGGGAATAGGCAATCGGAATGAAACAGCGGTTGGTCGCAGCAAATGATTTTGATGTGCTTCAGATTCAGTTTAGCGCAAGCCATGCCTACATATTGCGCAAGCAAGGCGTCGACGGCCGCAATGGCATCGAGCTCCTTATTATCCTGTAAAAAAGTCATAATCTCCGGCGGAACTACATCCCGGTTCAATTCCTCGAGAATGGAAGGGGAAATCGAGAGGATGCTCTGCTCGGATAAGGGTTCTCTCCCCATTCGGACGAGCGCCGACTGGAACCCATTAATACGATCGCTCACCCCGATTGTATACAGGGAAGGATAAGTGATCAGTCCGATATGCTTCGCCTCCTGCTTGCACAAGTATTCGACCATCAGCGTGCCGATTTCCTTCGTATTGCAGTAGACTCCGTTCGTACGGATATCGCGCATCGTCCTTTCCACCAGCACGACATGATGCTTGTTTAGAATCAATTTTACAATGTCGTCGTTGAAGTGCTGCTCTCCTTGACAGGCCACAATAATAATCCCATCGACAGGAATGTCCAAAAACGCTTGAATCGCTTTCGATTCCTCCTCGCGGCCTTTGATGCGCTTAAATAATAAATGATAGGAAAGCTGACTGAGCGCAGCCTCCACACCGGAAATCAAGAGAGAGGAGTATTGGAATTCCATCCACGGCATAATGAAGCCGATCATTTTTTTGGACGGCTGCATGGCCGTAAACAGCGGCGCTGTCGTTTCTTTGGCTTGCTTGTTATGGTTTCTTGCCGCGACAAACGTTCCCTTGCCCCGGTGCCTATATAAAAATCCGTCGTTAACCAGCCCCATCATGGCATTCTTCGCCGTAATGCGGCTCACCTGGAATTGTTCGGCGATTTCTCGTTCAGGAGGAATTTGATGGTGAGCCGGCCAATGTCCCTTTTCAATCTGCTGCAAAATATAATCTTGTATTTGCGAGTATAGAGGTATCTTTGTGTTCATCGTTAGCGGCCACCCCGATTTGAGTTTTCACGTTTTCATAATAATGATTAAAGTATATATTATTATCTCCAACATATCAATATCTGCCTTGTTGCCATGAAAAATCGGAATCGTAAAGCGTCGCGCTGCGAATGCCAAGGAAGATCAAACACTGGCAGTTCCAATTTAAATGTAAAGTATAAAATGATGTATTGACATATCAACTTCAAGGTGCTACTCTTTTTATGAAAACGCTTCCCGCTTTATCTTGTTTGCTGTTTAATCGCATGTTGGGTTTGTAAATTGGATATATCTTTTATTTGGAGGTATCATGCCAATGACGAGAAAACTGATCGATTTATCGATGGACATTTATCATGCCGCCCCGACCTTTGCGTTCGACCCGAAATGCGCCGTAATCGTCCATAACACCATTGATAGCATTGGATATAACATTACCCAGCTATCGATGAGCACGCACCAAGGGACGCATCTGGACGCTCCATTTCATTTTCTGGACGATGGCAAAACCGTAGAACAGCTTGATTTGACCAAATGCGTCGGAGACGCTTTGCTCGTCGATTTATCCCACAAGAAGCCCAAGGAACCGATTACGCCCGAAGATTTCGCACGATACGCGGATCGTATCGGCGAAGGAACGCGGTTGATTTATCGGACCGAATGGCACAACCAATTTCCGCAGAAGCATTATTTTTCCGATTTTCCGTACATGACGATCGAATTGGCAGAATGGCTGGCTACACGCAAAATCGCTTTGATCGGCATGGACGTGCCGACGCCGAATCCTACCGATTACGACCCGGTTCACAAAATATTGTTGGGCGCGGAAATCGTCATTGTGGAAGGTTTGGCTAATTTGGGGGACGTCGGAACGGATACGTTTTTCTTTATGGCCGCTCCTTTGCGTATTCGAGGCCGGGACGGGTCGCCTGTGCGGGCGCTGGCGATGTTAAATAACGATACAGCGGGAGGATACTGATGAACGCCTATCAGGTTGCCGTTACCGATTACGGATTTCCCGATTTAAAACAAGAAAAGGCGATTTTGGAGCCGCTCGGCTTTCATTTTGTGACCGGGCAGTGTAAAACCGCTGCGGAAGTCGCGGCGCTCTGCCAAGACGCCGATGCCGTGTTGACCCAGTGGGCCCCGGTAACCGCCGAGGCGATCGAAGCGTTCCGCAAATGCCAAATCATTGTCCGGTACGGCATCGGCGTCGACAACGTCGACCTTGAGGCGGCAAAGCGCAAGAACATTCCCGTCGTCAACGTTCCCGACTACGCCGTTCACGAGGTTGCCGATCACACGCTGTCGCTGATGCTTGGCATCGTGCGCAAAATACCGCAGATCGTACAGCGCGTTCGCAGCGGCGTATGGGAAATCGCTCCGTGCCGGCCAATCATCGGGCTGCAGGATAAAATAATCGGCGTTGCCGGTTTCGGCAATATTGCCAAAGCGGTTGTTCGAAGGGCGCAAGCTTTCGGTTTAACCGCGATCGGCTACGACCCGTTTGTAAGCGAATCGGTGTTTGCCGGGCTCGGCGTAGAGAAGGTCGATTGGCAGACGCTGCTCACGCGAAGCGACATCATCTCCGTACACATGCCGCTCACGAAAGAAACGAGGCACATCTTCAATGAGGAAGCTTTTCGCGGGATGAAGCAAACGAGCTTTCTCGTGAACACCTCCAGAGGCGGAACGATTGATACCGCAGCATTGATCTCCGCACTGCAGAGCGACGAAATCGCCGGCGCGGCGCTAGACGTTCTGGAGCACGAGCCGATCCCGCCGGACAGCCCATTGCTTCAAATGGAGCAATGCATCGTGACGAGCCACTGCGCTTGGTATTCCGAAAACGCTCTTTTACGTCTGCAAGAGTATGCCGCGCTCGAAATAAAACGGCTTTTCAGCGGTGAGACTCCACAGCACATCATGAACGGCGTTGGTAAATAAGACGCCATTCGAATGGCGAATCGAAGGAACGGGGGAGCGCAGCAATGAAAGCTCTGGTTTATAACGGACCGAAACGATTGAGTCTGGAAGAATGTGAAATTCCCGAACTGAAGCGGGGCGAGGCGATTATTCGCGTCGAGGCTGTGGGCATATGCGGCAGCGAGTTGGAAGGCTACTTGGGACATAGCAGTGTGAGAACGCCCCCGCTCGTCATGGGACATGAGTTTTGCGGGGTGATCGAGCGGCTTGACCCGGATGTAAGCGCTTTTCGGGCGGGCGACAAAGTGATCGTCAATCCGCTCGTTTCCTGCGGAGCATGCGATCGTTGCGCGGCGGGCAGATCAAACATTTGCCGCAACCGGCAAATTATCGGCATCCATCGGCCGGGTGCGTTCGCCGAATTCGTAGCCGTTCCGGCTGCAAATATGTACCGGGTGCCGGATGAGCTGGATTCGAATCTGGCTTCTTTGGCAGAGCCGCTCGCGGTTTGCATTCATGCGGTCAAGCTCGGTTTGCGGCCGTTTGAGGATGTGGTCGTTTACGGGGCGGGTCCGATCGGTCTGTTGACGCTTCAGGCCGCTCTTCATATGGGTGCGCGGCGCGTACTGGTCGTTGACCGGCAGCAAGAGAGGCTTGAATTCGCCAGTCAGTTGGGAGCGGAGACGGCCGTTCCGGAGCAGGTGAAGGAAACGTTCGCTCATCTTTTCTCCGCGCGCGGCGTCGATACGATTATCGACTGCGTAGGCGTGCAGGCGACGCGCGAACAGGCGATCGAGCTCGTGAACCCCGGCGGAAGCGTTATCATCGTGGGATTGGGACAGGATCAAACGACATTGTCGATGAATCACGTCGTTCGTCAAGAAATCTCTCTTATCGGCTCTTATACTTACTCGAATGCCGATTTTGAACAAGCGGTTTATTTGCTCACGAACGGCAATATCACAAACGAGCACTGGTCGACAACGTGCAGCTTGGCGGAAGCTCCAGCCGCTTTCGCCGCTTTAACCGATGGCAGCGCCAAATTCAGCAAAGTTATCATCAATCCGTATGGAAGGGGTCAGGCAAATGTCTAGCTTAGCGGGGAAAACGGCCATTGTGACAGGAAGCACGCGGGGGATCGGCAAAGGAATTGCCGTCCGCTACGGAAGGGAAGGCGCCAATGTCGTAGTCTCCGGGACGAATGCCGAACTGTGTGAAGAAGTGGCCGCATCGATCCGGCAGGAAGGCGGCTCGGCGATCGGGATTCCGTGCGACATTTCCAAGCTGGAGGATATCAATCGTTTGTATGATAAAACGCTCGATACATTCGGCGAAATCAACATCGTCGTGAACAACGCAGGGATCGCCGTGTTCAAGCCGTTTGTCGAGGTCGATCCAGAGACGGTCAGAAGCATATGGAACGTCAACTTGTTCGGCACCTTCTTCAGCGGCCAACGCGCGGCGAAAGAAATGATCCGGCAAGGAAAAGGCGGCAAAATCATCAACATGTCCTCGATCTCCGAGGAAGTCGGCACCGAGGACTTGACGCAGTACGCCATGACCAAGGGCGCGATCAAAATTATGACAAAATGCATGGCGCTGGAGCTGGCCAAACATCGGATCAACGTGAATGCCATCGGCGCCGGCGTGATCGATACCGATATCAGCGCGGACGAATTCGCCAAACCGGGGATGCGGGAAGCGACGATCCAACGCATTCCGTGGGGGAGAATGGGATCGCCGGAAGATATCGCCGGCACGGCCGTCTTTTTGGCCGGCAGCGATTCCGAATATTTGACGGGGACGACCGTCTTCGTGGACGGCGGACTGATCGCCATGTAGCGGCAGCAATGCCACCGAAAGGAGGTGGGACCGGACAAGCATGACCGGCTAATCGCATTCGATTCAAGCAAGCTGAAAACAGGGAGGTTGCGAAAAGATGAAAAAAGGATTACGAACGGCATTATCATTGCTTTTCGTTTCAAGTTTGACCGTTGTCGCCGCTTGCGGGGGGACGAAGACGCCTTCCGGGTCGTCGTCACCGGCCCCATCGGGCAATTCCTCGTCAAGTCCGTCGGATAAGCCGGCGGGCAAAACGGTAACGTTGACGCACGTCGTGACCGGCGACAGCCCGAGCCGGGACAAATGGCTCAAGGCGCTCGCCGAAAAAGCTGGCGCCAACATCGATATTCAATTGCTGCCGCTCGACAAATTCGAGGAAATCTACAAAGTAAAGGCCGCAACCAAAGACCTCCCGGATATTATCAGCTATCATCCCGGCGCCAGAATGAGGGACGACTTGCAGGCGTCGAAAGCGCTTGCCGACTTGTCCGACCTGCCCGGTGTGAAAAACATCAACGAAGGTTTGCTTCCTTTTTACAAAGATAACGGAAAAGTTTACGGCATTCCGGCCCAAGGTGTCAAATTCGGCGGCATCCTATACAACAAGAAAGTGTTCAAAGAAGTGGGCGTCGACATTCCCCAATCGCTGGACGAGCTGATCAAAGCAAGCGAAAAAATTAAAAAAGCCGGGAAAATTCCGTTCTACCTGTCGGCTAAAGATTCGTGGACGCTGCAAATTCCGGGGCTGACCGCCTTCTCCTACGATCAATTGCAGAACAAGGGCCTGCTCGATAAGATCAACGCGAATCAGGCGTCGTTCAAGGATGCGAAAAACTTTATCGACGCTTACAAGACGCTGAAAACGCTCATTTCTTCCGGTTACGTAAACAGCGATTTCCTGTCGGCGAGCTATGCCAACGCGCAGCAGGCGATGACCGAAGGCAAAGCGGCGATGTACCCGGTACTCAGTAGCATTGTCGGGACGCTGGCCGATACGGCTCCGGATAAAGTGGACGATTTGGGCTTCTTCTTGTGGCCGGTTGCCGGCGAGAAGGTGGCCACCTCTTGGCCGCCGATGATTTTCGGGATCCCGGCGGACAGCAAGAACAAGGAAAAAGCCAAAGAGTTTATCAATTATTTCATGACCAACGACGGACAGAAGCAGTATTTTGAATACCAGCCTTCCGCCGGCGTCCCTGCGCTCAAAGGGGTCCAGCTGGACGAGTCCAAGCTGAAGGAACCGGTGCGGGACATGATCAAAATTTCGAATACGACCAAGCAGTTCGCAACGTTCGACTTCAGCGTCATTACGAACATCGGCGCTTTCGGCGACCAGGTGCAAGCGATGCTGATGGATCAAAAAACGCCGGAGCAGCTGGCTGAAACGTTGACGGACACGCTGAAGAAAAATGCCAAAGCAAAAGGCATACCCGGATTCTAGACAGATTGGCGCAAAACGATTGGAGTCCCGCAAGGGACTCCAATAACGGATTGGAGAGATTCGATTGGATAACCTGCAGCGCAAAACTTACTCATTCAGTTTCGCCATTCCCTGGTTGCTGATTTATGCGGTATTTTTCATTTTACCGACTTTGTTCAGTTTTTATTATGCTTTTACCGATTGGGACATCCATACGGTGAAATATGCCGGCGTCCGGAACTTTGTGGAATTGTTCGAGAATCCGGCCTTTTCCATGGCACTCAAAAACACGGCGTTATTCACGATTACTACAATTATTTTGAAAACGGGATGCTCGCTTCTGCTTGCCGTAGCGCTCTATCACGCTGCCGTTACGCGCAATTTTTTCCGCACCGTCTTTTTCTCGCCTTATGTCATGAGCTACATTGCCATCGGTGTGCTGTTCACCGCGATTCTGCATCCGGAAATCGGCATCCTGAATCGCACGCTGCGTGCGGCAGGACTCGATTTTATGGCGATGAATTGGCTCGTGGACAAAAGTCTCGTCATTTTCTCCTTATCGTTTATTGACGTATGGCGTTCGATCGGTTTTCATTTGGCCATCTTTATCGCGGCGATGCAGACGATTCCTTCCGATCTGATGGAATCCGCCTCCGTGGACGGTGCCGGTCCGTGGAAAAAATTTTGGCATATTACGTTCCCGATGCTTGCCCCCGCCTTTAACGCGAACATTATTTTTGCGCTGATCGTGGGATTGACCAAATTCGATTTGATTTATGCGACCACAGGCGGAGGCCCCGGCTACTATTCGGAAGTATTAAGAACGATGGTGTACAAACAGTTTTCCATGGGGCGCTACGGATTGGCGACTGCGGGCGAGCTCGTCATCTTCGTCGTCGTGATCATCCTTACCGTCTTCTTACGGAAATCGCTGGAGAAAAGGGAGGTCGAAATGTAATGAGACTGAACTCGATCCGGCTGCCGCAAATTTTGCTGCAAATCGCCCTGCTTATTGCGGGAGTCGTTTTCCTTGTTCCTTTTTACTTGCTGATCGTCAACTCGCTCAAGCCTCCGGCGGAAGCCGCCGTTTTAGGGCTAGGTCTTCCTACCAAACTGGAATGGGCCAATTACGCCAAAGTGTTCAAGATGGGCAACTTGCTGCTGGCGTTCAAAAATAGCATGTTTATCACATCTGCAAGCGTTATCATTATCGTGATTACCGCTGCGGCGACTGCCTTTTTTTTGCAAAGAAGGAAGGACGCGCTCAGCAAATACACGAATCATCTCGTGATGCTCGGACTCGTCGTTCCTCCGGCCATCGTCCCCTTATATAAAATATTGAACTTTTTCCATTTGAATGGCACGCTGACGGGAGTCATACTGGTAAATGTCGCCATACGGTCGCCTCTAAGCGTCTATTTATGCTATCAGTTTCTTAAAAGCATTAGCAAAGAGATTGACGAAGCGGCGATCATCGACGGGAGCGGAAAATATCGGCTGTTTTTCAGGATCATTTTTCCGCTTCTCGGTCCGATTCTTGTGACGATCGTTATATTTAATGCGATTTATGTGTGGAACGACTTTGTGTACGTGCTGTTTTTCTTGTCCAGCGGCACGAAAATTACGCTTCCGCTTACGCTCTATTTGTTTACCGGGCAGTACAGCACGCAATGGAACTACGTGTTTGCCGACATTATCATTATTTCCTTGCCACTGCTTGCGATTTACTTTGCCGCACAACGTTTCATTATCGCGGGTTTGACGGCGGGGGCAACCAAAGGTTGAACATATCAAGTGGAAATGGGGATGACAGATGGGCGCCAGTGCGACTTCGCTGCGAATCGAATATTTGGAAAATCCGCTCGGCATCGACGAATTGAAGCCCCGTTTCAGCTGGGCGATACACGCGGCGGGCAGGGGCGCCAGGCAGACGGCGTATCGGATTATCGTGTCGTCGGATGCGGCGAACCTGGACGAAGATATGGGGGACATGTGGGATACGGGAAAAGTCGTCTCGGGTCAATCCGCGAATGTGGCCTACATGGGGAGCGAGCTTCAGTCGGGAACACCGTATTATTGGAAGGTGCAGATATGGGATCATAACGACGAGGCGTCAGCTTGGTCGTCCGGCCATTGGTCCATGGGCCTGCTGCGCCGCGACGAGTGGAAAGGGAAGTGGATCGGCCTCAATTCGGATGTCGTCCCGACGATGGACCGGCAGAAGCCGTCGGTTTATTTGCGCAAGACATTCGCCGCGGACAAACCCGTCAAACGGGCAACGCTGTATGTGACGGCGCTAGGTTTGTATGTCTGCCACCTCAATGGCGTCAAGGCGGGCGACTACGTGCTTGCGCCGGAATGGACGGATTACAAGACAAGGGTGTATTACCAGACATTCGACGTTACCGGACAAATCATGCAAGGGGACAATGCGATCGGTCTGACGCTCGGTCAAGGCTGGTACGCCGGCTTCGTCGGGCTGTTCGATTTCCAGAAGTACGGCAAAGACCCTTATGCGCTGCTGCAATTGAATATCGAATACGAGGACGGGAGCAGCGGGTTTATCGCTACGGACACGAGCTGGAAAGCGTCCTTCGGACCGATCGTATCTTCCGATCTGATCATGGGCGAAATATACGACTCCCGGCTGGAGATGCCCGGCTGGAACGAGGCCGGTTTCGATGCGTCCGGCTGGTCGGCGCCGGACGTCTTTTTCGAATACAAAGGTTATCTGAACGGCCAGTGCAGCCCTGCGATCAAGACGATCATGGAGATGGCACCCAAGAAGATTATGAAGCTGGCGGCTGGCAGATTTCTGATCGACATGGGCCAGAATATGGTCGGCCGAATCCGGTTGACGATGCCGGCAGGAGCCGAAGCGGGCCACCAAACGACGATTCGCTTCGGCGAAGTGTTAACGCCGGCAGGCGAGCTTTATACCGAAAATTTGCGCAACGCCAGACAAACGGACGTGTATATCGCCAAAGGCCCGGAAGTGCAGACGTATACGTCAAGCTTTACGTTCCACGGCTTCCGGTTTATCGAAATCGACGGGTATCCCGGCGAGCTTGCCGCAACTGCGCTGGTCGCCGAAGTGATTCAATCGGCCATGGACGACTCCGGAAGCGTGGAAACGTCGGACGAGATGGTCAATCGCCTGTTCAGCAATATTAGGTGGACGCAGCGCGGAAACTTTATCAGCGTGCCGACGGACTGCCCGCAGCGGGACGAACGTTGCGGGTGGACGGGAGACGCGCAAATTTATTCGTTCACGGCCAGCTACAATATGGATGTGGCGGCGTTTTTCAAAAAATGGATGATCGACGTCGAAGATGCGCAGTGGAAAAACGGGGCGTTTACGGATATTGCGCCGCATTTGCCGTATTCCACCATATCCAAATATTTCCTGGTAGGCTCGTCGGGCTGGGCTGACGCCGGCGTAATCATTCCATGGAACATGTACCGGATTTATGGCGATATTCGCATCCTGGAACGCCATTATGACGCGATGTCCCGCTGGATCGCCTACAACGAAATGCTGCACCCGCAGCATGTGCGCGATATTACGCCGCAATACGGCGACTGGCTGTCGATTCCGACGGAAGAGCTGGAGGGCGCGCAATTCGGGACGCGTTATTCCGCGTATTCGACGACGCCTTATGATGTGTTCGGCACCGCGTACTACGCCCATGTCACACAAATCATGCGCGATGTGGCCGGCGTGCTTGACAAGGCGGAGGACGAACGCAAATTCGGGGCGCTGTACGAGCGGATCAAAGCGGCATTTAATAAGGAATTTGTGCGGGAGGACGGCCAGATCAAAGGCCGCACGCAGACGTCTTATGCGATGGCGCTTTATTTCGGCCTGCTGCCTGAGGACAAGCGCGAGTTTGCCGCCAGGCATCTCGTCGCCGGCATCGAAAGCCAAAACTGGCATATCACGACGGGTATTCACGGGATCCGCTATTTGCTGCCGGTGCTTTCCGAGTACGGTTATGACGATGTTGCCTACCGATTGCTGATGCAGGATACATTCCCTTCGTGGATGTACACGATCAAGCAAGGGGCGACGACGATTTGGGAACGATGGGACGGCTGGACAGAAGAAACGGGCTTCCAGAACACGCTGATGAATTCGTTTAACCATTACGCGCTGGGGGCCGTCGGCGAATGGATGTACAGGTATATGGGCGGAATTGATCCGGAAGAGCCGGGTTACACCAAAATGGTTATCCGGCCGCGAATCGAAGACCGGCTTCGTAAAGCCGATGTGCAGTACCGCTGCATCCATGGATTGATCCGATCGAATTGGTCGCTTACCGACAGCGGCGGGCTGGAGCTGACGGTGACCGTTCCGGCGAATACAACGGCAAAAGTATACGTTCCGCTGAAGTACGGGACGACGATTTTGGAAGGCGGCAAGCCGGCGGGGCAGGCGGAAGGAGCCGTTTGCTTGAGCGGGGACGCGGACAACGCCGTATTCGAGTGCCAGCCGGGCACGTATCGGTTTACAACGGAACGATGATGCCGCAGCCCGGGAGTGATCCGTGACGGATTTCTTCATTGTGAACGATCATACGGAAGCTCGAATAAATGAATATAGGTGCCGATTGAAGCGTTTGGCCGATCGGGCGATGTTCGGGACTTCCGAACTGAAACGACGGCGGCGAGAGATGAAATTTTATCAATCCGGCGTGCCGGGTATGGGTCGGCTTGGTCATGAAATGGCTGTGAAGCCGATTCTACGATGGCATGCAATGAAGGAGGAAGCGCCATGTCTAATCAGCTTCTCATTGTGGAAAAAGCGGAGGGCTGCGCACTTGTCACGATCAACCGGCCGGAGGCGCTGAACGCTTTGAACCATCAGCTGGTCGCAGAGCTTCGCGCGGCACTTGCCGCGTTGGAACAAGACGGCAATGTGCGTGCGATCGTGCTGACCGGGAGCGATCGCGCGTTCGTTGCGGGAGCGGATATCAAGGAGATGACGGGAATATCCGTCAGCGCGGCTTACGAAACGGCGATCAGCTTGAAAGCGCTGAACGACCGAATCGTTTCCTGTTCGAAGCCGGTCATAGCGGCCATTAACGGCTATTGCCTTGGCGGCGGGTTCGAGCTGGCGCTTGCATGCGACATCCGCATCGCAGGTCCGGCTGCCGTATTCGGGCTGCCGGAAATCAAGCTGGGTCTCATCCCGGGAGGCGGCGGGACACAGCGTTTGCTGACGATTGTTGGGCCTGCCGTCGCATCGCATCTTATTTTCACCGGAGATACGTTTACGGCCGAACGCGCATACGAATTGAAGCTGGTAAGCCAGCTTGCAGAAAATCCCCGGGAAATCGCGATGGAGCTGGCCGGTCGTCTGGCTGCCGGAAGCCAAGCCGCCATTACGTCTATCAAACGGCTGCTAGGCGGGCAAGTTCAGCAATTGCTCGAAAATCGGCTGCATTTGGAGATCGACCGGTTTGCAATGCTGTTCGATCATCCGGATTCACTTGAGGGAATGCGCGCGTTTACCGAAAAACGCAAGCCATCGTTTCAATAAGCGGAAGGGGAAGTTCGTTTGAGAGACGTTTATATCGTATCGGCAGCGAGAACACCGATCGGGCGCTTCGGCGGAAGCCTTCAATCGTTATCGTCAGCGAATATGGGGGCGATCGTCGTGAGCGAAGCGGTGAACCGGGCCAATATTGACGGATCCGTCGTAGATGAAGTCATACTGGGAAATGTCTTTCAAGCCGGCGGCAAAGGAAACGTTGCCCGTCAAGCGGCTCTAGCGGGTGGGCTCCCCATCGAAGTTCCCGCGATGACCATCAACAAGCAGTGCGCTTCCGGCTTGCGTTCGATCGCCCTGGCCTACCAGCAGATTGGTGCAGGCGAGGCCGATGTGATCGTCGCAGGCGGAACGGAGAGCATGAGTAACGTTCCGCATTTAGTGCTGGATGCGCGCTGGGGCCGGAAGCTGGGGGCGTTAACAACGGTGGACGGGATGCTGTACGACGGGCTTCACTGTGCGATCGAAAATTACCATATGGGGATTACGGCTGAGAATCTGGCTGACAAGTATCATATCTCTCGGGAAGAACAGGACAAGTTCGCTTTGCAAAGCTATCAAAAAGCGCTTCGGGCCATCGGGGAAGGACGCTTTGAGCGCGAAATTGTGCCTGTACGAATTCAATCGAAAAAAGGCGAGCAGCTAATTGGCGTGGATGAACACCCGATGGAAACGAGTCTGGAAAAGCTGCAAAAGCTGACTCCCGCCTTTAAGGAGAATAACGGGACGGTTACTGCGGGAAATGCCTCGGGCCTCAATGACGGGGCGGCAGCCGTGGTGCTTGTATCGGCGGAAAAGGCAAACGAGCTGGGCCTTGCTCCGCTGGCGAGAATCCGCTCTGTTGCCCAAGCGGCAGTACCTCCTTCCGTGATGGGGATTGGTCCTGTGCCGGCGACGCGAAAAGCGCTGCAAAGGGCCGGAATGTCCGTAAGCGACATCGATATCGTCGAGCTGAACGAAGCGTTTGCAGCTCAATCGCTCGCCGTTATTAGGGACCTTGAGCTGGACGAAGCCGCAGTGAACGTCAATGGCGGCGCGATTGCTCTCGGTCATCCTGTCGGTTGCTCGGGCGCCCGCATCGTGGTCACGTTGGTGCATGAGCTCATTCGCCGGCAGAAGACGACGGGATTGGCTACGCTTTGCATTGGCGGCGGACAGGGCTCGGCTATCGTGATTGAACGTGTATAAAGAAAGGGACGAATCATATGATCAACCGCATCATGGTAGTAGGCGCCGGTCTAATGGGAGCGGGAATCGCCCTGGTTACGGCCAAAGCTGGCTTTCGCGTGACGATCGTCGATCGTACGGTCGAGGATCTGGAAAGGGCGAAGCAGCATATGCACAAGAGCATCGCTTCGCTTGTCAAGAGGGGCGTTTATTTAGCGGAAGAAACTCGGTACTTATTGGAAGACATTCAGTTTTCGACGAAGCTGGAAGACGGCAAAGACGCCGACCTCGTGATCGAGGCCATCCCCGAGAAATTGGGGCTCAAGCAAGCGATGTTCCGCGAGCTGGATGAGGCGGTGCAGACGGAGGCGATTCTCGCCAGCAACACGTCTTCTCTTTCCATCGCTGCGATCGGCTCGGCAACGCGAAGACCTGACAAAGTGGTCGGGACCCATTTTTTCAGCCCGGTTCCGATGATGGAATTGCTCGAAATTGTCCGTGCGCTCGAGACATCCGACGAAACGATGAGACAGTTACTCGAATTTGGCGAGAGGCTGGGCAAAAAGACGATTACGGCAAAGGACTTTCCGGGATTCACGGTCAATCGTGTGCTGGTGCCGATGTTGAACGAAGCGGCTTTTCTGGTCATGGAAGGCAACGATCCGCACGATATCGACAAAGGAATGACACTCGGTGCCAATCATCCGCTGGGTCCGCTCCGCCTATCCGATTATGTCGGTATCGATGTGATTTTGTTTACGCTTGAAAGCTTGTATGAAGGGTTTAACGACTCCAAATACCGTCCATGTCCCTTGCTGAGGCGCATGGTCGAAGCGGGGCGTCTCGGCAAGAAATCCGGCCAAGGCTTCTACAAGTACGACTGAAATGCCGGGATCGCGGAGCTATGGGGGGATGACGATTGGACAGTGATTCGATGATCGTATACACCAACATCATGCCACCCGGCCTCAAACCGCAGACGTTAAGGCGATCAAGCTTGAACAGGAAAATGAAGCCGATCGTTCATCTTCCGTTGATGATTATGCACGCAGGAGCGGGATACGGCAAAAGCACGGCACTCGCCTCCTTCGTGCAAAGCGAAAAGACGCCTTCGTTCTGGTACCGTTTGGAAGCCGGGGATGATGACTTGTCGTCTTTTTTGGTGCATCTTCTTGTGTCCATACGCAACCGGTTTCCCGGTTTCGGCGAAGCCATACTGCGTGCGCTGCATGCCGGCGAGCAGGATGTGCAGCGCTTATGCAGGCTGTTCATTCGCGAGATCGTGCGGCAGCCGGAGCACATGATGATGGTGTTGGACGATTATCATCACGCCCGGCACGCCGAACGGATCAATGAATGGCTCCAATACTTGCTGGAGCACCGTCCCGACCAGCTTCATCTTATCGTGTCGGGGAGGTGCCGCCCGGCCTGGAAGCTTCTCGCCAAATTAAAGGCGATGGGCGAATTGATCGAAGTTGGCGAGAACGACCTTGCGTTCTCGGAAGAAGAGATCGACGTTTTGTTTGCCGATATTTACGATCGACCGCTTCATTCGCAGCAGGTGAGTGCCGTCCGTCAAATGACGGAAGGCTGGATTATGATTATTCAATGGATGCGGCATGAGATGGACGTCGCCAGCGGGCATTCCGTCATGTTGCCGAAGCATGGCTGGGATGCTTTTTTTCCGTATTTGACGATGGAGGTTTTGGATAAGCAGCCGGAAGCGGTTCGACATTTTATGATCCAAACGAGCATTTTTACCGATTTTTCCCCGCCGCTTTGCGCGGCCGTACTGGAGATGGAAGACGCGCAGCACCTGATCGGGCATATTTGCAGCGAGCGCCTTTTCATTTGCCCGTTCGGAACGGACCGTTACCGGTACCATACGCTGTTCCGGGATTTTCTGCTGAGTGAGTTGCGGCAATCGGTCGCGCTGTTTCAAGGGTTGCATATGCGGGCGGCTCAATATTATCTGCGAACGGGAGATTACCCAAGCGCGATGCACCATCTGTCCGTAATCGAGGATTATGGGGGCTTGGCGGAGGTTGTCCGGGCGCACGGGGAGCAACTGATCGAAGAGGGACAGCTTGACGCTTTGCAGCAGGCGCTCGACCGAATTCCCGATTCGTTCAAAAATCGCAATTACCGGCTTTGGATATACGAAGGCGATCTTTACCGCTACCGCTGTTCGTACGAGAAAGCCGCAGCGTGTTATGACAAGGGAGGCTCGCTGGCCAAGGCGGCGGACGATCCACTCGATTGGATGCGGGCTTTGGAAGGACAAGCGGGTATTTACCATGACACGCTGCAGCCGGGGAAGGCGGAGGCGCTTCTTGGTCAGGCACTAACGCTTCACAAGCATTGCAGCGGCATTGCCAGTTCCAGCCATTACCAGCTATATTATCTGATGGCCGAAACGTCGCTCAATTCGGCGCGCGTTGCGGAGGCGGCCGACTGGTACGAGCAATTGCACGCATGGCATGCGGACGACAGCCTGAAAGTCAGGTTTCATCTTCGAACGGGGCAGCTGCAGCAGGCGCGGGACCTGTTGCTCCGGCGAAAAAGCGGCTTGGCGAAAAAAGGAGGACTGGAGTCCGAAGCCCACCGGTTTACGGATCATTACCTTTCGCTGGTCGAAGCATTCACCGGTCGGCAGGACCAAGCGAGCACGTATGCGGAAATGGGCATTGCGCAGGGCGTAGCATCCGAAGCCGTCTTCGAGGAAGCGCTAGGTTGGATGCGAAAGGGGCATGCGGAGCAATTGCTGCCCCGGCATGATTTTAACGCCGTCCATCTCTGCTACATGTCCGCCCTCGCCATTATGGACGCGATCCGGCTGCCCCGGGGGAGGGCGGAGCCCATGATGGGGCTGTGCTTGCTGTACGGCCGCAGTCAATTATGGGAGCAGGCGATCGAATGCGGCGAAGCGGGGCTGGCCGAAACGGAGAAGGTGAATGACAAGTGGGTATCGACTCTCCTGTTGTTGTCGATGGGAGCGGCATCGGTTAGCTGCGGGCGTTATGCGGAAGCGAACGGTTATTTGCTACGGAGCGCCGCGGATTTTGAAGGATGCGGGGATCGTTACGGCTCGACAGTAGCCTTGATGTGGCTCACACTGCTCGCCTATCGGATGGGCGATGAAGAACGGCTGGGAGGCTTTCTGGCTGACTTCCTTGAGCGCATGAAGAACGGCAACTATGATTTTCTGCTGGAGCGGCGAACGATGTTCGGCCCAAGCGATGTGCGGCAACTCCATCCCCTGCTGCTTGCGGCACTGCATCGGAACATCGAAATGTCATTCGTCAAGGAATGGATGAGGAAGCTTGGCATGGAGCATGCCGACGATCATCCCGGCTACACGCTCACGATTCAAACCTTGGGGAGCTTCAATGTTTGGCTGGGAGACAAGGAAGTGGAGGAGCGGGATTGGGTGCGGGGCAAGGTGAAGGAGCTGTTCCAGCTCCTCATCGTACATAGGAATCGTTTGATCACCCGGGAATATATCGGCGAAACGCTGTGGAAATCGGCAAGCGAAAACGTGTTTCAGCGGGACTTCAAAGTGGCCTTATGCTTGTTGAATTCGCTTCTCGAGCCGGGACGCAAGGGAAGATCGATGCCGTTCTATTTGCTTCGTAACGGGAATTCGTTCGGGTTGAACGTTTCCCCCGGTCTGGTGTTGGATGTGCTTGAATACGAGCGGCTGGTCAAAGAAGGCCTAGAGGAGAAGGAGACGCCCGAAGCCAAGCGGAAGCTGCTGCAAGGCTTGCGGGTTTATAGGGGCGACTTCCTGCCGGAACGGATCGGCGACGATTGGTGTACGGGAGAGAGGGAACGGCTGAAGGCGCTGTTTTTGCGCGGGGCGCAGCGGCTGGCCGAATGGCACTGGCAGAACAGGGAATACGAGGCCGCGATCGGCTGGTGCGAGCAAATGCTGGAGAAGGACGTATGCTGGGAGGAAGCGTACCGAATGCTCATGCGCTGCCATTTGGCCGGAAACCATCGCAGCCAGGCGCTTGTTTGGTATCGGAAATGCGTACATGCCCTCGATTCCGGACTCGGATTAAAGCCGTCGAGCGACACAGATGACATTTACAGGATGATCACTGAACTCGATGACACGCAATAGCAATCGGAGGGGGAATTGTCAATATCGGGGTATATCAAGGACTTCGCGGACTTCCGCCAAGTCTTTTTTTGTGCTGCATTCGCACAGGATTTGGAGGAGACCTCGAAGCTGAAGCTGCGCAATTTGGTTGGAATACGGCCGTGCAACCGAAATGCAACCGCCTCCTGATAGGATGGGGGAAACGGTACAGGAGGTGCTGGAATGAGCAAATCATACTCGCCCGGTTCGCGTCTTCGGGATGCGATACTGGCGGAAAATCCGCTGCAGGTGGTCGGCGCGGTCAACGCCTACGCGGCCATGATGGCGGAGAGAGTTGGGTTCAAAGCGCTTTACTTGTCCGGAGGAGGCGTCGCTAACGCTTCGTACGGATTGCCGGATCTGGGCATGACGACCTTGAACGATGTATTGGAGGACGTCAGAAGAATCACGTCGGTCACGGGACTTCCGCTGCTGGTCGATGCCGATACCGGATTCGGAAGCGCGTTCAACATTGGCCGCACGATCAGCGAAATGATTAGAGCCGGCGCAGCGGGCGTCCATCTGGAGGATCAGGTGACGAACAAGCGCTGCGGGCATCGACCGAATAAAGAGATCGTCCCGCTTGCCGAGATGGTCGACCGGATCAAAGCGGCAGTTGACGCCAAAGCAGACCACGATTTCGTCATTATGGCCCGTACGGACGCGTTGGCCGCGGAAGGGCTCAATGCCGCGATCGAGCGGGCATGCGCTTGCGTCGAAGCCGGGGCCGACATGATTTTTCCGGAAGCCGTTCGAGATCTCGGGCAGTACAGGAAATTCGCCGATGCGGTCAAGGTGCCGGTTCTGGCGAACATTACCGAGTTCGGGCAGACGCCGCTCTTCACAACGGAGGAGCTGGGGCAAGCCGGCGTACGACTCGTTCTGTATCCGCTATCGGCATTCCGGGCGATGAATGCGGCGGCGCTGCAAGTTTACAACACGATTCGCACAGAAGGGACGCAGCAGAACGCCGTTTCCATGATGCAGACCCGCACGGAGCTTTACGACTTTCTGAATTATCACGAATACGAGCGCAAATTGGATGCGCTATTTGCGAGGGAGAAGGAGGAAGGTCAATGACGGCGATCAAAAAAACGGGAGGGCTTGCAGGCGTCGTGGCTGGAAAAACGGCCATTGCCACGGTCGGCAAAGAAGGAAAAGGGCTGAATTACCGCGGCTATTCCATCTACGATCTGGCGGAGTACGCCACGTTCGAAGAAACTGCTTTTTTGCTGCTGTACGGGAAATTGCCGAATCGCGATGAATTAAGCGGTTACAAGCGTAAGCTCGCCGGGCTCCGCGGACTGCCTCCCGCGCTCCGAAACGCGCTTGAACTGCTGCCGGCCAATGCGAACATGATGGATGTGCTGCGTTCGGGCTGCTCCATGCTGGGGGCTTTGGAGCCGGAATCGCAGCAACATGCGCAGTACGATATTGCTGACCGGCTGATCGCCAGCTTCGGATCGATGCTGCTGTACTGGCATCATTATCATAGCAGCGGCAGGCGCATCGAGACGGAAACGGACGATGACAGCGTCGCCGGCCATTTTCTCCACTTGCTCCATGGCGCAAAGCCAAGCGAGCTGCATGAGCGCTGCATGGACGTGTCGCTTATATTGTACGCAGAGCATGAGTTCAACGCCTCCACGTTTGCGGCCAGAATTACGGCCTCCACGTTGTCCGACTTTTATTCGGCGATCACATCGGGCATCGGCACGCTGCGGGGACCGCTGCACGGAGGAGCGAACGAAGCCGCGATGGATCTCATTGCGCAGTTCCGTTCGCCGGAGGAGGCCGAAGCGGGAGTTGCATCCATGCTGGCCGAGAAAAAACTGATCATGGGCTTCGGCCACCGGGTATATTCCGTATCCGATCCGCGTTCGGACGTCATCAAGGGCTGGTCGCGCAAGCTCAGCGAAGACAAGGGCGATCTGACTTTGTACCGTGTCTCGGAACGAATCGAACAGTTGATGCGGCAAGAGAAGGGCTTGTTCCCGAACCTTGATTTTTACAGCGCCTCGGCTTTCCATTTGATGGGCGTACCGACGATGATGTTCACGCCGATTTTCGTCATTTCCCGCACGAGCGGCTGGTCGGCGCACATCATCGAACAGCGTGCCAACAATAAACTGATTCGCCCGGGAGCGGACTATACGGGGCCGGAGCCGATGGCTTGGGTTCCGATCGGGCAGAGGACTTAATTCAACTATTCGGATGGAGGAAAAGGCATGTCGTCCTATATAAGCAATGATCGTCCCGAAACGGATCGGGTGATCGCGGAAATTGCAAATTACGTATTCGATTACCGGGTTGAAAGCGAGGAAGCGCTGCAGACGGCGCGTTTATGCCTGATGGATACGCTCGGCTGCGGACTGCTCGCGCTGCGGTATCCGGAATGCACGAAGCATCTCGGTCCCGTCGTGCCGGGCACGGTCGTGCCGAACGGCTCCCGGGTGCCCGGCACGCAGTTCCAGCTGGATCCGGTAGCGGCCGCATTCAATTTCGGCTGCATGATTCGCTGGCTCGATTACAACGATACGTGGCTGGCTGCGGAATGGGGACATCCTTCCGACAACCTCGGCGGCATTTTGGCCGTTGCCGATTACATCAGCCGCAATCGGGCTGCCGAGGGACGCGAGCCGCTTACGATGCGCACGGTACTGGAAAGCATGGTCAAAGCCCACGAAATCCAAGGCGTGCTCGCTCTGGAGAACAGCTTCAACCGAGTCGGTCTCGATCATGTCATCCTCGTGAAAGTGGCGACCACGGCCGTCGTTGCCGGCATGCTGGGGGCGACGCGGGAGGAAATCGCAAATGCGGTTTCGAACGCCTGGGTGGACGGGCACGCCTTGCGAACCTACCGGCATGCGCCGAATACGGGATCGCGCAAATCGTGGGCGGCTGGCGATGCGACAAGCCGCGGCGTGCGGCTCGCCATGATGGCGCTGAAGGGAGAAATGGGCTACGGCTCGGCATTGACGGCGCCGACGTGGGGCTTTTACGACGTGCTTTTCAAAGGCAATGCATTTAAGTTCCAGCGGCCTTACGGCTCCTATGTGATGGAACATGTGCTGTTCAAAATATCGTTCCCGGCGGAATTCCACGCCCAAACCGCGGTCGAGTGCGCCCTGCAACTGCATCCACAGGTGCAGCATCGGATCGATGAAATCAAGTCCGTCGTCATTACGACGCATGAGTCCGCCATTCGCATCATCGACAAAAAAGGACCGCTTCACAACCCCGCTGATCGCGACCATTGCATCCAGTACATGACGGCGATCGGGCTGCTGTTCGGGGAGCTGACGGCCGACCATTACGAGGATACGGCGGCTGTGGATCCGCGAATCGACCGGCTGCGGGACAAAATGACCGTCGTGGAAGACAAGCGGTACTCGCAGGAGTACCACGATGTCGGTAAACGTTCCATCGCCAACGCTGTTCAGGTATTTTTCGAGGACGGGAGCTCGACGGAGAAGGTGGAGGTGGAGTACCCGATTGGCCATCGCAGAAGACGGGCGGAAGGGATCCCGCTGCTGGAGCAAAAATTCGCCCGCAATCTGGCGACACGTTTTCCCCGGAAGCAAACGGCGGCGATCCATGAGCTATGCTTGCGCCAAGAACGGCTGGAAGCCGTCCCGGTGCACGAATTTGTCGATTTGTTTGTCATTTGATGCTGCAAAAATCGCCGCACAATATCAATAATCGGAGGTCGCTAGAGATGGACGACCGCTTTGAACAGATCCATACCGGCGGACGGGCATTGGCGGTGTATCGGAACCGCCCGCGGAATTTATACGAAGCGCTTGCCCGAACCGCCAGCCATTATCCCGATCGGGTCGCGATTATCGCAAACGACCAAAGGCTAACTTACCGGGAGCTGTTGCAGCGGGTCGATCGATTGTCCGAGCATCTCGTTCATACGTTCCGTCTGCGCAAGTGCGACCGAATCGGCCTGCTGTTCCCGAATGCCGTACCCTTCTGCGAGCTTTTGCTGGCATCGGCGAAGACGGGCGTGATTGCCGTATTGTTGAACACGAAGCTGACGCATCATGAGCTTTCGTACAATATCGGTCATTCGGGCTGCACCGCACTGTTTTATGATGCCGCTTACAAAGAGAAGTTGGAGCAGCTGAAGGCGTTGTTTCCACAAATGCTGTTTATCGTCTCGGGCGGAGATGGGGCCGGCCAAGTGGGAGAGGCAGCCTTCGAATCGGCAGTCAGCAGTGACATGCCGCTCACCGTGACCGGATCGGTCGACGAAAACCATCCCTGTTATTTGATGTATACGTCAGGTACGACCGGCACCCCCAAAGGCGCACTCGCTGTGCACAGGAATGTGATTCACAGTGCGATGAATTATATCCGCGTATGCGGAACAACATCGGAAGATACGACGTTGATTGCCATCCCGTTGTTCCATGTAACCGGGTTGATCGGACAATTCATCCATATGCTGATGACCGGCGGCACCTCCGTTTTGCTGCGCGAATATAGGACCGACGACTTCATCCGCACGGCGATCCGGCACCGGGTGACGTTCATGTTCAACGTCCCGTCGATCTACAATTTGCTCCTGCTGCGGCAGGAATCGGAGCGCATCGATTCCCTTCGCGTGGCTTTATACGGCGGGGAGCCGATGTCGCCCGCAACGATTGCGAAGCTTTGTGCACTTTTTCCCAGTCTGACACTTGCCAATGCATACGGCGCTACGGAAACGTCGTCCCCGGCGACGATTATGCCGTTCGGCTGGAGGAACGATAAAATTCGTTCGGTGGGTAAGCCCGTTCCCGGAGCGGACATTCGGATCATGAAGGAAAACGGTGAACCGTGCAGGACCGATGAGGTAGGGGAACTGTGGATTTCGGGGGCAATGGTCATCTCAGAGTATTGGAGCAATGATGAAGCGAACCGCAACGCTTTTGCGGACGGCTTCTGGAAATCCGGCGACATGGCGATGATGGACAACGACGGCTATGTATATATTATGGACCGCAAGAAAGACATCATTAACCGGGGCGGCGAGAAAATATACAGCGTCGAGATCGAAACGGTTTTGGCCGGCCATCCCGATCTTGCCGAAGCGGCGGTTGTCGGGGTGCAGGACGATATTTTTGGTGAGCAGGTAAAAGCGTATGTCGTTCCCAAAAGCGGACATACGCCGGATGGAGAGGCTATCAGAGCGTTTGTCAGGACCTATTTGGCAGAATACAAAGTGCCTAAATTTATCGAGTTTGTAAGCGCGATTCCGCGCAACCCCGGCGGGAAAACACTGAAGCAAATGCTTCGCGGCGGCAACTCGGGTGGAACCGGCTGCGGCGGCACGGCAACCAATGATGAGTGAAGGGAGCGATTCGGAATGATGAATGTCGAAGCGTACATCGAAAGCTTGCGGCGGCAGAAAAAGGTAGTCTATTTTATGGGGGAGCGGGTGGACAACGTTGTCGATCATCCGGCCATGCGTCCACATATCCATTCCGCTGCCGTCACGTATCAACTGGCCCATGATCCGCAACACGAGCATCTGGCTGTCGCAACCTCCCATTTGACCGGCAGGAAAATCAACCGTTGGACCCACATTCCGCAAAATCAGGACGACCTCGTCAAGAAGGCGATGATGCTGCGGGTAGCGGGACAAATGACCGGCACTTGTTTTCAACGTTGCGTGGGCATGGACGGATTGATTACACTTTATACGATTACCTGGGAAATGGATCGTAAATTGGGAACGACCTATCACGAACGCTTCAAAAAATTTCTGATCGAAACCCAGGATCGCGATTATATGACGGACGGCGCGATGACCGATCCGAAAGGGGACCGCTCCAAACGTCCGTCGGAGCAGCACGATCCCGATCTTTATTTGCGGGTCGTCGAGCGAAGAGAGGACGGCATAGTCGTACGGGGAGCGAAGATGCATCAGACGGGAGCAGTCAATTCCCATCAAATATTATGCATGCCGGGGATGGCGATGTCGCCGGCGGAAGCGGATTACGCGTTGTCTTTTGCGGTTCCGGGCGATGAGGAAGGGCTTGTCTATATTTTTGGCCGCCAAGTGAACGATTCCCGCAAATGGGAGGGGACTATCGATCAGGGCAACGCCAAATACGGCGTCGTGGGCGGAGAAGCGCTCATTATTTTCAACGACGTCTTCGTCCCTTGGGAACGGGTGTTTATGTGCGGCGAAACGGAGTTTACGGGGCCGCTCGTCGACCGGTTCGCCTCGTACCACCGGCAAAATTACGGCGCTTGCAAATCAGGCAATTTGGACGTGCTGATCGGCGCCTCAGCTTCGGTAGCCGAGATGCACGGTATCAGCAAAGCGAGCCATGTCCGAGATAAGCTTGCGGAAATGGCGCATATGGTCGAAACGATGTACAGCGGCGCGCTAGCCTGCTCCTATAATTGCTCCACGATGGCGTGCGGGGTCGCTTTCGTGGATCCGCTGCTGGCCAACGTATCGAAAGCCAATACGGCCCGTTATTATCCAGAGGTTACGCGGCTTGCGCAGGATCTAGCAGGCGGCTTCGTCGCGACCTTGCCGTCGGAGAACGAATGGGACAACCCGGAGGTGTCCGGCTACATCCGCAAGTATTACAGCACCGGGGAACATGCCGATCCGCTCGACCGGTTCAAGATGGGGAGGCTGATCGAGAACATGACGGGAGCGACGCCGATCATCGAATGCATGCACGGGGCAGGGTCTCCGCAGGCGCAAAAGGTTGTCGTTCAGCGCTCGATCCATTGGAAGGAAAAGATGGGTCTCGCGGAGAAAATCATCCATCCGGATTAATATCGGGAAGGCTTTGATGAAGATGGCTAAAAAAGGATTGCGTATCGGAATTGAATGTCTCCGAGATTTGAATGGGATCCGTCGATGGAAGCGATTAAACTCGGTACTGCGAGAGATCATTTGCATGTTTACTTTTCCATCTGGCGTCTTGACCGGGAAACTTCAAGCATGGATTCAGAAACCCGTTCATACCGGAAATCGAAGCTATCATTATCGGGCGGATCGCTATCTCCGAATTTGGGAATTGATTGTAAAAAAAATCATTGACTTATGCACACCGTTTATATACGACGGTGTAATGTCCATAAATGATCGCAATGAAGTCGAATCGTTAAACAAGCGGGATGGAAAGAAATGAAAGTCAAAGTAGTAGAGTACGATCCAAATTGGAAAACCAAGTTCTAAGTGAAGCAGGGGCAAACGTATCTGGAATAGCGGGCTGCATGCTAAGTAGTTCGAAGGGTAGCGCCGGCTGTATGCTGACGGCACGTATGCAGCGAGGTAAATCATCAAGAATTAACGCTTAGGCGTCTTTCGACGCCTTCTGACAAGTTCAAGAACGACTGATACCTTCGCCATAAGAGAGAAGCCCGGAGTATTATAACTCCGGGCTTTTGAATATTTTAATTAACTTTCAGCCTGCGGGAAAAGCGCCCGTAGTTACCAGCAGATGGTTTACTTTTTCTGCATTCACTAACGCGTTTTCTGAGCAATCCGCTCCTTCTCCGGTTGTGAAATAGAGGTTTAGAAAAAGGGAATAGTGGAAAATATTTTTACTAACAACGGGAGGAGGATGGATGCTTTGGAGCTCGCTTCAAAAAAGCTTTATTCCGCTTTGGAAGATAATGTACAAGAGATCGTATCCGCCTTTCATCACAGCGCGGTCTTATTGCTTTTCATGTCTATTGTTGTACTGGCGGCACGTCTCGGACCAGAAGCCACACACAGAACAATCGGAAATGATGTTTCCGTTTATCGTTGTGCTTTTCCTCTTTATGATACGATTGGGCAACCGCAGGAGGGTACCCGATTCAGGGACTTTTTATAGAAACTTATTATACAGTCGGATGGGTGATATCCAATGAGCAAGCGTTCGTGACGGAAGTGAGCGTAGCGATCGGTGACCAGTAGCATACGATGTTTCCTCCAGCGACGGGTTCGGTTGTTCTCCTCTTGTGGAAGTTCGATGATTTATAACGGTGAATTTAAAGGTAAGATAGTAAAATAATGGGATAGAAGAAGGCGGTCGATATTTTTTGTCATTATACAGACATATGTACAAAATACGGGTTTTGTGAAGTAGTCCGACTGGAACAGGTACACTCAACACTTCCTAAAGGTTATTATCAATCGTTCAATATACTGCTTCATCATTTTCGGTAAATCAAAATTCCCCTCATGAAGACACCAATTATATATGACTCCTCGCGCCGCAATAAACAAAAACTCTGTGATATATTCATACGAAAGTTCATTGTCTAATTCTCCAGCTAATTGTCTCTTTTCGATAATGGATTGAAGTGTTTTCTGCATGTACCGTCCTTTAGTAATAAAAAGTTTATTATTAGCCGTATATAATTGCTTTATGGTCTCAAGCTCAAGGTTCTGATTATATTGAGCATATACTTCAAAATAATGAACAATTTCATCCCGGGCATCACTAGATGCATTGCTTCCGTCTTTATACCTCTCATCGAAATAACTATCAGCCCGTTTATACATTTCAACAAGAATATCACTCTTTGTTTCAAAGTGATTATAGAAAGAACCGACAGAAACCCCTGCTTCTTTACATATCTCCCCTATCTTTATATCCTCTAAAGACTTCGTTTTCATTAATCTCAAGGCACTTTCATATATAAGACTACGTGAAAATAATCACTTACTATTCAACTGCCAATAGATATAATGAACTTATTCGGTGAATATATTCACTGAAATACCGGTTGAGGGGGATTACGCGTGAAAGAAGTAAGCGTCAAATCCTCCACACCTAGAAAAACGACGGGATTCATGAGATCATATACGTAACTGATTACGACGCAC
>NZ_JANAVJ010000037.1 GCF_024213375.1 Paenibacillus sp. MZ04-78.2 | reverse complement strand
CTCGACTTGCATGTATTAGGCACGCCGCCAGCGTTCGTCCTGAGCCAGGATCAAACTCTCCATTAAAGAAAAGCTGATTAAAGCTCAAAATTTACTACTGACGAGAATTTGCATTCTCTTTATGACACTCACTCAATGTTCAGTTTTCAAAGGGCAATGATGTTCGCCATCTTTCGACTTCGTTTTACAACCCGTCAAAAGCGACCTCTTTAATATACCACATCTTCAACCTGTAATGCAAGTACTTTTTTTAAGTTTTTTTTCGAAACTCTTCAAAAGCTTGTCCTTGCACCAGTTTGCGATGCCCCAGCTCATGGCCGGAAGACTAATATACCATGGCTCAAATCGAAAATCAACCCCTCTGCATAAAAAAGATACAAACCAGCGTTGGTTTGTATCCCAGTGCAGAAATATCACTTTAAATTCCGGTGGCCGCAGCTGCTGACAGCTCCTTGTGGATTTCGTTGTGAATATGACCATTCGTAGCCAGAACATCGCGGACATGCAAGCTGTACGGATTCCCATCCATATCGGTAACCTTCCCGCCCGATTCGGAAATAAGCAGCGCTCCGGCAGCCATATCCCAAGAATTTAAGCCAATTTCCCAAAATCCGCTCAAGCGTCCTGCAGCTACATAAGCCATATGCAGAGCAGCAGATCCCGCCACGCGAAGATTCCTTACTTTAGGAGCCAACGCTTGAACGCCTCGCAGGTTCACCGGCAGGGCGCCTGCCCGATCGGCAGGGAATCCGGTTGCAACCAAACTGTCGATGAGCTTCGTTTCGGAAGAAACTTGCATACGCTTTCCTTTAAGATAAGCGCCTTTTCCCTTCTCGGCAACATACAGTTCGTTATGAATGGGGTTGTAAACAACGCCGACAATAACCTCGCCTTTATGAGCAAGCGCCAGCGAGATGGAGAAAAAGGGAAAGCCGTGTACGAAATTCGTCGTGCCATCCAACGGATCGACGATCCACAAATATTCGGCGTCTCTCAGTTGCTCCAGCGCTCGCTTGGAAGCGTCCGGACCGGGAGCGACTCCTTCTTCGCCCAAAATAACGTGATGAGGGAAATGCGTCAGTATCAAATTGCGAATCATCGTTTCGGCGCCTTTATCGACTTCCGTGACAAGATCGTGGGACGAATATTTGGTTTGCAGCTTGTTGAAGTCCCCAAGTTTGCTTTGAATCCATTCTCCCGCTTTGGAAGCGATATTAATTGCGACCGCGGTAAAGCTTTTGCTGCCGACAGCAAAGGAGGGGATGTTGGGATTGGTCATTACTAATCATTCCTTTTCTATACCAATAAATAAAAGTCTTTTTAATCCTAGTGACATGACAACAGATCGAATAGTATCAGTATAGTTAATATACGTAAAATATGCTACGGAGTTTCGTCCAAACCGGCAGTCAATTGTAACAAAACCTTGATTTTCCCCAAATACCCAATTTATACAAGAAACCATCCGCCGATATGACGGATGGCTGTGTTATAAGTAGAGGATTAAACTCCGACAATATGGTAACCGCCATCGACATAAATCACTTCTCCCGTAATCCCGCGGGATAGATGGCTCATTAAGAAGAGGGCGGTATCTCCAACCTCGGCGGTTTCGGTCGTGCGGCGAAGGGGCGCTTTTTCCTCGACGATTTTCAAGATGGAATTGAAATCTTTGATGCCTTTGGCTGCGAGGGTACGGATCGGGCCGGCCGATATGGCATTAACACGGATATTATATTGGCCGAGATCGTTCGCCAAATAACGTACGCTGGCTTCGAGTGCCGCTTTGGCGATCCCCATGACGTTATAGTTTTTCATAGCCCGTTCGGCGCCCAAGTAAGTCATGGTCATGATGCTGCCGCCTTCAGTCATCAGCGGGTAAAGCTTCTGGGCCACGGCCACCAGGGAGTACGCGCTTATATCATGAGCTAATACAAAGCCGTCTCTCGACGTATTGACGAACAGCCCTTCCAGCTCCTCCGTGCGCGCAAAAGCGATGCTGTGCACAATGCCATGCAACACGCCAAACTGTTCTTTCAAGGCTCCGGCCAGCTTCTCGATATCTTCATCCGAAGTGACGTTGCAGGGCAGGATGACGGAGTTCGGAATCGTATCAGCCAGCTTCCGCACCCGCTCCTCGACCCGCTCGCTTTCATATGTAAAAACAAGTCTTGCGCCGTGGCTTGCCAAAGATTGCGCGATCGCCCAGGCAATGCTGCGGTCGTTAGCGACCCCCATGACCAATATGTTTTTGCCGGCAACCAAGTTCATATCCACCAATTCCCCTCTCATCCATAAAATAGGGCTAGGACAACTTTCTCCCTTCTCAACGTACTTGATTTTAACAAAGATTTCAAGTGTGTGGATTCGCCGAAAGTTACAGCTCAAACGAGGCTTGGGACAATATCGTAATCCCTTCTTCCTGACCGATCGCTTCCATAAGATGAAACAGCGCTTCGTCTTTCCTTTTTGCCTCAAGCATGATATCGAGCCGAGGTGTTGTCGGGGCAATGGCACGCAAAAAAGGCATGAGAATGCCGGTATTGATGAAATCGGCATGGCCGCGGGGATCTTTGTCGCTTTTGGGGCTGGAGACATGAATTTTGGGCGGCAATTCGTGCGGAGGAACTGTGGTATCCGCCTGCGCTTTCTGACCTTGCCATGTCCGTTGAATGCGCGGCCATAACTCTTCCGCCACCTCTGCACTCCGGTTCAATTGGTCGTGATGAATGTCAAGCACCATCGGAACCCCGACCTCCTCGCATACCTCCAAGGTTTCGAGGGCGGTAAACGTCTTGTCGTCGTTCTCCAGCGTCATCCGCTCCCGAATCCGCTCCTCTAAAGCATCGAAATTGCGAATGAACCGTTCTGTTGCCATTGTTTTGTTGCCGTACGTGCCCCCAATATGAATGTTGCACTTGGCCGACGCGTCCAGTCCCATCGCCTCCAGCATGCGAACATGACGATCCAGATCGGCGAAAGAGTGCCGCAGCACCTCCTCCCGCGGAGTGCTTAATACTGTAAAATGATCGGGGTGAAAACTGATGCGCATCCGATGCTTCCGGGCGTAGCTGCCGACTTCCGCAAACGATTCCGCCAGCACTTCCATCGGGTCCCAATCGCTAAGCATCTCATGGCCGACTAAGGGAATCAGCTTGGAGGAGCAGCGGTATAGATCGATGTCATGCGCCCGGTTATGCTTTAGCAGCCGCAGCGTGTTGTGAAGATTCTCGGCGGCAATCCGCTCCAGCTTGCGCAGCGCCGCATCCCGGTCGTCAAGCTTGGCGAAGTTGGTATACGTCATCGTTTTGGAAGGCGAGGCATTCTGGACAATCATGGACATCGCTACATAACCAAGACGAACGATCATGCTACAATCACGCTCCCGATAGTTAACTACTCCATAGCTTTTCCCCGGAAAGAAAAAAGCACCCTCTTCCATGGCTGGAAAAGGATGCTGTCCTTAATGGTTTACGCACCGTAAGGTCGGCCGAGCTGACAGTCTACGCCCGCTCTCCGAAAAACATTTCGTGAGCCAACGACGTCTGGATGCGCACTTCTTCCTCGTTCAGCTTGCGAACCAGCTCCATCTCGACCTGCGTCACTTCTTCGCCCTGAAAATTAATTTCGGCGATAGAGGCCAAAATTTTAACGATGGCAACGGCTTGGTTATCCGGCGTGTAGGCGATGACTTTCTGTCCGGTAGGAAACACGCGGAAGCCGCTCTTCATCATTTTGCCGCGGCCGTACTCCAGCAGCTCGAACAGCTCTTGTTCGGATTTGAACTTGCATACGGAATTGAACTCGGTTTGAAATCCCATGAATTCGCTCCTTTCAGCCATTTTTAGCTTAAGCATATCGAACCCGAGAAGACAAAAGCAAGTTCCGGCGCTTAACCTGCACTGAAGGTTAGTCCAAGGTATACTCCAAGCGCTGCTTCTCGGCGTGACGGTCCAACGCAAGATGAATTAAATCGTCGATCAACTCGCTGTAAGGCTTCCCGCTCTCGCGCCACAGTAGCGGATACATGCTGTAAGGAGTGAAGCCCGGCATAGTGTTTATTTCATTAATGAAGATTTTGTTGTCTTCTTTCCGCAGGAAGAAATCGACGCGGGACAAGCCCGAACCGTCGATAGCCGTAAACGCCCGAATGGCGAGCTCCCTGATTTCTTCCGCGGTCTCTTGCGGAATTTCCGCCGGAATAATCATCGACGAGGTGCCGTCGACATATTTGGCCTTGTAATCGTAAAACTCGCTCGAAGATACGATCTCGCCGACGACGGAGGCTTGCGGCTCGTCGTTGCCGAGCACCGCCACTTCCACCTCGCGGGCATTCACGAACTCTTCGACAATGACCTTGCGGTCGTAACGAAATGCTTGATTGACGGCGGCAAGCAGCTCTTCGCGGTTGCGTGCTTTGCTTACGCCGACGCTCGATCCGAGGTTGGCCGGCTTGACGAAGCAGGGATATCCGATCGAGATTTCAATTTCCATCAGGAAATAGGCGTTGTCTTTTTCCCACTGGCTTCGCGTAAAGTGACGGAAAATGCATTGAGGCAGGCCTTCCTGGGCGAATATTTTTTTCATGGTGATTTTGTCCATGCCTACGGACGAAGCCAGTACGCCTGCGCCTACGTAGGCGATGTTCGCCATTTCGAGCAGCCCTTGAATGGTGCCGTCTTCGCCGAACGTGCCGTGCAGTAAAGGAAATACGACATCCAGCGGGGCAAACGGCGCAGAAGCGCCCGACACCTTAATCGGCGCGTCGGCGGAAGCCGGTTGGGCGGCAAAAAACGGCTGAAGGGCAAACTCTCCCGAAGATTCGGACGAGCTATCGAACGCAAGCTCTTTGACCGATTCGGCCGGCGTCATAAGCTGCGGTCCCGAATGCCAGTCCCCTTGCTTGGTTATGTAAAACGGCTGCACTTCATATTTGTTCAAGTCGAATGCTTTGATGACGGCCAGTGCCGTTTGGAGCGAGACTTCATGCTCCCCGGATTTGCCGCCGTAAATCAAGCCTACACGTATTTTGTCGCTCATAGAAACCTCCGGAAGAATGTTGATCCATGCCGTCTAAAATGATGAAAAAGCGGGCTCCGTGCATGGCCGACGGCAGAAAAGCGAAGCCTAAACTACGGCACTGCTAAATTCGGAAAGATTAAAAAGAATCGGATAAATGCAGAAAACGGTAGCGCGTTCGCTTCGTCCAAGCCGGGGAATCCGCATAGCTCCAGTACCGATGCTTGCTGTTGATCGTCTGAGCATTGACAAGCGGCATGCCGCTTGGGTCCTTGGCGGTAACAATGGTCGTATGCTGATACCGGCCGTCGCCGTCCCAATCGTAACTTATGACATCGCCCAAATCGAGCTGTTGCGGATTCGCCACTTCCTGGGCCCGCAGCCCTCTGCGGCTCGTCAGCAAATAGAACTGCAGACTTTCGGCTACGGCCCAACTGAAGCTCCAGTGCTCCTGACCGCCGACCCGGCCTTTGTACCACCAGCCCGAATCCCTTTTACCAGTATAGTTCATAGGCGCTCCACCTGCAAAGATGCATTGGGACACGTAATTGCTGCAGTTGACCTCAAAAGCAAGATAGGTCGGATTGGTTCTATCCCACCATTGATCGGCGTAACGCACCACTTCGAGCCGGTTGTAAGGGGTGCGGGCGGCAGCTTGCTGGAAATGTGAAATGATTTGCGTATTCAAATACGGTACGGAAGGAGCACGCATTAACCCGACAGCGGCAAACGAATCTTCCGCCTGCATGATCCCGCCCGCAACCGGAGGTTTTAAACGTAAAGCCTGCTCCGTTCGAAGATATTCGATATGTACAACGGACCAGCCGTCTGACACCGGGGAAAGGGTGATCCGTTCCTGTTCGATCCGCTGCTCTTCGTGGAGGACCTGCCAAATCTCGCCGACGGTCGTCCGTCTGAGGGTGACGTCGGCTACGATGCTGTCTCCGCGCTCCGCCACTTGATCGACGGTAAGCCGGGTTTCGCTTTTGGTCGGTACGAATTGCCGCTGACGGTCGGTGTCCGCCCGCCGGGCAAGCCTCTCGGTCTGCGCACTCAAATAGGCGGCGTCCTTCACAAAGGGCAGCATCGGTTCCACGGAATAATCGATGTCCATTTGATTGCGATGATGTACATAGTCGTAGAGGGTCGCTTTCCAAGACACGGCATCGTTCCCCTTTCATTCGGAAGCCTGTACGGCTAAGATCGATTTATTTCTATAGGACAGAAAACATTCATTCCCATGGTATGCGCGCCGCCGAATAAAAATGAGCGAAATCCACCTTTACGAAACGGCCTTTCAGCATGTATACTATAGCTATGGCTAATAATGAAATCAAGTTTCATACAATGAAACAAGATCCATGCAGCTGATTACTTGTCTAAGGAGGAATAGCACCATGTCTAAAAAAGACCAATTCTCGGTCCGCAAGCAGCTGAACGTTGGCGGTCAATCGTACAACTACTACAGCCTGCAGGCGTTTGAAGCGCAAGGCAACGGCCATGTGCAAAATCTGCCTTTCTCCATTAAAGTTCTGCTTGAAGCCGCGATCCGTCAATTCGACGGCAAGGCGATCACGGCAGAGCACGTGAAACAAATTGCCGGCTGGGCTTCCGAACGCGATGCCAACAAAGAAATTCCATTCATTCCGGCACGGATCGTGCTGCAGGACTTCACCGGCGTACCGGTCGTCGTCGATCTGGCAGCCATGAGAGATACGATGAAACGGGCGGGCGGCGACCCGAAACGGATCAACCCGCTTGTTCCGGTCGACCTCGTTATCGACCACTCGGTTATGGTTGATGCCTTCGGTTCCCCGGACGCACTCGAATATAACGAACGCATCGAATTCGAGCGCAACGAGGAGCGCTATCGCTTCCTGCGCTGGGCGCAAACGGCGTTCGACAACTTCCGTGCCGTGCCGCCGGATACCGGTATCGTTCACCAAGTTAACCTTGAATATCTCGCATCCGTCGCAGCAACGAAAACCGTTGACGGCGAAACGGAAGTTTATCCGGATTCCCTCGTCGGTACGGACTCCCATACGACGATGATCAACGGTCTGGGTATCGTTGGCTGGGGCGTCGGCGGTATCGAAGCCGAAGCAGGCATGCTGGGCCAACCGCTGTATTTCGTTACGCCGGAAGTTATCGGCTTGAAGCTGACCGGTACGCTGGCGGAAGGCGCTACGGCAACCGACCTCGCGCTCACCGTAACCCAAATGCTGCGCAAAAAAGGCGTTGTCGGCAAATTCGTCGAATTCTACGGCCTAGGCCTGAGCAACATCAGCTTGGCAGACCGTGCGACGGTAGCGAACATGGCTCCGGAATACGGCGCAACGATCGGCTTCTTCCCGGTGGACTCCGAGTCCTTGAACTACATGAGAGGCACGGGCCGCAGCGAAGAGCAAATCGCGCTTGTCGAAGCTTACTATAAAGAGCAAGGCATGTTCCGCACCGACGCAACGCCAGATCCGGTGTTCAGCGATACGCTGGAGCTTGACCTCAGTTCGGTCGTTCCGAGCTTGGCTGGTCCGAAGCGTCCGCAAGACCGCGTCGAGCTGACGAACATGAAGGAATCGTTCAACAGCATCATCCGCACCCCGATCGAAAAAGGCGGCTACGGCTTGTCCGACGAGAAAATCGCGGAAACGGTCGAAGTGAAGCATCCGAACAGCGAAACGAGCAAAATGGGCACAGGCGCCGTCGTCATCGCAGCGATTACTTCCTGTACCAATACGTCTAACCCAAGCGTTATGCTGGGCGCCGGTCTCGTTGCGAAGAAAGCGGTAGCTCTCGGCCTCCAAAAACCGGGCTACGTCAAAAGCAGCTTGACGCCAGGCTCCCTGGTCGTTACCGAATACCTGAAAAAAGCCGGTCTGCTCGAACCGCTTGAAGCTCTCGGCTTCCACGTCGCCGGCTATGGCTGTGCAACGTGTATCGGTAACTCCGGTCCGCTGCCGGACGAAGTCAGCAAAGCGATCGCCGACAACGATATGACCGTAGCTGCCGTACTGTCGGGCAACCGGAACTTCGAAGGCCGCGTTCACGCCCAAGTGAAAGCTAACTACCTGGCTTCTCCGCCGCTTGTCGTCGCTTACGCTTTGGCCGGTACGGTCAACATCGATCTGGCGAACGATCCGATCGGCTACAACCAAAAGAACGAGCCGGTTTACCTGAAAGACATCTGGCCGACATCGCAGGAGATTCAAGAAGCGATCCAAACCGCGATGAGCCCTGCGCTGTACCGTGAAAAATATGCCAACGTGTTCCGTTCCAACGAGCGCTTCAACGCGATCCAAGTACCGGAAGGCGAGCTGTACGAGTGGCCGACTTCCACGTATATCGCGAACCCGCCGTTCTTCGAGAACTTGGGCGCCGGACTGTCGGACATCGCGGATATCCGCGGAGCCAAGACGCTTGCGCTGCTCGGCGACTCCGTCACGACGGACCATATCTCGCCTGCGGGTAACATCAAGGTCGACAGCCCTGCCGGCAAATACTTGATCGAGCATGGCGTGAAGAAAGAAGACTTCAACTCCTACGGTTCCCGCCGCGGTAACCACGATGTTATGATGCGCGGTACGTTTGCGAACATCCGTATCCGCAACCAAGTGGCACCGGGCACCGAAGGCGGCGTAACGACTTACCTGCCGACTGGCGAAGTCATGTCCATCTACGATGCTTCCATGAAGTATCAAGAGCAAGGCACGAACCTCGTCGTTATTGCCGGCAAAGAATACGGCACAGGCAGCTCCCGCGACTGGGCGGCAAAAGGAACGTTCCTGCTCGGCGTGAAAGCCGTCATCGCGGAAAGCTTCGAGCGGATTCACCGTTCTAACCTTGTTGGCATGGGCGTGCTGCCGCTGCAATTCTCGGAAGGTCAAAGCTGGACATCGCTTGGCTTGACTGGCAGAGAAACGTTCGACATTACGGGTCTCAGCAACGACGTACAGCCGGGTCAAAAAGTATCCGTCAACGTCACGCGCGAAGACGGCTCGAGCTTCAGCTTCGAAGCCATTGTCCGTCTGGACAGCTACGTGGATGTCGATTACTACCGCAACGGCGGTATTCTGCAAACTGTCCTGCGTCAAATCATTGCGTAAGACGAAGCCTTTTATATACAGGAAAGCCCCAATCCTCCTCGCGAGGCCTTGGGGCTTCTTTTTTTGCTACATGAAGCAGCTCTGCCAATTACTTCAGCATCTTGCCCATTCTGCGGGCGGCCTCCATCAACGCTGGCGCATGCTCCTTCATCTTCTTGAGCGTCAGCCGGTTGGCCGGCCCCGATACCGCGAGAGCGGCGACCAGCCGCTGGGCGCGGCCGAAGATCGGCGCCGCCACCGCCGCGGCGCCGGGTTCGCGCTCCTCGACGCTGGTGGCGTAGCCCAGCGTCTTTACTTCCTCCAGCTGCTGCAAATAAGCAGCTGAAGATACCGCCGTCGGCCAGGACGGGTCGCGCAGCAGCTGCTGCTGCTCGTTCCGATCGGCGAAAGCGACGAGGATCTTGCTCGACGCGCCGACGGACAGCGGCAGTCTCGCCCCGATCGGAGCAACCCGGCGGATCGCCTGGTTGCTCTGAACCGCCTGCACGCGGACGCGCTCCATGCCGTCGCGCACGTACAGGCTGACGGTCTCGCCGACTTGGTCGCGCAGTCGTTCCATCTCCGGCAGCACGATCAGCGCCGGATCGTCGCTGTGCGTCAAATTGGCGCTCAGCTCCCAGATGCGAAAGCCGAGACGGTACCGCTCCGAGCCCGGGTCGCGAATGATAAAGCCTTTGCCTTCCAGCGAGGCTAACAGCCGGTGGACCGTGCTTTTGTGCAGCCCGACCTTTGTGGAAATTTCCGTTAAGTTTAAATCTTCCGCTTCCGTAAAGCAAAGCAATATATCCAGAGCCCGTTCGACGGCGCGAACGGTTAGTTTGCCATCTTCGACCATATTCCCACTCCCCGAAAATCTGTTTCACTGGTTGAAATCTATTATAGCCGATTTCTATGCGTTTTCCTATATGAAGGTCGTTCCTGCTTCAATAAAATATTGTTTTTCCAGTAGTTGTAACAAACGATGTTACAGGGAGATTACAGAAAGTTTACATTTTTCGCGCAATATTGACGCCCGGTCTTTCTCCCTTTACTATAAAAATACAAGGATCTTACAAGCCTCGAATTTGCGATTCTGACAGCAAATGTACATCGCAAGTTTTTCCCTCCGATCGCTCGGATAAAAAGCTCGCGTTTTTCAAATCATTTATCAGGGCTGTACCCAACGTCATCCGCAACAGGCAGTCAAGTCATCTTAGTTTTCAATGGGAGGGATCCGGCATGGAAACCAATTCTTATTCACCCGCACCTTTAAGCACCACTACGGTTGAAAGCGCTATCAAACGAACTACCTTCCTTAGAAGGCACCGGGGTCTGCTTCTCGCTCTGCTGTCCGTTCTGCTTCTGCTGTTCAGCTTAACGATGGCCTTCCACGCTTATGTAGCTTGGACGCTGGGCCGGCCGCATATCGATCCGCTGCGTTCGAATCCCGCCGCTGCCTTCGGCGCCGCTTATGAGGACGTGCAATTTCCAAGTCTGAATGCCTCTTCGAATCTGTCCGGCTGGTATATCCCGTCGAGCGCGGGAACGGCAGCGGCCCGGCAAACGGTTGTGTTCTCGCACGGCTATGGCGGGAACCGCGAAGAAATCTGGGTGCCCATCTACGATTTGGCTAAGGCAGCCCACGATATGGGCTACAACGTGCTGATGTTTGATTACGGCTTCGTCCAGCCTCAGTGGAACGTGACAGGCGGTTTGCGCGAATCGCAAGAGCTGCTGGGCGCCATCCAGTACGCGAAAGACCGGGGAGCTGAAAAAGTGTTCGTCTGGGGCTTCTCGATGGGTGCCGGAACGGCTCTGCAGGCCGCGCTGCAAACGAAAGAGATCGACGGCATGATTCTGGACAGCACGTTCGTGCTCGAACCGGACACCTTGTACCATAACATGAAGCAGGCAGCGAATTTGCCGAAGTTTTCTCAAAACCTTGTGCATATGTTTTTCCCGCTGATCAATGGAGTCAGCTTGAACCAAGTGCCTTATAACAAAGTGAAAGAGACACAGTATTCGATGCCGATTTTTTTCATCCACAGCAAGAAAGATTTGCTGGCCCCGTACGAAATGACGGAAGGGATCTTCCAGAAGCAAAAAGCGGACTCCGGTTCCGCGTTGTGGCTGCTGGAAAACGACGGGCACGAGCTCATCTATCGCGCTCACAGCAAAAGCTATCTGGAGATGACGACCGGCTTCCTCCGTACGTTGTCCTCCGCTCCGGCACAACCGCTGAAGTATAGTAAAGCCCGTTAGACAAATCAAACATAGCTGTACACCTCCCCGAATACAATGTTCCTGTAGCGTCCGGCCGCGAAAGCCGGATGAAACAGAACGATGGGGAGGTTTTTGCGTATGCTGTACGTTTACGGTTCCTTGATGCCGCTCAGGGTATTGGAGGAAATTCGGTTCTGGAAAATGCAGGAGAGAGAACATACGGTCGTCATCCGTGAACTGGTACCCAAACTCGAACCGGAATATGCCGCGCTGCTGCAGCAATGGGAAGGTGTCCTTGCACAGACGGAAGCCGCCAGCCAGCAATGGATCAAAGCCGTGCTGCGGGCTAAGCCCCCGGTCGGTCCGTATATCATCGACAAAATTAATGAGCTGCTCTATGCGTCCATTGCCCAATCGCAGGAATTTATCCGACAGTTGTTTTTCATTCTGGAACGAAGCCGTCCGGTTCGGGCAAATCCGGTCGTCCAAACCGTGTTCTTGCATATCATACGCGAATCCGAATATTTCCTGGGCGTTCTGCATGCGGTCCAAAGCACACCTGAAGGAGCTGAAGAGTTTCGCGCCGAGGATGCAGTGGATGCACCGTATGCAGTGACAGAGAATCGTGCCCCGGACGAGGAGCAAGCGCACATCCACTTATGGCGCAGCGAAAACGAACCGCTTCCCATCGATCTGAATCAGCTAACGGCTACGCAGGAAGGCACGTGGTCGGGAGAACGCCCTCAGTCCCCCTATTCAAGGCCCGTACCGATTGGAGGCCATAAGCTGCCGCCTCTGCCCTATGCCTACAATGCACTCGAGCCGTATATCGATGCGGAAACGATGCGGCTGCATCATGACAAGCACCATAAAAGCTATGTTGACGGGCTAAATAAAGCCGAGAACATGCTTGCCCGCGCAAGGGAGACGGGCGACTTTTCGCTGGTTGCGCATTGGGAAAGGGAGGCGGCGTTCCACGGAGCCGGGCATTACCTCCATACGATTTTCTGGAATGTGATGAAGCCAGGCGGTGGCGGAAAAGCGACGGGACCGATCGCGGCAGAGATAAAAAAATCGTTCGGCTCCTACGAAGGGTTTCGCAAGCAATTCAGTGCAGCGGCGGAGAAAGTGGAAGGTGGCGGCTGGGCCATTCTGGTCTGGAGCCCGCGCAGCCACCGGCTGGAAATTTTGCAGGCGGAAAAGCATCAAAACTTGTCGCAATGGGACGTCATCCCGCTCCTCGTGCTGGATGTATGGGAGCACTCGTATTACCTTAAATATAAGAACGAACGGCCCAAATACATTGAAGCTTGGTGGAACACGGTGAATTGGGACCATGTTAACGAACGGTTCGCGGCTGCCCGTCATTTGATGTGGCTACCTTATTAAACCTAACGAATCCCCGGCTGACGGAAATCCGGTCCGTATGCGTAAGATCAGCGGATACGCCATGCATCCTTTAGTCCTGTGCCTGCTGCTTTGACGCAAGGGTGCTCTCCGATTGAGCATCGGCCGTGCTTCCGTGAGCCCCTCCGCCCACGTTCAGTCCGATGACGCCAAGAATGATTAACACAATGGAGCCGGCTTTTAACAGCGACATGGACTCGTTAAAATACAAGTAACCGATCACCGCAATGACCGCCGTTCCGAGACCCGACCATATCGCGTACGCCACGCTCACTTCAATTTGTTTCAACGAGAAATTGAGCGCCGTAAACGCCAGCAAGTAAAAGACGACCATGAGAATCGAAGGCGTCAGCCGCGTAAAGCCTTGGGAAAATTTCATTGAAATCGTTCCGGCGATTTCGAGGACAATCGCAGCCCCCAAATATAACCAATACATATGCACGTCTCCCTTGTATCCATTGTTCGAAAGAAAAAGGACGCAGGCTCCCCCGCATCCTCGCATCCTTGTCCTTACTCTTTAATTAGCGATAAAAACTCCGAGCGCGAGACCGCATCCGTACGGAACCGTCCGCGAACGGCGGAGGTGACGGTTTTGCTGCCCGGCTTCTTGACGCCGCGCGCGCACATGCACAGATGCTCGCCCTCGACGACGACCATGCAGCCGTGCGGCTCGAGCACCGACTCGATGATGTCGGCAATTTCCGACGTGATCCGCTCCTGTACTTGGAGGCGGCGTGTGACCGCTTCGACCAAGCGGGCGAACTTGCTCAGCCCGGCAATTTTGCCGCTCGGAATGTATCCGATATGGATTTTGCCGAAGAACGGCGCCATATGATGCTCACACTGGCTGTAGTAGACGATATCCTTCACAATGACGAGCTCCTCATGTTTCTCGTCAAAGGCAACGCCTAAAATATCCTTCACGTCCGCGTCGTAGCCCGCAAAAATTTCTTCATACATGCGGGTTACCCGCGCAGGCGTGTCAAGCAGACCTTCCCGGTCCGGATCTTCGCCGATCAGACGCAAAATCTCCCGGACATGATACTCGACCTGTTCCCGGTTTTCGGCAACACGGCTGTTTCTGTACTCTTTGGCCGGCACTGGTTATCCTCCTCCTGAATTCGTCCGGAGTTTCCGTTCCAATATAGAAAGAAAAGCCCGCGACCAGGCTTTTCGGGCTTACGGACGAAACTTTTGATTCTTCATCATAGTTTGCATTTTCTGCATCTGCTGCTTGTTCAAGTTGTACCCCATTTGCTTGGCCATCTGCTGCAGCATTTCCGGATTGCTCTGCATTTTTTCAAGCTGCTTGCGCAAGTACTGCACACCGATAAAAAAACCGGCCGCGCCTCCAGCAATGAGGGCGATAACCGCGGTAATGACGTAACCCCACATAATCGTACCTTCACCTCAAACGATAGATGTCATTTCTTCATCATAGCATGTCAAAGCCCCGGTTACAAACACCATTTTTCGCTACATCAGGACGCTCTCGATAAACACGGTCGTCTGCTTGGCCAAATCGACTTCCTTGACCTCCATGTCGTCTCCGCTGCCCTTGACCACACGGATGACAGGCCGGCCCGGCAGCCCCCGGTGCTGACCGACCACGACGCCGGTTTCCCGGGTGGACAGCTTGACCGACGTGCCTGTCGGATAAACCGACACCGTGCGCAAAAACTGGATCACGATCTCTCGGTCGAGCTTCTCGCCCGCCAGCACCATCATGCGTTCGCACGCATCGTGCGGCAGCATCCTCCGGCCTTCGGATAAATCGAACAGCAGGTTGTCATACGTATCCGCAACGGCAACGATGCGGGCGTACAGATGAATCTCCTCGCCCAGCAGTTGACGCGGTATGCCTGTTCCGTCTATCGTCTCGTGATGTTGGAAAGCGACGTGCGCAATCAGCAAGCTGAGCTCGCGCTTATGCTTCAATAGTTCAAAGCCGCGCCACGTATGATGCTTTTTCGGATCGCCGCTGTCATCGTCCGTGACGAGCTCAAGCTTGCCGACATCGTGCAGCAGCGCGCCGATCGCCAGTTCCTTCAACTGCGTCGTCGGCAGCCCCATATTGATGCCAATCAAGGTCGACATCATGCAAACGTTGATCGCATGCACGTACATTGCGTTGTCGTGCGTCCGGATATCCGACAACTGCACCAGTACTTCTTTGTTTTTCATAATATCGTCCAGCAGCGTATCAATGCTTGCCCCGACATGCTTCATGTTGAAATCTTTCCCGGATCGGATCGAATCGATCGTCTCTCCCATCCGCTGCATCACGGCCCGTTTCGTCTCCTCCGATACAAGGTCAACCGGCTCGATATCGTCAAACTGAGGGTCTTTAATATAAATCATCGTCACGCCGATCCGTTTCAGCGTCGTGATCATAAATACGGTTAGCTGCACCCCTTCGGATAGCAGCACCGCCCCGTTTGCGGAAAAAATCGTCCGTCCCAAATATTGCCCGGACTCGACGTTCTCGATATGCACGTATCTCACGCTAGGGCCCCTTTCCCCGAAAAGCCTTCATGCTGAAGCAAAAACGTCTTTATGTGCAGTCCGCCGCTGTAGCCGATCATCGCGCCGCTTGCGCCGATCACGCGGTGACAGGGCACAATAATCGGGACCGGATTGCGGTTGTTCGCTCCTCCTACGGCGCGCACCGCTTTAGGCGAGCCGATCCGGAAGGCAACGTCTTTATACGACCAGGCTCCACCGAACGGAATATCGGTCAACGCCTTCCATACTTGAATTTGAAACGGCGTGCCGCGCAAATCCAGAGGCAAATCGAACGTCCGTCTCGTACCGGCAAAATAAGCATGCAACTGCTCAGCCGCCTCAGTTAACGCTCCGGGGTCCCGTATCCAATCGTCCGTGCCGTACCGCTGCCCGGACCAAGCGCGAAGCTTCGGTTCGACATCGGCGAACGCGCCGAATTCGATCTGACACAAGCCGCCTTGCGGCTCTGCGTTCCAGCCGAGCGTCAATACGCCAATCGGTGAATCAATTTCATCGTACCGAATCGCCATCCTGCTCATCCCCCTGTCGCTCTCCCGTAAATTGCGCGCGCCTTGCCGATCTCCCGGCGGGCGGCCTCGTCCCGCTCCGTTTCCCAAGCGGCGTCCAGCGCCTCGCGCGCAGCTGTGCCTCCGATGCGGCCGAGCGCCCAGGCGGCCGTGCCGCGAATCTCGGGGCGCTCGTCCTTTCGCAACAGCTCCGCGAGCTGCGGCACGCTGCTTGCGTCCCGGAAGTTGCCCAGCGCGAGAATCGCGTTGCGCTGGATAGGCTTGCGGCCGCGCCAAGCGGCGGCGCTGTGGCCGAACCGCTCTTTGAACTCGCGGTTCGACATCGAGAGCAGCGGCAGCAGCAGCGGCTTGACGACCTCAGGGTCCGGTTGCAGCTCCGGTTGATGCCCGGCGTGAATGCCTTTATTTTTGGGGCAAACGATCTGGCACGTATCGCAGCCGTACAGCCGGTTGCCGATCTTGCGCTTCAGCTCGTCGTCCTCGATGAGCCCTTTCGTCTGCGTGAGGAACGAAACGCAGCGCTGCGCGTTAAGCTGCCCCGGTCCGACCAGTGCGCCGGTCGGGCAGGAATCGATGCAGAGCGTGCAATCGCCACAGCTCTCGGTTACTGGCGTATCGGGCGGAAACGGCACATTCGTGATCAGCTCGCCGAGAAATACCCAAGACCCCCACTCCGGGGTAATGACGCAGCTGTTTTTACCGATCCAGCCGATCCCGGCCCGCTCGGCCACCGCCCGGTCGACAAGCGCCCCGGTATCGACGAGGCTCGCCGTGCGCGCTCCGGGCACCCGTTCGCGAATCCAGGCTTCCAGCCTTGCCAGCCGGTTGCGCAACACGTGATGGTAATCCTGCCCCCAAGCGGAGCGGGACAAAATGCCCCGGTATGCGCCCGGCTCGGACCGCGGCGCGTTTCTCAGCTTCGACGGATACGCCACCGCAATCGATATAATGGACCGGGGCTCCGCAAGCGTCAACGCCGGGTCCACACGCTTCTCGATATCCGGCTCCTCGAAGCCGGATTCGAACCCTTTCTCGCGGTGCCGGATCAAAATATCCTTCAATTCGACGAACGGGTCAGCGCTCGCAAAGCCGATTTTATCAATGCCCATCTTCGAAGCTTCCGCTTGCAGCTGCTGCTTGAGCTGTCTCCAGTCTGCGGGGTGCAGCTCCGCCGCCGCCGCAAAACGTTCGCTCTGCTGCTCCGTTCCCGCCCTGCTGTCTTCTTTTTCCATTACAGGCTCCTCCACTTTTGCGGCGGCCATACGATCCATTCCGCCCGTCCAATGACCCGGGTTACGGGAATGGCTCCGAAAGTACGGCTATCGTAGCTGGCATACAGATGTCGGTTGTCCCCCATGACAAACAGATGGCCTTCGGCAACCGTATAAGGCTCGAAGCGCCCATCCTCGATGCTGGTATCCGTGTACGCTTCCTGCGCCTCGCTGCCGTTGACGTAAAGCTTGCCGCTCCGGATATGCACCTCGTCTCCGGACAACGCTACCACCCGCTTCACCAAAAAAGGATGCATCGATTCGCTTCCCGGCGGCTCCTGGATGACCACGACGTCTCCGCGCTTGGGCGGCGTTCCGGCGTAGCGGATCGTTTTATTGATAAACAGCCATTCGCCCTCTTCCAGCGTAGGCTGCATAGATTCCCCTTTGACTGTGGACAAATGAAACACGAATTGATGCATGAGCACGACCAAGGCCAACGCGAATGCGAACCACTTCATCCAGCCCAGCAGCTCCCGTAAAGGGTTGGAGCTAACCGGGCTTTCCGATGGGCTTTCGGTCCGTTCACTTTCGTTGTTGCTCAGAGAAAAGCTCACATCCTAACCCTCCGCTCCGCGTTCTCTCCACTGCTCATAATAGGATAGGACCAATTCATCCTGAAACGGCGCTTTAGCGCTTTTTACACGCCCCAGCAAATGCTGCAGGCCCTGCTCGACCTTGCACTCCACGACGGCGGAATAATGATAGGCGAGCTTATGCCGCTCATATTCTTCCCGGTCAACAACATGCACATCGCCCGCCGGCATGCGAATCACGTCCAGATCGTAATCAATATAGGTAATGACACGTCCGTTCACATACGGCGGGGAAGCGACGTTGCAGTAGTACCGGACGCCGGCTTCCTCGATCAGCGCGACTACGTTAAACCACTGCCCCGGGATAAAAAAAGACACTCCGGGTATGCGGCTGACCCATTCTTTGCCGTCGGCCTCGACGATTTTCGTCTGGCTGTTAATCAGCACCAGCATGGACTCCGCCCGATGGGATTCATGCAGCAGACGTTCCGGCACCAACCAATTCTCAATCCACATGCGATGCAAGTGCCCATCGTGTTTAAAGCTTTTGATGACATGCGGGATAAACGTCTCCATGTGGTCCAAACCCTTCTGCCTGCGGTTTTCAACTGACTGTCGTGTTTCCTTCTCAGCCTTAATGATAAACTTATGTTGCACCGCTTTCAAGAGCCGTAATCTTCGAATAAACAAAAAAAGCATAGCCGGGAAGCCGAAGGGCTCCGGGTATGCCTGAGTGATTCGTTAAGCTTGATTCGTCCGATGTCAGCCGTTCACAATGCTGAGCCGCTGCGGGAATCGGGAAAAGTCATCTGCCTGATAGCCGGCTTTCTCGTATATGGGAATGACCACTTCGTTGTGCGCATCGATGGTGACCATAATGCGGCGCACTTTGCGACCCACGAAGCGCTGGCGAAGGGACTCGATCAAGGTCTGGCCGATTCCTCTGCGCTGGTGTTCCTGCTCTACGGCAATGCGATAGTAGTAGCCATCCTGGTTATCGATCGTTCCGACGATGACCCCGACGATCTTGCCTTCGTTCTCGGTAAGAAGGACGAGCTCGCTGTCCCAGGACAACTGTCTGGCGAAAGCCGACATTGTCTCCTCATAACATTCCTCTGAAAGCACATTCCTGAAAAGCTCCGTGACTGAAACGTAATCGGACAATTTAAACGTACGAACCAGATACGAACTTACAAGCATGTTAAACTCTCCCCGCCACTCATATGGTAGATAATAAAATACGACAAATAACGCAATATTCCTGCTAATTTTCAAAAAAACGATAAAAAATCTTCATATTTTTTAAAATTGCTCTTGAAAGCGCTTAATTTTAATCGTTTACAAGAGATTCGAGGCATTTATTGTCTATTCTTTGCAAATCGTGCAATCTCCGATCAACGGCGAAAAAAGCTCCCCTCCGGCGGACACGGCGGGATCGGGAGCTCCAGTTCAAGCAGTGGGGGTTAGGCTTGGGAGGCAGAACTGCCTCCGCTTTTCTTTTGCATAAAAGTCCGAACGGCGTGAAACGATAATCCGGTAATCTTTGGCTTTGCACAGACGATGCAATATCATACGGCAATCGTTCGGATTGCCTTGAGGAGGAAGACGATGACACACGAAGCGACGACTAAATCCGGTACGATGCGCCGGATTGACGAACTGAACGATGTGCAAATGACGAAATGGACGTCAGAGGAGCTTCATTACCATCAACGGGTCATGAGCGACCTGTCCCCTTGGCTGAACGCTCAAGGCACCGCCATGCTCGGGCAGATCATCCATGAGATCGAACACCGCGGCGGCGAACGGTTCCGTGGAGAGGATGCCCCGGCCACGAACACTTAATATACATAAATGTTGATTTTATATGGAAAATAGGCGATAATAAATCTTGGAAATCTCATATCCTCAGGAGGTAGATAGAAGATGGCACACCAATTACCGGCACTTCCTTATGCAAACAATGCGCTTGAGCCTCACATCGACGAAATGACCATGATGATCCACCATGATCGTCACCACAACACGTACGTTACGAACCTGAACGCTGCACTTGAAGGTCATGCCGATCTTCAATCCAAAAGCGTGGAAGACCTGATCGCCGATCTGAACAGCGTACCGGAGAGCATCCGTACCGCAGTCCGCAACAATGGCGGCGGCCATGCGAACCACTCCTTGTTCTGGGAAACGATCGGTCCGAACGGCGGCGGCGCTCCGAGCGGCAAGCTGGCTGACGCGATCAACAGCGAACTGGGCGGCTTCGACAAGTTCAAAGAAGATTTCGCCAAAGCGGCCACGACCCGTTTCGGCTCCGGCTGGGCTTTCCTGGCTGTGACCAAAGACGGCAAATTGAAAGTGTACAGCCTGCCGAACCAAGACAGCCCGATCATGGAAGGCGAAACGCCACTCCTCGGTCTGGACGTATGGGAGCACGCGTACTACTTGAAATATCAAAACAAACGCCCTGACTACATCGCGGCATTCTGGAACGTTGTCAACTGGAACGAAGTAGGCAAACGTTACGAAGCGGCTGTAAAATAATCGGGCTTGCCAGCAAAGGACTGCGGAGGTTCTCCTCCATGCAGTCCTTTTTCTATTCTCGACATGCATCGAACGAACCGATTCTCCTCTAAGACCACCTGACAGGTATATCCAAGGCCCCTTTCCCCCGAAGCCGGAACGTAGTATGATAGAGAAATAGGCGAATTTTGGAGAAAACGGAAACCGTGACCGAAAAACGCAACATATTTGATCAGGAAAGAGTGAGACTCATGAGCAAACTGATCACTCTCCTGCATGATGTGCCGCTGTTTCAAGATATGTCGGTGGCCGAGTTGGAGACGATCGTTCCCCTGTTCGTGGAACGAAAATTCAAAAAAGGAAACATTTTATTTTTCGAAGGAGACGTCGGTGAGGAATTTTATTTGATTCATTCCGGTGTCGTCAAAATTTACCGCATCGACAATTCCAAGGAAATTATTCTTTCGTTGTTCCGGGAAGGGGACTTTTTCGGGGAGATGTCGTTGGTTCAAAAAGGGCTCAGGCGCTCTGCGACGGCAGAAACGCTGGAGGCCTGCTCGTTGTATACGCTGATGCGCTCGGATTTTCAGCAGTTTATGGAGCGAAGCCCCAAGCTGTGTCTGAAGCTGATGGAAGTTGCTATGGAGCGACTGCGCAAAGCGAACGAGAAAATATACGACCTTACGTTCCTCGACGTCCGGACGCGCACGATCAAAACGATCTGCCGGTTGGCGGAAGAATACGGCCAGCCGAAAGCCGGCGGCATGTTTATCGATATGAAGCTGACGCATCAGCAGTTGGCCAACATGGTCGGCACGGTGCGCGAATCGGTGACGAAGGTGCTTCAGGAGCTGCAGGAAGACGAGCACATCGCGATCGACAAAAAGCATATTCTGATCAAAGACATCCAAGCGATGAAGAAGCAGATTTACTAGATATCGCAAGAAACGCCAACCCGGAACGAAGGGCAGACCTTCGTTTCCAGGCTGGCGTTTTTCATTTTATCCGGGCTGTCTATGTCATTTATTACATTGCCATTTTTCTTTCACATTTGGAAAAGAAAAGCGTGATTTACATCACTTACACATCCGGCCGCGTTTCCTATAATTCAGCTATAAGGACATCGTAAAGCAAAAAAATGTGAAAAGGGGTATGAACGTATGGCAAACCTGAAAACAAATGAACCGAAGCAGCGAAATAGCGGCCTTCTGCTAGTGGCAATTCTCTTCGTTGTGATCCTTTGTTCACCGCTATTCTATTTCATGTATCACCTCGTGCTGGGTAACGAAGCGATGTTTATATACAATCCCTATAAATAACGAATCGGGTTGCGGCACAGCGCAACGATCGAGAGCAAAGGCGCCCGTAGAAGGCCTTCAGTCTTCCAGTGCTGCGCCCGTTCAACCGCATGAGTCCGGTTCTTTCCTATCAACTGCAGTCGTTATTCCATTTCGGTTGCAAGGTTGTGCCATATAATTTGAAACAGTTGTTTGGCGGCGATACGAACCTGAGATCAAAGACAGTCCGCCATCCTTCCCAAACCAGACCTGTGTGTTCCTGTCCGATAATCCAAACATCGGTTGCATCGGGAGGAATGTAATAGGTCTTCTTGTTGCCTAAAGTCATACCGCCGGTTTTGAATACCAGCGATTCTCCGCCATAGGTATAATGGAGTTCGAAGCGCGCTTCGAAACCGCCATCATTGAAGAATGTAACATGACCCTCCGTAGGAGGAACCGGCATGGGAGGATAAGGAATCGTATCGTTAAGGTTGCATTCCCATGAATCTCCAGTGAAGTCGTACTTGCCGTTTAATGGACATGCCCTTTTACGGACAATCATTTTCTTCTGTTCCGTGTCTATATCCGCTACAAGGTAATCCTGGTAGGAAGCCGCGCCTGAACGGAAGAAAGGGATATTCGAACTCCCGATGGTTCCCATCTTGCCGCAAGTTCGGTGGATATGCCCGGCAAAAACTGCGGATACGCCATATTTGTTTATCATATCGTCGAACTCGGTCACAAACGGCTCGATAAAATTGTCATGATAGTCGTGAAGACTGACGATGATCACGTCGCCTCTGTTGCGTGCGATAGCCAGATCGTTCTTTAGCCATGTGAAGGATGGCTTAATGAAGAAAAAATCCCTGCGGGCCGAGCCAGCATTCCACGAATCCCAATTGTCTGTATACGAGGGGAAATTTTGCAGCTGAACGAAGTGGACCTTGCCGATATTAAACGAATAGGCCAGGCTGCCCGTATAATCTACCCGCAACTCCGGGAATTTGTAATAAGACCTTTCTGCGAAATCGTATTTGAGCATTCCTGTGTGCAATCTTAACCACCCGTACATAAAATCGACCATACGCGTCGCGCAATTGTTGTTGTAGCTGTCGTCCACGTTGTTCGCATAATCATGGTTTCCCAGTCCCGGGTAATAAGGCAGTTCAAGCTTTCCGAGCAGTTGTTTGTACTTCTCCATCTGCCAGTCATGACCGAAAGCTGTCAGGTCGCCGTTGATCAACACCCCATGTACAGGAAAAAGACTTCCGGTTTCTCGGCGCTGTTTCGCCAATTCGTTCATACTCTCGTATTGCTCGGATATTTGACGCGCCGAATTCAATTTGATCTCGTCTTCCGTTTTCAAGCCCTCGGGCAGGACGCCATCATACCAAGGATACTGAGGGTCCGACGAAATCATGACGCTGAACTTTCCCGGAGACGCAGTCAATATGCAATCCCCCTTTCGCTATTTCCTACTCGTTTCATTGCCATTCACTCCCTTATGTTTTTTACGGTTTTTAACATATGGTTTTAAACAAACTTTAGAACTGAAAAAAAGACATTAGATCAGAAAATACAAAAAAAAGAGCCAGTCGTCATCTCCACGGATGAAGTGCCGACAAAGCTCTATCTGGTGTTTTATAACAATATTAATGCCGCTTGCCTCAGCCCCGGGTTTGGCTGAAATACGCATTCAGGATGCGCAAAAAGACGTTCGGGAACGCATACTGCTCCATCTCCTCGCGGTTTATCCAGCGATAATTCGACGGCAGTGGCACAGGCAGCAGCAGCGCGGAGGATTCCTCCAGGCGGCCGGCGTACACTTCCATCTCCCAGCGGATGTGGCTGAACGTATGCTCCGCCTGCATAAGCCAGCCGACCGGGCCGAGCCCGAGGCCGTCCCCGGCGAGATGCGCCGCCAGCGCGGCATAGGCCGCGGCGGGGTCTCCGCCTTCGCCGCGCGCCTCCGCGGCTGCGGGCGCTGTGGGAACTGCCGCATGCGGCAGTTCCCACAGGCGCGCCAGCAGCCCTTCGGCCGGCCGCTGGCGGATCAGTACCCGGCCGGCGTGCTCCGCCGCGCCCTCGATCACTACGGCGTACCGCCGCTCCGGCCGCGGCGGCTTCGCCTTGGTCTTCACCGGCAGCGATTCCTCCATGCCGGCCGCCCGTCCCGCGCAATGCGCCATGACCGGACAGGTCAGGCAGCTCGGCGACTTGGGCGTACAGACGAGCGCGCCGAGCTCCATCAGCGCTTGGTTAAAATCGCCGGCCGCCCCTTCGGGAATCAGTTCCTGCGCGAGCTTCTCCATGCTGACGCGGGTACTCCCCTTCATGATATCGTCTTCGATCAAAAAATATCTCGACAGCACGCGCATCACGTTGCCGTCTACGGCAGGCTCGGGCTTGTTGTAGGCGATGCTCAGAATCGCCCCGGTCGTGTAAGGGCCGACGCCCTTAAGCGAGGACACCTCCTCCTTCGTGTCTGGCACAACGCCGCCGTAACGCTCCTTCACCTCGCGGACGGCGCTTTGCAGATTGCGGGCGCGCGAATAATAGCCGAGCCCCTCCCACGCCTTCAGCACCTCGCCCTCAGGCGCTTCGGCCAATGCTGCGACAGTCGGAAATTTATCCATAAACCGGTTAAAATAAGGAATGACGGTGTCAACCCGGGTTTGCTGCAGCATGATTTCGGATACCCAAATATGATACGGATTCCGGCTGCGCCGCCAAGGCAGGTCGCGCTTGTGCCGCCGGTACCAGGATAACAGCTCGGTGGAGAAATACTGCTTTTGCTCTGAACTGGACATAGGATCTCCTTCTCTTTGCACACGTTTTCGGGATATAATAGAAATCAATACCCCGAATAAACGGCGGTACGACTTTTTTTGCAAGGACAGATACGACGATTGCCAAGATAGAAGCGAAGCTTTAAAAATAGCTCATGACGGCGCTTATCTCAAGAAGGAAAGGACGGACGCCGATGCTGACTCCCGGAGAGCTGGCCTCGCGCCTGAACAAGCTGGTCATCTCGATTCTGCTCGTCGGGCATCAGAAATGCGAGCCCGACTGGCGCCAGAAGCCGCGAACGGTCAAGTACCACTCCGTATGGCTGATCATTAAGGGCAAGGGCACCTTTACGATAGGCGGCACGCATTATCCTGCCGAGCCCGGCAAGCTGTTCTGCTTTGCCCCCGGCATGATCGTCGAACGCACGACCGATCCCGAGCAGCCGCTCGAATACTATTTTCTACGTTTTCATTATACGGAAGTTTACGAGGAGAAGGAACAGTGGATTTCCCGCAGCGCCGCCGAAGCGTGGTTCCCGCTGGAGGGGATGTACACGGTCACCAATACGCCGCAGCTCATTTATTTGATGGAACAGCTCCATATGCTGTGGAAGCGCCGGGGACACATGACGGCGATGCGGCGCAAAATCGTGCTGCAGGAGTTTTTCTTGACGCTGGTCGCCGATTTCCGCGCGCAGAAAATCGCCGGCGATACGACGGCGGCGATCGAGCTGACGCAGGACTACATGGTCGGGCATTACCGCGAGCCTCTCACGCTCGAAGGGCTGGCGCAAATGGCCGGGCTCAGCGTGAGCCACTACTCCCGCCTGTTCAAAAAATACATCGGCTACAGCCCGATCGATTACCTTACGCATTTGCGCGTCGACCGGGCCAAGGAGCTGCTGGTGCTGTCGGATTACCGGTTGAAATCGATTGCCGGCAGCGTCGGCTACACGGACGAGTTTTATTTCAGCCGCATTTTCAAGAAGGTGACCGGCTTCTCCCCCCGCGAATATGCCAAAAAACACCGGTTCACACCGGCAAAATAATACCCGCGGAACGTGCTGGACGCACGGTTCCTGCCAGGCCGGCACTGGGTTTGACTTTCGCCCCCCGAAAGGTGTACGCTACCTGTAAATGCCGTCGAAGTTTCGGAAAATCGGCGGTTTTTGCAACGTTCAGCAAAGCGAGGCGATAGCGATGAAACAAGCGAATGCGGCCGGAGGCCCCATCCGCGTCGACGGGATAAGAACAGACAAGCTGTCTGCCGAAACGCAGGCTTGGAGGGCGGCGGCCCCTTATTCGGCTTATTTATACATTTGGGGAACGGCATGGATGGCGGCGGCCATCGTGACGTTTCTTGGGCAATGGCGGGATTGGGAGCTAATGCAGCCTGTCCTGTTCTTGGTTGCGCTTCTCCTTACGGCGGCGGTCTTCCTCCGTCGGCGTCGCTCGTCCGCCGAACGCACGGCGCAGAACGGGTTTCTGGGTGCGCTTCTCGTTGCGGCGGCAGCCGTCGCGGTCGTTTGGCTGCTCACACGCGGTCCAATCGAAATCGATCCGTTCTACTGGCCGGTGCTGAAGGGGCTCGCGCTTACAGCCGCCTATCTTGCCCTCTTCCCGCGGTTGGGCTGGGTGCTCGGGGCGTTCGGGGTGTGGATGCTTGCTCTGACGATGACGGTGGTATGGATGTATCTCGGCTATGCGCCTGTATTGATCGGGGGCTTCGGCGGCCTCAGTATGGTTACGCTCGGCGCGATGATTCGTATGCGAAACAAGGGGATGAATGCAGAATGAAACGATGGAAGCAATGGGCGGCCGCTGTGGCGGCATTGACGGTTTTAGCAACGGTAACGGCATGCACAGCAAACAGCCCGGAGCCGTTCGGCGGCGGCAAGAAGGAAAGCGGCCTCACGGCGGAACAGGCAATGGCCGGCTCTTCCGAGCAGGTGCAGACGCTCTATAAGCAGAACTGTCTCTCCTGTCATGCAAGCAATCTGGAAGGCCGCATGGGACCGAAAACCAACCTGCAGCAGGTCGGCGGACGGATGACCAAAGAACAGATCGTGAAGCAGATCGAACAAGGCGGGGGCGGCATGCCGGGCTTCCAAGGCAAGCTGAAACCCGAGGAAACGACAGCTCTGTCCGAATGGCTGGCAAGCAAAAAATAAGCCGCTTCCTGTCTATGGGTTAGCTGCGGTTCGCTCTGCCACGGCATAGGCCATCGCCAGCGTTTCGCTGTGCGTAATGCTTAGATGAATGCGAATCGCGTCTGCCGTTACGGACTGGAAGACCGGGTTCCAGGCGGCTAAGCGTTCCCAAGCCGCCTCCGACAACCGGCATACCGGCTTGCCCTTTCCGTCCGGCAGCACTTCCATGTCCTGAAATCCTACTTCTTTTCCGATCCCGCAGCCGAGCGCCTTTACGACCGCCTCCTTGGCGGCAAAGCGCCCGGCTGCAAACTCGACCAACCTCCCGCCTCTCACAGCCGCCAGCTCCCGCTCCGCAGGCGTCAGCACCCGCTCCAGGAAGCGCTTGCCGGACGGTGGCCCCAGAATCTTCCGCATCCGCTCAATTTCCAACACATCGGTACCGATGCCGATAATCATAGCCGTTATTTCCTCTCTTTGTCCTCTATATGCGTGTGTCCGTAGCAGTAAGTCGCATTCCGTGTGGCTTTATCGTATCCGATCGGAAGGACAAGTTCAAGATGAGCAAATTTGCCGGAGGAGCATTATGTATTCATCCCTCTTGACTTTACGCTCGTGAAGAAGTTAGAATATTGAAACATCAGGCGATGACCAAAGACACGATTCCCTGCAAGGGCTGCACAGAGAGAGGAGTCCCGGCTGTAAGCTCCTCCAGCGACCGGCATGGATTTACCCCTTTGCAGCCGTGACGCTGAACTTGCGGTCTTGACCAAACGATCGCGAAATTAAGCGCGCCGTCTCATCCCCGTTATCGGATGGCCATGAGGTCCGGCATGATTCCTTTCGTTCTGGCAGCAGCCATGACGCGGAGGGCAGCCGGTCGAATTAGGGTGGAACCACGAGCTGAACGCACTCGTCCCTTGGGCGAGATGCGTTTTTTTGCGTTCACATTCCATTTGACCGGAAACGGAGGACGAAAACCATGAAGATTCAAGTGAAGCTGCCGGACGGCTCGGTCCGGGAATACGAAAAAGGAGCAACCATCGAGCAGGTGGCCGAATCCATCAGTTCCAGCTTGAAGAAACAAGCCGTAGCAGGCAAAATCGACGGCAAACTCGTCGATCTTAACCGGACGATCGAAACGGACGCTTCGGTTGAAATTGTGACGCTAGACAGCAAAGAAGGCTTGGAGGTATACCGTCACAGCACAGCGCACCTGATGGCTCAGGCCATTAAACGGCTGTACGGACAAAAAGCGGTGAAGCTGGGAATCGGTCCTGTCATCGAAGACGGATTTTATTACGACATCGATATCGAAAAGCCCCTATCCGTCGACGACCTCTCCTCAATTGAACAAGAGATGGGGCGGATCGTCCGGGAAAATGTGCCGATTACCCGGCGCGTCGTCAGCCGGGACGAGGCCGTGCAAACGTTTGAAGCTTTGGAGGACCCGCTCAAGCTGGAGCTTATCCGCGATTTGCCGAATGAAGCGGTTCTTTCCCTGTACGAACAAGGCGAGTTTGTCGATCTGTGCCGCGGGCCTCATTTGCCGTCCACAGGCCGCATCAAAGCGTTCAAGCTGCTGAGCGTCGCCGGCGCCTATTGGCGGGGCGATTCCAATAACAAGATGCTGCAACGCATCTACGGTACGGCCTTCCCAAAGAAGGCGGAGCTTGACGAGCACCTGTATCTGTTGGAGGAAGCCAAGAAGCGCGACCACCGCAAGCTTGGTAAAGAGCTCGGGCTGTTCATGTTCTCCGAAGAAGCGCCGGGGATGCCGTTCTTTTTGCCAAAAGGAATGACGATCCGCACGGTGCTTGAGAACTTCTCCCGCGAGCAGCAAGCGGCAAACGATTACGACGAGGTCCGCACGCCGTTCATGATGAACCAGCGGCTATGGGAGGAATCCGGACATTGGGATCATTACCGGGAGAATATGTATTTTACCGAGGTGGACGAGACGAAGTTCGCGCTCAAGCCGATGAACTGCCCGGGCCACATGCTTATTTATAAAAACGAGAGGCACTCTTACCGGGAGCTGCCGATCCGGCTTTGCGAATTCGGCCAAGTACACCGGCACGAATTTTCCGGCGCTTTGAACGGGATGATGCGGGTGCGCACCTTCTGCCAGGACGACGCGCATCTGTTTGTCCGTCCCGATCAGATTGAAGAAGAAATCGGCCGAGCCATCGATCTGATCGGCGAGATGTACAAGGTGTTCGGCTTCCAGTACAAGCTTGAGCTGTCCACGCGGCCTGAGGATTCGATGGGCTCCGCCGAGCTGTGGGAGCAGGCGGAAACAGCGCTGCGCAGCGTGCTGGAACGCCGGGGAATCGCCTACAGCCTCAACGAAGGGGACGGGGCCTTCTACGGGCCGAAAATCGATTTTCATATTTTGGACGCGCTCAAACGAAGCTGGCAGTGCGGGACGATTCAGCTCGATTTTCAAATGCCGGAAAAATTCGACCTGTCCTACATCGGCGAAGACAATCAAAAGCACCGTCCGGTCGTTATTCACCGCGCGATTTACGGCTCGATCGACCGCTTCATCGGGATTTTGACGGAGCACTACAGCGGGGCGTTCCCTCTCTGGCTGTCTCCGGTGCAGGTCAAGCTTTTGCCTGTCTCGGACGTTTACAATTCGTACGTGATGGAAGTCAAAAAGGCGCTTGCCGAAGCGGGCATCCGGGTGGAAGCCGACCTGCGCAGCGAAAAACTCGGCTACAAAATCCGCGAAGCCCAGCTTGAAAAAGTGCCGTATATGCTGGTCCTCGGCGAGAACGAGCAAAGCTCCCGCACCGTTGCCGTCCGTAAACGGGGCGAAGGCGATTTGGGCCCGATGCAAGGGCAGGAGCTTGCGGAACGACTGCGGCAGGAAATTCAAGCGAAGCAAGCTTAACTTCAGAACGATCCGTCTCCCGGAGGCGTAAAAAAGCATGCTACCCGTTCAGGGCAAGCATGCTTTTTTTCGTGATGGGTGTACCAACGACGGCTAAATGCCGGGAATCGGTGTCCGCTTGTGCTCCGTCTTCAAATACTGCTTTTCCAGCTTCTCCTGGGCTTCGGGCGAAATCGTTTTGCCTTCCAAGTAATCGCTGTTGTCGTCGTAAGTGATGCCGAGCTCGTTCTCGTCCGTCTGCCCTTCCCAAAGACCGGCGGTAGGCGCTTTATCCAGCACGCTGGCCGGAACGCCCAGCTCGCGGGCAAGCTGCCGCACCTGGCGTTTGTTCAGACTGCTCATCGGAGTGACATCGACGGCGCCGTCGCCATACTTGGTGAAAAAGCCCGTAATCGCCTCCGACGCGTGATCCGTGCCGACCACGAGCAGATTCAGCTCGAACGCGAGCGCGTACTGCACGACCATCCGCGTTCTGGCTTTGACGTTCCCTTTGCCCCCGCGGCTCAAATGCTTGTGTACGCCGATCGATTTCAGCCCGTACTCGGCTTCAAGCGCAATCTCGTTGACCGCTTCCTCGATGTTCGTTTCGATGCGATATTTCAAATCGAACGCTTCCGCCGTCGCGTAGCTGTCGGAGATGTCCGCCTGCTCCCCGTACGGCTGAAATACGCCGACCGTTTTGTATTCCTTTCCCTTTTCGGCTGTCAGCTCATCCGTAGCCCGCTTGCACAAACCCGCCGCCACGGCGCTGTCGACCCCGCCGCTGATAGCGATCAGGAGCCCGTCGACACCTGCTTTGAGCACGTATTGTGTTAAAAAATCGACCCGCTTGCGAATCTCCTCATTGACATCGATCGCCGGCTTGACGCCAAGCTTCGCAATAATGTCCTGCTGCAGACTCATCGTTCTCCACACCTCTCCACGCGAGTAGTCGCGACTTGCGGAAAGCTGGCCGGCCGCTTGGTGTAAACTTCTGGTTGTCCGGTCTTTCCGCTTGTCAATTTTGGTTACATTATAGCACGATCCGGTCGAAGGAGGAAAAATTATACGAACCTTCTCCTCTTGCGCGGTTTCCTGAAATAAAAAAACTCCCGTCTGACGCTTCAAGCGCCGACAGGAGTTGTTATGCGAGTTCAAGCTCTTATTTGCAGTACGTTTCGAAGGCGCCGATCAAATCGTTGGCGATCATTTCGGCAGAACGGTCTTCTACTTGATGGCGTTGGATGAAGTGTACCAATTGGCCGTCTTTCATCAGCGCGATCGATGGCGAGGACGGCGGATACGGCGCAAAATATTCACGTGCCTTGGCCGTTGCTTCCTTATCTTGTCCCGCAAACACCGTGTAAAGGTGGTCCGGCTTCACTTCGTGCTGCAGCGCTTTGGCCACGCCCGGACGGCATTGGCCGGCGGCACAGCCGCACACGGAATTGACCACGATCAGAGCGGTCCCTTTCATATTGTCGAGGGCCTCGGATACTTCCTCCGGCGTGCGAAGCTCGGTAACCCCGATACGCGTCAGCTCTTCTCTCATCGGCTGCACCATATCTCTCATGTATGCTTCAAATGACATGGACATATTAAGCTTTCACTCCTTTTTGAACGAACATAAAGGTATATAAAGTTTTCTATGTCCATTATACAACGGCACAGGGCAAAAGCAAGGCATTCCTGCTTTGGACTTCCCGCCGTTATTTTTTATCGGCATCCTTCTCGTCGGGCTCGCCGCTCGGATACGATTTGTAGGCCACATCTTTGTCCGAGTGCATAAACGGGTATCCCTGCGGCACGATCCCCTGCTCGAAGAGCTCGCGGTTTTCCGTCGTTTGAAAGCCTACATCTTTGTACGGGTGCACCCACTGGTCCCCGGACATCACGGCCGGATCGGTTTCATTGCTCCATTGTTCAAGCGGGGATTGCTCCGATTGATAGATATGGTCTCCGACCAGCACGCCGTATTCGTTCACGAACGCTTCGCGCGGACCCCGGTTTTGATGAAATTCCTGACGAAAATTAATTTCAAAAGGATCTAGCTCCGGATCGTTCTTGGCGTTATACGAAATGCCGGTATCGACCTGCTCATACGATGCGTTTTTATCCCGATTTTCCTTATCGCTCATGAACTGTTCCTCTCTTCAGCCTGGCTCAGGTTGACGGACGGTTCGGGCCGTTCAGTTTTTTATCCCGCGTGTCGGCTGCATCACTATTGGCTCCGGCCTGATTCGCGTTTGCCTGCCGCTTTTGTTCCTTGGAATCTCCAGATCCCGGTTGCTGTTGTGCCATCGCTCAGATTCATCTCCCTTCATAATGATGTTAGTATGCGAAGGCTTTGCCAAAATAATCAGCCAGGCGGATGCAAAAATCGAAAAACAAAAAGGACTTCGATCATGTCTCGAACTGGTATCCTTGCTTTTTCAACCAATCGATCGGATGTTCCATAACGGAGCGCGAACCGCAAGCACCAAGCAGACGGAGGCTTGATCTAAACTCACGGCTTCCGCACGAAATCCATGGGCTTGAAACCAAGCGATCAACCGCTGCGATTCGGCATAATGCTCTTCGCCGGGAGCCGTTCCACTTGCCGCATACAGGTCATCCGGGGCATCCATCCAATCGACGATGGCGATGCGCCCCTTCGCTTTCAATACCCGGGCCATCTCCGCCAACGCGAGCGGCTGTTGCGCTTCCGTCAAATGATGGAACGCAAAGCTGGCCACGACGAAATCGAATTGTCCGTCAAATGATGGAACGGACAGCAAATTGCCGATTCTCGTTTCCAGAGTCGGCAATTGTATGCGGCAGCGGCGCAGCATTTCGGCCGATTGATCGATCCCGACCATGCGCACGCCGCTTTCAAGCAAGCGGGAAGCAAAACCGCCGGTGCCTGTTCCGATGTCGAGTCCCCATTCGCCGGGCTTTGGAGCAACCCGCTCTGCGGCTTGGGCCAGGATGCGCGAGTAAGCGGGCTCGGCCGGCACATGCGGCGCCAGTCCGGCACTGCCGCTAAGCTCCCATTGCTCCGACAGCGCATCGAAGTTCCAGAGATCGGCCCATGATTCGCGAATCGCTTTGCTTGCCTTAGCCCGTTCCGCCAGCGCATGCCAACGGTGCCGAAGCGATTCGGGCTCGTCTTCCGTTCGCTCGATCATGCCATCCAGCAGGGCAAGCGTCTCCCGAAGCTCCAGCCACTGCCCGTAAAGAGCCGAGCGCTGCAGCTCCAAATATCGCCGGACCTCGTCCGTTTCGGCCCGGTCCGTCCGCTCCAGCACGGTCCGAATATCGACTACGGCAATGCCGGCCTCCCGCAGCGCAAGAATCGTCTGCAGCCGCCAAGCATCTTCCTCCGTAAACCGGCGGTAGCCGTTGTCCGGATGCTTGGCGGGCGACAGGAGGCCCTTTTCCTCATAAAATCGAATCGCCCGGGTCGAGACGTTCAGCCGCCGGGCCAGCTCTTGAATTTTCATCCTTCTATACGATCCTTTCCGTGCGTCAGCCCGGTTTCGTCTCAGCATCCGCTACGACGAGCACATCCATATGCCGGGAGCGGCGCAGCAGCTTTTTTACGACCGAGCCCTGTATCATTTCCTTCCAGGAAGACTTGCTGGATTGGCCTATAATGAGCTGCGTCGCCTGACAAGCATCCGCCTTGGCAGTCAACACTTCCGGCAGACGCCGCCGATTTTCCGCCCGGTGCACTTGAAAGACGCCGCCGAGCCGCTCCGTCAGCTTGCGGAGCTGCTCTAATCTGGCGTCCAGCTCGCTGCTCTGCGCCCTGCTGCCGAGCTGGACGTAGGCAACATGCCATACGGCTTTCAGCCGATGAGCAATGCGAAAACCGCGCCGGATCAACCGCTCGGCCTCCGGAGTAACATCCACGCACACAAAGATCGATTCCTGCCGACGCCACGGACCGCGAAGCGAGCTTTTGCGCTCGTACGATTCCAGCCGTTCGTCCACGTCGTCGGCAATTTCGCGGAGAGCCAGCTCCCGCAGCCCAATCAAATTCATCGTACGAAAAAAATGACCGAGCGCTTGGTCCACCTTGTCGAGCGCGTAAATACGCCCCTCTCTCATGCGCTGCCGAAGCGTCTGCGGCGCGACGTCGATCAGTTGAACTTCGTCGGCCAAGCGTAAAATATGGTCCGGTACCGTCTCCCGGACACGAACTCCGGTGAGCTTCTCCACTGCATCGTTCAAGCTTTCCAGATGCTGCACGTTCACCGTCGAGATGACCGAAATGCCTGCTGACAACAGCTCCAGCACGTCTTCGTAGCGCTTCTTGTTTTTGCTGCCCGGTACATTCGTATGCGCCAGCTCGTCGACCAGCACGACTTCGGGCTTGCGCCGGATAATCTCGTCCGTATCCATTTCCTCCAGCTTTGTGCCGCGGTAATCGATCACCTGCCGCGCGATCATTTGAAGCTCGCCGATCTGCGCCTGCGTCTCCTTGCGGCCATGCGTTTCCAGCAGACCGATCTGCACGCCGATCCCCTTTTTCAGCAAATCGTTGCCTTCCCGCAGCATCGTATACGTCTTGCCGACACCTGGAGCCGCGCCGATATACACCTTGAACCGACCTTTGCGCAGCTGCTCGATCTCCTGTTCGACCTCATCCGAGCTGAGCCGCCGGTACAGATCGGACGCTTTCTTCCGCTTGGTCTGTTTGGTCGGCAAAATACGCTCACCCTCATGCGCCGCCCGATCCGCCACAATAAAAATATCGATGCTGCACGTCCGCTTGAGCATGTCGTGCACGATCGACCCTTGCCACAGCTCCTGCCATAACGTCTGCTTGGAGTGCCCGAGGACGATGCGCGTTACACGATGCGTCAGCGCATAATTCACCAGCACGCCGGGCAAAGAACGACGCGAGCAAAATGGCAGCTGTTCGAACACTCCGTCAACCTTCTCCACCAGCTTGACCATCGACCGCTTAAACGCCGCCTCTTCCTTGGATAACTCCTTCTTTGGATGGACAAAAGCGACCACAAGCAGGTCGCCGTTCAGCCGCTTGGCGATCTGTTGGCCCCGCCGCACATAAATCGAACCGTTCCAGTGATATTGGGCGGATACGAGAATGCGTTCAGCCGCGCCCGACGGTCCGATCAGCCCGAGCTCTTCGCGGTGCTTCTCCAGCGAATCGTTGACGCCCTCCGCCACGAGCCGCAGCGCCAGCTCCCGGAGCACGGCGAGTTTGCCCCGCTTGAATATGCCCGCGCCCTTCTGCGCTTTCACACTGCCTTCCTCGACACGGCTTAAAATCATCTCCGGCGTCGCATCGATCAGCACGACTTCATCCGCCAAGTCCAGCGTATCGGACGATACCTTTTCACGCACCTCGATGCCGGTCAGCTTCTGAGCCAGCTCCGTTGCGCCCTCCAGCTCGTACACGTTGACCGTCGTAATGACGCTGATGCCCTTGCTGAGCAAATACCGGATATCCTCAAGCCGTGTCGGAAAAAGAGCCCCTGCGCGGTTGCGGTGCGCCAGGCCGTCCACCAGCACAACCTCGGGATTGCGCTCGATGAGCGCTTCCAGATTCAAGTCCTTCTTTTCTATACCGTCTTTTTGCCAGTGGATGCTGGACACCCGCTCCAAATCGCCGATCTGCCGGACCGTTTCCGGCCGCTGCATTGTGGAAACGGCGCAGATGACGACGTCGATCCCCTGTTCCTTCAGCAGCTGTCCTTCCCGGAGCATGTGATACGTCTTTCCCGACCCGCTCACCGGCCCGATATACACTTTCAGCCGCCCTTGATGAAGCTTGGAGATGGACCGCAAAATTTCCTCCGGCGTTTTTCGCTTGAACGTTTCCGTCCCCATCCTGACATCGCCTCTCTTCCCACGGCGTTCAGACGAACAGCTTGACCGTTCCCAGCACCAGTCCGATCAAAAAGCCGCATAGCGCGCCGTTGACCCGAATCCACTGCAAGTCGCTTCCGATTTTATCTTCCATTAATGCAATCAGGGTCTCATTGTCGAACCGGTCCACATTTTCCCGGATCAAAGCGCCGATTTTGGAATGGTTCGCCTCCACCCAGCGGCCAAGCTGCTCATGGACCCACTGCTCCAGCTTCTCCACGCCCTGCTCGTCTTCCCGAATCCGTTGCAGCAGCTCTTTCAGAAAAGGAATCGCATAGCGCTCGGCAAAATCCGGCTCTCGTACCGTTTCCACCAGCCGCTCCTTCAACTGCTCCACCCATCGCTCGGTCTGGGCAGTGAGATCCAAGTTGTCCAACAGCCGGATCTTCCAAGCGTTTAACGCATACTCCGTCTCCGGATCGGCCAGCCAGCGCTCCAGCCGAACTCGCAGCTCGGCCAGCAGCGCCAGCCGGTTTTTGTTCCCCTGCCGCTTCATGTCGCGTATGGCGTTCCACACAAACTGCTGGATCATCGCCCCAAGCTTTTCTTCGTTATAAAAACCGAGAAACGCGTTAACCGCAAGCTGCATAAATCCGTTCGTCTGAAGCCCCTGCATCGCCTGCGCAGCCATCGCGCCAAGCCGGTGCTGCGTTTCTCTCGTCAGTACAAGCTGCTCGGCCAAGTCCAGCAAAAAATCGAGCGCTTTCTCGTCCCCCTGATGCTCGTACACTTGATCCAGCGCTTTGCGGAGAGCCGGTGCGGCCTCCAACGCGTCAATGCGCTGCCGGATTTCCTTCTCCAGCAGCGCGGGTATACGATCCCATGGGATATAGTCCAGCAGCCGCTCGCATAATACGGCGATACTCTGCTGCGTTTTGTCGGATTCCAAAACCTGTTCGGCCGCTTCCAGTCCGCGCGAAACGATCTTCAGCCCGGCGAGCTTGCTGCGGATGCTTTCTTTGCTGATCAGTTCCTGCTCGACGGTTGTAATGAGCGCTTCCGTTACACGCCGCCGATTATTCGGCAGCAGCGCGGTATGCGGGATCGGGATGCCCAGCGGATGGCGGAACAAGGCGGTCACGGCAAACCAATCGGCCAGCCCCCCTACAAGTCCCGCTTCGAATCCGCTTTGCAGCAGGCGAACCCACGTATGATCCGCCCACGGTATGGTCGCCGCGAATCCCGCGGCCATGACGCCGAGCGACACGGCGGCGGTATGTTTGGCTTTTCCGGACAAGACACAACAGCTCCTTTTACACTACTTTTTCGTCATCATTTCGGTAAGCGCCAGATTCAGCTTTAGCACGTTGACACGGGGCTCGCCGAATACGCCGAGATCCCGCCCCTCCGTCTGGCGCTCCACCAGTTGTCCGAGGTCCACTTCGGCCATCCCCGTCAGCTTGCTGATCCGCGGCACTTGCGCCTCGGCTGCCTTTGGGGAAATGTGCGGATCAAGACCCGAGCCGGAGTTGGTCAGCAGGTCGATCGGAACTTCGCTGACCGGCACGCCTGGATTGGCCGTCTTCCAGGCCTCGATCGATTGCTGCGTCCGCTTCAGCAGCTCGGGGTTCGACGGCGCATAGTTAGTCGAGCCCGAGGCATCGGCTTTATAATCTATACTCGATACGCGCCCCTGGAAATATTTTGGATCGCTGAATTTCTGCCCGATCAGCTCGGAGCCGACTACGACGCCGCTGCGGTCTTGAATCAGGCTGCCGTTCGCCTGAGCCGGGAAAATCACCTGCGCGATTCCGGTCGAGACGAGCGGGTAAATCAGACCGCAAACGACGATAAACACGATCGACGCGCGTACGGCAATACTAAGCGAGAAGCGGGCCGTCTCGGCCCCTTCATGATTGGTGCGGCTTACCATAAGGAATCATTCCCTTTCTATATATCATATCTCCAACTTGTTTTCTCTACAAATCTTGTTTCCGTGAAAACATGGACGCAAGTCTTCGCCCGTCAAATCCACAGGTGAACCGCCAGATCGATCAGTTTGATGCCAACGAACGGCACCAATACCCCGCCCAGCCCGTACAGGAGCAAATTACGGCGCAGCAGCTGCGTCGAGCTCATCGGCTTGTAGGTCACGCCTTTCATCGCCAGCGGAATCAGCAGCGGGATGATGATCGCGTTGAAAACAAGCGCCGAGAGAATCGCCGACATCGGCGAGCCGAGCTTCATGATGTTCAGGGCTTCCATCTCCGGAATCGCCAGCGTGAACATCGCCGGGATGATGGCAAAATATTTTGCCACGTCATTGGCGATACTGAACGTCGTCAGCGCGCCGCGGGTCATCAGAAGCTGCTTGCCGATCGCCACGACTTCGATGATTTTGGACGGGTCGGAATCGAGATCGACCATGTTGGCCGCCTCCTTCGCCGCCACCGTCCCGCTGTTCATCGCGAGGCCCACGTCGGCTTGCGCCAGCGCCGGGGCGTCGTTCGTCCCGTCGCCGGTCATCGCCACCAGCTTGCCTTCGGCCTGTTCGCGCCGGATGACGGCGATTTTGTCCTCCGGCTTGCTCTCCGCGATAAAATCGTCCACCCCAGCCTCCCGGGCAATCGTTGCGGCCGTCAGCGGGTTGTCGCCCGTACACATGATCGTCTTGATGCCCATCTTGCGCAGCTGTTCGAACCGTTCCCGCATGCCGGGCTTGACGGTATCCTTTAAATAAATCAAGCCGAATATTTCGCGGTCTACGGCCACCGCCAGCGGCGTGCCGCCTTCCGAGGCAATCTTATTGCCCTCAGCTTCCAAATCGGACGGGATGACGCCGCCCTGCGCCTGCACCCACTTCTTCACCGCATCCACGGCGCCTTTGCGCACCTGGCGGCCGTCCGTCAGATCGATGCCGCTCATCCGGGTCTCGGCCTTGAATTCGATAAATTCGCCGCCTTCGGCGAGAGCTTGGTCGAACGAAAAGTTGTGCTTTTTCATCAGCTCCAGCACGGAGCGGCCTTCCGGCGTCTCGTCCTTGACCGAGCTGATCGCAGACCACTTCGCCACCGTATCGGAATCCGCCGAGCCAACCGGTACAAACTCGCTCGCCATCCGGTTCCCGAACGTAATCGTGCCCGTTTTGTCGAGAATCATCGTGTTGATGTCGCCGGACGCTTCGACGGCTTTCCCCGACATCGCCAATACGTTGAACTGGGTCACCCGGTCCATCCCGGCGATTCCGATCGCTGACAACAAACCGCCGATCGTCGTCGGAATCAAGCATACCAGCAGGGCGATCAGCACCGGGATTTGCAGCTCGATCTCTAAGTAACGGGCAATCGGAGCGAGCGTGACGACGACGATCATAAAAATGAGCGTCAAGCTGGTGAGCAGCGTGTTCAGCGCAATTTCGTTCGGCGTCTTCTGCCGCTTCGCGCCTTCGACCAAAGAGATCATCCGGTCGATGAACGATTCGCCGGGATCGCTCGTAATGCGTACTCGGATCTTGTCGCTTACCACCCGGGTCCCCCCGGTCACCGAGCTAAAGTCGCCTCCGGCTTCTTTAATGACCGGAGCGGATTCCCCCGTAATCGCAGATTCGTCCACGGACGCCAGCCCTTCGATCACTTCGCCGTCGCCGGGAATCATTTCGCCTTGGGATACGATGACGATATCGCCCTTCCGCAGCTCGGTGGAGGGAACCTGCTTCACACCGGCTCCCGTCACTTTATTCGCGGTAATTTCCTTCTTCGATTTTTTCAGCGAGTCGGCCTGCGCCTTCCCGCGCCCTTCGGCGAGCGCCTCCGCGAAGTTCGCGAACAGCACCGTGAACAGCAGGATGACAAATACGGTGAAGTTGAAGCCGACGCTCTTTTCCGTTCCGAAATACCCCGGCAGCAGCGTCATTAGCAGCACGACGAACGTGCCTACCTCGACCACGAACATCACCGGATTTTTCATCATCGTGACCGGATTCAGCTTCACGAAGCTTTCTTTTATCGCATTCCGGACGATCGGCCCGGACAGCATGCTTTTTCGATTCGAACTCATGGGTAACTCCCCTCTTCCTTCGCGATCTTCACGTTTAGCGCAGCGTCAAATGCTCGGCCACAGGCCCAAGCACGATGGCCGGCAGGAACGTCAGCGCCCCGATAATGAGCACTGTTCCGACGAGAATGCCGACGAACAAACCGTTGTCCGTACGGAACGTGCCGACCGTCTCCGGCACCCACTGCTTGCGGTTGAGCGAACCGGCCACAGCCAGCAGCGCAATCATCGAGATATAGCGCCCGAACAGCATCACAAGGCCCGTCGTAATGTTCCAGAACGGCGTATTGTCGCCCAGACCCTCGAAGCCGGAGCCGTTATTGGCCGCCGCCGACGTATATTCGTACAGCACCTGCGAGATGCCGTGGAACGACGGATTCGTGATCGCCGCTTTGCCCAGCTCGGTCGCAAGCGCAATTGCCGTCGGCGCCAAAATAATAAACGGATGCGCCAAAATCGCAATGGCGATCAATTTCATCTCGCGGGCCTCGATCTTCCGCCCCAGAAATTCCGGGGTTCGTCCGACCATCAGACCTGCAAGGAACACGCCCAGAATGGCGTACATCAGCATATTGACGAGTCCGACGCCTTTGCCGCCGAACACGCAGTTCAGCATCATCAGCGCGAGCGGCGTAATGCCTCCGAGCGGCGTCAGCGTATCGTGCATGTTGTTGACCGAACCGGTCGTCGCCGCCGTCGTCACGGTCGTAAACAAGGCCGACATCGGGATGCCGAAGCGCACCTCTTTGCCTTCCATGCTGCCTTGGGAAGCGTCCATGCCCAGCTTGTTCAACGCCGGGTTGCCGTTTAACTCGGACGTGTAGACGAGCGCCAGGAACAGCACGAACAAAATGAGCATCGCGGAGAAAATAACCCAGCCCTGCTTCCGGTTTTTCGCGAACAACCCGTACGTGTACGGCAGCGCCGCCGACAAGCACCACATGGACAGCATCTCGATCACGTTCGTCAGCGGATTCGGGTTCTCGAACGGGTGCGACGAATTGACGCCGAAGAAGCCTCCTCCGTTCGTCCCTAAGTGCTTGATCGATTCCAATGACGCGACCGGTCCGATCGCAATCTGCTGCTCCGCCCCTTCAAGCGTCTGCACGGCGATAGTCGGCTGCAGCGTCTGCGGCACGTGCAAGGCTACCAGCGCCAGCGTGACCACGAAAGCCAGCGGCAGAAACACACGGGTGTGCGCTTTGACAAAATCCTCGTAGAAGTTGCCCAGCGTCTTGCCCTTGGTTGTAACGCCGCGGATAAAGGCGATCGCCACGCACAGCCCCGTCGCCGCAGAAGTAAACATCATCATGGTGATCACAGCCATTTGCGACAAATAAGAAAGTCCCGACTCCCCGCTGTAATGCTGCAGGTTCGTATTCGTCATGAAGCTGATGATCGTATTGAACGACAAGGTCTGCTCCATATTGTCGATGCCGTTCGGATTGAGCGGCAGCAGCTTTTGCAGTCTTAACAGCAAGTAGCCGAAGGCCACCAGCACAAGGTTGGTGACGATAAAGCTGAGTCCGTACGTTTTCCATGTCATCCCCTTGCGTTCGCGCAGTCCGATCAGCTTGAAGATCGGCCGCTCCGCCCATCCGAATAAGCGGTCCGTATGATTAGCCTCGCCGGAAAAGACATGATATAAATAAGTGCCGAGCGGCTTCACGAGCAGCACCAGAATCCCTATGACAACGGCCATTTGCAAAATACCCACGGGGTTCAAACCTCCTTTAGTAAACAAGCCGAATCCGGATCGTTAAAACTTCTCCGGATGAATCAAGGCATACGCCAAATAGATGAATACGAATAAAATCATTCCCCCGATGACGATCATCGTTCGTCCCCTCCCGATTCCTCGGTTACCCGGCCGCACCAGGTCAGAAAGCCCCAGAACAATACGTAGGTTCCCGCCAACAGCAATGCCATGTACAAGTCCGCCACTTTCCAACGCCTCCTTCCGAGCGATTGCGCCCGTTTACTCCAAATGACCGTCGATCAAAAATCCGATATCGTCGCCGTTCGTATAAATGACATGATGCGCGCCAAGCCCCTTATACACGAGCCGGGGGCTTGGATTGCTCGTAATCAGATAAATCGGCCCGTTCGTCCACGTCCGGCAAATTTGAATGTACCGGCACGACAAGTTCAGGCTTTTCTCGAATAAATACACTCGGCTGACCGCAAACTGGGGCACGGCCCAGGATTCGCAGCCCGACGTGTCGATCGTCACCACGTTCCCGACGCCAAGCCCGGCCAGCCTCTTATGCTCTGTCTTGCTGTTGACAATGGCCGCCAGGCGAAACTGCCGTCTTTGCAGCTCGCGAATAAAGTTTTCTCCCGCCTTATTCGGCGCGGACACCAAAATATAGCCCGATGATACGATGGTCATTATTATTCGTTCTCCTCCTGTTCACTCCAGGAGAAAAGGCAACAAAAAAGAAGCCTGGGGCAAGAGGTGACTCTTCCCGCGGCTTCCAGGCACGGTGAAACAAACCGTGTCTTATGAGCTCACGACAATCGTTGCCTCTCTCTGTACGCTTACGAGGTTAGCTGTCGGATTCGGGCGTGAGAGTCGCCCTACCCCAGCGCTTGCAAGGCAAGCACGAAGAGATTCACCCCGGGGACCGATCCGCGCATCTAACGCGCCGTCCTGTCCCGTTGGTTCCCCCGCTTCCCGGCGAGCCGGGAATTCAGCGATATACTGCATGGAATGGCTGCATTTTTATATTTTCTCGAATAGAACTGGTGTTCCGTTTTTCCAAAAAAGACAATAAAAAACCACAGAGGCAGGAGCCCTGTGGTCGCTATACGATCACAAGCTTCATCATCCTCTCTCCATTCGAACAAAGGCCGCGGCCGGCCGCTAAACGGCTGTTCGATCCAACGCTGACGAGGTTAGCTGACGGATTCGGGCGGTGAGAGTCGCCCTACCCCAGTGCATGTTTCACATGCACGATGAGGATTCACCCCGGGGACGCATGGCTTTCGGCTCTCACACCGGCAGCGCAGGCTTCCCTTGTGGTTCCCCCGCTTTCCGCACGATGGCGGAAATTAAGCGATAAGAATTTGGAAACTGTCAATTTATGAATTGAATATTACGCTTGTCGAAACCAACTGTAAAGAACAGCGGGAATGGTTCTGGAGCTAAAAAAGGGAAGATCGGGCAATTAAGAGCGCTTTCTCTGATATCGTTCTTTTCCAATCTCTACAAATCTCACTATTTCTTAGTTTTTCAAAAATCGTGAGCTTTTTCTCGGCACTCCGTTCCCGACTACAGCCAGATCCCGCTCTCAATCCGCGTCAAGCCATGGCCTGAGGCATACATATAAGCAAATGCCTCGTAGGTTGCCGCTCCCGCAAACACTTGCACGGACTTCAGCTCGAAGCGGTACGGCGGGTTCATCCGGTTAAAGTTCGACGCCAATTCCCGAACGGTTTCAATCGCGACATCTCCCATCGCCAGCAGCTTGCCGCTGACCTTGTCTTCCCCGGAGGTTAATGCGGGAAAACCGAGTCCGGTATCGTACAGAACGCCTCTTACCCAGGCCTCGTCGCTCAGAAGCCGAGAATGTCTGGAAATAAACGGGTTGTCTTTGTGATTCAAGGAAACGACGTCATACACGAACAGATTCAATTCCATAGCCTCTTTTCTCTGAAATGCCGTTTGAGCCTAACTATAGGGGAAAACTGTTAGAAATATGTTAGGAACGGAAATTAACCCGGTAATCAACAGCTGCGCGGCACGCAAAAAAGGCTCCGTCAGCGGATCTGTCCCTGACCGAGCCTTTTTTGGCCGTTTAAAAACACTGGTTACCCTTCTTTACCCCAAAGCAAAACCAATTTCTGTACATGATGCTGCGCATACCAAAACAATGAAAGCCCTGCCTCTCTTCCATCCTTGCGGCTCCGAAGACCGCGCCAGTGTGAATCAGTGTTACAACAATTCCTAATCATGGGAGTTCCTTGAATGAACGATTAAACATGTGCGGAAATAACGCTGCTTTCTCGAGGAAAATCTTCCGTATAGGGGTTGTATGAGGGTTTAAGTATATTCTTGCGAATATCGAATAAATTTACCATAGCCCGTCCCCGATGTCAACCCGGACATCCGTTTGAATTTAAAAATCAACCGTGTTTTCGTCATTTTCGCACGAAAATGAACAAATTCGCAGAAAATCGGGGGATTTTCGTTAATACCTCGCGATTCGGAGTCCGCACACCCCGTGCATACCCCGGAGTGCCCCACTCGCCGTTTGAGCGCCGGTATGCGTTCCGAGTATAATGGATTAGAAGCCATCTTTATTTTTGTCTATTATTTGAACGTCTAAGGGAGGTGTACCTATCCACCTCACGCAGGGGATAGGGAATGATTGAGTAGTGACCCGTTACCTTTATTGTTTAACGTGGTTCTCATTATCGTCTTGGTGCTGCTGAACGGCTTTTTCGTCGCCGCGGAGTTCGCCATGGTCAAAGTAAGAAACAGCCGCATTGATACGCTCGCCCAAAGCGGCAATGTGAGCGCGCGGTTCGCGCAAAAAATTGCGGGCAACCTGAACTCTTATTTATCCGCCTGCCAGCTCGGCATTACGCTTGCGTCGCTGGGACTCGGCTGGGTCGGAGAACCGGCCATCGCCGCTTTTCTCAAACCGATCCTTGCAGATTGGTTCGGCTTAAGCCCCGTCGTTATTCATACGATCTCCTTCTTAGTAGCTTTCTCGCTCATTACCACGCTGCATATTACGCTCGGGGAGCAGTTCCCGAAGACATACGCGATCCGTAAGTCGGAGAACGTGACGCTTTGGTCCGCGCTGCCGGTGATCATGTTCTACAAGCTGATGTACCCTTTCATCTGGATGCTGAACGGCGCATCGAACTGGATGCTGAAGCGCGCAGGCATCGAACCGGCCACAGAGCACGAATCGGCCCATACGGAAGAGGAAATCCGTCTCTTAATGAAAGAAAGCCATAAAAGCGGCTTCATCGACAATACGGAGCTTACGCTTTTTGACAATATATTCGAATTTACCGAAACGAACGCCCGCGAAATTATGATCCCGCGGACGGAAATGGCCTGCTTGTACGCCAATCTGCCGTTCGAGGACAATATGGAAATCGCGCTTCGCGAAATGCGCACCCGCTATCCTGTTTGTCATCCGGATAAAGACAACATTATCGGCTTCGTTCACATCAAGGACCTGATGAAGTTGAACGGCGCGCTGACCGAGCTTCGCTCAATCGTGCGTCCGATCGCCAAAGTGCCGGATTCGATGCCGATCAGCAGGCTGCTCAAGCTAATGCAAAGGAAAAAAGTGCAGATTGCCCTGCTAATCGACGAATACGGCGGAACTTCAGGCATGGTGACGCTGGAGGACATTCTCGAGGAAATCGTCGGCGAAATCCAAGACGAGTTCGACCCGGATGAGCGGGCGCATGTGGAGAAGAAAGACGAATTCAACTACTCCATCGACGGTCTGATGTTAATCGACGAAGTGAACGATCAGTTCGGTCTGGAAATCGAGTCTGAGAACTACGACACGATTGGCGGATGGATGTACTCGCAGGTGGAGCTTCCGCCGAAGCATGGACAGAGCGTCGTCTACCAGAACGAATTCGAGTTTGTTATCGAAGAAACGGACGACCTGCGAATCGCAAGGCTCGCCGTCCGCAAGCTGCAATCGGATTCACAATCGCAATCGGCATAATACATGGATCATTTGAATAAAAAGTGAGGCCCTTCGTGGACCTCACTTTTTTATGTTGAAGATTGGACGGTAAAATTAACGCGTTCGCATCTTGCGTAAGTACGATGAAGCATCTCGCCCGGCATTTGCAAAAACAATTCCACGTACTGCTTATCGAACTGCGTGCCGCTGTGCAGACGCAGCTCTTCCTTTGCTTCCTCCAGCGACATCCCTGATCGGTAGGGCCGATCGGATAGCATGCTGTCGAAGGAATCGATGATGGTGCAGATCCTGGCGAACGCCGGAATGTCCACCCCATTTAAGCCGTACGGATAGCCTGTTCCGTTCCATCGCTCGTGGTGAAATTCGACGATGTCGATGATCGCCCGCTCCTCCGGCGCATGAATTTTCAATATATCCGCACCCAGCAACGGATGCTGCTTCATCATCCTCCATTCTCTTTCCGTAAGCGACGTATCCTTTTTTAAAATCGAGTCGGGCATGTAGATTTTCCCGATGTCGTGCAAGCAGCATCCGATCACCAATTGCCGGGTCTGCGCAAGGTTCAGGCGCATCATCAGCGCCATGCTCTTCGCGAGCTTCCCTACCCTCAGACTATGCTCATAGGTATCGACGTCCTTTTCCATTAACCGAACCAACTCTTGAGTGACTAAACGATCCCGCACGCGTTACCCCTCCTCAGCCCATGTGTCGCGCCCTGTCGAAATCCTTCGAGCCCCTCCTTTCCGTAGTCAGGCGTGATACAATAGAGTTCGTACAATTTGTGTTGTTCGAAAAAGAAAGGAGACCTTATGCAAACCCTACTCGCTCAAATCCATCTTCCCGAACAATGGAAACCAACCGAAAAATACACGGATGAACAAATCGTCAACATGTTTCTGACGACTTGCTCCCGATCCCCGTATACGATGAGAAATTACCGCAACGCGATCGCCAAATTCCGCCGCTTTATCGGCGATAAATCGTTACAGGACGTGACCTGGCGGGAAATCGAGGTCTATAAAATCGGCCTGTTGGAAGGGCTGTTAAGCCGCGTGAACAAGCCTCAAGCTCCGGCGACGGTGGCCATACATATCTCGCCTCTACGTTCGCTTTACAAGTGGGGCAGCGACCCGAATATCGGCATGTTCAAGCATAACCCGACCACCTGCATCCGCATTCCCAAAATTCCCGTGAACAGTAAAAACCATTATTTGACCAAGGCCGAAGTGCTTCGTTTGTTCGAGCAGTTAAAGCACCAAGGGCTGCGCGATTACGTCATCGGAATCACGCTGGTATTGCTCGGCATCCGGGTATCGGAGCTGGTTTCGATTCAATGGAACCATTTTCACACCGACCCCGAAGGCGCTTCCATGTGGATAACGATTCGCGGCAAAGGCGATAAAGAACGCGAAGTCAAGGTGCCGCAAATGCTATGGACGCTGCTTCAAGCTTATGAAGCAACAAGGCCGGGGCCGCCCGGGCCGGAGGACAAGCTGTTCCCTCTATCCGTCCGCCTTGTTGAGAAGGTTATCAAGAAAGCCCGTGAGCAATGCGGCTTGGAGAAAAAGGCGACCCCTCACTGGCTCCGCCATACGAACGCGACTCTCGCCCTCCTGCGCGGCGCTTCCTTGCAGCAGGTACAGGAATCCCTCGGGCATACGCACATCAACACCACGCAGCGTTATCTCCATACGGTCCAGCAAATTAAAAAAGCAGCCCCCGACTATGTCGAAGACTGCTTCAAAGATAGCTTATAGGCATTTCATCCTATGTTTTTCCAATATTCTCTTGTTTCATTGGTTAATATTGACTATAATACAAAAAAGAAATATTTGTAGAAATAGTATGAATTACACAAAAAAATGTCGAACAACACAAATTGTACGAACCCCCATTTTAACGTATTGTCTATGAAAAAGCACCCCATTTCCCACCGTCCGTCGTTGCCCGCGAACAGCCGCGACAGCAAGCGGCCCTCTTTCTTCTTTCGTGCGTCAGCCATCTTCCGCAGCCATTTTGGGATCGTTTCGTTTTGGGCTATAATACTAGCAAATACGCTTCATGAGCAGGAACAGAATGGAGAATGAATATGAAGTACGATGTCATCGTCATCGGCGGCGGACCTTCCGGCTTGATGGCCTGTATTGCAGCCAGCAGGCAGGGCGCCCGCGTCGTGCTGGTCGATAAAGGCGACAAGCTTGGACGCAAGCTCGGCATTTCCGGCGGAGGCCGGTGCAACGTCACGAACGCGAAGGAAATTGACGAGATTATTAAGCATATTCCGGGCAACGGACGGTTTTTGCACAGTGCGTTCGCCCATTTCGGCAATCGTGAAATCATCGCTTTTTTTGAAAATCTCGGCATCCGGCTGAAGGAAGAAGACAACGGGCGGATGTTTCCTGTGACGGACAAAGCCAAAACCGTCGTCGACGCGCTTGTCGGCCAAGTCCGCAAGCAAGGCGTGGACATTCGGGTGAACCGCGCGGTGGAGCAGGTGCTTTATCAAGACGGACGCACCGCAGGCATTCGCCTTCAGACGGGCGAGATGATCGCCGGAGCATGCGTCGTCATCGCCAGCGGAGGCAAATCGGTGCCGCATACCGGCTCGACCGGCGACGGCTACGCTTGGGCCGAGGACGCGGGGCATACGATCACGCCGCTGTTTCCAACGGAGGTTCCGCTGACCTCCGGCGAGCCCTTTATCAAGAGCCGCGAGCTTCAGGGCTTGTCGCTGCGGAATGTGGAGCTTACAGTTTGGAACGCCAAGGGGAAGAAAATCATTTCCCATCAAGGGGACATGCTATTTACCCATTTCGGCTTATCCGGCCCGATCGCGCTGCGGTGCAGTCAATTCGTCGTGAAGGAGCGGCAAAAAACGGCGGAGAAGCAGGTGCTGACCACCATTGATTTGTATCCGGACAAAAGCGTGCAGGAGATCTATGACGAGACGATGGCTTTGGCTAAAAGCGAGCCGAAAAAAGCGGTCAAAAACGTGCTGAAAGGGTACGTCTCCGAACGCCTCGTCCCGCTTCTGCTCCAGCAAGCCGGACTGGACGAGCAAACGACGTATGATAATATTCCGAAGCAGCCGTGGATGGAATTATGCAAGCAAATCAAAGCATTTCCCGTGAAGGTGAACGGGACGCTGTCGATTGAGGACGCTTTTGTCACCGGTGGCGGGGTGAATTTGAAGGAGCTCGATCCGCGGACGATGGGGTCGAAGCTTATGGAGGGGCTGTTCTTTTGCGGCGAGATTCTCGACATCCACGGGTATACCGGAGGCTACAACATCACGGCGGCCTTCGTCACAGGCTATACGGCAGGGACGTTCGCTGCACAGGCCGCGCAAGACGCGCTTGAAGCGTAGAAGCCCGGCCTGAAACACAACAGAGAGGGTGGCCCGCAGGCCATCCTCTCTCGGCTTATGATGAGCAACTTAGCGACGAGTTACAGCTCGGTCAGTGCTTGAACCACCAAGTAAGGCAGCATCCCAATAGCAATAAGACCGAACAGAAACCCTTTTGCGATGGACTTTAAAGCATGGATCATGATGCTTTCCTCCCTACACTCTTTTTTTATCTGTGTCTAACCTGTGAATTACTTTTATTGTAATTTTCAGTTGTTACGATTTTATGACGGTAACCTGAAACGAACATAAAATAAACAAAAAACGGGGGTCCCTTTATTTAGAAAGGTACTCCCGCTTCTATTCGACGTAAGGCTCGATATGAACGTGCACGTTGCCAATCTGATGCTCCTCCAGCATCCGCTTCTCGATTTCGTCGCTGATTTCGTGACTTTCGCCGACGGACAGCTCGGCGCTGACCTCCACGACGACATCCAGCAGCACGTTGCTGCCATGCACCCGGGCCCGGATGTCCTTGATCCGCTCTACGCCGGGCGTTTGGTGTACCGTATGCCGGAACACCTTCAGCTTCTTATCGTCGAACCCGTCGGTAAGCGCATGGGCAGCATCGATGAATACGTCCCAGGCCGTCTTGCAAATGACCAAGCCGACGGCGAGCGCCGCGGCCGCATCCAGGATCGGATAGCCGAGGCGTGACCCGATAATGCCTACGGCTGCCCCGATGCTGACGAGCGCATCCGACCGGTTATCGTAGGCCGCCGCTTTCAACGACTGGCTGTTTAACCGTTTCGCCAAACGGCTGTTATACCTATATACTCCCCACATGACGGCCGCGCATCCAAGCGCAATCCACGCAGCCAGCAAATCCGGGGCCTCACGGTCTGTCGCGAAAAAGCTCTTGCACGCCTGCAGCACGACTTGAATCCCAGCCGCAGCCATAATGAACGACGCGACGAGCGAGGCGATCGTCTCGGCCCGTCTGTGTCCGTAAGGGTGGTCCCGATCCGGCGGCTTGCGCGAGATGCGCAGTCCGATCAGCACGGCGAGCGATACGATAATATCGGTCGAGTTATTGATGCCATCGGCGGTAAGTGCCTCGGAGCCAGTCGTATACCCCATGCCGATCTTAAAAGCGGCAAGCAGGATGTACGTGATAATGCTAACCCACGCGCCCTTTTCGCCTTCTTTTAACGGATCATGCATTTCCACGGCGGTTCCCCCTCCATTAACTCTTGCCAAAATAAGCTTGATTTAAGTCAGGCTCATCATATCAGACGAAAACCGAGTGGGTCTAGAGAAACACTGTTTTACCCGCCAATAAAAATAGGCCCCGTGCAACTTTGTTTTACCAGTCAAAGGATGTGAGGAACAGCCAACAAAAAAGGACCGGGCCAAAAAAAGAAACAGCGGCCCGTATCTCCCCGGGTAACCGCTGTCCGGACGGCGTCAGACCGCCGCTTGCCGCTTAGAAGCGCAAGCCGGCATCGAAGCCGTTATAGTCGTCGCCCGAAGGATCGAACGGCACGTTCTCGTCATTATATGCGCCGCTGGATCGGTTGACATAATCCGAAGCGGACACGGCCGGCTCGCTTTCGGTCCAATCCTCGTTCACGAAGTGCGCCGGAATCGGGATCAGGCTGTCTTGGTCGTAAGCCATGGCGAAAGCGGCGGTTTCGCTCAGTGAGCCTTCTGCTTCGATCAAGCGGCCGCCATAGGCCTGAACAATTTCGAGCGCAGACGTCAGATCGTGCCGGTCTACGATGACATGCAGGGTCGGGCGCTTCAGGCTCGTATGCGGACTCACGCGGTATCCAAGCTCCTCCAGCATATCCTGGGCCAAGGCTGCCGCATTCTGGGAATCGAATTGAAACAAAATCGGTGTGCTGCTCATAAGGTTCCTCCGCTTGTCGGTAGTAGGTTCACGTTTGGTTCTAGTTTGCCCCGATGAAGGATGCTTATTCCAAGCACGGCACATACTCCCTCGCCTGTGGGCATAGGATGATAGCGAAACCGCTGCCTGATCCGGCTTCGCCAAATTTTGATCCGAAAGAGGTGTACGCCATGTACCACGTACCACCCGAAAGCCCCGAGCCGGAGGACGTTCGTTTGAACCCATGGATTGGCGCCGCGGCGTATTTGTTATTTTTCGTGCCGCTGCTTGCCGCTCCGAAGTCGAGGTTTGCCATGTACCACGCTAATCAAGGGCTGGTGCTGCTCTTGACATCAATCGCCGCCAATCTGGTGCTCGGGCTGCTGCCGCTGATCGGGCTGCTGCTCGTGCCGCTGGCCAATCTTGGCTTACTCGTCCTATTTATCATGGGCATTCTGAACGCCGTGAACGGGTGGATGAAGCCACTGCCGCTCATCGGCGGTCTGAGCTTGATCAGGACGCCTTAGCGCGCGGGCACGCCAAAAAGACGTTCCGTATCCTTCTCTTGGAGTAAGGAAGCGGGACGTCTTTACTTTTGTCATGAATTTAGCGCACGACCTCTTGCAGCGGCCGCCGTTCGACGGTCAGCAGCTTTCCCTCATGGAAAAAGCAGCGGTGCTCCGCACAAGGCTCACCGGCCAGCATCATCGGAAGAAAATGCCGGACATGCTGCACCACCCCGTAATTTTCCGGGTCGATCACCCATTCGACGGGCTTCCATGCCAGGATGCCCTCGGCCGTCTCCATCGGCAAGTCCGGCAGCGCATCACCCGGAGCCTCTCCGACAAAAGCGTACATCCCCCCGACATCCCGGCCGTCCACCTCCCACGTCACGGTCCCGCCGAAGCGCACCGCTTCCGCTTCGAGCCGGAGCCCGGTCTCCTCTTCGATTTCCCGTATAACGCTCGCCAGCGGCGTTTCTCCCGGCTCCAGCTTGCCGCCGACCCCGTTCCACAGCCCGAGCAGCGGCGCCTTCCCACGGTTCAGCATGAGCAAGCGATCGCCGCTGCGAATAAAAGCGATATTGTATTTCAGCATGTCTCACCCTCCTGCCCCGCAAAATTCGCAAGTTTGTCTCCATTATACTGCAAGTTTCCACAAAACCCCGGAAAATCCTGCAACTTTTGCTTATTTTCGGCGCAGATGAGATTGCCACGGTACGGGGAATTTGTTATCATTGACAAGTGGCGAGCCATATGTAATATTTATTATAAAAACGTACGCTTTATCGCTTAAAAGCTTAAAAGCCACGAAGCGGTCGCCTATTTTGGAGAGGAGTCAATCATTATGGTCAGGGAAAACCACAATATTTTGGACTGCACCATCCGCGATGGCGGTTTGGTCAATAACTGGGATTTTAGCGTCGAGTTTGTCAAAGACATGTATTACGGTCTGAGCGAAGCCGGCGTCGAATATATGGAGATCGGATATAAAAACTCGGCTAAGCTGCTGAAAGGCGCTGAAGCGGGTCCTTGGCGCTTTTTGAACGAGGATTTCCTGAAGGAAGTCCTCCCGCAAAAGACCGACACCAAGCTGTCTGCGCTGGTCGACATTGGACGCGTTGACGAGAAGGACATTCTCCCCCGGGAAAACAGTCTGCTTGACCTGATCCGCGTAGCAACCTACATCAAAGATGTGGATAAAGCGATCGATCTGGTGCAGAAATTCAACGATTACGGCTATGAAACGGCGATCAACATTATGGCGCTCTCCCACGTGATGGAGAACGATCTGAATGAAGCGTTCGAAGAAATTGCCAAGAGTCCGGTCGATGTCGTGTACGTCGTCGATTCGTACGGCAGCATGGACTACCGGGATGTCGAATATCTCGTCTCCAAATTCCAGCGTCTTCTGCCGAATAAGAAGCTCGGCCTGCATATGCACAACAACATGCAGCTCGCCTTCTCCAATACAATCGTGGGCGCTACCAAAGGCGTCGAGTTCCTTGACACATCCGTATACGGCATGGGACGAGCTGCCGGCAACTGCCCGACGGAGCTGATCGTCAGCCATTTGAAAAATCCGAAGTACGACATTCGTCCGATTCTCGGCATCATTGAGAAACATATGATCAAAATGCGCGAGAAGTGGGAGTGGGGCTACCTTATTCCTTACATGATCGCCGGCGTATTGAACGATCATCCGCGTTCGGCCATGGCGGTTCGCGCCAGCGACAAAAAGGACAAGTTCGTGGAATTCTACGACAAAATGACATCCCCCGAAGCGATGCCGACCGGCGAGTAATCCGGCTGCCGCTTGCGGTTCACGCAGCAAAAACCCGGTTTCCCTGGAGGGAGCCGGGTTTCTTGTCTGTTCGCGTGCTATTCTGGCAAGCTTAACCTTGTATGGAAAGGGGAAATACGCTACTATGAAAACTTTTGAAGCCCGGGTCAAGGCCGTAATGGCCGCCCGCGATCCGCATACGTTCGTCACCGCGCGAGAAAACTCCGTCACCGTGGACCTTGCCGGCATTCCCGGCGACCGGCATTACGGACTCACACGGCCTGCCGACAGCCGGCAGCGGCTTTATCCGCGCGGTACCGAGATTGCCAACCGGAGGCAGATCAGCATCGTCTCCGTCGAGGAATTAGCTCAAATCGCCGAGCGGCTAGGGCTGCCCGAAGTGCGCCCGGAGTGGCTCGGCGCCAATCTGCTGTTGGAGGGATATCCTTCTCTCACGCTGCTGCCTCAGGGCGCACGCCTGCTGTTTCCTGCCGGCACGGGCTTGATCGGCGAAGGCGAGAACATGCCCTGCACGGGACCGGGCGAAGTGATCGCCGAAGCGACAGGCCATCCTGCGGCGGCTACCCGCTTCACGGCTGCCGCCAAGAAGCGGCGCGGCATCGTCTGCTCCGTCGAGTGCATAGGCACCATTGCGGAAGGCGATATCGTGCGGATTATGATCGAATAACCGGGGCTGGACCCGGTCGGGCTTTTTGCCGTAAATAGACATCCATGCCGCTGGCGCGGCACCATCAGAAGGATGAAAATGGTGCCGCGTCGAACTTAGTCTTTACGG
>NZ_JANAVJ010000036.1 GCF_024213375.1 Paenibacillus sp. MZ04-78.2 | reverse complement strand
AAACCCGCACGATCATAGACGCTCTTGAACGAGCTTTCCGAGAACAACCGATCATACAATAATTCATTTTCGATTCCCGCCGGGGTGCTTCGCACCCCCTATTTGTGTTGAATGTGTACCTGAATAGTTACAAGTTTCTTAACATTTATCTAATACTTCATTGCGTCGAGGTGCCACGCCATGTCTAAAGTATTGCTGGTTGAGGATGATCAAAGTATTGCGGATATGATATCCATTTACTTGAGCGAAGAAAATTATACTGTGTATTGCGCGACCGACGGCAAGCAAGGCAAAGAATTGTTCAGCCGGCATGAGCCGGATGTCATTATTCTTGATTTGATGCTTCCGGATTCGAACGGCATTGAGCTGTGCAAGCATTTTCGCACCGTCTCCAACGTACCGATCATGATCGTTTCCGCCAAAAACGAGGTATCCGAACGCGTCAACGCGCTGATGATCGGCGCGGACGATTATTTGTGCAAGCCGTTCAGCATGCGGGAGATGGCCGCGCGGACGAGTGCGCTTCTGCGCCGCTCCGCTTTAACCCAATCGGTCAGCATTGCAACTGCGGACTCCGTTCCGGCGGAAACGAAGGACATCGTCCTTGATGTGGAAAAGCGAGGCATCTACTTGCACGGTCAAGCGGTGGAAACGACGTATTCGGAATTTGAAATCATGAAAAATTTCTGGCTTCATCCGGGCAAAGTCTTCTCAAGAGAAGAGCTGCTGAACAAAATTCGCGGTATCGATTCCTTTGTGACCGAACGTTCGGTGGACGTACATATTACCAATCTCCGCAAAAAAATCGAGACGGACCCTAAAGAGCCTAAATATATCAAAACCGTATGGGGCGTCGGATATAAATTCGAAATGCCAATGAAGGCCCATTAACCGGGCTCGCCAACGGCGCACTTTGGTCAACATAAAAATCCGGCCGGGCACGCAACCTTGTCAAGCGTTGCGACCGGCCGGATTTTTGCATACGGCGCGACTTCGTTTATTTGCGGGTGTTGGCATCGTCCGGAAATACGTGCAGAATCAGAGTGTTGAACTCGTTCACATAATTGGTCATGGTGCCGCGCTCCTTCTCTTCCTTCGCATAAAAGCGGACGCGCTGCACGAAGTTCGGGTTAGCCGATACATATACCTGCTGAATGTTGGTAGGCGCCATCGACAACACCAGCTTGCGGATTTCATCGGCCTTTCCGGTCGACAAGCCCCCGTTTTCCGTCCACGAATATCGGTTCGGCCCTTTATCGCTTCCTCCGAATATCCCGACTCCGCCTTTCGACGTTACTTGATATCCCATCATGTCCGGAGACGCCTCGGCTTCCGGGCTATGCCCGTCCAAAACAACCGTCACATAGCTGTTCACTTCCGTCAGCAGCACTTGGGCCTCACGAACGCTGGAGACGCCCTTCACCCGCTCCGCGATCTGCGGCGCAAATGCCATTGTACCCGCCGAGTGCCGGTTTGTCATATCGAGCTGTTTTCGTCCGCTATATTCCTTCCCTTGGCGGGCTTCCTGCTCGTCTACCCAACGCTGCTTGACCCCAAGCGATCCATCTTCGTTATTGCGGGAATCGCGATCGTACAAGGCTTGCCGCCGGTAATCCTCCAGCCCGCCGCCGGGTCGGCTGGCCTGCGGCCGATTCCCGCCGCACGCGCTTTGCAGCAGCAAGCAGCCGGCTATAGCGAACAGAAGCAGCCCCTTTCGGTTTATCACGGTGTTCATCCTGTCGTGTCCCTCCTGTAGACGTGCCCTCATAAGGCTTACGCTTAGGATGAATCACCCGCCGGAAAATATGCGCAGCGCTACTTCTTTTCGCTATCGCCTCGATTCAGCCGCTCCAGCAGCTCGCGGACTTTTTGTTCCGATACGTCTCCCGCTTGCTTAAAGAGCGCAAGCTGCTCCGCAATATCGAGACCGATGGCTTCGTGCTCGGCTTCCTCAGCCGCATAGCCGGGATCGAACCACACATAATCGCCTTCCGGGCCATTGCGCAAGAACGGCTTGCTCCAGTGGGCCGGATAATCGTAAGGCGCTTCCCCGAACAAAAAGCCAAGCACCTCGTCGCTTTCCAGCGGCATCAAATGGTGGAACGATTCTTCCTGTCCGGCATCCGATCCCGCCGGGATCGCGGCCAAATTCCGGTGCAGATAGGCATAATGCAGGTAATGCTCCCCGGTCGCCTTGTCTTTGGCGATCTCGTACAGTTCAAGCGCATCTTCCTTCAACACGCGCACGGAGTCGAGCCGCTCCCCGATTTCTTCGCCCGGAATACGCTTCCGACTGCTCCAGGACGCGCTTGGCTCGTTTGCTTCCGACATCATGCTAAGCCCCCTCAGCTTTTTTCGATTCCTCACCAAGCCGCAGCGTACGCCGCGGCAGCCGCCATTTGTACACCACCGACAGCATCCGCAAAATAACAATAAGCGCGAATAGTCCAAGCAGCGCCCACGACCCTTGGAACCACCCGATCCCGATCAGTAATCCCGCGAGCATCCCCCAGACCGCATAGATCTCGTCACGCAACACAAGCGGCTTCCGTCCGGCCAGCACGTCGCGGATGATTCCGCCGCCGATCCCGGTCATCATCGCCGCGACGATGACGGCGCTTAGCGGAGCATTCATCTGAACCGCATACAGCGCCCCTTGAATGGAGAAAGCCGCCAAGCCGAGCGCGTCGAACAAGGATTCCCATGTTTTCCAGCGGCGAATCCAGCTGACAGGAACGATAAAAACAAGAAACGCCGCGATGAGCGCCGTTTTCAAGTAAAGTCCCTGTGTCCAAAGCGTGCTAACCGGAATGCCGATCAGCAAGTTCCGGACGACCCCGCCGCCGAACGCCGTCACAAACGCCAGCACAAAAACTCCCAAAATATCGTAATCTTCTTCCATGGCAACGACCGCGCCGGAAATAGCGAACGCGATCGTGCCGATAATACTAAATAATTGCAGATTGACTTGAAGCAGTTCATCCATGAGGGTTAATCCAAGCTCCAATCCAACGTAACGAGTTGGCCTGTACGGGACGACTCATAGATCGCTTCCAGCACTAAACTGTTCGTCAGGCCTGACATGGCAGACGTAAGCGGCTCGCGATCCTCCCGGATACATTCCAGGAAGTGGCGGCTCATACGCTGACGAGGCCCTTCATCGTTCGAATCCACCGTCAAATCCACATCGGCGGTCCGGTCGAACAGCTCGGTATGCAGCGTCCCTCTGCCTGCGCGCAGGGAAGCGCCCCCTTCGGAGCCCATCAGATAAATATAAGGTCCGTTATCGATAAAATCGGTATTGGCGGCCCAGCTTACATCCAGCGACAGCGTGCTGCCGTTATCCAGCTTGATTAGAGCAGTTGCCAGATCTTCAACGTCATAGAAGCCGTTCCAATCCGTCTTGCCCCAAGTGCCGATACCGCGCTTCTTCGGTCCGAACTCGGCATACGTCGTCCCGAAGACGGAAACCGGCTTCGGACTGCCCATCAAGTGCAGCGACAAATCAAGCATGTGCACGCCGATATCGATCAGCGGCCCGCCACCGGATTTATTCATTTGCGTAAACCAAGAGCCCCAGCCCGGAATCCCTTTGCGACGCATCCAGCCGGTCTTTACATTATAGATGCTGCCGAACGCGCCTTTGTCGATTTGTTCCTTCACCTGCATATTAAGCAATTCCCAACGCATCTGATGCGACATCATCAGCACTTTGCCCGACTTCTGGCATGCCTTGACAATTTCTTTGGCGGAAGCCGCGTTAACAGCCATCGGCTTTTCAAGCAGAACGTGCTTGCCGGCTTGAAGCGCTTCGATGGCAATGGGGGCATGAGCATCGTTCGGGACGGCCACGATCACCGCATCCACGCTCGGATCCTGTAGCAATTCCTGATAGGTTGCATAAACGTTCGGAATGTTGTATTCCTTCGCCCGCGCGATAGCCATAGGCTGGTAGACGTCCGTCACGGCCGTTACAGCGGCGTCCGAGAGTTGTAAAAATTCCTGAATGTGTACGTTGCCGATGTTTCCGGCGCCGATGACGCCAATTTGTATTTTGTCGTTTGCGCTCATGCGTTAGGCTCCTTCGCTGACGGTTTTCTATGTTTTCAAACAGTTCCACTATACCACAAACTTCGGGCAAGGTGTAACGAAAAAAAGCGGCCTCCTTCCGGTTTTTACGCCTGTGGCAGCCGCTTTTCGGGCAGCTTACAAAATGCCCATATCTTTTGCTTTTTGGGCCGCTTCCTTGCTGCTTTTTCCGCCCAATTTCTTCAAAATGTTCCCAACATGCACTTTGATCGTTCGGATGGAAACGACAAATTTGTCAGCGATTTGCGTTTGCGTGTGACCTTTTTCGATCAGGTCGAGCACTTGAATTTCGGTCGGCGTCAGCAAGTTTTTGAGTTCTCTTACCCGGACATCATGCTCAAGCTGCTTCAAGCGGCGGAATTCTTCCCGCATCTGTGCGGCGACGCTCGGATGGATCGAGCTCCGGTTGGCGTATGCGCTGCGGATCGTCTGCGGAATTTCCGTGAAGTTGGACTTTACCATATAATCGACCGCGCCAGCCTTGAACGCCTCAAAAATGATTTCTTTCTCCTCCATCGAAGAAAGCATCACGACGCGGGCCCCGCTGCATTTAACAATTTCCGCTGCGGCCCATAGTCCCTCCGGACTATCCGACATCATGACATCCATCAGAACGACATCCGCTTCCGTCTTCTCCAGCAGCTCGACAGCCGCTTCGCCGGACGAGGCCTGACCTACTACTTCGATATCCGGTTCCTTCTGCAAGTAGCTGTGCAGGCCGCGCAGCCAGTCCGGATCGTCCTCGACAATGACGACGCGAATCGCAGGGTGCTCCATTCAAATTAACTCCCTTCCCGCCGGAAGCCGCTTTCGCTTCGGAAACTGCATGAAGACGCTCGTTCCTTGGCCCGGCTCGCTGTGAATGTTCATGGTGCCTTTGTGCTTTTGAACTATAGTATAACAGTAAGACAGTCCCAAGCCGAAGTTCATTTTTTTGCCGCTTTTGGTCGTATAGAACGGATCGAAGACGCGCTTGAGCTGCGCCTTGTCCATTCCCGGGCCTGTGTCCTTCACTTCCACAACGACTTTGCGCTTCGTTTCCGTCAAGCGTACGATCAGGACGCCTCCGTCCGGCATCGCTTCAACGGCATTGGTAAGCACATTGGTCCACACCTCGGTCAGCTGCGCCCGGTCGGCAGCAATCGGCTCCTCGGTCAAATACTGCTCGCGAACCTCGACTTTATGCAGTTCCGGAGACAGCGTGCGAATGCAGTCCCTCATCAGCTCGCGCGGGTCCAACTCCTTCAATTGCAGCTTGATCTCTTGGGTTTGTCCTTGAATCCGGTAGATCATATCGTAAATATGCTGCGAAGCGGACAATATGACCTCCACATCCTGCATCACTTGAGCCGGGTCCGTTCGTCCGGCTGCCGCCTCGGATTTGATTTTGTCGCCGAACAGCCGGATTTTGCCGACATCGTTCTTGATCGCATGGTTCAAAATCGATGTCCCGGACGTAATCGCGCGCAGCGTATAATCGAGCTTCTGGTTTCGTATGGAAATTTGCAGACCCATGAATCCGTAGCGGAAGCTCGATCCGACAATGATGGCCAGGGTGAGCGCAATCACCCCGATGTTATAGCGCCACAATTCGGAGAAACCGAAAAAGGTGGGCAGCAAATAAAGCGTAAACAAAGCGAATACCAGCGTTGGCGCAGCCGCTAGCGTCGTCAGCATCCGGCTGCGGCGGAGAAACGAATTTTTCTCCTTCAGCAGCGCCATGATCAATAAAACAGCCCCTGCCACAATATACGGCGCCGCCCAAGGGGTGACAAAGTAATAAGGGATCGGATCGCCAGGCTTCGGTTCGAGTACGAAGGAAAAGGCAGGAAGAATCGCCAACGCCCACGGAATCCATCGTTTCCACGGCCACACCGGATAATCCGGATAGTAAACGATTGCGAACATCAAAAACGTATAAGGCAAGCCGAAGTAGCATATCAGCGAACTGGCGAGCTCGGCTTTGCTAACCAGCACCGCAACAGGCATCGTCAACAGGCCGCGGTCAAACAAATAAGGCACGATATCGTCCGCAATTACCGCCGACAATCCCCCGCAGCCGCCTGTAAAGGCAATGCTGCTGATCCATTGTGTCGTCGCCCGCTTCGGATCGGTGACGATCAGGAGCAGCCCGATCGTCCATAAGCCGATAAACACAAACAGCATGACAACCCGATCCCTTCCGTCTTAAGCGTACTCTCCTTCGAGCCGGTCCAATTCTTCGAGGCACCGCTCGGCCCAGCGAACCGTCTGCTGCAGCCGCGCGCGCTCCTGCGCCAAGGCTTGCCGCAGCGATTCGCGGTAATCCGGCACCGTCCCTTGGTACGGCCGGACGGTGTTCGGCGGCATTAGCGCAATCTCCTGATAAGCCAGCGCGCGCCGCTGATGGAAAAACGCCACATCCGGGTCCATCGGATTGTGCAAATCTCCTTGCGTCGGGTGTTTTACGACCGCGGCAATCTTGACGGCGACTTTGCCGGTAGGGGACAGTTCAACTACCTCTCCGATGTAATCGCCTGTTTTGTAGGAAGCCCGGACCATCGTTCCGGGTGTTAACATGGATTCCAGCATCGTATTGATACGACTCCCTTCCTTGGTATAAGTTTGAAAGGCCTCATTAGCCATTCATAGTAACGTTCATCCAGCGGTGCAGCTCTTGTACGTCGTCGAACCGGTATTTTTTGTCCATCGTTCCCCGCTGCCATCGCACCAGACACGGCACGCTTTCGATTTGCCAATTCCGCGCTAGAACCGGAGAAAAATTAATATTGCAGCGGCCAATGGTAGTCTGCGGATTCAACGCCGCGACGACTTCCAGCATCCTCTCGCCTAACTTGCACGTGCCGCACAACGGAGTGTAGAAGAATACGTACCGGGGCGCCGAATGAGCCAAGCGGCCTTCGGACGGAGCGAGCGTCCATGCAAGCAGGTCTTTTTCCGACCATTCCATGAGCGTCATAGTTTGAATCCCTTCCCACCTATTTGCTTATTGCTTCCAGAGGGACCTATCCGGTAGAATAGTACTATCCAGGGTATAGGGCAGGTGTTAAACAATGTCGGACACAACGAACCAAAATTCGAATGAGCAACCGCAATCCACCAGCGAGGCTAAAAAAGTCAGCTTGGCGGATGCGATTAAAAACAAGCTCGCGCAAAAGAAGCAAGCCCAGCACGACGCTAAAGCCAACGGCCAACTGCGTGCCGGAAACGCATCCGTAATGAAAAGCCAAAACAACAAAAAGCCGAACAACCAACGCCGGCGTACCGGCGGAAGCTGACCGGCCGCGATTGGAAAAGAAGGATGAGCACAGCCTTTTCAGGCCTGCGGCTCATCCTTTTTTTAATTATACGGAACAGCTGTTTCTGGCAAGCTTGGGATGATAATTAAGCATACAGCAGGTTGCGCTGCTTCTTAATCTCGTCGTTCTCCAAGTATTCGTCGTAGGTGATGACCTTGTCGATCAGGCCGTTCGGCGTAATTTCGATAATCCGGTTTGCCACGGTTTGCACGAATTGATGGTCATGGGATACGAATAACATCGTGCCGTCGAAATCCATCATCCCGTTGTTCAGCGCCGTGATTGACTCCAAATCCAAGTGGTTGGTCGGCTCATCCAGAATGAGCACGTTGGCGCCGCTCATCATCATTTTGGACAGCATGCAGCGCACTTTTTCGCCCCCGGACAGCACGCTTGATTTCTTAAGCGCCTCTTCGCCTGAGAACAGCATGCGGCCAAGGAAGCCGCGGATATAGGACTCGTCTTGATCCTTGGAATATTGGCGCAGCCAGTCAACCAAGTTGATGTCCGTATCGAAATAAGCCGAGTTGTCTTTCGGGAAGTACGCTTGCGTCGTCGTCACGCCCCAGCTGTACTCGCCGGCGTCGGCTTCAAGCTCACCCGTCAGCACTTGGAACAACGTCGATTTGGCGATTCCGTTCGGGCCGACGAGGGCGATTTTGTCGCCTTTGTTCACAGTAAAGCTGATATTGTTCAATATCAACTGGCCGTCGATCGATTTGCTGACCCGGTCCACTTGAAGCAATTGCTTGCCCGCTTCCCGCTCCGGCGTAAATTTGATGAACGGATACTTCCGGGTCGACGGCTTGAGATCTTCGAGCGTCAGCTTCTCCAGCAGCTTCTTACGCGAAGTCGCCTGCTTCGACTTGGAGGCGTTCGCGCTAAAGCGCTGAATGAACGTTTCGAGCTCTTTGCGCTTCTCCTCAACCTTCTTGTTGGCCTCGCGCTGCAGCTTCAAAGCCAGCTGGCTGGATTCGTACCAGAAGTCGTAGTTGCCGACGTACAGCTGAATTTTGCTAAAATCGATATCCGCAATGTGCGTACACACCTGGTTCAGGAAGTGACGGTCATGGGATACGACAATAACGGTGCCTTCATATTTGGCAAGGAAATTTTCAAGCCAGTTGATCGATTCGATGTTCAAATGGTTCGTAGGCTCATCAAGCAGCAAAATATTCGGATTGCCGAACAATGCCTGCGCCAGCAAGACGCGGACTTTTTGGTTGCCGTCGAGTTCTTTCATTTTGATATCGTGCAGGTCTTTGGAAATGCCAAGACCAATCAGCAGCTCCGCCGCGTCCGATTCCGCCTGCCAGCCGTCCAACTCCTGGAATTCCCCTTCCAGCTCAGCCGCACGCATGCCGTCCTCTTCGGAGAAATCCGGCTTTGCATACAAAGCGTCTTTTTCCTCCATAATTTGGAACAAGCGCGCATGTCCCATCATGACTGTCCTGAGCACGTCCACTTCGTCATATTCGAAATGGTTCTGCTTCAGAACTGCCATACGCTCGCCCGGGGTGATGCTGACTTCGCCTTTGTTCGCTTCCAATTCACCGGACAAAATTTTCAGGAATGTCGATTTGCCCGCTCCGTTTGCGCCGATCAAACCGTAGCAGTTGCCGGGAGTAAACTTAATGTTGACATCCTCGAACAGTGCCCGTTTGCCGTATCTTAAGGTGACTCCTGTTACCGTAATCATCTGTTTAAAACCTACTTTCGCAATTATAATAAAGCGATCAGCCCATGTAAGGCCGCTTACGAACGTATATTATAGCATAAATTGGCGTGTCTTCCCACTGGATGTTATTTTTCGTGCCGTCCCATTCGGCGAGCTGCACCGATGAAACGCTGCTTCGTTACTTGTTCTGTGCGATACTCTCTACCAGCTCGGACAGCTCCGTCCAGCGCTCCATCGCTTCCTCCAGCCGCTGTGTCAGCTCCTGCTCTTCCTGAAACAGCTCTTGCGCTTTCGTATAATCGCTGCCCGCGTTCTCAATGTCCCGCTTGACCTGTGTCAAACGCTCCTCGATCCCGGCGATTTTATCCTCAATCTCGTCCCATTCCTTTTGCTCCTTATAGGAGAGCTTGCGGGAACGATTCGATTCGCGCTGCTGCGTCTGCGCCGTTTCGCCAGTTGCTTTGGTTTCGCGCCGCTCTTCCGCCGCCGCCTGCTTTTCGCTTCGGGACGCTTCCAAATATTCCGTATAATTGCCGAAAAACCTTCGGATGCGGCCCTCCCCTTCGAACACGAACAGATGATCCGCCGTCCGGTCCAGAAAATAACGGTCATGGGACACGGTGATAACCACGCCCGGAAAATCTTCCAGATACTCTTCTAAAATAGTCAACGTTTGGATATCCAAATCGTTCGTCGGCTCGTCCAGCAAAAGAACATTCGGCTCGCCCATCAGCGTGCGCAGCAGATACAGCCGACGCCGCTCGCCTCCGGACAGCTTGCCGATCGGCGTCCATTGCTGGGCAGGCGTAAACAGAAAGCGTTCGAACATTTGCGCCGCCGTAACCGATTCACCGCTTGAGGTTCGCACCACCTCAGCCGCTTCCTTAATATAGTCGATCGCCCGCTGCTTCTCGTCCATCTCGACGTTTTCCTGCGTGTAGTAAGCCAGCTTCACGGTCGGACCGGTTACGATGGAGCCCGCATCCGGCTCCAGTCGGCCGGTCAGCATGTTCAAAAACGTCGATTTACCCGTCCCGTTCGGTCCGATAATGCCGATGCGATCTTCAGGCAAAACGATATAGCTGAAATTGTCGACGATTTTTCGCTGCTCGAACGATTTGCCGACATCTTCCAGCTCCATGATCTTTTTGCCGAGTCGGCTCGCACTCAGCGAAATGTCCATCTGTGCGGCGGGTCCGTCCACCTTGCGGTCGCGCAGCTCGATGACACGTTCTACACGCGCTTTCTGTTTCGTCGTCCGGGCTTTGGCTCCCCGCCGAAGCCATGCCAGCTCTCTGCGCAGCAGGTTTTGCCGCTTGTCTTCCTCCGCGGCTTCGCGTTCCAGCCGATCGGCCTTTTTCTCCAGAAATGCCGCATAATTGCCGTCGTAGCTGTACAGCTCGCCGCGGTCCAGCTCGAAGATCCGGTTCGTTACCCGGTCGAGAAAATACCGGTCATGCGTCACGAGCAGCAGCGCCCCTCGCCACTTCGCCAGAAATTCTTCCAGCCACTGCACCGTTTCATGGTCGATATGGTTGGTCGGTTCGTCCAAGATGAGCAAATCCGCCGGTTGAATGAGCGCCCGAGCCATGGCGACGCGCTTGCGCTGCCCGCCGGAAAGCGTGCCGACCTTTTGGCCGAAATCGCGGATGCCGAGCCGGGTCAGCACGGTCTTGGCCGTCGTGGAGGCGTCCCATGCGCCTGTCGCATCCATGCGCTGCTGCGCGGCGAACAGCTTCGCTTGCCGCTTCTCGTCCTCGGGGGCAAGCTGCAGCTCGGCAAGCGCCCATTCGTATTCCCGCAATGCCTGCATCATCGGCGTATCCCCGAAAAACACCTGCTCAAGCACGGTCGAGTCGGAATCGAACGACGGATTTTGCGGCAAATACTCGACATGGAAATGGTTCGCATGAATGAGCTTTCCTCGCTCCATCGATTCGAGTCCGGCCATAATTTTCAGCAGGGTCGATTTGCCCGATCCGTTCACGCCGACAAGCCCGATCCGTTCTTTCTCGTTGATCTGAAAATGAATGCCGTCAAATAAAACTTTCTCGCCGTAGCTTTTATATATATCTTCTACCGTCATGATGTTCAAGCGGATTCAAGCCTCCTCGCCGTTGCTTGCGTTTATTGATTGCTGTAAGGTTCGGCAGGCTCCGTCACGTAAGCGGCAAGCAGCGAAGCCGTATGCCGCACGGCATCCTTATGCGTCCGCTCCATCGCGTGGGAAGCGTGAACGCCCGGGCCAATCAAAGCGGCGCGAATGTTGCTTCCTCCGCTAAGCGCAGCGGAAGCATCCGAACTGTAATGCGGGTAAATATCGACCGCGTAGCTCAGTCCGTCACGCTTCGCCAGCTCGATCAGCTTCGACGTCATCGCGTAATCGTAAGGCCCGGACGAATCTTTGGGACAGATCGAGACGTCGAACTCCGTACAATTCAAGTCTTCTCCCATCGCGCCCATATCGACCGCGAGCACCTCGCTGATGTCTCCCGGAATCCAAGCCGAGCCATGACCGACCTCTTCATATACACTGATCATAATCTTCAGCGTGCAGGATGGCACGATAGCCTCGCGCTTAAGCAGTTCAAGCAGCCCGAACAGCGCGGCAACGCCTGCTTTATCATCCAGGTGACGGGATTTGATAAAGCCATTCGTTTTAAACTCGGTGCGCGGGTCAAAGGAAATGATATCCCCTGTAGCAATGCCGAGCGCTTTGACATCGTCCGCCGACTTGACCGGTTCGTCCAGACGCACCTCCATGACCGCTTCTTCCCGCTTCAAATCTCGCGCATCCGGAAAGACATGCACCGAAGGCTTGGTCGTCAGGATCGTACCGTCGTAGGTTCGTCCGTCACGGGTATGCACGCGGCAGTATTCGTTTTCGACGGAACTCATCATATAGCCGCCGATCAGCGTAAACCGCAGCGTGCCGTTGCTCTTAATCGAACGCACCATCGCTCCGAGCGTATCGACATGACCGAACAAGCCGATCACCCGGTTCTTTTGCTCGCCTTCTACTGTAATAATCCCGCAGCCCTTGGGCGTGATGCTGATCGGGTACCCCAACTTCTCCGCTTCGGCGGCCAGCTTGCCCATGACCTCGCTGCAAAAACCGCTCGGGCTCGGCGTCGAGAGCAGCATGTCCAGCACCTGCATCATATACGTTTCGTTTATATCCCATTTCATACAATCGGCCTCCGTTCGTTTGCTTCTCAAAACAATTTAAGGTAAGCTACGGAATGGATCTAATAACCAAGGAGGTACATATCAGCATGACTCAACCATTGCCGCCGAAAACCTGTAGTATCGACCGTCTGGTCACCGTTCAAGAAGATGTCGAAAAAGTGCTCCGCGGAGAAAAAACGGCTACCCGCCGCAACGGACGTTACGCCGATCCGGGCGAAATCATGGAGTTGAACGGCCACCGCTTTGAAGTGACGAACGTTTATCAGCAATCGCTCGGAGAGCTGACCGACGAGCACGCAAAGACGGAAGGATACGAGTCGGTCGAGGCCTACAAAAATTATATTTTATCGCTGCATGCGGGCATGCCGTGGCTTCCGCACATGAAGGTGTGGGTCCACGATTTCCGCGCCGTATAATACGGCAAAAACAGTGTAGCCTTGGTACTTGCCACGGGCCTCTCCGGCCAAGCCGGGTCCGCTTGCCGCAGGTGCCTTTGCTACACTGTTTCTTTTCTTTAAAGATTTTCTGCTACCGTATGGAGGTGTATTGACCTTGTATTCCTGGCTCGTATTCATTCATGCCGTCAGCGCCATGGTATCGATCGGACCATTCTTCGTGCTGATACCGATGCTTCGCAGGTTAAAAACCGCCGATGGCGATCTGCTGCACTCCTACCTTGATTCCTTCCGCTTCGTCGTTCGTTTGTCCAAGCATGCCGGACACGTGCTCGTCGCTTCCGGGCTGCTTCTGATGTGGCTTGGCGGTTGGCCATGGACCACCCCGTGGATTTTCGGCACGTTCGTCGTTCTGTTCGCGTCGCTGTTGTTCATGGCCCGCGCGTTCTCTCCGACGATCCGTAAGCTGCGCGAACCGGAACACGACCGTCAGGCGCTTCTCCGCAAGCTTAGCCGGTCGTTTTATTTATATTTGTTCATATTGTTCGTCATGCTGTGGCTCATGATCATGAAGCCGATGTTATGGTGACACCTTGTGGAAGCTAATCCGGAATCAGCTTTGGAAATCGACGCAAATGCTGGTTCCGTCAAGCACCTGCTTCATATGCGCCTTCACTTCTTCATGCACCGGATGCGTATCGTACGTTTTCAAGTCTTCGAGGGAATCGAATTTCGTAATCAGCGCAATATCGTAGGAACGTTCCAAGTGAAGCACGTCCATGCCCACTTCCAGATGGCGAAGCACCGGGATTTTACCTTCCATGTTCGCCAGAACGTCATACGTGCGCTTGACCGCTTCCGGGCTGCGGTCCTTTAATTTGAACAATACAATATGAGTAATCATCGATTACAATCCCCTTTTCAAAATCGAATTTGTCGACTGCTCCTATCCTTACCTGCCTGCTTTGGCGGCGGACCATTCCTCGACATCCCACACCTTGGTTACCCAATCCTCGTAAAAATCGGGCTCGTGGCATACAAGTACGATCGTGCCCTTGTATTCCTTCAGCGCTCGCTTCAGCTCGTCTTTGGCCGCCACATCCAAATGGTTCGTCGGCTCGTCAAATGCAATCCAGTTGCTCTCATGCATCAGCAGCTTGCACATCCGAACCTTCGCCTGCTCGCCCCCGCTCAAGCTGCTCAGCGGCCGGGTAATGTGCTCGTTTTTAAGCCCGCACCGGGCTAGCGCAGCTCGAACCTCATGCTGATTCAGATGCGAAAATTCATTCCATACATCGTCGATCGGCGTCAAATTCGGCGCTTTCACTTCCTGCTCGAAATAAGAAGGGTACAGAAAATCGCCCAAAAACGTCGATCCGCCGAACGGCTGGATTTTGCCCAAAATCGTTTTCAACAGCGTCGATTTCCCGACTCCGTTACATCCCACGACAGCGATTTTATCGCCGCGCTCAATCGTGACGTTCATCTTGGGCAGCAGCGCATGGGAATAGCCGATTTCCAAGTCCTTGCCCTCGAAAACAATGCGTCCGCTTGCCCGCGATTCCTTGAATACGAAGGTCGGTTTTACCGCCTCTTCGGGACGGTCGATCCGATCGATGCGGTCAAGCTGCTTCTGACGGCTTTTTGCCCGACCCGACGTCGAATAACGGGCTTTGTTGCGCTGAATGAAATCTTCCTGCTTCTTGATAAACTCCTGCTGCTTCTCGTACGCGTCGATATGCTGCTGTTTATTGATATCTGCCATTTGCAGAAATTTTTCGTAGTTGGCGGTGTATCGCGTCAGCTTGGCAAATTCCAAATGATAAATGACGTTTACAACCTTGTTCATAAACTCGGTATCATGGGATATCAGCATGAAGGCGTACGGATAGTTTTGCAAGTAATCCGTCAGCCAGTCGATGTGCTCAACGTCCAAATAGTTGGTCGGCTCGTCGAGCAGAAGCACCGTCGGCTGTTCCAGCAGCAGCTTGGCCAGCAGCACCTTCGTCCGTTGTCCGCCGCTAAGCTGGGCCACGTCGCGGTCCAATCCGATTGCGTCAAGTCCCAGACCGTTCGCCATCTCCTCGACCTTGACGTCAAGCAGATAAAAGCCGCTATTTTCCAACCTATCTTGAATCTCGCCCATTTGCTCCAGCAGCAGCTCCAATTTGTCCGGGTCGGCATCGGCCATCTGTTCGGTGATCCCATTGAGCTCCTGCTCCAGTTCAAATAAAGGCAGAAAAGCGTCCTTGAGCACTTCGCGTACCGTTTTCCCCGGTGTTAGCTTCGTATGTTGGTCCAAATAGCCATAATTTACTTTGGGGGTCCATTCGACCTTCCCCGAATCCTTCAATAAATTGCCGGTCAAAATATTCATCAGCGTCGATTTACCGACGCCGTTGGCACCTACCATTCCAACATGCTCTCCCGGAAGCAGGCGAAACGAAACATTTTTAAACAATACCCTGCCACCAAAGCTGTGGCTTAGTTCTTCCACCGTCAACAAGCTCATGTAATTTCGGAATCTCCTGTCTATGAAAATAATTCGCGCTCGACAATTCATTATAACATCAGTAGGCGCAAGTTATCCAGATGATAGACTTGACAGGAGCTTGCGACCGCAGCGATAAAGTCGGCGGAGCCATAGTCCGCAGTGTAATCGCAGCCGCTCTTTCGCGTTCTTTCGTCCCGTTACAGGCTTGAGCAAAACAACGCTGATATTGTCGTCGGATTTTCGCTGGAGCGCCTTTGTTAACAGCAAATCGCACATTTCCTGCAAGTCGCTGCCCTTGCCATTCGCCGTTCGCAGCAGCGCGGCAATGGATCTAGGTAGAAAACGGTCGTGAAAACCGTCGCTGCTCAGCAAAAATAAAGTGCCCGGTGCGTAGCAACCCGAACGGATGTAGACGTCAGGCCGTTCCCCCATGCCGAGCGAATGCAGCAGCACATTGCGCTTGGGATGACTTCGCGCGCGCCGTACGGACATTCGCCCGCGGCGGACTTGGGCGGATACCCATGTGTGATCGCGGGTCAACCGTTTGCATCGGCCTGCCGGCGTTAACCGGTAAATGCGGCAATCCCCGACATGTGCTATGAAGTAGACGGCATCCGTCAACAATAAGAGCGTCAATGTCGTGCCAAGTCGGCCGCCGCTCCCCCGCCCCGCTTCGACTAACTCCCGGTGAACAGCAAAAAACCATGCTTCCGCCTCGCGTTCCAAGCTTGCCAGACTGTCTCCTGCGGTTAGCAGAGCGGGAACCTTGGCGTCAAGCCACTCCTTCAACCGACGAATGGCCAATTCGCTGGCTTGTGCGCCGTCCTCCGAGCCGCCCATCCCGTCAGCGAGCGCGGCAGCTGCATACGGAACGCCTTTCACTGTCTGTCCCACTCGCAGCAGCGAGCGGTCTTCGTTAATTGTACGGAACCATCCCGTATGCGTGGCGGACCCATATTGAAAATGGACGGCAATCGTCGGTTTCACGCGTCAGAACCCCATTTTAAACGTAAATTCGGTCGATACGATCTTAACTATATCACCTTCCTCCAACCGATGCACCCGGTAAGGCACCAAAGATTCGCCATTGACACTTGTTCCGTTACGCGATCCCAAATCTTTGATGGTATACCCTTCGTCATCCTTAACAAATTCGGCATGCAAGCGGGACACGCCTGCCTCCTCGTACACCCAATCCGCACCCGCTCCAGCTCGTCCGATGACGAAGCTGTTTTTATGAAGTTGTATTTGCTCCCTGACGCCGTTGCAATAAACTTCCAAGCATGCGCACGAGCGGTCCGAAGAGCGCGTTGATTTGCCTAGAAAGACCGTTGCATCCTGCGGCGCAAGCAGCGTTGTTCGCATCGCGAGATCCGATGATTGGGGCTGCGTTTCGTACGGCTCCGACTCCCCATTCAGCAATTGGCTGTACCCGGTTGCCGGGGAAGAAATCGAATCCGGCTCCCTCGGACGTCCCGCATCCGGCACAACCGGATCTCCCGGAGTGGCAAAGCTAATCGGCGATGGCGACGCCAAGCCGACACGGCTCATAAAGCTTGCCTGGTCCCCGCGGTCCGGCTCTGGCAATTTTTCGTTATTGGACTCGAAGGACAAACCCGATGCCCCCTGTTTCGGTGCCTCGGATGAAGTCTTTGCCATTCTGAGAAGCAGCAGCATTGCTCCCGCCGTGAAGATCAGCGTCAAACCGATGCACATCCAGAGCATGGTGTCGCTCGAATCGTCAAGATAAATTTTCCAAATGAAGCACCATGCGAGCACGGTAAGTAAAATAACGAACAATTGCTTCCTACGGGATTCAGGCCTCGCTTTCGGTGCTGCTTCGGCCTTGGACATTCCGGGCTCCGTCGAATGCTGTGACTGGGACGATACCGGTACTTGTCCGCCAATCAGTTCATACCCCGAATGCTCGTTGCGCACCGCTCCCGGGGTACCGCTAAACGGCTGCTCCGGACGATGGAATAACGCAGACTCCGGATGAACGGAAGCTCTGAAAGCATGCTGTGGCGGAGCCGTCATCCCCGTCAGTTCCGGTCCTGCGGGTGACACATGCTGCAAAAGACCGATTTGCTTCAAGAGCAGTTGTTTAAGCTCGGGCAAATTGAAAGCTTCCTCCTGCAAATATCGCATCAGCTCCTGAAATCCGCTTCCGTGGAGCTCGGTAACCCGGTGAATCAAACGCGACGCCAAATGATGGAGCTCTGAAGAAACCGATCCTTTCCCATCCAAATGTTCTTTAGGAATATAAGTTAAATACAAATCCTGAAAACCGGCTTCGCAATAAATGTACTCCTCCTTTAGAACATATCTGTCGGGCTGAAGCATATATACCTTGCTGTCGTCAAGCACTTCGACAATATGCAGCAGCAGCGCATAATATTGGGCGAGCGAAAGCTTCTCCATTCGCAGCCAGTGGCTGAGCATTCGTTTACCGGTAATGGCATAGTACAAGCATACCTCTCCGTTCCTTGCCTCTACCTGAACTTCGAGCAGCCGCGGAATCCGGTTAGCCGACAGCATATTGACTTGAAAGCTTGAGAGGTCTTGCTGTTTCATCCCGGTCGGTGAAGAGAGTACCATAAAATGACCGTTCCGGTTATCGAAATCGACTTTCAGGCCGTATAGCTGCTGATCCAATGTCATTCTCCTTTCCTTTCATTTTCCATTCAGCAACCTTAAATACCCAAAAATTCCCATTGGACGATCGTAATAATAACGCCCGGCAGCACTGCCCACATGAATGGAAAACGGAGCCGGCCGTCGGATGCGGGATCAGACTTCAATACCGATAGCTTGCGGAACGCAGCGAGCTGGATAAGCAAAAATGCTGCATGGGTCAGCCGTTGAACGCCGTCGCTGCGCCATAACAGCACAAGCAGCGCGATCAGACCGGCGCATATGAGAGAAGCCGCCATTGCGTAGAGAGAAAACACCGCCCCAGTAAAGGCTCCCAGCGCGGCAAACAGCTTAACGTCTCCTGCCCCTACCGCACGCAGCACATACAACGCGAGCATCGGAGCAAAGCCGCAGGCCAATCCAGCAGCGGAAAATGCCAGCCCGTTCCAACCGGTCGTAGCCAAATGAAAGATCAATCCGGAGGTTGCTCCCGTCACGGTAAGCCAGTTCGGAATTTTTTGTTTCGTGATGTCCGTAACGAACGCAACGGCCAGCATCACCGCAGCAAACCAAATACCGAGCATGCTTATCCCCCTATCCATGCGCGTTCCTGCGCTTTTTTTCGAAGTATGACGGTTTTCTTAAAAAAAGGGACTGCGAACGTATACTCATACTGCGCTTCGATAACAACATAAGCCTTCTCACGGTCGTCAAAGTTTGGAAATTGTAGAGAGGTTACCTTAAGCTTACGTTGATCGAGGCTTCCCATATCGGCAAACGACGCAATAATTGGCGTCGCCACCTCCGCGACCTTTTTTTCGACCGTTTGCTTCGCCTCATCCTTCGCTGAGCTGCCAAGCGCCTCCAGCTGTTCTCTTCGTTCTTTTTCCCAAGCGACCAAACGTACCATAGGTTCAGGAATCCATTTAGAGTAGTCCTCTACGAATTGTTCGGAATCGATGACCGTTTGTCTGGCCGTCTCCAGTTGGGTGACCACGTTACCCAGCCAAGCGCTGGCTTGGCTGTTCTGCCACCGCGCTTGCCCTTGTCGGTACAGCAGCTCGACCGGATACATGTTTGCAGCAATGACTTTAGCCGATTCCGAGACGGCAGACTGCAGCGCCATCTCAGCCAAAGATACGCGAATAAACGCAATCAGCAGCAGAAGAAATGCCAGAAAAAAGGGCAGCACGAGCGCCGCCTCAAGAGTGATGCTTCCTCTCTGCTCTTTCGTCCATCGCAACATACTGGCCTCCCTAATATGTAAAGTCTGCCGTTTTGGTCATTCGGCAGCGGTTGCCTCTTACCTCGCAACCGGAGAACTCGCTATTCCCTACCAGCTTCATGATAGCCGGTAAAAACCAGAGCCGATATGAGGTTGAAGCACCACCGGAAACATAGGTAGTCATTTGATAAAGCTTCTGTTTTGTGTTCAATTCGATCAGCGCCTGCATCCGGGACAACAGAACCGATTCACGGCTATGAAGCAGCAGGAATAATCTCAAGTAATCTTTATATCCCAGCGTAATCACTCCGCTCAATTTCCGGGACAGCGGCACCTGCTCGCCTTGAACGAGCTTCGTCATGTCTGCTTGCGCCCGGATTGCGCCTTCCGTCACCGCAGCCAGCAAGACGAGTAGCGGCGAACCGGCTGCGAGCGCTTCGTTGCGCGGTTCAAGCAGCGCTTCGGTCGTTCCGATCGCCAACCGTACGGCGAACATTTCCGCATACGCCGACGAATAATTGCCGCTGCACGTATTCGAACCGTATATTAAATATTCAACTTCCTGATTCGTTAATTCATGGCTTGCAGGATTGGAAAGCTCTTTGGAGGTTTTCGGCCGGCCGAACGCATCCTTTTCCAAGCCAAGTGTCCGGTAGCTAAATTTGCTGACGGCAAATTCATCGATATAAAACTCGTCCCGCACCTCCGTCAACAAGCCTTCCAGTGCAGAAACCAGCTTCAAAGAGCTGGACCCGGCCTGATCCGGATTTTTCAAATTAACAGTCGATACAGGAGAAATGGCCCCGGCTGCTTGATTCATCTCCAAATACGTCTGGTAGAAACCTTTGCTGCCAACCGTCCCCGGATCGCCCTGAAGCTTGCGGTAGCTCTCCTCATACAGATCGGCATTCGATACAAGAGAGCAGCTGCGGATCGTTCGCCGAAACTCGTCCAGAATCGGCTGCGCTTTGGCCCTTTGCTCCCGCTTAGCCGCTGCCGTCGCTTTGTTTTTGCTCTGACGTTCGGTTTGCGCCTTATTCTGTCTGTCGTACCATTCATCCACTTTCGTTTTGAAACCGTTCAATGCCGTTGAGGTTGCAGAATATTTTTGATTTGTAAAGATGAGGTTATCTTCAAGCTGAACCCGTACGCTGGAAAACTGGGCTACCGCCGTTCCTACTCCCGCTTCCCACTGTTCCAGTTCCTGGCGGTCAATTAAATACACAAAGTTGAAAACATCCTCGGCCCTTAGCTGCTGATCCGAACCGTTTGGCTGCCGAATCTTGCTGATTTCGTCATTCAAGTCATCATTTGCTTTTTTAGTCAGCTTCATCGCTTCCGAGAACGCATCCTTATGTTTGGAGAGCTCCGTATCATCGAGCGCTGCCTCGCCCTTCAACGATCCGAGCAGAGCGGCGTATTCGTTTTCCTGAGCAGGGCTGCCGATTTTCTCACTTAAGGTATTCAAATCGCGAAGCTGCGTGTCGTAATGCGGGTACAGTACCTCAGATTTTTGACGTATCGCTTGAAAGACGTCCCAAACTTCGTTCAGTTTACGATCGCGTTCCTCCAGCAGCTCTTGCACTTTAACCGCATTTTCGGCGAATTTCGAAGCCTGATTCAATTGAGCATCAAGGCCTGTTTTTTTGAATTTGTCGGTCAGTTCAAGCGCGTATATTATCGGAGCCCGGTATTTCATCTCCTCCAATATTTGCTGCTTGAAGATCGTATGATTGGATAAGACGAAAATCGGTGTCACCTTAGCCGAGTCTTCTTCCAAACGCTGATCAATAAAACGGAATTGACCAGGCTCCGCAGCGCCGGACAAATTGCCGGCTACCGTTTGCTTGAAAATCTCGTCTCCCTTGCTGCCGGTCAGGTCCGTACCGAACAACCCATAAGCTGCCAGCTTCGGGGAAAAAGCCGAAAGTGTCGAGCGAACCCCGGATTTTACGGCATTCTCGGCTTCCTTATCCGCGGTCCTCCACCTTGCGACATCGATCAGCAGCCCGCACAGCAGAAACAAAGGAACAAGAATGATGATCAAATAGATGGATACGGCACCGCTCTGCTCCTTCCATAGCTTTAGTAACCTCCTCAAGCATTCACCTCCGGATTCTCCCGCTTTCCTTTACTCATGAAACACGACCACAATTCCTTTTTGTTCCAACTCACGTTTTAACCCTTGAGACAGCCTCATTTCATCGTTCTTTGACACTTTGAAAAAATGCCATACCACGCCTCTAATTTCTGTGCCCTGCTTCAGCAGCTCTGCGTCTTTTGCCATCTGCTCTCGCAAATTTTGTTCATAAAAGGTGTAAAAAGCCTGATGCGCTACATTGGAAGAATCCAGCGCGTCAACAACCCTGACGGTCTCCGGGGTCACATTAATTTTTTTGCTTACCCCGCCAACCAAGCCGCGTAAATGCTCTGCAGCTTCTCTTTCAGAGGTGATTATAACCGGTTCTTTGACTGAGGTCTTCGGGTCGACCATCATTTTCAGCGCATCCTTCGGCTTGATTCGCCCTTGGATTTCACCGATAAAGGTTCGGGTCAGATCCGTCAGCCGGATCGTTTCAATCGGGTCAACGACGTAGGATTTGGACGAAGTCTCCACATCGGCTTCTTTGCCCCGCCAATACCGAGCCATGGAAGGAACGTGAAACTTTTTTTCCAAGGCGACGCGAATATAACGCAAAAACCCGTGATTCGAATAAGCGATCTCTCCGCGCAGCTGCTCCGGCAGGCTGCCTGCGGCTCGGGAAAGCTTCCAGATCGGATCGATTTGACCGGCTGCTTGCCCGGATGCTGGAAGCTGAACGGATACGGGAGCGATAGGGAGCATAAAACTGAACAAATTCATCACATGGTCGTTCGTCAGCCGCCAGTACAGGCCATCCGTTTGCCCCAACCCAACCGATCCGGTGACCGGATCTTTCCTGCTGTTGTCCCAAATATAAGCCGTCCGTTCCGCCGTCAACGCCGCCGTATAATGAACGGAAGCTTGCTGATAGGCAAACAGCGATAAGATAATAAGCAGCAAGGTCGCGATTAATATGATCGGCAGTGTCAGGGACGCCTCAATCGTAAATTGACCGGAATGACCGATGACGAATCGGCGGACCGCTATAACGAACGTCCGGTTATAAATAATTCTCATGAACCCTGTCATGTCATCATGCCAAGGTTAGGGGGTGCCTAACTTGCCGTCATCGATTTTTACATTTTTGGAATCCTTAATTTCTTTACTGGCATCGTTAAATAAGCTTTCCATCCACTTCGTAATCCACTTCCGGAAAGCAATCGCAATAATAAGCAGTACCGCAATGATTAATAAAATCTCCAGCGTACCGAGTCCGTCTTCTTCTTTCCAAAACCGCTGCAACGCCGTTTTCAAAGCTTCCATTCCTTTTTCCTCCTCTATTGTCGCAAGACTATGTCTGTTACTTGATTAATTCACCATCATTAAAGCAGGCGCCGCCACCATAACCATGACGACAAAAAATATCATGACCATCGGAAACACCAGCTTGGATGCCGCTTCTTCACCGAGCGTTTTGGCAAGCGCCTTGCGCTTCTCCCACAGGTTGGCGGATAGTTCCTTCAAGGCCATTACCAGTTCATCGCCTCCCCGTTTGTAATTTAACAGCAGCGTTGTCGTAAACAGCGAAACCTCCTGCACTGCACACCGCTTGCTGAAGTCCTCCATCGCTTTGGGAAAGGACACGTTCACCTTAAGGGCGTGAACGGTTTCTTTCAATTCAACCATTAACGGACTGGCGACCGCCTCTTTTCCATTCGTAATCCGTATCAGGGCCTGCGGTACCGTTTCGCCTGCGCCAACCAGCAGCATCAGTTGGTTCAACACTTCCGGAAGCTCAATTAAGATGGACTGCTTCTTCCGTTTAAGGTCCCCGGCTGCTTGTTTGTACATCAGAAACGGAACAAAGATCGTCAATGGCAGGCCGTAAACCAGCATCTCGGCTTCACCGGCAGCCAAACCGGCCATGGTAGTCAAGATAACCAGACCGTAAACGATAATAAGCGTCTTGGCTGCAAACCATTTCGTTTCTGAGATCGCCGATTTCGCTCCGTATAGTCCTATCATGACGCGATGCACCTTGCCGAGCGGCTCGGATAATCGGTCGGCCAGTTTCGTCCGGTCCATAAACCATAAGCTTGCAGGAGCGAGCCAATAGAACGCATCCGAGCGCGTAAGACCTCGATTGTCGCGGACCCATGGAGCATACTTTGGAAATCCTGCCCTAGCCGCACCTGCAACGGCGAACAGCTCCAACAGCAACAGCGCGAGCATCCACAAATCGCTTCACACCTTTATATTCATAATTTTTTGCGCCAAGGCAAAGCAGCCGAACAATACACCAAGCGCACCGGTCATGATAAGCAGGCCGCCGCCTTGATACAGCGGTTCCATATAATCCGGCGTCGTCCAAGCGAGTGCTGCAATGAGAATGACGGGCGCAACCGTGAGCACTTTGGATTCGAATTTCTTTTGGGCCAATGTGACATGGATGTCCTGCTCGATATCCAATTTTTCCTGAATAACGACGGCCGTTCGTCGAACCACCTGAACCAGACTGCCGCCCGTCCGCTTGCATATCACAAATACGTCCGCGAACTGGCCGATCTCGTCGATGTGGGCCCGACGGCTGAAGTCGAGCAGGCATGCTTCCACCGTTTCACCGTTTTGCAGCCGCCAGATGATCAGTTCGAGCTCACGCACAATCATCGCTCCGGCATCGGGATACAGCAGCCGCAAGTCGTCGAGCGCCTCGGCAAAAGACGATTCGATCGAGCGACCGGCCCCCATGGAAGAGGCCAGCGAAGCAAGCATTTGTTTGAACTGCTGTTTAAGCTGTGCCTTCCTTTTAGCTATAATGGCCTTGCGCCGCATGACGGGATAATACAATCCGGTTAAGGCAAACAGCCCTGCAATCAACGGATTTTTGTAAAACACCATACCAATCCCCGCCATAACGGCTGCGCCGCAGATGACAGCAGAGACCTTTTGTCCCCACGTTAGCTGGTATTCGTTATAATCCGGAAGCTTTGCTTTGGATGCCGCGGGCGACGGCTTCGTGCCGAAAGACAACCCTGCCAAGACACGCCAACGGCCGAAAGCCAATTTGTTCATGACGGATATCCTCCCCCTTTCCTGCTATCGTTCTGTTAGAGCAAGCCAGCCATCTCCAATTTCCATGTCCCTGCCAGCTCATTCCCGGTAGGCTCAAGCTGCCCGATGACTTTGCCTTCCGGCGTTTCGCCTGTCTCCACAAACCGATAAAGCGGATTGAGCTTCACCTCCCCTTCGTCGACCCCGACAATTTCGGTAATTTCCGTCACCCGTCTGGAACGGTCGCGAAGACGGGTCAAGTGGATCATGACATCAATCGCCGATGCGATTTGCTTCCGCACCACTTCGACCGGCAGGCTGGCCCCGCTCAATACCATCGTCTCCAAACGACTGAGCATATCCTGAACCGAATTCGCATGGCCGGTCGATAACGCCCCGTCGTGCCCCGTATTAAGTGCTGCAAGCATATCCAAAGCTTCCGCGCCCCGGACTTCGCCGACAATGATGCGGTTGGGCCGCATCCTCAGCGATGAACGAATCAAGTCGCGAATCGTAATCTCGCCTTTTCCTTCCGTATTGGCATTGCGGGTTTCGAGGCTGACGAGGTTCGGCACGCCGCGAATTTGCAGTTCGGCCGAATCTTCGATCGTGATGACGCGTTCGTCCGGCGGAATATATTGTCCCAGCGCATTGAGAAACGTCGTTTTCCCCGAGCCTGTTCCCCCTCCGATAAACAAATTGTATTTTGCCTTAACGAAGCGAATAAGCCGCTGCGCTGCTTCATGCGAAAGCGCCTGACGCGCAATCAGATCATCCAGTGTCATCGGCTTTTCCGGAAATTTCCGGATCGTCATCGCCGGACCTTTCAACGCAATTGGCGGGAGGACAACATTGACGCGGGAGCCGTCCGCAAGCCGGGCGTCAACGATCGGAGTCGACTCGTTCACAATCCGGTTGACCCGGCCGACGATCGCTTGAATCGTATCTTCCAGCTTCTCTCGGCTTTCGAAGCGGATATCCGTCTCCAGCACGCGGCCGTCTTTTTCAACAAAGATCTGGTCGTGAGAATTAATCATAATTTCAGTAATCGTCCGATCATCGACGAGCGGTTGAAGCACATCCAAACCGCGGAACGAGTGAAACACCTCTTGCACCAAAGTCTGCTTCTGCCCCGCGGTCAAAAAGGATTCCCTGGAGTAAGCAAACACGATTTGCTCAATCTGCTCCATGAGCTGCTCGTCCGACAAGGCATTTCCATAATCCAAGCTGTCCTGTACGCGCTGTTTGATCAGCTGCTTTACGGCGACGTCCTTCATCGGTACCGCGATCCCTCCCCGCCGGCTCGAACCAAACCGGCAGCGGCCAAGGCAAAGGCCGGCGACATCATGTCCTCCACTCGCCCAATGCCCTTCCATTCAGGGACGTAAGGCAGTTCGCTGTTATTTGCAATTCCGTACGCTTCGAACCGGTTCACAGCCTGTCCGGCATTTTTGTTATGTACGAACCGCACCCTATGCAGCCAGTCTGCCGCTCGTTCCCCGGCAGTCCAGCTTCGGAGCAGCTCGGCGTTTTTACTCAAATGTACGCAGTCGTCCAGCAGCAGCCATAGAACGAGGTCAGCCTCTTGAATCGCTTCCCTTGTCGCCGTATGCGGCGCCGAGTCCAAATCGATTACGATACGATCGTACATCCTCGTAGCTTCAATCCCTTGCAAAATCTGCTTCAAATCGGCCGCCTCCATCTCCGCCAGTTCTTTCAGGTGCATCGACGGAGGAACGTAATCGAATTTGCAGTCAGGATGCTTCCTTTTGAGCCCTTCCAGCTTGGAAGAAATAAGCGCTGGGGCCGTCTTGGCATAGTATAAAAGCTGGGAAAACGATTCCGTTTCCTCCGCTCCTTCCTGAACATACCAAGCCCGGGACGGGAGCAGCTCCAGACTCAAACAGAAGACGCGTTCCCCCTGCTGGGCAAGCTGGTACGCCAAATGAACGGCCGTTACCGTTTTGCCCGTTCCGCCGACAGCCGAATAAACGGCGACCGTCTTCGCTCCCCGGTTCCCCCGCAGCGGCTCGCCTGCACAAAATTCGTTGTAATGCGCAGTAATACCCGATAACAGCCTGTCCAGCGGCTGGTATTTAAACATAATCGGATATTCGAGCAGTCCGCCCTCTCTTGCCGAATCGCTGATCACGACCGTACACCCCGGTTTAAGCCCGAAAACGACTTCGGGCAGCGGCATAAGCGATTCGTGGACCATAATAATCAGCGGTTCCCTGGTTTGCTCTACAAACCGGACTCCTTCGTCCATCGACGTAAACACGCGTATACTAAACCGCTCCGCATATTCGGACGAGCGAACGTAAGCGGACAGCATCTCGCCAAAATAAGCATCCTCGTCCAACAGCACCAGCATAATTTTGGCCACCGACGGCACCCTCCCCTTCGTATCTGTGCGATAAGTTTATTCCATTTCTTCCCTGCGCTTCATAGATCACATACTCTCTAGTTCCCCCTTAGAAACACAAAAAAAGCACGCACTGACAGGAAATCCTTTCCTTGGTCAGCGGTGCTTCCGCTTTTGTAAATATGCAATTAACCGTATTATAGCATAAAAAATGGGTAGCGCAAGAGTCTGGGACAAAAATTACGTTTCCACTTTGTCAGCCACCCGATCTACACTTCCAAGCGTATCGTTCCCCGCGCCGCAGCCAAGATCCAGAATGGACCCCGTCTCGGACGAATCAAGGCCTCCGATGAACGGCTCCAGCCACATATCGTACTTGACCTGCTCCGGTCTCGGCTTGGAAAACAAATCGTTCCAAAAAATCGCATCCGACATTCGCAAGGCTCCTTCGGCTTTCATTGCCAGAACAACCGGTCACACTTGTTTCATCAAAAACAGCGTCAGCTCCTCGCGGTTGTGAAAAAGCTGCTTCGCTTGCTGCAGCTCCAGCTCCGGAGCCAGATCGCTCACCACTTCGCGAAGCGTTTGAAACGCCTTCTTGTGCATCAGCTTCACCGTGATAACAGCCGTTCCACCCGGCTGCAGCGCACCCAACAGCCCCCGGACGAGCTTGGCCATTTGCCGGTGACTCCAGCTCATGTCGCAAACGAGCAGGTCGAATGTGTTCGCCGCAAACGAAACCTCATCCGCCTTTTTCTGAAAATACGTAAGCTGCGGATGACGCAGCAGCGACGCATCCAGCTTGGCCGGGTCGACCGCGGTTACCCGAAGTCCGCGCTCCAGCAGCAGCGACGTCCACCCGCCCGGCGCAGCGCCAATATCGAGCGCCGCCCGGTATTGAGACAAATCCAAGCCGAAGGCCTGCTCCGCCTCCAACAGCTTGAACTTGGCTCGCGATACTTGCCCTTCCTCCTTGCGGAAGCGGATGGCGCCGCCGGACCAATCAGACAAATTATCCTGCGGCCGGGACAAGCCAAAATATAGCTTAACTTCTGTGAAATACAGCGAAAGGATGAGGTCCGCATCGCGCGATACCGGATTCGCCTCCAAATCCGCTGCCAGCATCTCTTCAACGGAAGATCGCACCGACGGCAGGGATAAGCTCGTTAAAGCTTCCCCTTCCGCTTTTCTGGCTTGTACCGCTACGTTCATCTGCTTCAGCGACGCTCCCCTAACGACCAGCATCTCATGAATATGGCGAATTGCATGCTCGAAACTGCCGTCCCACGGTTGCTCCACGTCGACCGGCTGCATATGCCGCAGAAACACAGGCTCCTGCGCCAGGATGCGCCCAATCGTCTCGCTGCGCTCAGATTCGGATGTAAATACGAACACTTCGCCCGGAGCCAGCCATTCGAACTTAACCGACTGATCCAGCAAACGCCGAAGCTCTTCTTGCGCCTGCTGAGCAAATCCCCGGTTGGACGTGCCGATAAATGTCGAGTCGCTCATCACAGCACCTTAATCCAAGGCCGGTCTCCGGACCATTCGATCCGGATCGGCACTTGATACGCTTTTTCCAAATTTTCCTCGGTCAACACGTCCCGCTTCGCGCCGGAAGCGATAATACGTCCCTGCTCGATCAGTACAACATGCGTGAAAAGCGGTACGATCTCTTCGATATGATGTGTAACATAAACGACTGTCATTTGCTGGCCGCCGAGCACGTTGATATTTTCAAGCAGCCGCTCACGTTCATACAAGTCGAGACCCGAACAAGGCTCGTCCATAATGAGAATCGACGGATTTGTCATCAAAGCGCGGGCCAGCATCACTTTTTTCCGCTCGCCTTGCGACAGCGTACCAAGCGGCTGATTGGCCAGATGGGCTAGCTTCACCTTGTCCAGCATGCTGATCGCCTTCTCGCGGGCAGACTGCGGAATTTCTTCATAAAAACGCAAGTAACCGAATTCGCCGGTGGCAATCACTTCCCACACCGGGTCCCCGGCATTTAATTTCTCATACAGCGATTGGCTGATATAACCGATCTGCTTGCGCACTTCGCGGACATCGCACTGCCCGTATGTATTGCCGAGCACTTGCACTTTTCCCCGGGTCGGGAACTCGTAGCCGTTCATCAGCTCCAGAACCGTCGTTTTGCCCGAGCCGTTCCGACCGAGCACGACCCAATGCTCCCCTTGACGAATATCGATATTGACGCCGGACAAAATATGCCGGTCTTCGCGGATAAAATAAATATCTTGCAAGGATAAGACCATTGTCATGTTGAATCACAACCTATTCTTTTACAGTTTCGAAAATTTCCATAAGCAGCTCTTGAGGCATCGGACCGTTCGTCAACCGGACGTGCTCCGGCTTGCTCGCATACAGCAGTTGAAACATTTGCTGACGACCCGCATCGCTCGACGTGTGCAAATAAATGCGCTGCGGAAATAAGCCGGCGCTTGCCATCGCCCGGACCAATTCAAGTCCGTTGGGCTGTCCCCAGCCCAAGTCGTAGTCGAGCGAAAGCACGTCCACTTCGCATTCCCACAGCAGAAGCAAGCATTCCTCCACGGTACGGGCAGGCACGAAGCCTCTCGGACAAGCGCGATAATCGTCCAAATAAACGTGGATCACCCTTCGCTCAGCTCCTTGACATATCGAATTTCAGAAGCGTGCGTACTCCCCCGCAGGACAGGCGTTTCCAGCACCATCGGAAGGTCCGGCATCGACTTGAGCGCAGTCGAGCGCAGCAGCGAAGCGAACCTGGCTTCCCCGATTTCGCCCCGGCCGATCATGGCATGCCGATCTTTATGCGCGCCACGCGGATACACGGAATCGTTCAGATGAATCGCCCGAAGATGCTGCAAATAACCGGTCGCTGCCGCATGCCGCTCCAGCTCCGGCCACCCGTCCTTGAAGGAGGGCCATAAACCTGAGGCAAAAGCATGGCACGTGTCGAGGCAAAAGCCGACAAGCCCCGGAAAAGCGCAAAGATTCCGCACCTGCACCAGTTCCTCAAGCGTCGTCCCCATGGAGGTTCCTTCGCCCGCCTGATTCTCGATCAGCAGCAGCGAACGGCCCGTATAGCCGGCAAGCGCTTCATTCATACATTGTATAATATTTTTATAGCCTTGTAACGGGTCTTCCCCTTTATATTTGCCAAAATGGACCACCACGCCAACCGAGCCGCACGCATCTGCAATCTCAAGATCGTTGCGAAGCGAGGCGATCGTCGCCTGCCGCAGCTCGCCCGGGCCTACGGCAAGATTGGTCGGATAAGGGGTGTGAGCGATGCTGAGCAGGCTGTTCTCGCGGCAAAACCGGGCGCACTGCTCGGCGTCCTGGCGGTTGAACGACTTAACGGTCAGGCTTCGCGGATTTTTGGGGAAATATTGGAACGACTGGGCTCCTAGCTTTACCGCTGTCTTTGCTGCTTCCGCATAACCGCCCCGAATACTGATATGGCAGCCGAAACGCATGGTCAACGCCCCCTCACCTCTGACAGACCAGACAGCAAAACGATTTCTTGGACGAGACATCGCGTCTGGCAATCAGGCTGCCGCAGCGCAAGCACGGTTCTCCTTCGCGGTCGTAAACCCGGCAGCGGCTGTCAAAGCCGCCTGTAAGCGAATCGCCGACGAATAGCGGCATTTCCATGTACCCGCCGCCTTGCGTCGCTTCCGTCAGCACTTCGCGCATGGAGTGGAATAAGCGGCGAAGCTCTTCATCGGAGAGCGCACTGGGACGCCGGGACGGCAGGAGACCGGCATGATAGCAGATTTCATCGCTGTAGCAGTTGCCGATGCCCGCAAAGACGCTTTGATCGACGAGACTGCTTTTGAGCGTACCCGTTTTTGCACGCAGACGCTCGGCGAAACGGTCGGGCGTCAGCCCCGGATCGAATGGCTCGGGACCGAGCTTATTCATCAGCTCATCAACTTCCGACGGAGTATGGAGATGCAAATAACCAAGCCGCAGCCCGATAAAAAACAAGTGACGATCTCCGAAGCCGAGCCGCACCTGAACGGACCGGTCGGGCTTTTCCTCTGCCCTGCCGTAGAACATCATGCCTCCGAGCATTAAATGGAGTACCAGAACGTTGCCTGTCGTTAACCGAAACAGCAGATGCTTCGCTCGCCTGTCAATGCGGGAAACGGCGTGACCGAGCAGCTCCTGCGCCCATCGCTCGGGCGTCACATTAATCGATTTTTCTCTTGTGACTTCCGTATCCGTCACAGTCCTGCCTATGATTCGCTCGCTTAGCAGCTTTCGGTAATTTTCCATTTCGGGCAGCTCAGGCATCGTCATTGCTCCTTTCGGATCATGATCTTACCATGTATTTCCACCCCGAAGTGAAATTATACTTACAGCGGCATAGAAAGCTGTTCCACCGCAGACAGGCCGGACTTTCTTTTTCTTGTGGATTGAGGAACACGGGATACCGCAGACGCTGCCCCCTGTAGCGGAGCTGATGCCGGTGCTTGACCAACTGCCCCGGTGGAAAGCTTTGCCCGTATCCGGGCGCTTGATTGTGTCGGCAGTAGCGAATCGGACGCTTCTTGCTCAACAGCACCTGTAGCACGCGTCGCACTTACGGATGAGGACGCTTTCCGCCGCAGCCGTTCGATTCGCTTGCGCAGACTGACGGCTTCGGCATCCTCCTCCCGCTCCTCTTTTTCCCTCATACGCTTGCCACCATGTGCGATCGAGTTGCGCTCCCCGCTCCGCTTCAAGGCATCTCGCCGCCAAAGATGGTCCAGCGCTTCCTGCGCATAGGCGAGAGCGCGCTCCCACTGTTTTTCCTTATGCTCGTAGTACATGGACAACTCGATATACGGCTCCAGCGAAGCCGTAGCCCGACCGCCCTTCAGGGCGATATACCGGCTCCAGAGCGAGCAGGCTTGCGTAAAGCGCCCCCGGCGCTTGCAAAATTGCGCAAGCGGCAGCAGGCACGGTTCCTCAGAAGCAAGTTCGTCCACAGTGAGAAGCTCTTCGGCCAGCGCATTCATTACCGTGTCAGCCATGCCGCCTCGACCGATTTTATCGAGCCATAGGCCGAGCCGAAAGCACTCCTCTAAACCGAACAACCTCGCGCGGGACCAATCATACGAACCGTTCAGCAAGCAGGCAAAATGAACGGCCAAGCCAGCTAACGTTAGTACGTCCAGCTCGTTATGCACGAACACGCCTTCCAAAACGGAAGGGTCGCGCTGCGCCAAATATTGAAAATAGAGCGTCGGCGCAAGCGAGCCCGGCACATCTTCTTCGCGCCGGACGCCAAGCCGTTCCTCCTCTACTTTGCCTAGTCGGCAGGAAGGCAGCGTATGCTTCCACAAGCTGCGGGACGGATGCAAAAAATCGATGTGCCCCGAGGGCTCGGCGGCCAGCTCCATCCGGTTCATGATATAGCGGTTTTTAACAATCGGCCAATCGAACGATTTGCCGTTATACGAGATTAACACCGGATGCGCCGCAAGCTTTTGCTCCAGATAGGCCAGCATCGCCGACTCTTCGCCGGGGTGCCGGATCAGCATCTGCTCGATATGATATTGATCGCCTTGGTAAAATCCGACTCCGACCATAAACGGCACGTTGCCTGCCCCATGCCCCAGCCCAGTCGTCTCGGTATCCAGAAAGAGCAGCCGTTCATGGAACGGAGCGGCCGAACGGTTCGCCGCCGCATTGCCTGCCGCCGGCTCCAGCAGCGCGAACAGCTCCTCCGCGCAGGATGATAAACGGCCAAGCTCATACTGCCCGTGACGGAACCCTGCTTCATACGTACGGCGGCGGATCACGAAATCGCCCCACTCCGTATGCTCCATGGCCGCGCCGACAACCGACCATTCGTCAAATTCCGCCGCAGACTCCGGTTTACTCTCACCGTGAGCCGCCTGGCCCTCTTCTGCCGCCCCAAGTGGCTCCTCTCCCGCAGGCATTAGAATCTTGACTTCTTCCTCGCGTTCCTGCGTACCCGCTATCGACTTTTTATGCCGCAGCAGCCTTTCCTTGAGCGAGCTCATCGCGAGGCCTCCAACTGCTTCAGCAGCCCGAGCGACAGCTGCTTTCCGGTCAGCCCGACTTCTTCAATCGGCCCGACACAGGCCGGACAGCCGCTCAAGCAGCCACAAGACGAAATCAGGCGCTGCGCTTCGGCGAGCAGTTCCCCATGCACTTCGTACAGCCGCTCGCTAAGCCCAACGCCGCCCGGGTAACGGTCATAGAAAAATATCGTAGGCTGCTTGTTATGCACCGCCTTCACCTGCGGAACGACGCGGATGTCATGCGGATCGCACATCAAATAAAGCGGCGCGATATGCACAAGCACGTTCGCCAGCCCCAGCAGCGCAAACTGCATATCGTTCCCCGCCATGCCCGCGGCAATCTCGTCGTCGAACGTGAACCAGTAAGAGCTCGTATGCAGTTCCTCCTCCGGCAGATGAATCGGCCCCGATCCGATATTCTCGTGAGTCCGCAGCTTGATTTTTTTGAAAATCGTCGCCTTCGCGTTCACGGTCACTTCGCCGAACTGCCGCTTGAGCCCCCGGTCAATCGCCTCCCGGTGCACATGCAGCACCTTCAACTGGACGGCCAGGCTGGCGTCCGTGAAATAATCGACGTCGACCTCGCGTATGTAAGCCTTCTTCTCCTCGTAATCGAGCTTCTCCACCTGATATTGCACGCCCTCGTGAATATAGATCGCTTCCTCGTGAATCATCGTCGGCGCACTGAACCGGTCCACTTCGCCGATAACCCGGGCGCCCTTCGTCATATCGATGATAATGAAATTTTCCTGTGCGGCCGATCGCAAGCTGATATCGTGCGCCGGAAACGACTGCTCCATCCAATGCCACCTGTTTTTGACCCGGTGCAATATGCGTTCCTCCGTCAAAAACTCCAAAATATCATGCAGCGACTCGCCGCCGTATTGTTCGTTCTCTTCAAACGGCAGCTCGTAGGCGGCGCATTTGACATGGTCGACCAAGATAATAAGGTTGTCCGGCTCGATCAGCGCCCGCTCCGGCGGACGCTCGAAAAAAAATCGGGGGTTCTGGATCATATATTGATCCAGCGGATTGCTGCTCGCCACGAGAAACGTAACGGAGCTTTCCTGCCGCCTCCCGGCGCGGCCCGACTGCTGCCACGTGCTCGCGATCGTGCCGGGATAGCCGTTCAACACGCACGCCTGCAGCTGCCCGATATCGATCCCGAGCTCCAGCGCGTTTGTGCTAACGACGCCGCGGATCTCTCCGCTGCGCAGCCCCCGCTCGATTTCGCGCCGCAGCTTGGGCAGGTACCCGCCGCGATAACCGCGGATCGATTTCGTGCCTAACTCGTGAGCGACCAACTCCTGCAAATACGTAAGCAAAATTTCGACCCGTACACGGCTCCGTGCGAAAACGATCGTTTGTATACCTTGGCGCAGCAGCATCGCAGCGATTTTCCTCGTCTCCAGCACGCTGCTTTTACGGATACCAAGCTGCTGATTAACGACGGGAGGATTGTAGAAGACAAAGTGCTTCTCTCCCGCGGGCGCACCGTTATCGTTGACAAGGGATACGCTCTCCCCAATCAGCCGCTCCGTATGCTCCTTCGGATTGTCGATCGTCGCCGAAGCGCAAATAAACTGCGGATTCGAGCCGTAAAAACGGCAAATCCGCTTAAGCCGCCGAATCACGTTAGCCACATGACTGCCGAACACGCCGCGGTAAGAGTGAACCTCGTCAATAACAATAAACTTTATATTCTCAAACAGCTTTACCCATTTCGTGTGATGCGGCAAAATCGCGGAGTGCAGCATATCCGGGTTCGTCACGACGATGTGCCCGGCATTGCGAATGGCTTGGCGTACGGTCGGTGGCGTATCCCCATCGTAGGTGTGGGTTTTGATATCCGCGCCCATGATATTCGCCAGCTCTTGAAGCTCGGCCACCTGGTCTTGTGCGAGCGCTTTGGTCGGAAACAAATAGAGCGCACGCGCGCTCTCGTCTTGCAATATGCCCTCCAGCACCGGCAGGTTGTAGCACAGCGTCTTGCCCGAGGCGGTCGGGGTCACGGTCACGACGTGCCGCCCCGCGCTTACTTCGCGGAACGATTGGGCTTGATGCGTATATAATTGTCCGATGCCCCGGGCGAGCAATGCTTCCCGCAGCCCGGCGTGCAGGCCTTCAGGGAATAACTCGTACCGCCCTTCCCGCGGCGGAATCGTATGCCAGTAAGTCACCTGGGACATCAGCTCGGACGACGAGCGGATCAAATCGATCATTTCTTCGATGGAAGAAACCTTGCCGGTCAAACGGTTCATAAGTGCAACTCCTTTTGACGGTAACGTTCCTTTCATTATATCGAATGCATGTTCGTGTGACAATCTCTTTTCTTAGCGGAACGGAATCGGAATGACGCGCCTAAGCGGTGTTAAACTTGAAGAAAGCATGTCGTAACCTGCGCTTTCCCGGGAAAGTTTTTCGTTATAGAGTCGTGTAAAAGGGGGCAGTTCGATTTTGAAGGAATAGTGATACTTTCTATGAAGGTTGGCTTGATGCGATGTAATTATAGTGGAGAATAATCTCTGATGAAACCGGCAAGCGGCAGTCGAGCAGAAAAGCCTTGGCCTGCCGCTCATCGGACTGGCGGGGTTCCGATCGCTCTATACGCGCGGATCAACTTAAAGCACATCGGAGGAATCGTCGTAGTCGAACCTTATGCCATCATGCATAGACACCTTATGAATCAAAGCTGAGTTCATGGCCGCGTTCGCGCTCGCCTGGAGCTTGCCCAGCACTTCCTGAAATGGCTGGGCCTTGGCGCCGCTTGATTGCGACCGAATGGCAAGCTGCAGCGCCTGCTCGATCACGGCGATATCCTGGCTTGTAAAATCCATTCCGTCAACCTCCCCATGCTTGGTTGTATACTGGAACTATTTTAACCCGATCGTTTTTTATTCATACCTCGGGACAAAATCATATTTGCCAATTATGGAACGATAGTACAGCATTTTGTGGGCTAGGCTTCGCCCGGCTTATCCTTATCCGATTGTCCGACACAAAAAAGGAACCGTTCGGCAGAACGGCTGCATCATGGAAAGACACTCTATTTTCTTCAGCAATGCGAATTGAAGCGTCACCGCAACCACCAATACAGCGGAATAAAAAGCAACGATGTCAAAATCGCCGCAGCGCCCATCGCAAAGCCGCTGACGCTGCCCGCCAGCTCCGAATCGCGGATGATCCGCGCCGTGCCGATACCGTGCGACGAAGTGCCGATGGCGGTGCCAATCGAGATGTCGTCGCACACGCCTGCCAGCCGCAGCAGCCCCGGTCCGAGCATGCTTCCGATCAGGCCGGTCAGAACGGTCAGCACGGCGGTCAGCTCGGGAATCCCTCCCGCTTGCCGGGAAATCTCAAGCGCAATCGGCGAAGTGACCGATTTGGGCATCATGGTCACAAGCAGCTCGCGACTACCTCCGAGCCCCCAGACGAGTCCGGCAGCCAGCAGCAGCGCGCTGATTGAACCCGCAGTAATGCCCGCAGCAATCGGCAGCAGGGCATTGCGGATGCGCTGCGCGTTTTTGTACAGCGGGATACCGAGCGCTACCGTCGCGGGACCGAGCAGAAACACAATATAGTCCCCGCCTTTTCGGTACGCTTCGTAGGGCACATTCGTCGCGAGCAGGAAGGCAATCACAAGCACCGAGCATGTCAACAACGGATGAAGCGCTTTCCAGCGCTGCTGCAACGCAAGCGCAAACACATAAGCCAGCACCGTCAGAGCGATGCCGAACAGCGGTTGCTCCGTCCATTCACGGAACGTCATGACGACCATCCCCCTCCTTCCGTGCGCGTCCGCCGCCAAGGAGCTTAGCCGTCCAGCCTGTCACAAGCAGCACCCCGAACGTGCTGGCAAACAAGCTCACCAGGATGGTCACCGCCTGCTCCCCAATCCAAGAAAAAAACACCATCGTTCCCACGACAATCGGCGCAAAGAGCAGCAGCATATGCTTGATCAAGAAGCTGCCAGCCTCCTCTACCCATTCCACCTTGATCCACTTAAGAAACAAACTGGCCGTAAACAAAATCAAACCGATGACGTTAGCCGGAAGCGGAAGGTTTAAGCCGAACTGCAGAATCGTTCCCAGCAAATAAAAACCGAGCAAGATAGCAAAGCCGCGCATCAGGAGCCGCCTCCCCTCTCCCCAAAAATATCAGCCCGTTTCCGCTAGTATGCCAAAGTTGATGCTTTCATGCATATTCCGACACGGACAGTGGCACCGTAAAGATGGCGCGCTATCCAAGCGCCTTACTTTTACAATAAAGGAGTTCGATGGGACTATGGCTAAACCGGACAACCGTGCCGACAACGTGGAGCATTTGCAAAATAGCATCGACCACACGATTGAAAACATGAATGAAGCCGAAGACTATTTGAGCGAGCACGCTGATGAAATCAGCCCGCAGGAACGGGAGCACATCGAGTCCAAAAACGAACGCCGCCACGAAAGCTTGAATGCCTTCCGTTCGGAAATTAAGGACGAAGCCGAAAATCAACAATAATTGCAGCCCGTTAACGGGACATGATACAAAAACCTCCGGTTCCTAGCAGACATCTCGTAAGGAACGGAGGTTTTTGTCATCGCGGCGATGTGATACGGACCATACTTACAACGGCGCCGCTTCGCCGGAAGCCGGCGACGGTTTTCGCGCCGGGATGTCCAAGCGAAAATGATCGTGCGCAAGATAAGTTCCATCATGAACCGTTCGCGCTTCTTCCCGCAGCTGCTCAACCTCCGCATCCTGATACCGGGAGCTGATATGAGTTAAAACCAACATCTTAGCCCCTGCTTCCTGAGCAGCACGAGCCGCATCCATCGCTGTGGAATGATCATATTGCATCGCAAGCTCCTTGCGGTCCTCCGCAAAGGTCGCTTCGTGCACCAGCACATCCGCTTGGCGCGCAAGCGTGATGACATGTTCGCAAGGCTGGGTATCGCCAAGGATCGTCACGATCCGGCCGGGAACCGGAGGACCGATAAATCGGCTGGCTTCAATCACCGTGCCGTCCTCCAGCGTAACGTCTTCTCCTTTCTTGATTTTGCCGTACAGCGGCCCCGAAGCGATGCCGAGCTCCTTCAGCTTCGCCGCGTCAAGCTTCCCCTTCTGCGGTTTTTCTTCGATCCGGTAGCCGTAGCTGTCGACCCGGTGAACCAGCGGAGCCGCCTTCACGATGAACTGTTCATCCTCGTACAGCACGAACTCCGCCTTCTCTTCGAATTCCACGATGTTCGTCTGGTAGCCGAGATGGGAATCGCTAATCCGAAGCGCCGTTTCCACAAACTCCCGGATGCCTGCCGGCCCGTAAATCGTAAACAGCGTATCCCCCCCTTGATAAGAACGGCTCGACATGAGCCCCGGAAGGCCGTAAATGTGATCGCCGTGCAGATGAGTAATAAACAGCTTTTCCAGCTTGCCGATTTTGACCGGCGCCCGTAATATTTGATGCTGCGTCCCTTCCCCGCAGTCGAACATCCAATAGACGTTTCGCTCCGCAATCAGATTCAGCATGACGGAGGTGACATTCCGCTCTTTGGAAGGCATACCTGCGCCTGTTCCAAGAAAATACAGCTCCAAGCTGCATCAACCCCATTTCTATCGTTACGATTGTTAATAAACAAAAGAGTGGAGCGACCACGGCCCCACCCTGTTATAGCATACCCAAAAAACGGTTATACGTTGAAATAACGAGCCTGTGGATGCGCAAACACGATAGCCGAGACGGATGCCTCCGGCTCCATCATGCTGCCTTCCGTCAAGTGTACGCCGATATCCTCCGGCTTCATCAAAGCAAACAGCTGCTGCTGATCGTCGAGGTTCGGACACGCCGGATAGCCAAACGAGAACCGCTGTCCGCGGTACTTGGCTCCAAAGCGCTCCTGCATCGTCATTTCGGCCGGGTCCGGGAAGCCCCAGACATCGCGCATCATTTGGTGGATACGCTCGGCAAACCCTTCGGCAGCCTCGAGAGCCGCCGCTTGAAGCGCATGAGACCGCAGGTAGTCGCCTTTATCCCGCCACTCAGCGGCCAGATTGCTGACGCCATGACCGGCCGTCACGACGAGGAAACCGACGTAATCCATGATTCCGCTATCTACCGGCTTGAGGTAGTCGGCCAGGCACAAGTACGGCTCCTTCCCCTGCCGCGGGAACGTATACTTCTGGAGCACTTTCGTATGATCCTCGGGATCGTAGACGAGCACATCGTTGCCGTCCGACTGCGCCGGAAAGAAACGGTAAATGCCGTGCGCTTGAAGAATGCCGCTTTTTTGCGCCTCCGCCAGCAGCTCATCAACGGTTTCTTTAAGCTGCAGCGCCTTCGGATCTTTGTCGGCCAGCAATTGCTCGATTTTCCCCTTCAAGCCAAGATGATGCCCGAGGAGCATCTGCATATTGATATACGGGATCAGATGGCTTATCGGGTAGTCGCGCAGCACGCGTCGCTCCAAGCTCGGCGGCACCTGTACCGGAACATTCCGGTCTACCGACGATGTTCTGACGCGAGTCAAGACCGGCATTTGCTCTTCCTTGCGGCCGGATTCCTTCACGTCGGATTCCATGCTTTCCCGAAGCTCCCGCACTAGCTGCTGCCTTTGCTCGGGGTCGCTCAGCTTGTTCGCAATATCCAGCCCGTCCATCGCGTCCTTGGCATATAGTACCAAACCATCATACTCCGGCGCAATGCGGGTCTTGGTGAATTTCCGGGTCAGCGCCGCGCCGCCTACCAGAATCGGCACATCGATGCCAGCCGTCTTCAAGTCCTGTGCGGTGACAATCATCTGCTGCGCCGATTTGACGAGCAGCCCGGACAGCCCGATCGCATCCGGGCGCTCCTTGCGGTAAGCGTCGATCAACTGCTCCGGCGGCACTTTAATGCCCAGGTTGATGATCTGGTAGCCGTTGTTGGATAAAATGATTTCGACCAAGTTTTTGCCGATATCATGCACGTCGCCCTTGACCGTGGCCAAAATGATTTTGCCTTTCACGGCGCTTTCCGATTTTTCCATGAACGGCTCCAAATAAGCAACGGACGCCTTCATGACCTCGGCGCTCTGAAGCACCTCCGCCACGATCAGCTCGTTATTGTTGAACAGCCGGCCGACTTCCCCCATCCCTTTCATCAGCGGACCGTTAATAATATCGAGCGGCTTGTATTTTTGCAACGCTTCGCCCAAATCCGGGATCAGTCCGTCCTTCGTGCCTTCGACAACGTAAGAGGACAGTCGCTCTTCCAGCGTTAAGTTCGAAATTTTTTCCTTCTTCTCGACCTTCTTCGTACGGAAGTGCGCTACGAATTCGGCCAGTGTTTCGTCGTTCGTATCGTAGATCAGACTTTCGGCAAGACGGCGCTCTTCTTCCGGTATGGACGCATAGCGCTCCAGCTTTTCCGTATTGACGATCGCATAGTCGAGCCCGGCTTTCGTACAATGGTACAAAAAGACGGCGTTCAACACCTCGCGGCCCGCTTCCGGCAAGCCAAACGATACGTTGCTGAGACCAAGAATCGTCTCGGTGTCAGGCATCACTTCTTTAATTAACCGGATACCTTCGATCGTCTCCTTGGCCGAACCGATATACTGCTGATCTCCCGTTCCGACCGGGAAAACAAGCGGGTCAAAAATAATATCGTTCGGGTGCATCCCGTACTTGTTCACCAGCAAATCATAGGAACGCTGGGCTACTTCAAGCTTGTCTTTGGCCGTAATGGCCTGCCCACGCTCGTCAATCGTGCCGACGACAGCGGCTGCGCCGTATTGATGAATAAGCGGTACGACCGTCTCGAACTTCTCTTCCCCGTCCTCCAGGTTGATCGAGTTGATGATCGCTTTTCCCTGCGAATATTTGAGCCCGAGCTCAATGACCCGATAATCCGTGGAATCGAGCATAAGCGGAACTTTCACTTTTTTAACGACAAGCTCCAAAAACTGCTGCATATCGCTCATTTCGTCGCGGTCCGGGTCTTGCAGACAGACGTCGATGACATGCGCGCCGCCTTTCACCTGCGCCCGGGCAATCTCGGATGCTTCCTCATATTTGCCTTCAGCAATAAGCCGCTTGAACTTCCGCGATCCGAGAACATTCGTCCGCTCCCCAACCATGTAAGGGCGGTTCGCATCTTCAATGTAGACCGTCTCGATGCCGGATACCGCGGGCGGATGCTCTCCCCGATGACCGCGCGGCTGGTACTGGCTGAGCGTTTCGGCCATGGCGCGGATATGATCCGGCGTCGTACCGCAGCAGCCGCCGGCAATGTTCAGCCAGCCCTGCTCGGCAAAGCCTGCCAGCTTCTTCGCGAGCGATTCCGGCGATTCATGGTACTGTCCGTTCTCGTCCGGCAGACCAGCGTTCGGATAGCAGCTTACCGCGGTTCCCGCAATATCGGCCAACGTCCGGATATGGTCACGCATAAACTCCGGTCCGGTAGCGCAGTTCAGACCGACCGAAATCGGTTCGAGATGCTCAAGCGATATATAGAACGATTCAATATTTTGACCCGCCAGCGTCGTGCCCATCGGCTCGATCGTACCGGAAATCATGAGCGGAAGCTTGCGGCCTTCCGTCTCAAACGCTTTGCGGATGCCGATGCTGCCGGCTTTGACGTTCAACGTATCCTGCGACGTTTCGAGCAGCAGCGCATCCACGCCCGCCTCCATCAATGCCAACGCCTGTTCGTAGTAGCTGTCTACAAGCTCGTCGAACGTGACTCCGCCGGTTACGGAAAGCGTCTTCGTCGTTGGCCCCAACGCACCGATAACGTATCTAGGCCATTCCGGCGTACTGTATTTTTCAGCCGCTTCGACGGCCAGTTTGGCCGCTACCAGGTTAAGCTCCCGCGCGCGGTCCTGCAGATCGTATTCCGCCAGCACGACGCTTGTTGCGCCGAACGTATTCGTCTCAACCATATCGGCACCGGCCGCAAAATACGCTTCATGGATTTTACGGATGACGTCAGGCCGGGTCACCACCAAAATTTCGTTGCAGCCGTCCAACTCGTCGCCGCCGAAATCATCCGCGGTTAAATTCTCCTGCTGGATCATCGTTCCCATGGCGCCGTCTAAAATCATAATTTTTTTCTGTAGTTGCTCCTGCAATAAAGGCTTGCTCATCCGTGATCCCCTTTCACCCTGCCGCCCCGCTCCATTCTGTGTTGGGGTCGGATACTCTTGCAGCCGATCTATGATTCTCGCACCGTACTGCGCATAATACTCACAAATTATGTAACCTTAAGTGTATCAGAAACGTTACTTGTTGAAAAGCAATTGCGACAAAATTCAGCACTTATCTAACGAATCCTATCGGATTTATATACATTATACATCGACAGATACGTCCCCTTCCACTATAATAAGAAGCAGAAGTCACGAATTCAAGAAGGAAGAGGGAGAACTATGGCAGAAATTCGCATTCGCAACACCAACGAGCGCATCTCGGGCGAAGCCAACGTGAAGGCTTTTTTGGATAAGCAAGAGGTGCTTTATGAGCACTGGAACGCCGCTAAACTGCCCGCAGAGCTTCAAGGGAAGTTTTCGTTGACGGACGAGGAAAAATCGCAGATTTTGGCTACTTACGATGAAGAAATCCGCGATCTGGCCAGCCGCCGCGGCTACCAGACTTGGGACATCGTCGCGCTGTCCGACGCCACCCCGAATTTGGACGAACTGCTCAAAAAATTCGAACAGGTGCACACGCATACGGAAGACGAAGTTCGCGCTATCACAGCCGGCAAAGGAATTTTCATCATTAAAGGGACCGACGATGTCGGCTATTTCGACGTTGAACTGGAAGCCGGTGACGTGATCTCGGTTCCGGAGCACAAGCCGCACTTCTTCACCTTGATGGAAAACCGTCAAATCGTAGCCGTCCGTCTTTTCATCGAAACCGAGGGCTGGATCGCACATCCGTTCGAAGACCCGACTTTCCAAAAAGCGTAAGTGAAACTTTTAAAATAAACGAACACTCAAGCAGCAAGCCCCTTGTGAAAGGCGGCTTGTTTTATTATTTAAAAACAAAATGAAAACCCGCCAAATGGAATGACGGGCTTGTTTAGATTAGTTCAAAAAGGAGTGCCGGTTACACATTGGATTATAAATAAGGTTATGATGCCGTTAGATCCTAAGCTTCCAGAGAATCAATGATCTTCTGAATATCCCGCAGGCTCGTAATTTCGTGCGCCGGAGCAATCTCGTCCGTTAGCGGGAGCCCATGACGGTTAATCCACATGTTCCGCATCCCAATCGAGTTGGAGCCCAAAATGTCCGTTGTCAGCTTGTCCCCGATCATGACGCCTTCCTCGGCCGAAATGCCAAGCAGCTGCATGGCATGCTCGAAAATCGATACCGCCGGCTTCCCTTCGCCAAACTCGCCGGAAATGACGATATGATCGAAATAAGGAGCAAGCTGTGGGACACCCGCCAATTTCTCTTTTTGCAGATCAGGCGAACCGTTCGTAAGCAGAAGCAGCTTATATTTCCCTTTCAGCTGATCCAATACCTCGAACGTCTCTTCATAAACGATCGGACGGTTTCTTCGCTCGGCCGAAAACATCTCCGCCAGCTTAACGCCCAGCGCGGCATCTTCTATCCCCTGAGCCTTTAAGCCGCGCGTCCACGAATCCCGTTGATAAGCCGGGGCCAACGATTGAAGCTTGCGGAACTCTTCCTGTTCTCCTTCGACAAACCGGGCCCACAGCCCTTCAAATGGGTTAATGCCGATTTTTTTGGTAAACGGGAACGTCTCGAACGATTCGTACAATGCCCGCGCTTCGCGTCTCACCGCTTCCTCAAGCTGAGCGGGATCGAGATCATAATGCTTGGCAGCCTCGCTGCATGTCGCCTGAAACGCTTCTTTTACGCTGCGCTCGTCCCAGAGCAGCGTATCGTCCAAATCAAAAAGCACCGCTTTGATTGCCATAAGCCGGATTCCTCTTTCTCCCCTGTGATGTCGGTTCTGTCTTAAGATTCTTGCTTAAATGCCACTTGATTTTTTTGAGCAAATTCCTGAAGCTTTTCCTTCGCCGCATCCACGGGGAATTGATGATAAAATTTCGTGTATCCCCAGCGGGCGCCTTTCGGCTTTAATGTAATAAAGATCGAATCCTTCGACACGGAAATTTCGTTAATCATATCCGCACTCATCGTCCGGTCTCCGCCGAAACGACGTGAGGTAAGCGAATCCTGACCTATTTTCAACAGCGGCCGGCGGACCCAATAAATCAGCAGCGCAAGGAAAATATAGCTCGCGCCTGTGAACCAGTACATCTGATCCTGCCCCGCTTGACCGCGGAATACGATGAAGCAGAAAATCCCGGTGGCGACTAGTATCATCGGAAGAAACCAGCTGCGTCCTTTGAAGGTGACCGAGTTGTCGGAGGAGCTGGACTGCGAAATCGATTCCTTGCCGCTCTTTTTGCGCTGAGTGTTGGTTACTTTCGTATTCTTGCTAACCATGCGTTGCCATTTTCGTGACATAGTTGAGCCCCTTTATCCATTCTTTCTAAATCGCCGATCCCGAGCGATTCGTCAACCGATACGTCCAAATACGTCAAAAAGTTGGAGCATCCAAGTATACCGCGTTTTTCCAGCGGATACAAGATCGTCCAACGTGTGATGCGTGTCTCAGTGGGGGGTATACCAGTGAAGCAAGTCCCCTCCTCCTTACTTCTTCTCGTCCTCATCCACGAATTTAATGTTGTCCAGTTGAGAACGCAAGGAGGATTTAAAAGAATCGATATACTTTTTCCTAAGTGCGTTGCGCTCATCCATCTCTTCTTCCGTCAATCCTTCGGCTTTCGCCTTGCGGGCCAATTCGTTGATCCGCTTAACGGTTACGTCGTGCTCTGATTCAATCATGCCTGTCCTCCCGGTAATGTTAGCTCTTCGTCCGTTTATCCGCGAACGATAAGAGCTTCTTATCAAATTATACTTTGACATTACCGGATTTGAAAGTCAAGAGATAGACCCGAAGCCCTGTGGAAGAAATAATCCAGAAAAAGTTAAAGCAGCTATGTATTATGGAAGCAGCAGCTTCTGCCCTTCGTAAATCGTTACGTTCTTCAAGTTATTCAGCTTCCTTAGCTGAAAGACATACGCTCTCAGATCTTGTCCTTTGGCCGCGTGCGAAGAAGCAATGCTCCATAAGGTATCTCCTTGATGTACGACTACGTAAGCTTGAACAGGAGCGACGCCTTTGGCGTGCGCGTTACCGTTCCCTACCCAGGCGGATACGGTGCTTCCGACAAAGAGCAGCAGTATTACCGATATAATGAAAACTACAACTCGTACGTATGTTCGGTTTTTTTTCGCTTTATAAGCAGTATCTATGGAGACGGCAGCTGGACCGTGGTTGTATTGAGCTAGCATTTGACTGTTCTGATACATGAACATCATCTCCCAAACATTTGTTCTGTTCTGAATTTAACACGAACAAATGTTTGTGTCAATCCATTTTTCGAACTTATGTTTGTACGAACTCCGGTTCTATGTTATACTCCTAAGTAATGATTACCAAAAATGGAGTGATTCATATGGGCAAGATATCCACTCGGCAGCAAGCTATTCTGGAGTTCATCAAGAACGAGGTCAAAGATAAAGGGTATCCTCCGTCCGTTCGGGAAATCGGCGAAGCGGTCGGTCTTGCTTCCAGCTCGACGGTACACGGTCATTTGGAGCGGCTGGAAAAGAAAGGGCTGATCCGGCGCGATCCTACGAAGCCCAGAGCCATTGAGATTTTGGACGGCACGACTGGCGACGGCGCATTCGCTGTATCGGTTTCTCGCGTCCCGCTGATCGGACGAGTTACGGCCGGCGTACCGATTACCGCGACGGAGAACATTGAAGACTACTTCCCGCTTCCGAGCAACGTCGTCGGGGACCATAACGTCTTCATGTTGAGCGTCATCGGCGAAAGTATGATCGACGCAGGCATTCGCAACGGGGACTACGTCATCGTTCGCCAACAGCAAACGGCGAACAACGGCGAAATCGTGGTCGCCATGACTGAGGACGACGAAGCGACGGTCAAAACGTTCTTTAAAGAAAAGGATCACATTCGCCTGCAACCGGAAAACCCGACTATGGAGCCGCTCCGTCTGAAAAGTGTATCGATCCTGGGCAAAGTCATCGGCGTATTCCGCAATATTCATTAATTTCATTCCCATGCAGCCAAAAAAAAAGACTCCCGATGAGGGAGTCTTTTTTTGCTGTCGTCCGCCGAACGTTCCGGGCCTTCGGATAAAAATGCGCGTCTCCATCCCCGGCTTCGACAGTCCGTAGAAACACAAACCGCCTTGGGCCCAGTCGTGGCAAGGGTTTAGGCGGTTTGTGGATAACTACGTGTGTATCTACGTTTTTGGGGCGCTAACGGAGTGAAATCCCCCATATTCTCTGGGGTTCTGTCAATTTTAATGCCGAAACAATACCTAAATGTTCAGGTGTTAATTCTGTACGTTGTTGAACCTTGCCATCGTGAGATTCATACTCCACTAATTGCACACGACCGAATGAATCGCGGACCTCTCGCCACGTTTTGCCTGTCTGGTTTTCTATGATACGAACCAGCATGAGCGCCAACCAGCATAAGAGTACATGCGCGCGGATCCGTTCTTCCTTGCGGTGATACACGGGGCGAAGGTCTAGCGACTGTTTTAGCGTCCGAAACGCGGCCTCTACTTTCAAAAGCTGCTTATAGCCAAGCGCCACATCTTCCGCCGAAAGCGTATCATCCGAGGTTTGCAGCAAATACTTACCATCCAGATGTTCCATGCCTTTCACAGCCTCCAGATCAATTCGGAGGTTACCACGCTTGTCCATCTTGAGATAACGCTTGTACGTCGTATGGTTGTGCAAGCGGCAATGCGCCTTGGTATGTGCTTCTCCGTCCAGTTCCTTTAACCGGGCGAGTTCCTCTTTGAGCGCGGTTAGATGCTTCTCACGCCGCGCCGCGTCACGTCTGGCTTCATCCGGATTGCGGACCAGGACGTATCGTTTTCTCGCTTCACCGTCGCCGATCGTAATGTCCTTAACTTCCAGGTTATCGCGTACTGTTTTGAACCGGCCCGGGTGTGCCAGTGCTGCTTCTACGGTCGGCTTGCCGGACGATAGCTTTTCTCCGGAGATGTAATGGCCGCCACTTCGTTGTAAATATCGTAAATTTTCTTCCGATGAAAAGCCGCGGTCAACGACAGAGATGACGCGTCCAAGTTTCCAACCGATCAAATCCTTTTTCACTTCCGGAACCACACTCATATCCGACGTGTTCCCGGGCCATACCCAACATCGGATTGGAATGCCTTCCCGCGTCACGGCAAAGCCGATGACCACTTGTGGCAAGTCGGGGCGATGATCCTTCGAGTAGCCGAGTTTGCGAAATTCATCGTCCTCGTCTTCGGTTTCGAAATACGTCGACGTCGTATCAAAGAAGAGCAGGTCGACCTCCAACTGAAGGAGATCTGCAACGGCATGAAATACATCGTGCTGGATGCTTTCTTCTGATTCAAGCAGAACATCCATCGCCCGGTACGCTTGTTGAACGTCAAGTTTTGGCAACTCAGGGATGACGACATCGTGTTCCACCCACTCTTCAGCGGCAAGTTTGCTCGATGGAGCAAGCGCCCGGTTGGCGACAAGTGCGAATAAGATACGCTCCATGGGTGTTTGAAACTGCCGTTCCGTCAGGCGCTTGGTCATCGCATTGCCGATTCCGAGCTTCTGCCAGAGCTCATTTAAGAGCCACGCGCCGCCCAGTGACTTACTCCGTGTGAGCCGAAGCGGAGCGATAGGAGAAGGGTCGCGATCAGCTGTTTGCGGATCATCGCCAAGATAACGTCCGATGCTTTGGGCGAGACCCCGCAACGCCGCCATATTCACCTCATCGTCACGACCAAAATTGTAGAGAATCTTCGCTTGTGACTGACCGGTCTTAGGATTGCGCTCGTTATGGGCAAGTTGAATATAACGGACCGAAGTGCCGTCTTTGTTTTTACGAGAAGTGGTTCGAATGTACATAATATGATGTTACTACTAAAATAGCTATAGATCAATAAAAAATATGAGTTATCCACATAAAGCGTGTGCCTACAAATTTTTCTGCGATTTGTCCACATTTTTAAAAAACCAAACCACGGAACCTGCGCCACTACAGCATTTTACTTATCCACAGCTAAGCACAGGTGCCTACAAAACGGGGAAGACTGTCGAACCCGGGCCATCCCTACTATGGTAAGCAGCGAATAACCGGCCGGAAGCATGCGAAAGTTGTTCAGAAGTTTGAAAAACAGCCTCTCACCATGGCTTCACCATCATGAGAGGCTGCTTCTAATGCTTGCCGGGCTTATTAATAAAGGGTCAAATACTGATCGCGTTCCCAAGCATGAACTTGAGTCCGGTAGATGTCCCACTCGATTTCTTTGAGCTCGACGAAGTGCGCGAGAGCGTGGTCTCCGAGAGCGCCGCAGATGACCTCGTTGCGAAGCAGCTCATCGAGCGCTTGCTTCAGGTCGACCGGCAGGCTTGGAATGCCCTGCTCTTCCCGCTCCTCTTCGGACATCACATAGATGTTCCGGTTTGTCGGAGGCGGCAGCTGCATTTTTTTCTTGATGCCGTCGAGCCCAGCTTTAAGCATAACGGCGAGCGCGAGATACGGATTCGCCGCCGGGTCCGGGTTGCGCACTTCCACACGCGTGCTGAGTCCGCGCGAAGCCGGAATGCGGATCATCGGGCTGCGGTTGCTGGCCGACCAAGCTACGTAGCAAGGCGCCTCATAGCCCGGCACCAGACGTTTGTAGGAGTTGACCGTCGGGTTCGTAATGGCTGCAAAAGCGCGGGCGTGACGCAAAATACCCGCCATGTATTGTCTGGCCAACGTGCTTAGACCCAGCATGTCGCTTTCATCGTAGAACGCGTTCTCTTTGCCGCGGAACAGCGATTGGTGACAGTGCATTCCGGAGCCGTTCACGCCGAACAGCGGTTTCGGCATAAAGGTGGCATGCAGGCCATGCTGTCTGGCGATCGTTTTGACAACGAGCTTGAACGTTTGAATCTGGTCGGCCGCTTTGATGGCGTCCGCATATTTAAAGTCGATTTCGTGCTGGCCCGGAGCCACTTCGTGGTGAGACGCTTCGATTTCAAAGCCCATCTCCTCCAGCGTCAGTACGATCTCACGGCGGCAGTTTTCTCCCAAGTCTGTCGGAGCGAGATCGAAATAACCGCCTTGGTCATTCAGTTCCATCGTCGGGTTGCCTTTTTCATCGGTTTTGAACAAGAAAAACTCCGGCTCCGGACCAACATTCATCGAGCTGAAGCCCATTTCCTCGGCTTCCTTCAGCATCGATTTCAGAATGCCGCGCGGATCGCCCGGGAACGGCCGGCCGTCCGGCAGGTACACATCGCAAATCATGCGGGCAACGCGGTCTTCCGTCACCCATGGAAAAACGACCCAAGTATTCAGATCCGGGTATAAGTACATATCGGATTCTTCGATACGAACATAGCCTTCGATGGAAGAACCGTCAAACATCATTTTGTTGTCGAGAGCTTTCTCCAACTGACTCACAGGAATTTCCACATTTTTAATCGTACCGAGCAGGTCGGTAAATTGCAGGCGGATGAATCTTACGTTTTCTTCCTTGGCGATGCGCAGAATGTCTTCCTTGGTGTATTGTTTATCCGTCACTGTACAATCTCCTCCTTAAACTATGAGCCAAATTAACGAAGCTTTGTCCGAACAGGCGCGAAAGCGCTACCGGAACAGGCCCCAACACAGCCTTACTTGCGGAAAAAGCGGGATAATTCGCCCTGAATCAGCGATACCTGATTCGGACGCTTGCCACCGCCCAACAACTGCTGCTTAAGCATTTTGTGCAGCTGCGTATCGGTCATTTCCCGACGTTTGACCTCGGTTTGCTCGTTCAAGACGGTCGCTTCCTCGGAGTTTTTGTCGACCGGCAGCAGCACCTGCTTGATCCCGGCGATGTTGACACCCTTTTCAATCAAATCTTTAATCTCGAGCAGTCTCTCGACATCGTTGAACGAATACAACCGCTGGTTGCCTCCTGTTCGGGCCGGAATTACAAGCTCGTGCTGTTCGTAGTACCGGATTTGCCGCGCAGTTAAATCGGTCAGCTTCATTACGATGCCGATGGGAAAAAGCGCCATATTCCTGCGGATATCATCACTCATGACCATCACTCCTAAGCACTTAGAACCTTACCGCTATTGTAACCTTGTTCAAAAAACGTGTCAAGTCATGTAAGGTTTTCGCTTTATGTCAACCCATATTACCGTATATTTTCTCACAAAAATACGCGGATGACCTGCATCCGCGCATCCAATGAAGGACAATCGGTGTTATGACAGCAGTCCGCGGTCCATCATATTTTGGATCGCGGTCAGCACGCCCATTTTGCAATGCGAATATGTTAACCCGCCTTGCATATAGGCGATGTACGGCTCCCGGATCGGCGCATCCGCGGAAAGCTCCAGACTTCCTCCCTGAATGAACGTGCCTGCAGCCATAATGACCGGATGCTCGTATCCGGGCATGTCCCAAGGCTCCGGAACGACATGGGCGTCGACCGCAGCCGCCTGTTGAATCCCCTGTACGAAAGCGATCAAATGCTCAGGTCCCGTGAATTGAACCGCCTGAATCAGATCCGTTCGCGGATCGTTCCAGCGCGGATGCGTCGTGAATCCAAGCTGCTCGAACACCGATGCGGCAAAAACCGACCCCTTGACGGCCTGCCCGACCAGATGAGGCGCCAGAAACAGCCCTTGGAAAATAGCCCGGGTCGTCCCCAGCATGGCCCCCACCTCGCCTCCGATACCGGGCGCCGTCAAACGGTAAGAAGCCAGTTCCACGTAGCGGCTCTTGCCCGCAATATAGCCTCCCGTAGCCGCAAGACCGCCGCCGGGATTTTTAATCAGCGACCCGGCCATCAAATCCACGCCGACCTCCGTCGGTTCGGTCAGCTCCGTAAATTCCCCGTAGCAGTTGTCGACGAAAACGATGACGTCCGGCTTGATTTCTTTGACAAACCGCACCATCTCTCCGATTTGCGCTACGGTGAACGACGGACGCCAAGCGTACCCGCGGGAACGTTGAATGCCGATCACCTTCGTTCGGGGTGTGATACGCTTCGCAACCGCGGCGAAATCCGGGGACCCGTCCTCCAGCAAGTCGACCTCCTGGTAAGCAATGCCCCAATCCTGAAGCGAGCCTTGCCCGTCTCCCGGCTTGCCGATCACTTTATGCAGCGTATCGTAGGGCCGTCCGGTCATCATCAGCAGCTCGTCTCCCGGACGAAGCACCCCGAAGAGCGCCGTGCCGATCGTATGCGTTCCCGAAACGAAATGCGGCCGCACAAGCGCCGCCTCGGCGCCGAACACGTCGGCGTACACCAGATCAAGCACTTCCCGTCCCCGGTCGTTATAGCCGTAGCCTGTCGAGCCCGCGAAATGATAATCGCTCACTTTATGCTTCTGAAAAGCGCGAATGACCTTCCATTGATTCCAGTCGATCACGCGGTCGATCTCTTTCAACTTCCCCTCGATCTGCAGCTCGGCCTGCTCCATGAGACCGAGCACCTTCTCTTTAAACATCCTACAATGTCTCTCCCTTGGGTTGCTCTTGCGTTGGGCGCGCCTCATCGTAAGCGGCGAGCAGATACCCGATTTTGTCGTATTCTTTGTTGTTCACCCGGACCTTGAACCGCATGTCTTCCCCATCCACTTCATTTTCCAGCACCTCGCCTACGCGATAAACGAGTGAGATCAGGTCGCCTTTGTCCGCCGGGATGCGGTAGGTTCGGCTTGCGCCCATGAACCGGGATTCGATCAGCTCGACGAGGAGACTTAAGTCTTCTTCCCGGTAAGCCGAGAGGCGGACAAACGTCCCGTCGGTCGTCAGCAGCTCTTTCTGCTCGGGGGAACAGAGGTCGATTTTGTTGAACACCGTCACGCGTTCTTTTCCGTGCGCCCCCAGTTCTTCCAACACTTGATCGACGACCTTCATATGCGTCGCCATCATCTCGGACGAGCTGTCGACGACATGGAGAATCAGATCCGCCTCGCAAGCCTCCTCCAGCGTCGCCCGGAAGGCTGCAACCAGATCGTGAGGCAGATTTTGAATAAATCCGACTGTATCGGTAACGACGATCTCCATGCCGCCCGGCAGCTCAAGTGAGCGCGAAGTCAGATCGAGGGTCGCAAACAGCTGGTTCTCTACATATACGTCGGCATGGGTCAATTGCCGAAGCAACGTGGATTTGCCGGCGTTCGTATAGCCGACCAGCGCCACTTGAAATACACCGGTCTTTTTGCGGCGCTCCCGGTGCAGGCTGCGGTGTTTGACGACCTCTTGCAGCTGCCGCTTCAGCTCCGAGATTCGCTCGCGGATATGACGGCGGTCCGTCTCCAGCTTCGTTTCCCCCGGCCCCCGCGTCCCGATGCCGCCTCCGAGGCGGGACAAGTTTTTGCCTTGTCCGTACAGCCTCGGCAGCAGATAGCTGAGCTGGGCAAGCTCGACTTGAATGATCCCTTCCCGCGTCTTCGCCCGCTGCGCGAAAATGTCCAGAATGAGCTGCGTCCGGTCGATAATTTTGACATCTAGAAACTGCTCAAGATTGCGCACCTGCGCGCCGGACAGCTCCTGATCGAAGATGGCGGTATTGCCGCCCGTCTGCTCCAGCATCGCTTTCAGCTCTTCGGCTTTACCTTTGCCGATGAACCATTTGGAATCGGTATACTCCTTATTTTGCGTCAACGTGCCGAGCACCTCGACCTGTGCTGTCTCGGCCAAGCTGAGCAGCTCCGCGAGCGAATGGTCCGGATCGTACATCTCCTGCTTTTTGAGCTGCTGCGTGACCAGACTGACCAGCACCGCACGGTCTTGAATTTCTCCCGTTACTTCATGAATCGTTTTTTTCATATAAGTTTAGTTATCTCCTTTGGGTAAGTGCGTTCCAGCCTTTGTTCACCACCAAATTTTAAACCAATTTCGATTTCATCTTCAAGGAATAGAACTTTTTCTATAAATACTTGAACAATTTCTTCTCATGATGATTCTCCGAGCTAGACATGAACTTACCGGCAGGCGCATCAAGCATCCGGCATATGCAGCTTCCGAAATTCATGCTCCAATATGCTCATGTTTAACGCATCGTAATACTGATGGTCCCAAAATAAACAATCCCTTTGAACTCCCTCTCTTTTGAAGCCCAGCTTCTCGTAGACATGAATCGCCCTGTCGTTAAAAGCATAGACACTCAGCTCAACCCTATGCAAATTCAATATCCCGAAAGCATGATGAAGCATGAGCAGCAACGCTTCCGTTCCATAGCCTTTCCCTTGGTTCGCTTGGCCCGCTATGGCAATCCGAATATTCGCACTCCGGTTTACCGGATCAATGTCATTCAACACCACTTCTCCCACAAGGCGATCTGTCGCTTGGGAAACAATCATCAGGTCCACACGGCTTGAATCAAGTTTTGAGATGTTTTCAATCCAACTGGCTGCCGTTTGTTTCGAAAACACTTTCTGGCTTCCCGTGAACCTACTCGTTGTCGGATCGGACAAGTACACATAATAATCATCCAGATCATCCATTTCGACAGGCCGCAGGTAAATTTGCTTGCCTTCCAAAATTTTGACTGTTCCTTGTTTTTCCACGCCCGCGCCTTCCTCCTTGGCCTATATTCTCATTTATTAGACCAGTCCTCGAAATCAAACGTGAATTCAAAATCATACTGCGCTTTACGAAGGAGCAGCCCTTCCGGCTTTAAACACAGCAAACGAATCAACCCGATTTTACCATATAAACAACGGGAACGCACAATTCACCAAACGAACTGCTTCCACCCCACATTTCGCAGGTGAAACTGCGCGAAAATCAAATTTATTGAAGGGAAATCACCAACTTCCAGAGAATGTAAAAGTATAGTTTTTTCTCTGGAGGCGATCACGTGAATACTCCGTTTAAAACGTATTCGTATACTTCGGGCCCCGCCGTGTTGGTGGACCGACTTTGTCGTGAAATCGAGTTTGAGCAGACGTTGAATGAGCTGCTTCCATGGGATGCGAGCCGCTGCAAGCTGTC
>NZ_JANAVJ010000035.1 GCF_024213375.1 Paenibacillus sp. MZ04-78.2 | reverse complement strand
ACAAGTTTACAAAAAAATCTCCGCCGCGTACAGCAGAGATTTTGGGCGTTTATAAGATACCTGAATAGTTACAGAAACTTAATAAAAATCAAATACGCAGCTGCTACTTTTTAAATGAATGTCCTTCATAATCGAAATCGTAGAAAGCCTTAAGATGCGGAGAAACCGGCACGGAAACGGATAACTGTTCGTTCTTGCGAACAATGCCATGGAGGTATGCTGATGCTAATCCATGCACAGTTGGAACGCCGCAGTCGCAGCTGCATCGACGAACGAAACGCGCTTTGGTCGCCGGCCAAGGCTGCTTGTTGACCGATCCGGAGTCGTACATAAAAGCATGGAGCTAGACGAGCTCATCTTGCTTGCTATGTGCCTCGCTGGATATGAAAATCAAATGCCCGCAGTGCGGGCACCGTATGTTCTATTCCCCGGCCACCTGAAGGCCGAGCCTGTCCACCACGATTAACGCCTCTTCCATTGTAGCATGAGAGAGAATGACAAGAAACGGGGTCATTTGACCCACGTTTCTCCCCACTTTTGAACGGCATTCATGACCGGTTCCAGTGCTTTTCCCTTATCTGTTAATTCGTACTCGATCCGGACTGGCGTCTCTGGATAGACGTGCCGGCTGATTAATCCGGCGGCTTCCAGCTCTTTGAAGCGTTCGGCAAGCATGCGGTCACTCATCCCGGGAATCATCTCGGAGATATCTTTAAAGCGGCACGGCCCTCCCAATAATGCTCGGATAATCAGACCGGTCCAGCGCTTGCCTAAAATTTCAAAGGCGGCTTCGAACTTGGGACATAAATGATGCGGATGATCTGTCATCGTTTTCACCTCTTCTTACTGTTCATTTTAGCATAAGTTACTTGACAAAAGTAAGTTTTTTGTTTTTGTCGTTTTTTGTCGCAAAATAGAGTTGAAAAATCGAATAAAGTAAAGTATAACAGCGATAGGACTTTCATGAAAATCATACCATCATTCAGGAGGAACCTTCCATGTACGGTGCACCGTTGTCGACGAACGCGAAAAAAATGATACTGTAGTCCATCATTTTGAAACAGGTACAAGCCCTCTAAAAGGAGAGATCGTCCATGAATGCACATGAAGTAGATTACCGGATTATAGGTTCGGAAATGCAGTTTGTCGAGATCGAGCTTGACCCGGGAGAAACTGTTTTTGCCGAAGCCGGATCGATGATGATGATGGACCAGAACATTCAGATGGAGACGATTTTCGGCGACGGCAGCGACCAGAACAAAGGCTTCGTCGGAAAGCTGTTCGGCGCGGGCAAGCGGCTGCTTTCGGGTGAGAGCTTGTTCATGACCGCGTTTACGAATCGGGGCACAGGCAAGGAATGCGTCAGCTTTGCCTCCCCTTATCCAGGCCGCATCTTGCCGATGGATCTGATGGAGCTGAACGGCAAGCTGATCTGCCAAAAGGATGCGTTTCTGTGCGCGGCGAAGGGCGTTTCGGTCGGCATCGAGTTTCAGCGCAAGCTAGGCGCCGGATTTTTCGGCGGGGAAGGCTTCATCATGCAGAAGATTGAAGGCGACGGTCTGGCGTTCGTTCACGCGGGCGGGGCGATTTATGAGCGAGTGCTGGGCCCGGGCGAAATGATCCGTGTGGATACCGGTTGTCTGGTCGCGATGACGCAGGATGTGGATTACGACATCGAATTCGTCAAAGGCATCAAGACGGCGATCTTCGGCGGCGAAGGGCTGTTCTTCGCCACGCTGCGCGGACCGGGCCGGGTGTGGATTCAGTCGCTGCCGTTCAGCCGGTTGGCGGATCGGGTGATGAGCGCGGCGCGGACGGGCGGACGCAAGGAGGAGGGCAGCATTTTGGGCGGCGTCGGGAAACTGCTTGACGGCGACCGTTAAAAAACGATATGATCGATAGTACGATAATTTTTGCCGCTCACTATATCGTTGAAAGAGGTGCTGTAGATGGCGTACCAACCACAGGTCATCGATGCCAAAATCGTCAGTCACAATTCGAAAAACGGATTGTTCGAAATCGTAGCACAATTGAAGGATCGGACGGTTTGCCGTCTTATTTACGAACAGGATACGGCAGGCAACGTCACGCCAACCCATATTAACCGGCTGCTGAAAGAGCCTTGCCCAATTTGCCGCAAAGACTTTTTGTGCAACTGCATGTCCAAGTTCAAAGAAAAGATTTCGTCTCAAGCGCTTGAGTTGGCGGGTACTCCGCAAGCTTAAACCGGCGGACTGTTCGAACGACCCGTGGACCTCGATTGTTCGCGGGTTTCCAGGTTCGATACGGCAAGCACCCTCGTGGTGCTTTTTTTCTTTTCCCCTGGTTGTATGGTAAAATGAAGAAATCAATGTCATTGGAAGGCGGGAGCTGCCATGCGCATCGGAATCGTATCCGATACTCATATGTTCAGTCGGGCCAGGGCGCTGCCGGAGCCGCTTGTTCAAGGCTTGCAGGGGGTCGATCTGATCCTGCACGCGGGAGATTGGGTGGACGAGGCCGTGTGCGATCTGTTTGAGGCGTTGGCCCCGGTTGACGGGATTGCCGGCAACAACGACGGCATGGACATCGTTAGACGCTTCGGCCGCCGCAAGCTCCTTGAGCTCGGCGGGTACCGCATAGGGATGGTACACGGGCACGGCGGTCGTTCTACGCCCGATACGGCTTACGAATCCTTCCGAGAAGCGGAAGGGAAAGGGACGGCGGACATCGTGCTGTTCGGCCACTCGCATATCCCTTATAAGGAAGAACGCGGAGGCATGCTGCTGTTCAATCCCGGATCGCCGACCGACAAGCGCCGGCAGCCCCGGTATTCCTACGGTATCCTTCAGCTCGGGGACCGGGTGGAGGCTGACCATTATTTTTTTGACAAAACCAATTGATTCAGGAGACGGAGGAAGCGGCATGGCACAGTGGAAAGAAATTACAACCAATGAAGAATGGGAACAGCTTTTTGCGGCGACGACGGAACAACCGATCGTTGTGCTCAAGCATAGCACGGCATGCTCGATCAGTTTCATCGCGCTGGAGGAATCCGAAGCTTATCTCAGCAAAACGCCGAACCCGGATGTCGAGTATGTGTTGGTCAAGGTCATCGAGTCCCGTCCGGTGTCCAACCAAATTGCCGAGGATACGGGATTGAGGCACGTTTCGCCGCAACTGTTATATATCAAGAACAAAGAAGTGGTCTGGGACGCTTCGCATTGGAATATTAACGAAAAACGCATGACTGCCGCGTTGAACTAAGGCCGTAAGCTAAGGCTAAGGAAAGGGGAGCGACCGCAATGGGAGTGACGCCGCTAGCGTTTTTTTCCGGCGCGTTGTTTGCGCGCAAACTATGCTACGTCTATCTTCCTCCGAGCTATAACGAGTCTGAGGACACCCGCTACCCGGTTATCTATTTGCTTCACGGGCTAAACGGGAACGAAACGAGCTGGAGCGTGAAAGGAAACGCCGAGCAAACGATCGGACAGCTCATGGCATCCGGAGACCTTCGCGAGAGCATCGTAGTGATGGTCAGCGACGGAGGTTACGGCCACGGCACGTTTTACGTCAATTGGTTTGACGGCTCGGGACGCTTCGAGGATTATTTCCTGTACGATCTTATTCCGGCAATTGACCGCGAGTTCCGCACGATTGCAGCTTCTTCCCATCGAGCTCTCTGCGGCCTGTCTATGGGCGGCTACGGCTCGTTCGTGCTGGCGCTGCGCAATCCGCATCTCTTCGGGGCGGCAGCCAGTATCGCGGGCGCGCTCATGTCGGTCGGCCTTATGTCGGAAGCGTTCCTTCGTACGGAAGTGTGCCGGATGATCGGACCCGTGCACGGGCCTTATGCGCAAGAGCTGGATTTGCATGTGCTGGCTGCACGAAGGGTGAAGGAGGAAGTCCGGCCCGCGCTTCATTTCAACTGCGGGACTTCGGACTCGTTATTCCCGCTCAACTCCGCTTATGGGGCGCTGCTGGAGCAAATTGGCTACCCGCACGAGTATATGGAATTCGAAGGGGATCATAACTGGGAGTACTTCGGAGGGCACCTGCCTAAGGCGCTCCGCTTCATCGAACGTTATTTTGCCGGATCGGCGCCAAAGCACACCACGACGGTTTGAGAATCGGCGCCGCCGAAAAGCCCGCCGTCTTCGGTGGATGAAATGGATCATTTCATCGCCGGAGACAGGCGGGCTTTGGTGTGCCCGGCTCTTCGCCGCGGTAAATTTTCGCAGGAGTAGAAGGGGAAGTGAATATTTTCGGCGCGGCATGGCTTCACGAAGCGATTTCCGATATAATGAATGTCAATAAGATATCAGTGTAAGCGGAGGAACATTCATGAAGGTCGCGATTACTGGGGGGACCGGCTTTGTCGGCAAACATTTGACCCAGTTGTTTTTACAAAAAAAAGATACGGTAATCCTCATCTCACGGAAAAAGCGACGTTCGGATCATCCGTTGATTCGCCATATGACATGGGATGAACTGGAAAGTAACATAAAACCGTTGGAGGGTGTCGACGCGATCGTCAATCTGGCCGGGGAAACGATCAACCAGCGCTGGACGGAGGAAGCCAAGAAGCGGATTCTGGAATCGCGCTTGGACGCGGTTAACCGCGTCCAAGCCCTTATCGAACAGCTGGATAAAAAGCCTGTGTTGGTAAATGCGTCCGGGATATCGATCTATGGCACGTCGGAGACAGAGTCGTTCATAGAGGAAAGCGAACTGCGTGTGGAGGACTTTTTGTCCGGCGTCGTCGACCAATGGGAGATGCTGGCGGAGCATATCCCTGATACGCGCGTCGTTCTGCTGCGGATCGGACTTGTGCTCGGCAACGACGGAGGCGCCTTTCCGAAGATGAGCTTGCCGTTTAAGCTCGGTGTCGGCGGACGGGTCGGCAGCGGCCGGCAAATCTTGTCGTGGATTCATATTGAAGACCTGTGCCGGATGATTGAGTTCTGCATCGAGCATGAAGAGATCGAGGGGCCGGTCAATGGGACGGCGCCGATTCCGGTGACGAACGACCAGTTCGGACGCAGCTTGGCCAAGGCGCTCCGCCGGCCGTACTGGTTTCCGGTTCCGGCATTTGTGCTGAAAGCGTTGTTCGGCGAATTGTCCGAGCCTTTGTTGAAGGGTCAGAAAGTATTTCCGAAAGTCGTCACCGACCTCGGATTTCGGTATAACTATCCGGTGATCGATCATGCGCTCGAAAATCTGGTACGGTCCGGCAAGAAAGGATGAACGCGAGATGATCGAATACGGCAACCCGGACATCCGCGAGCTGCGGTTCGCGCGGTTTCATTCCCGGGCGGAGGTGCGCGGCGAGCAGTGGATCGATGTGGAAGTAAGTATGGAGCTGGCGGAGGACAGCGAGGCGCCGGAAGGGATCGTTGAACTGGGAGCGCTCATCGTCTGTACGCGCCGGGGAGACATCGTCGAAATCGTTCCGCAGGACGAAGGAAGAGACTGCGAGTACCAGTTTACGGAGCAGGAAAAAGCGCAGCTGCGAGTATATTATGAGCGGGAAGTTCGGCTGATGGTGGAACATATGCGCTAAAAAAAAGATTGAAGCCAAATGCGGCTTCAATCTTTTTTATTTTTCGACATCGCGGCCTTCAGCGCTTCTTCCAGGCTGGAGCCGAGCGAAACGTTATCGCTGTACTGCTTGGCAAGCTGGGCTTGCTGCCGCTTGGCCGCGCGTCCGCCGCCGGATTCGCCGAGCATCTCGATCACGTTGCATGACCGACACTGCGCGTATTTGCCCGCTTTGCCCGTTTGGATCTCCATCCGCTTATGGCACTGCGGACAACGCTTGTTCGAAAGCGCAGGCTCCGCGGCCCGTTTATATGAGCATTCCCGGTCGCTGCACACGAGCAGTTTGCCCCGCTTGCTCTTGATCTCTTGCAGCGGCTTGCCGCACTCGGGGCAGCGGGAATGGGTCAGATTATGCGGCTTGTATTCCGCCTCGCTCGCCTTAACCTCGCGGACAATGGCCTCGGTTTGCTTGCGAATGCTCTCTATGAACTTGCCGGCGTCGCCTTTGCCTTTGGAGATGCGCTCCAGTTCCTGCTCCCAGGCGGCTGTCAGCTCCGGGGAACGCAGCTCGGGCACGACGAGCTCGATCAACTGGGCGCCTTTGCCGGTCGGCTGGAGCGTATTCATGCGGCGTTCGATCGTATCGGTCTGCAGCAGCTTCTCGATAATATCGGCGCGGGTTGCCGGCGTACCGAGATTGTGTTTTTCCATCACCGCAAGCAGCGCTGCCTCGGTGAAACGGCCCGGCGGCTTGGTTGTCTGCTTGTGCTGGCCGAGCCGGAACTCCTTCAGCTCCATCCCTTGCTGAAGCGGGGGCAGCGTTTGCCGGGAGGCCGGTTCGTCTTCGGCCGCCTCGTCGTCCTCGTCCGCTCCGGTCGATGCGCCTGCCTCATACAGCGCCTTCCAGCCCGCTTCTTTCACGATGCGCCCTTTGGCGTGGAAATGCTCTCCTCCGATCTCCAGCGTCACCGATGTCTCGTCATAGCGGAATGCCGGAGTGAATAACGCGATGAACCGGCGCACGATCAGGTCGTACAGCTTGCGCTCCTCGGCTGTCAAATTGTGCAGCTGCGGGTGTTCGTCCGTCGGAATGATCGCATGGTGGTCCGATATTTTGCTATCGTCGACGACGCGCTTGGAGACCGGAAGCGGCTTCGAGAGCAGCGGTTTGATCCAAGCCGCGTAAGGCTGGACGTTCAAAGCCTTGAGCCGGTCGGGAAGCGTAGAGACCATGTCCGAGGACAAGTGCCGCGAATCGGTGCGCGGGTACGTGACGAGCTTGTGCTGCTCATACAGCCGCTGGAGTACGTTTGACGTCTGCTTCGCGGTAAAGCCGTGCCGCTTGTTGGCATCGCGCTGCAGCTCGGTCAAGTCGTAGGCGAGCGGATGGGGCTCGCTCTTCTCTGTAACTTTAAGCTGCGCAACCTTGGCTGACCGCGCCTTATTCAAGCGTTCGAGCAGCGCGTCGGCTGCGGCTTTATCGAACAGGCGTCCGTCCGGATGAGCCTGGCTCCGCCATAAGGCCTGGAACGAGCCAAACTGCGCTCGCAGCATCCAATAGTCCTTCGCCTGAAACGATTTGATCTCGCGCTCGCGGTCCATCATCGCTGCCAGCGTCGGCGTCTGCACGCGTCCAGCTGCCAGTTGGGCGTTATGTTTGCAGGTTAAGGCGCGCGTAATGTTGAGTCCGATCAGCCAATCCGCTTCCGCACGGCAAACGGCGGAACGGTACAGCGGATCGTACGCTTGCCCCGGTTTCAGCGAGGCGAAGCCGTCGCGGATCGCCTTGTCCGTTTGCGAGGAAATCCAGAGCCGCTTGAACGGTTTTTTCCAACGAATCATCTCCATGATCCAGCGGGCGACCAGCTCGCCCTCGCGTCCGGCGTCGGTTGCAATGATGAGCTGCTCCAGATCGCCGCGCTTCGCAAGCTGCGCGATGGCCTTATATTGCGGCGTAGTTTCACGAATGATTTTCAGCTTCATCCGCGAGGGGAGCAAAGGCAAATCCTCCAAATTCCAGTTTTTATACTTTGGATCGTATTCCTCGGGCTCGGCCAGCGTGACCAAATGCCCTAATGCCCAGGTCACCACATAACCGGGGCCCTCCATATAATGCTTATGCTTCTGCTGGCAGCCCAGAACGCGCGCGATTTCCTTGGCGACGCTCGGCTTCTCCGCTAATACGAGTGATTTCATAACAAGCTCCTTTCAACGGGGGTCGTTTAGTCATAACATAATAGCACGAAAATAGCACGAAAGTCCTAACACTTTTTTAATACGCGTCTGCTATGATCGACAGCACAGAGAAATAGAGGGGGTGCGGCCTGTGTTCCAATTATTCATCGCTAATTTGGCATTATTAACTGCATTTATGTTTTTGTCAAGCCGCCTCCTGCGCAACCATGAACGGAAGCCGTTTTTACCCGCTAAGCTGCGTTTCGCTATCGGAGGGGCGCACGGGTTTTTTGGCATTTTACTGATGTTCTTCAGCGTCAGGTTCGACGGGACGACGATTCTTGATTTTCGGCAGATTGCCATTATCGCGGCGCATTTCGGAGGGATCTACGCTTCGGCCGTGACGGGTGTGATCATCGCCATCGGCCGGATTGCGATGTTCGGGGTGACTCCGTCTTCTCTGACGGCAGCCACGACAGCCGTGCTTCTCGGCCTGATCAGCGGCATCCTAGCGAAGCGTATTACGGATTATTGGAAAAAATGGCTGTTTTCCATCGCGGCAAGCATTGGAGTCGTCACCTCCAGCTTGTTCTTCTTGCTCGGATGGCAAAGCTGGAAGGTAAACCTTTATTTTGTCGCGGTCATTTTGTCCGGTGGTCTGTTCGTTGCCTACCTGATCCGCTATTTGACCGATGCCAACCGTCTCGTCTATCAATTGGAGGAAAGCGAAGCCAACTACCGGCGGTCGTTTACGCTGCAGGAAGCGATTTTTCGCTCAGCGACCGGCGTTGCGATTATTTTCACCGACCCGGCCGGTGTCGCCAAAGTGTTCAATCCCGGAGCGGAACGAATGTTCGGAATTCCTGCCGACGAAGCCATCGGACGGCGGGTTCCAGGCACGATCGTGGAGCCTGAGGAGTTTGCGCTGAAAAAACAGGAGCTGCAGCGTCGTTTAGGACGAACGGTAGATGATCTGGAGGTGTTCGTGGCAGGCTTGTCCGAAGGGAAAGGCCATGAACAGGAATGGACCTTCGTCCGGTGGGGCGGAGAACGCTTTCACGTCCACTTGATGCTCAGCGAAGTGAGAGAACGCGGGGACCGCTTGCTTGGCTATTTGGCGATCATCGTCGACAGGACGGAGTCGAAGCGGGCTGAAGAGACCATGATGCAGGCTAACCGCATGCTGGAGCAGTTGTCGCGCCGCGACGGGCTGACCGGAGTAGCTAACCGCCGGGCGTTCGACGAATTTCTTGATGCGGCCTGGGTCAAAGCGGCGATGTATTCGCAGTCGCTATCCGTCATTATGCTCGACATCGATTGCTTCAAAGCGTATAACGATACGTACGGCCATCAAGGCGGAGACGCTTGTCTGAAACAGGTTGCAGGCGCTCTGCAACGAGTCGTCGGCAACATGGACGGTCTCGCTGCCCGCTATGGCGGAGAGGAGTTTGTGGTCATTCTGACGGCATGCAGAGGGCTGCAAGCCGCCGGCGTGGCGGAGAGCATCCGCCGGGAAGTGGAAGCGCTTCGCATCCGGCATATCGGATCGTCGGCGTCCGAGTACGTCACCGTCAGCGTTGGTACTGCTTCGTCCATTCCGTATGCGGGGCTCTCGCCGCTCGAATTGGTCGGCATGGCGGACAAGGCGCTGTACCGGGCTAAGCAGGAGGGACGAAACCGAAGCGAAAGCTATCAGCCGGGGAACCGACCGGAGAGCGCCGGGACTAGCGGCGCAAGTAGAGCTGCCGGTCGCTTGTTATAGTAGCTGACGCTCGGATATCCGGCGCGTTCGGCGATTTCCTTCATCGTCAGCTGTTCCAGCTCGTCCGGAAAATCGACATAGACTGTTCGTATAGCGTTTTCGCCGGGGGCGGGAGCGCTATTCTTTTTTTGCGGCGATTTTTGTTGAAATATTTAGAATTCTTTAGCAAAAAACTATTTATCTCTGGAAGAAACGAGTGGTATTATTTGGGGGAATAGTGAAGTAAAGGGGGTGCGGAGATTTTCATCGCTTAAGCGTTGCCGGAGTTAGCTAGATTCGCGCATCTTGGTTCAGACGGAAAATCCAAAACCAAGAGGAGGATCTTCATGAAAAAGCTATCGATCAGCGCATTGTTTTTGTTTTTGCTCGCACTGGTTGCTTTTGCTTCCCCTGGATCGGCGGAAGAACTTCAGCCGCCCCAAGCTTCATCCGGAACAGGCACGCAAATATCTGGCAATATCGGCCAAGATACGGTATGGACTAAAGCCGGCAGTCCCTACATCGTGACGACAACTGTTCTCATCTATGGTGACGTCACACTATCCATCGAGCCGGGCGTTGTTGTCAAGTTCCGTGATGAAGGCTTAACTCAAACTACAATGCGGAGACGAATACCGTGACAGCACCGACCTCAGGGCTGAGCATTGGCAAGCATAAGTTGGAAATTTTGGCATGGGATCACGTGGGGCTACAATCAAGTTATATCACCAATTTCACTGTTGCACCTGCGCCGAGCGGGCCGGTATGGCCCGAGGGCAGCACGCTAAGCGCGTCGAACGTAACGTCGTCGTCGCTGACTTTGAACTGGACGACGGCACAAGGAGCGACCGGGTACCGGATTTACCGAGACAGCAGCGTCGCGAGCTCCGTTTACGGCAGCGTCTATTCCTATGACATAGGGGGATTGCAGTCGGACACGACGTATACATTTTCCGTCGAAGCTGTGGATGCGGCAGGCAATGTCAGCCCGAATAATCCGGCGACAACGGTGAAGACGAAAGCGGCTCAAGGAACGACGGAGGCATTCCGCTTGCAGGCCTGGCCCGGCTTTTTGAACGCTGGCTTCACAACGCGTGTCGGACAGCCGGGGTACGACAGGATGTACGATTTGTACAATGACGGCGTGATCGACGGCACGGACGTGAAGTTCGTGGCGGACAAAGTCGCCGGGTAAGACTTCATTTTTTCCTTCCGCCGGAACGGTAACGTTCCGGTTTGCTTTATTTACCGGAATGTGCCGCAGCGGGTTCGTCCACCGCATTGCCGGATGCCGTCCGGTGCGAGATTGTGATATAATGATCGGACAAACGCCACCATTTGGAAGCGAGTGAAGCGCAAAGCATGAACGTGCGGGAGCAGTTCGGAAATATTGATATTTATTTGTTCGACCAGCTGCTGAAAGGGAGAATCGCTCCCGGGATGCGGTTGCTCGATGCAGGCTGCGGGAATGGACGCAATCTGGTCCATTTTCTGCGCGAAGGCTACGACCTGTGGGCCGTGGACCGGTCGGCCGAAGCGGTGAAAGCGGTCCGCGCTTTGGCTCGCGAGTTTGCGCCGGACGGGGAGCGTATTCCGCCGGAAGAGCGTTTTCGTGTGGAGCCGGTGGAGAAAATGAGCTTCGCCAACGATACGTTTGACGTCGTCATCTCTTGTGCGGTGCTTCATTTTGCCGAAAGCGAAACCCATTTTCAGCAGATGGTATCGGAGCTTTGGCGGGTGTTGAAGCCAGGAGGCCTCTTGTTCGCGCGTCTCGCTTCGGGCGAAGGCCTGGAGGACCGCATCCGTCCGCTTGGCGGCGGCCGCTATGTGCTGCCGGACGGTAGCGAGCGGTTTCTGGCCGACTCCGGGCTGCTGGAGCGCACGGCGGAAAAGCATCATGCTTTACAGGTGGAGCCGCTGAAGACGGTGAACGTGGAGAACCTGCGGTGCATGACGACCTGGTGCTTGAAGAAGCCGCATATTTTATTTTTCGATCCGATCGAAGAACGGTCGGAAGAACGATTGCCGGAGGGGACCGGAGAAACGGACGAAACAGGAACGGGAGGATGACTTCAATGAAGCTGAGGGTTTCGGCGGTACAATACCATTTGCATACGATTGGCAGCTTTGAACAATTTGCTGCGCAGGTGACGAGCTATGTCAGGACGGCGGAGGAGTTCGAATCGGACTTCGTGCTGTTCCCCGAGCTGTTCACGACCCAGCTCATGTCCATAGGCCGGGGAGACGGGAGCGGCGAAGCGCTCCAGATCGGGGAGCTGCCGCAATATACGCGGCAGTATAAGGAGCTGTTCCAGGGCTTGGCCCGCGAAACCGGCATGCATCTGATCGGAGGAACGCACATTATTGAAGAAACCGGCCGGTTGTACAATACGGCGTTTTTGTTCTATCCGGACGGCCGGATCGCCGAGCAGCGCAAGCTGCACATTACCCCGTGGGAAGTAAAAGGATGGAACATGGCGGCGGGCGATGCACTTCAACTATTCGACACGGATAAAGGACGGATCGCGATCCTCGTTTGCTATGATATGGAGTTTCCGGAGATCGTCCGGATGGCCCGGGCTCGCGGGGCGGACGTTATTTTCTGCCCGTCGTGTACGGATGACCGGCACGCTTTCCACCGGGTACGCTATACGTGCCATGCCCGGACGATCGAGAATCAAATTTACGTCGTGGCGACCGGTACGGTCGGTTCGCTGCCGACGGTCGATTTTATGCGGGGCAATTTCGGGCAGGCTGCGATCATTACGCCGAACGATGTGCCGTTCCCGCCGGGCGGTTTGATGACGGCCGGGGAAGTCAACGACGATATGATCATTACCGGGGATTTGGACCTTGCGTTGCTGTACGAGGTGCGGGAAAAGGGCTCCGTTACGACCTGGAGAGACCGGCGCACCGATCTGTATCCGGATTGGAAGTAAGGGAGGAACGGCTGTGGGCTCGTACCGGAAAGACATGTACGTATTCGACGGAGACCGTCCCGTTAAGGCGACGATCCGCTCTTACACCGAACGGGACTTCGCCGGCTTGATTCGGATTCAGCAGGAAAGCTTTCCGCCGCCGTTTCCTTCGGAGCTGTGGTGGAGCGAGGAGCAGCTCAGGAATCACGTCGAACGGTTTCCCGAAGGCGCGCTCTGTGTGGAGATCGGCGGCGAATTGGCCGCATCGGTGACGGGTCTGCGGGTCGATTTCGATCCCGCGCATGCCGATCATACATGGGAGGGGATTACCGACGGAGGGTATATCCGCAACCATAACCCGTCCGGCAACACGCTGTATATCGTGGACATCTGCGCGCGTCCGGCTTACCGGAAGCTTGGCCTCGGCAAATGGCTGATGCTCTCCATGTACGAGGTGGTCGTCGAGCTGAAGCTGGAGCGGCTGCTCGGCGGCGGCCGGCTGCCCGGGTATCACCGGGTATCCGGGGAGATGACTGCCGAAGACTACGTGCGCAGCGTGCTGGAAGGAGAGCGGAAAGACCCGGTGCTGACGTTCCTTCTGCGGTGCGGCCGAACGCCGGTGAAATTAGTTTCCGATTATTTGGAAGATGAAGAATCCCTGAATTACGCGATGCTGATGGAGTGGCGCAATCCGTTTCTCAGCGCGAAGCGGCAAGAAACGGTCTGACCGGCGGGATGAAGTCGTTAGCCCGCTCGGCAGCCCGTGAACGATACTCCAAGGCTCGCCAAGACCTTTCCGCACAAGCGCGGCAAGGTCTCCTTTGCGTTCGCAGTTCCATTGCTCAGGCTCCGCCGCTTTCATTCCGTACGAGTCATGTCGCTCCTCGAACTGAACTAGCCTCAGGACGTTTATGGCCTCCGGTTTTGGTAAACAATGGTCTACTGTAGCTTGTGGAACGTTAAGGAGGGTGCAATCTTTGGGAACGAGATGGAAAACGGCGGCGATTTCCACGGTGTCGCTGCTTATGCTTAGCGGCTGTCAGCACGACCTGCGGGCTTGGTTCGGACAAACGGAGAAGCCGCAGCAGCGGCATGAGCCGAAGCAGTCGGAAGACAGCGCCGCCGTAATGGCGAATGAAGCGAAGGAAGCCGTTCAGGTGAACATCCTGGGCAAGCAGGGAACGATGATCGGAACGGCCAAGCTGACACCGGCCGGGTCGGGAGGCGGCGTGCGGATTGAACTGGAAGCCGCGTCCTTGTCTCCGGGACCGCACGGCTTCCACGTGCATGAGACCGGCAAATGCGAGGCGCCTGACTTTACTACGGCCGGAGCGCACTTCAATCCCGAGGCCCGGAAGCACGGCTTAAACAATCCGGAAGGACCGCATACGGGCGACCTTCCGAATCTAGAAGCGGATCAACAAGGCAAGGTCAAGGCGGATTTCGTCGCCAAACAGCTGACGCTGGAGCCGGGGCAGCCGAATTCGCTCCGCAAGTCTGGCGGTACGGCGTTCGTCATTCATGAGAAGGCGGACGATCTTAAGTCGGACCCCGCCGGCAATGCGGGCGGGCGCATCGGCTGCGGCGTGGTCCGTTAACCAAGCGGCGAGTCGGCGGCGAAGCGTTCCGTCGATTCGCTTTTTTTGCATTCATGCTTTATTACGCGCGCGTTTAAACCACCGAAACAGGAGAAAGACTACCGCGGCGCAGCCCAATACGATAAAGAACACCTTCAAATTTCGTTCGATAAGCATAAACATTTGCTCCCACTGCTCTCCGAAAACATAGCCTACCAAAAAAAACGAAGTGACCCATAACGCGGTGCCGCTATACGCGTAGATGATAACATTACGATAAGGGATGCGGATGATGCCGATAAAATACCCGATGAACTGCCGGATGCCGGGAATGAAAAAGGCGATAAGCAGCAGCTTGTCCCCGTACTTATCGTAGTAACGGCGCGTCTTCTCTATGATGGTCGGTTTTAGGGACAGCCATTTGCCGAACCGTTCGATCAGCGGCATGCCGACCTTGTACCCGATCCAATAAGTCACGGTCACGCCAATGAGCGCTCCCGTCAGCGCAGCAGCAAAGGCCGGGAGCGAAGTGAGCACGCCTTTGAACGACAAAAAACCGGTATAGGCCAAGGTGCTGTTTCCCGGAGGAATCGGCAGCGCAATAAAATCCAACGGTATACCGATCAGTAATACGAAATATCCGTACTGCTCAAACAATTGCTGGACGACATGCAATAGGTTCATCTCTATCTCCCCTTATCTCTGTACTCCTTTTATCATATTAGATTTTCCAAGCAAAATACAATTCGGAAGGATTTCTGAATGAATGATCGTAACAAGGGGACTCGGCTGGCGGCGGGAACCAGGTTCGAACTTTTTGCCTCTATGACAGGGGGCGGGCTTGTAGTATACTAAAATTCGGCCTTTTACGGCTTGATCCAGATACGATAGAAAGGACGCTCAAGATGAGATTTGACGTTGACTATATTTCGTTTTTTGTCATTCAAGTGGACGGGGAAGACGGAGCGCCGGGCAAGCGCAGCAAGCACTACGTCACCATGGACGGTGACGATTACGCGGCGTGCGAGCTGAGCGGATTTCTGGACGGCGAGTTCGCCAAGACGGCGAAGCGCAAGGCCGAGCGTCATGCCAAAGCCGAACAGGTGCCGACCAAAATCGGCCGTTTCGCGGTCGAGCCCGGGTACGACCTGGACAGCAACCCGAATTACAACTTGTTCGCCAGATTGCGCGCCGCCGAGACGCTTGAGCATTTCAAGGGCCATGCGGACGAGCTCGTCACGACCTACATGGATGCCAGCGCGATTCGCGGCGGGGCCATGTTTATCGTGCGCGCAAGGCTCAGTCAATACTCCGACGAGCCGTTCTTGTTCGTGTTCAAATGCGACTTCGAGCAAAAGATCGCGCGCATTACGGACGAGCGGAGTTTGCTCAATAAAGTTGAGATGGCGATCAACGCCAAAAATATGAAGTCGATCATGTATCCCTATATGCCGGAGCCGGGGATGACGGAGCTGTGGGAGCTGAAAATCCACCAGTCGTCGCATGCCCGGTATTTTGAAGATTTTTTGAAATACGTCGAATATGAAAAGTCCGTGCCCGAGCTGATGAACGAGCAGGTGTTCGGCTTCGTGCAGCAGTACGTCGAGGAGGTATTCGAAGACCATCCGGAGGCCAAGGAGCGGGAGCTTGAGGCGATGGAGCTGTGGGCATGCGGCGAACAGCGCGAATTGCAAGAGAAATGGGATCAATCGCAGGTGATGGAAGCGACGTCCGTCATGGTCGAGCAAAAGCCCGACCTCGAAATGAAGCTCAAGCTCGGCAACATGTCTGTTCGCGCCTTGCTGGCCGATTTCGGCGACCGGCTGCATATCGCCAAGCTTGGCGACCGTTACGTCGTTGTGTTGGAGGGCGATTTGCAATTCGACCGGGGAATTTCGCCGGTGGAGCTGCTGGCTCCGGAACCGCTGGAATCGCTGATGGAGCGGCTCAAGCGGAAAGCGGCGGAGGAAGAACGCGAAGGGATGTATGCGTAAACGAAAGGGCTTTGCGCGGGCCGTTCCGTGGCAAGATAAGCTTGGACCAAAAAGGGAAGAGGGAAGCATGAATCAGGGCTGACGCGGTCACGAACCGGCGTCAGCTTTTTTAATGAGCTTGGTCACACGGTAATGTGCGGCGCTTCACGGCAAGCGGTCCGCAACCATAGAAAAACGATTGACTTCAAGCGGAAATCGATGGTAATATCTTCTTTACTAACACGGGGGTAATAAAAGAACGAAATGTAATCGCTTAATTACTTGTTTTATGAGGTTTACTTATTTAGAAACGCGGTTTTCCTATTCTTTTATTAACGACAGTGGAGAAAATAAAGAGAAAGGAGCAGGCATAGGTCAATTTTAGTTTGGAAGCGGCAAACACGAAAATGATCAAATGATCAATCCGGAGGCGTTTTGCATGAAAAAATGGACTTTTTGTTTCGTTAGCTTATTGTTAATGTTCAGTATGATTTTGTCCGGCTGTAATTTTACCGGCGATGCTCCCCAAGGCGCGGAATCGTCAAGCGGCCAAGCCGCCTCGAAGGATGGGGATCAAACGGCCGGCGGGAAAGCAATCACCTTATCTATGGAAACGGAAATTACGGATTTGAACCAGTTTTCCGCATCCGACAATGTTTCCTTCGCCATCCTGAACAATGTTAACGAAGGGCTGTACCGTCTGGACCCAAAAAACGAGCCGCAGCCGGCGATGGCCAAAGGGGTCGATATTTCCAAAGACGGATTAACGTACACCTTTACGCTGCGCGATGGCGTAAAATGGAGCAACGGCAGCCCGGTGACGGCGGCGGATTTCAAATTTGCGTGGCTCGGCTCGATGAAGCCGGAAACGTCGCTTAGCGGGTACGCCTTTATTTTGACGGATTATATTGAAGGCGGGGCGGAGTACGCCGCAGGCAAAGCGGCCGATGTCTCCGGTATTGTGGTGAAGGATGACAAGACGCTCGCGGTCAAGCTGAAAAATCCGACGCCCTTTTTCCTCCGCTTAGTATCCTTTATTCCGTATTATCCGTTGAACGAAAAATTCGTGAAGGAAAAAGGAAAAGAATTCGCGCTGAAGCCGGAAAATATGCTGTACAACGGGCCTTTCGTGCTCACCCAATTCGATCCGGCCGGCGGCGCGTTATTGGAGAAAAACCAGAACTACTGGGACAACGGCTCGGTGAAGCTGGATAAAGTCAATATTAAAGTGGTGAAAGAAATGAACACAGCCTTGAATTTGTTTAAGGTCGGGGAGCTGGATCGGGTGAATCTGTCGTCGGCCGATGTGAGCGCTAACAAAACGAGTCCCGAATTCGGCTCCGACATCGAATTTGCGACGACTTATCTACAATTTAATTTGAAAGCGGACGACGTATCCAATCCGAACATCCGGAAAGCACTTCAATTGGCTTATGACAGCAAGGTGCTGGAGCAGCTTTTGAATAACGGGTCGAAGGGAGCCGTGGGATTGATCCCCGATCTTATGAACGGAGCGGGCGGCAAGTCGTTCCGCGACATGCAGGGAAAGGTGACTGCGCCGGACATCGCCAAAGCCAAGGAGCTGTGGGCTCTAGGGATGAAGGAACTCGGTCACGCGCCGAAAATCAAGCTGCTCGTCATGGATGACACGGTGAATAAAGATGTCGGCACGTTCCTGCAAAGCGAATTCAAGAAAAATCTCGGAGCGGAGATCGTGATCGAGTCGATGCCGAAGAAGGCCCGCAACAAGCTGATGGACGACAGCAGCTATCAGATGGCCGTCACCGCTTGGGGAGCCGATTACGACGACGCTATGACGTATCTGGATCTCTGGATCAACCACACGCCTTACCGCGGGAACTACAACAATCCGAAGTACGACCGTCTGATTGTGGAAGCGAAGAAGGAAGCCGACGAAGCGAAGCGAGCGGAAATGCTGCTGCAGGCGGAGAAATTGCTGGTCGGCGAGGATGCTGTCGTGGCGCCGTTATTTTATAAAGGCTACGCCTTCCTCCAGAAAAAAAATATCGAGGGACTTGTTTATCATCCCTACGGCGCGTCGTGGGATTTCAAATACGCGGCCAAAAAATAACGTTGAATCATGAGGATCGGGAGAGGAAGCGGGTTCTTTCTCTCCTTTTCTGTAGGCCAACGTGGCGTGAAGGTGTGAAGAACGGTACAAAGAGGTGCAGGAATGAAAAAATATATCGCCATTCGGGCTGTCTACATCTTGATTACGCTGTGGATCATTGCGACGCTGACGTTTTTTCTCATGAAGCAGCTGCCGGGATCGCCGTTTGACGAAGAAAAATTGGCTTTGCTGCCGGCTGCGGCGAAAGCGGAAATCTATGCCAAATATAGCCTGGATCAGCCGGTATGGAAGCAATATGTGAATTACATGAGTAATTTGGCGCGGGCTGACTTGGGCACTTCCTTTTTTTATAAAGGCCAGCCGGTGCTGGACATTATCGTGAACCGCCTTGTTCCGTCCGCGCTTATCGGCGTCCAGGCGATTGTGCTCGGCGTTGCGCTTGGTCTGATCCTCGGCGTGGTCGCAGCGCTCCGCCATAATACGATGTGGGATGCGTTCGCGATGTTCATTGCGGTGATCGGCGTATCGATTCCCAACTTCGTCTTTGCCGCATTGCTGCAATATTATGTCGGGATGAAGTGGGGACTGCTGCCGGTCGCTTTTTGGAAAAGCTACTCCAGCTCCGTCATGCCCTCCATTGCGTTATCGCTGATTGTCATTGCGCTGATCGCCCGGTTTGTCCGCAACGAAATGCTGGAAGTGTTGCAGCAGGACTATATCGTACTGGCGAAAGCCAAGGGGCTTAGCCCATTCGCCATCGTATGGAAGCATGCGATCCGCAATGCGCTGATTCCCGTCGTTACGATTCTGGGTCCTATTACCGTGAATATTTTGACCGGCTCGCTGGTCATTGAAAGCATATTTAGCGTGCCGGGGATCGGCAGTTTGTTTGTCGATGCCATCAAAATGAACGATTACACGACGATTATGGGCGTAACGATCTTTTACAGCGCGTTTTTTGTGCTGATTGTGCTGATCGTCGATCTGCTGTACCGGGTCATTGACCCGAGAATCCGTCTGGCGGGAGGGGAGAAGTGACTATGCTGAATTACGAATCTCGGGAGCTGGACCGCTTGTTCGTCCCGACCACCGTCGATCCTCAAGAGAGCGAGAGCGTATCCGGTCCTCCCTTGAACGCGTTTCAGGAAAGCTGGCGGCGGCTGCGCCAAAACCGCGGAGCGCTTGTCAGTCTGTACCTTCTTCTTTTCCTTGGTCTCATGTCCGTGGTTGGCCCTTGGATGAGCCATTATACGTACTTCGATACGAATTACAGCGCCGCTTACCAAGGGCCGAACGCCGATCATTGGCTCGGCACGGATAAATTCGGACGCGACCAGTGGGTCCGAATTTGGCAGGGCACGCGCATCTCGCTATTTATCGCCCTGCTGGCGGCGGCACTGGATCTGTGCATCGGCGTTGCGTATGGGGCCGTCTCGGCGCTGCTTGGCGGCAGAACGGATACGATCATGCAGCGGATCATCGAAATTTTGGTCAGCGTGCCGAGCCTGATTGTCGTCATTCTGCTGATGATGGCGATGAAGCCGGGCATTTTCACAATCATTGTGGCGATGGTCATTACCGGCTGGGTCAACATGGCCCGCTTGGTGCGTGCGCAAATATTGAAGCTGAAAGAGCAGGAGTTCGTGCTGGCCGCCCGTACGCTGGGGGCAAGCAACTCGCGCCTGATCTTGACGCATCTGGTTCCGAACACGGTCGGCGTCATTGTCATCAATACGATGTTCACGATTCCCACGGCGATTTTTACAGAGGCGTTCCTCAGCTTTATCGGTCTGGGGCTGCAGGAGCCTATGGCTTCGCTCGGCGTGCTCATTAATACGGGGTATCAATCACTAAACACGAACTATTATTTGCTGTTGTTTCCGGCTTTGATCATTATTGCGATTATGGTGGGCTTCAATATGTTGGCCGACGGATTGCGGGATGCGCTGGACCCGAGAATGCGCAAATAGCCTGAAGCATCATGTCATGGACTTGTGAACGAGAGAACAAGGAGCGATACGAGGATGGAGAACATTCTGGAAGTGAAGGACCTGGAAATTTCGTTCCAAACCTACAAGGGGGAAATTCAAGCCGTCCGCGGGGTCAGCTTCGACCTGGCAAAAGGGGAGACTTTGGCCATCGTCGGGGAATCGGGCTCGGGGAAGTCGGTCACGTCCAAAGGCATCATGCGTTTGCTGCCGCATCCGTACGGGAAGATCAAGAACGGGAAGCTTCTGTTAGCGGGCGAAGATTTGATGAAGCGCTCGGATAAGCAAATGCGGGACATTCGCGGGGCCGAAATTTCGATGATCTTCCAAGACCCGATGACGTCGCTCAATCCGACGATGACGGTAGGAAGTCAACTCATGGAAGGCTTAAGGCAGCACCGGAAGCTCGGCAAAACGGAAGCCGCGGAGATCGCGCTGGAGCTGCTAAGGCAGGTCGGCGTCCCGAACCCGCAAGTGCGGATGAAGCAATACCCGCACCAATTTTCCGGGGGGATGCGGCAGCGTGTGGTGATTGCCATTGCGCTTGCCTGCAACCCGAAGGTGCTGATTGCGGATGAGCCCACCACGGCGCTGGACGTGACGATTCAAGCGCAAATTTTGGACTTATTGAAGGAGCTGCAACGGGAAAAAGGGACGTCCATCATTCTGATTACGCATGATTTGGGAGTCGTCGCCAACATCGCTCACCGGGTGGCCGTCATGTATGCCGGGCAAATTATCGAGACCGGAACGGCGGACGAAATCTTCGTTGACCCGAAGCATCCGTATACTTGGGGCCTGCTCTCCTCCATGCCGAAAATCCACGAGCATACCGAAGCGCTGCTGAGCATCCCCGGAACGCCGCCCGATCTGATCCGTATGCCGGCCGGGTGCGCTTTTGCCGCCCGGTGTCCTTATGTTATGGAAGTGTGCCGGGCCCTGCCGCCGAGAACGACGGCGATCACGGAAACGCATCAGGCCGCTTGCTGGCTGTTGGACGAAAGAGCTCCGCGTATTCAGCCGCCGCAAGGTGTGGCGGGAAGTGCCGCGCGATGAATGGTTTGCAAGGCGCAAGACCATGAAGGGGGAATAGGTAAAGATGAAAGTCATCAACTGGACCGAGGAAGTGTGGGCAAGGAAAGAAGCGCTGCTGGGCGACCTCGCGGAGCTGCTGAAAATTCCGAGCGTCAAAGATTTGAGCACCAGCGAAGCGGGCAAGCCGATGGGGCGGGAGATTGCCGGGGCGTTGGAGTTGATGCTGGGACTTGCCGAGCGCGAACAGTGGCGGACATGCAGCTTGGACGGCTATGCGGGCTATGCGGAGTACGGTCCGGCCGAGAGCGCCGATTATATCGGCGTGCTGTGTCATCTGGATGTGGTCCCGGCGCCCGGACCATGGACTTCTCCGCCCTTTGAACCGGAGGTGCGCGACGGAAAATTGTACGCGCGCGGAGCGATCGACGATAAAGGGCCAACGATGGCGGCGTTTTATGCGATGAAAATCGTTAAGGAGCTGGGCCTTCCGCTGAAGCATCGGGTACGGATCATCTTCGGCACGGACGAGGAGCATACGATGAGCTGCATGGAATATTACCGTCGCGTCGAGAAGATGCCGGTAGCCGGGTTTGCGCCGGATGCGGATTTTCCGATCATTCATGCGGAAAAGGGGCAGATCAATACGAGAATCGTTCTGCAGAAGAACGACGATACCGGCAAGCAAGAGGGGACGAGACAAGGGAATGTGGAACTGGTTTCCTTCCATTCCGGGAGTGCGGCGAATATGGTTCCCGAATCGGCGGTAGCTGCGGTCACCGGAGAGCTTTTGCTTCTCACGGCCATGGCCGGTCAATTTAACGAGTATTGCAGTGGAAATCGTCTGAAAGGGACGGCAGCCGTTCAGGATGGGACGCTTGTCTTGACTTTGCAAGGGAAGGCGGCGCACGGCATGGAGCCGCAAGTAGGCGTAAACGCCGGGCTCAAGCTTGTTCATTTTCTGAGGGAGTACGATTTTCAGCCCGATGCGCGGCATTTTATCGCCTGTCTGGACGAATATTTTTACGACGATCCTGCGGGGCGGCGCATCGGGATCGATTGCGAAGACGAGATTATGGGGCCTCTGACGGTGAATGTCGGGATTATGCAGTATGAGGCTTCGCCGGAGCCTTCGTTTGCTTACCTTAATATCAGGTTCCCGCTTGTGGCGGATGAGCTGCGGCACGTCGAGACTATTCGCGACAAGGTCGGGAAGTACCTTTTTGTCGTAGAACCGCCGATTCTGAAAAAGCCGCATCATGTGGCAAAGGATCATCCGATGATTGCAGTGCTTCAGGCCGTCTACCATGAAGAAACTTCGCTGGAGCCCGAGCTGCTTACGACGGGCGGAGGCACGTATGCCAGCTTCCTGGATAACGGCGTCGCGTTCGGCGCGTTGTTTCCGGGAAAAGAAAACGTCGCTCATCAGACGGACGAATATATCGAGATCGAGGATTTGCTCAAAGCGACCGTCATTTATGCCAGAGCGATTTACGAGCTGGCTAATTTGGATTATTAATTTTGTGGAATTGCCAAATATTAGGAATAATTCTTCGCCTGCGATTCGTACGTAGCTCCTGGAGCTGTGTGTGGATTTGCAGGCGAATGTGCGTTCTTGGACGAACCTCTTCACCTTCTTATCCCCTGAAAGAGAAAAACCCTTCTGACAACCCCAGCATTTCCAAACTTACCCCCGACATCGGATACCGGTTATTTGCGGTATAATAAATGATTTAGAGCGAAATTATTTTTTTCATTTTCAGTGAACCTTATGGGGCGACGGAGCCAATACATCGTGTATACAATTTCGGGAGGCCTCCAATGGATAACGAACAACTGAACGTCTGGCTTGACCGGCTGATCGACGGGAACCCGGACGCTTTTGAAGTGATTTACGGCATGACCAAGAACAAAGTGTATGCAACCGTGGCGGCTTTGGTAGCTCATCCCGCCGATGTCAACGACATTGTGAGCGAGATTTATTATCAGCTATGGCGGGCCTTGCCGAGCTACGACCGCACGCGTCCTTTTCTGTTCTGGTTAAACGGGATCGTCCTTCGGCAAATAAGCAGCTGGAGGCGGCAGCTTTGGAGAAGATTCCGTTTGCTTGAGAAAAAAAACCGTTTGAGCGTGGAGCCGCATGTGGAACGGCCGGAGGAACCGCTGCTGGAGAACGAATCGCAAAGAGAAATGCAGCGCCTGATCAATCAACTGCCGTTTAAGCTGCGCATCGTGATTATATACCGGTTTTATTATGATTTTTCGCAGGAGCAGGTGGCGGAGCTGCTGCAAATTCCGCTCGGCACGGTCAAATCCAGAAATCATCTGGCCTTGAAGCAGCTGCGCCAATGGTTGGACACCCAAGCAAATAAGGAGGCTAGTTCCGAACATGTCAATCTCGGACGAAATTAAACAATCGCTGACAGAGCAATTTGACAAGACGCAAGTTCCGGAAGACGTCGATCAGCGGATAAGACAATCCTTCGTACAATTTCATGAGAAAAAGGAGAACAAGAAAATGAAAAAAACAATCATCGCTTTCAGCATTGCGGCGGCCGTACTGATCCCGACAGGAGCTTATTCGCTCAGCAGCTCTTATTTTGTCAAGGATCAGGCGAACATCAACGGAGTGGTCGACAGCGGGGTAAAACGCGCGCTGTCCGAAGGGCTGTCGGTGCCGATCGACCGCAAAATCACGGATCAAGGCATCACGATTCATTTTAAAGAAGTATATGTCGAGGATGCCAAGGTGCTGGTTCACTACCGGATCGAGAAGCAGGATGGCGCGCTCGTTCCTTGGGAATTCGACACGACCGGGCTGCAGATCATTTCCGACGGGAAAAAAGACGGCAAGCAGGTGGAAAATCCGACCTACCAGGAACTGGGTATGGAAGGTTTCAGCCAGCTGAGCTTTATCGGTACAGGACGGAAAGACCATCTTCCGTTTCGCCTGACCGATGCGGCGGGCAAAGAAATCAATACAGGCATTGCGGACAAGGATAAGCCGGAAGGGGTAATCGCCTTCGTGACGAGCGGCGCTTCATTGCCTCAAACGATTAAGCTCAATGTAGATATCGACCGCATCGGCAAAACAAAGGGGAGCTGGAAGGGAGATATCGCCATCGATCAAAGCAAGGCCAAGCAGGCGACCGAAGCGGCACGTTAAGCAATAGGGGTAGGGGGAATTTCCCCCTACCCCTATTCTCTAATAATTGGCATGGATTTTTCAATCCAAACCGCTTCGTGCTACAATAAAGATCAGGGCATTCGTGGAAAAAAAAGGAGCGATGGGATATGTCGGTTTACGATTTTTCGGCCACAACAATTCAAGGGGCGGACAAGCCGCTGTCGGACTACCGGGGCAACGTGCTGCTGATCGTCAACACGGCGAGCGCCTGCGGCTTAACGCCGCATTACGAAGGACTTCAGAAGCTGTACGAAACGTATAAGGACCAAGGTCTGGTCGTGCTCGGCTTTCCGTGCAACCAATTTGCCGGACAGGAGCCCGGGACGGAGGCCGAGATCGCACAGTTCTGCGAAACGCGTTATAACGTGACGTTCCCGCTGTTTGCCAAAATCGACGTCAAGGGAGAGCACGCGCATCCGCTTTACCAATACTTGGTCTCCAACGTACCCGAGCCTTACCGGACCGGGGATATCGAATGGAACTTCGTGAAGTTTCTGGTCAACCGCCAAGGCGAGGTCGTCAAGCAGTACGCTGCGCGCACGGAACCGGCGGCCATCGAGGAAGACATACAAAAGCTGTTAAGTGAATAAAACGTAGAGCGAGCAGTCTGTTCCGCACCGGGACAGGCTGTTTTTGTCGTTCATGCGGGGGGAGAAGAGTAAAGAATGAGTCTGTGGGGCACTATTTGTACTAACAACCTAAGGGAGGTATGCTGGCGGTGAACCACTCCCAAAAACCTCTTTCATCGAACTTAGAGGAAAATGTGCAAGCTGTACTAGCCGCTCTTCATCACAGCGCCGATCTGATCGTCCGACAATTCGCTGCTGATATGGGAGAAAAAAAGCGTGTAGCCGTCCTATTTATCGAAGGACTTGTCAATATCGCCGAGATTAACGAACGTATTATACATACGCTTATGTTCCGAATGGCCGACTATGAGAATGTCACTTGGACGGATTCATCCAACTGCCCCCAGCTTCCGCTACCTGTAGCCTCCTTGCTGCTAGTCCAAGATATTCAGACCCTGACAGGTTCAATCCTCAGAGGTCAAGCGGTCATATTGCTGGACGGCTGGCAAACCGGCTTCGCCGCAGATACGGGGGATATCGAGGACCGAGGGATTGAGAAGCCGACCAGCCAGACGGTGATCCGCGGTCCCCAGGAAGGCTTCACTGAAACGTTGCAGACGAATCTTGCCCTGATCCGGAAACGGTTGTCTAGTGCAGATTTGATCGTCACCAAGCAGGAGCTGGGCCATGTTACCAAGACAAAGGCGGCAGTTGTTTATCTAAAGGATACGGCGGACTGCGATGTGGTTCAAGAAGTGTACCGGCGGCTCGGGCGGATTGATCTGGACGGGGTGCTGGAAGGAGCCTATATTGAAGAGTTTATACAGGATTCCAAGTATTCTCCTTTTCCCACCGTATCAAATACGGAGCGTCCTGACACGACGGTAGCCGGGCTGCTGGAAGGAAAGGTCGTCATTCTTGTGGATGGCAGTCCGTTTGTGCTGATGGTTCCGTGCCTGTTCAATACGTTCCTGCATTCGGCAGAGGATCATTACCAGCGGTGGACTTATGTATTGACGAGGCCGATGCGTTTTGTCTCTTATTACTATTCCTTGCTGGCCCCAGCTTTGTATATTGCCATCACGACCTTTCATCACGAAGTGCTGCCCCCGCCCTTGCTGATCAGCCTGTCGGCTCAGCGCGAAGGGGTTCCGTTTCCCGCTTTTTTCGAAGCGCTAATCATGATCGCGGCTTTCGAGCTGCTGAATGAGGCCGGCGTTCGAATGCCACGGGCCATCGGATCGGCCATCTCGATCGTCGGCGCAATCGTATTGGGTCAGGCGGCGGTCGAAGCCGGATTCGTGTCGGCGGCCATGGTCATTATTGTATCAAGCACTGCGATCTCCAACTTTGTCATTCCTTCCATTGAGGCTGCGGTGCCTATCCGGCTGCTGCGGTACGCCTTTATGGCTGCTGCCGCTTTCATGGGCATGTATGGCTTGTATGTGGCCGTCATGGCGATGCTGCTTCACTTGTCCGGTCTTCGCTCCTTCGGCGTACCTTATATGTCGCCGATTGCTCCGCTTCGCCGAGAGGATATCAAGGATAGCCTGATCCGCCTCCCTCTCTGGTCGCGGCGATCCACGACACAACAACCCAAAAGGTGAGATGATGAACCTCAAAGCCGTGCTGATGCTGCCTCTGCTAGCAGCCCTGCTGCTTCCGCTTACAGGTTGCTGGGACCATAAGGAACTGAATAATTTGGCGATTGCCTCCGGTATCGGGATCGCGAAGTCGGACGGACGGTATGTCATCACCGTACAGATCGAGAACGCAGGGGAAATAGGCAAAAAAGGCGCCCCAGGCGCCATCGCCCCGATGGCCGTCTTCCAGTCCAGTGGCGTGACGGTCTTTGAAGCGCTCAAAAAAATGACCGCCGTCTCGCCGAGGGAAATTTACATCTCCCACCTGCGGTTCATCGTCCTGAGCGAGTCGCTGGCGAGGGAGGGGGTTGGCGAAGCGCTAGAGCTTTTTTCCCGTTCAGCAGGGTTCCGGACAGACTTCAATATCTTGGTCTCGCGTGACAGCGATATTGTAAATCTGTTAAGTACCCTGACACAGATCGAGAAAATCCCCGGCAACAGCATCTATTCCTCTATTCGCTCTGCGGCTAAGAACTGGGGAGCTTTTCAGGAGATCTCCATTGACGAATTTATTTCGAAAATGCAGAGCAAGACGACTTCGGCAGTGCTGCCCGGCCTCCGGTTGGCCGGAGACGGTGAAGTCGGTCGAGGCCTCGTGAATATCCAGAACAGTCTGGCTCCCGCGCAAATCGAACTGAATGGTATGGCGGTTTTCAAGAAGGACAAGCTGAGGGGCTGGCTGAATGAGAAGGAAAGCATCGGCTTTGCCTTCGCGGTCAATGAGATTAAGAATACGGCGGTCCATGTGCCTTGCGGGAATAGGCGGGAGATGGCCGTGAATATACTGCACGCCAAAGCTAGTATCCAAGGGCAGCTCGATGCCGGCAAGCCCCGCGGTTCTATCGACCTGAAAGCAGAAGGAAATATCGAGGAACTGGCGTGCCCAAAAGACGTCTCAAAGTCTGATGTCTTGGCGTCACTGGAGGAAGCGACCGGGCAGAAAATCAAGCAATACTTGACCAGCGCTCTAATGAAGAGCCAAAAAGATCTGAACGCCGATGTATTTGGATTCGGTGAGGCAATCCACCGCTCCGCTCCGAAAAAGTGGAAAGCCATTCAGAAGCAGTGGGATGAATTATTCCCCCGTATGCCGGTAGAGGTCAGCGTCAAGGTCAAGCTCCGAAGCAGCGGCCAAACGAACAAGAGCTACCTGGATAATTTGGAATAAGTAGGAACGCCGACAGTCATGTTGTCACATGGAGATGAGACGATGCATAGGAAGGAACAAATATCCCCCCGACAGTTTACCATTCTTGTCGCTTTGTATACGATAGGCGACGCTATTTTATATCTGCCGGCTCATTTTACCGTGGATGCCGAGCGCGATGTCTGGATAGCCTCGATCTTATCCGTCATCCAGATGCTAGCCGTTGCCTTCCTGTACGCCAGGCTGGCTGTCCGGTACCCCGGGGTTCCATTTCTGGATTATATGGAAAGTGTGCCTGGTCGCTGGGTTGGCAAGGCGCTGCTTCTTTATTTCGCAGCCTTTTGCTTTATCGATGTATGCTTGCTGCTGATGGAGGTCGGAGATTTTATGAGCAGTCAGGTATTTCCCCGGACTCCGGTGTACGTGATCCTCGCGCTGTTCATGTTCATTCTGGTAATCGCTGTGCGTTTGGGAGTAGAGGCGACCGCCCGTACATCGGAAATCGTCTTTCCCGGCATCGTCGTGTTGTTTCTACTTATGATAGTTGCTCTTAGTCCGAATATCGACTTGGATCATGTCCAGCCAGTGCTGGCCCGCGGTTTTTTTCCCGTCGTCAAGGCGAGCCGGGTACTGGTGGCTTTTTATCTTGATGCATTCGTGCTGCTGTTGTTCTTCCCGCTTGTGCAGGAGCCGAAAGCTGCCGTACGGTCCTTGTATGCAGGAACGGTCATAGGAGGAGGCTGCATCATTCTGATCTCTACGATAGCTATCCTCGTTCTCGGCGCGGATACGGTCTTAAGGAATGCTTATCCGACCTATAGGCTAGCCAAGAAAATCAGCATCGTCAACATCTTTGAGCGCTTTGAAATCGTTGTGACCGTCATCTGGCTCACGACCTTGTATTTCAAAGCTTATCTCTTCTTGACAGCAACGACCCAAGGTTTTGCGAAGCTATGTCGTATCAGGGACCACAGGGTGATTGTGCTGCCGATTGGCTTCGCAATGGTCCTGCTGGGGCGGGTCATCAACCCGAACAGAACGTTTATGGACGAGTGGAGCATGAAATATTGGCTGCCCTATTCCATTCCTTTCGGGATTGGCATTCCCGTCTTCCTGCTGCTCGCCGGCTGGCTTCGAACAAAGTGGATGAAGCCCAATCATTCCTAGGAAAGGCGGCTGCCTCCGATGCTTTTTGGACTGACGGTCATAGCGGCGGCTGCCGCGGTCATGGCGATTGATTTTCCCGGTATATGGAAACGCAAGGAATGGAAGGAAATGACCGTTTATTTCTTATTTTTACTAATCGGCCTCACCCTCGGCATAGCCCAGGCGCGCCATCTTCCAGTTCCGAATCCGCTGGAGTGGATCATTAAGATCCATCTTCCTATTAAACATCTGCTGGAGATGATCTATGGGAAGTTCTAGGCTTCTTAAGATCAGTGCTTGACAGTTAATTGGACATTCGATGGCGATTGCATTCATTTTTTTAGCCCCAGCTTAGTTCGTGAAGAATTGATTTCGGTTTTGAGCCCTTTTTCCGAAAGGAAAAAAGGTCTATAATAGACTGGTATCAAGCGGTACATAGCCGTAGATTGCAAACGTGTGCAACCAGATCTACGGACGCCGTGGCTTGCGCAAAAGGGAGGCTGGACCTATGGCAACGATAGAGCAAGTGATAGATCACAAGTACGCCAAGCTGGGGGAAATTTTGCAGTCGATGAACAAAGTCGTCGTCGCGTTCTCCGGCGGGGTGGACAGCGCTTTTCTGCTCAAGGCGGCGCTTGAATTTATGGGCAAGGACCGGGTGCTTGCCCTTACGGCCGATTCGGAGACGTATCCCGAACGGGAAAAGCTGGAGGCGATCGCGCTTGCCGCGAGCTTAGGCGCACCGCATGAGGTCATTCACACGAGCGAGCTGGATATTCCCGGGTATGCGGAAAATCCGACGAACCGGTGTTATTTTTGCAAAAACTCGCTGTTCGATCATTTGATTCCGATCGCCCATGCGCGCGGCTTCGAGCATGTCGTGTTCGGCGCCATCGCCGACGACCTCGGGGAGCACCGCCCGGGGCTACAGGCCGCCCATGAACGGGGCGTTCGCGCGCCGCTTCTGGAAGCAGGTATCAAGAAATCGGAAATACGCCATCTGTCCCGCAAATTCGGGCTGGCCACGTGGGATAAGCCGTCGTTCGCCTGTTTGTCTTCGCGTATTCCGTACGGGGAAGCGATCACGGCGGAAAAGCTGTCCATGATCGACCGGGCGGAAGATTTCCTGATTCAGCTCGGTTTCCGCCAGGTGCGCGTGCGTCAGCATGATTTGCTGGCCCGGATCGAGGTGCCCGCATCGGAGCTGGCCGACGTGCTGGCCGTCGCCGAGACGGTTCATGCAAAGCTGAAGGAGATCGGCTATGCCTACGTGACGATGGACTTGAAAGGGTACCGTTCGGGCAGCTTGAACGAAGTGCTTGCGCCGCAGGAGCAGTCGGTTCAAGCGGCAGCGCAGGCGTAGGTTTGGAGAGGAGCCGATTCGATGAGCAAACCGAAAATTTATATTTCCAAAGCGATCCCGGAACCGGCGTTTGCTTATCTGGAGCAGCATTGCGAGTGCCGGATGTGGGACGGACAAGGCGCCGCATCCCGACAAGGGCTTCTCGCAGAGCTTCACGATGTGGAGGGGCTGCTAACGACCGGAGGTCCGGTCAACCGGGAGCTGCTGGACCATGCCCCTAAACTGCGGGCGGTCAGCAGCATTTCGGTCGGGTACAATCACTTCGATCTGGAAGCGATGAAAGCCCGCCGGGTTATCGGAACGAATACGCCGCACGTGCTGGACGAGACGGTAGCGGACCTGGTGCTGTCGCTTATGCTGTCCGCGGCACGGCGTATCCCGGAGCTGGATGCGTTCGTGAAGCAGGGACGCTGGCAGCGGGGCAAAGGGCTGACCGACGAATATTTCTTCGGCATGGACGTGCACCATCAGACGCTCGGCATCATCGGGATGGGCCGGATCGGCGAAGCGATTGCCAAGCGAGCGGTGGACGGCTTCGACATGAGCCTGCTTTATCATAACCGCAGCCGGAAGCCGGAGGCGGAAGAGCGGTTTGGCGCCCGCTATTGCAGCTTGGACGAGCTGCTGCGGGAGTCGGACTTCGTCGTGATGATGACGCCGCTGACGCCGGAAACGGAGCGCATGATCCGTCTGGAGCACTTCGAAATGATGAAGCCGACGGCGTTCTTCATCAATGCTTCCCGCGGGCAGACGGTGGACGAGCCGGCGCTGATTCAAGCTCTGCAAACCGGACTCATCCGGGGCGCGGGACTAGATGTGTTCGATCCGGAGCCGCCGAGCCCGGACAATCCGCTGCTGCATATGCCGAACGTGGTCACACTGCCGCATATCGGCTCGGCCACAGCCAAGACCAGGCTCGATATGGCGATGCTCGCCGCGCGCAATCTCGTCGCCGCGCTGACCGGCGGGCATCCGCCGAATGTCGTGCCGGAGCTGCGGGAGCTGCTCGAAAACAAGTAACCGCTGTCGTATGAAACGCGAAGCGTCTTCGGCCTTGGCGCGCTGATCTGCCAAGATTGCTACAAAGAAGGTGAAAGAGGATACCCGTGAAGTCCCATGGGAATCCTCTTTTTGTTAGCGGTAAGGAGATTAAGTCGGCAGATTTAACGCCGTTTGAATATTTTTCCGATCCAGCTCGATTTGTTCCGGAATATGATACGGACGGTAATACTCTTTGCGCATCATGTAGTTCGTGATCTGCTCGTGGGTCGAGATCGCCTCGTCCAGCTGCCTGCGCAGGACCGTTTTGATGTCCGGACTGGCGGTTTCCGTCAGCGCGATGGCGTAATTTTGAATGCCGGTTTTGGCGGCGATTAAGAAATCCATAGCAATAACCTGATCAGTCATCGTGCCCATGCCGGTTAAATTTTTGATCAGCGTGTTCATGCGTCCGCTCCTTTTCTATACGTTGACATTGGCCAGCAATGCGTCCAGCTCTTGCAGCTGCCGGGTCGACAGCTGGACGTCCTGCTCCAAAAGCTGCCTCAAGTCTTCGTCCGAAACAAGACCCCGCATCGTCGCCGATTTGGTCATGCAAATCGTCTTGAAGGCCGCGATTTCGTGCAGATCCAACGTTTCGTGCAGGCCGTACGTTTTTTTCATGATGGGTTCCCCTCCACGTTCAGTTCGGAATGATTCAGGGCTTCAGAACGACTTTGATGCAGCCGTCCGTCTTCGTGTCGAATACCTCGTAGCCGTCCTTCGCTTGATCCAGCGGCAGCACGTGAGTAATTAGGTCCCCGGGATCGACCTTACCTTCCGCAATTAAATTGTACATATGCGGCATATAATGGATGACCGGCGCTTGACCCGAACGAATGTTTACGTTCCGTTGGAAAATGTCCCCCAGCGGGAAAGCGTTGTAGCGGGCTCCGTAAACGCCGGTAATTTGGATCATTCCGCCTTTGCGAACGGCTTGGGAGGCGATGACGACGGCTCCCAGCGAACCGCCTTGAAGCTTGAGGCCAGACGCTAGAAACTCCAGCGGGGTCATCTTTCCGTCCATCCCTACGCAGTCGATGACGACATCGGCTCCGCCGTGGGTTATTTCTTTCAAATGGCTGCCGATATGTTCCTCCTGCTCGAAATTGACGGTTTCCGCTTGATTGTGCCGTTTCGCATGCTCCAGCCGGTAATCCACGTAATCGACGGCGATGACGCGTTTCGCTCCTTTGAGCCAAGCGAATTTTTGCGCCAGGAGCCCGACCGGGCCGCACCCCAGCACGATGACCGTATCCCCGCTCTTCACTCCGGCATTGTCGACGCTCCAAAAGGCCGTTGGCATGGCATCGGCGATCAGACACAGCTTCTCGTCTTCTACTTCGCAGTTTTCCGGAAGACGGAAGGGGACGAAGTTGGCATAAGGAACCCGCATATATTCGGCTTGCCCTCCGGGGTAACCGCCGGTCGTTTCGGAGTAGCCAAAAAAGCCGCCCATGTCCCCATTCGGATTCGAATTGTCGCATTGGCTTTCCAGTTGATTTTTACAATAGTAGCATTCGCCGCAACTTACATTAAACGGGATGACGACCCGGTCGCCTTTTTTTACCTTCGTCACTTCGGGACCGACCTCTTCCACAATGCCCATCGGCTCATGGCCGATGATATAATCCGTGGGGAGATTGGGAATCATGCCATGGATGAGGTGCAGGTCCGATCCGCAGACCGCCGTGGTGGTCAGCTTGACGATAATGTCGTCCGCTTTTTCGAGCTTCGGGTCTTGTACCTGCTTGACCTGCACGTTCTTGATGCCTTGATACGTAACGGCTTTCATGGTGTGGGCTCCTCCAAAGATTATTTTTCCGGGGTCGCGAACAAGCCTAAGCGGGAAGTATCTTTCGGGAAAAGCTGCATTTCCGCGATCTGCATCGTCGTCTTCGCTGATGTCAGATCCAGCTTGAACTGTTCGTTAACCCGATTGGGGTACAGCCATTTTTTGCGGATCATCAGCTGCGAAATTTCTTCATGCAAATCCAGAGCTTCGGATAAAAGACGGCGCAGCAGCGTTCTTACCTCGGCTGTTGCCGTTTCGGACAAGGCGATCGCGCAGTTGCGAACGCCGGTCTTCGCCGACATTAAGAAATCGAGCGCAAGCGCGGAGTCGGCCAAGTTCGGCATGCCTTCGGCATTGATCGGGTCCAAGTCGTCTTTATTCATCGTATCGTTCACCGCCGTTTTATTGAATTGGGGTTGCAGGATAAAGGCTTTGCAGATCCTGGAGCGCTTTGACGGAATGCTCGACGTCCTTTTGCATTAAGGCTTTCAGCTCTTGGTCAAAAACGAGTCCCTGCATCATTTTCGATTTGGCCAGACAGATCGTTTTAAAATTAAACAACTCGTGAACCTCCATCATTTCATGCGGAGCCAACGTTAGTTTGGTCATGGGGAATCACCTCCGGTTGCTTGAACACGGTTAGGGTTTCCTTAACATTTTCCGCCTATACCCGAGCAGCATTCCAAGCGGCGTAAAACTCGGCAACCGAAGCGTAGCGTTCGTTCCGGTCCGGACGAACGGCGCGCAGAGCCGTTTCGTACAGCTTCTCGCCCGCTTCCCATTTCGAATAGGAGCGATCCCGTTCCCCGCCAAGCAGGCCGAACGCGATCGCTCCCATGTTAAAAACATTGGTTCGTTTGTCAATGTCTGCGCCGAGCTCAAATTCCTCGGGCGACATGAAGCGGGAGGAGCCCCATAACCGGCCCATCGTATTGATAAAAGGCTTTTTCTGGTAAAAGTCAATATCGCAAATTTTCGTCACGTTATTTTTGAAATCGTACAAGATGCTGCCGTCATAAAAATCGACAGCGACATAACCGCTCGCTTCCACATCTACGTGGAACGAAAAGATACAATCCAGCGAACGTAGCCGTTCTTCGACAGACAGCTGCCGGAAACGGAAAAACGGAGAATCCGGATGCGTATATTTTTGCGGCGGGGGAAAGGACCAATGCGAATGCAGACATTCGCCGTCAAACCAGTCGAATACGGCTGCTATAAGCAATTGTTCATTAGAATTGTTTTGTACGCAAAAGCAAAACTATGTTATATTTAGGGAAAATTTATAGTTTGAACAGGAGTAGCACTAATGGAATTATCAATAGACGAGATAAATTTATTAAAAAAAGCATACGGCACTATTATTGACCCTCACCATAAGTATCGCCCTGAATCTGAAAAGGAATTAACTGATTTTGAAAATAAATTTAATCTAATCCCTGCGGATTATCGCTATTTATTAAAGGAGTTTGGTGGCTGTCATTTTGTTGACCCCTGGGTTTACACTTTAGAGGAATTAACATGGGCATATCCTGGATTTATAGCAGAGTATTCAGATGAAGAAGAAATCAATATTTCAGAAGATAATGTTTTTCCTATCGGCGGGTTAGGTGACGGGAGTACAGTTTGCATCATAAAAAAAACTGGTAAAATTGCTATTTTGCCACATGATTCTTATGTGGAGACTATTGATGATTTAGAAATCATTGCAAGCAATTTTAAAGAATTTATATTTGATTTGGCTGAGCAAGGCATTGCATGTGATGAGGCAATCAATAATGCAGTTTATTGGGATTACCTAAAAAACGATTAAATTTTCTTAGTTTCATGTGGCTATGCTAAATTTTTTAAATTGGTGGAGGTAAGGGCTATTATTTATCGTAGCAACTTTAAATATCTGGAGGCGTGGATATGAGTTATGATTTAGACTTTTGGAAATACAAAGAAGGTATTTATCTCGATAATCAACAAGTATACGAAAAATTAAGCGATGGCGACTTTGTTGATGGATTAGAGATTTTGCCAATATCTCAAATTATTAAGGATATTAAAGAAGAGTTTAGCGATTGGACAATCACTAACCATGATTTTGAAAAAGACGGTAAAGGTGCATTTCAACTATTCACAACAGAACAATTTGTGAGAGTTGATTGTTATGGTGTATCTGGCGACGATATGAATAAACTAATAGATATTTTACTGAAATATGGTTGTCCTTTGTATGACCCGCAAGTTTCTGAACGTTTTGATGAACATGCAACATCATAAGTCTAGTTTACACGGCATTGCGAAAAAGCAAAGAGAGGCTGCGGAAGCGCCTCTCTTTCTCGTGAAACCTTATTCTGCCGTGCGGGTACCGTCTTCTTCCGGAGCAACGAGGGCGATCGTGCCATCCGTTTCGTCGCCTTCGACAAAACGCTGCAGCGCCAGCAGCTTGTTGTCCCAGTATCTTTCGTAATAGGCCAGCCACCGCTTCAATTCGAGCAGCGGCTCGGGCTCCAGCCGGTACCGCGTTTCGCGGCCGACTTTTCTTTCTTTGACCAGTCCGGCATCAGCCAAAATGCGCAGATGCTTGGATACGGCCGTCCGGCTCATCGGAAAGTGGCCGCTGATCACGGTAACGGGCATTTCCCGCTCTCCCAGCATGCTGAGCAGCTGGCGGCGCGTCGGGTCGGCTATCGCCTGAAAGACATCAGGCTTGCGCGAAGGGTCAGCCATGTCAGCCCTCGACGAAGGTAACGAGCTTCTGCACAATGCCGCCCCAGCCTTTGTCCATTGTGTCGCGTACGGCTTGATGCGGTTGCCCGAATTCGGTAACCTTGTCGGCGTCCCAGCCGGAGTGAATGAGCGTAAATTCCGTCTGTCCGTCCTTCTCCGTCAGCTCGAACACAATTGTCCAATCTTTCCCCCAACGGAACGAAAGGCGGTTCGGAGGATCGAGCTCCGTTACTTTGCAGGGGGACATGCCGAACGGGCCGGCGTTCAATTGGAATTCATAACCGAGGACAGGCTGAAAATCGTTGGGCATGAACCACGCGGCAATGCCTTCCGACGTGGCGACGGCGTCCCATACTTTTTGAATCGGCGCTTTGAGCAGGGCGGTTCTGCGAATTTCCGGCAGCGTATTTTGCATATTGTTTTCCATATGATTCATTCCTCCGATGTGAGTGGGTGCGAACATCCGTATTATATGAAACCAAAAGGTTTCATGTCAAGACAAGGAAAAAACTGGTCACAAAAAGCCCGAATACCTATCGATTCATCGAAAGGTTCCGGGCTTTGCAGGCGACTTGTTGATATTATTTCATCTGTTTACGGGCGGCTTCGCGCACCATATCCGGGGTGACATGAACCCGGGTCGGGGAAATGCCGTTCCGGGCGTGCCGGTTGATGCGGTCCGTCGCCGCGTTAATGGCATCGACGTTGAACGGTTCGCCGGCGATGCACAAGGCGATCGCTTCTTCAATCGCAGTTTCCCGTTCGTTTTCCAGTTCAAGAAAACGTTCCAAGTGCGCGTTTTGTTTACGGGTATGGTTTGTGATGGCTTCATGGACATTCTTCAAGATTAGCAGCTCCTTTAGCAGACCGGAATTGGATAAAATTTATGATACTATAAGGGGCTTGGCGTGACAATGCCGCAAAAACAAATGACGATGTACTTCCACGTATCCGGCAAGCAGGCTTAATAGAGACGGGAGGAACGGCATTTTGCGCCACTCTTCACAGAGCGGAGGAGGCAAGTGGAAAAAATAGGCACTGCACAGCGATTTACAGCACTTTCGCCGAGCGGTTATGATAGAAACGTTATTTGAAAATAAGAACGGGAGCTTGCGAATCGGGTGGACCCGGTACGTGGGTAGGAATCGGTTGCCGTGATACGGAAGGATGCAACGAGTTTTAGCCCGCTGAGGAGGAACAACGTATGACGCCAAGCGAAGAAATCTTTGACATTTTTGACGAACGTATGAATCCGTTGGGACGGGCTTCCCGCTCCGAGGTTCATGCTTGGGGGCTGTGGCACCAAACGTTTCATTGCTGGATTGTGGACCCTGCGGATGGGGGCGCGGTACTGCTGTTTCAAGAGCGGCACCCGGGCAAAGATACGTTTCCGTCATTGCTCGATACGTCCTGCGCCGGTCATCTGTTGTCAGGCGAAGGAGTCGAAGACGGTGTGCGGGAACTGGAAGAAGAGCTTGGACTAAGCATTCCGTTCGATACATTGGTTCCCTGCGGCTTGTTTGCCGAGGAGGACGTCATCTCCGCAGCGTGCATCGACCGCGAGTTCTGCCATGTGTTTGTACATGTGAATCGGCAGCCGCTCACCCGGTATCGCTTACAGCCGGAGGAGGTCACGGGCTTATACCAGGTTCCGCTTGAGCAAGTACGGAAGCTGGCTCAAGGCACATTATCGGAGCCGATCCGGATCGAAGGCATCGCACCGGATGAGAACGGTGTGCTGGTGCCGGTCGAGCGGACGGTCGGACCTGCGGATTTCGTTCCGCATCCGGGGGCTTATTATGAGCTGGTGCTGAAGGCGATAGACCGGATTGGACAATCCGCTCTTTGATCCTGGAGCGCCCATCCGCATTCGGATGACCAAGAGTGGGGGAGTGGGGCAATAACAGACAATTGGGAAATGAAGCAGAGCTGGGAAATGAACGGCATATTTCCCGGGTAAGCGCACAACTCGATTCGTTTTTCGATTTTTCAGACTTTTTCGACAGTTGTATTGCAGAAAAAGCGGGTAACGCCGTCATCATCGACATTCCATAGGAAGGTCGCATGGATGGGGATACCCGCTTTTTTATCTGTTATACGGACACACGGCTGATGGTCAAGAACGTCCGATGCACGTCGCCCGCCGGCACTTCCACCAGCTCTTGTTTCCGGTTCAACTCGTCGGTCTTGGCCATCCACGGCTCGACGCAGACGAAGCTTTTGCCGCTTACGGACCACAGCACGACATATTTGAACGGCTCGCCGTACGTCATCCGCACGACCAAGCGCTCCGCCGGGCTGAAGGTAATGTCCCGTCGCTGCGCGTTCAGGAAAACGACCGATTCCGGCAGCTTATCGAGATCAATGACCCGGCCGTCATAGCTTTTTTCCGTACCGTCGTTGTAGTCGAAGTATTTCGTCGCGTCGGTTTCGTATGCGAGCGCTTTGCGGTCGGCGACAAAATACGGATGAAATCCGGGGTACATCGGCATCGGTTCTGCCGAGCCGTTCCGGTATTCCTGCTCAATGGTCAATTGACCGTCTCGCAACCGGTAGGTAAAGCGAAGCTCGAAGTCGAACGGGTACGATTCCCGCGTTTCCGCGTCGCTGGCGAGCGTCAACGTAATGGCGGCGCCGTCGCTGGTATCCGTCGATTCGACACGCCAAGGGCGGACGCGGGCGACGCCGTGATTTTTCATGCTATAGCGCTGTCCGTTCCATTCATAGGCGCCTTCCGCGAGCTGCCCGGAAATCGGGAACAGCACCGGAATGCCGCCGCGGATATTGGCGTTCGGATCGTCGAACGTCGCTTTGTCCAAGTAAAGCAATTCCTGACCTTTGGTCCCGAAGCTGATGACAATTCCGCCGCGTTCCGGGGCGATTTTGAACCACGAACGGGTGCTGTGCTCGATCAACTCGTAAATCTCGCAGGAATCTTGGTAAGTTCGGATTTCGTATGGTTTCATGGTCCGTCTCCTTTCTTGTCTCCCCTTATTTTACCATAACGATCGGCGTTTGTTCTACGAGGACGCTTTGCGCACATGACGAAAATCCGAAATTACCGGCAAGTCGCCGTTCCGTCATGCATAATAATTCCACACATGAAGATACTGGAATTAAAAAACAAGAGGTGTTCTTTATGTGCGAACGTTTTTCGTTGACGGCTGAGCTGCCGGAGCTGTCGGAGCGTTATCGGATCGGCCGGGTGACCTGCGCTTACAAGCCGCGATATAACATCGCGCCGACACAGCAGGTGGCCGTAATTGTCCGGGGGGCGGAAAGCCGGATGCTGGAGGAGCACCGGTGGGGGCTCATCCCGTTCTGGGGGAAGGACGCCGTGAATGCCGACAGCGCAGTTGTGCACGAAAAACCGGCGTATCGCAAGCTGTTCGGCAGGCAGCGCTGCATTATCCCTGGCAACGGCTTTTATGTCTGGCAAACGGAGGGTAAAACAAGACGGCCGATTCGCATCGTCATGAAGGACCGGGGCGCTTTCGCCATGGCCGGGCTGTATGAGATTTGGAAGGATTCACGGGGCGGAGAAACCCGCACCTGCACGGTCATGACGACGAGGTCGAACCGGTTGGTGTTCGATTACGACGAACGGATGCCGGTCATTTTGGACGAACGGGACGTCGAGACGTGGCTCGATCCGGCCATGAACGGAGAAACGGACAGGCTGCAATCGCTGCTCCGGCCTTACGCGCCCGAGCGCATGCATGCGTACCCGGTCTCTCTTCGGGTAGCGGACCCTCTTGTGGAGTCGGAGGAATGCGTCGAAGAAGCGGGGCCCGCCAAGTATGCGCTCCTCAGACGGTAAGACCGGGAGGGGGCGAGCCTGTGACGGCGTGCCGATCTGTTGGGGAGGGCAAAACGTAAGAGGAGCCGGGGCGTCCTTAACGGACGATTCATCCCCGGCTTTTTTGCGTGCGCGATCACGGCGCACTTTCATAAGATTGCCGCGATCCAAAAAGGAGTTCTAAATCAATATATTAGTCATTTAATCCCTTTCCATCGAGAATTTGCTGCATGTATTTATCAATCCTTGACTCTCTGGTTTTGGATTGTTTGGGTTGAGAAAAATAAAGAAGGTATGCTCTTTGCCGTCCCGGCGTCAATGCTTCAAAAGCATTTTTCAAGGCAGGGTTTTCTTCGAATTTATTTTGAAGTTCCTCAGGAATGACTAATTCTGCATTCTGTTTAAAATTCACTTCCAAACCGGCTTTTTCAACTTCAATGGCTTTATGAATATAGGCTTTCAAGATGGGCTCCATTTCAACGATTTCTTGAACATGGGTGAACCGAATCTGGCGCGCCGCCTGTACATTCTCCGTTTGTTGGATTAGAAACCCATGGGTATCCTGCAACAAGGCGCCTTTGTGAAACAGAAGCGCACAATAGTCTTTAAATCCATGGATTAAAACGATGTTTTTTTCCTCAAACGTGTAACAAGGATGCATCCACTTAAATTCTTCGGTCAACTCGCAGTCAAGAACGATCTGTCTCAACTTCTCATATTCTTCCTTCCACTTTTTAGCTTTGCTTAAAAATTCGTCAACTTTAGGATTCATTCTACTAGTTGTCATCAAGAAACACTCCTCTTCAATTTTTCGTCAGCTGACAATCAAGAACATTCGTATCTTAGACAGAAAATCAGGTATGAAGAGACTAACCTATTCTTTTTATTCGACGTTGTGTTTTCGTACTCCTTGCTATCAAGGCAGCGAAATCATGCCAATCGTCTTCTTTTTTCCAGCGTTTGAAATTTAGTATGAACGGAGGGTTGGCAAAGTATTTATCGTTAAGGTTGCGTATTGCAATGAAAAGAAAAAAAGAAAATGCACAGAGAAAGGAGGAAATATACACATCTAATGGGAATATATAGTATTTGTGTCGGCCTATTTGGAGGACTGATCATTCATCATTAAAGGGGGAGGTTACCTTGTCCAAAGCTAAAAAAATACTGCTGTTCTCTTTATCCGGTGTTTTGGCGTTAGGGGTCATCGCAAGCGGAGGCAGCTATTGGTTTGTCCGCCATTCGCTCGCGAAGACCGACGGCGAACTGATCTTGGGCGTATCCAAGCCGGTGTCCATCGTGCGGGACGATTATGGGATTCCGCACATTTACGCTTCGAACGAGCGCGATTTAATGTTTGCGCAAGGGTATGTCCATGCTCAGGACCGCCTCTGGCAAATGGAGCTGGCGCGTCGTTCCGTCAGCGGAACGCTGGCCGAAGTGTTCGGAGAAGCCTTGCTGCCGCGAGACCGGTTTAACCGTACGATCGGTTTCAAGCGAATGGCCGATCAACTGGTTGCGAAGCTGGATGAACGAACCAAGGAAGCGCTGCAGTCTTATGCGGACGGTGTCAATGCGTTTCGGGAAACGGGTCCGCTGCCGATCGAGTATACGCTGACCGGCGCTCCTTTCGAGCCATGGCAGATCAACGATTCGATCGCCGTCGGCAAGAACATGGCATGGTATCTGGGCGATAACGCGATCACCGAGCTGTTCATGGCTTCGTCCTTGAAGAAGCTCGGTGTCGAAAAAACGGAATCGCTCGTCCCGGGGGTCAAGCTGGTGGAAGGGGGAACCGTCTCGCTGAAGGACGGGGACGCGCGGAAGCTTGCCGACCTGATGCACGCGTCGCGCCGATACGGCATTCCCGGCGAGGGGCTCGGCAGCAACAACTGGGTCGTGGCGGGAAGCAAGAGCGCAACCGGCAAGCCGCTGCTCGCCAACGATATGCATCTGCAGTTGGGCGCGCCTTCGATTTTCTACCAAAACCACCTGAGCGTCTCCGGGCAGTACAGCGTAACCGGCGTGATCTTCCCGGGACTGCCCGGTGTCGTAGCCGGACATAACGAGCATATCGCCTGGGGCTTTACCAATTTGAACCCTGACGTGCAGGACCTGTACATGGAGAAGCCGAATCCTAATAATCCGCACCAGTTCGAATATGCGGGCCGTTACGAGGACGCCACCGTCATTAAGGAAACGTTTCGCGTCAAGGGAAGGGCCGAGCCCGTTCGGGGCGAGACGGTAATTACCCGGCACGGCCCCATTATTACGGACATCGTCAAGGAGATCGGTTTGTCGGAACAGTCCGACCAGCCTTTGGCCCTCCGATGGACCGCCTATGACACCGGACACGGCAACGAAATCACGGCTTGGCTCATGATGAACAAAGCCAAAAACCGCGACGAGTTTGAACTAGCGATGCGTCAATTTGCCGCGCCCGCCCAGAACATTGTCTATGCGGACGATCAGGGGAACATTGGCTGGCGGGCAAACGGACGGATTCCGATCCGCAGCAAGGGCAACGGCATGCAGCCGGTGCCCGGCTGGACCGACGAATACGAGTGGAAGTCGTATATTCCATGGGAGGAGCTGCCGCACGCTTGGAATCCTCCGGAAGGTTACATCGCTACCGCCAACAACCGTGTGGTCGATGACAAGTACCCGCACTTTATCACCTACAACTGGTCGGAATCGTACCGCGCCGATCGGATTCAGGAGATGCTGCGGGAGAAAGCGAAGTTGACGCTCCAAGACATGCAGCGCATGCAAGGGGATTGGAAAAATTTGCAGGCCGTCCAATATCGGGATATCTGGCTGCCCATTTTGAAACGCGGCTCCTGGAACGCAGCTCAGCAGCAGGCGCTGCACACGTTGGAGGAATGGATGCGGGATCATCCGGTCGACGCCCCCGATCTGGTCGGTCCGTCCATATTCCACATAACGCTGGACAAGACGATGCAGAAGCTGTTTGAGCCTCAGCTTGGACCGGATCTCTATGCCGATTTCCAGACAACCGGACTGAGCCTTACCTCGGTAAACGAACTGTTCACGGGCAAAAACAAGAAATGGCTGGAGGGCACCGGCGGCACGGTGGAGCAGGCGCTGCTCGACGGCTTTGAGGAGGCTCTTCGCCTCTTGAAGCAGCAGTTTGGCGACAGGCAGGAAAAATGGCTGTGGGGGGCCATGCATACGGTGACGTTTGAGCATCCGCTCGGAGCCATAAAACCGCTCAATCTGATGCTTAACGACGGTCCGCACCCGTACGGAGGAAGCAACGTTACCGTTGGCGCCGCTTCTTTTTCGCGAAAGCAATGGCCTTATAAGGTGGTTGCCGGGGCTCCGTGGCGCTTCACGGCCGATCTTTCCAATATAAACGCATCGGAGGAAATCATGATTATGGGAGCCTCCGGTCAGCTCGGCAGCGCGCATTATGCGGATCAAACCTCCATGTGGCTCGCCGGCCGCTACAAAACGATGTATTTCGATGAGGCGGATGTCACGGCTCATACGAAAGGGACACTTGTCCTCCGTCCGCGCTAGAGAGAACGGGACCCGATGAACGCGGGGAGTTTACACTCCCGCGTTTATGGGCTTTTGGGGCTCGCGAAGGAGCATTTCTAACCGCGATTGTGGTTAGGGATGCTTTTTCTTTTGACATTGACAAGAGAAGAGGTGACATAATCCGCTTTCTTCTGGTACTGCTTCGCGTTCCGGTTGAAATACGGGGTTGCAGCCGCTTTTTTAATGACATTAACTTTCGGGCGGATTTGGTTTACATAATAAATATTATGTTTACTTCAAAGGTACAAGCAAGTTGCTGGTCAAATATGTTATAATAGCAGGAAATTTAAAAACCGTGGGGGGCGGAGGCCATGCTTGTCGTCACGGCGGAAGAATGAGAAGAGGATTGATCTGCATAACGGGCAACACTGACAATTAATCTGATTGATTATAAATGTCATTAATATTTAGTTGCATTTATAATAAATTTCGACACGTTTATGCTCTTTGTCATAAAAATGCCTCGAAAAAATCATTCGGCCACCGAATACTATAATGATAACGTTTGAAGGAGGTTTCCATGGAGAAATCCATCAATCAACGTTACGTGCTTACCGAGCCGATTCTACCGATGTTAAGCGGAATGCTATACAGTGGGAAAGATTTGCCTTTACGAAGAGACGTCGTTTTTTTCGTCGTGGAAAGCACGGACGAAGCCGCCAAAGAGGCGTATATCCGCAAACTGCGGGAGGTTGCGCCGCTTAGCGACAATCGTTTTTTACATATTCTTGATGTAGGGATGGAGCCAAATTATATTTTTGCCGTGCTGAAGACGTTCGACGGCAAGCCGTTTATCCAAGAGCTGAAGGGGCATCGTTTTACCCCGGAGGAAGCGGTCTCCAACGTGCTCGATCTTGGCAAAGGCCTGATGGATGCGTTAGAGGAAGGGATATCGGGCTGTTCCGTACATGCGGCGAACCTGTGGCTCAACGATGACGGTCAACTCAAGATCATTAATTATTGGGAAAAAGGGACAGACGCGCAGCGCGGCGTTCAAGGTCTCGGCTGCCTGCTGTACCAGATCCTGACCCGTTCCGAATCAATCCCGGCTTCGTTCGATACGATAGAGCACGGCCTTCGCGAGGCGCTTGCGGCGATTCCGAGCGTAGAACAGGAGCTGCTGATTGCCACGCTGCGCCGGGTGTGGAACGATCAGGAGACGCTGGCTTCGTTTATGCTCGTGCTGCAGAGCTTGCGGCAGGACACGGCCATCAGGCAGGAGGTGTCCGAGCCGGTGCGGGATAGACAAGTCCGGGAAAAGACAGAACCGGAGAGAGCGTATGAAGAGGAAGATCCGGCCGAAGAGGAGGAGGCACCGCCAAGGAGAAGCTTGGGGCGGGCAGGCAGTAAGCTTCTGGTCGGAACGGCCATTGCCTGCTTGGGAGGGGCCGCAGCTTTTGTATGGCTGGGGAAGGATCAAGAGGAGCCTTCGGGCAAAGGCGTCTCGCCGGTCCAAACCGAGCATCGCGCTCCCGTGCAGCCGTCGCATCATACCTACGACAAGCCGGCCGGGCCTGAAGTTGTAAGTGACCCAAATCAAAAACAAGCGGATGACAAAATGGTGATCGTGCCTAATTTGATCGGGCTGCAGAACGATACAGCCGGCAAGCAGGCCATAGCGGCCGGACTGCGGTTCGAATTCGCCATCGTGGTAAACGAACGCGGGGAAGGCACGGTGTTCAAGCAGGAGCCGGATGCCCATACGCAGGTCCCCAAAGGCACCGAGATCAAATATTGGGTAAGCAAAGGAAAGCAGCAATAAACAAGCCGGCCCCGAGCGAGACGGGGACCGGCTTGCAGGCGTTATTCCGAAGGCTTGTCGATCGCTACGGCCATCGTTTTATCGGTCAGGTGGGCGTAGAGCTGCGTCGTTTCCGGTGACGCGTGTCCCAATTGCTCCTGCGTTTTGTACAGATCGTTGCGCAGATAATAGTCGGTCGCGAACGAGTGGCGCAGCTTATGCACGGACAAATAAGGCTTGCCGAACCGTTTGGCGTATTTGATCACCATCTCTTGCATGGCGCGCTTGGTCATGCGTTCGCCTTCTTTTTTGCCGTTGGCGACGGCAAGGAAGAGGGCTTTTTCCCGTTTGGGCGCTTTGTATCTCAGCTGGCGCTGCTCCAAATACGCGGACAAGGAATCGACGGCTTCCTGCCGGAAATAAACCGGCGTCTTGAACGTATCGTCGTTTTTACCTTTACGGTATACATACGTCAGCTTTTTCTTCAAGTCGATGTCTTCGACATTGAGATTAAAAACCTCGGATACGCGGAGGCCTGAATTAAGAATAAGGCTGATGATGCAGACGTCGCGAACCTTGTTGAGCTCGTAGGAGTACAGCGCTTGCTTGTTTTTGGCGACATCGACCGGATAGCCGGTTTGTACGTACTCGATAAACTCCGCAATTTCCGACTCCTGCAGCAGCTTCCCCTCCAGCTTGGCCGCGGTATCCTTCGGCTTGTGCGTGCGCTTGATCTCGACTTTGGCCATCACGTTGCGCTTCAGCAGCGGATAGAAGTTCTCGTCCTCGGCAATTTGGCTCAAGTAATGGAACAGCGACCGCAGCGAGGATAGCTTGCGGGCAATCGTCGTCTTGCCGTTCGAATTTTCTTTGCGCGTGGCGAGGAACATTTTGAAATTGTCGATGCTGTCCATATGCAGCCGTTCCAGGTCGATGAGCGGCACGTCCTTTACCGTTGGCGCGGACGACAAGCCTTCCGCAAGCAGCCAGGATAAGAAGGTATCGTAGTCCCGCACATATTCGAGCAGCGAGGAAGGGGAGAGGTCGGGCAGCTTATAGTTGATGAATTTCTCTACATACCACGGCATGGAGGGCAATTTTTTCTCCAGCTCGCTGCGGTCTTTGATTTTAATAATATTCATGCGAACCGCCTCCATATGCATATTAGTTTACATAATAAATATTATGTAATGAAATTGTCCAAGGAATAGTCGACACTACGCATTTTGTTTACATAATAAAAATTATGTAAACTTATTGAGCGAGATCCTGAATATTTCCGGGTTCTTAATTTATTATGGGAGAGCAGGAACAGGTCTGTCAATTTGGCGGGATGTTTTTTCTTCCCGGCAATCGCCGATGCAAAAAACGCCGTCTGCTTGAATTTCAAGTTCAAGCAGCGGCGTTTTTCTGACTTGCGTGCAATTTAGGAGGGCAGGGGAGTCGGCGTCGGTTTGGCGAAGCCTTTTTGATACTGCTTGTCGATCTGCTCGCGGATGTGTTTGGCCGATTGGCCCTGCTGCTGCAACTGCGCCGATTTGACGGCAGTTTCCAGACATACGCCGCAGCGGGTGGCGTGATCGTCCCACACGACCGAACCGTCGGAGGCGGTTTCTTTAATGAAGCAGTTCGTGTTGCTTTGATGCCCTGCGTTCTCGCCGCAGCCGCAATAACAGGGAATATTGCGCAGCAGGTCCTTCGTTTGGGCCGCGATCATATACACTTTCTTCATCTGCTCCGGCTGCTTGTCCAAGAAGGAGGGCAGCGTGGTCAGCGAAGCCGTCTTCTCTTGCAAATCGCCGCTTGGCGTCTTATGCAGAACATGAGACTCCTTCGCCGCCTTGGAGCCGCCGCAAGCGCTCAGGATCAGCAGAAGGGCGGTTAAAGCCAGAATTACTGTTGTACGTCGAAACAATGGGTTCACCTCGTCGCATTCGCTATATTCGATTGAATTATACCATACCCGTGTATACCATGACAAAAGAAGCTTTGCCCCGGCTCGCTTTGGTACGGGCACGGTCCCCGTCCCTTGGGAGGATGGACGAAAATCAACGAGGTCTTTCGGCCTATACGCCTCTCACTTGCAACATCCTTCGTGCAAATGATTCCCCCTTAACCCGTAAAACAAAATGGATTGTATCCCATAATAGTGGAAATTTATCCCTCGTCATCGCCGTACCGGTATGCCATAATGAAAAGGAATGAGCCTAAAGTACCTTATATGCCAAGAGGAGGGAATTGATGTGTTTACGGATTTGAACAACGATTTTCGTCTTCGTTCCATCGGCATGTTTATCGATTTCTTAAACCGGTGTGTTCCGGTGGCGGGCATTAATCATGCTGTCGAGTAAATCTGCCGTCGCTGTGCGCAAAACGGTCATGGGCACATTTGACCCGGAAACGCGTTGGAGAGATCCTTTGCTGTCGATGCTGCCCCGGATTCCCGACCCGGAAAGGGACCGGATCGTTCTTTGTATGGATGAACTGCTTTTTCCGCTGTGCGGACCTAACGATATATTGTATACCCGCTGCCGGATCGACGAAGCGCTGCTGGATTATTTCGCCAGGCTGGGCGTTTCGTTTCACCACCGCGGCGTCGTGGACTTGACTTCGCCGGAAGCCGAAGAAGCGCTGCGCTCGCAGGATTTCGCGTCGTGCATCTTTAAGCTCGCTCCCCAAGACGGAATCCCCGGCTGCAATGCGGACAAGCCGTATGCGCTTGCGCCGTACGCGATAACCGAGGAGGCGCAAGAGTATGCGGGAAAGGTGGTTTTCGCCAACCCTCTGCCGGATTTGGCTGTGGTGAAGCGTGTGAACTCCAAGCTGTACCACCATCGGCTGCTGGAGGACACGGGACTGCACGCTTACGGTACACCGGCCATGAGTGCGGAGGAAGTGGAGCAATACGGCACCGAGCTGCTGCGTAAAGGCGCTTTTCTGATCAAGGACCCGTTCGGCGTATCTGGCAAAGGCAATTTGCTGATCGAAAGCCCGTCGCTGCTGAAACGGATCGTTTCGCACTTGCGGAAGCAAGAAGAAGCCGGCTCTCAGACGCTCTTTTTGCTCGAACCGCTGTTGCCCAAGGCAGCCGACTTCTCCAGTCAATGGCTGCTTGAGCCGGACGGCTCCCGAGAACTGATTTCTGTGCAGCGGATGATAAACCGCCAGCAAAATTACGGCGGCTCCGTCACGACGGAAGCCGCCTTTGTGAACTCCCTCGAACAAAAAGGGTACTTCCGGATGCTGGAGGCGGCGCTGCGCGAGCTGCATCTCGACGGCTATTTCGGCTACGTTTGCTTCGATTCGATGGTGCTGGAGGACGGAGAGCTTGTCCCGATCGTCGAGGTTAACGCCCGGATGTCGATGGGGCTCATCAATGCGCATCTGGACCGGCTGCTTGCAGGCTGGAGCCTCAAGGGCTGGCTTACCTATCTGTCCGTCGCTCTGCCGGATGGATTCCGCTTCGACCGGCTGCTTCAAGCGCTGGAGGATGAGCAGCTATTGTTTACCCCGCTGCGGCCAAGCGGCATCATGCCGCTATCCTCCGGGACGTTAACTGTGAACGGCGGCCCGGGCGGGCGGTCTTCGGCGAAGCCGAAAGGGCGGTTGTACGTGTCGGTGATCAAACAGACGGAGGAGACCCGGGAAGTGGCGTTGGAGCGGTTGAAGCAAGTGCTGCATGACCTCTCGGTGACAGTATTCCATTAACGGAAGGACAGGGGGCTGTCCATGACCAAGGACACGATCACGCTGTTGGCCTCGGGCAATTCGCTCGGCGCCTATATTCCTGCGATACATCTTCGGGAAACCCTTGCGCGCCAACATATCCGGGCGGAAGTACAGGTGCTTGAAACGCTCTATCGCGAGGAGACCCGCAGCAAAATCAACGGGTATAAAAAAGCGTTTCACAACAATTTTTCCGTCGCCTTGACCGGGCATCGGATGGCCAAGGACATCAGTCCGAATCTCGACGATTCGGAGGTCCGCGGGCTTCACGCGTATTGGCGGCAAACGGGCTGCGCGATGTTTATTGCATTTACGGGGTTTTGGCTGCCTATTCTGGAAGCCTACAAGGAGGTTGTGGGCTTTCCCGTCCATATCGAATGGATTCATATGGATGCTTGCGATACCCCTTCGTATAAGGTGTATAAGTCTTCCTACCAAGCGTACCGCCATGTGCAGTTTTACGATCCCGGGCTCGGCAGCCCCAGTTATTGGATCGCGCCGCCGGACGCAGAGGCCGCGTCCTTCGAGGAACGGAACGACCGGTTTCTGATTCATGGCGGCGGCTGGGGGATCGGTACCTACCGGGACAAAATCGAGCGGCTGCGGAGCGGCGGCTGCCGGCTGGATATCATTGCGTATGATGAGAGCGAAGTACAGGAGGATGACGGGGAAACCCGCTATTTTATGGTGGATTCCGAGTGGAGTCCGTGGATCAAGGAAACGGGGGGAGCATACACGTATCCCCCGATGCTGGAGCTTGTGAGGCGGCAGGGGACGATCGAACGGCGCAGGCTGCCGGACTACGCTTCCTATTTGGAGCTCGTTCGCTTAAGCCGGGCGATTATCAGCAAGCCGGGGGGCGCTACCTTGAACGATTCGCTGGGATACGCCACGCCGCTGCTGCTGCTGGAGCCGTTCGGATATCACGAGGAGAGCAATGCCGCCTTTTGGAAGCGGTGCGGATTCGGCATCGGCTATGACGATTGGGAGGAGGCCGGATTTCCGGCCGCGTCTTTGCAGGCCTGCCACGAACGGCTGCGAAAGCAGCGCAGTACAGCCTGCCACTACGGAAGGGAATGGGATACGGCTCCAAACGAGCGTTATGTCTAAACCATTCTACAATCAGGAGGACGCCATGGAACGGATGATCCGGGTGAGCGGACTGCACAAAGCCTACGATTATTACACGAAGGAAGCGGGGCTCCGGCATTCCTTGAAAAATTTGTTTGCCCGCAAAACATTGACGAAGGAAGCGGTCAAGTCCATTTCGTTCGAGATCGCTTCCGGGGAATGCGTCGGCTTCATCGGGCCGAATGGAGCCGGGAAGACGACGACGCTGAAGATGCTTTCCGGGATTCTTCATCCGACCGGCGGGGAAGCCTCGGTATTCGGGCATACGCCATGGGAGCGCAAAAAAGAATTCAAGCGCATCTTCTCGCTCGTGATGGGGCAAAAAAATCAGCTGTGGGTCGATTTGCCCGCCATCGAGTCGATTTACCTGAACAAATGCATTTACCAGATTCCGGATGACGCCTACGAGCGGATGCTTGCCGAGCTGTCGGAGATGCTGGATGTGAAGCATTTGCTGCATGTGCAGGTCCGGCGGCTGTCGCTCGGCGAACGGATGAAGATGGAGCTGATCGCTGCGCTCATCCACAGTCCCAAATTGTTGTTTCTGGACGAGCCGACAATCGGCCTCGATCTGATCTCGCAGAAGAAGATCCGGGAGTTTCTGACCTATTACAACGAACAATTCAAGGCAACCTTGATGTTGACCAGCCATTATATGAAGGATATCGAGGACGTCTGCAAGCGTACGATTGTCATTAACGAAGGCCGTATTTTGTACGACGGCGATTTCAAGAAAATCAACGAGATGTTCAACGAAGTCAAGGTGCTGAACGTTCAGTTTTCCGAGCCGGTGCCGGAAGAAAATCTGAGAACGCTCGGCCGCGTCACGAAGCGCGACTCGTATCATGCGGTCATCGAGCTGCCGAAGGAGCAGTTGAAGCCGGTATCCCGGATGCTGCTCGACCGGTTTCCGGTCGTCGATTTCACGGTGGCGGACCTCCCGCTTGAAGAAAGCATTGCCAAGCTGTACGGCAAAGAAGCAGCTACCGGATAACCCCGCAAGCGAAAACAACCGCATCTACTTGAGGAAGGCAAGGGGGGAGTTTATGTTATGAGTCGGTATCAATTGCCGCTGCAGCCGCCGCCGATCAAAGGCTTCTTGCGTTGGGCGTACACGTTATCGATTACGCACAATTACGCGGAGACGCTGCCTTGGTACTATACCAATTTCATCCAAATATCGTGCACGAAGCATTTTCTTGAGAAACGGCAGCAGTTTTTTTTCGATTTTTTCCGGGGCAAGCCGAACGAGCTGAATTTCAACAATCCGTTTCTTTTGACCTGCGCGGTCAATTATGAGCTGCTGTCCGGCTTTCGGCCGGATGAGCTTGTCGAGTTTATGGTTGGGCGCATTCGCCAAGGCTATTATGCGATCGTCTTCATCGACGAATCGAAAATTACGATCGGCCCCGCCTATGGGGGCGACGCCTTTCCCCATCATCTGATGCTCTCCGGATACGATCTAAAGGAACAAACGTTCGACGTCTCGATGTTCGATGGCCATCTGGTGTACCGGACCCTCAAAATTCCGTTCGAGGATTTCATAAGCGCCTGCGAATCGATGAAGCGGCTTATCGAAAGCGGGCTTACGGCGGATCACCATACGTTTTTTTACCGGTTCAACGGGGAGCATCCCTTTGCGTTCGATCCGGTGGCGGTCGCGGATCAGCTGCGCGATTATTTGAACAGCGAGACTCATTTGAACCGGATCAACTATAACCCGGACGGCGAAGTGTTCGGTCTGGCGACATACGAGTATCTCCAGATGTACTTCAGAGCCGCAGCGGAGCAGTATCCTTCGTTGGTGTCGCCCAACGGCGTAAGGCATCTGCATTTGCTCTGGGAGCACAAAAAGGTGATGGCGGACCGAATCCGGTACTTTGCGCAGCACGGCATCATCGAACAGGACGAAGAACTGCTGCGTTCGTTCGAAGAGCTTGCGAACAAGGCGAAGCTGCTGCGCGATCAGCTGGCTATCGCGGAAACGAAGGGCGATGAGCGGATTTTCGCGAAGATGCCCGCCAAGCTGGAGGCGTTTAAGGAAAGAGAGCCGGCACTGCTGGAGCGGCTGTTAAAGCACGTGGAATCGGGACAGCCGGTAGGGACATAGCCAAGTGTAGGAAAACAGCTGTTTGCGGGCGGCTGTTTTTTCATGCGCCGCGGTTTGGAGCCGCATTTTCGTGGTTGAACCGATCGGCGCTTCGACATATACTAGATCGAAACGATAGGTTCGACACGATACTTCCCGCGTGCGTCGCGACGAACGCAGCATGGATTCCAAAAATAAGAAAAGGGGGATAATGAACATGGATACACGTCTTTACTTGCAGCGCATCGAAGTAGCAGAGCCTGTTCAACAGACCTTGGAAGGCTTGACGCAGCTGCAAAAGCGGCATGTGACCCGGGTTCCTTTTGAAAATTTAGATATTTTGCACGGCATTCCGATCGCGCTTCGGACCGGCGACCTCTTCGATAAACTGGTTAACCGGCGCAGGGGAGGCGTCTGCTACGAGTTAAACGGGCTGTTCAGCGAGCTGCTGCGCCGGACCGGGTTCGAGACTCATATGATTGCCGCAACCGTCTATCAGGGAGAAGGGAAATGGGGGACGGAAGGCTCGCATGCCACCAATCTCGTTCGTTTGGAAGGGCGACCCTATTTGGTTGACGTCGGCTTTGGCGGCAACTCCCCGCGCCGTCCGGTGCCCATAACCGGGGAGGAGATTCAGGACGCAGACGGCTTCTATCGGATCAGTCCGTATCCCGAGCTGCGGAACGGATATATTTTGGAAAAGAAGGAGGAGCGGGATTGGAACATCCTGTACAGGTTTGATCTGGAACCGAAGCAGCTCGAGGATTTTGCCGAGGTGTGCGACGTGACGCAGTACGCCCCGGAATCGCCGTTCAACAAAGTGTATTTTTTGATGAAAGTGACGGAGGCAGGCCGGATGACGCTGTTCGATCATTCCTTGACCGTGGTCGACGGCCCGACTAAAACCAAAGAGACAATCGAAGCCGGCCGCATCGACGACATCCTGGAACGGTTTCTTGCTCCCTAAGTCCGGCGCACCATTGCAGCGGTTCACGAGCATGACATATAATAACGACAGACTCGCGAGAACAAGACAGAGGAGCGTAACTACCAATGAACAAACCCATTCCATTACATAAACACGGATTTCCCGCCAGCCGGATTGTGCTCGGCTGCATGGGGCTTGGCGGAAGCTGGGACCGGGAGCCGTACACGGCGGAACACGTCAAGCAGGCGCACGAAGCGGTCGAGGCGGCGCTCTCCGCAGGCATCAATATGTTCGATCACGCGAATATTTACACCAAAGGCAAGGCCGAGCAAGTGTTCGGTCAAGTGTTGAAGGAGCGTCCCGAACTGCGGGAGCGGATCATCATTCAATCCAAATGCGGCATCCGCTTCGAGGAAGAGGGGGTTCCGGGGCGGTACGATTTCTCGAAGGAGCATATTGAAGCGAGTGTCGACGGGATTTTAAGCCGGCTCGGCATCGAGACGCTGGATATTTTGCTGCTGCACCGGCCCGATCCGCTGATGGAACCGGAAGAAGTGGCGGAAGCGTTCCAGCGGCTGCACGAAGCGGGGAAAGTGAGAGCGTTCGGCGTTTCGAACATGAGCGCGGCGCAAATCCGCTTCCTGCAGTCTACGATCCGGCGACCGCTCATCGCGAATCAACTGGAAATGAGTCTGCTCAAGCTGGACTGGCTGGATGCAGGCGTACATTTAAACCAGCCGCAGGGCACCGGCGTCTCGTTCCCGGAAGGGACGATGGAATTTTGCCAGATGGAACATATCCAGATCCAGTCATGGAGTCCGCTCGCGCGGGGCCTGTTCACAGGCGGCGACTTGTCGGGGCAGCCGGAATCCGTCCGGGCCACCGCAGCCTTGGTCAGCCGTATGGCCGAGCAGAAGGACGTATCGCCGGAAGCGATCGTGCTCGCATTTCTGCTGCGCCACCCCGCAGGCATCCAGCCGGTGATCGGCACCGTGCGTCCCGATCGCATCCGGGCTTGCGGCGAAGCGGAGCGGGTCACGCTTACGAGGGAAGAATGGTACACGCTCTACGTCGCCTCACGGGGCCGCACGATGCCGTAAGCTCAGCGTTCTGCGAAAACGTTCTAATAAAAAAATCATTGGAAGGTGTCCAGAATGAAAATTCTCATTATTGGAGGAACTAACTTTATCGGACCATACGTGATTCGCCATCTTCATGCCATGGGCTATCATGATATTACCTTGTTCCATCGTGGCAAGACTGAAATCGACTTGCCTTCCACCGTAAAGCACATATACGGGGACAAAATGCACTTGGAGCAACACAAGGCGGCATTTCAATCCTTGTCTCCCGACGTTGTAGTGGATATGATTGCATACACAGAAACAGACATCGTGCCCGTATTGCATACATTCCGCGGCATTACAAATCGGCTTGTGATGATCAGCAGTCACGATGTTTATCGCGCCTATGGTGTCGTACGACGGGCTGACAACGGGCCGTTAGAGCCATTGCCGATTTCGGAAGCTTCTGCGGTTAGAAACAATCGTTACCCTTACCAAGACCCCGCCAAGCATCCCGATGATTGGTGCAATCGTTATGACAAAATTCCTCTGGAAGAGATGGTCATGAACGACCCTTACCTAACAGCAACTGTTGTACGCCTGCCCGCGGTTTACGGACCAAATGATCCACAGCATAGACTATTTCATTATTTCAAATTGAAGCCATTGCATGATGGCAGACCAGTTATTTTGCTGGATGAAGGTTATTCAAATTGGCTCTGGACTCACGGATATGTGGAGGATGTCGCTTATGGCATTGCATTAGCGATAACAAATGAGCGTGCAGCAGGACGCCTCTACAACATAGCAGAGCTTCAGACGAGAACGATGCTAGATTTCATTCAGGCTATTGGCGACCAGCTGAATTGGCAAGGTAAAGTCATCCAAGTTCCTCCCGGTCACCTTCCAGATGAGCTAGGTATCCCCTTGCGCACAGAACAAAATATCATCGTCGAATCCAAGCGAATTCGGGAGGAACTGGGCTACCGAGAAATGTTCTCCTTTCAGGAAGGATTGAAAAAAACGATTGATTGGGAACTGGCTCATCTGCCGGAGGAAATTGGTCATGATGATGACAAAGACGATGCGATGCTAAATGAATTGCGCGAAGCTGGTGTGATCTGTATAGATTAACATTCATTGAATAAAGAAATAAGGTACAATTAGCTTGAGGTGATATAAATGATCACGCCTGTTGATTAACCAGATACTGGTTTTTTGAGGTTTGACAAATAGACATGTTTTTCCAACACTTTGGTAGTG
>NZ_JANAVJ010000034.1 GCF_024213375.1 Paenibacillus sp. MZ04-78.2 | reverse complement strand
TTTAAAAAAACAGATGTTACCGGGTTAATTTAGTGATGCCTTCGAAGCTTTTACAAGATAATTAATTTTCAGGATAGTAGACACAGATTACACTGATGAAACGACTGATATCGGAGGACTGTGTCAAAGATGAAAAAACCTCTCTACGATGAGACCTACAAAAAGAAGACCGTACAGTATGTGAAAGAGAGCGGTAAGGCGGTGGCGGAAGTCGCCCGCGAACTGAAGATCAAGGACAACACGTTGTATGGCTGGATGAAGAAGTTCGGCGGTGAGCCGGAAATCGCTCAGCATCAAGCGTTCAAGTCGGAAGATCACCAATTGCGGGAACTGCAAAAGCAAATACGAGAACTGCAAGAGGAGAACGAAATCTTAAAAAAGGCTATGCACTTCTTCGCGAAAGACCGTCGGTAAAATATACTTTCATCTACGAATACCGCTCCGAGTACCGGCTGGAGAAGTTGTGCAAAGTAATGAACGTATCTCGCAGCGGATATTACAAATGGCGTGATCGCCCGGAAAGCAAGCGAGAGCGCCAGCACAAAGAATGGACAGAGCAGGTCAAGGAAGTGTTCGACGATTCCCGTCAGCTTTATGGGAGTCCAAAAGTCACACAGAAGCTGCATCAGCAAGGAGTCAGCGTATCGGGACGGACCGTGACACGCATCATGAAGAAGCAAGAGTGGCGGTCTAGAACCGTCAAGAAATATAAAGCTACGACGAATTCCAAGCACAGCCTGCCGGTACAAGACAACGTGCTCAACCAAGACTTTACGGCAAGTAAACCGAATGAAAAATGGGTGACGGATATTACTTATGTCGCGACCGGGGAGGGCTGGCTGTATCTGGCAAGCGTAATGGATCTATACTCCCGCAAGATAGTCGGATGGCATATGGGTGACCGCATGACAAAAGAGCTGGTGCTGCAGGCGCTCAAGCAAGCCTACGGCCGTCAGCAGCCCGATGGAGAGGTGTTGCATCATTCCGACCGCGGCAGCCAGTACGCCTCCCAGGACTACCAAAAGCAGCTTCAGGTCTATTCAATGATCGGGAGCATGAGCCGAAAAGGGAATTGCTACGATAACGCTTGCATTGAATCTTTTCACAGTATCATCAAAAAGGAACTTATCTACTTGAACAAATATGAGACCCGTGCTGAAGCCGAGAAAAGCATCTTTGAGTACATCGAAGTTTTTTACAACAATGAGCGTATTCACTCGACGATCGGTTACTGCACGCCAACTGATTTTGAACGACAATACTACTTTAACACGGTAAATTGTTGAAATCTGTGTCTACTATATTGACAGAAGTCCACACTTGCCCATGTTTCGGCCAACCGCCGCTCCCCTTTCCTGCCAGCAGCTTCTTACTTCTACCTTGCCTACCATACCTCCTCGCCCTGCCTAAGGCTGCCAGTTTTAGTTTCCTCCGAAACGGGTAGGCCTATACGATTACAACGATTATTGCAGCAGCTTTTTGCGCAGGAGATCGGCGATCACTTTGTCGGATTTCATCAAACGGTCGTTCTGCGAATCGACAATGTCGGTGCCGCTCGACATCAATTTACCATAAGCCTCGTACAGGTCGGCGTACAGCTTCGAAACGTCTCCGAGAGTCTTGGCCTCCTCCGCGCGCAGAGCGCGGGAGCCGCCAACCTGGAGGCGCAGCAAATATTGCATGAGCTGGGCGAGCGAATCGAGCTTCGCCAAGCTGGTTTCGCCGTAGGCAAGCGCCAGATGATCGTGCGCGAACGAAGCCGAGTAAACGGCTTGATGGAGCGCGCCGAGCGAATCGGTATCCTTGAGCTTGCCGGTTTCCTGCAAGTAACTGCCGAGCAGCTCCATTTGAAAGAGGGATACTTGATACAGCAGCTTCTCCGCTTTTTCGGGCGGTGCCTTACGACCGATCAGCTCTGCGATCTGCAGAACGGGCCAGATGATCAGCACAGCTACGATCAAGTACATGAACAGCTTTTTTCTGAATCTTTTCAACCCGGGTCCCCCTCCTCTGCCTGCGGCGGACGGACGCCGCAGGAACCAAGCTCTCTTTGAGAGTGTATGGGCCCGGGGCAAAAGAAATAACCACGGAATCATCCGTGGTTATTGTATATGCGCTTGTAATTATTTTACCAATTCAGCTTGCTTTAATACCGGTGTTTCCACTTGCAGTTCGCCCAAACCGCGAACCAGTTTCTTTGCATGAGATACTTCCGGCTTCAGCACGGACAGCATGTGCTCGATCGCGAGTTGAGGGTCTACCGTCTCGCCACAAGTATAGCAGTCAAGGGCAGCAAATCCTCTCTCAGGATACGTATGAATGGAGAGATGACTTTCCGACAACATGACCAGAACGGTTGCCCCTTGGGGCTCAAATTGTTTGGATTGTACCGACAAAACGGTTGCTCCGCATACCTCAGCAGCTTCTACCATTTGCGCTTGTAACCATTCAGCATTGTTGAGAAGTTCAAAATCTACTCCCCAAGTGTCTACAGCTACGTGTCTTCCGAAAGTTGAATATTCCATCTTCCGGTTCCCCCTTCCTAGGAATAAAATGTTTTGAAAATTTCATCCGCTAGGACCTACGTCATTCACTTCCCGAGGGAATAATCTCTCGCAACATTACATGTCCTGAGTGAATCCTGGTTCCTATTTTGTTTTCAACGAAGATAAAAATAACATCTATTGAACAGAAATGCAACCCTTTTTTTTGCACAGGCCATATTTACCTGCCGCAGGGCGGCACACAACAATAAATTATGCCCGAAGCCCGCCCGGGGTGTAAGCAGCGAAGCGCCGGACAAGCCCAACTTTTCCGTTTTTTTTAAAATACAAAAAAACTCTTCCCTGCCCTTGTTATGGGCGATCAGGAAGAGCTTTTTCCGCTATAATCGAGAAGTCCAAAAGAATATATGTTAAGCTTCGAGTACGAACAAGCGATGGGTAAGTTTGTGCAAACGCCCGTCGATATGCTCGCGGATGGCGGCTTCTTGCATCTCGTTTCTCATGTCGAGCAGATGATTCACTTGGGCTTTGAGCATTTGGATTTCCTGCTCCACCTCATTCTTATGGAACAGCTGCTCCAATTGTCCGACGGTGTCCCGATATTCGTAAATTACTTTTTCCGCGGCGTCCTTTTTCTCGGTAATCCGGATAACTGCGCCTTGCTTGTACGTATAAACCATTGTGTATGCTGCATAAATGCGATGCACAACAGCGTCGCCTCTAAATTCGGCTACGGCTTTGCGCATCAGGTTAACCAAATTTTTGTTGCGGATGCGGCATGTTCCCCGGCATACATACAAGTTCATTTCACGTTGGAACGACAGCACGATTTCTTCGCCGGCGTCGTCCGGCAATACCACCTCTTGATTTCCGTTTTCGAGTACTTTGACTTGCAGAGAGGCTCCGTGATCGACAAACATCCGAATGAACTTGGCCATCTCGGCTTCCGTAAGCTGCAGGCAGGTTTTGACGTATTCGGTCGCTAACCTAATTGCCATAAAAATCCCTCGATTCATTTTTTTCAAACCATATGTCTGTGAGCCTGATTCTATTGTCTATATACATTATACTACATAATTATTTAATATTCCTGCCGGGCAGCCATTGATTTTCGCCGGAAATCAGAAAATTCCGCGTTTTCCTCGCAGGAGGGCGGCATAAAAGCTTAAAAACTCGTTTTACCTCCTTTTGTTCCGCAGTTCCCTGCGGCGCTGACGATGAAAAAACAATTCGTATAACACCGGCACGATAACCAGCGTCAGCAGCGTCGATGTAACCAAGCCCCCGATCACGACGACGGCTAGCCCTTTGGAAATCAAACTGCCCTCCGATTCGGTCAACGCCAAAGGAATCAACGCGCAGACGGTAGCGAATGCGGTCATCAGAATAGGACGCAGTCGCGTTTTGCCCGCTTCGATAAGCGCCTCGCGTATGTTTAACCCGCTGTCGCGGTTTTGACGCACCCGGTCGATCAGCACGATCGCGTTCGTCACGACGATGCCGACCAGCATCAACAGACCGATCATGGCGCTGACCGACAGCGGCTCGCCGATCATATACAGGCCGAAAGCTGCGCCGACCGGGACGAACAGCAGTGAAGACAAGATGATGAAAGGAACGCGCGCTTGGCCAAAGGTGACGAGCATAACCAAATAAACCAACCCGATGGCAGCGGCAATCGCCACGCCCAGATCCTTAAACGTCTTCTCCGTCTCGTCGCTGCCGCCGCCGAAACCGAGCGTAACACCTTCCGGCAGCGGGACAGCAGAAGCCGCGTCCTTCACGTCCTGCGTCACTTGACTAATGTTGTTTCCGGTCAGCTCCGCGCTGACCGCGGCATAAGGCTTGCCGTCCAGCTTCTGAATCGCGGATACGGTATCGGATGCTTCGACGGCTGCTATATCGCGAAGCAGCACCGGGCCTTTCTTACCAAACAGCGACATTTGCTCCAGCTCAGCCGCATTGGCGGGGCCCGCCGTATAAATGGCCTCCAGCTTTTGCGGCTTGCCGTCCAGCTTGTACGTGCCGATCTCGACCGGTTTGGTCCGGTCCGCGACGACTCCAAGCACCAACTGGGGGTCGACTCCTGCCGCGGCGGCTTTCCCAGGATCGATGCGGACGGCCCACTGCCGCTGTTTTTCGCGGAAATTGTTTTGAACCGAGCGCAGATAAGGCATCTGCTTCAGCCGGTCCTCCATCCGCTTGGCGGCTTCTCCCAGCCGGTCCGGCTGGCTGCCGAACAGCCGGACTTCGACGCTTGTTCCGGTCATGGGGCCGCCGGAGCTCATTGCCTGCACCGTTACGGTTCCCTCCGGCGAGCTCTTTTTTACGATGGCATCCATCTTGACCACGAGCGTCTTCACGACGGCTTCGATATCGGCCGAGCGATTCACGCTCATCATGTATTGCGCCCGATTCTCCTGCTTGAGACCGGAACGGTAATCAAGCCCGCCGATGGTTGTAAATACGTATTCGAAAACGTCCGCCTGTTCGCGGAGCATCTTTTCAATATCTTTGGATATTTCGTTCGTTTTCTGAAGCTGGGAAGCAGGCGGCAGCTGTACTCCGGCGGCGACGATCCGCTGCTTTTCGTTCGGCAAAAAAATAAATCCGAGCTTCGGCACCAGCAGAAGCGACCCGGCAAGCACCGCCAGCGAAACGGCGATGACGGTCCATTTGTGCCGCAGCGCCGAGGCGAGCACTGCCGCGTACCCCCGCTGCAGCGCGCTTTCCCGCTCCTCCGTCTCCCGGATGCGCCCGAACGAAGCTTTGGCCAAAATCGGAACGAGCGTAACGGCGACAAGCAGCGAAGCGACGAGCGCAAAGACGACAGTCAGCGCAAACGGCTTAAAAAACGTCCCGGTAATTCCCCCCACGAAGCCGAGCGGCAAAAACACGACGACGGTCGTCAAGGTGGACGATGTGATCGCGCCCATAATCTCTTTGGTCGCATCCAGCGTAATTTGCGTCCGGTCTTCGCCGGGCTTTCTTCGGCTCATGCGTCTGTAAATATTTTCGATCACCACAATGCTGTCGTCGACCACCCGCCCTACCGCAATGGCCATGCCGCCCAGCGTCATGACGTTCAGGGTGATGTCCATGCGATTTAAAATGATCGATGCGATTAATAAAGACAAAGGAATGGATAAGACGGCGATGAGCGTTGCTCTTAGATTCCTCAGAAACAGCAGCACCGCCAAAGAGGCGAACAGCGCTCCGTACAGTCCTTCTCTCTGCAGGCTTTCGACCGACTTTTTGATCCCTTCCGACTGATCGAAAGCGAGCGCGTAATCGATCCGGTCCCGATGCTTGTTCAGCACGGCAAATGCCTGATCGGCGATTTGGACCGTATTGGCATCTTGTTTTTTGGAAATGGATAGAGCCAGGGCGCTTTTGTCGTTGTAACGAACCAGCTCGGACGCTTCCTCTATCGGCTGCACAGCGGCGATATCTTCAAGCGCGATCTCTGTGGGGACAGGCGGGAAACCCGTTTGTACCTCGATCGCAAGCCGCTTCAATTCCTGAATGCCGGCGGCGCGCTGCTCGACTCGGACCGGGATGACCAGTTCGTTCTCAACCACGGAACCGGCCGGGAAGGATAAAAATAGCCCCTGCACTTTTTGCTGAATTTGGGTTAAGGTTAGATTATATGCTTTGGCTTTGGCAGGATCGACGGCAATTCGGATATAACTTTCTTTTAAGCCGCCTGCCGCCACGCTGCTGACGCCAGGGATTTTTTCCAGTTCCGGCTGAATGTCCTGAACGATAAGCTCCTCAATGGAATCGCTCTGCTTCGAGAATACGGCCAAGTTCAGGATAGGCAGCACGCTGAAATTCAATCGCGTCACTTTGGGCGTCACGCCTTCGGGAAGCTTCAGCCCCTTGAACACGTCCTCTGCCTGACGGGAGGCCAGCTCCATATCCGTCCCGATCAGGTACTTCATTTGCACCACGGCGAAGCTTTCCATCGATTGGCTCGTTAATGATTCCAGGCCGCTGAGCGCTTTCAAGCTTCGTTCCAGCTCGCGCGTCACCCGCTCCTCCACATCGGCGGGAGCTGCCCCGGGATACACGGCCTGCACCGTTAACGTGGGTAGTTCCACATCCGGCAGCAAGTCCACTTTCAGGGACGTGAAAGCGTATATCCCGCCGAGCATAAGTAGGATTGAGCCTAACAGGATGGCGGCCGCATTTTTTAAGCTGAAACGAGTTAACAGGTTCAATTCGCTCTGACGCTCCTCGCTCGGGATGTGGAATCCAAAGTCTCTTGCTCCAAGTTTGGGGCAAAAGGCGGCAGATTATACGAAGGAGGAATCCGCTGGATGAAAAATCATTGTATTGGTTTGCGCCATACGGTCGGTGGGCTGGTCGCCGAGATCTTGCTTGCACTTGCCAAAGATCAAGCTTAAAAAGGCTATTCCCGTTTACCGGTACAAGAAACCGGAAATCGAGGAATAGCCTTTTTGGTTTTCTGCCCTTGGAGGGCAGCGTATTAATGTTCTTGCTCGGAGGATTCGGACTGCGTCTCGGGCTGTCCCTCCACTGCCGTATCGGCGCCATAGCCGATCTTCTGTTCGATGATCTGCCACAGCTCGTCTTTCCCGAGTCCCAATTCGGATGAAAATAGGACAACCGGGTCCGACTTGTCCGCTCCCAGTGTTTCCTTGACGATCTTCATATGCTGCTGCCACTTGCTGCGCGGAATTTTATCCGCTTTCGTCGTCACGATGCAAATCGGCGTGCCGTGATGCTTCAGCCACGAATACATGGCTTGATCGTCTTTGGACGGCGGATGGCGAAGATCGATTATGAGCAGGACCAGCTTCAAAAATTCCCGGTGGAGCAAATAATTTTCGATAAATTTGCCCCATTTTTCACGTTCAGTTTTGGACACCTGCGCATACCCATACCCCGGCAAATCGACGAAGAACAAATCGGAATTAATTTTGTAATAGTTCAACTGCTGGGTTTTGCCGGGCTTGGAGCTGGTACGGGCCAAGTTTTTACGGTTGATCATCCGGTTGATCAGCGAAGACTTCCCTACATTGGAACGCCCTGCCAAAGCAATCTCCGGCAAGGCATCCGTAGGATACTGGCTCGGACCAACCGCGCTGATGATGAATTCAGCTTGATTGACCTTCATACGTTTCACTCATTTCTTGGTGGAGCGTTGGAAAGGATGAAGTTCGTAAAAAATCATTCTGATCTGCCGGGCCGGAAAAATATTTCCGCTCCACCGCTCTTGAAATTCAAGTTGTCTATTATAGTCCTTAGCGGATACAACTTGATTTCAAAGGCGGCCGTAAACTTTCCGCGAAAATACTTTTCCTCACGTTGTCTGAAATGAATGATAATGACGAACCCCCATCCCTCCCAACGCCTGTTATTATACGCCTACAGGCTTGACCAGAGCGTGTTCGAGCACTTCATCCATATGCGCGACCGGGATGAACGTCAGCTCGGAGCGCACGCTCTCGGGAATTTCTTCGATGTCTTTGGCATTATCCTTCGGCAGCAAAACCGTGCGGATGCCCGCGCGGTGAGCGGCGAGAGCTTTTTCCTTCAGGCCGCCGATCGGGAGCACGCGGCCGCGAAGCGTGATCTCTCCCGTCATTGCGACGTGACGCGAAACCGGAATATTGGTCAAAGCCGAGATGAGCGCCGTGCCCATCGTAATGCCGGCGGACGGGCCATCCTTCGGGATGGCGCCTTCCGGAATGTGTACGTGGATATCGTATTTTTCATGGAAGTCCGGCTGAATGCCGAATTGCTCGACCCGCGAACGGGTGTAGCTGAAAGCCGCCTGAGCGGATTCCTTCATGACGTCTCCGAGTTTCCCGGTAAGTGTTAGCTTGCCGCTGCCAGGCATCACCGTCACTTCGATAACGAGCGTGTCGCCGCCGACTTCCGTCCAGGCAAGCCCGGTCACCGCGCCGACCTGATCGTGCTCCTCTGCCATACCGTAGCGGAATTTCGGCTGACCAAGGTACTCTTTCAGGTTGTCGGCCTTCACATGCACGGCAGTCGCCCCGCCGACGATTTCCTTGGCCGCCTTCCGACAGATAGACGAAACTTGCTGCTCCAGGTTGCGGACGCCCGCCTCGCGCGTATACTCGCGCACCGTGCTCATAAGCGCGTCCTCGTCTACGACGAGCTGGCCGTCCTGCAAACCGTGGTTCTCCTGCTGCTTCGGCAGCAAGTAGTTGCGCGCGATGTGCAGCTTTTCAATTTCCGTGTACCCCGGAATGTACAGCACTTCCATCCGATCGAGCAGCGGCCGCGGGATGTTGTGTATGGCGTTGGCCGTCGTTACGAACATGACGTTGGACAGGTCGAACGGCACTTCGACGAAGTGGTCGCTGAACGTGCTGTTTTGTTCCGGGTCCAGTACTTCCAGCAGAGCGGAAGCCGGGTCGCCGCGAAAATCCATCGCCATTTTATCGATTTCGTCCAGCAGAAAGACGGGGTTGTTTGTTCCCGCATTTTTCATCCCTTGAATAATCCGACCCGGCATCGCGCCCACATACGTACGGCGGTGTCCACGGATTTCCGCTTCGTCGCGCACGCCGCCCAAGGAAATGCGCATGAACTGCCGGCCGAGCGACCTGGCGATCGAACGGGCGATCGACGTCTTCCCGACCCCGGGAGGACCGACGAGGCATAGAATCGGTCCTTTGAGCTTCTTGACCAGCTTTTGTACGGCCAAATATTCAAGGACACGCTCTTTCGGCTTCTCCAAGCCGTAATGATCCTGATTCAAAATTTCCTCGGCCTTGCGGATATCGAGGTCGTCTTCGGTCGATTGGGCCCAAGGCAAGCCAAGCAGCCAGTCGATGTAGTTGCGGATGACCGAGCCTTCGGCGGAAGTCGCCGGCATTTTTTCAAGCCGATCGATTTCCTTCTCGATCTTTTCCTTCACCTTCTCAGGCACGTCGCTTTGCGCGAGCTGGTTGCGCAGCTCCACGACCTCGCCGGCCCGTCCTTCTTTGTCCCCGAGCTCCTTCTGAATCGCCTTCATTTGCTCGCGCAAATAATATTCCTTCTGCGTCTTCTCCATCTGCTTCTTGACGCGCTGGCTGATCTTGCGTTCGAGCTCGAGCACCTCGCGCTCATTGTTCAGGATGCCGAGCAGCTTTTCAAGCCGCAGCCGGACATCGACCGTTTCCAAAATTTCTTGCTTATCTTTAATTTTTAACGATAAATGACTGCAAATCACGTCCGCGAGCCGCCCCGGTTCGTCAATGTCGGATACGGCGGCCAACGTTTCCGGGGTCACTTTTTTCGAAAGATTGATATAATTTTCAAATTGGTTCAGCACCGTGCGCATCAACGCGTCGATTTCGGGATCGGACGTTTCCTGCTCAGGGAGTTCCCTGACGTGTACCTCGTAGTATTCGTCGTTTACCAGAAATTCCGCAATTTCGGCGCGAACGACGCCTTCCACAAGCACGCGGATCGTTCCGTTCGGCAGCTTGAGCATTTGCCGCACTTTCGATATCGTGCCAATCCGGTAAATATCCTCGGTTTTCGGCTCCTCGATATTCACCTCGGATTGTGAGCACAGCAGGATCATGCTGTCTTCGACCATAGCCTTCTCCAGGGCCCGTACCGACTTTTCCCTGCCCACGTCCAAATGCAGAACCATGCTCGGATACACCAGCAGCCCCCGGAGCGGAAGCAGCGGCAAGCGTCGCAATTTCTGTTTGCTCGTTCCCATCCGCGAGCACCTCCAGACTATACTTACATACATGTGATTTACATTTTATCAAAATTGATTTTAAAACACCAATCGGGTCGACGGTTTCCGCTCTTACGAATAAAGAGACGCCAACCACTCTATTCGAGCGCATCGGCGTGCAAAATCGTAACGGAGGCGCCGCTGACTGTCTCTTGAGGCATGGCAGGAGGCTCGGCAGCCAAATGGGCGCTTTCAATACCGAGAGCGTGATGAAGCAGTTCCTCTACCGAGTCGACCGGAATGACTTCCAATCCGTTAAGTCCCGCAAAAACTTCCTGCCAGTTTTCCTTCGGAATGATGACTTTGGTCGCTCCAGCCTGAAAAGCAGCCTCGACTTTGGCAATAACGCCTCCTACCGGTTTAACCTTGCCGTGAATGCTGATTTCGCCGGTCATCGCCAGATGGTTGTCGACCGGAATCCGTTTGATGGCGGAAGCAATCGCTACGGCCATCGATACGCCGGCCGACGGTCCGTCGATCGGAATGCCGCCCGGAAAATTGATATGCATGTCGTAATCGTATGGATGTAAGCCGAGCCGTCGCAGGACGGTAAGCACGTTTTCGACGGAACCGCGCGCCATGCTTTTGCGACGTAACGTCCGCGACCCGCCGCCCATCTCTTCCTCATCGACGACACCGGTAATCGTAAAATGCCCCGTGCCCGGCTGCACCGCCGGAATGGCGGTCACTTCAATGTCAAGCAGCATTCCGAGATTCGGTCCGTATACGGCCAATCCGTTAACCAACCCGATTTCCGGACGCTGGGAAATTTTTTTCTCCGGCCTCGGCGGAATTTGCGAGCTGTTGACAACCCATTCGATGTCGGCGGCCGACAGCTCTCGGCGCTGGTCGGTCAGCGCTATCCCTGCCGCAAGCTGAATAATGTTTACCGCTTCGCGCCCGTTGGTCGCATATTTCTTAACGACTTCAATCGCGGAAGGACAGTCGGGAAATCCGATTTTTTTCAGCGCTTTGGTGGCAATCGAGCCGATTTCTTCCGGCAACAGCGGACGGAAATAAAGTTCCATACAGCGCGAGCGGATTGCCGGAGGCAGCTCTTGCGGGTTGCGTGTCGTTGCCCCTACAAGCCGGAAATCCGCAGGCAGGCCGTTCTGGAACACGTCGTGAATATAACTCGGCACATTCGTGTCTTCGGAATTGTAATATGCGCTTTCCAAAAATACTTTGCGATCTTCAAGCACCTTTAATAATTTATTCATTTGGTGCGGATGCAATTCACCAATCTCGTCAATGAACAAAATCCCTCCGTGCGCCTTCGTTACCGCCCCGGGTTTCGGCTGCGGAATACCGGCAACTCCCATAGCTCCCGCTCCTTGATAGATCGGATCGTGAACCGAGCCGATTAGCGGGTCGGCAATGCCCCGCTCATCAAATCGCGCCGTCGTCGCATCGATCTCGGTAAATTTGGCGTCCGGACGAAACGGCGATTCCGGATTTTTCTTCGCTTCCTCCAATACGACGCGGGCAGCGGCTGTTTTGCCGACGCCAGGCGGACCGTAGATGATCACGTGCTGCGGATTGGCGCTGCACAGCGCCGCTTTCAGGGCACGCAGCCCTTCCTTTTGCCCGACGATGTCGTCCATGGCAGTCGGTCTTGTTTTTTCGGCTAACGGTTTATTTAAAGAGACGGATCGCAGCCTGCGCAGCTTCTCCAGCTCTTTCTTCGATTCCTTGTCGACGGCGGAACGGTTCGTCTGCTGATTGCGAAGCAAATTCCAAAAATACATACCGATAACGATGGCAAAAAACAACTGGATAACCATCAAAACCACACTGATATTCAATCTAATCCCTCCTATTGCTCACGGCCGCCTGACCAGCCGCTACGGCATTCATATAATTGGTAGTATTGCCCTGTCATAGTAGCATTAATCGCTGTGCTTTAAGAAACTTTTTGGGGAATGCTACAACCATGTGATACGAATTAAGCTGCGGACGATTTTTCGCGAAAGGATTGAGCGGCGGATGTCGAGGCTGAATCTATGGAGCCGGGCAATGAAACTTGCCGTTGCCGCAATGCTGGCGCTGACCGTTCTGACTTTTCAAGCCGGACATGCGGAAGCATCGGTGCCCGAATCCTGGTACTTGCCGGAGCTAAAATCTGCCAATCCCGCCATATCGAGCGTCGACGTCTTAATCGATGTAGGTCACGGCGGAATCGACGGGGGCACCTCGTACGGTGAGTTACTGGAGAAAGATATTAATTTGGCGATCGGTAAAAAAACGTACGAGACGTTGCGCAGAAAAGGGTACGTCGTCTTAATGAACCGGATGGACGATTACGCGCTAAGCGGAGAAAACTTATGGTTAAAAACTCGTTCGAGACATATCAAGGACTTGGCTCAGCGCAGCCATCTGTGCAATGAGGTCAAGCCCAAAATCATGATCAGTCTGCACGTCAACTCTGCCCGCAATTCCTCCAAACGAGGCGCGATCCTCATTCATCAAGCGAAACCGCAAAGCAAGCAACTCGCCAAAGCCGTGCAAGCAGCGATGAATGCGCTATATGGTACGGGCGACAAGTCTGTGCCGGGCCGGACGTTTTATTTGTTGAAGTATTCGAAAGCGCCAACGGTTATCGTCGAGATGGGCTTCCTTACAAATGCCGATGACCGCCGGATGCTATCCGAGGCCCAGTCCCAGCAGCGCATTGCGGACGCCATCGCTGCGGGCGTTGAGCAGTATATGCAGCAGCAACAATAGTAAAAGACCGCATAGCAAGCCGATTTCACGGCAGTTCGCGGTCTTTTTTTTGCATTGGGGTAAATTATTTCATCAATTGCGACGCCGGTACAAAATGTCCGCCAAGCTGCTGCAGAGTCGGAATCGATTGCTTTAAAATTTCGGAGGTATGCTTCCCCGGCGGACCGACGTGGCCGATGACAATCGTGCTGTCATTGTCGCGGACAAGCTTTTGCAGCTTTACCGCTTGCTTGAGAATATGGTTCCGGGTGTAGGTATCATCCATAAACAAATTGTTTTCCGCCGTGCGCACGCCCATTTCTTTCGCCAGCTTACCAATGACGCTCTTGTCGGTCGTCCGGCTATCCAAAAAATACAAGTTGCGCTCTTTGCATACGGTCAGCACAATGCGCATGACCCTTTCGTTGGATGTGGCCTTCGATCCCATGTGGTTATTGATGCCTACCGCATGCGGCACATCCTCAATGGCGGCAATGACTCTGCGGCGAATTTCATCATCGGGCAGCCTCGTCGATATCGCTCCCGGACCAAGCCACTCCGGCTTTCCGTTCCGCGGCTCCATCGGCAGATGTACGATAACTTCCTTGCCCAGCTTATGCGCCCATTCCGCATCGCGTTTCGTTGTTGGCAAAAAAGGCATGACCGCCGCAACAAACGGAATCGGCAGCTCCATCATTTGCTCGGTGCCCGCTTGACCGTTACCGAAATCGTCGATAACGACGGCAATTTGCTTCGTTTCTGCCACCGGTTCGATAGCAGTGTACTGTCCAACTGCGGTTGCCGGAATGATGACGCATAGACAAAGCCATCCTGCGACGGACACCCACCATTTCCTTCTCATGGACCGTACCCCCTTATCCGTAATTTCCTAGCTTCATTGTTTGCAGTACGCCAGAAACCTATACAAACGGTTTCCAAGGGGTCCCAGCCGATTGGAAGCTTAGTCTACGGTGTTGAGGAGCTCCCGATTTTCTTTGACGCCAAGCTTTAAACAAACAAAATACACCCGCCAATGCCGGGCGGGAAGCCGTAACGCTTCCCTCCGCTTGCAATGTGCGGGTGTAGTTATGATGTGCCGTATTAAATCGCCGTGTGATGCTTTCGGCCGGGAATCTCGCCCGTACGCTCAAAATGCTCGACGATAATATCGATTTCCTTCTTCAGCTCGGACAGCAGCTCGGCTTCCGGTACTTTGCGGATCATTTCGCCGTAACGGAACAACAAGCCTTCACCGCGGGCGCCAGCAATGCCGATATCGGCTTCCCTGGCTTCACCCGGGCCGTTAACCGCGCAGCCAAGTACGGATACTTTGATCGGCACCTTCAGCTTGGAGATATACTCTTCCACCTCATTCGCGATAGAAAACAGATCGATATCCAATCGTCCGCAAGTCGGGCAAGAAACCAAGGTGGCGGCGTTCGTGATCAACCCGAACGATTTCAGCAGCTCGCGGCATACCTTGACTTCCTCAACCGGGTCGGCGCTGAGCGAAATCCGGATCGTTGAACCGAGCCCCATGCTTAGCAGCGCACCCAAGCCTGCGGCGCTCTTCACAGTGCCGGAGAACAATGTCCCGGCCTCCGTAATGCCAAGGTGCAGCGGGTAACGGAAGGCTGCCGCGGCTTTCGTATAAGCGGCAATCGCCATCGGGACGTCGGATGCCTTCAACGAGACGATGATATCACGAAAATCGAGCTCTTCGAGAATGCTGATATGATACAGGGCACTTTCGACCATCGCTTCCGGCGTCGGATAGCCGTACTTTTCCAGCAAGTGGTTCTCAAGCGAACCGGCGTTGACGCCGATCCGGATCGGAATTCCCCGCTCCTTGCAGGCCTTAACGACGGCTTCTACCCTCTCGCGGCGGCCAATGTTCCCCGGATTAATTCTTACTTTGTCAATCCCGTTCTCAATGGCCTGCAAAGCGAGTCGGTAGTCAAAATGAATGTCAGCCACAAGCGGAATCGAGATCTGCTTCTTGATTTCTTTAATCGCTTCCGCCGCTTCCTTATTGTTGACTGTAACGCGGACGATCTGGCATCCCGCTTCCTCCAGCCGATGAATCTCGGCCACCGTAGCCTTTACATCCGCCGTCTTGGTCGTACACATGCTCTGGATAATCACGTCATTGCTGCCGCCGATGGTTAGATTGCCGACTTTAACCGGAACCGTTTCCGTTCTATGGAACATGTGTTTTCTTCTCTCCCATGATGCCAAACATCCTCCGCTCCGGGGGACGAATCAATCGGTCCCTGCGGATTGGAGGCGTTTGGTTTTTTTATATATCCGGCGCTTACGCGCTTTCTTCTTTTTTCTTCATGGACTGGCCGTCCGCTGCGGTGATCTGAGGTATGATCTTCGCTTGTACGGCTTCCTTGGTCACGATGCATTTGGAGTTCTCCGTGCGGGATGGCGCCTCGTACATCACTTCCAGCATAATGCCTTCGATAATGGCGCGCAGCCCCCTCGCCCCGGTATTGCGCTTAATCGCTTCTTTCGCAATTTCCTCCAGCGCCTCCGGTTCGAATTCAAGGGACACGTTATCCATCTCCAGCATCTTTTGATACTGCTTGACAAGAGCATTTTTAGGCTCGGTCAAGATGCGGACAAGCGCTGCTTCGTCCAGCGGCTCCAGCGTCGAGATGACCGGCAGACGGCCCACGAATTCCGGAATCAAACCAAATTTCAGCAAGTCTTCCGGAAGCACAAGGGACAAATATTCGCCCGGCTTCAGGTCGGCTTTATGACCGTCCGTGCCGAAGCCGATCACTTTTTTGCCGATCCGGCGCTTAATGATCTGTTCAAGCCCGTCGAATGCCCCGCCGCAAATAAACAGGATGTTCGTCGTATCAATTTGGATGAATTCTTGATGAGGATGCTTGCGTCCGCCTTGAGGCGGTACGGATGCAACCGTGCCTTCCAAAATTTTCAGAAGGGCTTGCTGTACGCCTTCGCCCGAAACGTCGCGGGTGATGGACGGATTTTCCGATTTGCGGGCCACTTTATCGATTTCATCGATATAAATAATACCGCGCTCGGCTTTTTCCACATCGTAATCAGCCGCTTGAATGAGCTTCAGCAAAATGTTTTCGACGTCTTCCCCTACGTATCCGGCTTCCGTCAAAGACGTCGCGTCGGCGATCGCAAACGGGACGTTCAAAATTTTGGCCAGCGTTTGAGCCAGCAGCGTTTTCCCGCTGCCCGTCGGACCTACAAGGACGATGTTCGACTTTTGCAGTTCGACATCTTCGAGCTTGCTTTGCTGCGAGTTGATCCGTTTGTAATGGTTGTATACGGCAACCGACAGCGATTTTTTGGCCTGTTCCTGCCCGATGACGTAGGAATCCAGAATTGCGCGGATTTCCTTCGGCTTCGGCACGTCTTTCAGGTCGAGCTCTTCCTCGTGACCCAATTCTTCCTCAACGATTTCCGTGCAAAGCTCGATGCACTCGTCGCATATATAAACGCCGGGCCCGGCAACCAGCTTGCGCACCTGCTCCTGGGATTTGCCGCAGAACGAGCACTTGAGCTGGCCTTTTTCATCGTTAAATTTAAACATGGGATCACTCCTTTTCTAAGTCAGATCACTGCGAGTGATAACCGCATCAATGAGACCGTACGCCTTGGCATCTTCGGCGCTCATGAAATTGTCACGGTCCGTGTCGCGTTCGATTCTTTCGTAAGGCTGCCCCGTACGCTCCACATAGATTTGGTTTAGTTTCTGCTTTGTTTTGATAATCCAGTCGGCATGAATTTTAATATCCGATGCCTGCCCGCGGACGCCGCCAAGCGGTTGATGAATCATCACTTCGCTGTTCGGAAGCGCCAAGCGTTTGCCTTTGGCTCCTGCCGTAAGCAGCAAAGAACCCATACTGGCGGCCATGCCGACGCAAATCGTCGAAACGTCCGGTTTGATAAATTGCATTGTATCATATATACCCATACCGGCCGTCACCGAACCGCCGGGGGAGTTGATGTACAATTGAATGTCCTTCTCGGGATCTACTGCCGACAAGAAAAGCAACTGGGCAATAACCAGGTTGGCGACGTCGTCATCGATCGCGCTGCCCAAAAAAATAATACGATCCTTCAGCAAACGCGAGTAAATATCGTAAGAGCGTTCGCCGCGGCCTTCCTGTTCCACAACCATAGGTACCAGAGTCATCGTCCCAACCCCTTTACTTCATAAAATGCAATTCATTTTCGAGCCTTACTCAAAACATTGTAGCACGTTTAAAGACTAAAGTCATTTCCTCTCCGATACACGCAAACGTGGCGGGTATTTTAACGTACACCCGACGGGACAGGACTGCTTTGCTGCCGACTATGTATTTCACAATGTACCGCATATGTAATGATTCGCTTGCTCGTATATAACGCTTATTATGTTATGCTTATGTACTTCTTATGTGCATGCTTCGGGGAAACGTCAAACGTGATTTAAGGTAAAACAAAGGCACGCATGGATGTACACGTGCCTTTGCATGTCTCTTCGCGTTTATATAATTTCCAATTAAGCCGTTTTGCTGTTGTCAACCAGGAATTTCACGGTTTTGCGGTTGACGATATCTTGCAGCAGCGATCCCAAATTGCCGTTGGAAGCAAAGATGCTGTAGATTTCGTCAACGGAACGACCGTACATTTGGGCCAGGTTCTCCAGCTCGGCTTTGATTTCTTCTTCCGTCGCTTCAAGGCTTTCCGCTTTCGCGATTGCCTCAAGCACGAGGTTGTTGCGTACGCGCTTCTCGGCGTCAGCGCGCATTTGACCTTTGAGGTTGTCGGCGCTTTGACCGGTGAACTGATAGTACATGTCGATGTTCATGCCTTGCGTGCGCAGACGGTTTTCGAATTCTTTCACCATTTGCTCCGATTCGTCATTGATCATGACTTCCGGAATTTCCACTTGCGCAGCTTCGGAAGCTTTTTCTACCAGATCGTTTTCTTTTTTGCGATCAGCTTCGTTTTGCTTGCGCTCTTTCAGCTTGCTCTCCAAATCCGCTTTGTACTCGTCCAGCGTCTCGAACTCGCTCACATCTTTAGCGAACTCGTCGTCGAGCGTAGGCAAGTTTTTGCGCTTGATGTCATGCAGCTTGATTTTGAAAACAGCTTCTTTGCCTTTCAGCTCTTCCGCATGGTAGTCTTCCGGGAACGTTACGGTGATGTCCTTCTCGCCGTCTTTCTCCAGGCCGACGACTTGCTCTTCGAAGCCCGGGATAAAGCTGCCGGAGCCAAGCTCAAGCGAATAACGCTCCGCTTGGCCGCCCTCGAAAGGAACGCCGTCCACAAAGCCTTCGAAGTCGATTACGACGATGTCGCCGTTCTCGGTTGCGCCTGCTTCTACCGGAACAAGTTCCGCATGGCGCTTTTGCAGTTTTTCCAGCTCTTCGTTCACTTCTTCGGCCGTTACGTCGACGGAAGGAGCTTCGAGCGCGATGCCTTTGTACTCGCCAAGCTCGACTTCAGGCTTCACGGTAACTTTCGCTTTGAACTTCAGAACTTGGCCTTTACCGAATTGCTCGACGTCCACTTCCGGACGGTCCACCGGCTGAATGCCCGTCTCTTGAACGGCTGCCATGTAAGCGTCAGGCACGATGATATCAAGAGCGTCTTGATACAAACTTTCCACGCCGAATTTCGATTCGAAAATAGAGCGAGGCACTTTGCCCTTGCGGAAGCCAGGAACATTAACTTTGTTCACAACTTTTTTGAATGCCTTGTCCAGAGCGGCGGCTACTTGGTCCGCGTCCACTTCAATATCAAGAACGGCTACGTTCTTCTCTATTTTTTCCCAGCTTGCTTTCATTTTATGCTTTCCCCTCCAAAAATTATCCATCGCAATTTTGTCACGTTCTGGCGGAGTCGCGGTACAGCCCGGACAAGCCCGCCGATATAACCACTATATTATAACCGTAATAAATGCGGTTTTCAAGGCTTCAAACGCGGAAACGTCGGGAAATCGTCCCGCGGCGCCATTTTATAATCTCCGGGTGAATACGTTTGCGGCGAATTGCTGCATCATCCGGTAAGCCTGCTCCCACTGAAACGCCAGCTTCGACGTAATCCCGTACAATTCGAACAGCTCCGCTTTGTCTCCGCCTTCAAATACTTGTTCGAGCAAGGTCAAATGCAGCGCTGCTGCCCACACGTCCACGCAGGTCGGGTCCTGCCGCAGCATTTGTCTGTAAGCGGAAGTTCCATAAATAAATGCCAAAAATTCGTTCCACGTCTCCGATGCAAAATAAGAGAGCGCCGGGTGCTGCGTCTCGCTGATTTCCTGCACGCGGTTGATAATCTCTTGAATCTGCGAAGGAAACTGATCGAAGGCCTCCGGCGTATCCTCGATCTCGACGATCGCCGCTTCGCTGTTCTTGTGCAGCGTTACGCTGCCGGTCACGCCCCGCTTCCTGAGCGTTTGCAGCGCCTTGAACTCGATCAGCGGATGCCGTCCGGCATCCTCCTTCAACCAACCGAGCAGCTCTTCGTCGATCGATTCGTCTTCCAGAAACGCGAGCTGATCCAGAGCCAGCAGTTGCTTGTCCACGGCCCGCTGCTCCCGCAGGCTGGCCAGCAGCCGCTTCGCATAGTCGCCTTTCTGTTCGCCCTTGGCGTGCAAATGCTGCCGCAGCAGGTCCGCTTCGCTGAGCTCTTGGCTTTCGTCCGCCTGCCCGAGCGCCAAGTCCGGAAACATGACCTGCAGCCAGTCGAGCAAGGACCGCCATTCTTCCCGCGCCCGGTTGTCGTCGGATTGACAGGCAAGCAAAAAGCGGAGGAGCTTCATCGCTTCTCCGTAGCGTTCCGCTTCAAGGAGCCGGGTCAGTTCGAATTGATAATATTCGACGGTTTTTGGAAAAAGAATCACATTGTCATTGGTCTGCCCGCTCATGAAACACCGCCTTTCTTGCTAAGCTTCTTTATGAATGCCAGTGTACTCCAAAAAAGAAGCGAAAGCAAAATCTCCTGCCGCGATCGATTTCCTGTCCATTCCATCGTCCCCTTAATATTAGGATACCGGATTCGGACGCGCGGTATGCGGACATGAAAAAGCAGCCGCGGATGCGTATAAACACGGCATCCGGGCTGCGCTTTTCAGCGTTCCATTTCCCGAAATCTATTCCATTTTCATCGCGGCTTGGATGAGCTGCGCTTTAATGTGCGGATTTTGATCGATGAAACCGTACATGCGGTCGACCTGCTCTTTATTTTGCAAATAGTCGCGTTCGTTCTGAATCATCTCGTGCGACCATTTCAGAAGCGCGGCTTCCGCCGCACCGAGCCGGTTCAATGCAATATGAAGTCCCGTATCGCCGACAAGCTGCTCCATCACTTCCGGAGTTACGTTACCGAGTTTTTTCGTCGTAGCGAGCTTTTGTTCGAATTCTTTATTCGCCTTCTCGAAGTTGTCTTTGGCTTCCTTGTATTCTTTTTGTTGTTCTGAGAACGTTCTTTTCATTAATGATGAACCACCTTTACCTGTTGATCAATTGTCTTCCTGCCTATCGTTCCTCCAGCTATAGCGTGAGACAAAACCGACGCTTTCTATACATCGGCTTCCGAGACGCAGGCCATTATAAAAATACACCTACGCTAAGTGTAACTTTTCTTCGTCCGTTTGTCCATTTTTTCATCAAGTTTTCCACGGCTCGGCTTGCCCGGACAGACATCATCCACTCCCGCCAAGCATAACCTTTAACATCTTGCTGTCATCTTTGGCCCCCTCATGGGAGCGACAGATTCTGGAAGACCGGAGAGGATGAAAGCTATGTGTGGAATCACGGGATGGATTGATTGGAACAAGGATTTGACCCAGTATCCGTCCGTTCTCGAAACGATGACGGATACGCTCGCCTCGCGCGGTCCGGATGCCTCCGGCAGCTGGATTACGCCCCGCTGCGCGCTTGGCCACCGCCGTCTGAGCGTCATGGACCCGGCGGGCGGAGCCCAGCCCATGACCCGGAAAGTCGGGGATAATACAATAACCATCGTCTATAACGGCGAGCTATACAATGCGCCCGAATTGAAAAAAGAGCTGGAGCAGCGAGGCCACCGGTTCGCCACCACCTGCGACACCGAGGTGCTGCTCGTTTCGTTCGTCGAATGGGGCCGAGCCTGCGTCGACCGGCTCAACGGCATTTTCGCCTTTGCCATTTGGGACCACGAAGAGCAATCGCTGTTCCTCGTACGCGACCGGCTGGGCGTCAAGCCTCTTTTCTATTCCTATTCGGAAGGCCGGCTGCTGTTCGGTTCGGAGCCGAAGGCCATCCTGGCGCATCCGGACTTTACGGTTCAGATCAGCGGCGAAGGGCTGGCGGAAATTTTCGCCATCGGGCCGGCGCGCACGCCGGGCCACGGGGTCTATAAAAATATGCAGGAGCTGAAGCCGGGGCACTGCATGGTCATGGATGCGCGCGGCCTGAGCGTACGCGCTTACTGGAAGCTGGAAAGCAAGCCGCACGAGGACGATGTGGAGACGACGGCCGCCAAAGTGCGCGAGCTGCTTCAGGACACGGTGATCCGACAGCTCGCCTCGGATGTGCCGATCTGCACGCTCTTATCCGGCGGGCTCGATTCCAGCGCGCTAACGACGTTTGCCGCCCACTACTATGCGCAGCAAGGGCTCGGAGCTCTGCACACCTATTCGGTCGATTATGTCGACAACGACAAGCACTTCCAAGCAAGCGCCTTTCAGCCGAATGCGGATGCGCCTTGGATCAAGCGTATGACGGAACACCTCGGAACCGTGCATCACGCGATCGAATTCGATACGCCGGAGCTCGTCGAGGCGCTCCGAACTGTCGTGCTGGCCAGGGACTTGCCCGGAATGGCCGATGTGGACGGTTCGCTTTATTTATTTTGCCGGGAAATTAAAAAAGGCGCCACAGTGGCGATATCCGGCGAGGCGGCCGACGAAATTTTCGGCGGGTACCCTTGGTTTCACCGGGAGGAAGCGCTGAATGCCGGAACCTTCCCCTGGTCGCTGGCGACCCCCGAACGCATCGCCCTGCTCTCTCCCGAATTCGTCGATTGGGTAAAGCCCGCCCAATACGTGCAGGACCGCTACCGGCAAGCTCTCTCCGAAGTGCCCCGTCTGGCCGGCGAGAACGGACAGCAGAACCGGATGCGGGAAATGTCCTATTTGAACATTACCCGCTTTATGCCGACGCTGCTCGACCGCAAAGACCGGATGAGCATGGCGGTCGGTCTCGAAGTGCGCGTGCCGTTCTGCGATCACCGGCTGGTCGAATACGTATGGAATATTCCGTGGGAGGTCAAAACGGCCGGCGACCGGGAAAAAGGCATTTTGCGCCAAGCGCTCCGCGGCATTCTTCCCGAAGACGTGCTGACCCGCAAAAAAAGCCCGTATCCGAAAACGCACAATCCAAACTATTTAACCGCCGTCCGTTCCCGGGTATTGGACATCTTAAACGATCCTTCCTCGCCTCTGCTTCCGTTCATCGATACGGCCAAAATCCGCACCCTCGCCGAGGACCACGAAGGCCGCTTCCAGCTGCCTTGGTTCGGCCAGCTGATGACCGGACCGCAGCTGTTCGCTTATTTGGCCCAAGTCGACACGTGGCTCCGCCATTACAAAGTATCGATTCAGTAATAGCCGTACGGCTTCTTCAGGCCAAGAAGTTCCACAATTTGCGGATGGCCTGACCGCGATGGCTGAGCGCATTTTTCTCTTCAAGCGTCAACTCCGCCAGCGTCCGGCCGAGCTGCGGGACGTAAAACAACGGATCATACCCGAAGCCCCCGCTGCCGCGCGGTTCGCGAATAATGACGCCCTCGCACGTCCCTTCGACTTCGGCAAGCGGCGTTCCTTCCGCATCCACCAGCGCAATGGCGCTGACGAAACGGGCGGGGCTGAGCGCTTCGGGATGAGCCGCATCATCCGGTCGGGGCAGCGGCTCCAGCTTGTCCAGCTCGCCGACGAGCTTGCGGTTATTCGCCGCATCGTCCTTCGGCTCGCCCGCGTAGCGGGCGGAGTATACCCCCGGCGCGCCGTTCAGACGATCCACGCATAAACCGGAATCGTCCGCCACCGCGGGAACGCCCAGCCGCCGGGCCACCGCTCTGGCTTTAATCAGAGCGTTCGCCGCAAAGGTATCTCCGTCCTCGACGATATCCGGGATCTCCGGGTAATCGAGCAGGCTTTTGACCGCGATGCCTTTCTCCCGAAATATCTTCTCGAATTCCTTAAGTTTGCCGGCGTTTGTGGTCGCGATAACGACCTCAGCTCCGAGCCGCATGGGACGCCCCCTTAATGCGTTCGGCAATCGGCCCGAGCGCCAGCGTCTGTTCCCGAATCATCTCCTGAATGCCCGTTTCGGCCAGCGCCAGCAGCGCGTCAAGCTCTTGCCGGGAGAACGGGGCTTCTTCGCCGGTTCCTTGCACCTCGACGAATTTGCCTTGGCCGGTCATGACCACGTTCATGTCGACCTTCGCTTTGGAATCCTCTTCATAGTTCAGGTCCAGGCACGGCTTCTCCTGAATGATGCCCACGCTCACGGAACCGAGAAAATCGGTGATCGGGAACCGGTTCAAATTCCGCTCCCGCGCGATTTTATCCATCGCGATAGCCATCGCGACGAACGCGCCGGTGATTGACGTCGTCCGGGTGCCGCCGTCCGCCTGGATCACGTCGCAATCCAGCGTAATGGAACGTTCGCCGAGCGCTTCCAGATTGACGACGGAACGCAGCGCCCGTCCGATCAGCCGCTGAATTTCCATGGTGCGTCCGCCGAGCTTCCCTTTGGCCGCTTCGCGCTGATTGCGGACCGAAGTCGCACGAGGCAGCATCGAGTATTCGGCCGTCACCCATCCTTTGCCCTGCCCTTTCATAAACGGCGGAACCCGTTCCTCCACCGTCGCCGTGCAGATGACCCGCGTATCTCCCACTTCGATCAACACCGAGCCTTCGGCGTGTTTATTGTAATTGGTCGTAATTTTCACAGGACGCGCCTGATCGACTCTTCTCCCGTCGCTTCTCATGTAAGTCTCATTTCCTCCTTTTGGATTTCACGTTCCCATTGTACCAGAGCGCCCCAGGAAAACCAAACGGGCTGGCGGAAACGGAAAAGCGCTCCTTCCGGAAGCCGGGCCGCACAGGAAGGAGCGTTCGTTTTGTGAGTATCGTGCCAAGTTACAGCTTCAGTTGATTCACAGTCTGAGGGCGGGACACGGGCTTCGCATAGCTCTGATTATCGGTCGCGCTTACTTTGGCGTCGCCGTTCACCAGGATTTGCACCTTGGCGGCCGCGTTCGTATTTTCCGTAAGCGATAAGACAACCGCTTTCAACGCTTCGGCAGGCGCTTTTTTATCCGGGCCGAGCATTTTATCTGAGAAATTGACGGTAATCAGGTCGTCCGTTTTGTCCACTTTCAGCATCTCGGCTCCCGGAGCCATGACGGCAACTAAGCCTTTCTTCTGATCCGGTCCCGCAATGAGCTGCCGGATGACCGCTTCCGCAACATTGTCCGTCCTTGGGACGAGCCGGGTGACAGGCACGTAATAGCTGTAATTTTCCTGATTCTGATTTAAGAAATACAGCGTAACCGGCGTCGATTGTCCGTACTCTACGCTTTCCGGCTTCTCTACGTTGATTCCGATCGCCCGGGTCAGCGATTCGTCGAGCGGCGTGCCGCCGACCGGCATCTCTTTCAATGCCTTGCCCTCGACGCGGAGCTGCACCTTCTCTACCGAAGGAAAGCCTGTCAACGTCCAGGTGACGGCTTCCATAATTTTTCTTTCGTCCTGCAGGTTATAATCTGTAAACATTTTGGAAAAATCAACGATAGCCAGCTTTTGATCTTCCACGACGTTTATGCCTTTGATTTCGGTACCTTTGGGAAGGAGGCTTGTAAATCCGGCCGGCAGACGTCCTTGTACCGGACCGCCGTCCACCATGTATTCAAGCGCCTTGCGGGCGGCGCCTTGGGTCTTTTCGACTTGAACGGCAATCGGGGCGACGAACCCTTTTTCATCCTTGGCGTAAACCGTCACTTGCATCGGATTGGCAATCGTCCGGGACACTTTGCCGTTTGTGGCCATGGCGTCCGCACCGGCTGGCGGAGGATCGATTTGCTGAGACTGTTCCTTTTTTCCCGGAAGCGAGCAGCCGGAGGCAAGCAGAACGACCATTCCGACAGCGGCGGCCCATCGTATCCATTTGTATTGTTTCATTGCGTGTTCCTCCTTGATATTGGGTGTTGTCCGTTTTTACTTTTATGTATACGGGCGGCAGACAAGTTTATGCCATCCATTTGTCCGATTCGGAAGAAAATTGGATTTATGGTACTTTAGACGGATATAGCCTTGATTTATACAGTACTAAAAGCCTATAATATAGAAGTGTTTTTCCAAAATGAGGTGATTTCCTATGGAAAATCGTCTTCCTGATTTCGTGCCTGACGACCTATACCGGGCCGTTGTGCTTCAATCTCCGGATTGGCTGTGGGTATTCGATGAAACCGGTTCGCCCATCGGCTTGTCCCCGGAGCCTAACTACGGTTCGGTATTGTTCCGCTGGGTGTACGAAACCGATCTCCTTCCGCTGCAGCAGGCATGCCGCCGGCTGCTTCAAGAGCGCGAACCGTTCGCGATGACATTTCGGGTCGTGCTGCCGGACGGAGCTCTCGTATGGCTTGATGGACAAGGATATCCGTTAGCATGCAAGTCTTCGGGATGGCAGGCCGCCCTGACAGCCAAAGACATCACGGCGTTCAAGAAGCAGGAGGAACGGCTGACCCGTCTGGCTTACTACGATCCGTTGACCCAACTGCCGAACCGCAGGCTGTTTCAAGACCGTTTTACGCAATCGCTGCATATGGCGAAGCGCTACCACCATAAGCTGGCCGTCATTTACTTGGACCTCGATGATTTTAAGCGCATTAACGATACATACGGCCATGCCACCGGCGACGAGCTCCTGACCATGGCCGCTTCCCGTCTCTCGCATTCCATCCGGGAACCGGATACCGTCTGCCGGATGGGCGGCGACGAATTCGTCGTGCTGCTGCAGCAGTTCGAGCATCGGGAGGATATTGCCAAGATCGTCGGCAGAATCGTGCAAACGCTAACCCAGCCGTTCGAATTGAACGGCCAAACCATGAGCATAACGAGCAGCATCGGCGTTTCCTGCTACCCCGAGGACGGGCAGGATATCGAAACGCTGCTGCAGAGCGCCGATACGGCGATGTACACATCGAAGCAGCAAGGCAAAAACCACTTCCGGTTTTTCTCGGATTCCTAAGGAGGCCTCTATGAGCTACAGCTTGAACAGCAAGCAGGTTGCCGAAGCTTCGGCCTTGTGGCTGACGAAGCGCGGCGTCACGATGGAAGATATGGCGGAGCTTACTTATTTTTTGCAAAAGGACTATTACTCCAGCCTGACGATGGACGAATGTCGGGAGAGTGTGGAGCAGGTACTCGGCAAACGGGAAGTGCAGAATGCCATTTTGACAGGGATTCAGCTTGACGTACTAGCCGAGGAGGGCAAGCTGTTTTCCCCTCTTCAGGAGATGATTGAAAACGACGAGGGGCTGTACGGCTGCGACGAAATTCTGGCCCTGTCCATCGTCAATGTGTACGGCAGCATCGGGCTAACCAATTTCGGATATATAGACAAAATCAAGCCGGGGCTGGTCGGGCGGCTGAACGATAAGAGCAGCGGGCAAAAGCATACGTTCCTTGACGATATCGTCGGCGCCATCGCGGCGTCCGCCAGCAGCCGCATCGCACACCGCAAGCAGCAAGAGAAGGAACGTACGTAATGGAAAACGGCGCTTCTCCGAGGAGAGAGCGCCGTTTTTAACTGTGAATTGCCGCTTATTTCAATATCGCAAGCGATTCGGCTACGGTTTGCAGGTCCGCTTCGGACAGCTTGTCCGAGCTAAGAGCAATATAAGTCTTGTCCAGCTTCAAGTACAGGGTCTTTTTGCCGTCAACCGTGACCCATTGGCCTGTCCCGTTGCTGAGCTTGACCTCCTGCTTCGATTCCACGTTACCGCTCGGCTTGATTTCTTCCGGCGATTCCATGATCAGCATATTGTAAAACTTCAGCGTCAGCAGCTTGGCGTTAGTTCCCGTCTGATCGAGCTTATCGATCGTGGCTCCCCGCTCTGGCAAATAATACGTCGGAACGCCGGCGTTTTTGGCCGAATTGGCGATCACTTCCCGTTCCGATTCGTTGTACTTAAGCGGACCTATCTGAATGGGAGCTTCCTCCGGCGGCCTCCCCGCCTCGCCGCTTTGGCCGGTCTGACCCGGTGTCGTCTGTCCGGCTTGGCCTGGCGGGGTCGTTTGCCCGGGTGGGGTCGTCTGCTCCGTCGGAGCGGGCTCCGTGGTTTTCGGCGGCTGGGCCGCCTCTTTCTTGCAAGCTGTCAGCGTTAAAGTGAGAATCAGTGCGGACAACAAAGCCGCCGTTCTCATCCATTGTGCGTGTTTTTTTGTTTTCATCGTCAAGCACCTCCGTCGAATGTAACTCAATTCCGTTCCCTATCGCTGCAGGTTCGATGCCCAACTCTCAGCGGAAAACGGATGGTCTGCCGGGCGAAGCCGCCACCTGCATCACGATGTTCAGCCGGGGCTGCTTCAAATCGCCGTTGCTCGCAATTTCAGCCCGGCAAGTCATATTACGCAGCAGCGGGGAGTCGGTGGCAAACGGCCTCCCTCCCGGAGACTATTCCCCAATGACTCCCTTTTTATTCCAAAGTTTGCTTCATCTCGCCCGACCTACGCCAAAAGCGGCAGGCTCCCTTCAAAAAAACGGGGCCATGCCGCCTGCTGCCGGTCGGTCGAAACCGGCGAATTGGAGTAGCACTACACTTGCTGGTAAATTACAAGCCCCTCGCGCACGCTTTCGGTCAGCTTGCCGGCTTCGCGCAGCCAGATCAGGTGCGCAATTGTTTCCAACAGCGCAAAGCGCAGCTGGTGCAGGCTAAGCCGCTCCCCGAAGGTCGCTCGGCATACGTGGTACGCCGTTGCCGGCTCCGCAAGCTTCGACAGCATCGCATCCAAACGCTCCGCATGATGGGCAATCAGCTCGTCGGCGCGCTGCTGCAAGTAGCCGAAAGGCTCCCGGTGACCGGGAAAAGCAAGCCGCACCTCGTATCGGCGAATCGCTTCCAGGCTGGACAAATAGCTGGCAAGCGGATTCTCGTCGATCCCGTCGGGCAAGTAGCTGACGTTTGGGGATATTTGCGGAAGCACGTGATCCCCGCAGAACATGACGGCCGTCTCCGCGCGGTAAAAGCACAAATGCCCTGCGGCATGCCCCGGCGTCTCGATCGCTTCGTATTCCTCGCGGCCAAGCCTGACGCGCTCCCCAGCTTCCACGACGGTGACTTCCGGCTGCGGCGAAACGGACGGGACAAAGCCTTGCAGATGCTCCTCCAGCGGCTTCATCAGCTCCTCCGGCAGCCCTTCCCGCCGGAAAAGCCCGATGATCCGCTGCGTCATCGGCTGCCCGTCTCCCCAGAGCAAGCGCGTCTGTTCAAGGCCGATCCGCGACATCAGCACGGGCGCGCCGGTGCGCTCTTGAAACCATCCGGCCAGCCCGTAATGGTCCGGGTGATGGTGCGTCAGCACGATGTGGTCGATGTCGGAGTAGCCGAGCCCAAGCTCCGCAAGCGCCGACGTCCAGACAGCTTCGGCCGCCTCCGTCCGCAGCCCCGGGTCGATCAGCGTCCAGCCGCTCTCTCCCGGCAGCAAATAGCTGTTCACCCAGCGCAGCGGAAACGGCAGGGGCACCTTGATCTGCAGCACGTCGCCGTGCTTCGTCACGCTCCCTTGGCGGCTTGATGGCGATCCGTCCATATTATGCGTCCCTCCTGCCGACAAAGATCATTCGTTTCGATCGGTCGGGCTCGTAAGCCGAAGCGTCGTAATCGCCGTAAATGGCGTCAATTTTCAGCCCGGCCAGCTCCAGCATGTCCAGGAAACGCTCCCGTCCGATCAGCTTCACCTGCTCCTCATAAACCCGGTCACCCGATCCACTTCCGTCCTGCAGCACGATCGTTTTGCGCACGAATCCGTCCTCGATCCGGCGTTTCTCATCGATATGGATACCTTCGACGGTTCGAACCGAGTGCGGCACCAAATGCCCCGCCACATAGGCCGGATTCAAATAATCGATAATGAATCGCCCGCCCGGCGCGAGCAGACGGTACATTTCCCGCAGCACTTGCTCGTTGTCCCGATCACCGGGAAAATAACCGAACGACGTGAACAAGTTGACGATCGCATCGAATTGATCGGTTATCGGCACGTTGCGCATATCCCCATGAACCCAGCGCACTTCGCCTGCGGTATCCAGCTTTCTCGCTTCTGACAGCAGCACCTCCGACAAGTCCACTCCGGTCACCCGAAAGCCGAATCCGTTCAGCGCCATCGAGTGCCGCCCCATGCCACAGCACAGATCAAGGACCTCCGCCCCCTCGGGCTGCTCCAGCCATTCCATCATCCGGCGCACTTCCTCATAAGCGCCTTGCATATCGCGATGCTTATAGACGAGCATATAATCCCGTCCGAAGCTTTTTTCGAACCATTCGGTCATTTCGCTTTCGTCCCTTCTATCCCAGCTTTCCTGGACAAACTAAGCCCTATTTTACCAGAAGGTCCCGCCTGAACGCACGTTTTTGTTCGAATCTGCCATCAGCGCTGAGGGCGGGCTTCCATTTTCTCAAAGAAGGATAGCCGGTCGTCAGGGACTGTAGTATAATTAACGGTTGAAAACGAATGAGACCCTTCTGGCAACGGAGGAAAAAGATGACAATCGCCATTGAACAGCGCATTGCCGGGCGCAAGCATAAAGAAATTTTCGAGCAGATCCGCAAGCAGGGGACGGTCTCCAAGATCGATCTGCTGGAGAAAAGCGGGCTGACGGGCAGTACCATGACCCGGACGCTGGAAGAATTAACGGCACAAGGGGTTATTGCGGAGGCCGGCTTCGGCGAATCGACCGGAGGGCGCAGGCCGATTTTATATACGGTAAATCCCGATTATGCTTATGTGTTCGGATTGGATATATCGCGGATGTATTCCAAGCTCATTCTGTTTGACCTGCAGCTGAACAAGCTGGACAGCAAGCGCTGGGTCATGACGGAGGATGTCACCCCCGAGGTGCTGCTGGAAGAAATTGTGGCGGAGGCCCGCGCCATGCTGGATCGCCGCACTCTTCCGGCCGACAAGGTGCTCGGGATGGGCATCGGGGCCGTCGGGCCGGTGGACCGGGCTTCCGGCATGCTGCTGGAGCCGCTTCATTTCGCCGCCGCCGGCTGGAAAAATGTCAGCGTCACCGGCTTCCTGGAGAGCCGCCTCGGCTTTCCGATTGTGCTCGATAACGGAGCGAATACGGCGCTCATCGGCGAATCGTGGTCGGACCGGGAGCGCGACTACCTTCATTTGCTATACGTTCACGTCGGCGTCGGCTTGCGTTCGGCCATGATGACGAACGGGCAGGTCGTCTACGGGGCCGTAGATATGGAAGGGTCGATCGGCCAAATGATCATCCAAACGGACGGTACCCGCCTGTGGAATCATGGCAACTTCGGCGCGCTCGAATCGTACGCTTCCATTCATGCGCTGGAGCAGCAGGCGCAAGCCCGGCTCAAGCAAGGCCGCGACAGCCTGCTGCTCCGGCTGGAACCCGATCCGGAGAAGATCGGCTTCGCCCATCTCCAGCAGGCGCTGCAGGCCGGCGATCCGCTGACGGTCGAGCTGTTTACGCAGGCCGCCACCTATTTCGGCATCGGGCTGTCCAACCTGCTTAACATTTTGCATCCGGAAAAGGTCATTCTGGGCGGCGCCTTGATCGGCGGTCATGCCGGCTTCTTCCACACGGCGACGCGCGTAGCGATTCAAAGAACGTACTATTATCCCAAATATCAGGTTGTGTTCAGCCAAGGCACGCTCGGCGAAGAAGCGCTCGCCACCGGGGCGGCGCTGCTGATCGTGAACAAGCTGAGCGCGGTATAATTGGGCCGGTGACTGCTCGTCTCGTCACTTCGTCTCCGCCATCAACGGACATATCATCAAAAAGGCGCCCCCGCTATGCAGGGACGCCTAATTTTAGGTTTCCACTTCAAACTGCCTATGCCGACGCTTCGCCTTCCTCAGCCGGATCGCCGTGCAGCTCTTGGAACAGCTGAACGAGCTTGCCGTGCTTGCGCAGCGATTTTTCGTGAATCAGGTTCAGCTTGCCGTTGTCCAGCACTCCGAAGCGCTCGATCAGCTGCTCGTTCTCATGCGTCCAATCGAAGCCTTCGAAGATGTTCAGACAGTTGGTCCAGTTTTTCGTATACTTGCCGTCCGTGAACAAATAACGGTGCGCATACAGCGCGACGCTTTCCTGCATGGCGCGGGACGCCGAAGTGTACTGCGGCAGCCCCGGCTGCTCCGGCATAAGAGGAACCAGCGTGCTGTAGAACTGGTGCAAAATCTCGATGTAGGTGGACGGGTCCTGCTTGATCCGGCGCGCCAGCTCGTAGGACGGCTGCATTTTGCCCGTAAACAGCATCGTCGCGGTCGAGTACATCCAGCTGAACGACGTAAAATTTTTGTTGTAAGCGGTCAGGTTGGCCCGACGCTCGACGCCCGCAGACTTCAAGAAGACATTGTGGTCCACCACCTGCTGAATGACGACGTTGAGCGGATCGATCGAGTCGAACGAATGGCCGAGCTCTTTGCTGACGAGTTGAACCTTGGAGTTGATGTCACCGAACAGTTGCTTTTCTTCTTCCTCGCTCAGCCCAATGTAGATTTGCACCGCCAGCTCGCTTTCCATCAGTTCCAGACGGCGGCGTTCCAACTGCTCGACCTGGCCTTCCAGCTGTTCCAGCTCGCTGGCGATCTCCGCATTGTCCGGCGCTTTCCGGTGCTTGATTTTCATGGCCGCTACTTTTTTCTCCAGGCTGCGCGCTTCTTTGAGCATTTGCTCGTTCACGTAGCCGAGAGCGAGAATGCGGTGCTGGCCGTCCAGAACGCTCAGCTTCGAGCCCGGACGCAGGTACAGGCCGCTCTGCACCTTAGCCAAACTGCTGACGTCGCGCAAGCTTAAGGTGACCGGACCGAAAAAGACGCGGTCGAGCTCGCGCTCCTGCAAGTAGTTGGAAATTTTGCGGCGTTGTCCTCCGCTCAGCTTCCGCTGCACCATCGGATCAATGGTGGTGTAGTTCAGCAGATCCTGCACTTGTATCGCTACCGTTGCGAGTCCGAACCGATCGCAAAACGGATGTATGGTCATTTGCAAATTTAAACCGTCCATTAACCGACGTCCTCCTTAGAGCTATCTTCCGGAAAAGCTTGCTGCCCCAGCGAATCGTCGCGGATCAGGAACATGTGGTGCTCCACGTAAAAATCTTTGACGAACTGATACGCTTTTACGATACGCGAGCGTCTTGGCAAACGGTCTTTCTCGTCCCCGCTGTAAATGGCGCTCCAGTCGATATGCGGCAAAATTTTGAGCGCGTAATCGAGCGCGTATTTGTTGAACGTGCCGGTTTTCGTCACTTCCTCGTGGAAGAACATCGCCAGCGCGATCTGCAGGTTCTCCGTCCAGCAGAGCTCGCCCTTTTCCGGCTCCGGCAAGTACTTGAGCAGGCTTTCGAAATAAAGCGCCGCCAGCTTCAAATGCTCTTCGATCTCTTTTTCCTCAAAATAGTACCCGTTGTTGCGCGCCGCCGACTTGAGCCGTCCTTCGAACAAGCCGATCAAAATTTCGATCAGCAGGTGGTAGGAGAACAAATACTCCGGCCCTTTGCCCCGCTCCGTAAACATGTCGACAGGCAAATTCTTCATCACAGGCGCATCTTCCACCAGCCTCGAGGCCAGCACGTGATAGAACCGGCGCTGCTCGCGGAGAACGGCCAGATTTCCGCCGATTTTGCGCGGAAGCTTGTTGATGTCGGAGAACAGCTGCCGTTCCTGACGCGCGTTGATGTCCAGGTAGATCATGGTGGACATTGGGAAAGCGTACAGCTTGCTCAGCTTCGCGCTGATTTCCTCCATGCGGTCGTACTCCCGGCGGTCTTTCGCCCGGGCCATCGCGCCCTGCAACGTTTCCATCAGGCGGCGGAAGGCGGCAAGCCGGTGCTGTCCGTCCACGACGTAAAGCTTCTCGATCGCCTGCAAACGGTAGACCTGCGCCTGCGCATCATACTCTCCCGCGCCACGGGCCGAGAGGATGATGCCCGGAAAATAAATGCCTTGTCCGTGATCCAGATAGAGCATGATATAGTCCATCATCTTGGACAAGTTTTGCGGAACGATGGAGCGTTGAACCTCCAAATCCACTTCGTAGATGGCGAACAGCTTGCTCATCGGAAGCGTGGTCGAAAGCGTCGTCTGTCCGAACGTCCGGGACATCGCCCCGGGAATTTCGATATACGATGACGCCTTCTGCTCCGCCAGCAGCTCCGACAGAGACGAAATTTTATCCATAACCGTTTCCTCCTTGACTTACCTCGCGTAAAGCTATATGCATATAGTTTACTATAATAGGTTCATATAATTCCATTATACACCGAAAAGACACGAAACATTCAGGATATTGGCAAAATATGCGTCTTTTTTTTCATTTTCCGGACTTGCTTTTTTGGTAAAGATTAAAACAAGAAAATTTGACAATTTTAGGGAAAAAATGTATCGGCCGATCGTAGCGCTATGCAGGATTCGTCCCAAACGGGCGCAGGTCAAGGCATTCGGTCAGTGACCTTCAGGAGCGGCCATACGCGCACTTCCAGAGCTTCCGCATAATGAAGAAGCGGGGGAACGTCCGGCGCGAACGGAAGGCCGTTGCCCGTCAGCATCGTATTCTCGTAAAGCTCGGCTTCCGCCTTCTGCAGCGGCCAGGGCTGATGATGGATGTCGCAGCGCATGACGTCCCGGCGCCCGTTCAAGGTATACAAGCAGTAGCGTTCGGTCAGCCAATGCTCCAGCGATCCCGGCTTGGCCGTATACGGCTCCGACACGGGCCGGTAACGTGCGGCAAAGGCGGGGCCCGCCTGCCGGCGTTCGCTCCGGTAAAACACGGTTTCGTTCTGCATGGTTACGCCCATATCCGCCCGGTAGTAAGGAAGATGATACAGCCATCTGGCCAGCTTGACGGCAAGCGTGTGCGCCGCATCGAGGCTGAAAAAATAGACGCCGGGCTTGTCATGGAGCGTGACGTAAGTTCTGACGTTAAGCTCCGGAAACCGGCTCGTTCCGGGAATCGGCGGCAAGCCGCGCAGCCGGATATCGGTCATTCGGAAGGGAACAACAGCAAGCCACGCGCTGCCTTCGAAGGTATCCAGCGGCAGCTCCTTCGGCACATAAGCGCGAAGCTCATCCGCCGGAACGGGCCAATGGGCAAACAACAGATTGCGCCAAGTCTGCTTCATGATCCACGGCAGCGCAGGCAGCGGCCACGGACGGTGCGCGGTATCGAAACGGTCAGACTCCATGTTCGATCCTCCTCGACTCCCTATCATGAACGAGCGCAGACCCGCGAATTTCCGGGTCCTGCCGAAGACGGACCCCGCTCGTGCTTCGTTGGTCCAAAGCCAACATATAGCCCGGCTTATTCATATCGATTCCTCCCCCGAGGATAGTCCGCTAATATAATAGGAAAAAGGTTGCAAAGGGAATCTATCATACGCCCGATTTCGCTGTCAAGGTTGATCCGAAGCCGGTGCCATGCTATGATAAAGCCAACAAGTTAATCAGTAGGTCAGAGATCAAGAGAAGACCGTGAGCAAGCTCTTCAGGAGCGCGTATGCGACAAGCGACGCGCCGACGTAGAGTTGTTTCACGTCTTCTCTTTTTTGCTTTTACCCGGAACCGGGCGGTCGTACATTGCGAAAGGGGATTGAACACATGACAAAACAGGCGAAATTTTCAGGGGAACACCGGCAAGAACGGCTTCGGGAGATGGCCGGAGCCCCGCTCGATCTGCTGGTCATCGGCGGTGGTATCACCGGGGCGGGAATCGCGCTCGACGCGCAAACCCGGGGGCTGAAAACCGGACTGGTCGAGATGCAGGACTTCGGCGCGGGCACGTCTAGCCGTTCCACGAAGCTGATTCACGGCGGCTTGCGTTATTTGAAGCAGCTCGAATTCAAGCTGGTGGCTGAGGTGGGCAAAGAGCGTGCCATCGTCTACGAGAACGCGCCGCACGTGACGACGCCGGAGTGGATGCTGCTGCCGATGATCGAAGGCGGCACCTACGGCAAGCTGGCAACCTCCGTCGGGCTGATGATGTACGACTCCTTGGCGGGCGTCAAACGAAGCGAGCGCCGGATCATGCTGTCCAAAGCCGAAACGCTGCGGCGCGAGCCGCTGCTCCGCGAAGACAAGCTGAAGGGGGGCGGGTACTACGTCGAGTACCGCACGGACGACGCCCGGCTGACGATTGAAACGATGAAAGCCGCTGCGGATTGCGGCGCTCTGGCGGTCAACTATGCGAAGGCGGAAGAGCTGCTCTATGAAGGCGGGAAGCTGATGGGCGTGCGCGTCGTCGACATGCTGAGCGGCGAAACGTATGACATCTTTGCACGCAAAATCGTCAATGCGGCCGGACCTTGGGTCGACACGATCCGGGAAAAAGACGGCTCGAAGCAGGGCAAGCGGCTGCACCTGACCAAAGGCGTGCACCTTGTCATCGACAGCGGGCGGTTCCCGCTCAAGCAGGCGATCTACTTCGATACGCCGGATGGCCGCATGGTGTTCGCGATTCCGCGCGACGGCAAAACGTATGTCGGCACCACGGACACGAATTACAGCGGCGATCTCGTTCATCCGCGGATGACGACGGCCGACCGCGACTATATTTTGACGGCGGCCAACTTCATGTTCCCGAGCCTCAAGCTGGCGGCGGCCGATGTCGAGTCCAGCTGGTCCGGGCTGCGGCCGCTCATTCACGAAGACGGCAAATCGCCGTCGGAGCTGTCGCGGAAGGATGAAATTTTCATCGCCCCTTCGGGTCTGATTACCATTGCCGGCGGCAAGCTGACCGGCTACCGCAAAATGGCGGAGCGCACCGTCAACCTGGTCACAGGCCAGCTCCAAGAGCAAAATGGCGCTTCGTATCCGGGCTGTACGACGGACCGGATCAAGCTGTCCGGCGGGGACGTCGGCGGCTCCGCGCAATTCAAGGCGTTCGCGGAAGCAAAAGTACGCGACGGCGAAGCGCTTGGTCTGACGAAGCGTCAAGCCGAGTCGGTCGTGCAGCGCTACGGCTCCAACGCGGACCGCGTCTTCCAGCGCTGCACGCTGCTGCGCGAAGAAGCGGAGCAAACCGGCCTGCCGGTGGATGTGCTGGCTTCGCTCGCCTATGGAATCGATGAGGAAATGGTCGCGACGCCGCAGGACTTTTTCGTCCGCCGGACCGGCGCGCTGTACTTCGATATCGCTTGGGCGCGGCGCTGGAAGCAGCTGGCGACGGCTTACATGGCGAAGCGCTTCGGCTGGACGCCGGAGGTCGCGGAGGAGCATCTGCGCCAGCTGGACGTGCTGCTGCACGATGCGGCGACGCCTGCCTCGACCGAGTAAGCGCCCGGCGGTCCGGTGAGCCTGCTACTCCGGTGCATGGGCGTCCCACAGCTCCCTGCGGGATGTGGTGACCGCTACTGCGCCGGAGCCGAGCATAAGCTCCACGTCCGTCCTCATTCGTCCGGATCAAGCCGCCGGCCAGAATCGGAATGTCGAGCTTGCTGTGCATCTCGGCGATAATATGCGGCGTTACGCGACATATGGCTGTCCAGCAGGACGATCCAAACCTAGGAGGAGGCGAACAAATGCTCCAAGTCCTTCAGCTTGCGTACGGCAGCAAGAATCCGCTTCCGACGGAGCCGGGACCGATGTCCTGGCTTTTCACTCTGCGCTCAATCCTGCCTGCGCCTTTCGCCGGTATCGCGCATCTGGCCGTCCAGGAAACGCGCGGTCGCTTCGAGCGCTTCCTCAAGCTGCGGTGTCGTTACGGCAAACGGATGAACCGCGCCGAACGTATGCGTCCCTCCTGCAATCGTTACGAACGATTGGCTCGGAGCAGCCTCGCGCAGCCTGCGGAATCCCTCCTTCAGCCGATCCGAGTCCGCGTCGCCTTGCACGGACAGCACCAGTGTCTTTAGCCCAGCGAGCCGCGCTGTAATATCGAAGCGCTCCGCATTTTGCTTCAAGTCATCGTAGAACGTTTGCCGAATCGGCATGCTCTGCCCCGTCCGCGCGTTCGCCACGTAGGCGACGCCATGGCGGGCGATTTCTTCCTTGAAAGCATCGTCGAACAAGTCGGCCGAAGCGATGCCGTTCCACGTAACGACGGCCTGTACGTCCGGGTGCTCCGCGGCAAACACGATGCTGTTTCCGCCCCCGCGGCTGTGGCCGAGCAAGGCAACCCGGCCGGTGTCCGCCTGCTCCGCAAAGGGCAGCCGTTTCTCCTGCAACAGCTCCCAAACAACCGCCAGATCCGCCTGCTCGCGGGAGTACGTGTTCACGGCGAATTTGTCCAGCTCGTCGAAATCCCGCTCGTTCACCCCGTTGCAGGAAAAATTAAACCGGACGACATAATATCCGCGGCGGGCCAGCTCGGCCGCGGCATAAGGCTGAAAGCCCCAATCCATGAAGCTTTTAAAGCCGTGCGCCATGATCACGACGGGCATCGACCCTTTGCTGGCCGCCTCCTGTACCGTTACCTCGCCCCGAAGGGTCAGCCCGGCGTCAATCGGCTGCTCGAAACGCTGCTTTTGCAATCCGGATGCTTGCTGTTCGCTCATAAGAATTCCTCCTTGAATACATACATAGTAATGATATGGAATAACGGCTAATGTACAACCCTTCCGTCTTTTGTGCCATGCCGTGCCTGACTGTATTTCCTTTCCATTGTATCAAAAGCGCCGGCATTTGCCATGCTCTCTTTGTCCCGCAGTACGTGTCCGCCCCGAAGCGAAGCGGAGAATCTCGCCGGTCGCATCGTATCAGGTTCGCTGCTCGTTCCGGCGCCGATCGGACCGTTCGTTCATGTCCGTCCCTGACCGGTCCGGGGCGAAATAATGCGTCTTCTCAACGGTTCGTCCAACATTTACTTTTTTTCTAAGAGTTGTGTTATAATAAAGGCAAGTGACTGGTTCGGATCTTTTGAGTTTGATTTGTATGTTCGTCGTCAATTCTATCGAGGAGGTTTAACTTGGCTAGTTCAGAAAAAAAGTTGTCCATTTTTGCCTTGGGCGGCGTAGGCGAAATTGGCAAAAACATGTATGTGGTACAATACGCAGACGACATTGTTGTCATTGATTGTGGTTCGAAATTCCCGGATGTGGAGCTGCCCGGCATCGATATGATCGTACCGGATATTTCCTATCTGATTGAGAACCGGAATAAAGTCAGGGCGCTCGTCATTACGCACGGTCATGAGGATCATATTGGCGGGTTGCCTTATATCCTCAAGCAGCTCAACATCCCCGTCTATACGAGCAAACTGACGATGGGACTTATTGAAGGAAAATTTAAAGAACACGGGCTGCTGGGTTCGACGGAACGGGTGTTAATTCATGCTGATTCCGTATTAAAGTTCGGAACAATTGTCGCTTCGTTCTTCAAAACGAATCACAGCATTCCGGACAGCCTGGGGGTCGTGCTTGATACCCCTGAAGGCGCTGTCGTTCACACCGGCGATTTTAAATTCGACCAAACGCCCGTTAACGGCCAATATGCGGACCTTCACCGCATGTCGGATATCGGCAAAAAAGGCGTCCTCGCCCTGCTCTCCGAGAGCACGAATGCGGAACGCCCAGGGTTCACCCCTTCGGAGAAAAGCGTCGGCGGCAATCTGGAGGACGTATTCCGGACCGCACGCCAGCGCGTGATCTTGTCCACCTTTGCCTCCAACGTGCACAGGCTTCAGCAGGTCATCGAGGCGGCTATCGCTTCGAACCGGAAGCTGGTCGTCATCGGACGCAGCATGGTCAATATGATTACCATCGCCTCCGAGCTTGGTTATCTGAACATTCCGGATGGCATGCTAATTGAGCCGAATGAAGTGAATAAATACGCAGCCGACCGTATCGTTATTCTGTGTACGGGCAGCCAGGGCGAACCGATGTCGGCGCTGACCCGCATGGCCCGCTCGAACCACAAGCAGGTGGAGGTTCTTCCCGGGGACACGGTTATTATTTCGGCCACGCCCATTCCGGGGAACGAAAGAAATATCGGGCGGACAGTCGACGAGCTGTTCCGTCTCGGAGCCCACGTCATCTACGGTTCCGGCACACTGACGGGCATGCACGTTTCCGGACATGCCAGCCAGGAAGAATTGAAGCTGATGATCAATCTGATGCGTCCGAAATTTTTCATCCCGATTCACGGGGAATACCGGATGCTCCGTCAGCACGGCACGCTAGCGCAAGCCGTCGGCGTCGACCCGGCCAACATTTTCATCGTCGATAACGGCGAAGTCGTTGAAATCCAGAACGGCGCAGGCCGTAAACGTGGAAAAGTTCCGGCAGGCAACACACTCATCGACGGCTTAGGCATCGGTGACGTCGGAAATATCGTCCTGCGGGACCGTAAGCATTTGTCTCAAGACGGCATCCTGATTGTTGTCGTTTCGATCAGCAAACAGGAAGGCAAGATCCTCTCCGGACCCGACATCATCTCCCGCGGCTTCGTATACGTCCGCGAATCGGAAGGCTTGCTCGACGAGGCAAGCCGCATAGTGTCCAATACGATCAACAAATTAACTCACGAGAATGAGAACCAATGGTCTACGATAAAATCAAATGTAAAAGATGCGCTAGGACGATTCTTATATGAGCGAACCAGAAGAAAGCCGATGATTCTTCCCATTATTATGGAAGTTTGATCGAACCAAACCAACCAGTCCACTTACAACGAGCAAATACCCTCTATCCTTTGCGGGATGAGGGTATTTTTTGTTGGGGATTATTCTTCAAGCTTCATCGTTTCTTGGGTATCTGTATGGATAAGCTTACCTTGCAGTACGCTGTTTATTGTCTTCGTATAAGAGATTTGATGATCGTCCTTCCACTTCGGAAAATAATAATCGACGGTTTCCGTGCCTTCCTTTACGATCTTCTCCTTACTTGTGCCGAGATCCAACACGATAATACTTATGCGGCCTTCGTCAACATATTGGTCTTTAACCGAGGGAAGTTCCTCGGAACCACGAGCATACAGCAGCCTGGAATTGTCGGGTGAAAAAGAAATTTTGCCTGCGCTCAAGTAATTTACTTCCAGTATAATTTTACCGGTTGCCGGGTCAACGATCTGCCCTGTACGGATCGGCGAAGTGCCCGAATCGACCATTATCCATTTACTGTTCGGGGACCAAATGGCAGAACCGACCCTGGAAGCAATCCCTCTAATTTCCTTGGGCTGCGCTTCGTCTATGTTCCAGATGAAATTGGTTTCTTTCTTCTCCTTGGTAAAAAAAACAAATTGCCTGTCGGGAGACGGAGTAATATCTTGATTTCCTTTATCTGCCTCCACACGTTCGATAACCGTCTCATCGTAGATCTTCCCTTTGAACTCGCTTAGCTTGACAAGCTTGCGCTTAGGCCGTTTCCCTTTTTCGGTTTGAATCAGCTTGCCGCCCGGATCGTTTTTGTCGCTCTTCTTGAGGATAAAATCTCCGGTCAGCAGATTGATGTCTTCTTCCTCACCCCGATAAACGTCTGTCGTATGGTAGCTTCCGCCCGTATAACCTATCAAAAACCAGTCTCGGTCCCTGTATTGAAAGCGGTACTTCGAATACCACCGTTCGTTCGACCCTCCGTGAAAGCCGATCAGAACCGTACTATTGTTTGCGGAAAAGTCGTCCAACGGGTCTCCATTGACGCCCCCGCAGTCTTTACACAAAATGGCTTTTTTAGCGTAGATCGATTGTTCGTAAGCTCCCGTAGCGTTTCCAAAGTATAGAAGTAAATCCCTTTCCGCCATTGTCTCCTTGGGATCTTCTACGATGATGGCCAGATCGTCTATTCCGTCTTTGTTGAGGTCTCCACGAGCGACGGCCTTCTTACCGTTTCTCAGAAGCGAGAGTTCTTTGCCGGCCGGTATGAGAGAAGAAAGGCTACGAATATCTTGCGCCGCCCCAGTCTGCTGCGGTTCGGACTCAGACTTGGATTGCGACTCGGACGGCAGTTGGGATGGAGCTTGAGCTTGCGGTTGCGATGGTTCCGCATTTGGTTTACGCTCTTCCTGCTGATGGCTGGCGTCTTTCTGTGGCGCCTCCGGTTTATTCTCCGTTGACTTCTCGCAGCCTACGGCTGCCGCCAAGAATACCATGATCACTAACCATTTCATCGTATGGCTGAAAAATCTGTTTTCCATATAGTAGCTTCCTTTCGAATTCACCTGATACTACGTGAACCCGTTCGTTTCAGGCATTTTATTCAAACACCTCAATATATATCGGCCATAGCCTTCTCCAAATTCATGTAAATTTTGGCACATTTATAATCTTTGAAAATCAAATAGCCCTCTTCCTGCGCTTCCGTATGAGGAAAGCGTAAAAGAAGGCTGGTATGGCTGACTGCTTCGCGAATTGAAGAGAGCAGGCTTGAAAGTCGCTTTTAAAGTAGCTACCCAATAGAATAAGGCGAATAAAGTTCCAGCTTATCCATATCTACAATAAAGCCATATGTTCTTAAAATATCCATACCAAGCAAGCCTTTATGGGACTTGGGAAGGATTCCGACATCAACTTCCACCTGCTTGACTTTGAGTGTATCAATCTGAATATAGTCCATCACCTTGGTGTAAAAAGGTACCGTTCCGCCAATCCCATATGCTTCATATACAGGATCTCCATTTTCATATGTTACCCCGATTTCTTCCAATACATCAGGACTGAACACAGTATGAGATGACCCTGTATCGATAATGATATCCGTGATCTGCAGCGTTTTCCCACGATAACATAAGGTAAGTGTAATTGTCAGAAGTTGTCCATCATAATGAATTTTCATAATCTACGTCCCACTCTCAGCAAAGGGTCTTTGCGCAGATGAATGACGCAATCCTCATTAGAAGTATGATAAACAATGTTACCTGGTCCTGCATTAAAAAACTCTCTGTTGACATCCTTCTCGGCTATCGCCCGGATAAGCGCTACTTCCGTTATTATTTTTTTATCTTCTTCCTCGCGGTAAGCAAGTATGGAGAGCAGTACATATTGATCGGGAAACAATTTTCTGACTTGCTGCCATTTCATCGTAAATCCCTCCTGATATAAACGAAATCGTTAATTTCATTTTATCATAATTTGAATTACACGCTAAGTTCCACCGAAAACCAAATAGCCCTCTTCCTGCGCTTCCCCGGAAGGAAGCGTAAAAGAAGGCTGGTATGGCTGACTGCTTCGCGAATTGAACGATACAACAGTAACGGAGAGTCATTCCACATTCACACTTATTTCAAATTTATTGCCTCGTTATTGCTTATTCTTTGTTCTTCAGAAAATTTGCGGGGACAATAAATCCGTTTATGGATACCAAATTGTTAAACGGATTGTTTTGCTGCGACCTTTTCGTTGCAAATTCGTCATTAAAATAGCCCATTTTGAACATATCGCGTATTGACTTCGATTTTTGTGAGGTCGTACTTTGAGCAGTGCCGAAATATCCGCATATATCATGAACCGATACGTGAGGCTCAAAGCTTTTGTCGAACAAAAAGTTGACTGTTCCAATCGCATGAATAATTCCTGCCGCCCAAACCTCCAACTTGCCCGTCATAAATGGAACCGTCCGCTTGCGCCCCAGTTTTTCTACCATTTTGCACGACAACTGCTCGTAATCTTCGTCCAGATATTGTTCGCAAAAGCCCTTCACCAGTTGCAGCAATTTTTCCTTCTTTTCAAGCATCTTCGGGTCCTTCATCTTCTCCTCCTAAGGGTTGACCTGCCACCAACACATACTGATACTGATCGGGAAACCATTCTCAGACTTGCTGTCATTTCATTGTCGAATCCCTCCCTAGCAGTAATTCCTGAATCTATTTTACCACAATTTGAGTGGAAGAGGTGGTTGAAGAGTTCTTCTCTGGGGTAAGGCTGCTGAAATCGGCATTCACATTGACTTTATAAACGGAAAAGCAAAGCGAATGTATGGGGTAGGGGGAACAAGTGAAATCTGCTATGAGCAACAGATTCCTGAGCTTCAAATTGAACAAATTGCTTTGAATGATTTTTCTTCACATGATCATCATCCAAAAACCCAATAAAATCAACGCTTCACGCTAAGTTCCACCGAAAACCAAATAGCCCTCTTCCCGCGCTTCCCCGGAAGGAAAGCGGAAAAAGAAGGCTGGTGTGGTTGCTTCGCGAATGCTTTAAATCTGCAGTTCCCCAAGCTTGATCAACTCGACAACTGCTTGCGAACGGCCTTTGACATTTAACTTTTGCATGACGTTGGAAATATGGTTACGGACTGTCTTTTCGCTAATAAACAGCTGCTGTGCGATATCTTTTGTCGTTTTGTCCTGCACCAGCAGTTCAAAAACCTCACGTTCGCGATTGGTGAGCAAAAATTTACTTTTGTGATCGCTGCCTTTCAAAGTGTCACCCCTCCTTGCCCGGGCTTTGTTTTCATTACAAGGTCTAGGGATACAGTCAAATTCAGTTTATGAAAGGCAGCACTTGCTGGTGCGTTAGCACTTAAAAATGGGCTTCCCGCTACGCTTTCAGAGCGATCCGCAGCGTCTTGATCTCGTACGGCTTCATGAACAGCTTAACCTCATGTGAACCGTGCTCCACCGCTTGCGGCTGCTCCTCCATCAGGTTCGTCTCTTCCACGGAGACGAACTCCCCGATCCGCGCATCCGCGCCAAGCCGGACGTCTCCCCGAATGCCGCCGTACTCGTACAAGCGGACGATGAATGTCTCGTCATCTTCGGCTTTTTTGACGGTATCGATCATGACATGGGAGCCATCGACGCGGAACAGTCCCAACTGCTCAGGAAGGCCGTCCGTATGCGCCGCTCCGGTCAACTGCACCGGAAGCAGCGGCATGTTGAGCTCGCACGCCTGACGGTGCGTGTCCGCCTCCAGCCAACCGTTTTTATGCGGATAAAGCGAATACGTAAATTCATGCAGCCCTTGATCGGCTTCCGGATCTGGCGATACCGCCGACTTAATGAGACTGAGACGCAGCACGTGATTGCGGATATCGTGACCATACTTGCAATCGTTCAACAGGCTGACGCCGTAGCCCCCTTCGGACAGATCGACCCAACGCTGCGCCACCGATTCGAACCGCGCCCAATCCCAGCTCGTGTTCCAGTGCGTCGGCCGTTCCACGTTGCCGAATTGAATCTCGTACGTCGCCTTCGTCGACCGCACGTCAACGGGAAACGCCGCCTTAAGCAGGTGCTGCTTCTCGCGCCAGTCAACCCGGGTGCAAAAATCGATTCGCGGATGGTCGCGGTACAGCGTCATTTTCTGCTCGATGACGGAGCGGTGGTAACGCCATACAAGCTTAAGCACGGCACGCAGCGGCCCCCGCTCCTCCACGACGGCTTCGGTCAGTTCCTCGACGGTCCAGCTCTTCTCTTGATAGTAGATGTCGATATCCCAAGCGTCGTGCGCCATCGGCTTATCTTCGAACACCTGCAGTACGTTGGCCGCTTCGCCCGGCTTGAGCACTTCCCGCGCGTTCCGTTTATCGTACAGAGATACGATCTGGCCGCTGCCGTTAAGCTCAATCCGGTAAAAAGGCGTCTCCAGCAGCCGTTCGCCGATGCTCCACTCGTCGCTGCTTGCCGCCGAAGCGCTGTTCGTGCTTTTGCCTACAATAGTCGTATAGCCTAATGCCGGAACGTTCGGCGTATGAACGAGCATCGAGACGGGCTGCCCGTCGGCCCCGCGAACAAGCTGGCTGTCCAGCGCTTCGCCGCTTGGCAAGGACCACGCTAATTGCTCGGCAGAAGCTGGAAGGGCGTCCAAAGGAATGGCCACAAGCGCCGACCGTTCCCAGCCTAACGGGTTGATCACCCGATAACCGACAACCTCTTCCGCAGCAATAGCTCCATCTTGCCCGCCACCGCCTGCGAGCGCCTGAGTGCCTTGCTCCAAAGCCGCCACCGCCAGTTGCTCCGCTTCCGCGTACTCTTCCCGGCCGTCCTCGTATACTTCGCCGATCGAGGAGCCCGGGATAATATCGTGGAACTGGTTGCGGAGCGTAATGATCCAGCTCTTCCGCAGCGTTTCAACCGGATACGCATGCTCGCCGTTCAGCAGCATCGCAAGGCTGTTGACGAATTCCGCTTGGTGCAGCAGCACCTCCATCCGACGGTTCATCCGTTTGTTGTAGGCTTGCGACGTATACGTGCCGCGATGGTATTCCAAGTATAACTCCCCGTCCCATAACGGCAGGCGCGGGTGATCCGATACCCGGTCATCGAGCGCTTCGAAAAACTCCTCCACCCGGCCTTGGCGCACCTGAGGCATCGCCGGCATATCCTCGAAGCGCCGCACCGCCTCCAGCATGTCACGCGTCGGTCCGCCTCCTCCGTCGCCCCATCCGTAGGCGAGCAGCAACTGGTCGTTCAACTCCTTTTGCCGGTAGTTGTCCCACAGCCCTTGCACACTGGACCCGGTCACGTTGCCGTTGTAGGTGTAGTACCAGCTGCCGTCGTTGTTGGGCGTCGTAATAAAATGAGTCAGCAGTTCCGTACCGTCGATGCCCCGCCAATGGAACGTATCGTGCGGGAAGCGGTTATATTGGCTCCAACTGATTTTGGTCGTCATAAAGTAATCGATGCCGGCTTTCTTCAAAATTTGCGGCAGCGCCCAACTGTAGCCGAACACGTCGGGCAGCCACAAAATCCGGTTGTCCACGCCGAACTCTTCGCGGAAAAACCGTTTGCCGTAAAGCAGCTGCCGGACGAGCGATTCGCCGGAAGGAATGTTGCAGTCCGACTCCAGCCACATCGCTCCGGACGCTTCCCAGCGGTTCTCTGCCACACGCTGTTTGATTTTCTCGTAGATGGCCGGATAGTCTTCCTTCAAATAAGCGTAAAGCTGCGGCTGGGATTGGAAAAAGATATATTCCGGATAGCGGTCCATCAGCTGCAGCACGGTCGACCAAGAGCGGCCGGATTTCTCGCGCGTATGCTTCAATCTCCACAACCAGGCGACGTCGATATGGCAATGTCCGACCGCCGTTACCTGAGGCCGCGTCCCGCGCGGCAGCTCTTCCAGTCGCTGCTTGAGCAGCGCCAAAGCCTGTTCCGTCGCAGCGTAAAAATCCTCCGAGCCTGGCGCGCGCCAATCCAGCAGCCGGAACGCATCGTCGAGCGCCGACAGCATGCCATGCTTCTCGCTGCTGCGGTCCTCCAGGCAGCGCACCGCTTGCAGCATATGCAGCGCCGTATAGTACAGGTCGTCCGTGGCCGGGTCCAGCCAAGCGAGATCCAGCTCGTCGATCCGGTGATCGAACGGCTGATGTCCCGCATCCGGCGGTGTCAGGCCGCTCCAGGCTTGAATGATCAGCTCCGTGCCGCCGTTATTGACGGCTTCAGCCGGGATAAACAGCTCCCCATGGTTCCGGTCCAGCGCCTGCGCAGGCTCCCCGTCCAAATAAGCAAGCGCCTCGTACCCGCTACAATTGCCCCCGCCCGTGTTGCCGAGCCGGATCAGTCCTATGACGTCCCGATCCTTCCATGCCTCCGGAAACGTCAGCTCGCCTACGAACCAAGCGGTCTGGTCGCGTCCTCCCCAGCGAATGCCGACCGATGCCGGTGTTCCGGCTTGCTCCCGAGCCTCCTGCGGGGAAGCGGCTTGCTCCACAATGCGAATACCGGTCAACGGGAAGCGATCCCGGTATCTGGCGTGCGCCAATTCGTTAATGCGGCGCTCCAGCTTTTCTTCTACGAATCTCATGTCCGATCTCCTTTTCTATCGTTAAGATATACCTCCAATGTACGATATATCAAATATATTATCAATATGCATATTTGCTATAAAATTTTGATCATACGCACGGCAAAAAGCCCCCGCTAAGCGTACATCTTGGCGGAGACTTGCAAACGCAGCATGATTATGAGGACAGCTATTAGATTAAAGTTCCGCTCCCGCAGCGCAATCTGCCACGTATTCGCTAAAAGTTAGGACGGTTTAACCGGGCCGGTCGAGCCTCTTACCACAAGCTCTGGTCTTAAGACGATCTTCGTATATTGCCCGTTGTCCTTGTCCTGCGGGTGATCCAGCAGCCGGATCAAAATTTCCGCGGCTTGGCTTCCGATTTCCCCTTCCGATTGGGCAACGTGCGTATACCGTCCGGGCTCTTCCAGCCCCGGGGAAGGATCGTCGAACGTCAGGATGGACAGATCGCCGGGCACGTGAAGCCCGAGCCGCCGGGCCAGGATCGCTAGATGAATGCCAAGCTTCGCATTCAGCGTGATATAGGCCGTAGCCGAGTTGCTCTGCAAATGCCGGTACAGCGGGTGCTGCTCGTCCAGCCGGACGTCGTCGATCCGAAAGTCCGTCAAGATCAGCGAAGGATCGATCATCGCGCCTTGCTCTTTCAGCGCCTCCATGTACCCGGCAATGCGCTCGTCTACGGATACGGTCGGCAGCGGCGAGTCCGAGCAAATTGCGATTTTCCGGTGCCCGAGCTCCCACAGATTCGAGACGGCTAATTTGGCGCCAAGCGCGCTGTCCGAACAAACGAAATTCGTCTCTACCCCGGGCAGATAGCGGTCGATTAATACAAACGGAAACTTGTTGATTTTGAGCGCCAATATTTCTTCGTTATACATCTCCGCATCGACCGGGAAAATAATCAAGCCGGCCGCCCCCATACGGGTCAGCTCGACGATCGCTTCCCGCTCCCTCTCCTTGGAATTGTGCGTCAGGACGGTAGCCAGATAAAAGCCGGTATCGTTCAACTTGCTCACGATTCCCTGCACCAGCCGCAGCGCGAAATAGTCGGCCATCGACGGAATGAGCAGACCGATCATTCTGCGTACGCCAGCCGCCGTCCGATCGGCTTGGGAAGCGGCGGCAGGGCCCTGTACTCCCGTCACGGCCGGCCCACCGTTCGCTTGAGCTTGAGGGCTGATCGAAGCGCCCTCTCCGCTGCCGACGAAGCTGCCGCGCCCGGGAATGCGGTAAATCCAGCCGTCCTTGGCGAGTTGGGCAAGCGCATTGGCTACCGTAATCCGGCTGACGTTGAACTTCGCGATCAGCTCCTTTTCGGAAGGAATCCGATCCCCGTCGGCCAGTTTGCCGGAGGAGATGAGCTGCTTGAAGTGCTCCTGAATTTGCACGTACAAGGGCTGTCTTTCGCTTTGCATGCGTCACGACCTCTGCTATCGATATTATCATTATGTCAATTATATCAATCCCTCGAAGGCGTGACAATCCACTCTAAGGACGCCAATCGATGCCCCGTTGCCTCGAGAAATTTAAAAAAGCGGGACCCTAAGGTCCCGCTCCGCTTACTGCTATCGCTTATTTAAACGCAGGCACGACGGCGCCTTTGTACTTGTCTTCGATAAATTTCTTCACGTCTTCGGACGTGAGGGCTTTAGCCAGCTTCTGCATCGCCTCGGAATCCTTGTTGTCCGGGCGGGATACGAGAATGTTCACGTACGGGGAATCGTTCGCTTCGATGAACAGCGCATCCTTCGTCGGCACAAGCTTCGCTTCAAGCGCGTAGTTCGTATTGATGAGCGCCAGATCGACTTCACCCAAGGTACGCGGCAGCATAGCGGCTTCCAGCTCTCTGATGATCAGGTTTTTCTTGTTTTCGACGACGTCTCTGACCGTGCCTTTGACGCCAACGCCTTCTTTGAGCTTGATCAGGTTGTTTTTCTCCAGCAGCGCCAGCGCGCGGCCGCCATTGGACGGATCGCTCGGAATCGCAACGATTGCGCCGTCTTTCAGTTCGTCAATCTTTTTAATTTTTTGCGAGTAGCCGCCGAACGGCTCGATATGAACGCCGGTTACCGTCACGAGATTCATGCTTTTGTCTTTATTGAATTGCTCCAGATATGGCTTGTGCTGGAAGAAGTTCGCATCCAGCTGCTTCTCGAACACCTGTACGTTCGGCTGTACGTAATCGGTGAATTCCTTCACTTCCAGATTGACGCCTTGCTCTTTCAGCTTCGCCTTGATGGAATTCAAAATTTCCCCATGCGGCGAGGCGGTTGCGCCGACCTTCAGCGTCACTTCTTTTTTCCCGGGAGCCGGTGTCGCTCCTCCCGTTTGCGGAGCTGCCGATTTGGTGCCGCAAGCAGCGAGCGAGAAGGCCATCACGACGGACAATGCGGTGATCATCATTTTTTTCATAGTAAGATTCCTCCACCTTTTCCTATAGTATCGATTCCTTTGTATAATAAAATCCTTATTTTCGCTGAAATTTCCGGACAAGCCGGTCGCCCAGCGACTGCAGGATTTGAACCAGCACGAGCAGAAGCAGCACGGTAACGATCATCACGACCGTTTGGAAACGCTGGTAGCCGAACCGGATCGCCAGGTCGCCAAGACCGCCGCCTCCGATGACCCCCGACATGGCCGTATACGACACGAGCGTGACCGCCGTAATCGTCGCCCCGGCGATCAAGCCCGGACGCGCTTCGGGCAGCATGACCCGCGATACGATCTGCCAGTACGTCGCGCCCATCGATTGCGCGGCTTCCACGACGCCGCGTTCTACCTCGCGCAGCGACGTTTCCACCAGGCGGGCGAAGAACGGTGCCGCGGCAATGACCAGCGGCGGGATCGAGCCCGATACCCCGAGGGACGTGCCGACGACCAGCCTGGTAAAGGGAATCAGCATAATCATTAGAATCACGAACGGCACCGAGCGCAGCACGTTGACCACGAGCGACAGCAGCGCGTACACGACAGGCTGCTCGAGAAGCTGCCCCCGCGAAGTTAAGAAGAGGATGATGCCAAGCGGCAGACCGATTAGCACGGTAAACACCATGGACAGACCAAGCATCGTCAACGTGTCGTAGGTCGCCTCTCCGATCGCTCCCCAATCCAGATTAAGCAGTTCATCCATGCTGAATCACCTCCACATCCAATCCGCGGCCGCGCAGCAGAGCGATAGCCTGCTCCGCGACGCCTTCCTGCCCGTGCAGCTCAACGACAAGCTGTCCGTAAGGGGTATCCTTGAGCTTCGATACCGTCCCTTGCAGGATGACGAACGGCACGTTCTTCTCGCGCATCGTTTCGTACAGCACCGGCTGGTAGGTCTGTTCGCCGATGTACGTCACCCGGACAAGCGTCCGATTGCCCGCGGCCGCGCTCCCGGAAGTCTCCAGTCCGATCGCAGCCACATCGGAAACTTGAGCGACGAACTCCCTGGTCGTCCGATGCTGCGGCTTCAAGAACACGTCGGTCACCGGTCCCTCTTCCACGATCTCTCCGCCGTCAATGACCGCGACCCGGTCGCAAATCGTGCGAATCACGTTCATCTCGTGCGTAATCAGGACGATCGTAATGCCGAGCTGCCGGTTAATATCCAGCAGCAGCGACAAAATCGCGCCGGTCGTCTGCGGATCGAGCGCCGACGTCGCCTCGTCGCACAGCAGCACCTTCGGATTCGTCGCCAGCGCGCGGGCGATACCGACCCGCTGCTTCTGGCCGCCCGACAGCTGCGCCGGATATTTGCTGTCGTGACCGGTTAATCCGACGAGTCCGATCAGCTCCTCCACCCGGCGGGCGATCTGCTCCTTCGTCAGCTTGGCGAGCCGCAAAGGGAACGCAATATTATCCGCTACCGTCGCGGACGACAGCAGGTTGAAATGCTGAAAAATCATCCCGATCGAGCGCCGCTCCAATTGCAGCTTAGCGGTGCCCAGCTTCGTTATCTCGACGCCATCCACGACGACTTCTCCGGCGGTCGGGCGTTCCAGCATGTTGATCGTGCGGATCAGCGTGCTTTTGCCTGCCCCCGAATGGCCGATGATGCCGAAGATCTCGCCTTTGCGGATCGTCAAATCGATATTCCGCAGCGCCGTAACCTGTTTGCCCCCGACATCGTAGTTTTTCGCAATACCTTTCAACTGAATCAAATCGTATTCCTCCCCGGAATAAACGGCCCTTGTTCGGTTAAACGGGCGCGTCCGCTTGCACAAAAAAACCCTGCACGACGAGGTACAGGGTTAGCGGTTTAACTCATGTCCCTCTCATCTGCCAGAACCTTGGTTTGGTTCTGGAGGAATTGGCACCTGATTTCCTACAGTTCTGAATTTCCGAACTGGTAAGGAACGGTTGCCGGGCTTCATCGGGCCTTATCCCTCCGCCTCTCTTGATAAGAAGTGCTTCTATGAAATTGAATGAAACATTCGATCCAATGGGTTGAAACGATGTAAGTGTACAAAATTATTCATGTAAAGTCAATAAGAACATACGGAATTTCCGCTTGTTAATATATTGTAACCCGCGCAATGTTGCGCGCGATCGACAGTTCGAGTCCGGTGCTATCAGGCAATGAATCTCCCGTATCCAAAGAAAACAATTGGCCCCGGATCGTCGTCAGCTACCAATACGCTGTTCGCTTGCTGCAACGGAATCACCCTCCTGCAATTTTTTTGCGCTGCGCGAGCTTGACAAGAATCCATGCGGCAGCAAGCGCCAGCGGAATCCACAGCAGCTTGAGCCCGTAGCTATAGATGAGCATGCCGATTTCTTGGGCGTGACCGGCTGTCAGCCGTCCGATGAAGAAAAAGGCGAGCGTCCATACGAACCCCGTCGTGTAGGAAAGGAGAGCATAGCGGCGGAACGACATTTTGTTCATTCCGACGAGGTAGGGCAGGACGTGGCGGACAACGGGGAAAAAATAGCTGATGACCAGAGCCATGCTGCCGTATTTTTGATTCAGCTTTTCCGATAGCTCCAAGGCTTTATCTATTTTCTTCTTTTTCCGCAGACGCTCCAATACCGGGGTGCCCACGTACCGGCCTAGCATGTATCCGAGCGATAATCCCGATACGACGCCCAGATAGGTTAAGAGAAAGGCGGGTACGGGATGCAGCAGGCCGCTGGCCGTCACCGCGCCGCCGGTCATCACGATGACTTCGTCGGGAATCGGCATCCCTATAATGCCGAGCCACAGCGCGAAAAACAAAGCCAAATACCCGAACTGCCCGATCCACAGCATCAGCGTATCGTAAGTCATTGCGCCGTTCCTCCCGGCTTCCGGCACACATACACGAATGCAGGAGGAAAGTTAAAGGGGACGAAGCGGATCGTTTCAATGTCAAAGTCTTGTTCGAGCTGAGACTTCATTTGCAGCGAATATTGAAACGCGATAAACCGGCCGCCCGGCTTAAGGGACGACGTGATTTGTTCGACCAATCGGTCGCGCAATTGTTGCGGGAAATTATAGAAGGGCAGACCGCTGATGACGGCATCCAATCCCTCGATCCCCTGCTGATTCAGCACCTGCCCCATGCTACAGGCGTCGGCATGACAGGAAAACTCCGGGAACTGCGCCTCCAGCTGCTTCCTCAGTAGTTGTTCCTTTTCAAACAAGAGCACCTTCGTCTTCGGCCCCTTGGCTTGCCGGATGAACCGGGTTAGCGCGCCCGTCCCGGCTCCAAGCTCCGCTATTACCTGCGCTTGAGCCCAAGGAACAGGCTTGGTCATCGCACGGGCCAAAAATCGGGAGCTGGGCGTAATGCTGCCCATTTGTTTAGGAGATCGAATAAATTTATTTAAAAAAAGCACCTTTTCTTGAACGTTGGTGTGAAAACTCATGAATGCATTGCCCCCTCGTTGCTCTAAGTTTAACCATTTAGACGTGGTTCGAACCAGTATCCCTTCATTATATTACTATATCAAACGAAAGTAAGAGTCCGTTTGTTTCATCCAATGGGATTTGATGTACTTAGGATATCCAAAATATCTTTAGATCAAATGGAGGTTTTTCTGAATAATTTCTTAAGAAAAAGCCAGGCTCCCTAAGGTTTCAAGAAGGAGCGCAGGCTGTAGGGGCTAAGCGCGTTCCGCAGCCGGGGCTTCGAGAACGGCGGTGCAGTATTTGCAGCGGGATGCTTTTTTGGGGATTTCGGACAAGCATTCCGGACATTCCTTGACGTTTTCTTTCGGGTCGGGCTTAACCTCTTCTTTGCGGCGGAACCGGTTGATCTGCTTGACGGCGATAAAGATGACAAACGAGACGATCAGAAAATCAAGCAGCGTGCTGAGGAACAATCCGTAGTTAAACGTGGCTACTCCGGCTTTCTTCGCTTCTTCTATGGTTACATAAGAGTTCCCGTCAAGACTGATAAACAAGTTCGTAAAATTGACTTTACCGAGCAGCAGCCCGATCGGAGGCATAACCAGATCGTTAACGATCGACGTGACGACTTTGCCGAATGCGCCTCCGATGATCACCCCAATCGCCAGGTCGATCATATTTCCTTTTATCGCAAACTCTTTAAACTCTTTCAAAATTTTTGACGGCATCCTATGGCTGACTCCTTTTTTTGACGTGGTGTTGTTAGAATGGCGTTTTCACCAGTTTAACCGTTTTGCGGGGGAAAAGACAAGCCAAAAAGCCCGTTTCCTATCGGAACGATGGAAACGAGCCTTGCATATAGACGTCCGGTTGTTGACGGACTAGGCTTTTCTGCGCATCAGCGAAATGATCAGCGCTGCGGCTCCGAGCACAACGCCCGCGATAGACAAGTAAAGCGGCGTTTGGGACGCGGCGGGAGCTTCGGACGCAGCCTTATTCGCCGCCGGTGCGGCTGGCGCTGTCGTGTGGCCGTGGCTGTCTGTTCCGGCTCCGGTCGGTTTCGCGTTCACTTTCGTCACGGAAGCCGGTTTGTCCGAGCCGTTCGCGCCGACCCATTCGACGACACTGCCGTCTTTGTAGGTCTGGTATGCCTTCCACGTAATCGCGGTAGCGGTATCGGCTACTTTCCCCTGCATGTAAAACTCGCCGAATTCCTTTGCGCCCAAGCCTTCGCCGGTAGCTATCCATACCACGCCGGTAATTTTATTGTTCGCATCCTTCGTCAGCTCGTATTTCCAGCCGGGCTTCGGCTCAAAGCTGGAGATCGATACGGCGTCGAGCGGAAACTTCACTTCGATTTTAACCGTCGGAATGTCTTTCTCCGTCGGCACCCGAACGGCAAATTTCTCATAGCTTCCCTGCGTCGTCTCTTTCGGCAGCACGACCACATGCGCGCTGGCGAAGCCTCCTCCGAGCATGGAAGCAAGCAGTCCGAGCACGAGCGCAAAATGCAGTTTTTTCATAATTAAAAGCCCCTTTCTTTATAAGCAGTCAGTTTATCCTATCTTAAACCGCTTATCGGAAGAATGGCTCGACCGGGCTATTTTCTCCCTTGTTTTTGTCCGATCTGTGTCAATCCGTGACGTACCGCATAGGCCGTCAATTGCACCCGGTTGTCGAGGGTTAGCTTGGACAAAATATTTTTGACATGGTTCTTGACGGTGTTCTCCGTAATCACGAGCGTCTCGGCGATCTGGCGGTTGCTCTGCCCGCTGGCGACGCAGCTCAATATCTCGCATTCACGCTGCGAGAGCACACCTGGCCCGATGTCGCTGGCCGCGGATTTGCCGGCCGAACGGAACGAATGAAACAGCCGGTCGGCCATGCCGCGGGAAATTTCGCTGTTCTCGTCGAGCAAGCCGCGCAAGTAGGCGATCCAATCGTCGGGGTCCATGTTTTTGAGCAGATATCCTTGCGCCCCATGCCGGACAGCCGTGAACAGGTCGGCCACGTCGTCGGACACCGTAAGCATGACGACGCGGATGTGCGGATACTGCTGTTTAATCCGTTTGGTCGCTTCAAGGCCGCTCATCCCCGGCATTTGAATGTCCATCAGCACCAGATCCGGCAGCAGCCGGCCGCACAGCTCGATGGCCTCGGCTCCGCTGCAGGCTTCCCCTATCCATTCGAAGCCGTCCTCCCCGTCGATCAGCGTGCGAATGGCGCGGCGCGCTAACGGATGATCGTCGGCAATCAGCACCCGGTAATTCATCATCACAGCTTCACCTCCCGCAGCGGTCCGGTAACGATAAGCTCCAGCCCCTGCCCTTCCTTCGCCCGGATTTCCAGCTCCGCCCCCAGCTCCTGCGCCCGCTTGCGCATAATTGATACGCCGTACCGGTTCGGCCGATGTCCCGTATCGCCTTCCATGCCTTTGCCGTTGTCGGCAATGCGCAGTCTCCAGCTCCGCCCGTCCTGCGTCGGGCCAAGCTCCACCTCCGCGTGGTCGGCATACGAGTGTTTGCGGATGTTCGTGAACGCCTCCCGGATAATGGAGAACAAAGGCACCTCCGCCGACGGCGATATCCCTTCCTCCTGAACCGTAATCCGTTGGTTGACGGCGATGCCGCTCATGCCGCTCCATTCCTCCAGCCACGTCCGCAGACGCGAGCCGAAATCGGCTCCCTCCTCCGGCGCTGTCCGCAGGTTGAAGATCGCCTGCCGCAGATGGTGGTCGATTTCGGAAACGGCCGAGCGCGCCTCTTCGATCTGACCTTTCTTCAACTGCACGTTCAGGAAAAACAAAATTTGCGCGATATTGTCATGCAGCTCCTGAGCGAGCCGCTCACGCTCCTCGTATACCGCCCGCTTCGATTGTTCGACGGCCAGCTTCGCGTTCATGGCCTGGATGCGGTTGAACATCCAGTTGCCGAATAAGAACGACAGCAGCAGCGTAAGCAGCGTCATGTAGAAGTTGCCCGTCTCCATGGACAGCACGTCCAGCAGGAAGTCATGGCGTATGTACTCGAACCCGCCAATGACCAGAGGAGGGAGCAGAATCGTTAATATTTTTAGCATACGCATCGACATGAAATTTTTCCATCGCCTTTCTACCTAAAATAACCGGTCGCCGTTTCGTATCCATTATATACCGAATTCGTCGCAAGCTTCGAATCAAATTCGCCGGAATTTTTCATCATGTTCGCCATAGATAGAGTACTCCAGATTTTGCTTATGGGTCCAGTCATAATGTCCAATTCGACCTTTCAAACAATGGTTAGATTATGTCTGGGGGAATTTAACCACTTACAGTATAATCGCTCTAATCTTTATGATTTCGACAAAAGATGAGCTACAAAAGAAGGTTATTCAGAGAAGAAACTGAACTTAAAAAATTTTGCTCAAATAACGTGTTTTCGTTAAGTAAAGCGCACATTCAAGGAAGGAATGTGCGCTTTTATTTGATAGCCCTTTCGGTTGCCCGGATGCCTTCCGCAGCTCGTTCACCTGCCAATGGATATAATCAGCCCGTTTTTGATGCGCTGCAACGGATGGGTATATATAATTACACGCCTGTTGATTAACCAACTTTTGGGTTATCAAGACGCGACAAATAGACGTATTTATCCAGAATCCTAGTAACAG
>NZ_JANAVJ010000033.1 GCF_024213375.1 Paenibacillus sp. MZ04-78.2 | reverse complement strand
ATTGCGAGGTCGTACCTTTTAATTTTACCACACAAAATGATAGTTGATGAGTGATACGGTTGTTGTCGTTCTTCTATTATTGTTATCCCATACACCGATTGCGTCAGTTTAAACCTAAAAACTGCAACAACATGAAACAATGTAGGACAATTAAGCTATCTAAAGACAGCCCTTGTCCTAAGCCGATTCATCCCATGCCTAAAGGCAAGGGCTTTCTCGGCTAAGATCTGTAAAGAGGGGAACCGACATGACGGATACACATTTGATCAAGCCGATTCTGGACTACGACTATCCAACGGTGGCCAGCGGACAAGGAATTTATCTCTATGACACGGACGGCAACACGTATATTGACGGCTGCTCCGGCGCGGTGACGGCGAGCATCGGCCACGGGGTGCCGGAAATCGTCGAAGCGATGAAGGCGCAGGCGGAAAAAGTATCGTTCGCGTACCGCGCGCAGTTTACGAGCGAGTCTGCCGAAGAGCTTGCGCGCCGATTAAGCAATTGGTCGGGGGGACGCTGGAACTGGTCCTTTTTCGTCAACAGCGGCTCGGAAGCGACGGAAACGGCGATGAAGATTGCAATCCAGCATTGGCAGGAGAAAGGCCGCGAACGCAAAAACCGTTTCATCTCCCGCTGGATGAGCTATCACGGCATTACGATGGGCGCTTTGTCCATGTCCGGCAATATTTTGCGGCGCAAGCGGTTCATTCCGCTGCTCGAGGATTATCCGTCCGTCTCCGCGCCGTACTGCTACCGCTGTCCGCTGAAGGAAGCGCACCCCGGATGCGGCATGAAATGCGCGCAGGAGCTGGAAACGTCGATTCTGCGTATCGGGCCGGAGCATATCGCCGGATTTATCGCGGAGCCGATCATCGGCGCTTCGGGAGGGGCGGTGACGCCGCCGGAGGGCTATTATCAGGAGATTAAGCGCATCTGCGACAAATACGATATCTTGTTCATCGTGGACGAGGTGATGACGGGGCTTGGCAGGACCGGCAAAAAGTTCGGCATCGAGCATTGGGAGGTTACCCCGGACATCGTCGCCTTGGGCAAAGGCATGAGCGCAGGCTACACGCCAATGGCGGCGACGCTGGTCAGCGATAAGGTGATGGAGCCGATTCTGCAAGGGTCCAAGTCGATTATGGCGGGCCATACGTACAGCGCCAATCCGCAATCCGCTGCCGTCTGCCTGGCCGTGCTGGACTATATGGAAAAGCACGATCTGGTTCGTGCGGCCGAAGTGAACGGCGAGTATCTTTTCGGCAAGCTGCAGGAGATGGCCAATCGGTTGGATATTGTAGGCGACGTGCGCGGCAAAGGGCTGCTGCTCGGACTGGAGTTCGTGCCGGATGTACGGACGAAGGGGATTTTCCCGCTATCGCTCGGCGTGACGGCACGGGTCATCAAGCGCGCTTTTGACAAAGGGCTGCTTATTTACCCGGCATCGGGAGGCATCGACGGAGCGGCCGGAGACGCGATTATCGTCTCTCCGCCATTAATTATCACCCCGGAACAAATCGATAGCCTGGTAAGCATATTGGAAAAAAGTATTTTTGAAGTGCAAGAGGAACTGCGGGTGGAAGGCCATTTGAATAAAGCGGCGGTATAAGGGGAAGGGGGAAATACGCATGGAGCTTGTAAAAAAGCGAAGCAAGGTCGCCGGGCTGGAGGACGCGCTTCAGCATATTCGCGACGGGATGACCCTGATGTACGGGGGCTTCGGAGGCGTAGGCAATCCTCCGTCCTTGTGCCAAGGCATATTGGATAAAGGCGTGCGCGATCTCGTTCTGATCGGCAACGACTGCGCGTTCCCGGATATCGGGATCGGGCGGTTGGTCACGGCGGGCCGGGCCAGGAAGGTCATCGTCTCGCACATCGGCTCCAATCCGAACGCCGGAAGGTTCATGAACGAGGGCGTGCTTGAGGTTGAGTTCAGCCCGCAAGGGACGTTGGCCGAGCGCATCCGCGCCGGAGGCGTCGGGTTGGGCGGCATCTTCGTCGATGTCGGCATCGGCACGATTGCCGAAGAGGGCAAGCAACAGATCGTGCTGGACGGCAAGCCGTATTTGATCGAGACGGCGCTGACCGCCGAGGTCAGCATCGTGCACGCGCTGAAGGCTGATCCGTACGGCAACTTGATCTATGACAAAAGCGCCCGCAATTTCAATCCGTTCGTCGCGATGGCTGGAGATTACACCATTGCCGAGGTTGACGAAATCGTGCCGCTCGGCGAGCTGGACCCGGAATGCATCGTCACCCCGGGGATTTATGTCGATATGGTCATACCGAGTCAAGGAGTGAACTGGACATGGGCGTGGGAGTAGAAGATAGCCGTTACCGGATCGCCCGGCGGGCGGCGCAGGAGATTCAAGACGGGATGCTTGTGAACCTCGGCATCGGGATTCCGACCTTGGTGGCCAATTATGTGCCGCCGGAGATCCAAGTGTTTTTTCACGCGGAGAACGGCATTCTAGGCACCGGTCCGAGCCCGGCCAAGGGGAGCGAAGATCCTGCGCTGTGCAATGCCGGAGGCTTTCCGGTGACCATCGTGCCGGGCGCATCGTATTTCGACAGCGCGACCGCGTTCGGGATCATTCGCCGCGGCTATGTGGATATCACGATTCTGGGCGCGCTCGAAGTGAGCCAGCACGGGGATTTGGCGAACTGGATCGTTCCCGGCAAACGGGTGCCCGGCATGGGCGGAGCGATGGAGCTGGCGCAAAAGTCGCGCAAGGTCATCGTGCTGATGAATCACACGAACAAGCAGGGCGAGTCGAAAATATTGAAGCAGTGCTCGCTTCCGTTAACCGCGCCGCGCTGCGTGGATATGATCATTACCGAAATGGCCGTGATGGAAGTAACGGACGAAGGACTTGTTTTGCGGGAAGTGATGGCCCCCTATACAGCAGAAGATGTCATCCGGCAGACGGAGGCGGAATTGATCGTTCCGTCCGTGGTGTCCACGATTCAATAAGGGAGGCAATCCGTGATGAACGAAGTCGTTATCGCGGCAGGGGTCCGCACGGCGGTTGGAGCCTTCGGTGAGTGAGGCGTAGAAATAAGGAGGAGGAACATGGCAGAGCTCCAAGCACGGATTAAGCAGTGGGTGCGTACGAACAGCGGGGAAGGCATGGCCTTCTTGCAGCGGCTAGTGCAGGTGCCAAGCACGCAGGGCCATGAAGCTGCGGCGCAGGCTTTGGTCGCCGAGAAGCTGCAGCAGATGGGCTTAGAGGTCGACGTATGGGAGTTGGACGGGGAAGCTCTGAAGAAGCATCCGTACTTTTGCTCCTCGCGGCCGGATTTCGATAACTGCCCGAATGTGGTCGGCATTCTGCGCGGTTCCGGCGGCGGCAAGTCGATCATTTTGAACGGACATATCGACGTCGTCCCGGAGGGGGAGCGCGAGCAGTGGTCAGACGATCCTTACAGCGGTGCGATCCGGGACGGCAGGATGTACGGCCGCGGCGTCACGGATATGAAAGGCGGCAACGTCTCCCTGCTGCTGGCGATCCAAGCGATCCAGGGGCTGGGCCTCCGGCTGAAAGGCGACGTCATCTTTCAGAGCGTCGTCGAGGAGGAAAGCGGCGGGGCCGGTACGCTCGCGACCGTGATGCGGGGCTACCAGGCCGATGCGGCGATCATCCCGGAGCCGACGAATATGCGTATTTTCCCGAAGCAGCAAGGCTCGATGTGGTTCCGGATTCAAGTGAAAGGCCGAGCGGCGCACGGCGGCACTCGGTATGAGGGAGTCAGCGCCATCGAGAAAAGCTTGCTCGTCATTCGCCACATTCAAGCGCTGGAGGAGCGGCGCAACGCCCGGATCACTGATCCGCTGTATCAAAATACGCCGATTCCGATCCCGATCAACATCGGGGTCATCCAAGGCGGCAACTGGCCGTCCTCGGTTCCCGATCTCGTTCGCTTGGAAGGCCGGATGGGCGTCTCGCCCGAGGAAACGATCGAGGAAGCGAAGCTGGAGATGGAGCAGTGGCTGGAGCGGCTTGCCGAGCAGGACCCGTGGTTCAAGGAGCACGCTCCCGTCTTGGAATGGTTCGGCGCCCGCTGGATTCCCGGGTCGATGGACATGGAGCATGAGCTCATGCACACCTTGGCGGAGCAGTACCGCAAGGTCTCCGGAGCGGAGCCGATCATTGAAGCGTCCCCGTGGGGAACCGACGGCGGCCTGCTGACCCAAGCGGGCAAGACGCCTGCTATCGTGTTCGGGCCGGGAGTTACGGAGGTCGCTCATTACCCGAACGAATATATCGAGCTGAACAAAGTGACGGAAGCGGCGGAAATCATCGCTTTGACGCTCATTCAGTGGTGCGGTCTGGACGAAACGAACGGCTAAACCGGCGTTTTTTTACGGTACGGTAAGGTATGGTAAGGGCCTTATCACTCATATGTTTTTTCAAGCCGAAAGGGGAACAAACCAATGACAGCCCAACGAAAATTCGTATCGGTTGCAGCCGAATTGCCGGGAGCGAAGACAAAAGCGCTTCTGGAGCGGAGACAGCAAACGGTATCCAAGGGAGTAGGCAACAACCATCCTTTGTTTGTCGAGAGAGCGCAGGGGGCGCTGCTGTACGATGTGGACGGCAACGTGTTCCTGGACTTCGTCGGCGCGATCGGCACCATCAACGTGGGCCACAGCCCGGCCGAGGTTGTAGACGCCATTAAGGAGCAGGCGGAAAAATACATTCATACGTGCTTCCATGTCGGAATGTATGAGCCTTATGTGGCGTTGGCGGAGAAGCTCGCTGAGATCACGCCGGGCGATTTTGCGAAAAAAACCGTGCTCTTGAACAGCGGCGCGGAGGCGGTCGAGAACGCGGTGAAGATCGCGCGGAAATATACAGGCAGAACGGGCATCGTCTCGTTCACCCGCGGCTTTCACGGCCGGACCCTGCTCGGCATGTCCTTGACCAGCAAAGTAAAGCCGTACAAATACCAGATGGGGCCTTATGCCCCGGCGATTTATAAAGCGCCGTTTCCTTATCCGTACCAACGTCCCGCGTCGATGAGCGAGGAAGAGTACGGGGACTTTTGCCTGAAACAGTTCGAGGACTTCCTGCTGACCGAGGTCGCCCCGGAAGAGCTGGCGGCGGTCATTATGGAGCCGGTGCAGGGCGAGGGAGGCTTCATCGTTCCGCCAAAATCGTTCGTGCAGGGCGTCTTTCAGATTTGCAAGAAGCATGGTATTTTGTTTATTGCCGATGAAATTCAGACCGGCTTCGGGCGGACCGGGGAAATGTTCGCTTCGACGCTGTTCGAGATCGAGCCGGACCTTATCACGCTTTCCAAATCGATCGCCGCAGGTCTTCCGATCAGTGCCGTCGTCGGCAGAGCGGAGATCATGGACGCCCCGAACCCGGGCGAAATTGGCGGAACCTATGGCGGCAGCCCGCTCGGGTGCGCTGCGGCTTTGGCGGTCATTGAGATGATGCAGCGCGAAGACTTGTCGGGAAAATCGCGGGTTATCGGCGACACGATCCAGAGTCATTTCCGCAAGATGCAGGAAGAGTTTAAAATCATCGGAGATGTTCGCGGGCTGGGCGCGATGTGCGCCGTGGAGTTCGTCGATCCGGCGAACGGCAAGCCGGCCAAAGAGTTCGTTGCAGCTTTGCTGCAAGCTTGTTACCGAAAAGGAGTGGTCCTGCTCGGCGCAGGAGTCCACAGCAATATTGTCCGTTTCTTGACCCCGCTTGTCATTACGGAGGAGCAGCTGCAAGAAGGGCTCGACATTATCAGCGAGGCCATGGCGGAGCTGAGCGCCGTATCGGCCGGAGCGGGCAAGGCGGACTGATCGTATCGCATAAGGAGGCGGATTCACTTCATGAAAAAGCATGCATTCATCGACGGAACCTGGGTTGAAACGAAAAATTACACCTCGCTGTACTCGCCGTACTCCAAAGAAAAGTTAGCCGACATCGCTTCGGCTGACCTCGCGGAGACCGAGCTGGCGATCGAAGCGGCGGTCCGCTGCAAGCCGGTCATGCGAAGCATGCCGGCCCATCAACGGGCCCGCATTCTGGAAACCGTGTCCCGCCTGCTGGAACAGCGCCGCGAAGAAGCGGCCCGCCTCATCGCGCTGGAAGCCGCCAAGCCGATCAAAGCCGCATTGATCGAGGTGGACCGCACGATCCAGACGTATAAGCTGGCGGGCGAGGAAGCAAAGCGGATTCACGGCGAAACGTTGGCGATGGACGCCGTTCCCGGAGGGGAAGGACGCTTCGCTTATACCGTGAGAGAGCCACTGGGCGTGGTCGGTGCGGTCACCCCGTTCAATTTCCCGATGAATTTGGTCGCCCATAAGCTGGGCCCGGCGATTGCCGCAGGCAATACCGTCGTCCTGAAGCCTGCGGGCCAGACGCCGTTATCCGCGTTCTTCATCGCGGAGCTGTTCATGGAAGCCGGGCTTCCTGCCGGCGCTCTGAACGTCGTCACCGGCGCGGGCAGAGTCATTGGCGATAAAATCGTCGAGGACCCCCGCGTCGATGTCATCACGTTCACGGGAAGCCCGTCCGTCGGCAAAAGCATCCGCGCGAAAGCCGGATTGAAGCGGGTTACGCTGGAGCTGGGCTCCAATTCCGCGGTTATCGTGGACAGTGACGCCCGGATCGATTCCATTATTGCGCGCTGTGTCACGGGCGCTTTCTCGTTCCAGGGCCAAGTCTGCATCTCCTTGCAGCGGGTGTACGTCATGGAGGAAAGGTATGACGAATTTGTCGAAAAATTCGTCGCAGCGGCCAAGCAGCTCAAGCTTGGAGACCCGCTGGATGCCGAGACGGATCTGTCCGCGATGATCTCCGAACGTGAAACGGAGCGGGCCGTGGCATGGATTCAAGAAGCCGAGCAGCAGGGGGCAACCGTGGCGCTGGGCGGAACGGCCGAAGGCGGGATTCTCGCGCCGACGGTGCTGCTGAATGTCCCTCCTGACGCGCAAGTATCGTGCAAGGAAGTGTTCGCTCCGATTGTGCTGATCAACAAGGTTAGCTCGGTGGAGGAAGCGGTAGACTGGGTCAACCATTCCGTCTACGGGCTTCAGGCCGGGATTTATACCGACAACCTGCATACGGCCATGAACGCGATCGATAAGCTGCATGTCGGCGGCGTCATGATCAATGATATTCCGACCTTCCGGCTCGATCATATGCCCTACGGCGGCGTGAAAGAAAGCGGCGTCGGACGCGAAGGCGTCAAGTATGCGGTGGAGGAATTGACGGAGCTGAAACTCGTGGTGTTTAACCGTAGTCGGTAAGGTGGGGAGGAGCTACTAAAGTTTGTTATCGATTTGCATCTGATAGGAAATAGCGAATTCGAAGGACGCTACTGATTTGGCTGAAAACGCCTATAGTAGCGTCTTCTTTTGTTATTGTTTCAGATGGAGTTGCTTAACGTTAGTTCATTTTGTGTTAGCCGGATCGATAAAATGGTTGGATAACTGGATGTTCTTAATACGATTGTTGTCATCCATTAGAAATAGGAGGTAAGGATGGTATACGCCCTCGGTCTGAGTAACACCAGTTACCCAGTAACTTGCCGCTTTATTACCGTCAGCTTCTATTTTTTGATAGCTATTCATGAGTTGTTCGGCTGAATCACCAATGCCGATGTCCTTATCCGTTTTCAAGGTAGAAGGACTCGCCAACAAAATATTTTCTACACCACCGACCGGGTCCTTTTCGCTATTACGATAAAAAAGGATTCTGGCATTCTGCTTTTCATAATACCATTCGACTTCCGGGGTTCCCCCGCCACTATTAATGATTTGTGTTGGCTCTCCAAGTAAGGATTTGACTTTTTCATGACTATCCCCAATATGGATACCTCCGATGGAAGTATTCTCTTTTGTGAGCGGGCCTGGACCCTTCTCAATCGGTTTGAATTGATGTTGCTTCGTATTTACAGCGGCAACACCTTTGTTTGGTTCCGCTGGTTTATTCGTACTAATAACTCCACAGCCATTCAATAATACGCAACCTATAAACAAAATAATGGTTCCAAGTTTGCATTTCATTTCCAATCACCTCTTAATGCGCTATTATTTTACCAAATAAAACAAGGGAATGCTTATGGAAATCGACTGGATTTTATTGTTTGTTGGGAGGAGTACGAAAGTGGAGGTATGTAGGTTAGGCAATCCATTGTTGGATACTGCCAGGAGGGTTGGTCCCGAGCCATGTGCTGGATACGAAGCGGCAGGTGCATTACAACACGCCTGAGAATCGGTTCGTGCGTTGGGTGGGTCCTTCTAAAAAAATGCCATCAAACATCGCGTTACGTACCACCTTAGCCTGTGGTATGATTAAAATATCGTAATGAAATGGGTGGTGATCGATATGGAAGAGGTTCGTACAACTGAGGACTTAATGGAGCAATTTATAAATATGAGCCGTGAGGATTCCGTACGTCAGGTTTTTATTCCCGGAAAAGGAAAATTTACTATTGTTCTGCAAGAAGAAGATCAAAATTCCATTGCCTCAGATGTTCTATCAAGCCCACATCTCAAACAAATGATGGATGAAAGCCTAGAGGCATTTAGACAAGGGAAAACTACATCCACTTCCGATTTAATAAAGCGATTGTCTCCCAGAGATTTTATGAAATGAAAAAAAATCAAGTTGTTTGGCCTGAGCCGATCATTGAGAAATTGCGTTCTTTTCGCGGCGAACATTTTACTTCTGAAGAAACTTATAATTTTATTGCGAAACTCGTGATGGAAGTAGAAGATTTGCTACTAAATCCAGTGATCGGGCTTACCTATGTCGAAGAATTTGGTGAATTTCAAGGTTTTTCACGGGCAATCATTAGGAAGTTTAGGATTTACTATCAAACTATTGAAAATCAATTGGTGGTAATCGCTATATTGTTTCCCGGTGAAAGATAGTTTTTTGCGAGAATAAATTGCATGTCCTATCCGTATGAAAGGGAAGGCCTAGCTTCCGCTAAGTCCTTCCCTCCCCGAGGTCTTTAACCCACAGATTCATATCCTCGAATTTGTCGTAAATCTCGACGCTTTTCGTCAGTCGGCCGTAGTAACGGTACCCCATCTGCCCGAGGGCGGCATTCATGCCGAACGAAAGGGCTCTCGCCAGCGAATAGGCGCAATAGATGTTCCTGCTGTGCAATTCCTCCTCCAGCGCATGAATGATCACTCTCATGAGTCCCAGCTTGCGGTAAGCGGGGAGCGTAGCACAATCCGTAATTTCCGCATTGCGGTACGCTTCGTTGATTTCCGCCGAGGCGGCGCTGATCAGCAGGCCTGCTTGTTCCACAATATAAAAGACGGTGCCCTCCCGGATGACCTTCTCGACGTACCATGGCTGGCTCATAGGTGTTGGGTACGTTTGAAATACTTGGCCATACAAAGCGGCAAGCGCCTCGGCATCTTCCGGCTCGGCGACGCGCAGCGTACAGTCCGCGGGGATCTGCGGGCATTCCGGCTTCAAGGGGAGCTGAAGCACTTGCCCCAAAATGTGATCTTCCTCGATCCAGTAATCGCTGGTCCGACGCTCCAGATCGAAGTAGACGGCCATACAATAGGCGTCGCTGCCAAGAAAGTAGCCTTTATAGATCCCTTCAAGCGTGCAGCCTTTGGATAAAAAGGCAGGCCAATCTTCTTCACGCGACTTGACGAAGGCTTTGGTTAACGCATGCTGGCTGGCAAGCTCGCACATACGCCCGTAAATAGCATCGATATTTCCCCGGTAATCGTCTATCCGTATCCTTTTGTTAAAGAAATCGAGGCAGACATGCATCTCGTAATCGCGTCCCTGCTCGACTTGATTGGTATAGTAAGCTTGTTCTTCCAGCATTTTTTTTCCTCCTCAGAGCTTTTCGTAGAAAAGCTGACTTCGTAAGCATGTGCTTAGCTTTCCGTAGGAAAGCTACTTCGTAAGCATGTGCTTAGATTTCCGTAAGAAAGCTACTTCACAAATATACCCCACACATTCGGTCCATCCCTAAGTTTAAAGCAAAAACAGGGCTAATGCGAGAGGGGATCACGTCTATTCTCCCGGCGGACAAAAAGTTTTGCTGCAAGATGATGGCGAAGTGCAAAAGATTTTGCGGCATTGTATGGCTTTCACCCGGTCTATAAGGTTATTTCGTTCCCATCCTAAGTTGGCATCAACTTTGCTTATATACAATATGGTAAAAATATTGACAACCTGGAGAGGGGAGAGAACGAACGATGAAATGTATGTGGTGCAATGCGGAAGCGATCTGCGAGAGCGTAAAAGATTGCTATTGGGTGGCGCCGGACGGGAAAACGGCGGTGCAGATTATGGAAGCTCCGGCGTTGGATTGTCCTAACTGCGGACAATACGTTACCGAAAACATGTCGCAGCGAATCGAAGAGGCGCTTTATTTGAACGACTTCTCTGCGCTGGGAAGCAAGTTTCGTTACGAAGAGCTGATGAACGCGCCGCGAATCAACAAATTTTCAAGCAAAGGTTAAATAGGAACGTACTTGCTGCCCACGCAGCCCGAATAAAGCCCTCGACGCTCCCTGGTGGAATGCGCGAGGGCTAATTCGCTTGCCCCGACGTTTTGCGCCAGAGGCCAACCGCCCGCCGTATTACAACAAAACGCGCTCCGAGAGAGGCTTACGTTGGTAAAACTCCGGTAGCCTTCGGAAAAAACGCCTGGCAGACGTGCCCCCCGCACAGCCCTTCCGCATGCCAAAATCCTTACACAGCCCTCGCCTGCCAAGCCAGCCAAGGAGGAACCGCCCAAGCTCCCCCTATCGCCAACGCCTCACGCTTCCGCGTTTGAAGCGTTCTCCTTCTGCTTCACCGCTTTGATCAGCTTTTCCTTCATTTCATCCCGCTTTTGCCGGCGGTCTTTCAGCGAGGTGTGCTCGGAAGCTTCCTCGTACGATTTTCTGCGGCCGATGCGGTGCAAGTTTTCCGGCACCAGGTTGAATTTTTCATCCTTCATGAGGGCGATAATTCCTGTGCTTGCCGGTGCTTGCTGGATGCCGTAAATTTCGTTGAAGTATTCGTCGGCGCGGCCCGAGACATAATTTTTCGGCTCCGGGTAGCCGACGATAACGCCTTCATAGTTGCGCAGGATGACTTTATCCTGGCTTTGCGAGATCAGATAATTCGGCTGCAGCGCGATTTTTCCGCCGCCTCCGGGGGCGTCGACGACGAAGGTCGGGACGGCATAGCCCGAAGTATGGCCACGCAGCGCCTCGATAATCTCCAACCCTTTGGACACGGGCGCACGGAAATGGCCGATACCTTCGGACAAATCGCATTGGTAAATATAGTAGGGGCGGACGCGGATTTTGACCAGGTCGTGCATAAGCTTTTTCATAATATGCGTGCTGTCGTTAATGCCCGCCAGAATGACCGCCTGATTCCCCAGCGGAACGCCCGCGTTGGCCAGCATTTCGCAAGCCTGCTTCGCCTCGGCCGTAATTTCCAAAGGATGATTGAAATGCGTGTTCAGCCATACCGGATGGTACTTTTTCAGGATGTTGCACAGGTTTTCCGTAATGCGCTGCGGGAAGACGACCGGAGCCCGCGTGCCGATCCGGATAATCTCGACGTGGGGGATCGCCCGCAAATTTTTCAATATATATTCCACAATGTTGTCGTTGATGAGCAAGCCGTCGCCCCCGGACAGCAGCACGTCGCGGACTTCCGGCGTGCGGCGGATGTAGTCGATGGCGTCGTCCAGCTGCTTCTTGGGCACCCCCATGCCCACTTGGCCCGAGAAACGGCGGCGCGTACAGTAGCGGCAGTACATCGAGCATTGGTTGGTCACCAGAAACAGCACCCGGTCGGGGTAACGGTGGGTTAAGCCCGGCGTCGGGGAATCCTCGTCCTCGTGGAGCGGGTCCTCCAGATCGTATTTCGTCTTCAGCAGCTCGGCGGAGATCGGAACCGACTGCAAGCGGATCGGGCAGCGGGGATCGTCCGGGTGCATAAGCGAAGCGTAATACGGCGTTATATTCAATGGAATCGTTTGCGTCGAAATGCGCACGCCTTCCTCTTCCTCGGGAGTCAAATTCACGACCTGCTTCAACTCGTCCAAGGTGCGGATCGTGTGCGTCAACTGCCACAGCCAATCGTTCCACTGTTCCTCCGTCACGTCTTTCCACAGTTCGACGTCTTTCCAGTGCCGTTGGCTGCTGAGAGGGGGAACGTTTGCTTTGCTTTGCGGATCCATCATCGGTACGCTCATCGCGAGCACCTCCATTAATCGTTTTCGCTAATTTAATAAGCAAAAACCGTGCCAATATTGGGAGATGCTGGGCCCGTACCGATCTGGCAAAAGAAAACCCGCGCTACGGCTTCCTCGCGATCCCGTACCGGTTCAGCTTGTACTGCAAAGCCTGCCGCTTGATCCCCAAGGCTTGCGCGGCAAGGCTGATGTTGTAGCCGTGACGCTTGAGCGCGTCGACGATCGCATCCCGCTCCATCTGCTTCATCCGGTCGGTTAACTTCCCTGCCGGGAACGCGGTGAGGTCCGGCTTCCGCAGAGAGGTGACCGGCATGGGACTGGGAGCCTCCCTCAGATTCGTAGGCAGATGATGCACCTCAAGGATCTCCTCTTCCGGCTCGATCATATTGAAGGCAGATTCGATGGCATGCCCCAATTCGCGAACGTTGCCGGGCCAGGCGTAAGCCATGAACCGCTGCATGGCGGACGGAGCCAGTCCCGTAATTTTCATGCCGAACATCGGATTGAACTTCTCGATAAAATGCTGCGCGAGCAGCGGAATGTCCTCCTGCCTGCGCAGCAGCGGGGGAAGCTGGAGGTTGACGACATTCAGCCGGTAAAAGAGGTCGTGCCGCAAAATGCCTTTGTCCAGCGCTTCCTGCGGTTCCATGTTCATCGCTGCGACGATTCTGACGTTCACCTGCTGCTCCGACGTCCCCCCGATTCGCCGCACGATGCCGTCCTGCAGCACCCGCAGCAGCTTGGCCTGAAGCAGCAGATCCAAGCTGTTGATCTCGTCCAGAAACAGCGTGCCGCCGCTGGCCTGCTCGAACAAGCCCGCACGGTCCACCGCTCCGGTGAACGCGCCTCGGGTCGTGCCGAACATGATGCCCTCCATCAGGTCGCCGGGCACGGCGGCGCAGTTCTGCGCGATAAACGGATGATTGCGGCGGACGCTCGCATTGTGCATGCTCTGGGCAAACAATTCCTTGCCCGTGCCCGTGGCCCCGCAGATGAAGACGGGGGAGCTGGTGCGGGAAGCTTTTTTAGCCGTAGAAACCGCTTCCAGAAACACCGGGCTTTGCCCGATCAGATCGCTGAAATGATAGCGGGCCGCGCCCGTCTTTTTGCCGTCTTTCTGCTTGGCTTGGTATAGCTGGTGGCGCAGGTCCAGAATTTGGTCGTGAAGCTGAACGATGCTGGTAATGTCTTTGGCGACCTCCAAGGCTCCCGTGAGTTTGTTGTTATCGAAGAGCGGATATGTGCGGTTGATGGTCGTAATGCGTTTGCCCGTGACGTTGACGTAGGTCTGTATTTTTTCGGGCACCTCTTGTCCGGTCTGCAGCACCTTAGCCAGCGTGCTCGTTTCGTGGGTTAAGGAAGGGTAGACGTGAAAAATATTTTTATGCAGCACCTGCTTCCGCGCAAGGCTGTCGATCTCCGCCATTTTGTCGTTATAAAAGACGGTCGTGCCTTCCCGGTTCACCAGATGGACGCCCACGTCGACCATATTTAATATTTTCTCGAAATATTGAGACCCGAATTCGTTCGGATCGGACATCAGGATCACCGCCTCCAGAAAAATCTCTCACCTAAAACCATATGGCATGTCGAATAAGAAAAGAACATCGGCCCCCTTGCGCGATTAAGGTACGGAACTATTCTACTTGATAAACACAATTTAGGCAAAATTTTGAATATTTAGAAGGGTCATTGACGCAGGGAATTTTGCACTCGCGAAAAGCCTGGCGAAAAAAATCTTGCACCGCCGAGAACCAAAGGGCGATCACGAGGACTCTAATGGGGTGTATTGAATATGCGGGAGAGGAAGATGTACGGCGGTGCACGTGCCGCAGAAGGCTTTTGCAGCAAGGCCTATTCGTACGTGCAGGAGTGCGCGCCGCTGAATACAAAACTGCCGGTTCGTCTGACGACGTACACGATGCAGCAAATCGAATTTTGTAAGTAACTGGAAATGCGAATGCTGATTCGTTGATGTGTTTAAAGCCGTGCGCTCCTTGGTATATGGACATGAACGGCTTTTCCGTTTTACAGCGAACCGAAATAAACGACGGCGGCCAGGAGCAGGTTGGGGAATCCGGTTATAAAACAATACGTTGCCCATTTCTGTCTGGCTTCTCTGTCATGGGTATGGCTGATCCAATAACTAGCCCTCTCCCGATCTCCGCTTACGCCGGAACCGGTGAGGATCGCTGCCACTCCCATAAAAATCAGCCCGAATCCCCCGGCATACGTATAAAATATTGCAGGGTCTTTCAAAAAGATAGCAGTCAGTGCGACAACGAGCAAGCAACTAGGCCCAAGGATGAAGGAGTTTCTCACAAGGATCAAACCCCATTTTCGATGGAATCTTATCCAATTAGCACTTTCTTATTTGAGTTTACTATCGTATGCATAAATTTTCCATAGCTCCTCGATCGGCACGACGGATCTGGCGCGACTGGTAACGGGACCGCCGTCCGCCCACAAGAACGGATAAATCGACACTCCCTGATTTCCATCGATATGCCGAACCTCTTCCACCCAGCCTTCCCAACGAAAAGTCTCATAAAACTTCTGCACATCGCCAAAGCAAGCCCAATATAAAAAATCTGAAAAACCCATATCCAGACTTTCCCACTCCAACGTATCGGGAGCGAAATAAAACACATCTCCCGGCTTGCCCTCGAAAGCACCACCGTTCAGCGCGAAAAAGCCGCCTGCTACGTCGTCGGCGATTAAGAACGATGAAGGAAGTCTTGAGCTTTTTCCATCGGTGCCGATTTCATTCCACGTGATCAAATTCCTCGGCAGCCGACGACTGCCGGAGCCCAAGATACGCAGCCAACCGTTCTCGATGAAGATGCCGCCGGTATAATACGCAACTGTACCTAATACGGACCTGGTCGTAATTTGCAGTTGATGCAATACCTCTCTGGCTTCGTGCGGATTCGCCGGTAAAATTTCGACGGTATTGGCGGCTTTGGAAACCCAGTCCTGCACTTCTAGCCATGTGGACTCCGATTCGTCAATGAGTTCATCCAACGATTTCATGGTATAGCACCTCATTTGATATAGAGATCGAATTAATTTCGCCAAGAGTCAAATCTCGGCATACTTAAAGGAATGACGGAAGAGTCCCGTCACGGGCAGGTCGAGGTTTGTACCGGGGACAGGATAAGTTTACAATAACGTGGCGAAAATTTACAAGGACTCGTTGGGCGGAACAATAAGCAGAAAGTAAAGAACGCAAACCTGCACGGTTAGAATTGCCGGGTTTGCGTTTCTTTTTTTGCGAGCTGAGAGAATTGCGAGGAGGAGGGTGGCTATTGTATATGCTCACTGGAGCAATGTCAAAATAGGTCAAAGGTATAATCCGAGTATCTCGCAAGACTGGGGTAAGTTTTATGGATACCCAAGAAATCGAATTTTAGTTGATTACACTTCACAAAGTGATGAAAAGGTTTGGATTCAAACAGCGCCATTTTGATATAATATGTATATTCTGGGACATTATGTTGTTCCGGCATATATTCATAATAGCTTAATTTAGAAGGTGAATTAGTGAGTAGGTTGAAAGTTTTTTTTGTTATCCTTCTTTCGATTATCGTATTAATTTCTAGTTTATTTTATTAAATCTGATCCAAATTCTTTGGAAGAAAATGAAGTTAATCAAGTTATACACGAGTTTTATTTGGCATACATGTCCGACCCTTCATTGAATCAAGCTGCAAAGTACATTAAAATTGATAAATATGCAAATCAACTACTTCTTTATAGATTTTATTATGGTGAAATACAAGGTTTTAAGACCATTAATGTTAGAAAGATCGTCGACAATAGATTTCAAATAAAAATGAAGGTTGATACAATTCGAAATGAAAAGAAAGTTGCATATCAAGATACAATTATTTTGGAACGAGAGAATGACTCATGGGTGATGGAAAAGTATGAAAGCACTAGTGATAGGGATTGGCCTAAATTACCATGAGCGCAAGCCTGTGCTAATTGCGTGATGACTGGTTGACGTTCCTCAGAACGGCTTAACCAGCATCAAGTACAGCACAATCAGCAGGATGATGATGACCAACGTGCCGAACACATCCCATGTGCTGGAAGCTTTCCGATACGCTGCGGTAAAGCGCGCCTTCCGTTTCGGCAACGACGCTTTGCTTCATCATTTTCCGTTGGGTGGGAATGAGGAGAATGTCCCAGATTAAGCCGCTTAGCAAATACGCAGGATCGCTGTAAATGTACTTCGGTCTTAACTCGAAGGGGTATTTGGCTTTGGCAACCGGCTCCGGCATCAGGGCGAACCCTTGGGAAGACGGGTAGACAGGGCGTACTCCGGCAAGCACTTTGTAGTAGCTTCCGCCGATGCCGCTTGATAAGCGCTCTAGAGGGTCGAGGTTGCGTATCAAAAAAATCCTCCGGACGCATTCCATACCAAAAAAAGCTTCATCTAACGATGCCGGGCATCGCCAGATGAAGCTTTCTCTTGTTTGCTGCGCTTATTGTGCTTCCTCCGCCTCTTCGTCCATCCCGACCGCCGCGTCGAAGACGGATTCCCCGGGGACGTTGGTTATTTCCTCTTTCGCCCGAACCTGCCGCTTGATGTTCTCGTAAAAGCTCTGAAACGACTGATCAAGCTGAGCTTCGCGGTTCGGATCGTCATTGACGTCGGAATCGACTTCCAGGCTTCGGATATCTCCTGCGCTTTCGTCTGCCGTTTTGTTGTGATCGGGGGTCATGGCGCATTTCCTTTCCTTCCAGCGGTCACTTGTTGTTTAAGTTTCTCAGCACTTGGGCCGGCATTTCTTTGCGGTCTTCCTCGGCTTTCTTCTTTTTGCTTTTATCGTCCGGGTTCGCCGAATTGTATCGGGCCGCGTCCATCCCGTCCATAATATTCATGGGAAATCCCTCCTTTACGGATATCATGGCTTTTGCCGGCCGATTTTATTCCGAGGGCCCGCGGGCGAAAGTCGCGCACTTAGAGTCTGGAACTTCCTCAGCAACGAAATTCAAAACAAGCCGATGCTTGCCCGTTGAGAGGCAGCATTCGACTTGTTTTTTTCCATTTTCAGCATTTATTCAGCTTTCGCTCAACGAACGCTCAGCCCAAACTAAGGTTCCATTAATGTACAGCTCCTATACTTCAAAGTGTAAGTGAAACACAAATTCCAACTCAAAGGAGACATGAAACCGCATGAAAACAATCGGAAAAAAATTGATGGCAGGAACTATCGCAGCAGGCTTTCTTCTCGGAGGGGCCGGATTATATTACTCTCAAGCGTATGCGGCAACGACTAGCACGGAAAGCGGCACAACCGCAGATAGCGCGCAGCACGGACATGGGAAGTTCGGCAAGGGCGGCTTTGACAAGAAAGGCTTCGGTCGGGAAGGGCAGGGCTTCCGCGGCGGCGTGAACATTCTGAAAGAAACGGCAACGCTGCTTAACCTGGATGAGAAAACACTGATGGACGAGCTGAAGCAGAACAAAACGCTGGCGCAAGTCGCGCAGGAAAAAGCGGGCTTGACGGAAGATGCTCTCATCCAAAAGCTGACCGACGCCGAAACGAAGGCGATTGACGATGCGGTGAGCGCGGGCAAGATCACGCAGGATCAAGCGGACAAGCGTAAATCCGGTCTGGCAGACCACTTGAAGCAAGCCGTGACCGCGACGAAATCGCAAGGTCAGCACGGCGAAAAAGGCGAAAGAGGAGCTTTCGGGATGATGGGCAATCCCGAGAATCTGACGAAGATTTTGGGTATTAGCCAGCAGGAGCTCAAGGACGCGATGAAAGCAGGCAAATCGCTGGCCGAAATCGCGCAGGAGAAAGGCATTAGCCGCGACGAGCTCATCAGCCAAATCAAATCGAATTTGGACGAGGCGATCGGCAAATTCGTAGACCGCAAGCCTGGACAACGTCCGGCTGCGCCTTCCGCAGACTCAGCTAACAGCCAAGGCTAAGGGGAACATTATGGAAAAAAATCTGTCTCTTTCTACAGAGGCAGGTTTTTTTGCGTTTGAGTAGGCAACTCTTTTTTGCGAACTTTAACCATATAGTGGCAAGATGATTTGGATGTATTTTGAAAAATAGGTTTAGATTTCAATGGGGAACAGGAGTAGATGGTTTTGAAAAAGGTTATGCTCCGCCGAACGAATCCATGTATAAAAACTTCGACAAGCTGCCTAAAGGTTTTTTGATGACCTTCGATTCGATTATTAACGAGGAGATGGAGAAGCTATTAAAAGGTAAGGACACGGCGGAAACGGCCTTGCAACAGATCGAAGCCCGTTCGCAAGCCGAACTGGATAAAAAAACGGATGAAATTCCGGTTGATCCGAAAAGATAGCTTTGGTAGTATCGTGTAAATTGGGAGAGGGGGACTTACGATGAACTATCCGGTTTTCAAGGAAGGAGCAACGATTGGAAGACGGCAAAGGGACGGTCAAGCAATTCTTTCATTCATAGCCCATAAACGAGAAAAAGGTCAAATGGACAGCGTGAACGTATCTGGAGCTTGTTAAGAACTGAAATAGAGAAACATACGGAAGTAGATACCCCACCCCCTCGTACACCTCTATACTTCAGTTGACCTCTTTCCCAACAAGCTCAAGACAACGTAAATGCGTCTTTTTGACCTTTTTCTTTTTCCATCTACAGCGTAATCAAATCCCGCGACAGCTTGTTCAGCCGCTCGCAGCCGTTGTCCGTCACCAGCACCATGTCCTCGATCATGATCGAGCCGACACCGTAGCCGTAGTACGGCGTCTCCAGACAAATGACCATGCCCGGCCGGAAGACGGTTTCCTCCGACGGGCTCAGGAACGGGGCTTCCTCGGCCGCGAGACTCAGTCCCGCGCTGTGCCCCAGATGTCCCCGGTTGTAATTCGGGAGGCCCGAGCGGCGGATCAGCGGCATCACTTCGTCAAAAGCGCGCTTCATCGGCAGCCCTGGCTCGATCAGCTCCAGCAGCCGGTCGTGTCCGGCCCGCAGTGCGCCGTAGATGCGCTTCACCATATCCGACGGCGTGCCGAGCACGAACGTGCGCGCAATGTCCGAGCCGTAGCCGGCCACGTCGACGCCGACATCGAATTTGATCAGATCGCCCGGCTGGCCGGGACGCGTGTCGAATATATGCGTAGGCGCAAAATGCGCCCCGACCGAAATCATATGGAAGCGGGAGGACGAGCCGTCGGCATGCGTCAGCAACGCGAGCCGGAAGGCGTCGGCAATCTCGGCGGCCGAGCTGCCGACCCGGATTCCCTTGATCGTTTCGGCGATGCCGATTTCGGCGTATTCGCAGCTCTTGCGCAGCTGCACGATTTCCCAAGGCGTCTTGAGCGCGCGCAGCTCGGTCAGGATCGCTCCCGCTTCCGTGAATTCCAAGCCCGGGACGGCTTCGCGCAGCGCACTCACGGCAGGATACCGCATGGAGTTCAGCTCCACGGCCACCCTGCCGCCGCCAATTCCGTGTTCGGCCAGCACCTGCCCGAGCAGCCCAAACATCTCCTGCACCTGATGGTTCACGGGCCGTCGCCCCTCGTAATTCCCGCCGCGCAGCCCGAGCGGATCGTCGACGTCGACCCAGGTCGGGTACGTGCGCAGCTCGCATCCAGGCAAATCCGTCGGAACGCCCGCGGCTTCAAATTCGTTCATGATGATCACCGTGCGGCGGCTCGGGTCGCGGAACATCACGGCCAGCGCGACTTCGTTCATACGCAGCGTGTACATAAACGTGCTGGGGTGGCCGGACAAATAGTAGAAATTTTCACAGCTTGACGCCACGAGCGCTTTCACATTTTCCTTCTCCATGATCGCCCGCGCCCGCGCCGCGACGTTCTTCAAATGCTCTGCTTTGCTCGGAACCACAATGTCCACTCCTTCCAATCTTCCTCGTTACTCCGTCTCCGGCGCACCTTCGATTTGCCGCAAAAACTTGCGGGCCCGCTCCGTCTGCGGCTGGACGAAAAACTGCTCCGGCGCGCCCTCTTCCTGAATTTTGCCGTCGCTCATAAAAATAACCCGGTTCGCCGCTTCCCGCGCAAACTTCATCTCATGGGTGACGACGATCATCGTCATACCTTCCGCGGCAAGCTGCTTCATGACGGACAGCACCTCGCCCGTCAATTCGGGATCGAGCGCGGATGTCGGCTCGTCGAACAGCATCATCTGCGGCTGCATGGCGAGAGCCCGGGCAATCGCGACCCGCTGCTGCTGGCCGCCGGACAGCCGGGAAGGATATTCGTTCTTCTTATTTAACAGCCCCACCTTGGCGAGCAGTGATTCTCCGATCTCCACGGCCTGCGCCCGGCTCAGCTTTTTAACAATCGTGGGAGCCATAATGATGTTCTCCAAGGCGGTCATATGGGGGAACAAATTGAACGACTGGAACACCATGCCGGTTAACGTACGGATGTGCCGGATCGCCTGCTTTTTGCTTGCATCGTCTATGGAGGCGTCCCATGCCGCATCGCCCACCCGAATCGAGCCTGCGTCAGGCTCCTCCAGCCCGTTCAGACAGCGGAGCAGCGTGCTTTTGCCGGAGCCGCTCGGGCCGACCAAGACCACGATTTCGCGGGAGCGAATATGTAGATTGATGTCGCGGAAGACGACCAGATCGCCGAAGCTTTTGCCGAGTTGGTTTACCTCGATCATGCAGATCACACTCCCTTAATAAGCTTTTGACAAACGAGATTCGATGCGGTCTAAAATGTACGAAAAGGACATGCTCATCACCCAATACATGAGAGCAATGGCGATATAAAACGGCATGGCGACATAATACTGCGCAATCAGCAGTTGGGCGGAGCGCAGCAGCTCGGTCACGGTAACGACAGACACGAGCGACGTCTCCTTCAGCATCCCGATGAACGTATTGCCCATCGGCGGGATCGCCACGCGGGCCGCCTGCGGCAGCACGACCCGCCGCATTGTCTGCCATGGGGTCAAGCCCAGCGACAGGGCTGCTTCCGTCTGCCCTTTGGGCACGGACAAAATCGCGCCGCGGAACGTCTCGGACAAGTAGGCGCCGATGTTGATACTAAGAGAAATAAAGGCCGCTGTGAGCGGCCCGAGCGTAATCCCGTAGTCGGGTAGTCCGTAATAGATGATGAAGATCTGTACCAGAATCGGGGTTCCGCGAATGATGGACACGTAACCTTTGGCCAGATTACTTATGAGCCAATTTCCTTTGAGACGGGCGATGGCGACGATCATCCCGATGATCAGTCCGAAGAACATCGAGACGATCGTGATCAGCAGCGTATAATACGCCCCCGTCAATAGAAATTGGAAGTTCTGTAAAACCAGTTCCATGCCGTGCATCCTCCCGGTCCGCGCTGATTAGAAGTTCGGGTCTACGCCAAACCATTTTTGGAAAATCTCTTTGAACGTGCCGTCGGTCTTCATCTCGGCCAGCGCTTTATTGATCGCGTCGAGCAGCTCCGGGTTGTTCTTGCGGATGGCGACACCGGCAAAATCCTCTTTAATCGGGTCTCCGACCGCTTTGACCTTGAATTGGTTTTTCTCGATCAGCGGCTTGATGGCGAATACGTTATTGATTGTCGCGTCGATGCGGCCGACGTTCAGGTCCTTCAGCGAGGTGATGACATCGTTATACGTAGCGATTTCGAACGTGCCGACCTTCGGCATGGCGACGTCGCGCAAATATTTCTCGTCGTTCGTGCCGAGCCCGACGCCGATCTTTTTGCCTTTGAAGTCTTCGAGCTTTTGGATCGTCGTGTTGTCGCTCTTGACGATAACGTTCACGGCGTTTTTCACGTAAGGTGTAGAGAAGTCCATCGTTTTCTTACGGTCCTCGGTGATCGTGACCTGGCTTACGAGCGCGTCGTATTTATCCTTTTGCAGCCCTTCGATCAGCCCGGAAAACTCGCCGGTGATGAATTCGACTTGAACGCCCAGACGTTTGGCTACTGCCTTGGCAACGTCCGCATCGAAGCCGTCAATCTCGTGCTTGTCGTTCAGGAAGTTGTACGGGGCGTAGGTGCCCATGAGTCCGACTCGGATTTTGCCGGCTTTCTTGATTTGCTCAAGCGAGTTAGCGGCGGTTGTCGTTTCGGCCGGTTTCTTGCCGGCGTTCGCATCCGGTGCTGGGGCAGGCTTGCTTCCGCATCCCGCGAGCGCGATCGCAAGAACGCTCAGCAGCGAAGCGGATTTAAACCATTTGCTTAATTTGATAGACATAACAATTGCCTCCTTATGGTCTTCGTAGATGGATTATAGGTTATCCGAGCAAGCCTCGGAATTCGAACTTGGCGGTTTCTTCGGCGATATCCGACGGTGAATACGTGGATTGAAAATTGACGTCGTGCATAGGTCCGAACAGCCATTTGGACAGCACGCCGGTAATTAAACAGACGAGAATGTTGGCCCGCAGCGACAAGTCGTTCGTCCGCGGCAGCATTCCGAGCTCGATGGCCCGCTGAATGTTGCTTTTGAACGCTTCCTCGAACGCGATCCAGGTCTGCGAGACGGCTTCCCGCACCGGCGGGTCCGCGCCCTGGCCTTTCATGAGCAGCAGAGCCATCAGATCCCGGTTCCGGTCGGCGAAGGCGAACAGATCCGTAAGCAGCCGCGCGGACGAGCTCATCATGTCGTCTACCGTGCCCGCGTGCTTGCGGTAGCCTTGCTCAATGACTTGGATCAGCCGCTCTTTGCCGCCTTCGATTAACTCCAGCGCGAGCTGCTCTTTGCTTTGAAAATGCCAGTAGAACGTGCCTTGCGACACCCCCGAGGCTTTGACCACGTCGGAAATTTTGGTGCCGTGATATCCCTTGCGGGCAAATAAGTCCAGTGCCGCGGCCATCAGCTGCTGACGGCGGTTCTGATCTTGCTCCGGTAAAGCAGGCAGCTTCCATCGCCCCTCTCCACTTAACTGACGAGTCAGTTAATGTTAATTCCGATGGGATTACTATACTTTAAAGAATGCCCCCATGTCAAGCAATGATGTGCGAAACTTGTCGAAAATTGGAGGATGATTGTTTCTAGGATATCCCAAGGAAAGAAAAGTTATCCAAATATTGGGGCGGATTGTGTGCATTTTTTTACAATAGGGAAGGGAAAAGGGGGATCAAGTGTACATTTACCATGGCAAAAATAGGAGATTAGTAGCATTTCGAATTTCGAGATGGATGTTTAATATAATACTGACCCGCAGGTCAGGAAACGGTATACAGCTATGACGACAAAGGCCGCATTCTCACGGCAACGGAGCAAGGCACCCGGACATTCAGCAATACGTACGACAGCCAGGGCCGGATCATTGCGCAGCAGGATGCCGTAGCCGGGCATCGCGCTACGAAGTTCGAGTATGTCGAGAAGGACGGCACCCTCGTTACGGCGGTTACCGATCGTGAAGGCAGCGTCAACGTGTTGACCCACGATAAGAACTACCAGCTGCTTGGCGTTCGGGATGCGCTCGGTCAGGAAACGAGCTACACCTATGACAGCGAAGGCAACCGGACGCAGGTGACGGATGCGGAACGCAAGACGGATACGTTTGCGTATGACGGCAGGGGGAACCTGCTTAGCGTGACGGACGCATCCGGTCAGAAAGTAACCATGACCTACGATGACGACAGCAACTTGCTCACGGTCACCAATCCGCAGAACGAGCAGATCGTCAGCCATTATGATGCCAAAGGCCGATTGATCGGGGTAGCCGATCCGGAAGGTCATCTAACGACCTATACGTATGATACGAACGGGTTAATGACTCAAGCAACCGATGCTTTGTCCAGGCAAACGACCTACGGCTACACCAATGGTTTGCTTACTTCCGTAACCAATCAGGAAGGCAATAAGGTCACTTACTCTTACGATGCCGCCGGTCGCGTCGTCGGGATCAAGGGAAATGACGGCAAAGAGACCGTGCTGACCTATAATGCGAACGACCTGGTGCTCAGCGTCACGGACCCGGCAGGACAGACGGTTTCGTACACGTACGATCCGATGGGGAACCCGTTGACGGAAACAGATGCCAAAGGAAACGTGACGCAGTATTTCTACGACGGCAACGGAAATCTTACCAGCGTGAAAAATGCGCTGAACCAAGAAACCCGCTTCGAGTACGATGGCGAAGGCCGCTTGGTGAAAGAAACGAATGCACTCGGTCACAGCAATCTGTACGCCTACGATGCGAAGGGCCGACCGGTGCGGTCGACCAATGCGCTTGGCGAATCCACCCGCTATGAATACGACGTCAAGGATCGAATGATAGCCGTCTATGATGCGATGAATCGTAAAATCAGGTCGGTGGAGTTCGATGCGAAGGGCAATCCGGTCACCATCACGGACGCTTTGAACCGCAAAGTCACACAGCAGTTCGATGCATTAAACCGGCTAACCCAGTGGACCGATCCGAAAGGACGCCAGACGCAGCTCGCCTACGATAAGTTAAACCGTCTGGTCGAGGTTACCGACGCCAAGCAAGGGAAAGCCGCGCAAATTTTTGACGCGGTCAGCCAAATTACCGGCGTTGCCGACCCGAATCGCAATGAAACGAAGTACGTCTATGATAAAGCAGGGCGGCTGCTCAGCGAGACGAATGCCGCGGGCCATGCTCATACCTATGCTTACGATGCGAACGGACGGCTTGAACAAGAGACGAACGGACGCGGACAAGCTACGGCTTACCGTTACGACCAAGCCGGAAGGCTCGACCGGTTTACCGATCCCGAAGGGTCTGCGACATACACGTACGATGCGAACGGCAACATCACGGCCGTTACGGATCAGTCGGGAAAAACGGCTACCCGGGAATACGATAAACTGGATCGGGTGATCAAGTATACGGATACCGATGGGAATGTGCTGCAATACGGCTATAACGAAATCGGCCAGTTGACGACATTGACCTATCCCGATGGGAAAAAAGTAACTTATACGTACGATGCCGCCGGCCGCATGAAGGAAGTGACAGACTGGGCGGGACGCAAAACCGCGTACGGATACGATGCGAACGGCCGCCTTCTGACCACCACCCGCCCGGACGGCAGCGTGGAGACCCGGGACTATGACGCAGCCGGTCAGTTGATGAAGCTGTGGGACCGCGCCGCGGGCGGCAGCTATATCAGCCAATATCAATTTGGATACGATGAAGCGGGCAACGTCATTCAAGAGCGCAATGAAGCTGCGAGCCTCCGAGCGCAAGGAGTCACGGCGGCTGTGTATGGACGAAGCGCGGCAGGAACGGTCACCTCGGCAACATATGCTTCCATGACGAGTCTTTCTGGTTCGGTTCCGGGAAATATCGCCATGACGTATACGTCGGATAACCGCCTTGCGACGTTTAACGGAAACCCTGTCACCTACGATCCGAATGGGAACATGATTGGGGGTCCACTCGGCGGGACGATGCAGGAATATCGTTACGATGCGCGCAACCGGTTGATTGCGGCAGGCGGAGTAAGCTACGCTTATAATGCCGAGAACCAGCGCATTGCCGTGACTTCGGGCGGACAGACCACGCGGTATGTTGTGAACCCGAACGCTTGGCTGCCGCAGGTGCTGATGGAGAAGGACGACCAAGGAAAGGCCAAGGCTTACTATGTCTACGGTCTGGGACTGCTCGGCCGGGAAGAAGCGTCGGGTGAATACCGGACGTATCATTACGACCGCCGCGGCAGTACGATCGCCTTGACCGACGCCAAGGGACAAGTGACGGATCGTTACACGTACGGCCCGTACGGGGAAACGTTGAAGCACGAAGGGAACACAGACAACCCGTTCCAATACAACGGACGCGACGGGGTCATGACGGACCCGAATGGCTTGTACTACATGAGAGCCCGATATTACCAGCCGGAGATCAAACGTTTCGTCAACCGCGACGTCGTGACCGGAACGATCTCCGAGGCTTCGACGCTAAACCGGTACGCTTATGTCAACGGCAATCCGGTCTCCTATGTGGACCCGTTCGGCCTGAGCCGGGATGGCGATTCGTCGTTCCTCTTGCAGGGAGGCAACTTCCTCGTCGATGCAGTACCGTGGGTAGGCACGCTCAAAGGCTTCCAGCAAGCGTTCCTGGGCACCAACTTCGTAACTGGTGAACGCTTGTCTACAGGAGACCGCTGGGCGGAAGGTATCGGCAGTGCGCTGAGCCTGATCCCGATTCCGGGATTGAAGCATGCGGGCAAGTATGCGACCAAAGGCGTCATCGCCGTGGAGAAGCAGCTTGAGCGTTTGTTTATGGGGCCATGGATGAAAAAAGCGGAAAATACCGCTAAGAAGCTGGTCAACGGGTGCAACTGCTTTACCGCCGGGACGAAGGTTCTCACGGATAAAGGGGAGAAACCTATCGAGGAAATCGAGGTAGGGGATAAGGTTCTCGCTAAGTCTGATGAAACCGGAGCAGTGGCGTATAAAGAGGTTTCGGCTACGTTTAACCATGAGACGGATGAGATTTACAAAATCCACGTGGGCGGCCAAACGATTGAAGCAACCTTTAATCATCCGTTCTATGTAAAAAACAAAGGATGGACGTTCGTCAAAGACCTCAAACCCGGTGACTTGCTTGTTCAGAGCGATGGGAATACACTCAGTGTAGACAGCATTGAACTTGAACAGAAGCACGTCACAGTTTACAACATGACAGTTGATGAGTTCCATACGTACTTTGTCAGTGACCTTGGGATTTGGGTGCATAATACGAATTGTTATAGTGGTTTTAGAAATTTTGATAACCATTATGACAAACATGTTCTTGGTAAAAGCGGAGGTGCGAGGGAATATGGAGATGACTTTACAAAACACGATTATTATAATTTTGCTTATGACTTAGCAACATCAAAAGTCGATGGAGTAAATATTATTGAAAGATATCAGGGAAGTTCAAAGGTGATTTTTAATAGAGGCAATAACGATATGGTATTTGTCCATAGTGATGGTACGATAGGGAGTCTTTATAAACCTAAATTTGGAAGTAGTGACCCAAATGCTGGTTACAATTATTTCATGAGGATTACAACAGCCAATCCATAAAGAGTAAGAGGATGTCATTATGAGTAAATATATTTGTGCAGTCTGTGGTTATAATGAATTGAGTTATCCTCAATGGGATAAAGATGGTTTTCCAACTTATGAAATATGTAGTTGTTGTGGGTTTGAGTCTGGGTTTGATGATGATGCAAAGGACAATCCAGAGTCAATTGAAGAATATAGGATTAGGTGGCTAAGTAAGGGGGCTAACTGGTTTAGCTCGTCAAAACCAAAACCTTTGAATTGGAACTTAGCAGTTCAGCTAAAAAGAATCAATGTGGATATTTCTATGTAGCATGATGTGACCTTGGGGGACAATCCTCAAGGTTTTTTCTTTATCCCTACCCATTGCCGAATAAATCGGGCGGCCGAAGATAACTAAACATAACCCTCATCTTCCCCGTATGATATTCCCCTAATATGCCTGTACTCACATGCAATGCTTGAAAAATATATTAAAAGTATAATATTACTGTTGGCGGCGAAGTCATAACTACTAAAACTGAATTAGTGATATGGTGGAGGGGGAATGTCCCCCCTTTCCGTCATATACAAATCATGGGCGGTGAATGAATGGGTTATAATAATCAGTTAGATGAGTTTATATCCAGTAAATTTCCTGGTCTTCAATTAAAAAGCCCCCTTTTTTACAGTTCTGAAATTGCTATTAGATTTGAACTAGGGGGCAATCTTAATGAGCAAAGTAGGGTCGAAAGAGTAATTCATAGGGCATTGTCCATATTTAACGAACTGAATCAGCCAACTGATGACGTATATTTAACAGTTTTTGTTGATAGTTGGGGTGAAAATCCGGTCGCTTCTTTTGAGAAGGATGTTTATGAACTATTTCTGGCGTATGCGTCTGGAGTCAGAAAAGAAGATATTGATAAGCTAGAGCAAGAATTTCGCTATAAAGACCCGGATGAAAATGACGACGATACTGTTACGTTACGATATTGCACAAAGGTTAAAGCGAAAGATTTGAAGGTGGAAGAATTATTGGGTGCAATTGCAAATCGAGAAATGGGATACGAGCCGCATATTGTTGGAGATATCTTTTTGGTCAATGAAACGAAAAAATCCATATTTTATGTCTACGATGACAGAGGTATGGATGTTGTAGCAGATGATACAAAGACGTTAAGAGTAGTTTATGACAAATATAATAACTGGATATTAGATTATGACCGAAGTCGAATAGATAAAATATTTCTTGATAATCCTTGTGGGGGATAATTCCCTCCAAGGATTTTTTTGTATCCCACCCAGCTGCAAGAATATCTGTTTCCTTTCCAGCCCTACACTACCCGACCAACGGAAAAAAAGGTCAAATAATCGGACGCTTTGGCTATTCGGTATTGTCTGCGGACGTTCTAAGATAAAGGGAAATACCGAATGCAGAAAGGGTGCTCTTATGGCGACGTTTGATGTGCAAAACGGGCAATTTTGTCTGGACGGGAAACCGATCCGTCTTGTTTCCGGCGCGATTCATTATTTCCGGGTGGTGCCCGAGTATTGGCGGGATCGCCTGCTTAAGCTGAAAGCCTGCTGCTTCAATACTGTAGAAACGTATATTCCTTGGAATCTTCACGAGCCAAAGCCGGGTCAGTTCCGTTTTGACGGACTGGCGGACGTGGTTCGTTTTGTTGAGATTGCCGGCGAGGTCGGTCTGCACGTGATCGTGCGGCCGAGCCCGTACATTTGCGCGGAGTGGGAATTCGGCGGGCTGCCGGCCTGGCTGCTCGCCGATCCGGGCATGCGGGTGCGCTGCATGCACCGGCCGTATCTTGACCGCGTCGACGCGTACTATGACGTGTTGCTTCCGCTGCTCAAGCCGCTGCTGTGCACGAACGGCGGCCCGATTATCGCGATGCAGGTTGAAAACGAGTACGGTAGCTACGGGAACGACCGGGCGTACCTGGTTTATTTGAAGGATGCGATGCTGCAGCGGGGAATGGACGTGCTGCTGTTCACCTCCGACGGGCCGGAGCACTTCATGCTGCAGGGCGGCATGATTCCCGGCGTGCTGGAGACGGTGAACTTCGGGTCCCGGGCGGAGGAAGCGTTCGAGATGCTGCGGAAATACCAGCCGGACGGACCAATCATGTGCATGGAATATTGGAACGGCTGGTTCGACCATTGGGGCGAGCAACACCATACGCGGGATGCGAAGGACGTAGCGGACGTATTCGACGATATGCTCCGTCTTGGCGCTTCGGTCAATTTCTACATGTTCCACGGCGGAACGAACTTCGGCTATATGAGCGGAGCGAACTGTCCACAGCGCGATCATTACGAGCCGACGATCACCAGCTACGATTACGATGTGCCGCTAAACGAATCCGGCGAGCCGACGGATAAGTTTTACGCGGTGCGGGAAACGCTGTCCCGCTACGTGGAGCTGCCGCCGCTGGAGCTGCCGCGGCCGATTCCGAAGGCCGCCTACGGAAGCGTGCCGGTTCGCGAAGCGGCTTCGCTGTTCGGGCAACTGGACAGCCTGTCGGATGCGGTCCGCCGTACTTGCCCGGAGCCGATGGAAGCGGTCGGACAAAACGACGGGTTCATCCTGTACGAAACGTTCATCACGGGGCCGCGGGAGGAACGGGAGCTCGTGCTGCAGGATTGCCGCGACCGGGCGCTGGTTTATGTGAACGACGAGTTCTTGGGCGTGATCGAGCGGTGGGACCCGAGCAAGAAGGTGGCTTTTGCCGTGCCGGAGGGTGGAGCGACGCTGCGCATTTTGGTCGAAAATATGGGCCGCATCAACTACGGACCGTTCATGCTCGACCGCAAAGGCATTACGGAAGGCGTGCGCCACGGCAACCAGTTCCTGTTCGGCTGGAATATCTATCCGCTGCCGCTGGAGGACGTAGCTTCGGTCAGCTTTGACGGGAAGGAAGCGGAGCCGGGATACCCGGGCTTTTACCGCGCGGTGCTGCCGATCGAGGGACAGCCGGCGGATACGTTCCTGCGCTTGGATGGCTGGGACAAAGGCATCGTGTTCGTCAACGGCTTCCATCTGGGACGTTACTGGAAGCGCGGGCCGCAGCAGACGCTGTATATTCCTGCGCCGCTGCTGCGGCAAGGCGAGAACGAGATCGTCGTGTTCGAGCTTCATGGAACAGAGAAGCGAGAGCTGACGTTCACGGACCGGCCAGAGCTCGGACCGGTATCGCAGGTAACGGTATAATAAGGTACTATGAAGCTGGTGTCGACCTGTTTAAAAGGTTGGCGCCGTTTTTTTATAGTTTGTGGAGATCTTGGATGCCGGCAACGAGATGACGCCAGCCTGCGAAACGTGTTACATTGGGGGAAAGCGTGGATTTGGCCAGAAGGGAGCTGTCACTGGCATGGACCGTTTATACCATTTTCCTAATATGACACAGACGCTGCAGGTGACCGGCTGTCACTTCGGCATCAAGCCGCCGGGTTGGCGGTACCCGCGGCATCATCATCATTTGTACGAATTGATCTGCTGCCTGGAGGGCGAATCGGTGCACGAAATTAACCGGACTTCCTTGTTACTTCGTCCAGGGGATTGGCTGCTGATCAAATCGGGCATCCGTCACGAATCCGCGGCAGCCGCAACCTCGCATTACCGGTTCTTCAACGTGCATTTCGACTTGGACGACGCGGAGGTGCGGAGCGTGCTGGGGGCTGCGCCTTTTTCCCATATTCCGTCCGGATCTGCGAACTGCGGGAAGCTTTCATTCTATGTTCAGGAATTGGAAGACATGATGCGGCAGTACGTCGCTCCCGATACGGATGGGGACATGCCTTGGCGCGAGGAGCTGAACCCCCGGTTCGAGGACCGGCTGCTGCTGCAAGCGTACACGCTTCTCATCGTTCGGGATGTGCTTGCGTTAATCCGGGAGCGGGATGCGAACGCCGGTCAAGCTTCGTCCAAAGAGGCTACTTTATTCGCAATCGATGTGGCTCATGCGATCGAGGAGCGGCTGGCCGGAAGCTTTCGTGAAGAAGCGACGATTTCCGCCGTGGCAGAGGAGCTTCATCTGAGCCGCAGCCAATGCTCGAAGCTGTTCTCCAAGGTGTACGGCCTGTCGCCAAAACAGTACGTCAGCCGAAGAAAGCTGAGTCTGGCGAAGGAACTGCTGGTGACGACGAACCTGCCGATGGCGGAAATCGCCGAGCGGCTCGGGTTTCAATCCGCGAGCCATTTCTCCCGGCAATTCCGCCGATGGACCGGTCAAGCCCCGAGCGATTACAAGCCGAAGCACGATGGCTGCTCGTAGCCCCATGGCCGCATAGCCGATGAAAGAAGCGAACCGCCCGTCAGCTTGCAGCGGGTTGCGAAGGTCAAGGGCGAGGAGCGGCGGCATCCCTGCTATGCCACAGGCGGAGCAGCTCCGCCTCGCGGGCCGGGTCCAGTCCGGCTTCGCGCTTCTCCTCCGGCGGGCGGCTTCGATCCCATCCGAGAGTGTCGCGTACCGTATCGATTAACGGTCTGGTCGTTAGCCCAGAAGCAAAAGCCTTCGTATTGTCCATGGCGAACAAGCCGATCAAGCTGTCGCTTTGCAGCCAGAGAGGAAGCTCGATCCATTGGCCGACCTGCTGCTCTCTCAAGAACGGTTCGGTGACCCAGGTGAACTCGGCGGGACGGCTGCTGAACCGGGCGCAAACGTCGACAATCTGTTCCATCGTAAAGTCGCTGCCGCTGGCATGAAACGTGCCGACCGTCTGCTTCTCAACCAAAAGGATAATCCACGCGGCGAGGTCCCTGACGTCGATGACCTGAACACGTCCCTCTTTCGGCGGTACCAGCACTTCTCCCCCTTGTGCGATCCGATGGGGCCAGTACGTGAAGCGGTCCGAGTAATCGTACGGGCCGACGATCAGACCGGGCCGGATATGCAGCGCTCTGCCGGGCATGGCGGCTTCGATCGTTTTCTCGCAAAGCGCTTTGAGCGCGCCGTAATGCTGTGTCTCGTCCTCAGTGCTCTCATCGGAGAGAGTTGCGACAGGGGCGTCTTCCCCGATGTGTAACCGCGTTAGATCCTCATACACCGATGCGGACGAAATAAACGTATAATGTCCTACCCGGTCCTTCAGCAGTTCTACCGAGGAGCGTACGACGCGGGGAACAATGCCGCACGTGTCGATCACCGCATCCCAGGTTCTGCCGCGCAACAGCTCTAGCTCGCTTTCCCGGTCCCCTATAAGGTGCTCTGCTTCGGGAAATGCGTCTTGACTGTGCCGGCCGCGATGAAAGAGCGTCAACGTATGCCCCCGATCCAGCGCCGCCTCCGCCAAAGCCCTTCCCAGAAACCGGGTACCACCCAAGATTAGCAAGTTCATGAAGCCACCGCCTTTATGAAATTTTGTATTTACGTAAAAATATTTTATTACGTTATGTAATAGTTGTCAATGAAGTGCAATCTAGACTGCTGTTGGTTGACAAAAATGTTTTGAAGTGCCCAATAAAATTTTGAAGCGATGAGGTTTAGAAGTGAAATTTTCAAGAATCGTAAAGTCGTTTCTTAACCAATACCCAAACGTTTTTAAATTCTTCCGAGAACAGCCCCATTTTAGCGTCGTTAGGTAAGTTAAACCCCTATCAATGAAAGTAATACCTTCCTGGAATTTCACGGAATACGCTTCAAACATCGCGGTTTCGCCTTAAAACCCATCGCCAAAAACTGATTGATTTCCTTCATTTTTTCCTTTGTTTCTTGCGGAAATACATCGGGAACTTTTACTTTTGAAAAATCACTCGACGTTTTGCCGAATGCTTCTCCTGCGGATGAAAGCACAGGGACTAGGGAAAAAAGGAGCAGCACAGCGAAAACAATCATCTTCCCGCAGCTATGTATGGATTCCCCTATATTCATGTACCTGCCGGGAGATTTAGCAATTCGGGAATAGTAACCAACTTCACGCCGTCGTGTCGTAGTTTTTTAATGATTTCGGGCAGGGCTTGAACGGAGCCCGTCAAATCCTCTCCGGCTCCCCCCGCCGCGTGCTGAAGGATGATCGAACCCGGATGCACATGGGCCAAGACATTTGTCTTGACTTGTTCTGCATTTAATCCCTTCCAATCCAACGAATCAACATTCCAGTTTACAATCGTCTTATGCTGACTGGCCAGCCATTGAATTTGAGTTTCGCTAATATTTCCATAGGGGGGTCGAATAAATTTTGGTGTATACCCCGAAATTGAGCGAATGATATTGTCTGTTTTAACGACTTGGTTTCGGAAATCAACATCGCTTAGTTTTGGCAAATTCGCATGATTGTAGGAGTGGTTCCCCACAACATGGCCCTCATTAATCATTCTTTGGACAATTTCGGGATGGGCTTCGACCCGATTGCCGATGAGAAAAAACGTTGCCTTTACGCCTTCACTTTTTAAAATATCCAGCACTCTAGGGGTAAACTTGTCGTCGGGAACATCATCGAACGTTAGAGCGACTTCGCGTTTCGACGATGGGCCACTCAGTAAAAAAGTACTTTTATACTTGGCGTGCAAATCGGCTAATGAAAGCGGGTGAGGATTTCGGATTGCTCCCTCCGGCCCATCAAGCAAATCCGGTGTTTGGGAAGTTTTTATATTGTTGTACGCTGTCCCTTTCGGCGTCGCTTGATGCGATACTTGGTTTGTCTTGTATTGGCCACAGCCCGAACATACCAACAAAGCGAATATAGGGATGATCCAAATGGCTTTCATAAATTTTGATAACTCCTCACCTAATGTAATCTGAAATTCAAGTGGTATCCTTCCCTTCATTATTTTGGGGTATGCTTTGAAACCATTCCCAATTTTTGGTTTCGTTTATATGCTACGCCGCCGCGATTTCTGGGGCTGCTTTAAATCTGTTATTTGCAAATGTTAGTTTTTGTGATACTATTGACTTACCGTTAGGTAAATAAGAGGTGTAGCGATCCGAATCCGCCATCTCTTGAATCATCTTAGGAGGTCATATCATATGAGTGCATCGCGGCCGTCGTCCCAAAAACCGACCGTAATCGGCTTTCCCTTTATTATTCGTGCCCTGATTTTTATAGGGTGTACCATCCTCGGTATTGCGCTCGGGTACTTCATCCCGATGATCGCCCAGTGGGCTGCGACCTTGCCATGGATACCGTTTCAAGGGCCGCTTAAGCTAATTTCGTCCTTCTCGGGGGCGTGGGTGACCACCGTCGTCACTTCGATTCTTGGCCTGCTCGTCGGCCTCTGGTTCGCCGAAGAGGTGATCAAAGATACGCTGCGTGTAGTGGTCTCTGGCGAAATGATCCGGCTGGAAAAAGACGGGGGCGGTCAAGAGCTCAGTTTCGAAAATATCAGCATGGTTTTCCTTGACGGCAAGCAGCTTGTGCTCCTTGGGCATGCGGGGCAGGAGCTTGCCCGTGAAAAATACGAATGGGCGAGCGAGCGTATAGTCAGCGCTTTAACGGCGCACGGGTATTCTTGGTCGCCCGACGGCGACCCGTACAAGGGGCAGTACCACCGCTGGGTGCAGGACACCCCCGATCTGCCGCCTGCGGTCAACGCGCTGTTGAAGGCGCGCGAAAAGGCGCTCAAGAAAGAGGACGGGCGCGAAGCCAAAGAGCTGCGCAGCGAGGCAGCCAAGCACGGCGTTGTTGTCCGTGACGAAGAGACGCGTCAATACTGGCGGTTGCAGGCTACAGAACCGCAATAAACTTGCAGAAATTTACTTCGGAAGGGCGGTGTATCATGAAGAATTTGTCCGATAAGCTCTAACCGTTTTCTTGCGCGTGTTTCGTTCCTTATCTTGCACGCGGACCGCCTCCTGCCACTTCGAACGAATTGATGTTGCTCGGATACGCGCTTGATACCGGAAATAGGCGATTTGTGAAAAAGAAAGTGACCATTTTATATTGATCAAATAGACACCTTTTGTAAGGAGAACGATGATGAAAAAGAAAATATTCATATCCATTCTAATTTTGTTACTTTTAGCAGTTGGTTCAGGGATTTATATTCTTGTACAACATAACTACGATATGGTCGAACAAGAAGTAGAGATCCAGACACCTCAAGGCAAGTTGACCGGTACTTTTGTATTACCTAAAGCTTATACTGGAAAATTAGGCCTCGTGTTATTTGTTCATGGCGACGGTCCTGTCGACTCCACTCTTGGTGGTGCCTATAAGCCCCTTTGGGAGCGGTTAGCTTCCATAGGCTATGCCTCTTTGTCTTTAAATAAACGAGGCATTAACGGTTCTGAAGGCAACTGGGAGCATCAAACCATCGACGATCGGGTAGTAGAAGCGAGGCAGGCGATTGAGTGGGCAAGGCAACAGTCTATGATTGACAAAAATCGGATTGGAGCTTGGGGAGCGAGCCAAGGAGGATGGGTTGTTCCGAAACTTGCCAAAGAAGAGCCGCTCGCATTTAGCCTTCTTTTAGCGCCTGGGATTAATTGGGTGCAACAGGGGCTATATCATTCGCGCGCAACGATGGAAAAGGATGGAAAACCCGAAGCTGAAGTTCAAGCGAAAATTGCATACGATCTTGAAGTGAACAAACTTTTAAAACAAAAAGCTCCGTATGAGGAATATTTAAAAATTGCTCGTAAGGATAGAATAATGACAGAAGACAGATGGGGATTTGCTGGCAAAAACTTTTTGTCGGATTCGACCAATGACTTACCGAATTTCAAGACACCCGTACTTCTAATGCTGGGAGCACACGATATCAACGTGGATTACAAAAATACGGAGGAAGTGTATCGCAAGATGGTAAAACCGGAGCTGCTAAACGTGGAAATTTACCCGGATGCCGAACATAGAGCGGTACACATCGAAACCTCAGATTCGGAACTACGGGCGATATGGCTTAGCTTATTCGCGCCTAGACAAATTACCGTACCCGCGTATAATGAATCCATTGAGCGGTTTCTTAAAAAACTTCCGCAACAACAATCCTAACAAGCTATCTGTTGTGTGCTGTGGTGCGCTAGCCGCACGATTGTAGGGTAACATCCCCCCTGAAAATGCCCGGTTCCGTATGTCCTACATGTCGGAGCCGGGCTTGTGTTTTTCTACGACAGCCAGATGGGATGTACAGAAGGTTTGCCGGCCGCGCATCTGGAAAACCAAATGATTTTGCCGGAGATGCTTTAAAGGCAGAGCGTCACCGCGATTTTGGGGCTGCTGTAAATCTGTTATTTGCAAATGTTAGTTTTTGTGATACTATTGACTTACCGTTAGGTAAATAAGAGGTGTAGCGATCTGAATCCACCATCTCTTGAATCATCTTAGGAGGTCATATCATATGAGTGTATCGCGGCCGTCGTCCCAAAAACCGACCGTAATCGGCTTTCCCTTTATTATTCGTGCCCTGATTTTTATAGGGTGTACCATCCTCGGTATTGCGCTTGGGTACTTCATCCCGATGATCGCCCAATGGGCTGCGACCTTGCCATGGATACCGTTTCAAGGGCCGCTTAAGCTAATTTCGTCCTTCTCGGGGGCGTGGGTGACCACCGTCGTCACTTCGATTCTTGGCCTGCTCGTCGGCCTCTGGTTCGCCGAAGAGGTGATCAAAGATACACTGCGTGTGGTGGTCTCTGGCGAAATGATCCGGCTGGAAAAAGACGGGGGCGGTCAAGAGCTCAGTTTCGAAAATATCAGCATGGTTTTCCTTGACGGCAAGCAGCTTGTGCTCCTTGGGCATGCGGGGCAGGAGCTTGCCCGTGAAAAATACGAATGGGCGAGCGAACGTATAGTCAGCGCCTTAACGGCGCACGGGTATGCTTGGTCGCCCGACGGCGACCCGTACAAGGGGCAGTACCACCGCTGGGTGCACGACACTCCCGATCTACCGCCTGCGGTCAACGCGCTGTTGAAGGCGCGCGAAAAGGCGCTCAAGAAAGAGGACGGGCGCGAGGCCAAAGAGCTGCGCAGTGAGGCAGCCAAGCACGGCGTCGTTGTCCGTGACGAAGAGACGCGTCAATACTGGCGGATGCAGGCTACAGAACCGCGATAGACTTGCGGAAATTTACTTCAGAAGGGCGGTGTATCATGAAGAATTTGCCCGATAAGCTCTAACCGTTTTCTTAAGCGTGTTTCGTTCCTTATCTGACCATTTTATTTTGATCAAATAGACAACTTATGTAAGGAGAACGATGATGAAAAAGAAAATATTCATTTCCATTCTTATTTTGATATTTTTAGTAGGTGGTTCAGGGATTTACATTCTTGCACAACATAACTACGACATGGTCGAACAAGATATAGAGATCCAGACACCTCAAGGCAAGTTGACCGGTACTTTCGTACTGCCTCAAAATTATACCGGGAAATTAGGACTCGTTTTATTTATTCATGGCGATGGTGCTATTAATTCCACTCATGATGATGGATATAAACCTCTCTGGGAGCATTTGGCTTCCATAGGCTATGCCTCTTTGTCTCTAAATAAACGCGGCCTTAACGGTTCTGAAGGCAACTGGGAGCATCAAACCATCGACGATCGGGTAGTAGAAGCGAGACAGGCGATTGCGTGGGCAAAGCAACAGCCTATGATTGACGAGAATCGGATTGGGGCTTGGGGAGCGAGCCAAGGAGGATGGGTTATTCCAAAACTCGCCAAAGAAGAGCCGATCGCATTTAGTATGCTTCTGGCACCCGCTATTAATTGGGTAAAGCAAGGATTATATCATTCCCGTGCAGAAATGGAGAAGCAAGGATATTCTGAAGCTGATATTCAAGCGAAAACGGCATACGATCTTGAAGTGAACAAACTTTTAAAACAAAAAGCTCCGTATGAGGAATATTTAAAAGTTGCTCGTAAGGATCGATTAATGTCAGAAGACAGGTGGATATTTGCCGGCAAAAACTTTTTGTCGGATGCGACCAATGACTTACCAAATTTCAAAACACCGGTACTTCTGATGCTGGGTGCACACGACATTAACGTGGATTACAAAGATACGGAAGAAGTGTATCGCAAGATAGTCAAACCGGAGCTGTTAACCGTGAAAGTTTTCCCGGATGCCGACCATGGCGCAATACACACCGATACCATTAATTCGGAACTAAAGTCGACATTGATTTTCTTATTCAACCCTAGACAAATTACCGTACCCGCTTATCATGATTCCATTGATCAGTTTCTTAAAAAAATTCCGCAACACTAATCCTAACAAACGATCTGTTGCGTACTGTGGTGCGCTAGCCGCACGATTGTAGGGTAACGTCCCCCCAGCTGAAAAAAGCCCGATCTACATGACCAACATGTCGGAGCCGGGCTTGTCTTTTTTTCTACGACAGCAAGGTGAAAGGACAAAGTTTTCCTGAGGTTTGCCGGCCGCGTATTTGGAAAACCGAATGATTTTGCCGGAGATGCTTTAAAGGCCGAGCGTCACCGCGATTTCTGGGGCTGCTGTAAATCCGTTATTTGCAAATGTTAGTGTTTGTGATATAATTGACCTACCGTTAGGTAAATAAGAGGTGTAGCGATCCTAATCCGCCATCTCTTGAGTCATCTTAGGAGGCAATATCACATGAATGCATCGCAGTCGTCGTCCCAAAAACCGATCGTAATCGGCTTTCCCTTTATTATCCGTGCCCTGATTTTTGTAGGGTGTACCATCCTCGGTATTGCGCTCGGGTACTTCATCCCGATGATCGCCCAGTGGGCTGCGACCTTGCCTTGGATACCGTTTCAAGGGCCGCTTAAGCTAATTTCGTCCTTCTCGGGGGCGTGGGTGACCACCGTCGTCACTTCGATTCTTGGCCTGCTCACCGGCCTCTGGTTCGCCGAAGAGGTGATCAAAGATACGTTGCGTGTGGTGGTCTCTGGAGAAACGATCCGGCTGGAAAAAGACGGAATCGTTCAAGAGCTCAGTTTCGAAAATATCAGCATGGTTTTCCTTGACGGCAAGCAGCTTGTGTTCCTTGGGCATGCCGGGCAGGAACTCGCCCGTGATAAATACGATTGGGCGAGTGAACGTATAGTCAGCGCTTTAACGGCGCACGGGTATGCTTGGTCGCCTGACGGCGACCCGTACAAGGGGCAGTACCACCGTTGGGTGCAGGACGCTCCCGATCTGCCGCCTGCGGTCAACGCGCTGTTGAAGGCACGTGAAAAAGCGCTCAAGAATGAGGAAGGGCGAGAAGCCAAAGAGCTGCGCAGCGAGGTAGCCAAGCACGGCGTCGTTGTCCGTGACGAAGAGACGCGTCAATACTGGCGAATGCAAGCTACAGAACCGCGATAGACCGTTCCGACCGAAGAAAATGCAGTTATGATCTGCCTCTTCGCCCCAACGCACATAATGGAAGAAGCAAACTATAAGTCGGTCTTCTTACCGAAGGAAGACTGACTTTTTCTCTAGTTCAAACTCAAAATCAGCACTTGACAGTTAGCCGGACATCCGAGTCGCATTCTAGGTAGCGGGGGCGTTCTTGAGACGTCGCCCGCCATAAAACGATTAATGGAGTGATTGTTATCAACGAAACCTACGTCAAAATTTTGCAAACCGCCTACCGGCTGTTCGCCGAGCATGGGATTGATAAAACAAGCCTGTCCATGATCGCCAAAGAAGTGGGGATCTCCAAGCCCGCGATCTACTATCACTTTCCTTCCAAAGATGTGCTGATCGATGTTCTCTTCGAGGAAATCAAGATGGAAATCGACTTTTCGAAATCCTTTTCCATCCAGGATTATATGAAAGACAACTTCGAAGCGAAGCTGCTGGCCGACGGCTATCGGATGATCGAGGAGCAGTGGCATGACGACTATTTCCCCCGCGTCATGAACGAATATATGATCAGGGGCTCCCGCAATGAACTGAAATACGTGCATCGACTTCATGAGGTTATCGAAGGATTCGCCAACGGATTCGAGGAACTGCTGACGCACGGCGCGAAGCTTGGCATCATCTCGGGCGAACGGATTACGGCCAAGGCGCATATGCTCACGATGGTCATCGACAACATTGGCAACTGTATGCTGATCGGCCTCAAGTTCAACTATAAGGAAATTTGGGAAGAGGCGGTCAAAGTGTGTCTCAGAGCGAAGGATAAGTAAAAAAGCCGCTCTCCAGACCTTATGGCTTTGGAGGGCGGTATGATTCATTAACCCAAGGGACCCTCCCGGTGCTGCTATTCTCCCCGGCGTCCGATAAACTCCACGAATTATCCTCGCCAAAATTTTCATCAAGTCTTTAAACTATCGAAGTTAGTTTAATGAAACAGCAGCAGTCTAGAACTTTATTTTTCACGTCTGTCCTTGGCTGCCGCTGACTCTTTTATCAAGGCTGTTTACTGCATCTGCCCTTGCGATTGATTCTGCTGGGACGCGAAGTCGATGGTCCAATCGATCATCCCGTTCATCATATTGATGATCAGATTGATGACATCCTCGTCCGTTAACTGCGAGCCGCGGCACTGATTCGAGGCATACTCTTGCATCTTCGCTTGCAGATCGCCCGTCAGCTTTTTGAGCTTGATGAAATCGTTGGCCATATCGAACAACGTATCGGAGCCGTTGTTGTTTTGTTCTCCTCCTTGCTTGCTCTGGTCTTGGTTCGAGTTTTGGTTGTTGGATTGGCTCTCAATCAAGCTTTTAATCTTCTGCAGCTCGTCGCTTAGAAACTGGTTTTGCTCAGATAATTCTTCGATTTGTCCCTTCAGTTCGCGGTTGCTGATCATGGCGGCTCCTTAACATAAGATTTTGTGGATATTTTACCCTAATTTTATACATATATCCGATCAAAGTGTAAACTTGGAAAATTCAGTTGGCCTCTCGCGCTCTCCTCCTATACAATAAGAGGATAGGCCTAACGACAGATTACAGACGAGAGGAAATGAAACATGATACGATTTGCAATCATCGGAACGAACTGGATTACGGAAGAGTTTATTCGCGCGGGGCAGGAGTGCGAGGCGTTTGCCTTAACGGCGGTTTATTCGCGGACGGAAGAGAAGGCCGAAGCCTTCGCGGCCAAATTCGATATCCCGCACAAATTCACGGACCTGGAGACGATGGCGCGGAGCGATGCGTTCGATGCCGTCTATATCGCCAGCCCGAACGCTTTCCATGCGAAGCAGGCTGTGCTGCTCATGAATCGCGGAAAGCATGTGCTCTGCGAGAAGCCGCTGGCTTCCAACCGGACGGAGGCTATGGAGATGATCGCCGCGGCGAAGGCGAACCGGGTGCTGCTGATGGAGGCGTTAAAATCGACGCTGCTGCCGAATTTCCGCGCAGTCCAGGAGCATTTGCCCAAAATTGGTCCGGTCCGCCGCTATGCGGCAAGCTACAGTCAATACTCCTCCCGTTACGATGCCTATAAGCAGGGGACGGTGTTGAATGCGTTTAATCCCGCCTTTTCCAACGGGTCGCTGATGGATCTGGGCGTGTACTGCATTTATCCGATGGTTGTGCTGTTCGGCCAGCCGGACCGCGTGCAGGCGAACGGGCTGCTGCTTGACTCCGGCGTGGACGGACAGGGAAGCTTGCTGCTAAACTACGGGCAGATGGAAGCGGTGTTGACGCATTCCAAGATTGTCAATTCGTATGCGCCGACGGAAATTCAAGGCGAGCACGGCACCCTCATCATCGACAAAATCAGTCAGCCGGAGCATGTGGAAATCCGTTACCGCGACGGTTCGGTCGAGGTATTGACCCGTCCGCAAAGCAGCAAGTCGATGTATTACGAAGTGCAGGAGTTTATCGACGTACTGCAAGCCGGAAGGCTGGAGTCTGCAACGAACTCGCACGCCAATTCATTGGCCGCGATCGCGATCATGGACGAGGCCCGCAAGCAGATCGGGCTCCGTTTTCCGGCGGATGGAACGGTGTGAATCAGGAATCAAGGAGGACCGGGTATGGCGGTTGAAGAGATCAAATCATGGATTGAGGACAGTAAGAACATTGTCTTTTTCGGGGGAGCGGGGACTTCGACGGAGAGTCAGATCCCTGATTTTCGTTCGGCAACGGGGCTGTATCAGACGGCCTCCAAGCATGCTTTTCCGCCCGAGGTCATGCTGAGCCGCAGTTTTTTTATGGAGCGTCCGGCGGAGTTTTACGATTTTTACCGCGCGTGCATGGTTCACAGGGAAGCCAAACCGAACGCGGCTCACGAGGTGTTGGCGCAGCTGGAGCAAACGGGAAAGCTTCGGGCCGTCGTCACCCAGAACATCGACGGACTGCATCAGATGGCGGGCAGCCGTCAAGTGCTGGAGCTTCACGGGTCGGTGCACCGGAATTACTGCATGGGCTGCGGCAAGTTTTTTGACCTTGACCACGTGACGAGCGACGAGACAATGATTCCCCGCTGCGATGCCTGCGGAGGGATTGTAAAGCCCGACGTGGTGCTGTATGAGGAAAGCCTCGACTGGGGCATTCTGTCGAAGGCCAGAAAGCATATTGCGGAAGCGGACGTACTGATCGTCGGCGGCACGTCGTTGACCGTCAACCCGGCCGCCGCGCTGGTCGGAGAATATGCCGGCGACAAGCTGATTCTGATCAACCAGTCTTCGACGTCGTACGACAGGCGGGCGACTCACGTCATCCGCGACTCGATCGGGAAAGTGCTGAAAGCTTTGATGTCTTAATTTTGCTCATAAACCATTAGCGGTTTTATCGTGGTTGAACCGAACTGAATATGTTGAACCTATGGTTTTTGGGGAAACAAGTAGGATGATACAATTAGGTGGTAGCTGGGGAATTATGGCTCCACCTTCTTTGTGTGGTACGAGTGGTTTATTAATCAGGATACGTATGAAGGGGATATAAATAATCCGCTGAGTTTGAATCTTTATACGTATGTGCATAACAATCCGGTATTCTGTTTTTTACGAGGTGAATTATAAACATGGGAATCAGCAGAAAATCGGCATGAAAGGCTACCTTCGGAATTATAAATGAAGGTGGCTTTTCTGATATTATGCTGCATCATTCAATACTTATGGAATGATATGAAACGCGAAATTTCAAATCCTGAGGAACATTATTGTAAAAGTCCAATATATGTCCATTTGCCCTGTTATAATTGAAGGGGCTACAAGGGGAACAAGGGGTGTAGACTATTAGATAATTTTGAGCCTCATAACAGAGGGAAAAACTTGCTACAGAACTTTTGCGTAATTAAAGACGATCCAGCGAGTTCTTGACAATCTGTTCACATATCTTATCTGGCAGAGAGACACTCCTCGAACAGACACAATGAATTTCCCGCAGCTTGCTGCCGGGGAGAATTCATTGTGCTTGTTCGGCTTTCTGGTGTGCAGATGGGGGGCGTTGCTGTGTACTGGGTAGATAATTCTATAAAAGTAGTTTTTCATTGTGCATTGCTCTTTCATCAAGCAACGTACAATACGACAAAAGAACGAGAATAAATTATTTACTCCAAATTTTCTTCACACATTTTTTCCGCCTGTTCAATAATTAAATCTACAGCATCAGCTTGTTTATCAGGCGGATACTTATATTTGCGCAATAGCCTTTTTATTGTGATTCGCATTTGTGCACGAACACTTTCACGAATGTCCCAATCAACTTTAATATTGCTTTTTATGCTGGCGGTAAGCTCTTTCGCAATTTGTTTAAGAATATCGTTTTCATAAAAATTTTTAGCTGACTCATTAGAAGATATAGCATCGTAAAAGGCTAATTCATCCTCAGACAAGCCAAGTTCTTCGCCACGCTTGTGGAGCTCATTCATATCTTTTGCCATATCCACAAGTGCTTTAATAACTTCGGCTGTTTCTATAGATCTTTTTGCGTATTGATTAACAGATGATTCAAGCATCTCAGAGAATTTCTTTGCTTGTACAACATTTTTCTTGGCAATAGCTTTTATCTTGCCGTCCAACAGTCTGCGCAACAGCTCAAGTGCTAAGTTTTTTTGAGGTAAACCTTTTACTTCTTCGAGGAATTTATCTGACAAAATTGAAATGTCAGGTTTGTTAAGTCCCACAGAGGCCCAAATATCTACAACTTCTTCAGAAATAACTGATTTAGAAACCAGTTGACTAATTTCATATTCTATTTGGTCTTTAGTTTTCTTTGGATTGCCTTTTGGTAAAATTTTAATTGTGCCGGACTTCACGGCTTTGAAATAGCTTATCTCCACATTTATTTTTTGTGCTACACCGGATGTGGAGCATAAAGCATACGCCTTTCCTATTTCTGCGACCAAATTCAAAAACTCTTTTTTCTCAGTTTCATCTTTTCCAAGGATGAAGTCAACACCTGCCACAATACATTGCATACGCTCCGATGCTGTTCCCAAGAGGTATGTGGAATATTCTAAGCCATGTAAAATTCCTTGTATTTGTTCATACTTCTCCAGCATAAGATCGATGGCTATTTGGGGGTCAATTCCTGTGGTTTTTCTATCTGATGGAGTGTACTGTGCAAGTGCGCTCCTCAAATTATCTGCTAATCCAATATAGTCTACAACCAATCCGCCAGGCTTGTCCTTAAATACGCGATTAACTCGTGCGATAGCTTGCATGAGGTTGTGTCCACTCATCGGCTTATCAATATACATCGTGTGCAAGCAAGGAACATCGAATCCGGTGAGCCACATATCACACACAATAACAATTTTAAGCTCATCCGCAAAATCTTTCATGCGTTTAGCCAAGAGTTTCTTTTGGGATTGCGTGGTTGAGTGGGATTGAAACTCTGAAGGGTCAGATGCCGCCGATGTCATGATGATTTTTATAGTACCCTTATCAATCTTATCACTGTGCCAATCAGGTCGATATTCTATAATTTTTGAATATAGTTTAACGGCAATTTTACGAGACATTGCAACAAACATAACTTTGCCATCAATGGCCTTTTGGCGTAAATCGTAATGCTCAAGGAAATCTCTAACCACTACATCAATACGGCTGTCAGTACCAACAATGGACTCCAGCCTTGCCCATTTACGCTTTTGGCTTTCGGCATATGTTTCTTCCTGTCCTTCAAGTATACTCTCATACTCGGTATCAATCTGAGGCTTCGAGTCACTGGAAATATCCAGCTTTGCAATGCGACTTTCATAGTATATCGGGACAGTGGTTTTGTCTTTGACCGCTTGCGTAAGATCATAAACATCAATGTATTCGCCAAAGAGGGCAGGGGTATTCTTATCACTTAATTCTACAGGTGTACCCGTAAAACCAATAAACGAAGCGTTAGGAAGTGCGTCTCTCATATGCTTTGCAAAACCAAAGGATACTTTTCCGTCTTTTTCTCTTGCTTCCAATCCATATTGGCTACGATGTGCTTCGTCCGCAATAACAACGATATTACCTCGTTTGTTAAGAGGTTCAATAGACTGATCGCTTTCGTCTGGAGAAAACTTTTGAATCGTTGTAAAAATAATGCCACCAGCTTTGACATCCAACATTTTACGCAGTTGACTTCTTTTCTCTGCTTGTTTGGGTGTCTGGCGTAAATAATCAGCACTTTTAGAAAAGGTGGCAAACAGTTGATCGTCCAAATCGTTTCTATCTGTAATGACAACAATTGTGGGATTGTCTAGTTCTAATACAAGCTGGCGAGTGTACATCAGCATCGAGTAGCTTTTACCGCTTCCTTGTGTATGCCATATGACACCAATCTTACGATCACCATCTTCAGATGTAGCTAAATGTGTTGAGTATAAGGCTTTATTCACAGCAAAATATTGATGATATCCTGTGAGTATTTTGTATGATTTGTCCTCTTCATTTACATAAAAACTATACTTGGATATAATGTCCAAAAATCTCCTTTTATCAAGCATTCCATACAACATTACTTGGAGCTGAGAAAAGGTCAGATAGTTTTCATTTACACCATCTATTGTTCTCCAAAACATGAATCGGTCAAGGTCGGATGTTATGGTACCTACTTTTGCATTGATGCCATCACTGGTTATTAAAAAAGCATTGTAATTAAAAATTGTCGGAATATCCCTTTTATAAGTTTGGAGCTGATTAAATCCGTCCACAATATCTACATCTTTATTTGTAGCATTTTTCAACTCAATCACCACAAGTGGCAATCCGTTTACAAACACCACTACATCAGGGCGACGCTCTTTGCCGGTTTCGACAATAGTGTACTGATTAATAGCTAAGAACTCGTTGTTTTCTATGTCAGAAGTGTCAAAAATATAAAATTTTTCCGTTTTGAAGCTACCGTCTATTTGGCGTACTTCAACATCAATGCCATCAGTAATAAATTTTTGAAATGCAACATTATTTTGAACGATTGATAGGCTTTGCTGACGCGTAATCTTCTTTACCAATTCCGTTATTACATCGTTAGAATATTGTTTATTAATGCGCTTCAGCGCACTATGCAGGCGGTCATACAAAACTACATCACCGAAGCTTTCTCTTTCTGAAAAGCTACCTCCGGGAGAAATATCAGGGCCATACAGTGTTTGATAGCCTAAATTTTGAAGCCATTCCAATGTTGCCTGTTCAAGGTCGTTCTCTATAAAATTAGACATATCATTCACCTGCCAGTACATGATGCCTATTTTTTATGTATGAAGCTTGATGTTCAAGTTCTGGATAAACAAATGCTTCATTGATACCTATTCGATCCAATTCAGATAAAATCGATTGTTTTTCACTTGCAGGAATGGTTAAATAGCGTGGTATTCCTTCTGCAACGTACTCTGTAAGTTCTTTTTTTAGATCGAAAGTGTTTTTTAAGTAATATTTAGGGTTTTCAGCATCAATATTAATTCCTAAAATCAAAAACACACCATTTTGTCGTCTGATTCTTTCATTGTTTTTTGGGGCAACCACCGGTACATATTTGTTTTGAAATTGATTTTTTAATCGAAGAATTAATTCCTCAAAAGAAGTTAATTCACTTTCAATCAAACGTTTTTTTACAAAGTAATCAACAAAATTACCTTCACTTTTACCATCATATTCTGCGAGTGCAGCGAACATTTTTACTTCCTTTTGAGTAGGGCGTTGTAGCGATTCGATAAAGAGAATAAGTTCTCCATTTTTATCTTTGTGCTCAGAACACGCAAAATATAGTGCGACTAAAGGATTGGTTGTTAAGTCCATTAATCGGGTGGGTAAACCGTAGTGTTGCATTTTTACAAGTTGCTCAAAATCCGTCATATGATTGCCGAACTCCAACGGTTCTTGGAGTATTAGATCATTGATTAAAGCAGTTTCTTTTGTGATTAGACCTTTGCGAAAAATACTGGCATCAACAGAATAGGAAGCATCTGATTGTCCTCTGAATAGCAGAGTACCTTGTACACCATTATCAGTGATTATATGGTTATATTGAGATAATTTCTTGAGAAGATCGGATACATTTAAAATTAAAAACTCTTCTTCTAATGCTTCTAACTTATACTCATTATAATCTGACATTACACATTACCCACTTCCACTGGCAATTCACCGCTCATAAGTTTTGGTAAAAGGGCATCTCTTATTTCAGATAATAGGGAGTTTTCTTCTTTTAGCTTTGCAATTTTCTGCTCTATCGGCTTTGCTATTTCTTCAAAGCGTTCTTGTAACGGCTTTGGAGGAACAATCATTTCAAACATCTTGAACGCTTCAAAAGAAAGGTTTTGACGAGTAGTACCGATGGCATGGTGCTTAATATTCTCCAAAAATATTGGCTGTTTCATATAATAATAGAAAAATGTTGGAGTAATAGAGCTTTTCATTTCAAATACAATATAAATCGGGCTAACTAAACCAACTTCAAAATCCATTAGCATAGCAATAGAGCCAATGTTTGCTCTTGCTGGGTTGTATCCAACCTGATTGCGTTTTACAATCTTATAGTTTGAGGTACTTTTGCTATAAACTTGCTTTGTAAAAACATCTTCAGATGGTTTGAACTCACCTTCTTTTACAACAGACAGCACAGGATAGTCGTTGTGGTCTATATTTTTTTCTTTGACTTCTATTACTCTTTCAAAAACATTTGATCGTTCCCAGCCTTTTGGAATACCATTTTCTAATTCTCCAGTTGCATTTGGATAGTTAAAATCATTGAACCAGCTTTTATAAATTGACAGAACGATAAATTCCAAAATCATCTGACGCTTGTTATTAGCAGCTATTTTCCTGTCAAGTGCAGTTAATATTTCAACTGTTTTTTCACGATAGGGCTTGTCGGGGAGATTGAAATTAAAATTTTTTATGCTTTCTTGAGTTATACTTGCCTGACTTGCACTTCCACGTGCTGTGGAAATTATATATTCCTTAAAAGTTCTATTTTTTAAAAGGTAAAACAAAAATTTTTGGTCGGAAGTATCCTTTGCCCTAACCCGTACTGCATTTTGATTTAATAAGGAGTTAGAAGCTTCAGATTGTACTCGGACTACTTTACCTACCACAGACATAGGATTTGTTTCCCATGATCCAACAGTAGCAATAATTACGTCATCCTCTTTCAATCTATATGTTTCATAACTGCTTGCATCAGATATAGAAATGCAGCTATTTAAAGTGATATCATATGCGTTTAAATCAGATACCCTAACAATTTTTGTTCCCTTATCTACATAATCAGAAGATTTAAATGCAAAGCCCTTTTGAAAATTGCAGAAACTATCAAGAGTAGAGCTACTCAATATTCTCACCCCCAAGCTTTAACTCCCAACCAAGTTCAAGTAAATGTCTTGCTATAATAGCATCTAAAGCAACACTTTGTTTTATTACATCTGATAATTCGTTAGTCAACCTATCCATTTTTTCTTCAAACGGCTCATTATCTTCTTCAACAGGCGCAACACCCACATAGCTTGCAGGGGTAAGGTTATAATTTTTCGCTCTAATATCCTCTAAAGTCGCTACTTTCCAAAATCCCTGTTTATCTTTGTAATTTACATCAGTGCCATCTGATTTAATAGCTTTTAGCTCATGGTTACGGAAAGAATGATAAGCGGAAGTGATAGCATCAATGGTTTTAGGAGTGAGTTGTCTTTGTGTTCTGCTATCCACATAAGGTTCTGTGTCCATATTACGCGCATCTATAAATAAAATTTCGCCATGTCTATCACGATGTCCATTTTTAAGTTTATTACGAGCCATAAACCAAAGGCATACTGGAATAGAGGTGGTTGAAAACAGTCCACCAGGCAAGGTTACAATACAGTCAATTTTATCATCTTCAATTAAATTCTTTCGAATAGTGTATTCGCTAATAGTGGAAGAGGAAAGGGAGCCGTTAGCAAGAACAAATCCGGCAGTTCCACTCGGAGCCAAGTGATAGAGCATATGCAAAATCCAAGCGTAGTTGGCATTTCCTGTTGGTGGAATTCCATACTTGCTCCAACGTGCATCATCAATTAAACGTTCACCACCCCAATCACTGATATTAAAAGGAGGGTTTGCCATGATGTAGTCTGCCTTTAAGCTCTTGTGCTGGTCATTGTGGAACGAGTCCGCATTTTGCTGTCCCAAATTTACTTCAATACCACGAATGGCAAGATTCATTCTGCAGAGCTTCCAAGTGTTGTAGTTTGATTCTTGACCATAAAGTGCAAGCTGACCATCACGTCTACCTTGCCTATCTTCAACAAACTTTTCACTCTGAACAAACATACCTCCAGAACCACAACACGGGTCGAACACTCGACCATCGTGCGGCTCGATCATTGCAACAATAAGTTCAACTACACTGCGAGGGGTATAGAACTCGCCACCTAATTTACCCTCAGCACGAGCGAATTTGCCAAGAAAGTATTCGTACACAGATCCCAAGGTGTCTTTGTTGGCATCACTACCAATTTCTAAGTCAGACAAAAGGTCTACCAATTCACCAAGAGAGCGTTTATCCAAAGAAGCTCTTGCAAAGTCTTTTGGTAAAACACCACGCAAAGAAGAATTCTCTTTTTCAATTGCATACATAGCGTTGTCAATCACCTGACCAATTGTAGGGTCTTTTGCGTTGTTTTTAATATTTTCCCAACGCGCTTCCTGAGGAACCCAGAAAACATTCATTGCCAAATATTCATCTCTATCTTCAGGGTCCGCATATTCATCTTGAGAAATTTCATTGTATGCTCTAATGAAACTATCTGAGATATACTTTAAAAAAACCAATCCTAAACATACATGTTTATATTCGGCAGAGTCCATGTTGTTGCGAAGCTTATCTGCCATTACCCATAAATCTTCTTTTCTTAATTCAGCCATCAGAGCTATCCCCTATTTCACAATATTTAGTATTTGATTTCTCATTTGTTCGTTTGTTTTTGCAAGACGGATGACGTTTCTCACATCATCATCTTGCATAATAAAGTCTGCTATATCCGCCGAGACGACTCCACGTTCTTTTGCTGCTAAGTCAAAAAGCTTGTTTTTGATAATTGATGCACCATCACCAAGGTTAAGGGCAACAATAATGTTGTTGAGTAAATTTTCATCAGGAGGACGATTATTTCCTTTTTCTATATCACTAATGTATGTAGGAGTTTTTTTCACTTGTTTCGCAAGTTCTCTTATAGATGTCTTTCTCGCATTTCGTAAAGTTCGTAAATACTCTCCAAAAGTAAACTTGGAATCTAAAAACGTTGTTAAGTTGATTTCCGTATTTGCATCAGAAGGTGTTGTATTTTTCAATATTATCACCTCAATATAAGTTAGTTAGCTTACATATTATTATATTCCCCATATTTCGTCAATCAAAATGACGTTCTGGGTATAATAAAAGAGCCATCAATATTCTCAAAAACAACTTATGAATTTTACTGTATTTTGTATTTATGTGACGGATCTAATCTCGCTTTTTTGGCGGATAGCCTCCACACGTTGAAAGTGTAACAGGCGGCATCTACCATGGAGGTAGAGGTGAGAAGTCTGAAATCCTTGGTCAACGCACGTGGTAAGAAAAATGAGTATGCCAAATAAGCCGTTCATAAGACGAACAAATCAGGAAATACTGTACTTCATTTAAGTAGCGAGTAAAATCAGGTCGCAACCGCCATAATCCGGTAAACCTGAGCTTGAGCCAATTTAATTGTCAGTTCAAGCGTGATTTAACGGGTTACTGGTCGAAAATCTGATTCCTTGTACGAATCAGGCTTATAGGGCACTTTGTTTTTTAAAGATGTGGTAGATGACTTTGAACTGCATTCACGTAATGGCAATTACAAGTAGCGGTTTCGGATTTGGGGATACTTTTCGCTTTTGACGACAGCGGTTGCACACTGTACTAAAAGCGGCTTGATGTAGATACCAGATCTCGAAATCCTGACTGACTTTTTCTTGCCAGCGCTACTATCATTGGAAGGTGCGAGTCGAGCCCAGGAGAACACAAATGTTTGGCTGTCGGGAACACATCCTTGTTGACACTGATCAAATCGCGGAGAATGGGTTGCTCATGGATGGAACAGTCAAGATCAAGTTGATTTCCTCAAGACTGGAGCCAGTCGGCAGTCTATGAAGGAGACTTACTCATTGTTCAATTTAAAAGCCAACCTCCTATTGATTTCCTCATAGATTTTCCCAAAAAAGCAGTTGCTCAACGAAGTAATAGGTCATCAGCCCCCCCATTTCCCATCTTCAGTTTTTTTTCTCTGTGCTCCCCGATTTTGCCCGAAAAATGAAACGGATAGTAGAGGGAATTCTTCCTCCGCTCTGTTCCTTGAAAACAAAATACAAGTTTATCCGGTACATCCCCCATGCAGCCTTAAGACGCCATGACCATATTGTCCCTGCCGTCCGTTCAAAACGTAGGGCAATATGAGAGCGATTCCGTGATGCATAGCGAAATGGTGGTTCCATTTTCGGCGATGACCTGCATGGAGGACATGCTACTTCCGTTCAGCCATAGCTTGTCGCAATGGGGGCGGCCCGCAGCGATCCTGGGGGAGGCGCGGCTTGCGCCTATGAGGGCAGTCAACCGCTGTCCGCCAGATGAAGCAAGCGCTACGAATCATGCAAATGAAGTCCAGGAGGTGTGGAAAAGTGGCAGAAAAGGAACAGCGGCGCGCCGGCATCAAGCTGACTCGTGTCGATGATTTGTTTGTCACGGAAGAAAGCAGACAGGAGTCAGCGCGGGAAAAGGTGCTGGAGCTTCCGCTTGCGGAGATCAGTGATTTTCGGGAGCATCCGTTCAAGGTGAGGACGGATGAAGCCATGCTGGGGATGGCCGAGAGCGTCAAACAGTACGGGGTGCTGGTGCCTGGTGCGTCTCAAAGCGGACGGCGGTTACGAAATGGTGGCCGGACATCGGCGGAAAAAGGCAAGTGAATTGGCCGGAAGAGAGTCGATTCCTTGCCTTGTGCGTGAACTGGATCACGACCAGGCTACCATTATTATGGTGGACAGCAATCTACAGCGGGAATATGTATCGCCGAGTGAAAAGGCATTCGCCTACAAAATGAAGCTGGAGGCGATGAAACGGCAGGCTGGAAGACCGGGCAAAGAAAATATGTCCCAACTTGGGACACAAAAACGTTCCGATCAGCTTCTGGCCGATCAGGTCGGAGAAAGCCGGAATCAGATTCATCGGTATATCTGCCTTACTGAACTCGTTCTAGCCATTCTCGAAATGGTCGATCAGAAACGGATTGCCTTCAGCCCTGCCGTTGAAATCTCTTACTTGCCCGAGAACGAACAGTAGGCTCTGCTGGAAAAGATGCAAGCCGAGGAATGCACACCTTCGTTTTCTCAGGCGCAACGCATGAAAAAGCTTAGCAATTCGGGCAATCTGAACACGGATGTGATCGCTGCGATTTTGAAAGAAGAAAAAACCTCTAAGATTTACTGATCTAATAGGGCATATGTGAAGTTGGAGCACAAGGAAAGGTTATGAATTAGATGATTCCTGTTCATCATCAATTAATTCATGAATACTAATGTTCAAGGCTTCACATATATTTTCGAGGGTCCGGATATAGACTCTATCAACATTATCTGAACAGAGATGATTTATTGTACTTGGCCGTAAATCCATTTGACGTGCAAGTTGTCTTTGTGACATGCCTCGTTCAGCTAATATTTCTCTTAATCGAATTTTGATTTTCATAAAACAATTCTCCCGTTCGATACGTTCAATCTTTTCTTGAATTATACCATGTTACAGGAAATATTTCATTGATTGTCACTCTTAAAGGGTATATAATAAAAAAAGAACCTCTTAAGAGTGACGATAATCTAAATTTCTGTGGCGGAGGGAACTTTCAATGAATGTAATCGGTTATGTTCGAGTTTCAAAGGATGGTTACGTTTTATCGTATCAATGCGAAGAAACCGAAGCGAATTGTCAGGAGAAAAGCAAGGTGCTCACCAGAATAAAAATGAAACGTCGCAGTTTTTATGGTGGGATGTACCAATATGCTGACGTTGAAGTTATCGGCAAGCACCAGGTGATCTTATGAGGGGGGAAGAAATGAATATGAAAGCTACCCTCATGAACAGATTGGATGCCGAAGAACGAGAACTGCTGCAGCAAATTCAAACATACGAAGCTTGTACAATGGCTGTCTTAAACATGACGAGCGATCAAATAAAACCATTACATAAATTTGTGGTTGAAGACATTGTTTCAAATCTTCATCGAATGACCATGGAACTGCAAACGGAATTACTGCATTTGAGGCTGGAAAAGACACTGTCCTACCATTCAATCGTTAAATAGAGGGACAAAGCGATGACAAATACCGGTTTCACGGATCGTACAAATCCGAAAACGCAAAGAGCCCAACCCGTACGCCTACAGCGTGCGGGTTGGGCTCTTCTCTTTTCAACAGGGTTGCGGCCGACAGCGGCTACGGCTGCTTCGCAGCGGCGTCAATCATTTGCGGCGGTTTCACGCTGCGCAGGATGCTGACCTCGACGCGGCGGTTTTTCGCACGGCCCGCTTCGGAATCGTTCGTATCGATCGGATGGTACTCGCCGTATCCGATGGAGCGGAAGCGCTCCGGACCGATTTTATCGTTTTCGAGCAAAATTTTCATGAAATTTAAAGCCCGCTTGGCGCTTAAATCCCAGTTGGTTTCGAAGGCGGCCGTTCGAATCGGCACGTTATCCGTATGGCCGGCGACCTCGATCCGATAATTCGGATATTGGGCGAGCATCTCGGAGATCGTGCCCGCAAGCTGCTTCGCCTCCGGCTTGACCGTGGCCGAGCCGGACGAGAACAAGGCGTTGTCACGAATCGTAAGCATCAGGAGATCTTCGGTCAGCTTCGTTTCCAGTTGGGTGGACAACTTGTTTTCGGCGATGTAGTGGTCCAATTTTTCTTTAAGATGCTGGAGGTCAACCTGCTCCTTCGCCATTTGGCTGCTAAGCTGATCCTGCTGCTTTTGCTGCTGTCCCGAAGCGTTCGGCGTCGCCGGATTGGTCGGCTGGTCGAACTTCTTCTGATCGATGTTCGGTTCCGTCGAAAGCGGAATAAGGTTCGAGAAGTTGAATTGCCCTACGCCGCCGGTAAAGGCAGAGTTGAACGACTGCATGATGGTCTTGTATTTCTTCTGGTCGGTCTGGCTGGCGGCGAACAAAATGATGAACAGCGCAAGCAGCAGCGTCAGCAGGTCGGCGTACGGGATCAGCCACGATTCGTCAACGTGTTCTTCGTGATGCTCTTGTCGTTTTTTACTCATCCGCTTTCACCGCATTGTCGTTATTTTTTTCCCGCTGGGACGTCGGAATGAAGACCATAAGCTTCTGTTGGACGGCGGTTGCGGAAATGCCGGTCTGAATGGATAGCAGTCCTTCCACCATCATCAGACGCAATTCCACTTCTTTCTTCGACTTTTGCTTCAGCTTATTCGCGATGGGGTGCCATAACACATATCCCGAAAAGATGCCGAGCAGCGTAGCGACGAATGCGGCGGAAATCAAATGGCCGAGCGCCTCGATTTCGCTCAAGTTGCTGAGTGCCGCGATCAAACCGACAACCGCCCCGAGAACGCCGAGGGTCGGTGCGTAGGTACCGGCTTGCGTGAAAATTTGCGCCCCCGTCCGATGCCGCTCCTGCATCGTGTGTATATCTTCCATTAATACGTCGTGAACGAATTCCTGATCGTTCCCGTCGATGATCATGCGCATCCCGTTGCGCAGGAACGGATCGGGGATTTCCTCGACCTTGCTCTCCATAGCCAGCAAGCCTTCGCGGCGGGTAATCGCTACCCAGTCCGTGAACATGTCGATGAGTTCCATTTTCGAAATCGTCTTTTGCTCGGTGAACACAATTTTCATTAACTTCGGAAACAATTTAAGCTCTTCCATGGAAAACCCGATAAAGAGCGCTGCCGCCGTTCCGACGAAAATGATGAGGATGGCCGCCGGATTGACGAGTGCAGCCAGGCTTGCCCCTTTTAAAACCATGCCCACCCCTACTGCGATCATTGCGAGAATAATGCCGATGATAGTTGATTTTTCCACGTGAGGAACACCTTCCGCTTCTTGTATTCAGGCATAATATGCCATTAGATGAGCAGTTCAATAGTTCGACATAATGCGACACAAATCCTGCCGAATCAGCTTTTAAAATTTTTTTTAGGGATACCGGGACTTTCGCTGAATTGAAAAAGCCCGCTTCCTGTGGTAAGGAAATCCGGGCTTCGAATAAACATTTTCGACTGGGATACGGCTTCATCCGGCGTTCGCGGCTTCTTCGGCAGCAGACAGCGGAGCTGTTTTACGGGTTGCGCGGACGTAGCTGACGGAGACGAGCAGGGAAACGGCAGCGACCGCAGCCATGACCCAGAAGATGTTCCGGTATGCCGCTTGCAGCGGTGCGGACGCTTGCCAGACAAGCGAAACGCCGGTGAGCGCCACGCCGAGCGCGCCGCCGAAAAACTGCGTCAGCTGCGCCATGCCCATCCCGCCGCCGATTTCATGCTTCGCCAGAATGCGCGACATTTCGTTCGATACGCTCGATCCGATGGCGGACACCGACACGCTCATCAGCATGTACGCTGCGGTGATGGCGTACAAGTATTGCGTGGAGAGCAGCGCAAACACGAAAGTAGCGGCAAGCAGGGTCGCATGTCCGGCCAAGATGACCGGAGTGTTGCCCAGCCGGTCGATCCAACGGCCGATCCGGGGGGAGAGCAGCGCGGTCAGAATCGCCCCGGGGAAAATGAGAAATCCGGTGACGGCGGAGCTCTGCCCGTACAGACGAATGATCACGAGAGGCATAAGAAACAGCGTGGCAAAATGAAGCACGTAAGCCACGAATCCCATCACCGTCAGGTTCATGTACGCCCGATTGCGCAGCAGCGAGGGCTGCAGGAAAGGCTGGTCGACCCGGTGAATACGGAACCAAAAGGCGACCAGGGACAACACGCCGAGCGCCAGAGCCCACCAAGGATGCAGCGTCAGAAAGAGCAGCAGCCCGGTGACGCCGACGCCGATGAAGAGAGCGCCCCATCCGTCGAATTGAATGCGGGTATACGGCTGCTCGGGCAGATTGCGGTAAAATATGGGGATCGTCAGCAGTGCCAAAGCCGTCACGACGAATAGCGAGTTCCAACTGAAATATTGCGTCATCGCGCCCCCGACGATCGGGCCGAGGCCGAAGCCGAGCGACGCCGCGGAAATAATGACGGACATCGATTTGCCCCTGCGCTCCAGCGGAATATACCGGGTAACGAGGACGACCCCGAGCCCCGGCGCGGACGCTGCTCCGATCGCCTGCACCAAACGGGCGGCCAGCACGCCGTAGAAATCATGCGACAGAAGGCCGATGACGGAGGCGATGCCGAGCAGCACAAGGCCGATCAACAGCAGCGTCCGAATTGGGACGAAGTCGGTCAAGCGGCTGTATGTGATGGAAGAAATGGCGAACAGGATCGAGTAGCCGGTGACGATCCATGAAGCGGCTGTCGTGGTCAGTCCCAAATCATGGGCTACGGTCGGCAGCGCGACGTTGAACATGGTGGTGTTCATGACGACCAGCAGGACGGTGAGACCCCACAGAGGAATAATTAACGATTCCCGAAACGACGGGCTTGCTGCTTCAGGCTTCATAACAAATGGCAGCCTCCTTATAGAAAATGGAACTGAATACTTTTCGAATAATACTATTTTGAAAATAGTATTTGTGCTAAAATATATATCACAGTCCCGGATGTTGTCAACGGGGTTCATGTTAAATTTTTCTTTTGCTTCAGGTATAGTGTAGTATGGAAAGAGAACGATGTTAAGGTGGGTCGCTTATGCCTTCGAATTCAATGAATACGTTGTGGCACAGCCTTCTGGATATGAACCGCAGGCTGAACCAGACGCTATGTCTGCTCAGCTCGGTGGTGGAGGTTCCGCCGTCCGCGGTGGCTCTGATCTTCAAGCTGGAGCATAAGGAATCGATGAAAATTAACGATACTGCCGAGGTTCTGGGCATCACCATCGGCGCAGCCTCCAATCTCGTTGACAAATTGGAAGAAAAGCAATGGGTGGAACGGATGCGCTCCGAAGAGGACCGGCGCATCATGAATGTCCGGTTGACGGAGCAGGGGAAGGAGCAACTGCTTCGCTGGAGGCAGCAGTTTTCCGAGCACGCGGATGTTATTTTTGCGCAGGTGCCTCCGGAGGAGCTGGACCATTTTAGCGAGCGGGTTGCTCGTTTAAGCCAATATTTAAGTGATTACAACCGCGGCTTGGAGAGCGGGCGTTCCCGCAAGGACGGGTAACGGAAGGGGAGCATCGTAGCAAGCATGTCGTGGCGGTTTGGGGCGCACAATGTCGCTCGGAAGAGGGGCCTTCGGTGATCGTGCTCTATGGCAACGATGCGTGCTGCGGTACGGTTAACGAAGCATTGTTTTCATTGGCGGGGAGCGGCTTTGGTGCAGGGAAGCAGCCTGTCCCACTCATCGTGAATATCGTTTGCGAAATGAAAAAGGTAACGGGGGATTGGGAGATGAACGAAACCGTGGAGTCTATTGAAAAAATTAAAAAAAGCCTGATGCGGCCCGCCGTCGTGTTCGAAATCGGCGGCTTTCGTCCGCCGGAGGACCCGCTCACACCTTGGTTCGGCAAGGTAACGGTTGCCGCGCGCGACGAAAGGTGGCCAACGAATCCGGACGGAACGCCGATGTGGGCTTTGGGACAAGTGAACTTATCCGCGCTGGATTGCGTGCCCGAGGCGCTCAAGGATGTTGCGTTTCTCACGATCTTTTTCGGACCGAATCATCCGCAGGACGAAGACCCGAACGGAACGAACTGGCTGATCCGCACCTACGCGTCGTTGGAAGAGCTGGCGCCGTTAGAGCAGATGAAGACGGGCTCGCATTTGAAGCCGTTTCCGATGCGGCCGGGCGAGCCGGTGGAAGACTATCCCGTATGGGATGGGGGAGACATTCCGGAGGACATCCGGGATTTGATCCTGCAACTGGAAGACGAAGGCGAGATTGAGGGTTACTACGATCTTGATCTGATTCAGCATGAAGGATTTAAAGTCGGAGGACATCCTTGCTTTATCCAGCCCAGCACGTATGTTGACGAGCCGTTCGAGTTCGTGCTGCAGATCGATTCGACGGAAAAAGGCAACCTCATGTGGGGACACCACTCCGGCAGTGCCTACTTTTTCCGGGACCCGCGAACGAACGAATGGCGCATGGCCTGGGACTGTTATTGAGTAGCCGCGACATGCGGGATTAACGTACACAAAAAATAGCCTGATCCTATGCCGTGGAAAGATGGATCCTAAATCCCCGGTCAAATTATAACGAGGCAGGCGCTGAGATTTCCAGCGCTTCATAAAGTTCAATCTGGCGTCTGGTGATCTCTCCGAATTTTAAATCCCGCCCGGGCCGTTCGTAGCACTCAATCACGTCCAGTTCATCGAGCAACCCTTGCATTGTGTAGCGCTGGAA
>NZ_JANAVJ010000151.1 GCF_024213375.1 Paenibacillus sp. MZ04-78.2 | reverse complement strand
CGGAATGGCTTGTCTTGCTTGTCCAGCTCTTGACGGATGCGGTACTCCAAAATGCCGTATAGCAGCAGGGCCATCACCAGTACGATCCCGAGCGCGGCGATTCGATCCGGCGTTTTAAGATAGATGCCATCCACGAGCTGCGGGTCTTTCAACAGACGAAAGCGCGTCTCGGCGGCATCCTGTCCCTTGTACGCGCGAAGCAGGTCTGAGTCCGAATAGCCCGATGTTTCGGCATTGCTGATCAGGACGAAAGTGCTGATCAGACGCTTCTCTGCTTCCACTGCGGCTTCGTCTCGAACAAACTGTATTCCGCTGCGGACGCACCCTGGCTCAACCTGCCGATCTCTTGCCATGCACCGGATTCCCAAGCCGCTCGCTTGACCTCCTCACAAACGGAGAA
>NZ_JANAVJ010000032.1 GCF_024213375.1 Paenibacillus sp. MZ04-78.2 | reverse complement strand
GAACACGAACGTTAAGCCTTCCAGCGCCGATGGTACTTGGACCGCAGGGTCCTGGGAGAGTAGGACGTCGCCAAGCACAAGAGCTTCTTCGGATTTTATCCGGAGAGGCTCTTTTTCATATGCCGGCAAGAATAAAAGTAGCCGGACGACCCCAAACTAAGAAATAGGATGGGGAGTTGCAATCTTACGCAAATCTGCTATAATGTTGTTAAAGTCAAAGAAAGTCAAAGTCAATGATTTTGTAGCTAGACTTAAATCAGATCATCTTGGCTTTCTTCACTTTAAATATGGTTTTACTTCTGTCGCGGGAGGTTGGATAGATGCGCAATGTTTCAGAAATTATTGAGCAATATCTGAAGCAAACTTTGCAGCAGAGCCCCGACGGTGTGATCGAGATCCAACGCAATGAACTGGCCGATCAATTCAGCTGCGTTCCCTCGCAGATCAATTACGTCATTAGTACCCGTTTTACATTGGAGAAAGGGTACATTGTCGAAAGCAAGCGGGGCGGCGGCGGTTACATTCGCATTCAAAGAATCGAGCTGCAATCGCATGGCGCGGTGATGGACCATATTTTCCAAACCATCGGTACGCACATGGATCAGCTTGCATCCGAAGGACTGCTGTATCAGCTGAAAGAAGGGGGCTTTATCACTTCGCGGGAAGCGGCATTGATGAAAGCGGCCATTACCCGGGAGGTTCTGATCTTGAAGCTGCCTCTAAGGGATGAGATCAGGGCAAGAATATTGAAGGCGATGTTGATTTCTTTGCTAAGCAAATGAGATATTCGTATCCTACCGTCCCAGGGCAAGATTAAAGGAGGGACCCAGATGATTTGTCAGGAATGTGGCAAGAAGCAAGCGACGCTTCATTTTACGAAAATTTTGAATGGCGAAAAGACGGAATTTCACATTTGCGAATCGTGCGCCAGAGAAAAAGGGGAGCTCATCCCGGGGACGGCCAATGGGTTCTCCATTCATAATTTGCTCAGCGGGCTGCTTGATTTTGAACCGCCAGCGCACAGTACGCTCGCCAACAAAGTACAGCCCAGCCGCTGCGAGCATTGCGGACTAACGTATACGCAGTTCAGCAAAGTCGGCCGTTTCGGCTGCAGCGAGTGCTATAAGCATTTTAGGGAGAAGCTGGACCCGCTGTTCAAACGCGTCCATGGCAGTATTATTCATACCGGCAAGGTACCGAAGCGGTCCGGCGGGTTAATTAAACATAAGCGTGAAATTGATCAGTTGAAAAAGGAATTACTGATCCGTATTGATAACGAGGAATTCGAAGAAGCAGCCCGTCTGCGGGATCAAATCCGCGAGCTTGAGAAAAAGGTTGCCGAAGGCTAGACGGGTAAGGTAAGGAGGAGTGCTTATGACGAAAGCAAGCCGTTTTACAGAGAATGCGCTTAGCGATTGGATGAAGGGTGAAGGGCCGGATTCGGATATCGTCATCAGCAGCCGCATACGAATCGCGCGAAATATGCAGGCGTACCCCTTCCCTATGTTGGCAACGAACCAGCAATCAAAGGAAGTGCTGGAGCAGGTAGCCCAAGTCGTTCATAGCGAAGAGTTGGGGACGATCAGCCGGTTTTCGATGCTGCCGCTTTCCGAAGTGAATGAACTGGAGAGGCGGGTACTGGTCGAAAAGCATTTGATTAGTCCGGCACTGGCAAACGAATCGCGCAACGGAGCCGTCATTCTCAATGACAATGAGTCCGTTAGCATCATGGTGAATGAAGAAGATCATCTTCGGATTCAGTGCTTGTGTCCTGGTTTTCAAATTAAAGAAGCCTGGGATCTGGCCAGCCAGATCGATGATATTTTCGAAACGCATTTGAATTATGCTTTTGATGAAAAGCGCGGATACATGACAAGCTGTCCTACGAACGTAGGTACGGGGATTCGTTCTTCGGTGATGATCCATCTTCCCGCGCTAGTTTTGACGCAGCAGATCAACCGTATATTATCGGCTATTACTCAGGTAGGGCTGGCCGTGCGGGGGTTGTATGGCGAAGGCAGCGAAGCGCTCGGAAATCTGTTCCAGATTTCGAACCAGATTACGCTGGGACAATCCGAAGAGGAAATTATCGATAACTTGTACAGCGTCGTAAGGCAGATTATCGAGCACGAACGTGCGGCCAGACAAAAGCTGATCTACGAGACGAGAGCCAAAATTTTGGACCGTGTCAGCCGTTCTTACGGCGTCTTGTCGTATGCGGCAATTATGGATTCCAAAGAAGCGGCGCAGCGATTATCGGACGTGCGGCTCGGGATTGATCTCGGGTTTATCAAAAACGTCTCTCCGCACGTGCTCAACGAGCTTTTGGTGATGACCCAGCCCGGATTTTTGCAGCAGACGGCAGGAGAAAAGCTGACACCTGAAGAAAGAGACATTAGACGTGCACAGCTCATCCGGGAAAAAATTGCGGAAACGGGCTAGGTCGTCAACATACGAAACTGCATAATAAGCATACGCTATACCAATCTTTGGAGGTGTTACACATGATGTTTGGCAGATTTACGGAACGCGCGCAAAAGGTATTGTCCTTGGCGCAGGAGGAAGCAGTTCGTTTGGGACATAACAATATCGGAACAGAGCACATTCTGCTCGGTCTGATTCGTGAAGGCGAAGGCATTGCCGCAAAGGCGCTCATTGCGCTCGGACTTGGCCTCGAGAAAATTCAAGACGAAGTCGAATCGCTGATCGGACGGGGACAAGAGCAGCCATCGAATATCGCATACACGCCGCGGGCGAAAAAAGTAATCGAGCTATCGATGGACGAAGCCCGCAAGCTGGGACATACGTACGTCGGGACGGAGCACATTCTGCTCGGCTTGATTCGTGAAGGCGAAGGCGTTGCTGCACGCGTATTGAACAATTTGGGCGTGAGCCTGAACAAGGCCCGTCAGCAAGTGCTTCAACTGCTCGGCAGCAGCGAGGTGGTCTCGCCTAACCATGGTAACCCGACGAATGTGAATACACCGACGCTGGACGGTCTGGCTCGCGACCTGACGGCTTATGCCAAGGAAGGCAACCTAGACCCGGTCATCGGCCGCAGCAAAGAAATCGAGCGTGTGATTCAAGTGCTCAGCCGCCGTACGAAAAACAATCCGGTTCTCATTGGCGAGCCCGGCGTAGGTAAAACGGCGATTGCCGAAGGACTGGCACAAAAAATTATTGCAAACGAAATTCCGGAAACGCTGCGCGATAAGCGTGTCATGACCTTGGATATGGGGTCGGTCGTCGCCGGTACGAAATACCGCGGCGAATTCGAAGACCGCCTGAAAAAAATTATGGATGAAATCCGGCAAGCCGGAAATATCATCTTGTTCATTGACGAACTGCATACGCTGATCGGTGCCGGCGGGGCGGAAGGCGCGATTGACGCTTCAAATATTTTGAAACCGGCTCTGGCACGCGGAGAGCTCCAGTGCATAGGGGCTACGACGCTTGACGAGTACCGCAAATATATCGAAAAGGACGCGGCGCTGGAAAGACGCTTCCAGCCGATTACGGTCGATCAACCGTCGCCGGAAGAAGCGATTCAGATTTTGCACGGGCTGCGCGACCGTTACGAGGCCCATCACCGCGTGAAAATTACGGATGAGGCCATTGAGCAAGCCGTGAAGCTGTCTGATCGTTATATTACGGACCGCTTCCTTCCGGATAAAGCGATCGACCTGATTGACGAAGCCGGCTCCAAAGTAAGGCTCCGTTCGTATACGGTACCGCCGGATCTGAAAAAGCTGGAAAGCCGTCTTGAAGACATCCGCAAGGAAAAAGATGCAGCCGTGCAAAGCCAAGAATTCGAGAAAGCGGCATCGCTGCGCGATACGGAGCAGAAGCTGCGCGAAGAGCTCGATTCGACGAAGAACGAATGGAAAGAGAAGCAAGGACGCACCGACTCCGAAGTGACGCCGGACGATATTGCCCAGGTCGTAGCAAGCTGGACCGGTATTCCTGTCGTGAAGCTGGCTGAGGAAGAAACTCAGCGCCTGCTGAAAATGGAATCCATCCTGCATGATCGGGTGATCGGCCAAGACGAAGCGGTCAAGGCGGTCAGCCGCGCGATTCGCCGGGCTAGAGCAGGTCTGAAAGACCCGAAACGCCCGATGGGCTCGTTCATCTTCCTTGGTCCAACCGGGGTCGGGAAAACCGAGCTGGCCCGTGCGCTCGCTGAGTCTCTCTTCGGTGACGAAAATGCCGTCATTCGGATCGACATGTCCGAGTACATGGAGAAGCACTCTACGTCTCGTCTGGTCGGAGCGCCTCCGGGATACGTCGGGTATGAAGAAGGCGGTCAGTTGACCGAGAAAGTGCGCCGCAAGCCGTACTCCGTTGTCCTGCTGGACGAAATCGAAAAAGCGCACCCCGAAGTGTTCAACATTTTGCTGCAGGTGCTTGAAGACGGTCGTCTGACGGATTCGAAGGGCCGTACGGTCGACTTCCGCAATACGCTAATTATCATGACATCGAACGTCGGGGCCGATATGATCAAGAAAAACTCGACGCTTGGCTTCACCGCCGCGCATGATGCAGGCAGAGATTATAACAATATGAAAGAAAAAGTGATGGGCGAGCTGAAGAAAAGCTTCCGTCCGGAGTTCTTGAACCGGATCGACGAGATTATCGTATTCCACTCCTTGGAAGAACATCATATCGCCGAAATCGTGACTTTGATGGCCGAGGAGCTCCGCAAACGATTGAAAGAGCAGGAAGTCGAATTCTTCCTGACCGACTCGGCCAAAGCGTTCCTGGCCAAAGAAGGCTATGATCCGGCCTTTGGCGCAAGACCGCTGCGCAGAGCGATTCAGAAGCACATCGAAGACCGATTGTCCGAGGAATTGCTGCGCGGCAACATTACCAAAGGCGACTCGCTTACGATCGACGAGAAGGACGGCGAATTGACCGTTCACCGTAACCAAGGCGTCGGTACGCAGGCTTAAGTCAAAAACTTTAGGAGGCGCAGGCTCCTTCCATAGCATCCCACGGCCGCAAGCTGGGCCGAAGGGATGCTTTTTTTTACTATATAAAGCTTTTTTTCTTTTCAGTGGCGGCAAGGGTTTTCAAGACAGGGTCAAAATGGTAAACTTTGAGTTGGGATAAGAAAGCAGGGTTAGATAATGGCGAAAACAAAAACAAAGTTCTTCTGCCAGTCATGCGGCTACGAATCGCCGAAATGGCTCGGCAAATGTCCAGGCTGTGAAGCTTGGAATACATTTGTGGAAGAAGTGGAAACCGTTGTTAAGAGCAAAGGGCTGCATACTAATTTTTTGAACAAGAAAGAAAAAGCGGTTTCTATCATAAACATAGAAAGCAGTCAGGAAGAGCGGATCGTTACGGACAACCGGGAGTTGAACCGCGTGCTTGGCGGCGGCATTGTGCCCGGCTCCTTGATTCTGGTGGGCGGCGACCCGGGGATCGGGAAGTCGACGCTGCTTCTGCAAACGTCGCATTTGCTGACGCAGCTGGACTTGAAGGTGCTGTATATTTCCGGAGAGGAATCCGTGCGCCAGACGAAGCTGAGGGCTGACCGGCTGCAAGCCGTTTCGCCGCTGTTGTTCGTGCTTTGCGAAACGAATGTTGAGCATATTGAAGCTGCGATCGACGAGATCGAACCGGATTTCATCGTTATCGATTCGATCCAAACGGTATACCATGGCGCGGTAGCCTCCGCTCCCGGCTCGGTCTCTCAAGTTCGGGAATGCACTGGGCATTTTATGCGGATTGCAAAAATGAAAGGAATCGCAACGGTCCTCGTTGGTCATGTTACTAAAGAGGGCGCTATTGCGGGACCGCGATTACTCGAACATATGGTCGATTGCGTGCTGTATTTCGAAGGGGAGAGGCATCATTCATACCGGGTGCTTCGCGCCGTTAAAAACCGGTTCGGTTCGACCAACGAAATTGGGATCTTCGAGATGCAGGAAAGCGGCTTGGTCGAGGTCAACAACCCGTCGGAGCTGTTTTTGTCCGAACGGCCTCTGGGCGTTGCCGGCTCGACCGTCGTCGCCAGTATGGAGGGGACGCGTCCAGTGCTCGTTGAGCTTCAAGCGCTCGTCTCGTCCACCAACTTTCCATCCCCCCGGCGGATGGCGACCGGCTTCGACCATAACCGGCTGTCGCTCATTATTGCGGTGCTGGAAAAGCGGATGGGCATGTTTTTGCAAACTCAGGACGCTTACCTAAACGTCGCGGGCGGCGTGAAGCTGGATGAGCCGGCCGTCGACCTTGCGGTAGCGGTCAGCATCGCCTCGAGCTTCCGCGATCAGCCCACGCAGCCGTTCGACGTCGTCTTCGGCGAGGTCGGACTAACGGGCGAGGTGCGCGGCGTGTCGCGCGTCGACCAGCGGGTACGGGAAGCGGAGAAGCTCGGCTTCCGCCGCGTCATTCTCCCGCAAAAAAGCCTGAAAGGCTGGACGCCCCCGGCAGGCATTCAAATTATCGGCGTCAACACCGTAGCCGAAGCGCTATCGGCTGCTTTAGTATAATTCTTTTGGTTATCAAGTTTTCAGTGGAGAACAGTGCAACTGCCAGAGAGTTTACGTGCCGCCTTTGAATGCGGAAAAATACCGCTATAGTTATATTAAATTTTCCGAATTCAAGAGCGGCCGCAGGCAGTTGCAGCTGTCTCGGAACGTCCAAACTTGATAACCAAAATTCGTCAGGAGGGACACCATTGAGCAAGGAAGAAGCAAAACGCGACGTCATGAGCCAACTGCTGCAGCTCGTTGCGCCGGGCACGCCGTTCCGGGAAGGGCTGGAGAATGTGTTGCGCGCCAAGACGGGCGGTTTAATCGTCGTCGGCTACAGCCCGGAAGTGATGGAGATTGTAGACGGCGGCTTTTCGATCAACTGCGATTTTTCCCCGAACTACTTATATGAGCTGGCCAAAATGGACGGCGCGATCATCCTCAGCGAGGATTTGAAGCGTATTCTGTATGCGAATACGCAGCTCATTCCAGACTCTTCGATTACGTCCTCCGAAACGGGCATCCGGCACCGGACGGCGGAGCGCGTCGCGAAGCAGACCTCCAAGCTTGTGGTGTCCATTTCACAGCGGCGCAACGTCATTACTTTGTATCAAGGCAGCTTGCGCTATTCGCTGAAAGATATCGGCGTCATTCTGACGAAAGCGAATCAGGCGATTCAAACGCTGGAGAAATACAAGTCGGTATTGGATCAGGATTTGACCAATCTGGGCGCTTCCGAATTTGAGGAGCTGGTCACTTTGCACGATGTGACTGGTGTGATGCAACGTATTGAGATGGTTTTACGTATTAAAGCAGAGATCAAGCGTTACATTAACGAGCTCGGTAACGAAGGCCGGTTGATCAGCATGCAGTTGGAGGAATTGGTTGGCAACACCGAGCATGAGGCTTATCTCTTGATTAAGGATTATGTCAAAGAGTTGACTGACGAGAAGGTGAAAGAAGTCCAAGCGACTCTTAAGAAGCATTCCACCGACGAGATGCTCGATCATTCGCACATTGCACGGACGCTCGGCTATCCACATACGCCTGGCAGCGCGGAGGAGACGATCTCGCCAAGAGGCTACCGGGTATTGAATAAAATACCGCGTCTTCCCTCTGTCATTATACATAATCTGGTGGAACGATTCTGTCAGCTTCCGCATCTGATGATGGCGACGATTGAAGAATTAGACGAAGTGGACGGCATCGGGGAAGTGCGTGCGCGTACGATTAAAGAAGGATTAAAGCGAATCCAAGATCAGGTACTCATTGACAGACATATTTAACTTGCATACAATCAGAGGATAGCCAAATATTATTACGATATTAGGGTAAAGTAAAACCAGAGGTGGACTAAAATATGATAACAAAATCCCTTCCGAATTTGTTTACGATTGGGAACTTGTTCTTAGGTATTATTGCGATTATTTCCGTGTTTAACAATAAACCCGAGCTTGCGGCGATCATGGTCATCGTTGCCATGCTTCTGGACGGATTGGACGGACGGGTTGCCCGTGCGCTCAATGCGCAGAGCGAATTCGGCAAAGAGCTGGACTCGCTATCGGATGTCATCTCGTTCGGTGTAGCTCCGGCATTCATCATGTATGTGGTGGCTTTCACCGAGATGAATACGGCGGCAGCTTGGATCGTGACAGCGATCTTCCCGATCTGCGGTGCGCTTCGTCTGGCCCGCTTTAATGTTGTTGCTGGAACGCCAGGATATTTTATCGGTCTGCCGATTCCTGCGGCCGGTGGCGTATTGTGTACGCTCGCGCTGTTCCATAAAGAATTGAACACCGTCGTACTCGTCTTGTCGACGCTTCTGCTGTCCTACTTGATGGTCAGCACCGTCAAATACCCAAACTTCAAAAAGGTCGGCATCCCGAAAGCTGCCATCTGGATTACACCCGTTGTCGTCGTGGTTGCCGTTGTACTGGCTGTCATGTATCCGGGGCTGTTATCCAAGCTCATCTTCGTACCGCTGCTTCTTTATGCGCTGTACGGCTTAAAAAAAAACGTTGATCGGCTGTTCTTCTGGAAACGAAGAAAACGTCCGTCCATGGAAGAGCCGGAGTCCAAAACAACGAGCATCTAAAACCGAATAAGCCACAGAAGGCTATGAAAATGAAAAGCATTTGTTTTCCGCAAGGAAAATGAGTGCTTTTTTTCATTTTCTTCAACTGATACGATTAGGCTGGAGTAATTTGGATCATAATTGTAACGAAAGGTAGAATTTGTTATTTTTATGGAGGTGAAAGTCTATGATGAAAAAATGGTTTCAGCTTCTATTTGCAGTTATCGGCGGTGCGCTAGGAGTACGGTGGAGTGATACGATAGGGAAACCATGTTTTGAATTCATAGCATCGGTTTTGGGGCGGGAAGAGATTCAAGGACAAGCCCTCTGGATGCTGGGGGCCGGCGCGCTGCTCTTCTATTCGATCAGTTCTTGGGCATTAACGTATCTACTGAAAGTGGTGCAGCGGGGAGAGGAACGCATCGCTAACGTACCAGTGACCGATCTGCTTGCGGGCTCGATCGGGATGGTTGTCGGCTTGCTCTTTTCGTCGGTACTGCTCCATCCGTTCAGCCAGGCAGGCGTATTCAGCCCCCTGCTGCATATGCTGCTGATCGCGGCATTTTCGTATGCGGGCTATCGGCTTGGGGCAGTGAAACAGGAGGAGCTATTCACCGTGCTGGACGCACGCCGTTCGGATCGCGGGAAGGGAGCTTCTGGGGAGGCCAAAGGATTCGAGGAGCATAAAATTCTCGATACGAGCGTCATTATTGACGGGCGTATTGCGGATATTTGCAAAACCGGATTTATCGAGGGAACCCTCGTCATTCCCGAATTTGTGCTGGAAGAGCTGCAGCATATTGCCGATTCGTCGGATTTGCTCAAGCGCAATCGCGGCCGTCGGGGGCTGGACATTTTGAACAAAATCCAGAAGGAGCTTGATGTTAAAGTACTGATCTACGAAGGGGATTTCGAAGAAATTTCCGAGGTGGACAGCAAGCTCGTGCGTCTGGCTAAAGCTTTGCATGGGAAAGTGATTACGAACGATTTCAATCTCAACAAAGTATGCGAGCTGCAGGGTGTGTCGGTTCTGAATATCAACGATCTGGCGAATGCGGTGAAGCCGGTCGTACTGCCCGGAGAGGAAATCCTCGTGCAAGTCATCAAGGACGGCAAGGAGCATGGACAAGGCGTCGCCTATTTGGATGACGGCACGATGATTGTCGTAGAAGGCGGCCGGGATTTTATCGGCATGACGCTCGATGTGCTGGTGACGAGTGTTCTTCAAACGTCCGCCGGTCGAATGATATTTGCCAAGCCGAAGCTATTGGAAAAAGCGCTCTAACACGGTATGATAAGATAGATGCGCTTGGAATAAGGCAAACAGGTTTGCTTCATTCGGAGCCGAACGATAGTGGCAGGTGGACAAGGTGACGGATAAACTGGGGGTCGTGGTCGTAGCCGCGGGCAGAGGCTCGCGGATGCGAACACAAGAAAGCAAGCAATACTTGCTGCTGGACGGTAAACCGATTTTGGTACATACGCTGGAACTGTTCGATCGGCTGGAAGCCGTAAGCGACGTCGTGTTGGTTACGGGGGCGGACGATGTAGAGCGGTGCCGGGGCTATATCGAGACTTACGGGCTAAGAAAGGTGAAACGGGTGATTCCCGGGGGGAAGGAACGTCAAGACTCCGTTTACCAAGGGCTGTTGGCCTTGGACGGCACCGTCCGTTGGGTGATGGTGCACGACGGCGTCCGGCCGTTTGCCGCCCGGGAGCATATCGCCGCATGCCTGGATAAAGCGATAGAGACTGAAGCGGCTGTTCTGGCTGTACCCGTAAAAGATACGATTAAAATCGTGGACGGCGAAGGGTTGATCCAAGCGACCCCGGACCGGCGCAGCTTGTGGGCGATTCAGACCCCGCAGGCTTTTCGCTTTTCTTTATTGCGCGAAGCGCACGAGCGGGCACGGGAGGAAAGTTTCGTCGGGACGGACGACGCCATGCTGGTCGAACGGCTCGGCATCCGGGTCGCCGTAGTGGAAGCCGACTATTACAATATCAAAATCACGACGCCTGAGGATTTGCCTTGGGCCGAGTGGATCAATCGACATGTCAGGGGAGAGCGAGAGTCATGATACGAGTGGGGCAAGGGTTTGACGTGCATCAACTGGTGGAGGGACGCAAGTGCATTATTGGCGGCGTAGACATTCCTTTTGAAAAAGGATTGCTCGGGCATTCCGATGCAGATGTGCTGCTGCACGCGCTAACCGACGCGATTCTTGGGGCGCTGGGGCTCGGGGATATCGGTAAGCATTTTCCCGACACGGATGCCGCGTATAAGGATGCGGACAGCTACAAGCTGCTTGTGCAGGTATGGGAGACTGTCAGGAAAGCGGGGTACCGTCTGGGCAATGCGGACTGCACGATCATCGCGCAGAAGCCGAAGATGGCGCCGTACATTCCCGCAATGGTCGAGCGGATCGCAACTGCGCTCGAAGCGGAGCATTCGCAGATTAATGTGAAAGCGACGACGACGGAGCAGCTCGGCTTCACCGGGCGAGGGGAAGGGATTGCCGCACAGGCGGTTGTTTGTCTCGTGAAAGATGTGCTATCATAACAAATAATCTTTTTACGGATCATAATGGCTTCCGGCGAGCGGTTGGCGCGGGAGTACGGGAGGAGAGGGCATTATGGCAGAGTTTCGCGTAAGATACGCGCCGAGTCCGACAGGGCATTTGCACATCGGCGGAGCACGGACGGCATTGTTCGATTATTTGATTGCCCGCAAGCAAGGCGGGAAATTCGTGGTCCGTTTCGAGGACACGGATCAGACGAGACATGTGGAATCGGGCGTCGACAGCCAGCTTAATGGCCTCAAGTGGCTCGGCGTGGATTGGGACGAGAGCGTGGACATCGGCGGACCGTACGGACCGTATCGGCAAACGGAACGGCTTCATTTGTATCAGCCGTTTGTCGATCAGCTGCTGGAAAGCGGTGATGCGTACCGCTGCTATTGCTCGGAAGCGGATCTGGAGAAGGAGCGCGCAGAGCAAGAAGCGGCAGGACAAATGCCGATGTACTCCGGCAGGTGCCGTCATTTGACGACGGAGCAAGTCGAAGCGTTTGTGGCCGAGGGCCGCAAGCCGTCGATTCGGTTTCGCGTACCGGAGAACCGGATGATCGCCTTCGAGGACCGCATCCGCGAGCATGTTGAGTTTGAGAGCAACGGGATCGGCGACTTCATCATCGTGCGTCAGGACGGGATTCCGACGTATAATTTTGCCGTTATTCTGGACGATCATCTGATGAAAATTTCATTGGTCATCCGTGGCGAAGAGCACCTGACCAACACGCCGCGGCAAATTATGATGTACGAGGCGCTCGGGCTGCCTGTGCCGGAGTTTGCCCATCTGGCGCTCATCTTGAACCCGGACCGCAAGAAGATGAGCAAGCGGGACGAGTCTATCATCCAATTCATTGAGCAGTACAAAGAGCTCGGGTATTTGCCGGAAGCGGTTATGAACTTTATCGCCCTGCTCGGCTGGTCGCCCAAAGGCGAGGAAGAAATTTTCACCAGAGAAGAGCTGATCGAGCAGTTCGATCTGGACCGGGTGTCCAAAAGTCCGGCCGTGTTCGATATGGATAAGCTCAATTGGATGAATAACGTATATATTAAAAAAGCCAATACCGCGCGGATTACAAAGCTGGCACTGCCACACTTGCAGAAAGCCGGAAAGCTGCCGGAGACGCTCAGTCCCGAGCAGGAGCAGTGGGTTCACTCGCTCGTCGGGCTTTATCAGGAGCAGCTGCCGTACGCCGCCGAAATCGTGCCGTTGTCCGAGCTGTTCTTCCGTGAGGATGTCAGCTATGACGATGAAGCCAAAGCGATGCTTGCCGAAGAGCACGCGCCAGTCGTCCTTGGCAGCTTCTTGAAGCAGGTCGAGGCCGCAACCGAGTTTACCGTGGATGCGCTGAAAGCGATGATCAAGGCGGTGCAGACAGAGACCGGATATAAAGGAAAGCAGCTGTTCATGACGATCCGCGTGGCGCTGACGGGACAAATGCACGGGCCCGACCTGAACATGACGCTGCATTTGCTGGGAAAAGAAACAGTGTCCGCACGCATCAAGAAGTTATTGTAATGCCTACAGTTTTCTTATATACTTAGAAAAAAATAAGATCATTTCTTCGATAACATACATCTACGGCGACGAACGGGAAAGTACGGAAAAGTCGGGATTCCCAGAGAGGACGATCGGTTCGGAAACGAACCGGCTGCGAGTCGTTCAATTCCCCTTTTGCGGAAGTGCACCCGGGAGCCGTAAAGACGATCTGACGCGAGCGCTCCGGTGCAGCGGCAGGGTAGTCTTTACCGTGACGTTCACGATACGAACGATTAAGACGGATAGACGTTGGGAGTGCGTTGCCCTTGTACGTTTATCCAAGCAGAGTGGAACCGCGAAAAAAGACGCCTCTGCAGCCGAAACGGCTGTAGAAGGCGTTTTTTTGCGTGATGCGTAGACGAAGCGTGCGCACAGGAACGGGGGATGATTCGTGTTTGCCAGAATGAAAGAAGACATCGAAACGATCTTTGAGAACGATCCGGCGGCGAGAGGCTGGTTTGAGGTCGTGTTCACCTATTCCGGTTTGCACGCTCTCTGGGGGCATCGCGTGGCGCACTGGTTTTATAAAAAAAGCTGGTTCACCCTCGCGCGCATCATTTCGCAAGCCAGCCGTTTTATGACAGGGATCGAAATTCATCCCGGCGCTGTGATCGGGAGGCGTTTTTTCATCGATCACGGTATGGGCGTCGTCATTGGAGAAACGTGCGAGATCGGCGACGACGTACTGCTCTATCACGGCGTAACGCTCGGGGGCACCGGCAAGGAGCGGGGGAAGCGGCATCCGACCATCGGCAACAACGTGGTCATCTCGGCGGGGGCGAAGGTGCTCGGGTCCTTCACGGTAGGGGATAACTCGCGGATCGGGTCGAACTCTGTCGTATTAAGCGAAGTCCCAGTCAACAGCACCGTCGTCGGAATCCCGGGCAAAATCGTCAAGCGGGACGGCGTGCGTGTCGGACGCTTGGAGCATGACAAGCTTTCGGACCCTGTTCAAGATATGATTCGCCAAATGCAGCAGCAAATCGACGAACTGAAGGCTGAGGCCCATAAAGAAAAGACCAGAATTGGAGGAGCCGTGAAACATGAGTCTTAAGATTTATAATACGTTGACTCGCACGAAAGAAGATTTCAAACCGCTGGAACCGGGGAAAGTGAAAATGTATGTCTGTGGTCCCACTGTGTACAGCTACATTCACATCGGAAACGCGCGTCCGGTCATTTTTTTCGACGTCGTGCGACGTTATTTGGAATCGATCGGCTACGAAGTGACATATGCCGCCAACTTTACGGATGTGGACGACAAGCTGATTAAAAAAGCGGCCGAAATGGGAGTCACCGTACCGGAAGTTGCCGACTTGTTCGTGCAAAAATATTACGAAGACACCAAAGGGCTCGGGGTGCGGGAAGCGACGCTTCATCCGCGCGTCACCCAGAACATGGCCGAGATCATCGATTTCATCTCCGGACTGATGGAGAAAGGCTATGCCTACGAGGCCGGCGGGGACGTCTTCTTCCGGACAGCCAAATTTCCGGAGTACGGCAAGCTGTCCCATCAGAACCTGGAAGAGCTGCAATACGGCATTCGCGTGGATGTCGACGAGCGGAAGGAAAGCCCGCAAGATTTCGTACTCTGGAAAGCGGCGAAGCCGGGCGAAATCAGCTGGTCGAGTCCGTGGGGCGAAGGGCGCCCGGGCTGGCACATCGAATGCTCGGCGATGATCCGCAAATATTTGGGCGATTCGATCGACATTCACGGGGGTGGGCAGGACCTGACCTTCCCGCACCACGAATGCGAAATTGCCCAATCCGAAGGCTTGACGGGGCAGCGGATGGCGAACTACTGGATGCATAACGGGTTCGTGAACGTCAACGATGAGAAAATGTCGAAATCGCTCGGCAACGGAATCAATGTACACGAGCTGCTGAAGACGATTCCGGGCCAAGTGATCCGGTATTTCATGCTGTCCGGGCATTACAGCAATCCGCTCAACTTCAGCGACGAAGCTGTGGAGCAGGCGAGAGGAAGCTTGGCGCGGATTGAGAACTGTCTTTCCTCGCTGAAACACCGTCTCAAGACGGCGGAAGCGGGGAAAGTCGATGCCGAAATGGCGGCGGCGGTGCAAAGTGCGCAGCAGCAGTTCGAAAGCAAGATGAACGACGATTTCAATACGCCGGACGCGATCACGGCGGTATTCGAGCTCGTCAATGCGGCGAATCCATACATCAACCGCGAGCAAGTGACGGTTCCCACCTTGGAGCTGCTGCTGAAGCAGTTTGAAGCGATGGATCAAGTGCTGGGCATACTAGCTCCTGAAGCCGAGGACCTGCTGGATGAAGAAATCGAACAATTGATCGTCGAGCGGACGGAAGCCCGCAAAGCGAAAAATTGGGCGCGTGCCGACGAAATCCGCAATTTGCTGACCGAGCGCGGCATCGTGCTTGAGGATACGGCCCAAGGCATTCGTTGGCGGCGGAGCTAGAGCGATGGAACGAGATGAACAGGCGCTGCCTTATTTGCAAGCGAATTTGTTTTCATTTCCGCCTTCGCGCGAGCCGAGGCTGCTTAATCCCCTTGTGTTGGCCTATATGGGCGATGCCGTCTACGAAGTCTTTATCCGGCAATATGTCGTCTCGCAGACGAATCATAAGCCGAACCATCTTCACCGGCTGTCTACCCGGTACGTCTCGGCCAAGGCGCAGGCGAAGGCGCTGCAGCGCTGGCTGCCGCTTCTGACCGAAGAGGAGACGGATATTGTCAAGCGGGGAAGAAACGCCAAATCGGGCACAACGGCCAAAAATGCCGATGTGCTCGAATACCGCCACAGCACGGCGTTTGAGTGCCTGATCGGCTACTTGTATTATACGCAGCGGTGGGAGAGGCTTCAGCAGCTGCTGATGCTCTCCTTGGAGCGGGACGAAACATCAACGACAACAGGAAAGGGGGACGCCTGACGTGGAAGAATTTATCGGAGGCAAGCATTCCGTACTCGAAGCGCTGCGTTCCGGGCGGACCATCAACAAAATTTGGATCGCCGAGCAGGCTCAAAAACAACTTACCCAGCCGATTCTCGCGGAAGCGAAGCAGAACGGCGTCATCGTGCAATTTGCGGACAAGCGCAAGCTGGACCAAATGGCCGGCGGTGTGCAGCATCAAGGCGTCGTTGCCCAGGTAGCGGCGTATGCCTATGCTGAGGTGGAGGATTTGCTGGCTTTGGCCGCGGAACGCAATGAAATGCCATTCCTGCTCATTCTCGACGAAATCGAGGACCCGCATAACTTGGGGTCCATCCTGCGGACGGCGGATTGTACCGGCGTACACGGGGTCATCATTCCGAAGCGGCGTTCCGTGGGGCTGACCGCAACGGTATCCAAAACCTCCGCAGGCGCGGTCGAATACGTGCCCGTGGCCCGCGTCACCAACCTCGCGCAGACGATCGAACAGCTCAAGGAGCAGGGCGTTTGGATCGCCGGAGCCGATGTGGGGGCGCAGCAGCCCATCTATCAAACGAACTTGAATCTGCCTCTGGCTATCGTGATCGGCAATGAGAACAAAGGCATCGGGCGGCTCATTCGCGAAAAATGCGACTTTTTGTTGAAGCTGCCGATGTTCGGTCAAATCAACTCGCTTAACGCCTCGGTCGCAGCGTCGGTCTTCATGTATGAAGTCGTCCGGCAGCGAATGGCTGCGGAATAGCGTCATGCTGCGGGGCAATGCGGCATGATTCAGGAGATCCTCATCGTAGACGGTTACAACATCATCGGATCATGGCCGGAATTGCAAAGGCTGAAGGAGATCCGGCTGGAGGAAGCACGCGACCGGCTGATCGAAACGATGGCCGAATACCAGTCGTTCTCCGGGATGAAGGTTATCGTGGTGTTTGACGCATACTACGTTCCGGGGCTTGGCGGCAAATATTTGCAAAGCAAGCTCCCGGTGTATTACACCAAGGAAAAGGAAACGGCGGATGAGCTGATCGAAAGGCTCGTCACCGACCATATCGGACGGCGCAAGCAGGTATACGTCGCGACCTCCGATATGACGGAGCAGCATGTAATTTTCGGCAAAGGGGCTCTCCGGATTCCGGCAAGCGAGCTTTTGGTCAAGGTGAGGCAGGTCCGCCAGGAAATCCGCCGGACGATCGACACCGAAGCATCGCCTAAGCGCAATTCATTCGACAGCAGGCTTAGCGGAGATATACGCGATCAGTTGGAGAAATGGCGCAGGGGGAATTAGAGGCTTTGAAGGCAATGCCTGTTGATTCGGCAACAATCTAGCTTTTTGTAGCGGGACTCCGGTTGACGGCGCTAGATTACATAATGTATACTAGTCCTATCTTTCAAGCGTTGGGCCGGAGGGATTGTAGTGAGTGTCAACCTCAAAGAGTTGAGAATGTACGAATACGACCTCAAGGCAGATGAAGATGTGGTCGAAGCAGTCCGTGAAGGGGATAGCGACGCCCTGGAGTACTTGATCAACAAGTACAAGAACTTCGTTCGCGCCAAAGCGCGCTCTTATTTTCTAATCGGCGCTGATAGAGAGGATATCGTACAAGAGGGAATGATCGGCCTATATAAATCGATTCGCGACTTCCGCGGCGATAAGCTAGCCTCCTTCAAAGCGTTTGCCGAGCTTTGCATCACCCGCCAAATCATTACAGCCATCAAAACCGCTACTCGCCAGAAGCATATCCCCCTAAATTCCTACGTTTCGTTGGACAAGCCCATCTATGATGAAGATTCCGACAGGACGCTGCTTGATGTCATTTGCGGCTCCCGCGTATCCGATCCCGAGGAATTGATCATTAACCAGGAGGAGTTCAGCGGGCTGGAAGATAAAATGGGAGAGATATTGAGCGACCTGGAACGCAGGGTGCTGATGCTGTATTTGGACGGACGGTCCTATCAGGAAATCGCCGTCGATTTGGACAGGCATGTCAAGTCGATTGACAATGCATTGCAGCGCGTGAAGCGCAAGCTGGAGAGGTATCTGGAAGTGCGTGACGCATAAAACGTAGATAAGCGCCTTTATTGCTGCGATAGCAAGGTGCTTTTTTGTTTATGTCTAGAGATTATTATAGAACGAATGTTCGTGTATGGCAAGCTGTTCTTTTGTAAAAAAATGATCAAGTTTTCGTTTAGGAACGAGCCGCCTGGTCAATAATGGATGAGACGGGACAGGCGCTATGTTAATCCTTTTTCCTTGACAGAAGATAGGCCGTATGCTAAAGTATATCGGGTAGCCTTAGACGGAAAGGCGTTTTTTTTGCTGGTCGTGTAAGGTTGTAAATTTCGAGGCTGGTCCGTAGGAGGTGTACATCATGCGGGTGATCATCACGTTAGCGTGCACAAACTGCAAGCAAAGAAACTATGCATCCACCAAAAATAAGCGCAACCATCCTGACCGCATGGAGCTCAAGAAATATTGCAAGTTTTGCAATGAACAAACTGCTCATCGCGAGACTCGCTAGTTTTTGGAGGTGTAGTTGTGTCCTTTTTGGCTAAAATGAAGCAGGGATTCGGCAACACATTTTCCTTTTTCGGCGACAGCTGGTCTGAGCTGAAAAAAGTGAAATGGCCTACCCGTAAAGAGCTGATTAGCTATACGCTGGTCGTGTTGTTTACGGTTGCCTTCGTGACGGTGTACTTCTACGTTTTGGACTTAGGAATTTCTGAGCTGCTTCGCCTCGTGTTTAAATAAATTTAGGCTATAGGGTGGCGCTATGGAAATGGAAAAAAGATGGTACGTCGTACATACCTACTCTGGGTATGAAAACAAGGTAAAGGCCAATTTGGAGAAGCGCGTCGAATCCATGGACATGAAGGACAAGATCTTTCGTGTGCTCGTTCCCATGGAGGAGGAGCTTGTGAATAAGGATGGCAAGAAAAAAACGGTTATGCGCAAGGTGTATCCGGGGTACGTTCTTGTGGAGATGATCCAAACGGACGACTCTTGGTATGTGGTGCGGAACACGCCCGGTGTTACCGGGTTCGTGGGTTCAACCGGTTCGGGATCGAAGCCGACGGCTTTGCTTCCGGACGAAGTCGATTCTATTCTCAAGCATATGGGTATCGAAGAGCCGAAGCCGAAAATCGACTTCGAACTCAAAGAGACTGTGCGCGTGAAAGTCGGGCCGTTCGCCAACTTTGTCGGTTCGGTGGAAGAAATTTTGCTCGACAAAAGCAAGCTGAAGGTCCATGTCAACATGTTCGGCAGAGAAACGCCGCTTGAGCTCGACTACCACCAGGTGGAAAAGCTGTAGCGTGAAACACTGCCATACTACGGGCGAGGAGGTGTCACACAATGGCAAAAAAGGTTATTAAAGTTGTGAAACTGCAGGTTCCTGCAGGGAAAGCGAATCCGGCTCCGCCGATCGGTCCGGCTCTCGGTCAAGCAGGCGTAAACATCATGGCGTTCTGCAAAGAGTTCAACGCTCGTACTGCCGATCAAGCAGGTCTTATCATTCCGGTTGAGATCTCCGTATTCGAAGACCGTTCTTTCACGTTCATCACGAAAACGCCGCCGGCTGCCGTATTGTTGCGCGTAGCTGCTGGGATCGAAAAAGGATCCGGCGAACCGAACCAGAAGAAGGTTGCAACTGTAAAACGCGCGAAAGTGCGTGAAATCGCCGAGCAAAAAATGCCTGACCTGAACGCTGCATCCGTTGAGGCTGCTATGCGCATGGTTGAAGGTACGGCTCGCAGCATGGGCGTAGTCATCGAAGACTAATCGCTTGCTGCACTCAGTGGGAGGATGTTCCGCTAATACCACATAGGAGGACATAAAAGTGGCTAAACACGGTAAGAAATACCTTGAAGTTGCTAAGCAAATCGATGCTGAGACGTTCTACGAGCCGCTCGAAGCCATCGAACTCGTTAAGAAAACGGCACGCGCCAAATTCGACGAAACCGTTGAAGTGGCTGTGCGTCTGGGCGTAGACCCGAGAAAACAAGACCAAGCCGTTCGCGGTGTGGTTGTACTGCCTCACGGCACAGGTAAAACGAAACGCGTTCTTGTATTTGCCAAAGGCGACAAAGCCAAAGAAGCGGAAGCGGCAGGCGCCGATTTCGTAGGCGATCAAGACATGATCAACAAAATTCAGCAAGGCTGGTTCGACTTCGATGTCTGCGTAGCTACGCCGGACATGATGAGCGAAGTGGGTAAACTCGGTCGTATCTTGGGTGGTAAAGGTTTGATGCCGAACCCGAAAGCGGGTACCGTTACGTTCGACGTGGCGAAAGCCGTTCAGGAGATTAAGGCAGGTAAAATTGAGTACCGTCTGGACAAGGCTGGACAAATCCATGCGCCGATCGGTAAAGTATCCTTCGACGCCGAGAAGCTTGCTGAGAACTTCAAAGCTTTGATCGACGCGCTCAACAGAGCAAAACCGGCTGCATCCAAAGGGGTATACCTGAAAAACATCGCGGTATCCTCGACGATGGGGCCAAGCGCTCGCGTCAATGCAACAGCCCTGAGATAAGGTAAAGCTTGGTAGTTGACTTTTGAAGTCATCCATGCTAACCTGTTTTAGGTTAACAAACGAATATGCTTACCGTAGACAGCAGGTGCTTTCGAGCTTAATTTCCTGCCGAGGTGTTGTGATATAAATTCGATATTCTGTATGGAATATATGAATCATCATGCCTTCGCCGTGTCTGCGAAGGCATTTTCGCTTTTAGCGGGAATGTCGGCGGAGAGTAGCGGCGAGGAAAGGAACGACCTCGGGAACGTGTTTACGAAGTAAGTTTTCGGACGCTTACGAAGCAGTTTTCTTACGAAAACTTGTAGGAGGTGCAAAATGGCAAACGTAAAAATTATCGAGCAAAAAGCTCAGCAAGTTACGGTAGTATCTGAAAAGCTGAAAGAGAACTCTTGCTCCATCGTAGCTGACTACCGCGGTTTGAACGTGAAGCAAGTAACCGAGCTTCGCAAACAACTGCGTGAAGCGGGCGTAGAATTCCAAGTGTTGAAAAACACACTGATTCGTCGCGCGACAGCTAGTGCGGAATTGTCTGATCTGGATGAGTATTTGACCGGTCCTACCGCGATTGCATTCAGCAAAGATGACATTATAACTCCGGCCAAAATTTTGACCGAGTTCGCCAAGAAAAACGACCAACTCAGCGTAAAAGCGGGTGTCGTTGAAGGTAAAGTGGTTGATTTCAACCAAATCAAAGCGCTGGCGGAACTGCCTTCCAGAGAAGGTCTTCTGTCCATGTTGCTCAGCGTGCTTCAAGCTCCGGTTCGCAACTTCGCCCTTGCGGTTAAAGCTGTGTCCGAGAAGCAAGAAGGCGGCGCGCAAGCATAATTGCGCGGCTTGAAATGATTAAAAAACATTCTTATTTGAAGATAATGGAGGTTTAACCATGAGCAAAGAGCAAATCTTGGAAGCCATTAAAGGCATGACTGTTTTGGAACTGAACGATCTGGTTAAAGCAATCGAAGAAGAGTTCGGCGTAACTGCAGCAGCTCCGGTAGCTGTTGTAGCAGGCGGCGGCGCTGCAGCAGAAGCTGCAGAGCAAACAGAATTCGACGTTGTTTTGACAAGCGCTGGCGCGTCCAAAATCAACGTTATCAAAGTTGTTCGCGAAATCACGGGTCTCGGCCTGAAAGAAGCAAAAGATCTCGTAGACAACGCACCGAAGCCGCTTAAAGAAAAAGTTTCCAAAGAAGAAGCTGATTCCGTTAAAGCAAAATTGGAAGAAGCAGGCGCTTCCGTAGAAGTGAAGTAATTCGAGCTACAGCACCCCTTGCAGAGGCGATCCTCTCCAAGGGGTTTTCCTTTTCAATCCGAACCAGGAGGCGGTGGATACGTGTCCGAGCATTACTATACCCCGAGACCCAGCGTAGAGCACGATTTGCATACGATCGAGGAAACGCTGCGCGGTCGTAGCTTTGTTTTTTGGACGGATGCCGGGGTCTTCTCCAAAAAGGGGGTCGATTACGGATCGAAGCTGCTTGTGCAGACGATGGTTTTGTCGAAGCAAGCCAGAGTGCTGGATGTGGGCTGTGGGTACGGCCCGATTGGACTGGCGGCCGCAGTACAAGCGGAGCAGGGAACTGTTACGATGGTGGACATTAACGAGCGTGCCATTGAACTCGCGAAACGAAACGCCGAGCGCAACCGGATCGCAAACGTACGGATCTTGCAAAGCGATTTGCTAGCAGAGGTGATGGACCAGACTTTTGATACGGTGCTGACCAATCCGCCTATACGCGCCGGCAAAGAGACGGTACACCGCGTGTTTGAGCAGGCTCACCATGTATTGGCTCCTGGCGGGGCGCTATGGGTAGTCGTCCAGAAAAAGCAGGGGGCGCCTTCGACGTATGCTAAGCTTGAGTCTCTCTACTCCCAAGTGGAAGAAGTCGAGCGCGACAAGGGCTATTGGATTATCAAGGCCGCGAAGTAATATTTCGGTTGGCGGCCATTTTTTTTATCCCATTCCTTTTAAGGTGATACGTAGTTAGAAGGAATGGGACAAAACGTGTCTGAGCTTAAGTTGACCGATATATTCCGCAGCAGGAAATATGTTGACTTGACTTTTGTTTTGTGATATTATTATAAAATGTCAGCATTAAGATAGGGTAAAATCTCTTTAGTCGACTAAAATGTCAAGATTTTTTTATACCAGTATGAATAAAATTTTTCCATTTGACGTATAATGTTAAAATTTTAGGTAAACCATACAAAGTATAAGGGAATTTATGGCAAGTCGAAAGGCGGACATCCATATTACTATTTGTATTAGTCATTTAGAAGCTTCCTGAAGAAGTGACACTTCGCGCAGTTATTTACTCGAGAAGGCTTCCCAAAGAGGCTTTTATTTTGTTCTATTGAGTAGACATGAGGGGTGAATCTAAGTTGGCGGGACATCTTGTTCAATTAGGTAGACGTAAACGCAGGTCATACGCTCGGATTCATGAGGTTTTGGAGGTTCCGAACCTGATTGAAATCCAACAAAAATCATATCAATGGTTTTTGGATGAGGGATTGCGTGAAATGTTTCAAGATATTTCCCCGATCCAAGACTTTACGGGGAATTTGGTGTTGGAATTTATCGACTACAGCTTGGGAGAGCCTAAGTATTCGGTCGACGAATCCAAGGAACGCGACGTCACCTTTGCTGCACCGCTTCGTGTGAAAGTACGCTTGATCAATAAAGAAACCGGCGAGGTTAAAGAGCAGGAAGTGTTTATGGGCGACTTCCCTTTGATGACCGAGACAGGCACCTTTATTATCAACGGCGCTGAACGGGTTATCGTCAGCCAGCTGGTTCGTTCCCCTAGCGTTTATTTTAGCACGAAAGTCGATAAGAACGGAAAGAAAACATATACGGCAACCGTGATCCCGAACCGCGGAGCCTGGCTGGAGCTGGAGACGGACGCCAAGGACATTATCTACGTGCGGATCGACCGTACGCGGAAAATTCCGGTCACGGTGCTGCTCCGCGCTCTTGGTTTCGGTACCGATGCGGAAATCATAGATTTGCTCGGCGACAACGAGTATATCCGCAACACGCTGGACAAGGACAATACCGATTCGACGGACAAGGCCTTGATCGAGATCTACGAGCGTCTTCGTCCGGGCGAGCCGCCTACGCTGGATAACGCGAGAAGCTTGCTTGTTGCACGCTTTTTCGATCCGAAACGGTACGATCTGGCTAACGTCGGCCGGTACAAAATCAACAAGAAGCTGCATATCAAAAACCGTCTGTTCAATCAGCGGCTGGCAGAGACGCTTGTCGATACGAATACCGGAGAAATCGTTGCCGAGGCCGGCCAACTGCTCGATCGCCGTCTGCTAGACACGATCATTCCTTATCTGGAAGAAAGCGTCGGCTTCACGGAATACAACGTGATCAACGGTGTGACCGAGTCGGATAAAATTCCGCTGCAGTGCGTCAGCGTATATTCTCCGCTTGAGGATGGGAAGGTCGTTAAGGTTATTGCCAACGGCAAGATCGATAAAACGGTCAAAAACATTACCCCGGCCGATATTATCTCATCCATCAACTATTTCATTAACCTGCTGCACGGTATCGGCAGCACGGACGACATCGACCACTTGGGGAACCGTCGTCTGCGCTCCGTCGGCGAGCTTCTGCAGAACCAGTTCCGGATCGGCTTGTCCCGGATGGAGCGCGTTGTGCGCGAGCGGATGTCGATTCAAGACGTGAACACCATCACGCCGCAGCAGCTTATCAATATTCGTCCGGTCATTGCGTCCATCAAAGAGTTTTTCGGAAGCTCCCAGCTTTCGCAGTTTATGGACCAAACGAACCCCCTTGCCGAGCTTACGCACAAACGTCGTTTGTCCGCATTGGGACCCGGCGGTTTGACGCGGGAGCGCGCAGGTTTCGAAGTCCGGGACGTTCACCACTCTCACTATGGACGGATGTGTCCGATTGAGACGCCGGAGGGACCGAACATCGGGTTGATCAACTCCCTTTCGACCTTTGCACGTGTGAATGAATTCGGCTTTATCGAGGCGCCTTATCGTCGCGTTGACCCGCACACGGACGTTGTGACGCATGAGATCTCCTACCTGACGGCCGATGAAGAGGATAATTACGTGGTGGCTCAGGCGAACGCCGAACTGACCGAGGAAGGCAAGTTTGCGAACGACTCCGTCATCGTGCGTTACAAAGACGACATTTTGACGCTTCCGAAAGAGCGAGTCGACTACATGGACGTCTCCCCGAAACAGGTTGTGTCCGTGGCGACCGCTTTGATTCCGTTCCTTGAAAATGACGACTCCAACCGTGCCCTGATGGGTTCGAACATGCAGCGTCAGGCGGTACCGCTTCTTATTCCGAAGTCGCCACTTGTCGGCACGGGGATGGAGCACAAATCGGCCAAAGATTCCGGCGTATGTATCGTTTCCAAAGTGAACGGCGTCGTCGAACGGGTTTCGGCTAACGAGATTTGGGTGCGCCGTCAGGAGATGGTGGACGGCCGCTTGGTCAACGGAGACATTATCAAGCATAAGCTGCATAAGTTTTTGCGCTCCAACCAAGGAACTTGCATCAACCAGCGTCCGATTTGCCATAAGGGCGAACAGGTGCGCGTCGGCGACATTTTGGCCGACGGTCCTTCGACCGAACAGGGCGAGCTGGCGCTTGGCCGCAACGTCGTCGTTGCTTTCATGACTTGGGAAGGCTACAACTACGAGGACGCGATTCTGCTTAGCGAAAAGTTAGTGAAGGAAGACGTCTATACTTCCATTCACATTGAAGAATACGAATCCGAAGCGCGCGACACGAAGCTCGGACCGGAAGAAATCACCCGCGATATTCCGAACGTGGGCGAAGACGCGCTGAAGAACTTGGACGAACGCGGCATTATTCGCGTCGGTGCGGAGATTGCCGCCGGCGATATTCTGGTCGGTAAAGTTACGCCTAAAGGGGTAACCGAGCTTACGGCGGAAGAGCGTCTTCTGCACGCGATCTTCGGTGAAAAAGCCCGTGAAGTCCGCGACACTTCGCTTCGCGTACCTCATGGTACGGACGGTATCGTCGTCGACGTGAAAGTGTTTACCCGCGAGAACGGTGACGAGCTTCCTCCAGGCGTCAATCAATTGGTACGCGCTTATATCGCCCAAAAACGGAAAATTTCCGAAGGCGACAAAATGGCGGGACGCCACGGTAACAAAGGGGTTATCGCGCGCATTTTGCCAGAAGAGGACATGCCGTTCATGCCGGACGGGACGCCGGTTGAAGTCGTATTGAACCCGCTGGGGGTTCCTTCCCGGATGAATATCGGACAGGTGCTGGAAGTTCACTTGGGGATGGCCGCGAAATATCTCGGTATTCACACGGCCACGCCGGTATTCGACGGCGCCCGCGAGTACGACGTTTTCGATACGATGGAAGAAGCCGGAATGCAGCGCAACGGTAAAACGATGCTGTATGACGGCCGGACCGGAGAATCGTTTGAACGCGAAGTTACCGTTGGCGTCATGTACATGATCAAGCTGGCGCACATGGTTGACGATAAAATCCATGCCCGTTCTACGGGACCATACTCTCTCGTTACGCAGCAGCCGCTCGGCGGTAAAGCGCAGTTCGGCGGCCAGCGCTTCGGGGAGATGGAAGTTTGGGCGCTTGAGGCGTACGGCGCAGCTTATACGCTGCAGGAAATCTTGACGGTCAAGTCCGACGATGTCGTCGGCCGCGTGAAGACGTACGAATCAATCGTCAAGGGTGAGAACGTTCCGGAGCCGGGCGTTCCGGAATCCTTCAAAGTATTGATCAAAGAGCTTCAAAGCTTGGGTATGGATGTGAAAATCTTGTCCGAGAATGAAGAAGAGATCGAAATGAAGGAAATGGACGACGAGGATGAGGTAACCAGCGACAAGCTGAACCTGAATCTCGAAGGCGCGGAGATTGGTGTAGAGTAAGGCTGAGATGGAATGCTTTGCAGACGTAAGTCATGGGCATATGCCCGCACACAGAATTTGCTGCACAAAACATGGAGGAGGGTTGCTCCTTGATCGACGTCAATAATTTTGAGTACATGAAAATCGGATTGGCTTCCCCCGACAAGATCCGTTCGTGGTCCAGAGGCGAAGTGAAGAAGCCGGAAACGATCAACTACCGAACGTTGAAGCCGGAAAAGGAAGGCTTGTTCTGCGAGAAAATCTTCGGGCCGACCAAAGACTGGGAATGTCATTGCGGTAAATATAAACGCGTCCGTTACAAAGGCGTCGTCTGTGACCGATGCGGCGTAGAGGTTACTCGCCAAAAAGTTCGCCGCGAGCGCATGGGCCATATTGAACTGGCTGCGCCGGTTTCGCATATTTGGTACTTCAAAGGCATTCCGAGCCGCATGGGGCTTGCGCTTGACATGTCTCCCCGTTCGTTAGAGGAGATCATCTACTTCGCATCCTATGTTGTAACGGATCCGGGAGATACGCCGCTGGAGAAAAAACAGCTGCTCTCCGAGAAAGAATACCGCAGCTATCGCGAAAAGTACGGCTATGCGTTCCAAGCTGGCATGGGCGCCGAAGCGGTGAAGAAGCTTCTGCAGGACATCGACATCGAGAAAGAAGTCGATACGCTGAAGGAAGAACTGAAGACCGCACAAGGGCAACGCCGCAACCGCGCAATCAAACGGTTGGAAGTCATGGAAGCGTTCCGTAACTCGAAAAATATGCCGGAGTGGATGGTGCTGGACGTACTGCCGGTCATCCCTCCGGAGCTCCGTCCGATGGTGCAGTTGGACGGCGGACGTTTTGCGACTTCCGACCTGAACGACCTGTACCGCCGGGTAATTAACCGGAACAACCGTCTGAAAAGACTGCTCGACTTGGGCGCTCCCGACATTATCGTGCAGAACGAGAAACGGATGCTGCAGGAAGCCGTAGACGCCTTGATCGACAACGGTCGCCGCGGCCGTCCAGTAACGGGTCCAGGTAACCGTCCGCTCAAATCGCTCAGCCATATGCTGAAAGGGAAACAAGGCCGTTTCCGTCAAAACCTGCTCGGTAAACGGGTTGACTATTCCGGCCGTTCCGTTATCGTCGTCGGACCGAGCCTGAAGATGTACCAATGTGGGCTCCCAAAAGAAATGGCGCTTGAGCTGTTTAAGCCTTTCGTTATGAAGGAGCTTGTCAACAAAGGTCTTGCACACAACATCAAGAGCGCGAAGCGCAAAGTAGAACGCGTTAGCCCGGAAGTATGGGACGTGCTTGAAGAAGTTATCAAAGAGCATCCGGTCCTGCTTAACCGTGCCCCCACGCTTCACCGTCTCGGGATTCAGGCGTTTGAGCCGATCCTGGTCGAAGGGCGCGCGATCAAGCTGCATCCGCTCGTATGTACGGCCTATAACGCCGACTTCGACGGAGACCAGATGGCCGTTCACGTGCCGCTGTCTGCAGAAGCGCAAGCAGAAGCTCGCGTCTTGATGCTGGCTTCGGGGAACATTTTGAACCCAAAAGACGGCAAGCCTGTCGTTACGCCTTCGCAGGATATGGTTCTCGGCAGCTTCTACTTGACGACCGATAATAGGCAAGCGAAAGGCTCGATGACGATTCTTCGCACCGTTTCTGAAGCCGTGTCCCTGTATCATCGCGGAGATGCTTCGCTTCATGCCCGCGTAGCCATTCCGGCCAAAGCGCTCGGGAAAACGAGCTTTACGCCGGAGCAGCAAGAAGCGATGCTTATTACAACGGTCGGAAAAATCATCTTTAACGAGATTTATCCTACGGACTTCCCGTACATCAACGAAGCGACCAAAGCGAACTTGTTGAACGGACCGTCGGATACCTATTTCGTATTCGAAAAAGGCGAAGACATCCGCAAAAAGATGGAAGAGCTGCCGGAGACGAAGGCCGTAGGTAAAGACTACCTCGGCACAATCATCGCTGAATGCTTCCGCCGTTACCATACGACGCAAACGTCGGTGACGCTGGATAACATTAAGCAGCTTGGCTTTACCTACTCTACACGGGCAGGAATCACGATCGCGGTGGCGGACGTTACCGTTCCGCAGGAGAAGGATCAAATTCTTCTAGAGTCCGACGAGAAAGTCAAGGTCGTGACGAACCAATACCGTCGCGGTCTGATAACGGACGACGAGCGGTATGAACGCGTCATTGCGATCTGGAGTAAAGCGAAGGATGAAATTACCGACATTTTGATGAAGTCGCTTGATAAATACAACTCCATTAACATGATGGTAGAGTCCAAGGCGCGCGGTAACAAATCGCAGATCACCCAGCTTGGCGGAATGCGCGGTCTGATGGCGACGCCGACAGGCCGGATCTACGAATTGCCAATCAAATCGAACTTCCGCGAAGGCTTGACGGTCTTGGAGTACTTCATCTCCACGCACGGTGCGCGGAAAGGTTTGGCCGATACGGCGCTTCGTACCGCTGACTCCGGTTACCTGACCCGCCGTCTTGTCGACGTAGCGCAGGACGTCATCGTGCGCGACGAGGATTGCGGTACCGACAAAGGCTTCCTGGTTAGCCGTATTCAAGACGGCAAAGAGGTTATCGAGGATCTGTACGACCGGATCGAAGGTCGCTATTCCTTCGAAACGATCCGCGATCCGAAGACCGGTGAAGTCATTGTTTCCCGCAACGATCTGATTGATGCAGGAAAAGCCGACCGGATTATTGATGCCGGCATCGAAAAAATACAGATTCGTTCCGTACTTAGCTGCCGCTCCAAACACGGGGTGTGCAAGAAGTGTTACGGACGTAACCTGGCGACAGGCCAGCACGTTGAGATCGGCGAAGCCGTAGGCATTATCGCGGCGCAATCCATCGGGGAACCGGGAACGCAGCTGACGATGCGTACGTTCCATACCGGGGGCGTTGCGGGCGACGATATCACCCAAGGTTTGCCGCGGATTCAGGAGCTTTTCGAAGCGCGGAATCCGAAAGGGCAAGCGACGATTTCGGAGATCGACGGCGTGGTAAAAGAAATTCGCGAAGCCAAAGACCGTCGGGAGATCGAGGTTCAAGGCGAAGCAGAATCCAAGGTGTACTCCATCTCTTACGGTTCCCGTATCCGGGTCTCCGTCAACCAGAACGTAGAGGCTGGCGACGAGCTGACCGAGGGTTCGATCGACCCGAAAGAAATGCTGCGCATTAAAGGGATCCGCGGCGTGCAGAACTATATTTTGCAAGAGGTTCAGCGCGTGTACCGGAACCAAGGGGTGGAAATCAACGACAAGCACGTTGAGGTTATGATCCGCCAGATGCTGCGTAAAATCCGTATCGTCGATGCGGGCAATACGACGCTACTTCCAGGCTCATTCGTGGATATCCACGAATACGAGGAAGCGAACAAAGTGGCTCTCTTTGCGGGCGAAGAGCCTGCAGTAGCGAAGCCGGTGCTCCTCGGGATCACCAAAGCGTCGCTGGAGACCGACTCGTTCCTGTCTGCGGCATCGTTCCAGGAAACCACCCGGGTTCTTACCGATGCGGCGATCAAAGGTAAAGTCGACAAACTGCTCGGCTTGAAGGAGAATGTCATCATCGGGAAGCTGATTCCAGCCGGTACGGGGATGTCGAGATACCGCAACATCCGTATCACCGACCCGAACGCCGTTCCGCTGGATGAAGAAATGACCGAGGCGGAAGCTGTAACGGTAGAATAAAGCATCTCATAGACTTGCCTTTAAAGTTTGAATTGAAAAATCTTGTTTAAAGGCAAGTCTTTATTCTTGACAGGGTATAATTGAAGTGCTAATATATCAAAGTGTGCCATTTTAGAGGCTCGTCACCTGGCCCTTGGAGGGGTTGTCACATGTCTTATGATAGAGTGAAGCAGGCAGCGAAACTGACTATTGGCACGAAGCAAGCGATGAAAACGGTGGAGCAAAGTCAAGCCACGGAAGTGTTCATTGCAAAAGATGCAGATCCGCGAATTACGATAAAAATAGTTAACCTCTGCAAGAAATTCGGGGTTAAAGTGACATACGTGGACTCCATGAAAATGTTAGGTAAAGCGTGTGGAATCGATGTAGGCGCAGCTGTGGCTGCGGTGGTGAATGAATAGACGTTTTTGTCCGAGAAACAGTGATGGATCGAGGGCAAAAACTTTTCCTTTGTTCATTTACGACTCGCCTGGATCTGTGGGCTTGAAAATTGCAACATCATTACAATGAAGGAGGTGGCCAATATGCCAACAATTAACCAGCTCGTTCGTAAAGGACGTCAAGCTAAAGTTGTAAAATCCAAATCCCCTGCTCTTCAAAGAGGCTTCAACGCTCTGAAAAGAGAAGTAACGGATCTGAGCTCCCCTCAAAAACGCGGTGTGTGCACTCGTGTAGGTACGATGACGCCGAAGAAACCGAACTCCGCACTTCGTAAATATGCGCGTGTTCGTTTGACCAACCGTGTCGAGGTTACAGCTTACATCCCGGGTATCGGACATAACCTGCAAGAGCACAGCGTGGTTCTGATTCGCGGAGGTCGGGTAAAAGACCTTCCGGGGGTACGTTACCATATCGTTCGCGGTGCGCTTGATACTGCAGGCGTGAACAACCGTAAACAAGCTCGTTCCAAGTACGGCGCGAAACGCCCGAAAGTGAAGAAATAATGAGTAGGAATCTAATCTAATGAACTTTTTGAGAAAGGGGGATAACTATGCCTCGTAAAGGTCCAGTTACTCGCAGAGACGTATTGCCAGATCCGGTGTATAACAGCAAGCTTGTTACCCGTTTGATCAACCGCATCATGATTGATGGTAAAAGAGGAGTAGCACAACAACTGCTTTACAATGCTTTCAATCTGATTCAAGAGCGTTCAGGTAAAGAGCCGATGGAAGTTTTCGAACAAGCCATCAAAAACATCATGCCTGTTCTCGAAGTTAAAGCCCGCCGTGTGGGGGGAGCTAACTACCAAGTGCCGATTGAGGTTAGACCTGAACGCCGCACGACGCTCGGACTGCGTTGGCTCGTCAACTACTCCCGCCTGCGCGGTGAGAAGACGATGGAAGAAAGACTGGCGCAAGAGATCATCGATGCAAGCAACAACACGGGCGCTTCCGTTAAAAAACGTGAAGACACGCACAAAATGGCTGAAGCCAACAGAGCGTTCGCGCACTATCGTTGGTAAAATTTTATTCCTATCAATAGGAAGGAGACAACCTGATGGCAAGAGAGTTCTCCTTAAAAGATACGCGTAACATCGGGATCATGGCGCATATTGATGCCGGTAAGACGACCACGACCGAGCGTATTCTGTTCTACACAGGCCGTTTGCACAAAATCGGTGAAGTTCACGAAGGTGGCGCAACGATGGACTGGATGGAGCAGGAACAGGAGCGCGGAATCACGATCACGTCCGCCGCTACAACCGCTCAATGGAAAGGTCACCGCATCAATATTATCGACACCCCGGGTCACGTTGACTTCACCGTTGAAGTTGAACGTTCCCTGCGCGTATTGGACGGAGCAGTAGGCGTATTCAGTGCCAAGGAAGGCGTTGAGCCGCAGTCGGAAACCGTTTGGCGTCAAGCGGACCGTTACGGCGTTCCTCGGATTGCTTACGTCAACAAGATGGATATCATCGGCGCAGACTTCCTGGGTGCCGTACAGCAAATGCGCGACAAATTGGGTGCAAATGCCGTTGCCATTCAACTGCCGATCGGTGCCGAGAGTGATTTCAAAGGCATTATCGATCTGGTTGAACGAGTCGCCTATATCTATAAAGACGACCTTGGTAAAGACGTTGAGCAAAGCGAAATCCCGGAAGACTACAAGGAAAGAGTCGAAGAGCTCCGTACAGAGCTTATCGAGAAAGTTGCCGAGCTGGACGAAGAACTCACAATGAAATACCTCGAAGGCGAAGAGATCACCGTTGATGAAATCAAGGCTGCCCTTCGTAAAGGGGTATGTGAAGTGAAAATCTTCCCGGTTATCTGCGGATCTTCGTACAGAAACAAAGGCGTACAGCCTATGTTGGATGCCGTTGTTGCGTACCTTCCATCCCCGATCGACGTACCGGATATCAAAGGTACGTTGGAAGACGGAACGGAAGTTGTGCGCAAATCCTCCGACGAAGAGTCTTTCTCAGCGCTGGCGTTCAAAATCATGACAGACCCGTTTGTCGGTAAGTTGACATTCTTCCGCGTATACTCCGGTGTCCTTAACTCCGGTTCCTACGTGGTCAATGCAACGAAAGGCAAGCGTGAACGGATCGGCCGTATTCTCCAAATGCATGCGAACAGCCGTCAAGAAATCAGCGTCGTATATGCTGGTGATATTGCAGCTGCCGTAGGCTTGAAGGATACAACGACCGGCGACACCCTTTGCGACGAGAAAAACCCAGTTATCCTGGAGTCGATGAACTTCCCAGAGCCGGTTATCCAACTCGCGGTTGAGCCGAAAACAAAAGCCGACCAAGACAAAATGGGTATTGCTTTGGCAAAACTGTCCGAAGAAGACCCGACCTTCCGCGCTCACACGGACGAAGAAACAGGCCAAACGATTATCGCAGGTATGGGTGAGCTTCACCTTGAGATTCTCGTTGACCGTATGCTTCGCGAGTTCAAGGTAGAAACCAACGTGGGTAAACCGCAGGTTGCTTACCGCGAAACATTCCGTCAAGCGGCCAGAGTCGAAGGTAAATTCGTTCGCCAATCCGGTGGCCGCGGTCAATACGGACACTGTTGGGTGGAGTTCGAACCTCTTGAGGCGGGAACAGGCTTCCAATTTGAGAGCAAGATCGTCGGCGGTGCGATTCCGAGAGAATACGTTGCGCCGATCCAAGCTGGTATCGAAGAGTCGATGAAAAACGGCGTGTATGCAGGCTTCCCGCTTGTAGACATCAAAGCTACCGTTGTCGACGGATCTTACCATGATGTTGACTCCTCCGAGATGGCGTTTAAAATCGCAGGTTCCATGGCCCTCAAAGCCGCTGCGGAAAAATGCCGCCCGGTTCTGCTTGAGCCAATCATGAAAGTGGAAGTTACCGTACCGGAAGAGTACATGGGCGACGTTATGGGCGACCTGAACTCCCGCCGCGGACGGATCGAGGGTATGGATACTCGACACGGAGCTCAAATCATTCGTGCGAAAGTGCCTCTCTCCGAAATGTTCGGTTACTCCACGACACTACGTTCCCGTACGCAAGGTCGCGGCGTATACTCGATGGAAATTTCCCATTATGAAGAAGTGCCTAAGTCCATTGCAGACGAAATCGTCTCCAAGCACAAAGGCGCCTAATATATTTAGTTATTTAAGGAGGCAATCTACTCATGGCAAAAGCGAAATTTGAGCGTAATAAACCGCACGTTAACATTGGTACCATCGGTCACGTTGACCATGGTAAAACAACTTTGACTGCTGCAATCACGACTGTATTGTCCAGAAAATACGGCGGTGCTGCTGTAGCATTCGACCAAATCGACAAAGCTCCGGAAGAGCGCGAGCGCGGTATCACGATCTCCACTGCGCACGTTGAATATGAAACTCCTAACCGTCACTACGCACACGTTGACTGCCCAGGCCACGCTGACTACGTTAAAAACATGATCACTGGTGCGGCTCAAATGGACGGCGCGATTCTGGTTGTATCCGCAGCTGACGGCCCTATGCCGCAAACTCGCGAGCACATCCTGCTGTCCCGCCAAGTAGGCGTACCTTACATCGTCGTATTCCTCAACAAATGCGACATGGTTGAAGACGAAGAGCTTCTTGAGCTGGTTGAAATGGAAGTTCGCGACCTGCTCAACGAGTATGAGTTCCCGGGCGACGACACTCCAATCGTTCGCGGTGCAGCTCGTGAAGCATTGCAAAACCCAGACGGTCCTTGGGCTGACAAAATCGTTGAGCTGTTTGAGCACATCGATTCCTACATCCCGACGCCTGAGCGCGCCACTGACAAGCCTTTCTTGATGCCGGTAGAGGACGTGTTCACGATCACTGGTCGTGGTACCGTAGCTACAGGTCGCGTAGACCGCGGTGTAGTTAAAGTCGGTGACGAGATCGAAATCATCGGTCTGGTTGAAGAAACTCGCAAATCCGTTGTTACGGGCGTAGAAATGTTCCGTAAGCTTCTGGATTCCGCTCAAGCGGGCGACAACATCGGCGCACTGCTTCGCGGTGTAGACCGTAAAGACATCGAGCGTGGACAAGTTTTGGCTAAACCGGGTTCGGTTAAACCGCACACGAACTTCTCCGCTCAAATCTACGTTTTGACTAAAGAAGAGGGTGGACGTCATAAGCCGTTCTTCACTGGCTACCGTCCGCAATTCTACTTCCGTACAACGGACGTTACGGGTATCATCAGCCTGCCAGAAGGCACAGAGATGGTTATGCCTGGCGACAACATCACGGTAACGGTTGAGCTGATCGCTCCGATCGCTATCGAAGAAGGTACTCGCTTCGCTATCCGCGAAGGCGGCCGTACCGTTGGTGCCGGTGCCGTTGCTTCCATCACGAAGTAATCCTAGTCTCCGGACTTTGCCCTTCATCTCTATGAGATGAAGGGCTTTTTAATTTTTTTAGGCAAATGTCGAATTTTTTCTTGCTTTTTGCTTTTGCTTTTAATATAATAGTGAACGTTGGTCTGTGACGTTGCGATGATGTGAGAGGTTGCTGACACACCCGGCCCCTTTGCCATAAGGACGGCGTCAGGAAATTTTCACGGAGTATGTCCGATACTAAATTGGACGATAGAAGGAGGGAATACTATGGCAAAGCAAAAGATTCGTATTCGTTTGAAGGCTTATGATCACAGAGTGCTGGATCAATCCGCAGAGAAGATCGTGGAAACAGCCAAACGTTCCGGTGCAGGAGTGTCTGGTCCGATTCCGCTTCCGACCGAGAAGCAAATCATCACGATTCTGCGCGCGGTTCACAAGTACAAAGATTCGCGTGAGCAATTCGAAATGCGCACACATAAGCGTTTGATCGATATCGTCAATCCGACGCCGCAAACCGTTGATGCGCTGATGCGTCTGGACCTGCCGTCCGGTGTGGATATCGAAATCAAACTGTAATATACGTTTGTGGATAAATAAGCGACAAGCAAGAGAGGAAAAGAGGTGTCAACGATGACAAAAGGTATCTTAGGTAAAAAGCTTGGGATGACTCAAGTATTTACGCCGGAAGGATTGGTTGTGCCGGTAACTGTAATCCAAGCGGGTCCTTGCGCAGTGCTGCAGAAGAAGGATTCGGAGAACGACGGTTACGAAGCCATCCAAATCGGTTTTGCCGATAAGAAAGAAAAGAACGCGAACAAACCTGAGTTGGGCCATGCGAAAAAAGCGGGCGCAACGCCTAAGCGCTACGTTAAGGAGCTTCGCGGCGTTCAGATTTCTGAGTATGAAGTTGGCCAAGAAATCAAAGCCGACGTATTCTCCGAAGGTGAATTCGTTGATGTAACAGGAACGTCCAAAGGTAAAGGATTCCAAGGCGTTATCAAAAGACATAACCAATCCACTGGCCCGATGTCTCACGGTTCCCGTTACCATCGTGGTCCGGGTTCGATGGGTTCCATCCAGGCTAACCGTGTTCCGAAAGGTAAGAAATTGCCGGGTCACATGGGTACGGAAACCGTTACGATTCAAAAGCTCGAAGTTGTGAAAGTAGACGTTGAGCGCAACGTTCTTCTGATCAAAGGCTCCATTCCGGGTCCTAAAAATAGCTTCGTTACGATAAAGTCTTCGGTGAAGAAGTAAGAAAGCAGGAAAGGAGGATAACAAATGCCAAAAGTAGCAGTGTTTAATGTTAGTGGTACCCAAGTAGGCGAAGTGGAACTCGCGGATAGCGTGTTCGGAATCGAGCCGCACGTTCATGTATTGAATGAAGCGGTATTGATGCAGCGTGCGTCCCTTCGTGCCGGTACGCATAAAACGAAAGGTCGTTCCGAGGTTCGCGGCGGTGGCCGTAAACCGTGGAAACAAAAAGGCACAGGTCGTGCTCGTCAAGGTAGCATCCGCTCTCCGCAATGGAAAGGCGGCGGTACCGTTTTTGGTCCGACACCTCGCAGCTATGCCTACAAACTGCCTAAAAAAGTTCGTCGTTTGGCAATCAAGTCCGCGTTGTCTTCCAAGGTGAAGGCGAGCGAAATTATCGTGCTTGACCAATTGCAATTGGCTCAACCGAAAACGAAAGAATTTGTAGCGATTTTGAATAACCTCAAAGTGGATCGTAAAGCTTTGGTTGTGACGGCTGCTTATGACGAAAACGTAGCATTGTCCGCACGTAACATTCCTGGCGTGAAGTTTGTTGCTGCCGAAGGGATTAATGTGCTTGATGTTATGGTCTACGACAAGCTGATCATTACGAAGGATGCGGTGCAAAAGGTAGAGGAGGTGTTTGCGTAATGAAGAACCCTCGCGATATTATCAAGCGCCCGGTCATTACCGAACGTTCCAGCGAAATGATGGCGGAAAAGAAATATGTGTTCGAAGTAGACATCCGTTCGAATAAAACGGAAGTCAAACAAGCGATCGAGCAAATCTTCAAAGTAAAAGTAACGAACGTAAATACGCTCAGAATGCCGGCGAAGCCGAAGCGTTATGGCCGTTATTCCGGATACACGTCCGAGTGGAAAAAAGCGATCGTCACTTTAAGCGCAGACAGCAAAGAGCTGGAGTTCTTTGAAAACTCGCAAGTTTAATTTTTTGAAGTAAGGAGGGAATCCACGTGCCAATTAAAAAATATAAACCAACCTCTCCTGCAAGACGTGCGATGTCGGTTTCTACTTTTGAAGAAATCACAACATCCACACCGGAGAAATCGCTTTTGGCTCCTTTGAGCAAAAAAGCGGGTCGGAACAACCAAGGTAAAATTACGGTTCGTCACCAAGGCGGCGGACACAAACGTAAATACCGCATCATCGATTTCAAACGGAACAAAGATGGAATACCTGGTCGCGTTGCTACAATCGAATACGACCCGAACCGTTCCGCTAACATCGCATTGATCCACTATGTGGATGGCGAGAAACGCTACATCATCGCTCCAAAAGGCTTGAAAGTGGGCGACCAAATCGTATCCGGTCCAGGTGCTGACATCAAAATCGGTAACGCGCTTCCTTTGGAAAACATTCCGGTAGGTACGGTTATCCACAACATCGAGCTGAAGCCTGGCAAAGGTGGACAATTGGTTCGCGCAGCCGGTACGGAAGCTCAATTGCTTGGTAAAGAAGAGAAGTATGTAACGGTTCGCTTGTCTTCCGGCGAAATGAGAAAAATCCTCAAAGTTTGCCGCGCGACTATCGGTTCCGTAGGTAACGAAGATTACGAACTTGTGAAAATCGGTAAAGCCGGCCGTTCCCGTTGGCTCGGTCAAAGACCGGAAGTTCGCGGTTCCGTTATGAACCCGAACGATCACCCGCACGGTGGTGGTGAAGGTCGCTCCCCGATCGGACGCAAATCCCCGATGTCTCCATGGGGCAAACCGACGCTCGGATACAAAACGCGGAAGAAAAACAAAGCTTCCAATCAATATATTGTACGTCGCCGCACGAAGTAATTACTTTTTCGGTTCGGTTAAAGAAGGGAGGAACGAAGAATGGGTCGCAGTTTGAAAAAAGGGCCTTTCGTAGATGGCTACCTTTTGAAGAAAGTCGAAGGCATGAACGTTGAGGGTGTGAAGAAGCAAGTGATCAAAACTTGGTCTCGCCGCTCCACGATTTTCCCGCAATTCATCGGTCACACGTTCGGTGTGTATGACGGCAGAAAGCATGTTCCGGTATACGTAACGGAAGACATGGTCGGACATAAACTCGGTGAGTTTGCACCAACCCGTACTTACAAAGGGCACGACGATGACAAGAAGACGGGTAGACGCTAGGCTCGGAACCTACAGATCAGTTTGTGAATGAGAGGAGGTACATCCATGCAACAAGCTAAAGCTATTGTAAGATACGTTCGAATTGCTCCGCGCAAAGCGCAACTCGTTGTTGACTTGATCCGCGGCAAGCAAGTGGGCGAAGCGATCGCCATCCTGCGTCACACGCCGAAAGCGGCTTCCCCGATCGTTGAGAAATTGCTCAACTCAGCTATTGCCAATGCGGAGCATAACTACTCCATGGATCCTAATAGTCTGGTGGTTTCGCAAGTATTTGTGGACCAAGGCCCGACTTTGAAAAGATTCCGCCCTCGTGCGATGGGTCGTGCGAGCCGCATCAATAAACGTACCAGCCACATTACATTAGTGGTATCTGAAAAATAAGGAGGGACAACGTGTGGGTCAAAAAGTAAACCCGGTAGGACTTCGTATCGGCATTATCCGTGATTGGGAATCCAAATGGTACGCCGGTAAAGATTTCGGCGATTTGCTGATGGAAGACGTAAAAATCCGTGAATATTTGAAACAAAAGTTGAAAGAATCTGCCGTTTCCCGCATTGAAATCGAGCGTGCCGCTAATCGCGTGAACGTGACGATTCATACGGCGAAGCCAGGCATGGTTATCGGTAAAGGCGGTTCTGAGGTTGAAGTTATCCGCGGTTATCTGACTAAGCTGACGAACGGCAAAAAAGTACACATCAACATCTCTGAAGTAAAACATCCGGAACTGGATGCGATCTTGGTTGCAGAAAGCATTGCACAACAATTGGAGCGTCGCGTATCGTTCCGTCGTGCACTGAAGCAAGCGATTCAAAGAACGATGAGAGCCGGTGCAAAAGGGATCAAGACATCGGTCAGCGGTCGTCTGGGCGGAGCGGAAATCGCCAGAACGGAAGGTTACAGCGAGGGTACGGTTCCTCTTCATACATTGCGTGCGGACATCGACTACGGTACGGCAGAAGCTCACACCACTTACGGTCGGATCGGCGTAAAAGTATGGATCTATCGTGGCGAAGTTCTTCCAACGGCTAAGAAAAAGGCTGCTACGGAAGGAGGCAACTAATCATGTTAGTTCCTAAACGTGTGAAACACCGCAAAGAGCACCGCGGAAATATGCGCGGTCGCGCCAAAGGCGGTACGGAAGTTCATTTCGGCGAATACGGCTTGCAAGCGATGGAGCCGGCTTGGGTAACCAACCGTCAAATCGAAGCTGCCCGTATTGCGATGACTCGTTACATCAAGCGGGGCGGTAAAGTTTGGATCAAAATTTTCCCTTCCAAACCGATCACCCAAAAGCCGCTTGAAGTTCGGATGGGTAGCGGTAAAGGTAACGTAGAAAAATGGGTTGCTGTCGTTAAGCCGGGTAAAGTTATGTTCGAACTTGCCGGCGTAAGCGAAGAAATCGCCCGTGAAGCTATGCGTCTCGCCTCTCACAAGCTGCCGATCAAAACGAAGTTTGTGAAAAGAGAAGAAGTAGGTGGTGAAGCAAATGAAAGCTAGTGAATTTCGCAACTTAACCACTGCTGAGATCGAACAAAAGATTGCCGGATTTAAAGAGCAGCTCTTTAACCTCCGTTTTCAACTGGCTACAGGTCAACTGGATAATCCCGTACAAATTCAAAAAGTCCGCAAAGAGATTGCCCGGGCAAAGACTGTTTTGCGTGAAAGAGAATTGGGAATCACTAGTTAATGAATGAGAGAGGAGGATCTCAGAATGGCTGAACGCAACGAGCGTAAAACGCAGCTGGGTAAAGTCGTAAGCGACAAAATGGACAAAACCATCGTTGTGGCTGTAGAAACCTACAAAAAACACGACTTGTACCACAAACGCATTAAATATACGAAAAAATTCAAAGCTCATGACGAAAACAACGAAGCGAAAATCGGCGATGTTGTTAAAATCATGGAAACTCGTCCGCTTTCCAAAGACAAGCGTTGGAGACTGGTCGAAGTCGTAGAAAAAGCGGTTATCGTTTAATATAAGCATCGGGCATCAATTCCGGAAGGAGGGAATACACAATGATTCAACCTTTTACTCGTTTGAACGTAGCTGACAACTCTGGTGCGAAGCAACTGATGTGTATCCGCGTGTTGGGTGGTACGGGTCGTCGTACGGCTAACATCGGTGATCTGATCATCTGCTCCGTGAAAGAAGCAACACCAGGCGGCGTTGTCAAAAAAGGCGACGTTGTTAAAGCAGTAGTCGTACGTACGAGACGCGGTGCTCGCCGTAAGGACGGATCCTACATCAGCTTTGACGAAAACGCAGCCGTAGTTGTAAAGGAAGATAAGAGCCCGCGCGGCACACGTATCTTCGGGCCGGTTGCTCGTGAACTTCGCGACAGAGACTTTATGAAGATCGTTTCTCTGGCTCCGGAAGTTATCTAATAAACCAAGCAGCTGCTTACAAAGTCGGCTTTCATAGGAAAGTTTGTAGGAGGTGTACACAGTGCCAAAACAACCGAAGAAACTCGAGTCTCACAACAATAAATTGCACGTGAAAAAAGACGATACGGTTTTTGTTATCACCGGTAAAGACAAAGGGAAGAAGGGCCGCGTTATCGCAGCATTCCCTCGTGAAAACCGTGTGCTGGTCGAAGGCGTGAACATGATCAAGAAGCATTCGAAGCCTTCCCAACAAAATCCGCAAGGCGGCATTATCACGCAAGAAGCTCCGATCCACGCATCCAACGTGATGCTGGTAGATCCGAAGAGCGGCCAACCTACTCGCGTAGGTTACAAAGTGCTGGACAACGGCAAAAAAGTTCGCGTTGCGAAAAAATCCGGCGAAGTTATCGACTAATCGTATAAGTAAGAAAGGAGGTACACGGATTCATGGCTGCAAGAATGAAAGATCGCTTTTTGAACGAAATTACGCCTGCCCTGATGCAGAAATTCAACTACACCACGGTGATGCAGGTTCCGAAAATTGAAAAAGTGGTTATCAACATGGGTGTTGGCGAAGCAGTTGCTAACTCCAAAGTGCTCGATACCGCTGTTAACGATCTGCAGTTGATCTCCGGACAAAAGCCGGTTATCACCAGAGCGAAAAAATCGATCGCAGGCTTTAAACTGCGTGAAAATATGCCGATCGGTGTGAAAGTTACGCTTCGAGGCGAGCGTATGTATCACTTCTTGGATAAATTGTTCAACGTTGCTCTTCCTCGCGTACGCGACTTCCGCGGCGTATCGACCAAGGCTTTTGACGGCCGCGGCAACTACACGCTCGGTTTGAAAGAACAACTCATCTTCCCAGAGGTTGAGTACGATAAAGTGGATAAAGTGCGCGGTATGGATATCGTTATCGTCACAACCGCTAAAACGGACGAAGAGTCCCGCGAATTGTTGGGTCAATTGGGCATGCCGTTTTCCAAATAACATGCTTACGAAGCAAGTTTCCTAATGGAGACTTTGGAGGTGTAAACTGAAGTGGCAAAAACTTCGATGAAGATTAAGCAGCAGCGTCCTCCGAAATTCAAGGTGCAGGCTTACACACGCTGCGAACGCTGCGGTCGCCCGCATTCCGTACTACGGAAATTCAAAATTTGCAGAATTTGCTTCCGCGAATTGGCATACAAAGGCCAGATTCCTGGCGTGAAGAAAGCAAGCTGGTAAACTTTAAGCTCTCGGGAAGGAGGTTCACTACACATGGTTATGTCCGATCCAATTGCAGATATGCTTACACGCATCCGCAACGCTAACGTCGTTCGTCATGAAACTGTCGAAATTCCGGCTTCGAAGGTCAAAAGAGAAATCGCTGAGATCCTCAAGAAGGAAGGCTTCATTCGTGACGCTGAATATATCGAAGACAGCAAGCAAGGCATCATCCGCTTGTTCCTGAAATACGGCCCTAACAATGAGCGCGTTATTACAGGACTCAAAAGAATCAGCAAACCGGGCCTTCGCGTTTACGCGAAAAGCCAAGAAGTGCCTCGCGTACTTGGCGGTTTGGGAATCGCAATTCTGTCCACGTCCAAAGGCGTGATGACGGATAAAGAAGCTCGTCAAACCAAAGCTGGCGGAGAGGTAATCTGCTACGTTTGGTAATCAAGATTTTGAATGAACGGAGGTGCACAACATGTCCCGTATTGGTCGCAAACCGATCACGATCCCAAGCGGAGTAAACGTGACTATTGACAATACACTCATTACGGTAAAAGGTCCGAAAGGCACTTTGAGCCGTGAATTGCATAGAGATATGAAGATCAGCGTTGAGGACAATGTTCTGACCGTAGAACGTCCTTCCGACAACAAATTGCACCGCTCTCTGCATGGTACGACCCGCAGCGTTGTACAAAACATGGTTAGCGGAGTAACTGATGGTTTTGCTAAATCTCTTGATCTCGTCGGCGTAGGTTACCGTGCGAACAAATCCGGCAACAAGCTGGTTCTGAACGTGGGTTACTCCCACCCGGTTGAAATCGAGCCGGAGAACGGTATCGAGTTCGAAGTTCCTACCAACACTAAGATCATCGTTAAAGGGATCGACAAAGAGTTGGTTGGAGCTACAGCAGCAAAAGTTCGTTCCGTTCGTGAGCCTGAGCCATACAAAGGCAAAGGTATTAAATACGAAGGCGAGCGTATCCTTCGCAAAGAAGGTAAAGCCGGTAAGAAGAAATAAGGCTGCTTAAGCTGATCGCATAATCCGTACTTCGGATGATCCAACTCGAAAGGAGTGAACCTCGAATGATTACCAAAGGCGATAAAAACAAAGCGCGTTTGAAAAGACATCTTCGCGTTCGTAAGAAAATTCAAGGAACGACGGAACGTCCTCGTTTGAACATTTTCCGTTCCTCTAAGCATATGTACGCGCAACTGATCGACGACGTTAAAGGCGTAACGATCGCAGCGGCTTCTACGCAGGACAAAGAGCTCAAAGAAGGGCTCGGAAACGGCGGAAACGCAGAAGCAGCTTCGAAAGTCGGCGCTCTGATCGCTGAGCGTGCGAAAAAAGCAGGTATCGCGAAAGTCGTTTTTGACCGCGGCGGTTACCTGTACCATGGACGTGTTAAAGCACTTGCAGACGCTGCTCGTGAAGCAGGTCTTGAATTCTAATCCAATTCATCAATAAGGAGGTAAAGGACTTGCGTATTGATCCCAATACATTAGAACTGACTGAAAAAGTCGTTCATATTAACCGCGTAGCTAAAGTCGTAAAGGGCGGTCGCCGTTTCAGCTTTAGCGCACTCGTGGTTGTGGGCGACGGCAAAGGTTGGGTAGGCGCGGGAATCGGGAAAGCTTCCGAGGTACCTGATGCGATTCGCAAAGGTATCGAAGATGCGAAGAAAAACCTGATTCACGTTCCTATCGTCGGAACGACAATTCCTCACATGGTGATCGGACATTTCGGCGCAGGACGCGTATTGCTTAAGCCTGCTTCGAAAGGTACCGGAGTTATCGCCGGCGGCCCGGTTCGTGCGGTTCTTGAACTGGCAGGCGTAGGCGACATTCTGACGAAGTCCCTCGGGTCTTCGAACTCCATCAACATGGTTAACGCTACTCTGGAAGGCTTACAGCGCCTGAAGCGTGCGGAAGAGGTTGCCAAGCTTCGCGGTAAAACCGTAGAAGAACTCTTAGGTTAGGAGGGATACCATGGCTAAGCAACTGCAAATTACCCTCAAGCGCAGCCTGATCGGTCGTCCTGAAACTCAGCGTCGTACGGTTACGGCTCTCGGACTTCGCAAACTGCATCAATCCGTTACTCAACAAGACAATGCTGCAATCCGCGGCATGGTTAACCAAGTAAGTCACTTGGTTGAAGTTAAAGAAATTGAAGCTTAAGGTTTTAACATATAGCTAGAGGAGGTGCAAACGATGAAATTGCATGAGCTTTCTTCCGCCCCAGGTTCCCGCGACACGCGCAAGCGTGTAGGTCGTGGTATCGGTAGTGGGATGGGTAAAACAGCTACTCGCGGTCACAAAGGTCAAAACTCCCGTTCCGGCGGCGGTGTCCGTCCCGGCTTCGAAGGTGGTCAGAACCCGCTTTATCGTCGCTTGCCAAAACGTGGATTTAACAACAGATTCCGTACGGAATATGCGGTTATCAACGTAGAGGATCTGAACAAGTTTGCAGCAGGTACGGAAGTAACTCCTGAAGTTCTTTTGGAATCCGGTATCGTGAAAAACCCTAAAGACGGCATCAAAATTTTGGGTAACGGTGAAATCACGGTTCAACTGAACGTTAAGGCCAGCAAGTTCTCCCAATCTGCGGTAGAGAAAATTCAGGCTGCCGGCGGTAAAACCGAGGTGATTTAATGTTTCGTACCATATCCAATATTATGAAAGTAGACGATCTGAGGAAACGGATCCTGTTCACTCTTCTGGTGCTGATCGTCTACAGAATTGGTGCTTTTATTCCGGTACCTAACATCAATACAGAAATTCTCAAGGCTCAAGACCAAGCTAACGCAGGTGGTGTATTCGGCTTGCTGAATACATTCTCCGGCGGCGCGTTGTTCCAATTCTCCATCTTCGCGATGGGGATTATGCCGTATATCACGGCATCCATCATCGTGCAGCTTCTTTCCATGGATGTCATTCCGACATTCACGCAATGGGCTAAAGAAGGAGAAGTCGGCAGAAAGAAGTTAAGCCAAATCACCCGTTACGGGACCATCGTGCTGGGAATCATTCAGGCCTTTGGCCTGGCGATCGGATTTAACCGACTGTATGCCGGTCTTGTGATCAATCCGACCTTTACGACGTATGCGTTGATCGCGATCGTTCTTACGGCTGGGACTGCTTTTCTGATGTGGTTAGGGGAACAAATCACCGAAAATGGCATTGGAAATGGTATTTCCATTATCATCTTCGCAGGGATTGTTGCGGCAATCCCGACTGGCATCGGACAAATATACCAAACGCAATTTGCAGATGCAGGCGGCGCGCTCTTCCTTAACATCTTGAAGGTCGTTATTATTGCCGTCGTGGTCATTGCCTTGATCGCCGGTGTGATTTTCGTCCAGCAAGGCGTTCGTAAAATTCCGGTGCAGTATGCAAAACGGGTGGTAGGCCGCAAAATGTTCGGAGGACAGTCGACGCACATTCCGCTTAAAGTAAACGCGGCTGGCGTCATTCCGGTCATCTTCGCGCTTTCGCTATTAGTGTTTCCTCCGACGATTGCAAGCTTCTGGAGAGGTAACGCGGTGGCGGAATGGATTATCACCAACTTGAACTACACACATCCGCTCGGTATGGTGTTGTACGTTTTGTTGATCATCGGCTTTACGTATTTCTACACGTTTGTACAGATGAATCCTGTGCAAATGGCGGATCAGATGAAGAAAAATGGCGGATATATCCCAGGCATCCGTCCGGGCAAAACCACCTCGGTTTACTTGACGCGAGTCATGACCCGAATCACATTGTCCGGCGCGCTTTTCTTGGCTGCCATCTCGATAATTCCAATGATTATCGGTTCTGTGGCTGGACTGCCGAACTCCGTTACCATTGGCGGTACGTCTTTGCTGATCGTTATCGGTGTAGGACTTGAGACGATGAAACAAATCGAGAGCCAACTGATTAAACGCCACTACAAAGGCTTCATTAATAAATAGCAAATAGGTACTGATAGTGTGCTTTAAGCTATCGGCACCTATTGTGCTGTTAGTATCGATAGATGCCAGTGGGGAGGAAGTCTGATGAACGTCATCTTTATGGGGCCCCCGGGTGCAGGAAAAGGTACTCAGGCGGAACGTATCGTTGATGAGTTTCAAATTCCGCATATTTCTACGGGAGATGCCTTTCGGCTGGCGATGAAGCAGGAAACGCCGCTCGGGCTTGAAGCGAAGAAGTATGTGGATCAAGGTTTGCTCGTACCGGATGAAATTACGATCGGGATTGTTCGTGAACGCCTTCAGCAGCCGGATTGCAGCAAGGGCTTTTTGCTGGACGGTTTTCCAAGAACCATCTCCCAAGCTGAAGCATTGGATGAGATTTCGGCTTCGCTGGGTAAAACCATCGAGCACGTGATCAATCTGAAAGTGGATCGGAATTTGCTGCTTGCCCGTTTGACAGGTCGCCGGATCTGTAAATCCTGCGGAGCTACGTATCATGTCTTGTTTAACCCTCCTGCACGTGAGCATGTTTGCGACAAATGTTCTGGCGAGTTGTATCAACGTTCGGATGACACCGAAGAAAAAGTAGGGACTCGTTTGGACGAGTATATCAATAAAACCGCTCCGCTTCTGGAGTATTATCGTAACAAGGGAATATTGCGTGAGGTTAACGGTGAGCAAGAGATTAATACGGTTACTGCACAAATCAGTTCACAATTGCGGGGGCTTGCGTAATGATCATCTGTAAGTCAGCTGCTGAATTGGAATTGATGCGGGAGGCGGGACGGATTGTCGCCGAAACGCATCGGGTGCTGCGGCAAGCCATTCAGCCCGATATTACAACGAAACAGCTCGACCAGATCGCAGAAGATTTTATTCGCAGTCAGGGCGCAATTCCGTCATTTAAAGGCTACAGTGGTTTTCCTGGCAGTATTTGCGCTTCGGTCAACGACGAACTGGTTCACGGCATACCCAGTCAACGAAAGCTTAAAGACGGTGACATCATCAGTCTCGACATCGGTGCAGAGTACAAAGGATATCATGGGGATTCCGCATGGACCTACGGTGTTGGCGAGATTTCCGATACGGCCCGCAAGCTGCTCGAAGTAACCGAAAGGTCGCTTTATGCAGGACTTGCCGAAGCCAAGCCGGACGCCAGGCTGTACACGATATCCCACGCCATTCAAAAAGTGATTGAAGATGAAGGTTTTTCGGTTGTTCGGGAATACGTAGGACATGGCATCGGAACGAAGCTCCACGAGGAGCCGCAGATTCCGAACTACGGTATTCCAGGGCGAGGTCCGCGGCTGAAGCCCGGTATGGTACTTGCAATCGAGCCGATGGTCAACGTGGGCGAACGTTATGTTAAGACCCTCGAAGACAATTGGACGGTTGTGACGGTGGATGGCACACTGTGCGCGCATTTTGAGCATACCATAGCGATTACGCCGGACGGCTACGAGATTTTTACGCTGCCCGGTAAGTAAAGCACGATGGCAACATCGAACATGCCCCAGATCGGACAAATCGTAAGGGTGAATCGGGGACGGGAATCCGGATCGTACGCTGTCATAATCGGCGTCGTAGACCAACGGTACGTGTGGATTGCAGACGGCGGAAAACGGAAATCAGACGCACCCAAAAAGAAAAACGTGATTCATCTTGAGCTTCTGCCGGCGATCAGCAGCGAAGTGGCTGATAGTATGATGACTACCGGTCGAGTCACCAACGGAAAGCTGCGGTTTGCATTGACAAAGTATGCGGACCATGAATCAGCGAAAGCGCAAGAGAAAGGAGAATGACTGTGGCCAAAGAAGATGTGATTGAAGTTGAAGGTACAGTGATTGAACCTCTTCCGAATGCAATGTTTAAGGTTGAACTGGAGAACGGTCATAAGATACTTGCTCACGTATCCGGTAAAATCAGAATGCACTTTATCCGGATCCTGCCCGGCGATAAAGTGACGGTCGAGCTCTCGCCCTATGATTTGACCAGAGGCCGTATAACCTATCGTTTTAAATAAATTGTACGAAGTCAGTTTTCTATCGAAAACTCAGCTAACTCTTACGATGTAAGTTTTCTCACGAAAACTTTGAGGAGGTTAACACCATGAAGGTTAGACCGTCGGTCAAGCCGATTTGCGAAAAATGCAAAGTCATTCGCCGCAAAGGGAACGTTATGGTAATCTGCGAAAATCCGAAACATAAACAAAAACAAGGTTAAGGAGGTGCTGTGTTAAATGGCACGTATTGCTGGTGTAGACTTGCCTCGTGACAAACGAGTAGTAATCGCGCTGACCTACATTTTCGGGATCGGTAACACGACTGCTCAGAAAATCGTCGCTCAAACCGGTATCAATGCCGATACTCGCGTTCGCGACTTGACAGAAGACGAAGTAAGCAAAATCCGCGACGTCATCGACAAAACGCTGAAAGTGGAAGGCGACCTGCGTCGTGAAATCGCACTGAACATTAAGCGCCTGATCGAGATCGGCTGCTATCGTGGTGTTCGTCACCGCCGCGGCCTGCCTGTTCGCGGTCAACGTACCAAAACAAATGCTCGTACGCGCAAAGGTCCTCGTCGTACGGTAGCTAATAAGAAAAAATAGTAAAGGGGGTAACCTTTTAAATGGCTAAACCTAAAAAAGTCGTTCGTACCAAACGTCGTGATCGGAAAAATATCGACTCCGGAGTGGCTCATATCCGCTCCACGTTCAACAACACTATCGTAACCATTACCGACCCGCACGGGAATGCAATTTCTTGGGCAAGCGCCGGTAACCTCGGGTTCAAAGGCTCGCGTAAAAGCACTCCGTTTGCTGCACAATTGGCTGCCGAAACTGCCGCAAAAGCTGCTATGGAGCATGGTATGAGAGCAGTTGAGGTTATGGTTAAAGGACCGGGTGCAGGTCGCGAAGCTGCGATTCGTTCGCTGCAAGCTGCAGGTTTAGAAGTTAACCTGATTAAAGACGTTACACCGATTCCTCATAACGGTTGCCGTCCTCCGAAACGCCGTCGTGTCTAATTAGGATTGCTAAGCCAAGCGGTATAATTTTCCAAAAGTTGTGAATACTATTTGGATAGGCATACTGCGCGTTTATACGTCTTAAGTTATCCAAAGGGAAACGACGTTTGAAGGAGGGTGTAACCATGATCGAAATCGAAAAGCCGAAAATAGAAACCGTATCATTGAGCGAAGACGGCACCTATGGCAAATTTGTCGTAGAGCCATTGGAACGAGGCTACGGAACGACTCTTGGGAACTCGCTTCGCAGAATTTTGCTTTCGTCTTTGCCGGGCGCCGCTGTGACGTCCGTGCAAATCGACGGCGTGCTGCATGAGTTCTCCACGGTTCCTGGCGTCATGGAAGATGTTACGGAGATTATCCTGAACCTGAAAGGACTGTCGCTCAAGATACACTCCGACGAGGAGAAAGTGCTTGAGATCGATGCCGAAGGCGAAGGGGCTGTTGTGGCTGGCGATATTCGCGGCGATAGCGATGTGGAGATCTTAAACCCGGATTTGCACATTGCTACGCTGTCCTCCGATGCAAGGCTGCATATGAGAATTTATGCGAATCGCGGCCGGGGATACGTATCGGCAGATAAGAACAAAAAAGAGGAACAGCCGATCGGCGTGATTCCGATCGATTCGATCTACACTCCGATTACTCGTGTCAATTACAGCATAGAAAACACTCGCGTCGGTCAAGTTACCAACTATGATAAGTTGACCCTTGAAGTTTGGTCAGATGGAAGCATCCGCCCGGAAGAAGCCGTAAGCTTGGGCGCCAAAATTTTGACGGAGCATCTGATGCTGTTCGTCGGTCTGACCGACGAAGCCAAGGACGCTGAGATTATGGTGGAGAAGGAAGAGGATAAGAAGGAGAAAGTTCTGGAGATGACTATCGAAGAACTCGATCTCTCGGTTCGTTCCTACAACTGCCTGAAGCGCGCCGGCATCAATACGGTGCAGGAATTGATTACGAAAACGGAAGAAGACATGATGAAGGTCCGCAACTTGGGTCGCAAATCTCTGGAGGAAGTTCAAGAGAAGCTCGAAGAGCTTGGTCTTGGCCTGAGAATGGAAGATTAAGTCTTAAGTCGCGCACCTCTGACCAATCAAGCAGAAGGAGGTTGCTCACATGGCATACCAAAAGTTGGGTCGTGACTCCAGCGCGCGTAAAGCTTTGTTTCGCGATCTGGTAACCGACTTGTTCATACATGAGCGCATTCAAACGACGGAAGCGAAAGCCAAAGAACTTCGTTCCATCGCAGAAAAATTGATCACCTTGGCAAAACGTGGTGACTTGCATGCACGTCGGCAAGTGGCTTCCTTCGTTCGTCGCGAAGCGGCAAACGAAAACCAAGATGCGATTCAAAAGCTTTTCTCCGATCTGGCTCCTCGCTACGCTGAGCGTCAAGGCGGCTATACCCGCATTTTGAAGCTCGGACCTCGTCGCGGCGATGCTGCTCCAATGGTTTACTTGGAGCTTGTAGACCGGGCTTAAGAGAAAAAGGATGGGAAAGGGTGGACGGGATCTTACGATTCTGATGAAACCCTTTTTTTTGTAGGATCGAAATTTTGTTTTTCCAAGCACGGAGGACTGCCTTGAGAAACATCTGCATGACGGTATCCTATAACGGGATGAGCTACCATGGCTTCCAGACGCAGCCTCAGAAGATTACGATTCAGCAGCAGCTGGAGCAAGCATTGCGTCATCTCACCTTCGAGGAGATCAAAGTGACGGCTTCGGGGCGGACCGATGCGGGGGTTCATGCGCGGGGACAGGTTTATAATTTTCAGACCGGTTCTCAAATCCCGATTGAACGCTGGTGCATGGCGATGAACTCGCGTTTGCCGGATGATATTGTGGTATGGGATACTAGAGTGGTGCCGGATGATTTTCATGCCCGAAGGTCCGCTAAGCGCAAGACGTATCGATATACGTTGCGATGTGGGAAATATCCGGACCTGTTTAAGCGGAACACGGAGTTTTACCATCCGACTGCCCTTGATGTAACGGCCATGCAGGATGCGCTGAGCTGCTTTGTCGGCAAGCATGACTTCACTTCGTTTTGTTCGAGTCGGTCATCGGCGGAAAGCCATGTTCGCACGATCTTCGAAGCTCGCTTGGAGTGCGAACCGATAGAGCCGCACTTGCAGTCGTACGCTATCCACATTTATTTGACCGGCAGCGGTTTCTTATATAATATGGTGCGGATCATTGTAGGTACCTTGATTGAGGTTGGCGAAGGGAAGCGGAGCCCGTCTATTATTCGCGACGTCTTGGCGGCGAAAGACAGGGCTTTGGCAGGGCCGACGGCGATGGCGCACGGGCTTATGCTGTGGGAAGTTTTTTACGGAAAAGATGCGCCAAATGCTTGATTACTGCATGCCGATGTAGTAAAATAACAGATGGTGTTTCTTATGACTGGCTACCCCACGGCCCCGGGTCAATGAAACGGCAACCAACTTGTTTTAACCTATAACCATGACTATGAATGACCTGTGATGAAGATAGATTTAGGAGGAACATTAACATGCGTACCACATATATGGCGAAGCCTAGTGAAGTTGAACGCAAATGGTACATCATCGATGCTACCGATAAGACGCTCGGACGTCTGGCTAGCGAAGCGGCGAGCATTCTGCGCGGCAAACATAAGCCTCAATTTACTCCGCATGTAGATACTGGCGATTTCGTTGTCGTCATCAATGCTGAGAAAATCGTTTTGACAGGTAAAAAACTGCAAAACAAAATGTACTATCGTCACTCCCTGCATCCGGGCGGTCTGAAAGTGACTTCGGCTCAAGATATGCTGAACAATAAGCCTGAGCGTATGTTGGAACTGGCGATTTACGGTATGCTTCCGAAAAACCGTTTGGGCAACCGCCTGAAAACGAAGCTCAAAGTGTATGCAGGTTCGGAACATCCGCATCAAGCACAACAACCTGAAGTTTGGGAACTTCGCGGTTAATAAAGGGAGGACTGTCTAGTGGCACAAGTACAATATTATGGCACCGGTCGTCGTAAGCATTCGGTAGCACGTGTACGTTTGGTACCGGGCGAAGGCCGTATCATTATTAATAAACGCGAGCTGGACGAATACTTTGGTCTGGAAACGCTGAAATTGATCGTAAAACAACCGCTTAACCTGACTGAAACATTGTCCAAGTACGATGTATTGGTTTTGGCTCATGGCGGCGGGATCTCCGGACAAGCCGGCGCGATCCGTCACGGGATTTCCCGCGCTCTGCTGAAAGCAGATCCGGAATTCCGCGGCGCCCTGAAAAAAGCGGGCTTCTTGACTCGTGACCCGCGGATGAAAGAGCGTAAAAAGTACGGCTTGAAAGCTGCTCGTCGCGCTCCTCAATTCTCCAAACGTTAATATCGACACAAACGAACCTTTCCGAATTCACTTCGGAAAGGTTTTTTTATTTTCACCGAACAAGCCCGAGAACAATAAAATAAGGCAGAAGCCTAGAGAAAATTTTAAATTGACAAAAAGGGTCCATCGTTTATAATTAAGCTAAATAAAATAAAACACATAACTATACTCGGAATTAAATTGCCGGAGGTGCGAAAAGCTATGAATTTATTTGAGAAAGAGGAGTTAATCCGTCAAGCAGCAGAGGATTTTGAATCTCAAAGCCCGGAGGCACTTTTATCCTGGGCGGTAGAAAGATTCCCCAACATCACTTTAGCCTGTAGTTTCGGAGCAGAGGACGTCGTATTGGTCGATATGCTCCAGAAGATCAGTCCCCAAACGGATATCTTTTACCTGGATACGAACGTGCATTTCCAGGAAACCTATGACACCCGCGACCGCCTGCAGCAGCACTATGGAGTCGAATTCGTTCAAGTGCTTCCAAAGCTTACGCTGGAGGAGCAGGCGCAGCAGTTTGGCGAGGAACTGTGGAAGAGCGCTCCGAACCAATGCTGTAACATCCGCAAAGTCGATCCGTTAACGAATATCCTCAAAAACTACAATGCCTGGATCACAGGAATTCGCCGCGATCAAGCGCCGACGCGCGCCAACGCCAAGAAGGTCGAATACGACGTGAAATTCGGTCTTGTCAAATTCAATCCGCTCGCCAGTTGGACATCTGAAGATGTATGGAGTTATATTCTAAGCAACAATATTATTTACAACCCGCTTCATGATCGGAACTACCCAAGTGTCGGCTGCGAGCACTGTACTCGTCCGGTAGCGGCGGGTGAGGACCCGAGAGCGGGACGTTGGGCCGATTTCGAGAAGACGGAATGCGGACTTCATAAATAAGCATAGGGCAATAGGAGGAGCAATAGCGATGGGAGAAACCATTCGACCGCACGGCGGGACGCTCATTAACCGAGTGATTGAGGGCGAGAAAAGGGCAGGCCTGCTGGAGCATGCCGCAACGTTATATTCGCTTAGCATCGACGCATGGACGATTTCCGATCTCGATTTGATCGGTGTCGGCGCTTTTTCGCCGCTTACGGGCTTTTTGAGCGAACAGGATTATCATTCTGTCGTGGAACGCATGCGCTTGCAGGACGGAACGGTCTGGAGCATTCCGATTACGTTAGCCGTCGAGCCGCAAATCGCCCGTGACCTTGCCATCGGACAGGAAGTAGCGCTTGTAGGGGCCCAGGACGGCATCATCTACGGCATGATTGAAGTCCAAAGCATATATCAGGTCGACCAGCGCAAAGAAGCGCTGAACGTGTTTAAAACCGACGATGAAGCGCATCCGGGCGTCCAGAAGTTGTTCTCCAGACCGTCTACCTATGTAGGCGGGCCGATCCAAGTATTAAACCGTCCGAAGCCGGATAAATTCGAGGAGTTTTACTACACCCCAGCCGCAACGCGGCGACTTTTTTCTGAAAAGGGCTGGAAGACCGTAGTCGGCTTTCAAACGCGGAATCCGGTTCACCGGGCACACGAGTATATTCAAAAAAGTGCGATGGAAATCGTCGATGCGCTCTTTTTGAACCCGCTCGTGGGCGAGACCAAGTCTGACGATATATCGGCCGATGTCCGGATGCGCAGCTACTTGGTCCTGCTGGAACATTACTATCCGAAGGACCGCGTATTTTTGGGCGTATTTCCAGCGGCGATGCGCTATGCCGGGCCGCGGGAAGCGATTTTCCATGCGATGGTCCGGAAAAATTATGGCTGCACGCATTTTATTGTAGGGCGCGATCATGCGGGCGTAGGCGACTATTACGGAACGTATGAAGCACAGGAAATCTTCAGCAACTTCACTCCCGTAGAGCTGGGCATCACGCCGCTGTTTTTCGAGCACAGCTTCTTTTGCACCAAATGCGGCAACATGGCCTCCAGCAAGACGTGTCCGCACGATAAGGAAGACCATCTGCACCTTTCCGGAACAAAAGTTCGTGCGCTGCTGCGGGATGGCCAATGCCCGCCGCCTCAGTTCACGCGGCCGGAAGTGGCGGAAGTGTTGATCCAAGGTATGAAAGCGCCTGAATATCAGGTATAAGCATCAGGTATAATTGTCCACCTCGTCCCATAAGATGAAAGAGAGTCTAGGGATGTGAGGTGGATTTTTTCATGTTCGGAAAAAGAAAGAGGGTCGTCGTTTGGCTGACCATGCATAGCGGGATCAAAATCGTCATGTCAGCCTTGTTGGTGGCGCTCATGCTGTTCATGTTCACCTACGAGCTCCCATCCACCAAAACATGGACGTATTGGACGATGCCGCTGTCCGGTAAAATCATTGCATTGGATGCCGGACACGGCGGGCCGGACGGAGGCGCTCGAAGTAAGGACGGGCTGGAGGAGAAGGATGTCAATTTGGCCATTGCCTTGCACCTACGGGATTATTTGCAGCAGTCGGGAGCATTGGTGGTCATGACCCGGGAGGACGACCGGGACCTGGCCTCTGCGGAAACGAAGGGGTACAGTAAACGCAAAACCGAAGACCTGCTGAAACGGGCTGAGTTTGTTACCAAGCAAAAGTCCAATCTATTCGTCAGCATCCATCTGAACAGCATACCGTCCCCCCGTTGGTCGGGTGCGCAGACGTTTTTTTACCCGAATCATGCCGACAATTCGACCTTGGCAGCATTGATTCAGGAGGAAATGAAAAGGAATTTGAAAAATACGGATCGGGTCGCGAAGCAGGCCGACAAAGAAATCTATTTGCTTAAAGCGCTGACCATTCCAAGCGCTCTCATCGAAGTCGGATTTTTATCCAATCCGGGTGAAGCTCAATTGCTTCGGGATTCGTCTTATCAGAAAAAGATAGCGACTTCCATTTATCAAGGCATTCTCCGGTATTACTCGGGTGAAAAAGTGGGCTCCTGATGAATTTGTGGTATAATATACCGCAGTAGAACTTAACTATGGATCGCCGAGGTGACATTGTGATAACCAAAGAACAATTGCTGGCTTCCATAAGCCCGCTGAAGGACCTGGAATTCGGCTTAGGCTTGGCCGATTTGAATTTTATTCGCGATATCATGATCAAAGAACAACATGTGTCGGCAACCGTACTGCTGTCCAGTGATAACGAATCGTACAAGCAGCAACTGCAAAATCAGATTGCCGAGGCTTTCAAGCAAGCAGGCGCTACCGACGTTCACCTGCGCTTTCGGCTGCTGTCCGAATTCGAACGCAACGAAGCAGCGCGCAAGGCTCAAGAATCGGCTTCTGCTCATGAAAAAACCGAGCAGCCTTCCGAGCCTTCCGTCAACGTGCTTGACCCGCAATCGGGAGTGCGTTTCATTGCTATTGCGAGCGGAAAAGGCGGCGTCGGGAAATCGACAGTCACGGTCAACTTGGCCGTAGCGTTAGCAAGATTAGGGAAGAAAGTCGGCCTGGTCGATGCCGACATTTACGGATTTAGCGTTCCCGATATGATGGGAATCGAAGAGAGGCCGCAGCTCGTGGACAACCGCATTATTCCGGTTGAGCGGTTCGGCGTTAAAGTGATTTCCATGGGCTTTTTTGTCGAAGAAAATACGCCGGTCATTTGGCGCGGTCCGATGCTGGGGAAAATGCTCCGCAACTTCTTTAACGAAGTGGAGTGGGGCGAGCTTGACTATATTTTGCTGGACCTGCCCCCGGGAACGGGAGATGTGGCCCTTGACGTCCATCAGATGATTCCGCACAGCAAAGAAATTATCGTTACCACGCCTCATGCCACAGCCGCTTTTGTAGCGGCCCGGGCCGGTGCGATGGCCATTCATACGGAGCATGAGATTATCGGCGTCGTCGAAAATATGTCGTACTATGCCTGTGGCAAATGCGGCAATAAAGACTATGTATTCGGCCGTGGAGGCGGTGGCAAGTTAGCCGAGGAGTTGCATACGAAGCTACTGGCTCAAATTCCTCTGGGTGTCCCGGACAACCATGTGGCCGAACCAGATTATTCTCCTTCGGTTTACAAAGCCGATACCGAAACAGGGCTCATTTACCGCGATATGGCGGAGCAAGTTATTCAACAGCTAGAGGAAAAAGGATCAGCCTGACGAGGCTGATCCTTTTTTTTCAACTTTAAGGTTATCCTCCGCCTTGCTTAGATCCGCCACCTTGCTTGCCTTTTCCTCCTTCTTGTTTTTGCTGGCCCTTGCCTTCACCGCCCTTCTTCTTGCCTTTCTCTTCTTTAGGCTTCGACTCTTCCTGCAGCACTTTCTTCATCAATTCCATCATTTCCAAGCGAAATATCGGACTTTGAAGGGATTCCTGTATAACAGCTTTCGTTTGAGTGCGGTAGGCATTGCCCTTCATTGCATCCAATAGCATCGTTTCAAAATCGGGGCTTTTCATTGCATCCATCATCGCTTTTTGATATTCCGGGTCCTTTAATAAATCTTTTTGAAGCTGCTTGGTATCTTTTTGAATGGCTTTTGCGAATTGACCGGCGAATTTCGGGTCGCTAATCATTTTTTGCAGAAACTTATTGCTTTCCGTATCGGTCAGCACATCTTTTACCGCAAGCTGCAACTGCTGCGTATCACCAGCAGATAATAATTGGAGCTTGCTGTTCTCATGTATGGTAGCCTGTTGGATAGCTTTCCGCCCGTCTTCGGTTTTCAAAATATCGAGCACCATTGACTTGGTGTCTTTGTAAGTATTCCCGCCACCGGAGGATGAAGTTTGGGATTCGGAACCGCAGGAAGTTAAGAAGCCGACGATTAGGACGGCGGGTAAAAAACGAATCCATCGCGCTATCATCAGTTCGGGCTCCTTTCATTGTTTTGCCGTTAGTATTTGTTGCGTCCCCGAGGATTAACACAATTGCTGTTAGCTTTTTATTGCGAAGGTTGGTACAATTAACTGTTGAAATGACTTATTGGGGGTATAGCGGTCGTGACGTTAAGAAAATGGTTTTATTTATTTTGGACCACGCTGCTGATCGGTGCTGTGACGGCCGTTGTGGCCGGGCTTGCACTACAATTAACAGACCAACAGGTTGAGCTCGGCGGAAAACAAATCGGCTTTAGCGTGATCACGATGATCCTTGGCGGTGCTACGATCAGTGTGTTGAGCCAGATGGGCTTTTTCGCTTATTTGATCGTCCGGTATATTGTGGGCGGCATTCTTCGAAAATGGGCTTGGGATATCGTCCAAGTGATCATTATGGTGATCGTCTTGTTCGATTTGATCTATTTGCGCTATGTTAGCAGTGGGCAGCAGATGAGCTGGGGAGTGTATATGATCCTTCCGCTTTCACTAATTATGGTATCGATCGGCGTAGCTTGGTGGAAAATAAAATTGACGAATCGCAGCGCCGCTATTCCGACATTATTTTTTATGATTGCGGTCACGGCGATCGAGGCTATCCCTTCCCTGCGGCTCGACAACGCAGCTTCTACAATCTTTATGATGGTTCCGCTGTACTTGTGCAATGCTTGGCAAATTTTGATCCTCAGCAAAGTGCTGAACACAAATAAAGAGCCGGTGTAACGGCTCTTGTTGTTTTTTTACATAAGAAGCGGGTTAACGTACAGGTTTCATGGTTTGATCTTCGACAGGCGGTTGATTGCTGACCTTCGTTTGCTTCATCAATTGACTAACGGTCACGAACTCGTAACCTTTTTCGCGTAATTTGTCGATAATAACGGGGAGCGCTTCGTGGGTTTGCTTGACGGAGTCGCTGGCGTGAAATAAAACGATATCGCCCGGATGCGCTTTAGATAAGACGCGGTTGATGATCGTGTCGACTCCTTTATTCATCCAATCCTGAGAATCCGTATCCCATTGAATGACCGTATAACGCAGCTCGTTAGCGATCTGCAGTACGCGTTTGTCAAAATCGCCGTTTGGAAGCCGCAGCAGGTTCGGACTTGCGCCGGTGACTTCCTGAATAACTTGATGAGCCGTCTTAATCTGGGCGCGGATTTCCTCATCGCTTAAGCTGCTGTAGTTCACGTGCTTATGTCCGTGACTGCCGATTTCCCACCCGCCTTTGACGATTTTGCTCACGGTATCGGGATGGCTTTTGGTCCAAGGGGAAGATAAGAAGAAGGTTGCGTTTCGAATCCCCTTGTTTTCCAGAATTTGAAGGATCGGCTCCGTGCGCGTATCCCCCCAACTGATATCGAAGGTGAGAGCGATCAGCTTTCTTTCCGTGGGAATGCTGTAGACAGCGGCGGGTTCGTATTGGGAGAAGACCGAAACATTTTCCCTTTCCGAATAAATAATGCCGATGGCGAACAGGACAGCAACGGTAATAATTAGCGCTTGTTTGAGCTTCTTGCCGTTCATGACATAAAAATAATTCACTGGCTAGGCCTCCTTTGCCCATCTCATCCGGAAAGGCTTGTATTAATAGATGTGTATGCTCGTACCCATATCTTATGCTTAAAAGGGGGACTCTCTTTGAATTGGAAAAACGCAATGATGCAAATGAAGCTGATGAAACATTACTTTATTGCATCCGCCTTGGTATTTGTCGCGGGTATCGTGATGGGCGCTCTGTACTCCAGCCAGTTTCATGCGTTTATCAACGGCCAGATCGAAGCAATAAAACAAATCTCTGGTTCTATTGCAGGCAAGCCGAATCAGCAATGGTCTTTATTTTGGCTCATTTTTTGGAATAATGCTTTCAAATCGTTGTTGGTCATTGCCTTGGGGCTGTTTTTCGGGGTATTCCCCCTGTTTTTTCTTCTTGCCAACGGCTTGCTGCTTGGGTACGTATGTATGGTGTCGGCTCAAAAACATTCTTGGTTGTTTGTGATCAAAACGATCCTTCCCCACGGAATTCTGGAAATTCTGGCGATTATCATGGCTTGTGCCTTAGGGCTGCGATTGGGCATGATGGTACTGAAGACGCTGCTTTCTTCACTTAGTCCGACCCGATCGGTCAAAACAAGAGAACAGTTTCTGCTGTTTATCAAAGCGCTGTTGCCTCTCAGTGTTATGCTCGTAGCTGTGTTGTTCGTAGCCGCGTTAATCGAAAGCACGTTAACCTTATGGTTGGCCCGCGGGTAAAAAAATAAATGAAGCGCAAACTCATAAAAATGCCCAAAACTGTGCATAACAGTAAAACACAAGACGGTTTTGGCGATTTAAAGAGGTATGCAGCCAAGGCGCCGACCTTTCTTGGTTTGGACTCGATACGCTAACGCTGCATATCTTTTTTGCATTTACGCACTTCATTTTGGAAAGGGGCCACTACGGCATGCTTGGCTTTTTGTTTAACGAACGGGAATGCAGAGAACTGGATTACGTCCTGCGCAAGGAGCTGGATGAAATGCTCTTCGACTTGAGTGACAAAAGAATCGATGCGGACATCAAAACGGCGATCGAATCGCGGTACAAAGTCATTTTCCGTATGTATGCCCGCCTAGCCTCACCAAAAGAAATTTCGAAATACGCAAGAAACCGGATGTACCATTAAAATAAATTGAAAATCGCTTGACTTCCGGTGCGCTCTTATGATATTTTATTACTCGTTCTCCTTTTGCAAGCAAGCAGCTTCACCTCTGGATACAAAATGAAATAAAAAAAGCTTGCTTTTTAATAAGTGAATGTGATATATTATAAAAGTCGCCGCTAAACAAGGTGACAACAAGAGACAAAGGTTGCAGAGCTTAACAATGCAGCATTTGTTAAAGGAAATTGCCCTTTGAAAACTGAACATTGAGTGAGTGTCATAAAGAGAATGAAAATTCTCGTCAGTAGTAAATTT
>NZ_JANAVJ010000150.1 GCF_024213375.1 Paenibacillus sp. MZ04-78.2 | reverse complement strand
ATCACTCATCAACTATCATTTTGTGTGGTAAAATTGAAAGGTACGACCTCGCGATGTTTGCGTCAAGAATTTAAGCACTTGAAGCATCTGCCAAGCCTTTGGACACGTTCGTATTTTGTCAGCACGGCAGGGAATGTTTCGAGCGAAACCATCTAACGTTAAGTTGAAGAACAAAAGAAAAGGGGGAAGCCATGCAAACCGTAACCGTTCAAATTCGAATATTCCCAAACGATGTTTCCCTGCTGAAGGAGATGGGGAGCGAATACATCAAAACGGTCAACCTCCTCGCCGAACAAGCGGAAACATCGGGCGCATTTCCAAAGCTCAGTTCCAAGGATGTCGATGCCAAACTTCCATCCGCAGTAAAGAACCAAGCCATTCGAGATGCGCGAAGCATTCATAACAA
>NZ_JANAVJ010000149.1 GCF_024213375.1 Paenibacillus sp. MZ04-78.2 | reverse complement strand
AAGTTCCGATTGTACCCAACGCCTCAACAAGAACAACTGCTAGCAAAAACCTTCGGTTGCGTTCGTTTTATTTACAATAAAATGTTGGCTGAACGAAAGGAAACCTACGAGCAATTCAAGGATGATCCAGATGCGTTGAAGAAACAAAAGTTGCCTACGCCTGCAAAATATAAGAGTGAGCATCCTTGGCTAAAGGAAGTAGATAGCCTTGCGTTAGCAAACGCTCAGCTCCATCTGCAAAGGGCATACCAAAACTTCTTTTCCAGACGTGCTGAATTTCCGAAGTTCAAAAGCCGCAAAGCAAAGCAGTCCTATACAACGAATGTGGTCAACGGAAACATCATGCTCTTGGATGGCTGTATCAAATTACCGAAACTGAAACTTGTAAAAATGAAGCAGCATCGAGAAATTCC
>NZ_JANAVJ010000031.1 GCF_024213375.1 Paenibacillus sp. MZ04-78.2 | reverse complement strand
GACGAGGTTGATAGGTTCGGGGTGGAAGCGCGGCAACGCGTGCAGCTGACGAATACTAATCGGTCGAGGGCTTATCCAATACGATTTACGCTACGCTTTGTTTCGATCCAGTTTTCAGGGAATAATCAGACCCTTGCGATCCAACTTTGGAGATGCAAGGGTCTTTCGTATTTATACAAAAACTCGCCCTACTGTGCATAGCAGGACGAGTCGTTCTCATTTATTTTTAAATAGCCGGATGAACTGTGCTTGCGAAGTAGGAATATGATGACCAGGCGCGGAAGCAAAAGCCAGAGATGAACGAATACTAGAAAGCCGAGGAGTGACGGCGAGAGCCATGGATAGAGGCATCCCAGCAAGACCAAGACGATCCACAGCACATGGAAATGGAGGCGGCGTACTTTGGTCATAGCGATATACGCGTCCGTACCCGGCGCATAACCGAACCAAGGCAGCCGATAGGACCAGTTCCAAGCTTGCGGAGAATACTTCTCCTTTGTGCGGAGCAGGAGGCGAAGCAGAAGCGTTTGGACGAGCGGTATACCGATCACTCCGACCGGGATGCCAATCAACCCCGCAGGTAATGACGCAAAAGAGATCGCAATAGCGGCCCCAATCAAAGCGCAAACGGTCAAAATCCAATATACTTGAAAGAAGGCCGGCTTGTAATGTACCCTTTTGAGCAGCCGGTAAGTATAGATGGTCGATTCTTTGGACAACGTTCGGTCTCTTGGCATAATAAGCCCCAATCCTCACTTGATGAACAAAATGAAAATTCACTACATATATCGGTAGGGTACAGGAAAATGTTGAGTTTGTCACGGGCTAATATGGATTTTCAACAAAAATATCGCGGAAAGGTTTGAGTTTTAAGAGAATTGGGCATACTGCTAGAAAAGAAGAGTAGAGGTGAATCGAACATGAGCGACGAGCTGCAGCACGATTTCACGCCATCCTGCATCATTTGCGGGCAAATCAAAGAGAACGGCATCCTAATCATATCTGAATTCATATGCGAGGATTGCGAGAATGAAATGGTTCATACGGAAGTCAACGATGCCAAGTACCCTTTTTTCATACACCAGATGAAGCAAATTTTATATAAAAAGAATGCTTGAACGGCAAGCAAAAGGAAGCAAGCTCCGTTTTATCTCGGTCAGGGATGGAAGCGGGCTTTTTTGTTTGGTACAATACTGCTAAAATTGTTTTTGAAATGAGGAAACAAGGTGTCACAGCATAGAGCGCCGCTGTACGAAGCATTGGCGGCCCATCGGGAATCGGGCGCGCTCAGCTTTCATGTGCCCGGTCATAAATCGGAAGCGCAAGGGTATGCCGAAGCGGAGTCGGACTTCCGGCAGATCTTATTACTCGATAGGACGGAGATCGCGGGACTGGACGATCTTCACCATCCGGAAGAAGCGATTAAAGAAGCCCAGACCTTGGCTGCGGCGTGCTTTGGAGCAGATGAAACTTTTTTTCTGGTGAACGGGAGTACGGCGGGAAATTTGGCGATGATTTTGGCGACATGCCGCCGTGGGGACCTGCTGCTAGTGCAGCGGGATGCACACAAATCCGTCATTCATGGACTGATGCTCGCCGGGGCGCAGGCGGTGTTTATCTCCCCGCTGTGGGAACCGGAGAGCGGACTGAGTACGGGTGTGGCTGCAGAAGATGTCGAGCAGGCGCTGAATCGCTATCCTGAGGCCAAGGGGCTGCTGGTAATCAATCCGAGCTATTACGGCATTACAAGCGATTTGAAGGCATTATCCGGCCTTCTGCATGACCAGGGGAAGGTGCTGCTGGTGGATGAGGCGCACGGGGCTCATTTTGGCTTCCATCCCGATGTGCCTGCCTCGGCCTTAAGCTGCGGGGCGGATGCGGTCGTGCAGTCCACTCACAAAATGTTAACGGCTATGACGATGGGCGCGATGCTGCACGTGCAGGGTCCGCGAATTCACCGCGGCGCCGTCCGAAAGGCGCTGGCTATGGTCCAAAGCTCCAGCCCTTCTTATCCGATTATGGCTAGCTTGGACATTAGCCGGCGTATGCTGCAAGAAGACGGCGGAGAACGGATAGACCGGGGCCTATCGGCTGTTCGGAGGGTGATAACCCATCTGAGCGGACATAGCCGGTGGCAGGCAAGAGCTTTGACGGAACGTATGCTTCAGATCGGGTGTCGTCTGGACCCTTTTAAGGTAGCGTTGTACGACGCGTCAGGCCATCTCGACGGTTTTGCGTTAAAGGAGCGTCTGGAGCAGCAAGGCTGCTTCCCGGAGTTGGCAGACCCCACGCATGTTCTGCTTGCGTTCAGCTTGGCGAGCACCGAAGAAGCGGCACATCGGCTTATTGAAGCGCTGGAGCGGATAGACGAGGAAACACGGGACAAAGAAAGCGAGACGAAGCCGGGATTATGGGAGACCGAAGCCGCGGCACATCGGATATCCGAGCCGGTAACGTTCGATTGGGAAGCCATCCACGAGGAGACGGAGAAGAAGGTAACGGTCCCTGTAGCCGAATGCGCTGGCCGCATCGCTGCGGAGATGATCGTGCCATACCCTCCGGGCATTCCGGTCCTCTATCCGGGAGAGCGGATTACCAAACGGACAGCAGCGCATTTAATGCGGCTGGCCGCCTTAGGGTCGCGTTTTCATGGGCATGATGTGGCCGCCAGCGGCACCGTCCCGGTGCTGGAAACCCGGTAATCGCTTAGCGGCACAGACGCTTACGCGAATCGTTTTGAATAGGCGGCGGTTTGTTCGCACGGCATCAAGAGAAGAAGCTAGCAATAGAGCGGAGAAACGGACTGCAGCCGCTATTCGAGTCACTACAGGACAGGAGACATGCATGTGGAACGGGGCTTTTTTATAACGGTAGAGGGCGGAGAGGGCGCAGGCAAAACGTCTGCGATCGATGCGATCCTAGAGCAAGTCAAGGCGCGGGGGTACGACGTGTTATCCACACGGGAGCCTGGGGGCATTCCGATTGCCGAGCAGATTCGCTCGGTCGTTCTCGACCGGAACAATACGGCGATGGACCCGCGCACGGAAGCGCTGCTGTATGCGGCCGCGAGACGGCAGCATTTGGCGGAAAAAGTCATTCCTGCGCTGGAAGCTGGCAAGGTCGTCGTATGCGATCGTTTTATCGACAGCAGCTTGGCTTATCAAGGGTATGCGCGCGAGCTTGGCATGGACGAGGTGTTTGCAATTAACCGGTTTGCGATCGGCGATTGGATGCCGGATTTGACGGTGTTCATGGATGTTCGTCCGGAAATCGGGCTGGCCCGGATTCGCGTCGATCAAGGACGGGAAGTGAACCGCCTGGACCTGGAATCGATGACGTTTCATAACAAAGTGCGGGAGGGTTACTTGCAAATTCTCCGTCAGTTTCCGGAACGTATCGTACGGGTGGATGCGGAGCGGGAGTTGGACAAGGTACTCGAAGATATTGGGCAAATGCTGAACCAAAAGCTACCTAGGCGAGTATGATATAATAGATACATTCCTTCTACAGATGTTTATATATAAATAAAGGAATTTTTCAATCGCTTGTCAAATATTTAAGATAGGAAGACGGATAACATTCCTTTGGCAAAGGAGGCTGGATGCATGAAGTTGGTTATCGCCGTTGTGCAGGATAAGGACAGCAACCGTTTGTCGAACGCACTGATTAAAGAGGGCTTTCGCGCAACCAAGCTAGCGAGCACGGGAGGATTCCTACGCGCCGGGAACACGACCTTTATGATCGGTACGGAAGATGAGCGTGTCAACGAAGCGCTGCAAGTCATTAAAGCGAACTGCAAAATCCGAGAGCAAATGGTCACCCCGGTATCCCCGATGGGGGGAACGACGGATTCGTATATTCCTTTCCCTGTCGAAGTTCAGGTTGGCGGGGCGGCGGTATTCGTGCTTCCGATCGAGCGGTTCGAACATTTCTAGAAACGAGGTCGAGCCGAGTGAAAATCAACCCGGGTTGGCGCCCTTTCGGTAATGAGGTCGTCCGCAACGAGAATACGTCATCCCAGCAGCTTCAAAAAATGTCGTTCTCCGATACGATGCAGCACCAGGAAGAAAGAGCAACCCGGGAGCAGCTTCAGCGCATCCTGCAGCAAATTGACCTGCAAGGTCAACGGCTGGCCAAGTCGATGACGGTACGCGAGCTTCGACAGTATAAGCTGCTCGTGAAGCAGTTTCTGGAGGAGACGGCACGACGGGGAGTTCAGCTTCGCGATACGCGAGGTTGGGACCGCAGAGGCCGAACGAAGCGGTACAAGCTACTGGAGGAAATCGATGCCGAGTTGCTCGGCCTGGCGGACGAGCTGGTGGAAAGCGAACAGGGACGCATTGAGCTGCTGCAAAAAATCGGTGAAATTCGCGGAATGCTGATTAATTTATTTTTTTAGCGAAGCAGCCGATCTGGAAAGGAAATGCAGACCGTCATGTCTTTTCAATCGATTACAGGGCAGGAGCGAGTCAAACGAATGCTGCAAAACAGCCTTCGGACCGACAAAGTTTCGCACGCGTATATATTTACGGGGGCGCCCGGGACCGGGCGGAGAGCAATGGCCCGGGCGTTCGCCCAAGCTATCTATTGCAAGGTGCTGCCGGACGATGCCTGCGGGGAATGCCTGGATTGCCGCAAGGTAGAGCATGGAAATCATCCTGATCTGCATTGGATCGTACCGGACGGCGCCTCCATCAAAATCGACCAGATTCGCGAGCTGCAAAAGCAGTTTGCTTATCGGGCCTCCGCCTCTAACATTAAAATGTATATATTGGAGGATGCCGATAAGCTGACTGTTCAGGCGGCGAACAGTCTGCTGAAATTTTTGGAGGAACCGACCTCGCAGGTTGTGGCTATTCTGATTACGGATAACGGACAAGCCCTTCTGCCGACCATCCGGTCGCGGTCCCAGTGGATTCCTTTTCTGCCCATGGGGCGAAGCGGCATGAAGGAGCTGCTTTTGCAGGAAGGACATCCGCCCGTACTGGTTCAAGCGGCGGTGAATTTGGCCGCAGGACCAGAGGCGGCGCGTGAGTTGATTCAAGGAAATGGGTTTGCAGAACTCCGAAATTTGGTGATACAATTAGCTAGGGAGAGTTTGTCCCGATTGCCGTCTGCAATGCTGACCGCTCAGCAGAAGCTGGCAAAGGGCGAATTTTCCGAACAATTGCCGCGCTTCATGGATATGCTGATTTTGTGGCTCAAGGATATGGTGCAGCTCAAGCTCGGCAGCCGCGAAGAATTGGTCTATACGGATCAACTGGACTGGATGTCGCAGCAAGCGTTGTCTTATTCGATGGAGCACTGGATCGCCTGCCTTGAGCAGGCGGTGGAGACGCAAAAACGTTTGCGATCCCATGCCAATCCCCAGCTCGCGCTGGAACATATATTAATGCGGCTCAAGGGGGTGTAAGATTGTTCTCCGTAGTAGGTGTCCGCTTCAAGAAGGCGGGCAAAGTGTATTACTTCGATCCGAGCGATCTGCCGATTGATCAAGATAGTGCTGTCATTGTCGAAACGGCGCGCGGAGTCGAGTACGGCCGGGTAGTTATTGGCCGAAGGACGGTAGGCGAATCGGATGTTGTGCTTCCGCTGAAAAAGGTCATCCGCATCGCGGACCAGCAGGATGCACAGCTTGTTGAGGATAACAAGCAAGCGGCCAAAAATGCGTTTGCTATTTGTCAGGATAAGATTAAGGATCACCAGTTGCGGATGAAGCTGGTCGACGTTGAGTATACATTTGACCGGAACAAAATCATTTTTTACTTTACGGCCGAAGGCCGGGTCGATTTCCGGGAATTAGTCAAGGATCTGGCCAGCATTTTCCGGACGCGGATCGAGCTTCGTCAAATCGGCGTACGGGACGAAGCCAAGATGCTTGGGGGCATCGGGCCTTGTGGACGTATCCTGTGCTGCTCTTCCTTTCTGGGGGATTTCGAGCCGGTTTCGATCAAGATGGCCAAGGACCAGAACCTGTCGCTCAATCCGACGAAAATTTCCGGATTGTGCGGACGATTAATGTGCTGCCTCAAATATGAGCATGATAATTACGAAAGCGCCAAGGACGATCTTCCCCGCGTAGGCAGCGAGGTCATTACGTCGATCGGCAACGGACGCGTGGTGTCGCTGAATGTCGGGGAGCGTACGGCGAAGGTGCAAATTTTCGATTTGAAAAAAGTGATGGATCTTCCTTTGGATGATGTAGTGGAGCAGCACTAAAAGCCAGTCGCTGCTTCTGCAGCTTGAGGTGAGAGAGAAGCGTGGATAAAAGAGATATATTCGTACAAATCGATCAAATGGAAGAACAGATGGGCGCGTTGTATGCCGAGCTTGGCGAAATCAAACGGCAGATTATCGAGCTGCTGGAGGAGAACAAGCGGCTGGGCATCGAGAATCAGCAGCTGCGCAAGCTGTTGAAGAAAGATACCGAACCGATGCTGCCTTTGCTTCAAGCAGCCGGGGCGAGCGTTCCTGTTTCGATCAAAGAAACGACCGGTGAAGGCCACGACAATTTGGCACGCATCTATCACGAAGGCTTTCACATTTGCAACGTCTATTATGGACATTTGCGTACGGAAGGCGACTGCTTGTTCTGTATGTCGTTTTTGAATAAATAACGATGCGCCGTAGAGGAGAATGACTCTTCTACGGTTTTTTTTGAAGAGCAAAGAAAGTTAAACTTACTTTAGACGATGAAGTACATAATAACCGGCAGAAAGAGGTATACGCTTGGAACGAGTCCCGATCTATGAGCGGGAGCGAATCGACGATTTGCTTACGCACGATTTAAAAATCATTCAGAGTGACGAAGTGTTCAGCTTTTCGATGGATGCGGTGCTGATTGCGCGCTTTTGCTCGGTGCCGCCGAGAGGGCGCATTGTCGATCTGTGTTCCGGCAACGGCGTCATTCCGCTACTGTTGACCACCCGGACGAAAGCGCACATTATGGGTGTAGAAATTCAAGCCAGATTGGCAGATATGGCCCAGCGGAACGTGCAGTTGAACGGGCTAGAGGAACGAATCGCCATCCGGCACGGCGATTTGCGTCAATCGCCCGCCGAGCTGGGGAACGGCGTTTTCGATTTGGTGACGGTCAATCCTCCGTATTTGCCTGTTCCGAATGGGGATCAGAACGTGAATGAGCACGTGGCTGCGGCCCGGCATGAGCTGTTCTGCACTTTGGATGATGTGGTTCGGGTGAGCAGTAAGTTGGTGCGCAGCGGCGGCAAAGTCGCCATGGTGCACCGGCCGAGCCGCTTGGTCGAAATTTGCTGCACGATGCGGCAGTACCGGCTGGAGCCGAAACGCATCCGGTTCGTTCATCCCCGGGCCGATGCTGAAGCGAATATGGTACTCATCGAAGCGCTTCGCGACGGGAAACCGGAGGTTCGCATGCTTCCGCCGCTAATTGTTTATAAGAATGAGACGGAATACACGGATGAGCTGATGGAGGTCTATTACGGCCGCCGCGCTGCGCTCGCCGATCCGTCCAATACTTCACTATAGAAGGAATCGATGTCCCGTGAACGTTCAAAAAAGCTACGTCAACGACAGCCGCCGTCAAGGCAGCCTTTATCTGGTAGGCACGCCGATCGGCAATCTGGAGGACATGACCTACCGTGCCGTTCGGATTCTGGGCGAAGTACAGTGGATTGCCGCTGAGGATACCCGGCAAACGCGCAAGCTGCTCACGCATTTCGACATTTCGACCCGGCTCGTCAGTTACCACGAGCACAACAAGCAAGCCAGCGGCCCGGAGCTGATCCGGCTCATGCAGGAAGGCGATTCCATCGCGCTCGTCAGCGACGCCGGCTTGCCTGCGATCTGCGATCCGGGCGCGGATCTGGTCCGCCTCGCCATCGAAGCGGATATCCCTGTTATCCCCATTCCCGGGGCGAACGCCGCGTTGTCCGGGCTGATCATGTCGGGGTTACCTACCGAGCGGTTTACCTTCGTCGGCTTCCTGCCGCGCGATAAAAAGCCTCTCGAACGGGAGCTTGCGTCCTTGAAGCGGGAGCTTGACACGATAATTTGCTACGAGTCTCCGCACCGCTTAATTAAGACGCTAACGGCTATGGCCGAAACGATTGGCGAGACCCGGGAAATCTGCTTGGTCCGCGAGCTGACCAAAAAATACGAGGAAGCCGTCCGCGGCACGATCCGCGAATGCTTGGACCATCTGAACGAGCACCCGCCTCAAGGCGAGTATGTGCTCATCCTCCGCGGCGTCAGCCCGGAAGAAGCCGAGGCAACCGGCGAAGCCTTGTGGTGGGCCTCTTTATCTCCTGCGGAGCATGTCGCCCGCTACGAGGCCGACGGCCTCGACCATAAAGAGGCTTTGCGACGTGCCGCCCAAGACCGCGGCGTCCCGAAGCGTGAATTGTATAACCTGCTTCATCAAGGGAGCTAAAAGGAAATAGTTTACAACGATCGCACCTGCTATATAATAGAAAAAGACAAGATGTTAGACCCAAGGTGAAATCGGGTAATAAGACTTATATGTGTTGCGCGAATCGATGAGAAGGGAACGTAAGCGTCCTAAGAGCAACTTATATGTCGTGCGCGTTATAACGAGCGGTGATGGATATTAAAATCTGGGTATTTGGTGAATTGGTGTTCATAATCGGATAATCGTGCTGCGTTGGTAAAATTTTCGGACCCTCTGCCGTTTGTGGTATCACGCTTGCAGTATCGTGCTTGTGTTCCAGCGTCGGTGATCTTTCAAGTAACCAGCGCTTTGGGCGATGCTGCTTTGCAGCGAGCCTCTCCGACGCACGAGCGGTCGAGTGCGTCCCGGCCCTGCTCGAACAAAAGCTGTCGAGGCTTGCCTCGATGCGGGCATAGCGGGGCGTTCCAACACCAAACGCCGCCGTATGCGCATGCAGCGCTTCGAAAGAGCGCCGACGTAAAGCGTGTCTTCATGCCGAGCCCGCAGGGTTCGCATGAAGACGGACGCGCTCTCTGCACCCAAGCTGCGTCGAAGCGCCTGCGGGGTCCAGGGGCCGCGGCCCCTGGGGTCCCCCTTAGGAAGGGGGATTTAGGGGGATGGCCCCACCGTATAAAAAAAATCCCCGATTCGGACAACCACGAATCAGGGATATAGAGGAGATATGAAAAAGGTTAGAATTACCAAAGTTAAATGTGCTATCTCTATTATAACCTATTTTTTTTATTTTGTCACAGGTATTGGCATTTCAGATAAGCATTCATGGCAAACAATTTTTCCTTTGAAGTAGGAAACATTCTCAGCATTACCGCAGAAGATACAGGCTGGCTCATATTTCTTCAACATGATGCGCTCGCCGTCAACGTAAATTTCCAAAGCGTCTTTTTCGCCAATGCCTAAAGTACGGCGCAATTCGATCGGAATAACGACCCGACCCAATTCATCTACTTTTCTAACAATACCGGTGGATTTCATCATAAAAAAATTCCCCTCTCTAAGAAGTTACATAATGATAAGTTAGTGTCTCAAAAGATTAATCGTCATGTTTCGACATTTCTTTACACATATGATACCAACCATTCCCAAAATAGTCAACCAAAAAATTTGATTTTTCTTTGTTATTTTATGGTATACAAGGGGTGTTATGCAAAATTCATTAAAAACAAACGTTCAAAAGCGAGAAAATCGTTGTTTTTTATAAGACACACCTCACTAAGAAAGGGATTGTCACCAGATCATTGAAGTATAGATAAAAAAAGAAAAAGTAATAATGCAAGTTTATATTCGACATATTTCGACAAAATCCTTCTTGTATTTAAGAAATAATTGTCGAAAAAATAGCCGGAGCCGATAGGAGGATGTTCATGATCACTCCCCTTCAAGAAGAGAAAGTATTTAAGGATCCCGTACACAAATACATCTACGTCCAAGACCAAACGATCTGGGACCTGATCAACACTAAGGAGTTTCAACGCCTCAGACGAATTCGCCAGCTTGGCACCTGCTTTCTGACGTTTCACGGCGCGGAGCACAGCCGGTTTTCGCATTCGCTCGGCGTTTACGAGGTTACCCGCAAAATCATTTCGCAGTTTGAACGCAACAAGTACGAGGACTGGCCGCGAGAGGAGCGGCTTCTGTGCCTCTGCGCCTCGCTGCTGCATGATGTCGGGCACGGGCCGTTCTCCCATTCGATTGAGAAAACGTTCGGGACGCACCACGAGGAATGGTCATGCCGCATCGTTCTGGGAGATACGGAAGTGAACCGCATCCTGCGGCGCGTATCGCCTACGTTTCCACAGCAGGTGGCCGGCGTGATCGCTAAGACGTATAATCAGGAAATCGTCGTCAGCCTCGTCTCGAGTCAGCTTGACGCCGATCGGATGGATTACCTGCTGCGGGATGCCTATTTCACCGGCGTAAATTACGGCACATTCGATTTGGAACGCATCCTGCGCGTCATGCGCCCGTATCAGGGCCATATCGTTGTAAAGGAAAGCGGCATGCATGCGGTGGAGGATTACTTGATGTCCCGGTACCAAATGTATTGGCAGGTCTACTTTCATCCGGTGACCCGCAGCGCCGATGTATTGCTTCACAACATTTTTCAAAGAGCGAAGCACCTTCATGAGGAAGGCTTTGCCTTCCGCTTCTTATTACATCCGCTACCGAACCTGTTCCGGCAAAAAATGACGGTACACGACCATTTTTTAATGGACGAGGCGTTCATGCAGACGGTGCTGATGCAATGGTCCTTTGAAGAGGACCCGGTGCTTTCCGACTTATGTACCCGGTTCCTGCAACGGCAGTTGCTCAAATATGTGACGCTCGAGAAAATCGATGCCTGGCAGATCGAGCGGCTGCGGGATCAAATGCGCAGCTTCGGCATCGATCCGGACTACTACCTTGACATCGATTTTCCTTCCGACCTATCGTATGATGTGTACAGGCCCGGCGAACAGGATGAGAAGCTGCCTATTCTGCTGCTTGACTCGCAGGATACCCTGACGGAAATATCGCGGAAATCGGAAATTGTCCGATCCATCAGCGGCATTCATATGGGGAAATACCATTTGTATTACCCGCGGGAGCTGCTTTTGAATCATGCCGACAAGTTGGATAAAAACCTCCGAAAACTGCTCGATCTTTAACGGTCATGACCTGCTCTTGCAACCAGATCACATAAAAGGAGAACACGATGATAATCGATACACATGCACACTTGAACGCGCCGCAGTTCGATGAAGATCGACAGGAGGTCATCGAGCGCGCACGCGCAAGCGGAATAAGTCGAATCGTTAATGTCGGATTTAACCGGGAGACGATTCCAAGCTCTATCGCTTTGGCGGAACAGTACGATTTTATTTATTCGACCGTAGGCTGGCATCCGACCGATGCGAAGGACATGACGCCGGAGGATCTCGAATGGATCGAGTCGCTGTGCGGACACGAGAAAGTTGTCGCCATCGGGGAAATCGGCCTGGATTATTATTGGGATACGTCTCCCAAAGACGTGCAGGACCGCGTGTTTCGCCAGCAAATTTGGCTTGCGAGGAAGGTTGGCCTGCCAATCGTTATCCATAATCGCGACGCCCATCATGATGTCGTGCAAGCGCTTCGCGAAGAGAAAGCGGCGGAAGTCGGAGGGGTCATGCATTGCTACTCCGGCAGCTGGGAGACGGCAAAAATGTGCCTGGATATGAACTTCTATATTTCGTTCGGCGGTCCCGTCACGTTCAAGAATGCAAAGCAGCCGAAGGAAGTGCTTGAGAAGGTGCCGCTCGACCGTTTATTGATCGAAACCGATGCGCCTTATCTGGCTCCTCACCCGTATCGGGGTAAGCGAAACGAGTCTTCCTATGTGCGCTTGGTCGCCGAGATGGCTGCCGAAATTAAAGGGATATCACTGGAAGAATTGTGTGAGATAACCACAGCAAACGCCGTCCGACTTTTTAAGCTAACGTGAATAAATACACGGATTCGGACAAGCTTATTTTCTTTCGAATCGAGATAATCGAAGAAAAATATATAAAAACATAAGACTTACGAAGAGAAAGATGGTTCTTGTGGGAGATTTAGCTTAAATCGGCTGGAATCGATCCAAAACCATCCTTTTTTTCGAAGTTTGTATACTTTACAACTTTGGTCCTCCCATCGTAAACTCAATAATAACTTCATAACGATTACCAAAATCCAACATCGCTGAGTTTCCGAAAGGGAAACGGGGGAACCGCATCGCGGCAGTTAAGGCGTAGCTTTGACCGTTGTGGTGTTTTTTTAGGGGTGAATCCTCATCGTGCATGCAAAACATGCACTGGGGTAGGGCGACTCTCAAGTCCGAATCCGTCAGCTAACCTCGTAAGCGTTCAGAGAGAGGTAACGATTGTCGTGAGCTTTTATTTCATTTTGGCCAAAATGAAAAAGTCACGGGAAGGTTCCTCTTCTCCGCTGACTTTTTTTGTGTTCTCCCGTTCATTTGGGATATTAACCGGAGCCGGTTTAACCAACACAAGTTAAAGGAGGTGGCCGCCGCAGGCAAGTAAGTTCTGATGGCAGCAGATACAATTGTTGGAATGGAAATCAAACCATTTTACCATAGTCGCGTCAGATTAAATCATGCATAACACTCGGATGGCGGGGCTTTAAGGAGGACCGAACAAGTGGGCGCTGTGAACCATGAGCAACCCCATGTAAGACGATCATCCAGCATGTCCTTCGCATTGCGATGGAAGCATGAAAACTTGCGTATGATATCGATTATTGCCCTCATTTCATTCGCTATGACTTTCATGTTCTTACTGATGTATCACGGTACGGCCACCAAGCGCGTATCAGTCGTTGTAGACGGACAGGAACGTACGTTCCAGACCAGGCAAGGTGTTCTACAGCGCATACTGGATGAGCAAGGCATCGCTGTAGGAGAATACGACCGGGTGTCGCATTCCCTTCAAGCTTCGGTAAAGTCTGGAGATCGTATTATGATCGACAAGGCGAAGCCGTTTCAGTTGACAGCAGATGGAGAGACGAAGACCGTTTATACGACAGGGAAAACGGTGGAGGCCGCACTGGCGGATTTGAAAATCTCGCTCGGCGACCTCGATAAGGTAACTCCCGCTTTGACGACGGAAGTCGCGGACAACGCGCCGATCAAAGTGGTTCGTGTGAAGAAAGAAACGGAAGAAGTAAAAGAACCGATCCCGTTCGAGACGGTGAAGAAGAACGAGCCACAGCTGCTCAAAGGCAAGGAACAGGTTGTTCAAGAGGGGCAAGAGGGCACTCTGCTCAAGAAAAAGGAAAAGCTGTTCGAGGACGGGGCGCTCGTCGCCGAGAATGTCGTCGATCAACAAGTGCAAACGAAAAGCATTAAGAAAATCGTAGCTGTCGGAACAAAAAATCCGGTTGTCATTTTATCCTCTTCTTCTCCGAACGTTGACGAATTGACCAAAAACGGGGTTAAGTTCGGATATAAGCAAGTGATTAACAATGTGAAGCTTACAGCGTACTCGGCTGATGCCGACTCGACAGGAAAGAGCAGCGGGCATCCGCAGTACGGGGTAACTTCTTCAGGCACGAAAGTAACGGAAGGTCGCACAATTGCCGTAGACCCTAAAGTAATCCCGATGGGCTGGTGGGTGTATATCGAAGGAATCGGCTTCCGCCGAGCGGAAGACACTGGCAGCGCGGTAAAAGGGAATGTGATCGACGTATATTTCGACAGCAGCGACTACGCCAATCGTTTCGGTTCGAAGAAGGGCCACACGGTGTATGTCATTGGGCCGAAAAAACCGTCGGTCGATTAAGGATGCGCAATTAGGGCAGACTCATCATATATAGAACGGATGAAGAAGAGGTACAGCGATGTCCCTCTTCTTTTTCTCTTGTTTACGAAAGAAGGTACGTCGAAGAGACATGATTAAGGAAATCATCGTTGTGGAAGGAAAAGACGATACCGTCGCTATTAAGCGTGCGGTGGAAGCAGAGACGATCGAAACGGGCGGCTCCGCCATTAATAAAGAAGTATTGAGACGGATTCGGCTTGCCCAGGAGCGGCGCGGCGTCATCGTATTTACGGACCCGGACCATGCAGGGGAGCGCATCCGTAAAATCATCGCCAAAGAAGTACCGGGCTGCAAGCATGCTTTTTTGACGCAAGAAGCCGCAACGAGCCGCGGAGACATCGGCGTCGAGAACGCCTCCGTCGAAGCGATTCGCGAGGCGCTGGTGAGCGTGCGGACGGATGGGATGAGGGGCGAATCCGCCATCGCTTGGGAAGACCTGATCGAAGCAGGGCTCATCGTTCATCCGGAAGCGGCTTCGAGACGGCTCGCCATGGGTAAGCAGCTTGGGATCGGGTACTGTAACGGCAAACAATTTTACAATCGATGCCGGATGTTTCAAATTTCGCGCGAAGAGTTCGAAGCGGCCCGGCGGCATTTGGATGAAGAAGAGGGTGCAAGCTCATGATGACAGAACATCGCGGACAACGGTCCGGACAAGCTGCCGAGGATATCGCTTCGCCGAAGCGAACCAAGGAGCTCATTCAGAAGTACGGCCTCACGCTCAAAAAAAGCCTGGGGCAAAACTTTTTAATCGATCAAAATATTTTAACCAAAATCGTATCAGCCGCTGAGCTTGATTCGAGCAAAGGGGCCCTGGAAATCGGTCCGGGGATCGGTGCGCTCACTCAACAGCTGGCCAAGACGTCCGGACGGGTCGTAGCGGTCGAAATCGACCAGCGTCTTCTGCCGATGCTGGAAGAAACGCTTAAACCTTATCCTCACGTTTCCGTCGTCCACGGCGATGTACTGAAAACGGATCTTCCCGCGCTGTTCGAAGCTTATTTTCGCGACGTCTCTAAGGTCAGCGTAGTGGCAAACCTGCCGTATTACGTGACGACCCCCATCGTGATGAAGCTGCTGGAAGAAAAGCTTCCGCTGGAGCATATCGTCGTAATGATCCAGAAGGAAGTAGCCGACCGGATGGCGGCGAAGCCTGGGGGCAAAGATTACGGGAGCTTGAGCATCGCCGTACAGTATTATTGCGAGCCGGAAGTCGTCACTATTGTGCCCCACACCGTATTTATCCCGCAGCCGAATGTCGACTCCGCCGTGATTAAGCTTAAGGTACGCGAGCAGCCGCCGGTGGAAGTGGAGGACGAAAGCTTTTTCTTCGATGTCGTTCAAGCCAGCTTCATGCAGCGCCGCAAGACGATTTATAACAACCTGGCCGCCAGGTATTTTACGAAAGAGACGAAGGGGCAGCTGGAGGGAATTCTTCGAAATGCCGGCATCGAGCCGTCGCGTCGCGGGGAAACGCTGTCGATCGAAGAGTATAGCGTGCTCAGCCGACATTTGGCCGCCGCGTTGAAAGGGGATGGCTAGCCGGCTCGGACGATAGCGGGCGGTTGTCCCTGCACCATTTGCCCATATCCGCCATACGATAGTCGAGGAGGCGATGCAGCCATGAAGCAGGGAGACCTGGTCACTCGGAAGTCGTATGGCGGTGACGTTGTATTCAAAATTCATGAATTCCGGCAGCAGCAGGCCATATTACGCGGGGTGGAACTTCGCTTGCTGGCGGATGCCCCATTCCGGGATTTGCAGATGGCCTCGCAGATCGATCCCCTTGAAGCGACGGGAGCGATGCGCCCCAAATGGCTGGAAGCTATGAGACGATCGGGAGCCGGAGCTGCCCCGCAGGCGCAGTCGGACGGATGGCAAAACACGGAGCAGCCTGCGGACTCTTCCAAGCCACGTCCGGCTTACTTTGAATTGCCTGGCAGGGTCCTGCATTTGGACGGCGACCCGAACTACTTGCGCAAATGTATGCTTCTCTACAATGAGCTCCGCGTTCCGGCGGACGGCTACTATGTAGCGGAGGCGAATATGGCCGATGCGCTTTACCGCCTGCTGCCCCAGTTGCAGCCGGATATCGTCGTAATTACGGGTCACGACGGGCTTCTGAAGCATCGCGGGCGAACCTATGGGGATATTACCCAGCTCACCAGCTACAAAAACTCGCATAATTTCGTCAATGCCGTTCGCATAGCCCGTCAGTTCGAAAAAAACCGCGATGCCCTGACGATCGTCGCAGGAGCGTGCCAGTCGCATTTTGAAGCGTTGATGCAAGCCGGGGCCAATTATGCCAGTTCGCCGGCCCGCGTGTTGATTCACGCGCTCGATCCCTTGTGCATTGCGGCAAAGGTAGCTTTTACCCCCATTAAGGATACGGTGAATATCGTCGATGTCATCGGTTTGACACACAGCGGATTGGAAGGGCTGGGCGGTATCGAATCCCGCGGGAGCTATCGCCGGGGTGTTCCCCGAATGGAATACGCGATTCATAAATAAGCGCCGAAAGGTGCTTTTTATTTTTGCCTCGCGTAGAAAGTTTTTACAATTCTGTGAACGGAGCACCCTCGATCTTTTTGGAATACCGCATCACATTAAGGAAAAAATCCGTTGACAACGGGTTTGTATGGCTGATATAATATTCGTCTTAAATTGACATACTACTGTCGTTGCGTTATAATTGTTAAGGAAAGAGGTGGTAGTAGTCAATGGCAAAAAATTCGCTGTTGGAGATCAAACGTAGTTTGGAACCTCATGTCGGACAGAAGATTATGTTAAAAGCGAATGGTGGTCGCCGTAAGACAATCGAACGATCCGGTGTATTGGAGGAAACCTACCCTTCCGTTTTTATTGTCAAGCTGGATCAGGAGCAGCATGCATTCAAGCGTGTTTCTTACAGCTACGCAGACATCCTGACAGAATCCGTCGAAGTTACTGTGCATGGCGATGACGGTGAAGTGCGGATTACGATACATCAATAAGTACATAACGGTTGGCCGTAATTGCGGTCAGCCGTTTTTTTAATGGGAGGTAAGATTCTCACCTTTCCTTGGAAAAGACTGTGACACCGTATGATTTGCTGCGTCAGGCGCATAATAGATATTGTACGGATACCATCATCCTTTGAGGGGGGACGCAATATGGGACGCAGAAGTCGGGGCGTCATGTCGGAATCATTCAAGTACGAGCTGGCCAAAGATTTGGGCTTCTATAAGACGGTTCAACAGGAAGGCTGGGGCGGTATTCGTACGAAGGATGCGGGCAATATGGTCAAGCGCGCGATCCAAATCGCCGAGCAGGCTTTGGCGAATCAGCATTCGGCGGCTGCCCCGGTACGCGAATCGATCGGCAGTCAGCCGGCGCCGATTGGTTCTCACGCCTACGCGCCTTATGGTCAACCGCCTTACGCCGGGCTGCCGCCTGCTTATGCGATTGCCCCAAATCCGGTTCAAACGGGCTACAACTCCTTTGCGCCTTAAGGATGGACATTCATTTCCGGAGAATCCTCAAGCTAGAGCGCCCGTTATGGAGCTTTAGCTTTTTTTTATAGCGCTTTTGGTATAGTATTAGGATGAACGGCATCATGCCTTCGATTAACGCGATGACAGACAGGTGCAAAGAAGGTGTCGACATGAAAGTGTTTGAGAAAGCGCCGGCAAAAATCAATTTGTCGCTGGATGTTTTACATAAGCGTGAAGACGGTTATCATGAGGTCGAAATGGTGATGACCATGGTCGACTTGGCGGACCGTATCGAGATGCAGGAGCTGCCCCGCGATACGATCATTATTTCCAGCCAAGCCGGGTACATCCCGCTCGACGAAAAGAACCTTGCCTTTCAGGCCGCCCGGCTCATTAAAGACCGGTACGACGTAAAACAGGGCGTATACATTCATTTGGACAAAAAGATTCCCGTTGCCGCGGGCCTGGCCGGAGGGAGCAGTGACGCCGCAGCGACGCTGCGCGGCTTGAACCGGCTGTGGAAGCTTGGGATCGGAACGGACGAGCTGCAGAAGCTTGGAGCTGAACTTGGCTCGGACGTGCCCTTTTGCGTGACGGGAGGGACAGCCATTGCGCGCGGCCGCGGAGAGAAGCTGGAGCCGATCGAATCGCCGCCCCAGTGCTGGGTCATTTTGGCCAAGCCACCGATCAATGTGTCCACCTCGGAAATATACGGCAAGCTGAAAGCTGCGGGAATCCGCAAGCATCCATCGACGGAAGGCGTCCTTCGGGCGATTCGCGAGAAACGATTTGATCTTCTGTGCGGCGAGCTGAGCAATGTGCTGGAGGAAGTGACGTTGGACCTGTATCCCGAAGTGCGCCAGCTGAAGGAAGTTATGGTCAAGCTGGGCGCCGAAGGTGTGCTGATGTCGGGCAGCGGTCCGACAGTATTCGGACTCGTGTCCAAGGAAACGAAAATTCCGCGCATTTACAACGGGCTGCGGGGATTTTGCAAGGATGTGTTTGCTGTCCGCCTGCTTACGTAAAGGAGCCATGAATGTCACGTTTGTGTCATCACCTTTGCTTGAATGAATACGTATAAAAATGGTATATTCACAATATATTATTCGGGTTTATAGCTATTTATCCGACGTGTAGGGGGAACGCTCATGAAGAAATTAAAAAGAAGCGCAAGATTGGTCGAGATGACCCAATACTTGCTGATCCGCCCCCATACGCTGATTCCTTTGACGACATTTGCAGACCGATATCATTCCGCCAAATCGTCCATCAGCGAAGATTTGGCCATCATTAAAGAAGTGTTTGAAGAGGAAGGCCTTGGGGAGCTTCTGACGCTTGCAGGTGCAGCCGGCGGCGTCAAGTTCATACCGAAAGTATCGAAATCGCATTCATTGCAATTTATCACCCAGTTATGCCGCCAGTTGGAGCAGCCCGAACGCATCCTGCCGGGCGGGTATTTGTATATGTCCGATATTATGGGGCAGCCGATGATTCTGAATGAAGTGGGCAAAATGTTCGCTTCCGCCTTTTCGGGCAACGATATCGATGTGGTCATGACAGTGGAAACGAAAGGCATTCCGCTGGCCTACGCCACGGCTACTTATTTGAACCTGCCGGTCGTCATCGTGCGCCGCGACAATAAAGTGACGGAGGGTTCCGCTGTCAGCATCAACTACGTATCCGGCTCGAACAAACGCATTCAGACGATGTCTTTGTCCAGACGGGCGCTCAAGGAAGAAGCCAAGGTGCTGATCATCGACGATTTCATGCGGGTGGGCGGAACGATTCACGGTATGATGGATTTGCTGCAGGAGTTTAAAGCCACGGTCAAAGGCGTCGGCGTATTCGTCGAGTCGGGCGAAGTCGAGGAGCATTTGGTCGAGGATTACGTCTCGCTCGCCAAGCTGTCCGCCGTCGATCCGAAAACGCGGCAGATTACGGCTGAGCCGGGCAATTATTTTCAAGAAGAGGTTTCTAATCTAATTGAGGAGTGACAAATACATATGACATTAGAACGTATCTCTACGGACCGGGCGCCTGCCGCTATCGGTCCTTATTCACAAGCGATCAAATTCGGCAATCTGTTATTTACCTCCGGTCAAATCCCGCTCAATCCCGAAGGCCAAATCGTCGAAGGCGGCATTGCCGAGCAGACGCACCAAGTTTTCCTCAATTTGAAGGCGGTATTGGAGGAAGCGGGGGCAACATTCGAGAGCGTGATCAAGGCAACGGTGTTCATCAAGGACATGAATCAGTTCGCTCAGGTCAATGAAATCTATGCAGCCTACTTCGGAGACCACAAACCGGCGCGTTCGACTGTCGAAGTTGCACGATTGCCGAAGGACGTTCTTGTCGAAATCGAGCTTATTGCGGCGTTAAATGTCGAATAATTTCAAATTTATAAAGTATTTATAAAATTGCTCAAAAACTTTAGAGATTTAGCAGGAATTTGCCCTAAAATGTGGAATTTATAGTTCACGTCTCCAAGATGGAAAAAGGTGGTGAATCAGAAGTGCAAATTACAGACGTCAGACTTCGCAGGGTGAACTCCGAGGGCAGGATGAAAGCCATTGCTTCCATTACCATCGATAACGAATTTGTAGTCCATGACATTCGTGTGATTGACGGTAACAACGGCATGTTCGTGGCCATGCCTAGCAAGCGGACCCCGGACGGAGAATTCAGAGATATCGCTCACCCGATTTCCTCTTCAACCCGCGAGAAAATTCAAGCGGCCGTGTTAGCGGAATACGAGCGTGCCGCAACGGAAGAGGAAGTCATCGAAGAAGGAGCTTAATACGATCAATGGAAGAGGGCCAAAAGGCTCTCTTTTCTTTTATAACAGAGCAGGATATATTGGGACTGGCGTTTCACGGACAGAAACCGTATCATAAAAAGAAAATAATACATTGGATCAAAGGGGATGGACGAAACTTGAACATCATGGGGATCGTACTGGCTGCAGGTCAGGGGAAACGGATGAAATCGAAACTATATAAAGTGCTGCACCCGGTATGCGGTAAACCGATGGTCGATCATGTGGTCACCGCATTGGAAAATATACATGCTTCTCGTACAGTCGTCGTCGTCGGTCACGGAGCGGAAGCTGTTCAAGCGTATTTGGGCGACCGGGTCGAGTATGCGCTACAGGACCAGCAGCTTGGGACAGGCCACGCCGTGCTTCAGGCCAAGGATCTGCTGGCAGCGGAGGACGGTTTGACGATTGTCATCTATGGAGATACGCCGCTGATTTCGGATAGCACCCTTGAAGGAATGATCAAGCTGCATCGGGAGAAAGGAGCGGCGGCCACGTTGCTGACGGCGGTTGTTGACGATCCTACCGGCTACGGGCGGATCATCCGGGATGAGCGCGGGCATGTGACGCAAATCGTGGAGCAGAAGGACTGTAACGAGGCGCAGCGCTTGGTCAAGGAGACGAATGTCGGCACCTACTGCTTTGATAATCGGAAGCTGTTTGAAGCGCTGGCCCTTGTGAAAAACGATAATGCGCAGAATGAATACTACATTACGGACGTGATCGGCATCCTGGTCGGTCAGGGGCAAATTGTCGAAGGCTACGTGCTGGAAGACGAGGCGGAGTCGTTCGGCGTCAACGACCGTCTGCAGCTGTCCGTAGCGGAGCAAACGATGCGCGAGCGGATTAACCGCCGCCATATGCTCGCCGGCGTGACGATGATCGATCCGGTAAGCACATATATAGAAGCGGACGTGCAGATCGGAGCGGATACGGTATTGCTGCCGGGAACGGCGCTTCGGGGAAAAAGCGTGATTGGCGAAGACTGTGTCATCGGACCGCAAGCGGATATTACGGATAGTACGATTGGTAGCGGCGTTACCGTTAAATACTCCGTGCTTCAGGATGCGGTCGTCGGCGCCGGATCGTCCGTAGGACCATATGCTTATTTGCGGCCGGGAACGGATCTTGGCCAAAACGTAAAAATCGGCGATTTCGTCGAAATCAAAAATGCCAAGCTCGCAGATGACGTGAAAGTGTCGCATTTAAGCTACGTCGGCGATGCGGTCATCGGCCGGAACGTCAACTTCGGCTGCGGAGCGATTACCGTCAACTATGACGGCTTCAACAAGCAGCTGACCGAAGTGGAGGAGGATGCGTTTATCGGCAGCAACGTCAACCTCATCGCTCCGGTCAAAATCGGCAAAGGAGCCTATGTCGTGGCCGGTTCCACCATTACGCACGAAGTAGGGGACGGCGACGTGGCGATTGCCCGGGAGCATCAGGTGAACAAGCACGGTTACGCTGACAAGCTTCGCTCCAAATTTGCAGCGAAGAAGGCGAAGCAGTAAGAGCGGGGCGGCTTAACGAACGAAGGAACTTGCCGCAAATCTTATGCAGCGATGTTTCGGACCTCCTTTCATTGGGTAAAGTAGTAAGAAGCTAGGGCTTCACCCAAATTGAAGGAGGTTTTCTTATGGCTACATCGCTCAAAGCGGAAGCTCGGACAGGCCGGACGAAAGGCGACCGCAACCGGCTCCGGGCCGAGGGAAAAGTCCCAGGCGTCGTCTACGGAAAAAAAGTGGCGCAGACGTCGATCGCCATCGACCAGAAGGAGCTGCTTGCGCTGCTGAAGACGAATCCGCATGCGGTTATCGATATGGACATTCCGCAATTTGGCAAACAGCCGGTCATGATCAACGAAGTGCAGCGGGATGCGCTGAGCCGCCAGCTGCTGCATGTCGATTTTCATCAAATCAACATGGACGAGCCGGTTCAGACGACGGTTCGGCTGGAATATATCGGAGACCCGGAGGGGGTTAAGGTCGGCGGGATTCTGCAAGTTCAGCACCACGAAATCGAGATCCGCTGCCTGCCGCAGCATATCCCAACCTCCATCGAAGTCGACGTCAGCGGGCTTGAGATCGGACAAAGCATGCTCGTATCCGAGCTCAAGCTGCCGGAGGGCGTCGAAGTGAAGACGGACGTGCATGACGTGATCGCCACGATCCTGACGCCGCAGAAAGAAGCCGAGCCGGAAGTGGAAGCACCTGCCGCCCAAGCCGGGAATGCCGCCGAGACGGCGGAGAAGGCTGAGGCATAATTTAGAGAGAGCGTGTCGGCTTGGATCGATGCGCTTTTTCTTTATGCCCGGCGGACGCTGCACCTGCCGATTATCGCGATATTGGCGCGGGACGTTGTTTTCGGTTATGATAAGTTGAGGGTATCGTCTCACCCTATGGCGTTGAAAGGGGCAGGTCAGGTTGAAGTGGTTTGTGGGTCTCGGCAATCCGGGACGGCAGTACGAAGCGACGCGGCATAATATCGGTTTTATGGCGCTGGACCGTTTTGCCGATAAGCACGGCATCAAAATTACGCAAAGCAAATGCAAGGGACTGCTGGGAGAAGGCCATGTCGCGGGACAGAAGGTGTATTTGCTGAAGCCGCAGACGTACATGAACTTATCGGGGGAGTCGATCCGCGCCTTTATGGATTTCTACAAAGCGGCCATCGAGGATCTTATCGTCGTGTATGACGATCTGGATACATCCTACGGGCAAATCCGGCTGCGCTATCAAGGAAGCGCGGGGGGGCACAACGGGATTAAGTCGACCATCGCCCACTTGGGCACGCAGTCGTTTCAGCGCATTCGAATGGGCATTTCGCGGCCTGCGCCCGGCAGAGACATCGCCGATTACGTGCTGAGCCCGTTCAGCAAAGAAGAATATCAGGAGATGCCCAAGCTGCTCGACAAGACCGTGGATGCCATGGAGCATATCCTGGAGCATCCGTTCGAGAAGACGATGGCCAAATTCAACGGCTGAGCCGTTTCCTTCTCGCCAAGAAAAAGCGTCAGCCTAGAGGCTAATCTCCTCCCATCCCGGCCATAATAAGTAAAAACGGCGCTTGGCATAGGCAAGCGGGAGGAGGAAGTCCGATGGCTCTGAAATATGTTTGTCGTTATTGCCAGACCTTAATCGGAGAAATCCGGCAAGGGGAAGTGAGCGAGTTTCAGCTCGGGTTCCATTTCTTGACCCCTGAGGAGCGGAGAGATATAATATCGTATAACCCGAATGGGGATGTCACCGTCAAGGTGGTTTGCGATTACTGCAAGGAAGCGCTGGATGCCAATCCGGAGCTCTCGCTCCTGGCGAATCCTCTGCAATAGGGGTTGTTCGCATTTCGGCTATCCGGCTTTGTGGTTGAGATCGGCCTAAAGTCCGGTGAATAAGAGGCCGCTGCGCGGGTGGATCGTCCTTCCGATTCGCTGCTTCAGAAGCGATTGCGCCCGCACTGCTGCTTATTCACGGGACTTCTAGGCTTTTTTAGTGTTACGCGGTTGAGAGGGGTGTCCTGTTTTGCAGGCTTTGATTCAGGCGTTCTCCACGGACAACGATTTTCAAAGCGTCGTGTCCGGCCTACGTTCGGGGATGAGAGAACAGTTAATAGCCGGGTTGACCGGTTCTTCACGGCAGGTGATGCTGGCTTCGCTTTACGAGGAGCTGCAGCAGCCTCTATTTGTCGTGACCCACAATATGTTTTCTGCGCAAAAAATGTTCGAAGATTTGGCGGAGCTGCTGCCAGAAGGCCAAGTTCTGCTATTTCCGGCCCAGGAGCTTCTGGCGGCCGAAGCGGCCATCGCAAGTCCGGAAATGCTGGCGCAGCGGATCGACGCGCTGTCCAAGCTGGCAGATAGCTTTCGCGGGATCGTCATCGTGCCGTATGCCGGGATGCGGCGACTGCTGCCGGACCAGACGTCGATTGCGGAAGCCCGGCTTCGCGTCGCCGTCGGCGATACAATTGAGCTGGAGTCGTTCATCGGCCGCATGGTCGAGCTTGGATACGAACGGGTAGAGCGTGTCGAGAACAAAGGGGAGCTGAGCGTTCGCGGAGGCATTATTGATTTTTATCCGCTCACTTCGCCGAACCCGTACCGGATTGAGCTGTTCGATATTGAGGTGGACTCCATTCGGACGTTCGACCCGGCCGATCAGCGATCGATCCATAAATGCTCCGAGCTTGTCATTACGGCCTGTCGTGAGATCGTAGTCGACCGTAAACGGTTACAAGCGGCGGCGCAGCATGCGTATGAGCTGCTTCAGGAACAGATCGGTAAAATGTCGGACCGCGGGGCGAAGGACCGGCTGCTCGAAGGCATCGGCCACGAGATCGAGCTGCTTCGCGAGGGGCAGAATTTTCAAGGGATGTTCAAATACGTCTCTTTGCTGTTCCCGCAGCGTCAGACACTGCTCGATTACATGCCCAAGGACTCCGTTCTTATCGTGGACGAACCGGCTCGGCTGCTGGAGACGGCAAAGCAGCTGGAGAAGGATGAGGCCGAATGGATGACGATGTCGCTGCAGGACGGCAAATGTTTGCCGCAGCTCGTGCTGTCGAAGCCGTACGAGACGCTGTTGCACCGCAGACCGTATCCGACCTTGTACATGTCGCTGTTCCTGCGGCAGGTGCCGCAGACGTCGCCTCAGAACATCGTCAACTTCATGTGCCGCCTGATGCAAAATTTCCACGGGCAGATGAACCTGTTGAAAAGCGAAATGGAGCGTTGGAAAAAGTCCGGCGCGAAGGTGATGATGGTCGCAAGCGGCGCGGAGCGGGTCGACCGCATCAAGCGCGTGCTGGCTGACTACCACATCGACGAGCCGCAAATCGTGGACGGCAATCTGCAGACCGGCTTCGAACTGCCGAGCATTCATCTGGTCGTCATCACCGAAGGCGAGATGTTCACGCAGAAGCAGCGCAAAGCGCGCAAGGTGGACAAAAAGATCGAAAACGCCGAGCGGATTAAAAATTACCAGGAGCTCAAAATCGGCGATTACGTCGTCCACGTCAACCATGGGATCGGTAAATTTGTCGGCATCGGCACGCTTGAGGTCGGCGGCATTCATAAAGATTATCTACACATCATGTACGCCGGCGGCGACAAGCTGTCGGTGCCGATCGACCAGATCGATCATGTGCAGAAATACGTCGGCTCGGAAGAAGGCAGGGAACCGAAGGTCTATAAGCTCGGAGGCGCCGACTGGAACCGCGTGAAAAGCAAGGCTCGCGCGTCCGTACAGGATATTGCCGACGATCTGATCAAGCTGTATGCGGAACGTCAAGCGACGGCGGGATACGCCTTCAACCAAGATTCGAACTACCAGCAGGAATTCGAAGGCATGTTCCCCTACGAGGAAACGTCGGATCAGCTTCGGGCCATTGAAGAAATCAAGATAGACATGGAGAAAGCCAGACCGATGGACCGCTTGCTGTGCGGCGATGTCGGATACGGAAAAACCGAGGTGGCAATCCGCGCGGCGTTCAAGGCGGCGATTGACGGCAAGCAGGTAGCGGTGCTCGTGCCGACGACCATTTTGGCGCAGCAGCATTATGAGACGTTCCGGGAGCGCTTCTCGGGCTATCCGTTTAACATTCAAGTGCTCAGCCGCTTTCGCTCCAAGAAGGAGCAAACCGAAACGATGAAAGGCATCAAGAACGGCACCGTGGACGTGGTGATCGGGACGCACCGGCTGTTGTCCAAGGATGTGCAATTCAAAGATCTGGGACTGCTGATCGTCGACGAAGAGCAGCGCTTCGGCGTATCGCACAAGGAGAAGCTGAAGCGGTTGAAGACGAACGTGGATGTGCTGACGCTGACTGCGACGCCGATCCCCCGTACCCTGCATATGTCCATGCTCGGCGTACGGGACTTGTCGGTCATCGAGACACCGCCGGAAAACCGTTTTCCGGTGCAAACGTATGTCGTCGAATATAGCGCCTCGCTGGTCCGGGAAGCCATCGAACGGGAACTGGCGCGAGAAGGTCAGGTCTATTACCTGTTCAACCGCGTGCAGGGAATTACCCAGATGGCCGATCAAATCTCGATGCTCGTTCCCGACGCCCGGGTGACAGTCGCGTATGGCCAGATGTCCGAGCAGGAGCTGGAGAAAACCATTCTTGACTTCCTCGACGGCGAATACGACGTGCTGGTCAGCACCAGCATCATCGAGACCGGGGTCGATATCCCGAACGTCAATACGCTGGTTGTCCACGACGCCGACAAGATGGGCTTGTCCCAGTTGTATCAGCTTCGCGGCCGGGTCGGGCGCTCCAACCGGATCGCTTACGCTTACTTTACGTACCAGCGCGATAAGGTGCTAACGGAGGTGGCGGAGAAGCGGTTGCAGGCGATAAAAGAGTTTACAGAACTTGGTTCCGGGTTTAAAATTGCGATGAGAGACTTGTCCATCCGCGGTGCGGGCAACCTGCTCGGCGCGGAGCAGCACGGATTTATCGCTTCGGTAGGCTTTGATCTGTATTCGCAAATGCTTGCCGAGGAAATTCAGAAGCGCAAGAAGGAATTGGGCGGCGAAGCCGTGCAGGAGACGAAAGTATGGTCAACGCAGCTCGATATCCAATTGGATGCTTACATTCCCGGTGATTACATCTACGATAGCGTGCAAAAAATCGAGATTTACAAAAAAGTAGCGGCCATTCAAACCTTGGATGAAGCGATGGAGCTTGAGGACGAATTGGTCGACCGATTCGGCGATCTGCCGGAGGCGGTGCAAAATCTGTTGACCGCCGCGCGGCTGAAAGTGTACGGTGCCTTGTACGGTATCGAGATCATTTCGCAGAAGGGGCTCGATTACGAGTTCAAAATTCACTCCGATCAGAATGGCAATCTGGACGGACAGAAGCTGTTCCAGTTGTCGGGGGAATTTGAGAATCGGGTCAAGCTGATCAGCGGACCGCAAATTCACATCGAGCTTAAGGGAAAAGGGTTGAAGCCAGAAGAAACCATCGCTTTGCTGGAAAGGTTTCTGGTACAATACAAGCGTGTGTTGAAATCGAAGGGAGAGCTGCAAAATGTGGCAAAATAAACGGAAACCGTTACGAAGAGGGCTTATGGCTCTTTGTGCGCTCGTATTGGTCGCGGGCGTCGCTGCAGGTTGCGGCAAGAAAAAGGACGAGGCGGCAACGGCTGCTGCCGATAAAGGCAAACCAACCGAGGTGCTTGTGACGTATAAGGACGGACAAGTCACGCGCGGCGAATTCGATACCTTTTTGAATGTGAGCACGTTCTTTAATAAGCAATTTGCGCAATTCAAAGACGACCCTGGCTTTCAACAAAATATGATGAAGCAGCTCGTCACCTTTAAAATTTTGTCCTCCCGCGCGGATGATAAAGCCAAAGAGGAAGCCGAGAAGCAGTTTACCGAACAGTTCGAGAAGATCAAGGGCATCATGAACGCTCAGGAAGGCGGCATGGAGAAACTGCTCAAGGATGCGAAGCTGGAGCAGAAAGACGTCGAAGAGTTCATGAAGCGCAGCATCACGGGAATTGTTTCCGAAGAGAGCAAAGTGACCGACCAAGAGGTTCAAGCCGCTTATAACACCAAACTGGAACAGGACAAATCCGCTTTTGTGACGGCGACGGTCAGGCATATTCTGATCGGAATTAAAGATTCGGCGACAGGCAAGGAAACCCGTTCCAAGGAAGATGCGCTCAAGCGGGCGAAGGAAGTCCAGGACAAATTGAACAAGGGCGGCGACTTTGACGCGCTGGCGAAAGATTATTCCGACGATCCTGGTTCGAAAAACGATGGCGGCAGGTACATGAACGCGGACATTTCTATGTGGGTACCTGAATTTAAGAAAGCGGCGGCGGAGCTGCCGATCGGGAAGATCAGCGATCCGGTGGAAACGTCGTACGGCTACCATGTGATGAAAGTCGAATCCCGCAAAACGAAAACGCTCGACGAAGTCAAGCCGGAGCTGCGTTCCGAGGTGGCCGAGCCGAAGATATACGATTTTGTGGAGAAAGAACTGCCAGGTTTGATTAAGACGAACAATCTGCCGAAGCCGGAGGAGAAAAAGCCGGCCGAAGCTCCGAAAACCGATGCGCCTAAAACTGAAGCTCCGAAGACAGAAGCTCCTAAAACGGACGCGCCTAAGACGGAAGGCGGCAAGTAACAATTACCAGGGTACCCGATGGGGTGCCCTGTTTTGTTTTCATTTTTTTGGACATAATGTAAACAGCGATGGCTTAAGCGTCCGACCAAGCGTTTGCAACCGTGCCGGGGTTGGACATGCATAGGCCGCCGGGAATTGAAGAATACTAGGGTCAGTCGAATTCCCTCCATTTTGCATACAGGGTCACATCCAGTCTGTATCCCATTCTTCTTGGAAAGCGAGGCATCTAGAAACATGAAAGCAACTGGAATCGTTCGTCGTATCGACGATCTTGGCAGGGTCGTAATCCCGAAGGAGATACGCCGCACCCTGCGTATTCGGGAAGGGGATCCGCTTGAAATTTTTGTGGACCGGGACGGGGAAGTCATATTAAAGAAATATTCTCCTATCGGCGAGCTTGGAGATTTTGCCAAGGAATACGCTGAATCGCTCTATGAGAGCACGAACCATATCACGATGATATCCGACCGCGATACAATCATTGCCGTGGCTGGCGGCTCGAAAAAAGATTTTTTGGAGAAGCAGATCGGTTCGCTGGTCGAACAAAGCATGGAAAACCGTAAAGCAACGCTGGAAACCGGCGGTGGCTCTTTTGAAATCTGCAAGGACGTTACCGAGACGTACAGCTCGTATGTGATTGCGCCGATCGTGGCGGGGGGCGATCCGATCGGTTCGGTGATCATGCTGAACAAGGACGAGAATGTGAAGATGGGTCAAATGGAACTGAAGATGGCGGAAACGGCCGCCGGCTTTCTGGCAAAGCAGATGGAGCATTAGCTCCGCCGATGGACAGCGATGCGCAGCTTCCTGATAGGAATCCCTTGGAGGGAAATCGGGAAGCTTTTTGCGTTTTTGGAAAAGGATTGCGAATTGCGGTATAATGAGGCTGCAAAATCTGTCCGAATGGTCTCTCGCCGGACGGATGAGGGACCGGTCGCGGGAACGAAGGGGAAGCGTCATGAAAGAGCGATCGGAGCGGATGGAGGCAGGCGGGGCTGAGATTGCGGACAGCAAAGACCGGTCTGGCGGAAACGGCTCGGCGCTGCTGCAAGGGGCGGCGCTGCTCGGTCTGGCGGCCGTCATTTCGAAGCTGATCGGCACGCTGCAAAAAATTCCGCTGCAAAATCTGGCGGGCGATGCGGTCTTTGGCATATACAATGCCGTGTATCCGTTGTACATATTGATTTTAGTTTTGGCCACGGCCGGATTTCCTCTGGTCGTATCGAAGTTTGTGTCGGAGTATGCTGCCGAACGGAAGTATCACGAGGCCCGGCGCGTACTCCGGGTGGCTTCCTTATCGCTGATGGGCACCGGCATCGTCTTTTTTTCGCTGCTGTATTTCGGGGCGGAGACGCTTGCGCGGTGGATGGCTGCGCCGCAAACGGCTCCGGCGATACGAAGCGTGTCTTATGCCCTGCTTATCGTGCCCCTTATGTCTGCACTGCGCGGCTACTATCAAGGCTATCAGGATATGCGGCCGACCGCTTGGTCTCAGGTGGTGGAGCAGACGGTTCGGGTGGCGACGATGGTCGTTTTGCTGCTCGTGCTGATGCGGCTCGGCCTCGGGCCGGAACAAATCGCCGCAGGCGCAACGTTCGGCTCGGTAACGGGCGCGTTGGCGGGACTGGCGGTCATGCTGTGGTACTGGCGTAAGGAGCGGGGAAGTGAGCCTTTTCGGGCGCAAGCCCCGGTTGGAGGGGACGGCGGCGGCTGGCGGCGCGACTGGGCGCTGGCGAAACGGTTGTCCGCCTATGCGCTGCCCCTCTGTCTCGGCTCCGTGGCGATGCCGATCCTCACGCTCGTCGATTCGTTTACGATGCCTCGGTTGCTTCGTTCGGCTGGCTTCGACGAGAACGAGTCGTTGTATCAGTTCGGGCTGTACAATCACGGCTTGCCACTCGTACAACTGGTCGCGATGATTGCATCCTCGATGTCCGCGGCGCTTGTTCCGGCCATCGCCGAAGCGCTCCGGCGCGGCGATGCGGATGCGGTGCGCGCACGCGCGGGCTTGTCCCTGCGGCTGACCTGGCTGATCGGACTTGCCGCTTCGTTCGGGCTCGCTCTGCTGGCGGAGCCGCTAAACGTGATGTTCTTCAAGAGCGCCGAAGGCACGGCGGCGATGGCGGTTTTGGCGTTCACTGCCCTGTTCTCGGCGGTGAACATCGTCGCGGGAAGCGTGCTGCAGGGCCTCGGCGCCGTGCGCGCGCCGGTGCTGTACCTGCTGCTCGCCGCCGCGGTGAAAATCGCCGCCAGCGTGGCGCTCGTGCCGCGCTACGGCATCGACGGCGCCGCCTGGGCGTCCGTCGCCGCCTACGCGCTCGCCGGCGGCCTCGCGCTTGCGCACGCGCTGCGCGCCGCCGGCGTCCCGGCCGCGGGCGGCCTCGCCGCCATGAAACCGATGCTCGGCATCGGCTTCATGGCGCTCGGCCTGCTGACCGTGACGCACGGCGTCCCGCCGCTGCTCGCGCGGCTGCCCGCAGCCCTGCCCCCACGGGGCACGGCCGCGGTCATCGCGCTCGGCGGCGTCGCCGTAGGGGCGCTCGCTTACGCGGTGGCCCTGCTGCGCCTTGGCGTCGTCACCGCCGCCGATCTGGCGCTCGTACCGCAGCTGGCGGGGAAGCCCCTCGCCTGGCTGCGCCGATTCCGGCTGCTCCGCTGACGGAGCGCCCCACCTCAAAACCAAAAGGAGGCGGTTCTGGGCTATGTCCACTCAACCGCAAATTACGGTCGTCGGTCTCGGAACCGGCGACGAAAACCAACTGACCCTTGGCGTCTGGCGCAAGCTCGAAGCCGTCGGCGCGCGAGGCGGGGCGATATTTCTCCGCACCCGGGAGCACCCGATGGTCGCGATGCTTGACCATCACAGCCTTCGCTACGAGACGTTCGATGCAGTCTATGAAGCGCACGAGGGCTTTGACGCCGTCTATGAGCAGATCGCTTCGCAATTGATCGAGCGGGCCAAAGCCGCGAGCACCGGGGAGGTGCTCTACGCCGTACCTGGCCATCCGATGGTGGCCGAGCGGACCGTGCAGTTGCTGCGCGAACGTTGTCCGGCCGAGGGCGTGCTGCTTACGTTGATGGGTGGCGAAAGCTTCCTGGATCAAGCGTTTCTGCGGCTCGGCTTCGATCCGATTGAAGGCTTTCAATTGCTCGACGGCACTTCACTGACGGCGAGCGGGCTCAATCCGCAGCTGCATACGCTGATCGGGCAAGTATACGATGTCTACACGGCGTCCGACGTGAAGCTGACGCTGATGGAGCTGTATCCGGACGATTATCCCGTCGTCGTCGGCCATGCGCTTGGTGTGGCCGGAGAAGAGCGCGTGCGCGAGGTGCCGCTCTATGAGCTGGATCGGGTGGAGGGTTACGGCAATTTGTCCTTGGTCTGGGTACCGCGCACCGACCGCGAGGACGTGCGGAGCCGCACCTTTACCCGGCTGCATGAGATTGTGGCTATCCTCCGCAGCCCCGAGGGCTGTCCGTGGGACCGCGAGCAGACGCATCAATCGCTGCGCAAAAACCTGATCGAGGAAGCGTACGAAGTGCTGGAAACGATCGACGAGGACGATCCCGACCATATGCGCGAGGAACTCGGCGATCTGCTGCTGCAGATCATGCTGCACTCGCAGATCGAAGCGGAGGACGGGATGTTTAGCGTCTTCGACGTCATCCGCGAGCTCAACGAGAAGCTCGTCCGTCGTCATCCGCATGTCTTCGGAACGGCGCAGGCGGAAGATGCCGACGAGGCGCTGGGCAACTGGCAGCAGATCAAGGAGGAGGAGAAGCGGAAGAAGGGGATCAACCCCGACGAACAGCCGCTTCTCTCCGGCGTTCCCCGCGAGCTGCCGGGACTGATGAAGGCGTACAAGCTGCAGAAGAAAGCCGCTTCGGTCGGCTTCGATTGGGGCACCAAGGAAGAAGTGCTGCCGGTCGTCGAGTCCGAGCTGGCCGAAGTGAAAGAAGCGATCGAGCGTTTCGGCAAAGCGGAGCAGCAGGAAGAGTTGGGCGATCTGCTCTTTTCCGTCGTCAATCTGGCGCGGTTTCTCAAGGTGGACCCCGAAGAAGCGATGGCGGACGCCAACCGCAAATTTTTTGAACGTTTTGGGTATATCGAGGCGCAATTGCGTTTAAAGGGCAAATCATTTGACCAAACTGACTTGCAAGAGATGGAATCTTTGTGGCAGGAAGCAAAAAAAGTTCTGAAAAAATAAGAGGCTTTGCAGGATTTTCCTAACGAACAAAGAATACTTTAGTTCAGCGTCACTTTTAAGAGGAGGATATTAAACTCATGAACAAAACCGATCTTATCAACAACATCGCAGAAAAAAGCGGCTTGACTAAAAAAGACGTGGAATCCGTATTGAACAGCTTCCTTGGCGAAGTAACGGAAGCATTGTCCAACGGTGACAAAGTACAATTGATCGGCTTCGGTACGTTCGAAACCCGCAAACGCTCGGGCCGTACGGGTCGCAACCCGCAAACGGGCAAAGAAATCACCATCCCCGAGTCCAAGGTTCCCGCATTCAAAGCAGGCAACAAGCTTAAAGAAGCGGTGAAGTAATGCGGCTTGATAAGTTTCTTAAGCTTTCCCGTCTGATCAAGCGGCGTACCGTCGCGAAGGACGTGTCCGAGCAGGGCCGCGTCTGGATCAACGGACGGGAGGCGAAACCGAGCAGCGCGGTGAAAGTGGGCGACGAGCTGACCATTCAGTTTGGGCAAAAGCTGGTGACCGTGCGCGTGGAACTGCTGTCTGAGTCGACCCGCAAGGAAGACGCGGCCAAGATGTACACGCTGCTCAAAGAAGAAATGAATAAACCCGAGCCTTTATTTTAAAGGCTCGCCGAAGAGACCGGCATGGGCCCGGTCTCTTTTTTAGTTGCCCCAACCTACCCTTACGGACTTCGCTTTTACATTTCCCTTTCCCAGTCGTGGTTCTAAACCTTGGACGACCTCCATATTTTTAAGTAAACAAGCTTTGTGCGCACGTTGTCTTTTCCATATAGCGAAGCGTAGAGCTGTGTCATGGCCGGAGAGTTTACGTGCCGCCTTTGAAAACGGGTTATTTCCCTCTGAAATTTATATTAAGATAACCCGTTTTCAAGAGCGGCCGCAGGCCATGAGCACAGCTCGAAGCGCCAGCGCATGGATGAAGTCGGGCTGCGCCAAAGCGTCCAAGGAGGATGAACCAAGCCATGGTAGAACAGCCGGGGAAGGTGAAACGGCAGGAGATCAAGATGCTCAACCGCAAGCTGCTCGAGGTATCCGGCGTGTTGAATGTGGAGAGCTTCGACAGCGAAGAATTTTTGCTTGAAACCGAATGCGGATATTTGATGATCAAAGGGCAAAATTTACATATTAAAAACTTGAGCTTGGAGCAGGGTCTTGTTGCCATTGAAGGGTACGTGAACGAGCTGGCCTATGTTGACGCAAACTCCCAAGGGAAAACCAAGGGATTCCTGAGTAAGCTGTTCAAGTGACGCTGCATATCCAGTTCATCACCTTGGGGATGATGTATGCGGGAGGTCTGGCGCTCGGGGGATTGTATGACGTGTACCGGGTGCTTTCCGGCCAGCTGAAAGTCCGGGCATGGCTCCGGGCAGTTCTGGACCTTCTTTACTGGCTCATGGGCACGCTTCTCGTATTCGCCATGCTGTATGAGAGCAATTGGGGCGAAGTTCGCCCGTTTATATTTTTGGGTCTTGGCATCGGGATAACCTTTTACTTTTTGGTGTTTAGCCGGACGATGATTCGGGTAATACGGTTTATGATCCGTGCCGTGCTGGCTGCGATCCGGGTCGGCAAGCGTACGGTTCAGTTGTTGATCATAAAGCCGGCCTTGGTGATGTACCGCATCGTTGTGATCTTTTTGGGATTTTTGGGTGCGATGGCTATATTCCTGTACAAAATTGTGTTACAATTACTTTATCCTGTGTGGAAATTGCTGTTATGGCTTCTTAAGCCTTTCGGTCGATGGATCCGTTTTCGCGTTTCCGTCCCCGCATGGGTTCTGAAAACCGGTCAAAGCATCGCGGCATGGCTCCGTCGACTCTTTTGATCGTACGTAGGAGGATTTCTGGTACATGCAGGCTGTCTCGAAAACCAATCCGATGCAATCGCATAACAAAGGCTCCTTTCGCCGACGCCGTTTGGTCATGCTGATGCTGGCTTGTTTTTTGAGTTGGGCCGGCGTCACACTTTGGAATCAGGTCGATAAAATCAGCGAGCGCAGCCAGAAGCTTAGCGCAGTCCAGCAGAAAGAAGCGGAAGCGCAGCAGCAGAACGCAACCTTGCAGCGTGAGATCGCGCGTCTGAATGACCCCGAGTACGTAGAGCAAAAAATTCGCAAAGAGCTGCATTATGTCAAGCAAGGGGAAACGTTGTTCTATGCCCCGAAACCAGCCCAATAGTAACACGGCAAAAGATGGGCACAGCCTTGTGTTGACCGTATTTTCTCCATAAGTTATAATCGGCATAGCTTCAATTTCTCATTGTTTCTTAACTATTTAAGGGAGGATTAGTTTACTTTATGGCAATTGAAGTGGGCAGCAAGCTGCAAGGAAAAGTGACAGGCATTACTCACTTTGGGGCGTTCGTTGAGCTATCTGAGGGGGTTACCGGCCTTGTGCACATCTCGGAGATTGCGGACAACTATGTCAAGGATGTCAATGATCATCTGAAGCTTAACGATATCGTGACCGTAAAAGTGATTAATGTCGACAAAGACGGCAAAATCGGATTATCGATCAAGCAAGCGGTCGATCGCCCGGTGGATGCCGCTCCGACAAGGCCCGCTCGTTTTGACAGACAAGGCGACCGCGGCGGCTTCGGCCGAGGGGACCGTGGAGGCCGTGGTGGTGGTAGACCTCCCGCCAACAAGCACGTTACCTTCGAAGATAAAATGGCGCGTTTTCTGAAAGACAGCGAGGATCGCATCTCTTCCTTGAAGAAAAATACCGAGGGCAAAAGAGGCGGACGCGGCGCGCGTCGTGACTAATAAATAGACGGAACCGGATGGGCCGAGGTCCATTCGGTTTTTTTGCGGGTGCTTGACAAGCCCTTCCCCGCTGTTATATACTCATGCTTGTTGCGGCGGCATAGCTCAGCTGGCTAGAGCGTACGGTTCATACCCGTAAGGTCGGGGGTTCGATCCCCTCTGCCGCTATAATTTTAAAGGCAGTGAATAAACCTGAGGTCCGGCGGTGAAAATCGTCAGACGATCAGGTTTTTTGTTTGTCCATTTTCCGCTGGTTTGGCGGGAAAGCCATGTCTTTGTCACAAGTCAGGGCGGGCCGGACTTTTTTTGTCGTATCTTTCGGGCGGTCCCGGCGAATCGACAGGTTGTAACGTAAAGGACAAAGGTCCGCTGCGAACAAGTTCCGAACATAAAGTGACGTGTACGAAACCGTAATTTATGATAGCGCTTTCAATTTCTGTTCACTCGCTGGTTCAGGGCGATTCGCGGCGGCAACTCATTTTGTCGGAAAAAACTTTGGACCAGCCCCCGCATTCTGACAAACTTTCCGATGGACAGCTTATATACTAAGACCACTAATAGTTTATGGGTGGTGTGATGAAAATATGCAAAAACGTCAAAGTATGAATGCAATGGGAACGACAGCGTCGGGATGGGTGCTTCGGATTAAGCAAGGCATGATTGCGTTGGTCGTGAAAAACCGGTTGGTGCAGTGGTTCGTCGCCAAGAAATGGTCGATATTGCTGCTGCTGATGGCGTTTTTGCTGGGCCGGGCGATGATTCTCGATCAGCTCGCGCCGTTCGCGGTCGCCTTTTTCGCAGTCATGTATTTTTTGCGGCGGGAGCTGCTCTATTGGACCGGTGTATTTCTGGCTGCGGGCGGTCTGTTCTCCATCGATCCGAAGCATACGGGATACCTGGTTGGGCAGATGCTGGTCTTCCTGCTGATCCAAAAAGGCGTAGAGAGGTTCGAGCGGTCCGACATCTCGTTTGCTCCGGGAATCGTGTTCGCCGCCACGTTTTTCGTTCAGCTTTTCTCCCATTTGGCCTCTGCGGAACTGAGCTGGTATACGCTGATGATGACCGGCATCGAATCGACGCTGAGTCTCATTCTGACACATATCTTCCTGCAAGCGATTCCCGTGTTTACGCTAACCCGCAAAAATTACAATTTAAAAAACGAAGAAGTCATCTGTCTGATCATTCTGCTTGCTTCGGTGATGACGGGAACCGTGGGCTGGTTCATCGGGCCGGTTACGCTGGAGCACGTGATGTCGCGGTACTTGATCCTGCTGTTTGCGCTCGTAGGCGGGGCGCCGCTCGGGGCTTCCGTGGGGGTCATCTCCGGGCTCATTCTAAGCCTCGCCAATGCAAGCGCCATTTACCAGATGAGCTTGCTGGCGTTTGCGGGGATGCTTGCCGGGCTGCTGCGCGAAGGCAATAAAATGGCTGTAGCGCTCGGCATGCTGATCGGTTCTTCCATTCTTTCCTTTTATCTGGGCAATTCGTCGGAGGTGATTTATTCCACATGGGAATCGGTGGCCGCGGTCTCGCTGTTTCTGATGACGCCGAAGGGAGTCATTCAGATGCTGGCCAAATACGTGCCGGGAACACAGGAAAATCTGAAGTCACAGCACGATTACGCCAAGCGGGTGCGGGATGTGACCGCCAGCCGCGTCGAGCAATTTTCCGAGGTGTTCAAGCAGCTTTCCCGCAGCTTTAAGCAGGTGACCGTCGATGCGCAGTCGGCGCGCAAGGAGGAGGAAGTCGGCCACTTCATGAATTCGGTGGCGGAGAAGTCGTGCGCGAACTGCTGGAAGAGGAAGCAGTGCTGGGACGGCAAGTTTTATCAGACGTATAAATTTATGACCGATATGATGACGGAGGTGGAGCTTCGGGAAAATATGTCGCGCAAGGATATCCGGCCGCAGTGGAAGAAGCAGTGCATTAAGCCGGATCAAGTGCTGGAGGTGATGAAGCAGCAGTATCAATTGTACAAGCACGATCAGCATTGGAAGAAGCAGATCGTCGATAGCCGCCAGATCGTAGCGGATCAATTGTCCGGCGTATCGCAGGTGATGGAGGACCTGGCGAAAGAGATCAAACGGGAAGGACATGAGCTCTTCATGCAGGAAGAGCAGATCCGCAGCGCGCTGGAGGAACTGGGACTCTCCATACATAGCATCGACGTCATCAGCTTGGACGAAGGCAATGTCGAGATCGAAATCGTTCATCAATATACGAGGGGCTTTGACGAATGCCGCAAAATCATCGCGCCGCTGCTTTCCGAGATTGTCGGGGAGAACATTGCCGTCAAGAACGAGCAGGCGATGGAGCGGAAGGAAGGCTACAGCACGGTGTTGTTCGGCTCGGCGAAGGAATACGAGGTCGAAACCGGAGTGGCCGGGGCGGCCAAAGGAGGGGATTTGCTGTCGGGCGACAGCTTCAGCACCGTGGAGCTTGGCAACGGCAAGTTTGCGGTGGCGCTGAGCGACGGCATGGGTAATGGCGAGCGGGCCCGGGCGGAGAGCAGCACGGCGCTGTCGATATTGCAACAGCTGCTGCAATCCGGCATGGACGAGAAGCTGGCAATCAAATCCGTCAATTCGGTGCTGATGCTTCGCTCGTCGGACGAGATGTTTGCGACGGTCGATGTGGCGCTGATCGACTTATACAACGCGCAGACCACCTTTTTGAAAATCGGATCGACGCCAAGCTTTATTAAGAGAGGGGATGAGGTATTCCCGGTTTCGGCCAACAATTTGCCTGTAGGGATCGTGCATGATATCGACGTCGATCTGGTCAGCGTGCCTTTGCGGCATGACGATATTTTGATCATGATGACGGACGGCATTTACGACGCGCCGGGGCATGCGGTGAATAAGGAGTTGTGGATGAAACGGATGATCAGCGAGATCGAGGCGGACAGTCCGCAGGATTTTGCCGACATTTTATTGGAAAGGGTGGTGCGGTATCACCATGGGGATATTTATGACGACATGACGGTGGTCGTCGCGCGGATCTCGAAGTTCCAACCGGAGTGGGCAACGTTCCGCTGGCCCGGCATGCAGCGCGTCGACCGTCCGAAGACGGTCAGCTAATGCAGGTGCGAAATCAGCCGCAGTATCTATGGGGGGGAGCTGCGGCTGTTCCATAATCACCCTTCTGGCGATCCGACGCCAAGCGAGAGGATATCGAAATCGTGCAGAGGATTGTCGAAGCTGGCAATCTGATGCTGATCGAAGTGCTCGATCATATCATAACAGGCGATGGGAAGTATTGCAGCATGGCTGAGCAAGGATTGCTGAACAAGGGCCAGTCTGAACCCGAAAAATGAATCCGATCTGCTTATTGTTAAGCGGGGTCGGATTTTTTGTTTTTTGCATTGTTCAAAATGTAACACTGGAGGGCAAGTTTAGAATTCTCCCAACTGGAAAAACTGGGTAATAGATAGATGGGAGGATGAACAGATGAAGCAGATCATACTTATGACCGACGGCTGCTCCAATGTCGGAATCAGCCCGGTCGTCGCGGCGGCGGAAGCGAAAGCGAAAGGGATTATCGTTCACGTCATCGGGGTGCTGGACGCCGGGGAGATCGGCGAGCTGGGCGCTTCCGAGATCGACGAGATTGCCGCTGCGGGCGGCGGCATGAGCCGGACCGCGCAGCCGTCGCAGCTCTCGCAAACGATGCAGATGATAACGCGCAAAACGGTTGTTCAGACGATCCAGCAGGTGGTTGGACAAGAGCTGCGGAGCATTCTGGGCCAGACGACGAAGCTGGAGGCTCTACCGCCGGAGCAGCGGTCCGAAGTGGTGCGGGTTATTGACGATTTGACGGAAACGGCGGATTTAAAGGTCGCTCTGCTGATCGATGCCAGCGCCAGCATGAAGCCGAAGCTGCCCGCCGTCAAGGAAGCGATCTACGATCTTCAGCTCAGTCTGCAATCGCGAATGGGCGAGAGTCTGCTGTCTGTCTTTCATTTTCCGGGCAACGTATCGGGTGATCAGGAGGTCGAGATGGACTTCGATTGGACCCGTGACCTTGCAAATTTGAAACGGTTGTTTTATAAATTAAACATGAAGGGTACGACGCCGACAGGACCGGCGCTGCTCAAAGTCGTTGAATTTATGAACGGCCCGGCCGATGATACATGTAGAAGCAAGCATAATGCAGCGGGGGATCGGCGGACGGCCGATAGCCGTATGAGATCAAGCGAGGATGGGATATTCGGTGACTACGTCGTTTAGGCCCGCTTTTCCGGCGGGAACCCTCGTAAACGGCAAATGGAATCATAACGCATACCGTGTGGAGCGGCTGCTTGGCGAAGGAGCCAACGGCAAAGTATATCTGGTCTCCCAAGGGAAGCGGTATTACGCGCTTAAGGTCGGTTTTGACGCCGTGGATCATCAGTCCGAGGTCAATGTGCTGAAAGCGTTGTCCCAGTCGTCCACATCGTTTCAACAGACGCTGATTGATGTCGACGATTTTTCATGGGAGGGTACGGATTATCCTTTTTGCGTCACAAAGTATATCAAGGGAAAGTCCTTGACGGAATACATGAAGCAGTACGGCAGCGATTGGATTCATCTGATCGGCCTGAACCTGCTGCGGAAGCTGTCCGAGCTGCATGCGAGCGGCTTCGTCTTCGGCGACCTGAAAGCCGAGAATATGATCATATCGGGCTACGGCGATGTGGCCTTGATCGATTTCGGCGGTGTAACGGCCAAAGGGCGCGCGGTGAAGCAGTTTACCGAGGTGTACGACCGCGGCTTCTGGAATGCCGGCACGAGGATGGCGGACGATGCGTACGATTTGTTCTCCTTCGCCGTGCTGGTGCTCAGCGTGACGGACCGGGAACGCCGGTTTCATTCCGTGAATTCGCTGCTGCCGCAAAATCGGAGCGTCGAGTGGCTGCTCGATATGCTGAAGGATAATGCGCTGCTCGCGCCGTCGGCTCCTGTGCTGCGCAAAGCGCTGATGGGCCGCTACACGAGCTCCAAGCAAGCGCTGGCCGACTGGCGCGCGCGCGGCTCGGCTTACCGTCCGGTGCGTAAGAAGCCGGTCAAAGGGGGCTGGATTAAGCTATGTTTCGCCGCTTCCCTGGTGTTGTTCGGCGCGGCTATTTATTTCGTATTCCAATAAAATGTAGATAAAGGCAATTCAAGACGGGCCGGATCGGGTAATAGTCAAACGAAACGAGAAGGCACGTCAGACGAGAGGTTGTTCATTCATGGAGACGGCAGGAACATTATCCGCGCAAGTGGAGCGGTTCATACAACACGAAGCATTGATCGAACCGGGGGACGGCGTAGTCGTGGCGGTATCGGGCGGACCCGATTCCGTTGGGCTGCTGCACCTCCTTTTTGCGTTATCCGGCCGTTATCGTCTTCGGCTCACCGTCGCACACGTGAATCACGGCTTCCGGGGCGCCGAAGCGGACCGGGAGGCGGAGCTGGTGAAATCGCTCGCCGAGCGATGGGGCCTCCCTGTAGAAATGGGCTTCATCGATATGCCCCGTATTATAGAAGAAACGGGTCAGAATCCCCAAGCCGCCGCCCGGGACAAGCGGTACAAGTTTTTGTTCGACGTAGCGAGGCGAACGGATTCCCGTCGAATCGCGCTCGCCCACCATGCGGACGATCAGGCGGAGACAATGCTGATGCGGCTGCTGCGCGGAACGGGGCCTTCGGGATTGTCAGGTATTCCGGTGCGCAGAGTGGCAGAAAATAATTTGGAACTCATACGCCCCTTGCTGCGTATATACAAAGCGGATATTATCCGGTACTGCGAAGCGGAAGGACTGCCGTATTGTACGGATAGCAGCAACTTGGAGAGAAAGTACGCTCGCAATCAGGTTCGAATGGACGTGCTTCCCTTTCTGTCCCGCTACAACGAACAGCTGCCTGCGGCGTTGAATCGGCTGGCGGAGACGATGGCCGGAGAAGACGATTTTATGGACCAGGAAGTCCGACGGATCTGCGAGCGGCACGTAACCCGAAAAAACGACGGTTACAGCTTTTCCGCAAAATGGTTTACGGGGGTACATGTTGCTTTACAAAGGCGGTTGATTAAACTAATATTAAATTATCTTGCTTCTGACCCGGACTCCATGGATTTCCCGAAAGTCGAACAATTTCGGACGGCTGTTCTCCGCGAACGACCGTCCAATTTTCGATTGGAAATCGGGCAGAACATCGCGCTCAGCAGGGAATATGATCGTATCGCGGTTCATACTATGGTGTTACGACCTCTCCCTTACGCGTACATGCTGCGCGAAGGCCAGACGGAGCTTGCGATTCCTGAGACGGGAGTCCGCCTTACGCTCCGCTCCTTGGACAGCGAAGAGGTGCACCCTGAATGTACCGATGCCTGGACCGCCTGTTTCGATGCGGAGGAACTTGCCATGCCTCTCACGGTCCGAAGCCGCCTTCCGGGAGACCGGATGAAGCCGCTCGGACTAAACGGGACGAAAAAGGTAAAAGATATGTTCATCGATGCGAAAGTACCTCCTACTTTGCGCGAGACGATTCCGATTATTGCGGACGCCGGCGGCAGCGTGCTTTGGGTACCGGGCGTTCGGCGGTCTTCGGCCGCTGTGATTACCGGTCGGACGAAGCGAATGCTACATATTGAAGTGGAACATGGCAAAGATTTTTATTAAGTGGGAGGACCTCTCTTGCAAAACGACATTCAAGAAGTACTGTACAGCGAGCAGCAAATTCAAGACAAAATCAAAGAAATGGGCGAGCAGATCAGCCGAGATTTCGAAGGACGCAACCCGTTGGTCATCTGCGTGCTGAAGGGCGCATTCATCTTTATGGCCGATTTGGTCAAGCAGATCACGATTCCGCTTGAGCTCGATTTCATGGCCGTGTCCAGCTATGGCGCATCGACGAAATCGTCGGGTGTGGTCAAAATTATTAAGGACCTCGATATTTCCGTGGAGGGACGCCACATTGTGATCGTCGAGGATATTATCGACAGCGGCTTGACGCTAAGCTATTTGATCGACGTGCTTGAACGCCGCAACGCCCTTTCCATTACAGTCGCCGCATTGTTCGACAAACCGGCGCGTAGATCGGCCGAGTTGGACGCAGACTATAAAGGCTTCGTGATCCCGGACGAGTTCGTGGTGGGATACGGTTTGGACTATGCGGAGAAATACCGGAACCTGCCGTATGTCGGCGTACTGAAGCCCGAAGTTTACTCCCAATAGCATTTCTTGAGATGCCAAGACTTGCTGTGGTACAATATACAAAGTTGCCGTTGTTGAGAGGAGGTAGGGGATGAATCGCATTATTCGCAACACAGGCTTTTATCTGCTCATTTTTTTGGTCACCGTCGGAATCGTTCATTTTATCAGTACGCAGAATGAACAGAAAGACACGATCAGCTATGATAAGCTCCGCGTGGCCTTAATCGAAAAGAATGTCGAATCCATCATCGTAAAATACGATGCTCAAACGTATCTGGTTCGGGGGAAATATAAGAACGCTACTACGGATAAGAAAAATTTCGAATCTCGTGCGCCTTATGAACCGGAAATCTTCCGTTTGATTGAAAAAAGCGACATTCCCACAGGTAACGTTTACATCGAGAAAATGGAAGGGGACAATGTTTGGATCAGTTTCCTTACCTCCATTATCCCGTTTGTGATCATCTTCATCCTGTTTTTCTTCCTGTTGAATCAGGCGCAGGGTGGCGGCGGAAAAGTCATGAATTTCGGCAAAAGCCGGGCAAGGCTCTATAACGAAGAGAAGAAGCGCGTAACGTTCGAGGACGTTGCCGGAGCCGATGAGGAGAAGCAAGAGCTGATTGAAGTTGTTGAGTTTTTGAAAGACCCGCGCAAATTCGCAGCCGTAGGCGCCCGCATCCCGAAAGGGGTTCTGTTGGTCGGTCCTCCGGGTACCGGTAAAACGTTGCTTGCCAGAGCCGTAGCCGGTGAAGCTGGCGTACCGTTCTTTAGTATCAGCGGTTCCGATTTCGTGGAAATGTTCGTCGGCGTTGGTGCTTCCCGCGTACGCGATTTGTTCGAGAATGCCAAGAAAAACGCACCTTGTATCATATTTATAGATGAAATCGATGCAGTCGGCCGTCAGCGCGGCGCCGGACTAGGCGGCGGGCACGACGAGCGTGAGCAGACGCTCAACCAGCTTCTGGTTGAGATGGACGGCTTTGGCGCCAACGAAGGAATTATCATCGTGGCCGCAACGAACCGTCCGGACATTTTGGACCCAGCCTTGCTGCGTCCGGGACGCTTCGATCGTCAAATTACCGTTGATCGTCCGGATGTGAAAGGCCGCGAAGCGGTGCTGAAGGTACATGCGCGCAACAAGCCGTTGGCTAAAGATGTGAAGCTGGATCAGCTGTCCCGTTACACAACTGGATTTACCGGTGCGGACCTTGAGAACCTGTTGAACGAAGCAGCGCTCATCGCGGCACGTCGCAATCGCAAAGACATTTCGATGGATGAGATCGACGAAGCGTTCGACCGTGTTATCGTCGGTACGCAGAAGAAAAGCCGCGTCATCAGCGATCGCGAGAAAAGGATGGTCGCTTTCCACGAAGCCGGCCATACGATTGTTGGTGTTCATGTCGAAGACGCTGACGTTGTGCACAAGGTAACGATCATTCCGCGCGGCCGCGCTGGCGGCTACGTCATGATGCTGCCGAAGGAAGGCGAAGACCGGATGATGCAGACAAAGAACGAGCTGCTTGACAAAGTCACCGGACTTCTTGCAGGGCGCGTCTCCGAGGAACTGTTCATCGGTCAAATCGGAACGGGTGCTTACAGCGACTTCCAACGAGCCACAGGCATCGTACGCCGCATGATCATGGAGTACGGGATGAGCGACAAGCTCGGACCGATGCAGTTCGGTACGACCCAGGGCCAAGTTTTCTTGGGCCGGGATATCGGACATGAACAGAACTACAGCGATGCCATCGCTTACGAGATCGACCAAGAGATGCAATCGATTATGCGCACCTGCTATGACCGGGCCAAAGAAATTTTGACCAAGTACAGCGACCAAGTGCACTTGATTGCCGAAACGTTGATCGAGAAAGAAACGCTGGAGAAAGACCAAATTCGCGAGCTTATCGAGACTGGCAAGCTTGGGCCCGTGAAAGAAGACGGGGAAGCGAAGCCGGAAGATGTGAAAGTGAACATCCAGGGGCAGCATCAAGAATCCGAAGCCAACAAGCTGGATTTCGTGAAAAACGAGCCGGATGGCGATAAAGAGGAAAATAAATAATTTTGCAAATAAAACCGGTGCCACATGGCACCGGTTTTTCCGTATCTGTACAGGTTAAAAAAGGACGCTGATTGAGAAACTAGCCTTAGGAAAGGGGAGCGGATCGGTCCATAATACGAAACCGGTATATTCCGGCCTTTTTTGTACCTATTTCAGCATTGACACCGCCCGGTCTGTTGTGTAAATTAAGTGTAAATCTTCAAACACTTTGTGAACATTTTCACCAGCGATTGCAGCACAGAGAAATGAGTCAGAAACATCAGGGTGGTCATACGAAAAAAAGGATGGTGCGTCATGGAAGCATTAGCGTTGGAGCGTAAAGCGGAGCAGCAAAAAGAGCTGAAAGAGCGGATCGTCCAGCTGAAGAAAGAACGGAATGCCATTATACTTGCTCATTATTATCAACGTGACGAGATTCAAGAGGTAGCCGATTTCCGCGGGGATTCGTTCCTGTTGGCTCAAAAAGCCGCTTCCACTGACGCCGATGTGATTGTATTCTGCGGCGTGCATTTTATGGGCGAAAGCGCAAAAATATTGGCCCCGAACAAAACGGTGCTCATCCCGGACGAGCGGGCCGGCTGTCCGATGGCCGACATGGTCAATGTCGACGGTCTGCGGGCGTTAAAGCAAAAGCATCCAAACGCTAAAGTCGTGGCTTACATTAATACGTCGGCGGAAGTCAAATCCGAAACCGACATTTGCTGTACGTCGGCCAATGCGATCAAAGTCATCAATTCGGTCGACTCCGATGAAATCATCTGGGTCCCGGATAAAAACCTCGGTGATTACGTTTCCAAATTTACCGATAAGAAAATGATTATTTGGGAAGGGTACTGCAACACTCACGACATGCTGACTGTCAAAGATGTTGAAGAGATGAAAGCTCAATATCCGAATGCCCAATTCGTCGTTCATCCCGAATGCCGCCCGGAGGTCGTCAAACTCGGCGATTTTGTCGGCAGTACAACGGCCATCATCAAATATTGCAGGGAATCCGATTGCCAGGAGTTTATTGTCGGTACGGAAGACGGTACGGGGTATCAGCTCCGGCTTGACAGCCCGAACAAAACGTTCCATTTTGCCACCAAATATTTGGTCTGTCCTAATATGAAGGTAAACAACCTGAAAAAAGTGGTCAAATGTCTGGAGACGAACCAACCCCAAATTTATGTACCACCGCAAGTGGCCGACAAAGCCAGAGCATCTTTGGAGCGCATGCTGCAGGTCAAGTAGCATGCGCTACTTCCTTGTTGAACGGGTGAGAGCTGATGATACCTCGTTATTTGGTTAATTTCGATGTGCGGCTGCTGCCGCAGGTACATACCGATGTCATTGTGATCGGCGCAGGAATCGCAGGTCTTTTCACGGCACTGCGTTCCGCAGAGAACCACAAAGTGCTGATGGTTACCAAAAAGTCGCTGCTTGACAGCAATACCCGGTACGCCCAAGGCGGAATTGCGGCTGTCATTTCGGACGAAGACTCGCCGGCCTATCATCGGCAGGATACGCTGATCGCGGGAGCCGGACTTTGCTCTTCTGTGGCCGTGGATGTTCTGGCGCACGAAGGGCCCGTCGGGGTTACGGATTTGATCCGGATGGGGACCGAATTCGATATGGAAGACGGACGCTATGCGTTGACGAAAGAAGGGGCACACAGCCAGAGGCGTATTCTTCATGCGCAAGGGGACGCTACCGGCGCGGAAATCGTGCGTGCGTTGTCCGAGAAAACGAAGCAGGACCCGAATATCGACATTTGGGATGACCATTTTGTAATCGATTTAATTACGGATAACGGCGAATGCTACGGCGCGCTGGTTCAAAGGCCGGACGGCAGCCGGGTGATCGTTCACGCGAAGGCGACCATCCTATGTACCGGCGGAGCGGGGCAATTGTTCCGTTATACGACCAATCCCGATATCGCCACCGGGGACGGCATTGCGATTGCTTACCGGGCAGGAGCGAATATTCGGGACGTGGAGTTTATTCAGTTCCATCCGACGGCTTTGTGCTATCCGGGAGCCCCGAGGTTTCTTATCTCTGAAGCGGTACGCGGGGAAGGGGCCGTACTGCGCAATATTAACGGTGAGCGGTTCATGGAACGGTATCATCCGCAGCTGGAACTTGCTCCGCGGGATATTGTTGCCCGGGCGATCGTCAGCGAAATGGAGAACACCAAGTCGACCTTCGTCTACATTGATTTTACGCACGAATCGGAAGAAACAGTGAAGCACCGGTTTCCGACGATTTACGAATACTGCCTGTCCTACGGACTCGATTTGTCGTCCGATTGGATTCCGGTAGCTCCGGCGGCTCATTACATGATGGGCGGTGTAGAGACCGACCTGCACGGAGAAACAGCTGTCAAGCGTCTGTTTGCGTGCGGGGAAGTATCCTCTACGGGGGTACATGGGGCCAATCGGCTGGCCAGCAACTCGCTTTCCGAAGCGATTGTGTTCGGGCGGCGGATTGTCGAGCGGATCGACCGCTTGTCGCCGATCGCAGAGCTTCCCCATATCCGGGAGGAGCGACGGTCCAAGGATAACGCCATTCAGCCCGTTGTCGAAAAGAAGCTGAAGCTGCAAAAGGTAATGCTCATATACGCAGGACTCAAACGGCACGCTCAAGGACTGGAAAAAGGGTACAACGAGCTGAAGCGGCACGTATCGATCTTCGATAGTTGTTTGGCCAAGCGGGAAGAATATGAATTTGCCAATCTGCTCATCTGCGCGCTTCTGACGACGCAGGCCGCTTTGATTAGGCAGGAAAGCCGCGGGGGACACTACCGGGAGGACTTCCCGGACAAAGATGACGCGGTCTGGCACAAGCATACCGTGTTTAATCGTGCAAACGGCATTACGGAAGGACGGATTGATGATGTTTGAGTTGAACCGGTCGAATTTGGAACGGAGCTTGCGAGCTTGGCTTGAGGAAGACATCGGGATGGGCGACGTCACGACGATGACGACGATTCCGGCGGAATCGCAAGCCAAAGGCATTATTCACGTCAAAGACGAGGGTATTATCGCCGGGCTCCCGGTGGCCGAAGCGGTCTTCGCATTGGTTGACCCGCAGCTTCGTTTCGAAGCGAAGGTGAACGACGGCGCGGCGGCTCGGTACGGCACCGTGATCGCGGAAGTATCCGGCAGCACCCGCAGCATTTTGCTCGGGGAACGTCTCGCGCTGAATTTGCTGCAGCGGATGTCCGGCATCGCTACGCGTACGCGCCAGTTTGTGAACCGGCTGGAAGGACTGCCGGTTCGTCTTGTGGATACGCGCAAAACGACGCCGGGCCACCGGATGCTGGAGAAGTATGCGGTTCGAGTCGGGGGAGGACATAACCACCGGTTCGGATTATATGATGCCGTCATGATCAAGGACAACCATATCAAGGGGGCGGGAGGAATCCATCAAGCCATTACGGCGGCCCGCGCTCAAATTCCGCATACGATGAAGATTGAAGTCGAAGTGGAAAACTTCGAGCAGCTGGAAGAAGCGTTAGCTTCCGGTCCTGACGTTGTTATGCTCGATAACATGTCGCCGGAGCAAATGTCGCATGCCGTACAGCGCATGAAAAGCCAGGCTCCGCATATCATGGTAGAAGCGTCGGGTAACGTTACGCTGGACAGTGTCCGCAGCATTGCCCAGAGCGGGGTGGACGTCATTTCCGTCGGCCGGCTGACGTATTCCGTTCAGGCGCTTGATATCAGCTTGGATTTGAACGAACAGAAAGGTTCCGCAGGAGAAAAGGTGGACCGGCCATGATCTTAGTGGTGGACGTGGGAAATACGAACATCGTGCTCGGGATCTATGAAGGGAAGCAGTTGCTTCACCACTGGCGGCTGAGTACCAACCGGTCCGCCACTTCGGACGAGTACGGAATGACCATGTACAACCTGTTCCGGCATGCGGGAATCGGCCTGGATCAAGTCGACGGCGTTATTCTTTCTTCCGTCGTGCCGCCGCTGATGTTTGTACTGGAACAATTGTGTTTAAATTATTTAAAGAAAGCGCCATTGATTGTAGGACCTGGTATCAAGACCGGACTGAATATCCGTTACGAGAACCCGAAGGAAGTTGGCGCAGACCGGATCGTGAACGCAGTCGCCGCTATCGAGCTGTACGGCTCGCCTTGTATCGTGGTCGATTTTGGAACAGCTACGACGTTCGACTATATTGACGAGAAGAGCCAATTCATCGGCGGTGCCGTGGCGCCCGGGATCAGTATCTCCACCGAAGCTCTGTATCAACGGGCGGCAAAGCTGCCCCGCATTGAGCTGGTGAAACCTAAAAGCGTCGTTGGTCGTAATACGATTGCATCGATGCAGGCCGGAATTATTTACGGCTTCGCCGGTCAAGTGGACGGAATCGTGGAACGGATTAAACAGGAGTTCCGGGTGGAGCCGAAAGTTATTGCAACGGGTGGACTGGCAGAGCTCATTGCAGGGGAATCGCGCACGATCGAATTAATCGATCCGCTTCTCACGCTGCAGGGATTGCAAATTATATATGAACGCAACATCAGCTAGAGAACTGCATATTCGCAGCAAGTAGGACTCCTTATTCCGGCTTCCGGGACCCTAACTTGTAGCGTCATTCGAACAGAAGGAGCTTTGTCATGCAAGATTATTTAATCAGGGCCACGGCCTATGAAGGAAAAGTGCGCGCCTTTGCCGTCCGCACTACCGGAATTGTCGAGGAGCTGCGCCGCCGCCATCAGACTGCGCCTACCGCGACCGCTGCTTTAGGACGTACGGCAACGGCTGCGCTGATGATGGGTATTATGCTTAAAGGCGAAGAGAAGCTGACTGTTCAAGTCAAAGGCGGCGGGCCGATCGGCCAGATTGTCGCGGACTCCAATGCTCACGGAGAAGTACGCGGGTATGTGGACAATCCGGCCGTCGATTTGCCTTTGAACCAGGTCGGCAAGCTGGACGTGACCGGTGCTGTCGGTACTGACGGTTTTTTGTATGTCATTAAAGACCTCGGACTCAAGGAGCCTTACCGTGGCAGCATCCCGATCGTTTCCGGTGAGCTCGGCGAAGATTTTACGTATTATTTTGCCAAGTCCGAACAGACGCCTTCGGCTGTCGCTTTGGGCGTGCTGGTCGACGTGGATTATACCGTGAAGACTGCCGGCGGATTCATCATTCAGTTGCTGCCGGGGTTAACGGATGACGAGATTACGCAGATTGAAAAGGAGCTTGGGGCTCTTCCGCCGATTACGTCCTTGCTTGACCACGGAGACCGTTTGGAGGACATCCTCGCTACGCTGCTTCCCGGAGCCGAAGTGCTGGAGAGACGAGACGATATTCGGTTCCAGTGCAAATGCTCGCGCGAGCGCGTAGAGCAGACCTTAATAAGTCTGGGGCGGGATGAATTACAGCAAATTGTGGAAGAAGACGGCAAAGCGGAAATCGTGTGCCATTTTTGCAACGAAGCCTATCGTTTCAGCAGGGAAGACCTTGAAGCGATTCTCAAGTCCATATAAAACGACGGGATGGCGAGCAGCCGCCCGGTCGATATAGAGAGTGATTATACGAGGAGATAGGGTATGCGAAACATTAAAGTATTATGGGGCATGATCGCTGTGTTGCTGGTCGCGGTAGTCATCCTATCCTCCGTATTAATGGCCCACTCCTTATCCCCATCCCCTACCGATAAATATCCGGACCCCCAGAAGCAGGACGGAGAGGCGCAAATTTTGGCCACGATCGGAGAGAAAAAGATTACGTTAGCCGAATTGGAAACACAGCTGCTGGCGGCGCATGGGCGCGAACTCCTGGACCGAATGATCGACCGGGAAGTGGTGCGCTTGGAGGCGAAGGCCTTGGGCATCGAAGTCGGCGACATCGAAGTGCAGCAGGAACTGAAGCGGATGAAGCAGGGGTACGAAAGCGAGCAACAATTTTTAGAAACGATGAAAAATCAGTTGGGTTTAACTCCCGAGAAGCTCAAAGAAGACATTTACCACAAGCTGTTAGCCGATAAAGTTGCCATTCACAACATTCGGATCACGGAGGAAGAAGTGCAGGCTTATATTGCGGCGCATCCGGATGAATTTCAGACACGCGTAGAGTTCCGCCTGCAGCAGATCGTGACGGCTAGCAAGGAGCAGGCCCAGCGGGCCTTGAACGACTTGTCCAAAGGAACCGATTTTGCGGAGGTAGCCAAGGAACGTTCCCTTGATGATGCGACGCGCGATAGCGGAGGAGACTTGGGCTGGCTGGAAGAGGGCGATCCGTTCGTTCCCACTCCGATCATGAAGACTGCCAAACAGCTGAAGCAAGGGGAAATCGGAAAACCTGTCGAAGTCGACGGCAAATATGTCATCGTGAAGCTGAGAGAGCGTAAAGAAACTTCCAAGGAAGACCCTGCAGTGGTTCGTGAGCGGGTCCGCAAGGATCTGGCCCTTCGGGAAGCTCCTCCGATGAAGGAGATGCTGCGCACGCTCCGAGACAAGTGGAAAGTATCGGTCCGGGCTAATTTCTAGAAAACGGCAGGGAATTGTATTGACAACCATCGTAGGGGTTGATAAGATTACAATATAATACCTACTAAATTACTCGGATATTTTGATGTGAACTTGAGGAGGAGAACGGAATGGCCAGATTAGTGCAAAGCGTTACGCAATTGATTGGGGACACGCCATTGGTCAAATTAAACCGTGTCGTGCCGGAGGGCAGCGCGGAAATTTACGTAAAGCTGGAATTCCAAAACCCGGGTGCCAGCGTAAAAGACCGGATTGCCATCAGCATGATTGAAGTGGCCGAGCAGGAAGGCCGTATCAAACCGGGCGATACGATCGTCGAGCCGACGAGCGGAAATACGGGAATCGGCCTGGCGATGGTCGCCGCGGCTAAAGGCTATAAGGCAATTTTGGTCATGCCGGAGACGATGTCCATGGAACGCCGCAATCTGCTTCGCGCTTACGGTGCGCAGCTGGAGCTGACGCCGGGTGCGGAAGGGATGAAGGGCGCCATCAAGCGTGCGGAAGAAATCTTGGCCGAAAATCCGGGTTACTTCATGCCTCAACAGTTCAAAAACCAAGCGAACGTCAAAATTCACCGCGAAACAACCGGTCCGGAAATCGTCGAAGCGATCAACGCACATGACGGCAAGCTGGACGCTTTCATTGCCGGAATCGGAACGGGCGGAACGATTACAGGCGCCGGTTCGGTGCTCAAGGAGAACTTCCCGAACATTAAAATTTACGCTATCGAGCCTGCGGCTTCTCCGGTATTGTCCGGGGGTAAGCCGGGTCCGCACCGCATTCAAGGGATCGGCGCAGGCTTTGTGCCGGAAATTCTGGATACCGCCATTTATGACGGCATCATTGCGGTAGAGAACGAGGAAGCGTTCGAAACGTCCCGCCGAGTAGCGAAAGAAGAAGGCATTCTGGGAGGCATTTCGTCCGGAGCGGCCATCTTTGCCGCACTGAAGATCGCCAAGGAACTTGGCCCCGGCAAGCGCGTCATTGCTGTCGTCCCAAGCAACGGCGAGCGCTACTTGTCCACCCCGCTATATCAATTTGAGGACTAAGCCTTTTTCAGAGGAAATCTAAGCTTGCTCATCCCATAAAGGTTGAGCAGGCTTTTATCTTTCTACCCCTCTTATGAAATTGGGATAGGAGTTGTTTTTGCTCGTGGAACAGTCGAAGGAGAAATCGCGTTTCGCGGCGAGTTTTTTGCTTCATCCCCTTCTACTTCCATAAAATTCTAGGGGGATGGAGCAAAACGTGTCTGAGCTGAAGCGAAACGCGATTTTTCCGCAGACTGCGCAAGGGGCCCGGGCTCTCCCGCTTCATCTCCGACTCCCTTCCCAATTTCGCCGCCCTTTTATTCCCCCGCAATTTCAAGTATACTAATCCCAACATTACACGACGAACGCAAAAGGAGGACGGAACATGCTCCTGACATCCTATCATCAATGGCAGCAGTGGGCTCAGGACTACACCGTGCTTCCATATGTTATCCGGTTTTCACTAGAGCAAAGCCGCCCGCTTTCCTGGGCGCCTGTATGGGAGGAAGCGGCTCCAGGTTCCTTCGTGCTGGAGAGCGGGAAGGGCGGCCGCTACAGCTTTTTTGGCATTCGGCCCGTTTCGGCTATTCAAGGCACAGCCTACGAGGCGACGGTCACGCAACAGGATGGCAGCGAAGAGAAGCGGCATGGAGCGCCGCTGGAGCTGGTCAAAAGCTGGCTCGCCCCTTCCCGCTCGCCGGTTGTAGAAGGGGCCCCGAAGTGGATAGGCGGATGCGTCGGATTCTGGGGCTACGATGTTGTCCGCACCATTGAACGGCTGCCGGTTCGGGCGAAAGCCGATTTGCCCGTGCCCGACTATGCTTTTGTTCGAGTGAACGAGCTTTGGATTATTGATCATGAAACCAATCAGCTGTTTTGCGCGGTCCACACGGAGCTTTCGCCGCAACAACTGGACGAGCCCGGTTGGCTTGAAGCCCGCTATAAGGAAGCGGAGCAGTCCGCGGCCTGGATGAAAGGCTTGTGGGATCGATTGACGGAGGCTGCCGCCAATCCGCTCTTGCAGGAAGAAGCGGCCCGGAAGCGGGTGCTAATAGAAGAAGACCGCCTTCAGGTGGACGTGGATGCCATTGAAGGGATGGCTGCCGATTTTCCGAGAGAAGCTTACATGGATGCGGTACGCAAAATCCGCGATTACATCAGTGCCGGAGACGTGTTTCAGGTGAATCTGTCAGTGCGCCAGAACAAGCGGCTTGAGGCCTCGCCTGAAGAAATCTACGAATGGCTGCGGCTGGTGAACCCTTCCCCTTATATGGGACTGCTGCGATTTCGTGATTTTCAGCTTGTATCGGGCTCCCCGGAGCTGCTGGTCCAGCTTGAACGAGGGACCGTCCGCACCCGTCCGATCGCAGGCACCCGTCCACGCGGCATGAGCCCGGAAGAAGACCGGCAACTGGAAGATGAGCTGATTCATCACGAGAAAGAACGGGCCGAGCATATCATGCTTGTCGATTTGGAGCGCAACGATCTCGGACGAATTTCGACATACGGGACGGTAAAGGTCAAAGACTTTATGGTCATTGAGTACTATTCCCACGTGATGCACATTGTGTCGGAAGTTGAAGGAAAGCTGGCCGAGGGACGCGATGTCTTCGATGTCATTGCCGCGACGTTCCCGGGCGGCACGATTACCGGCGCTCCGAAAATCCGCACCATGGAGATTATCGAGGAACTGGAGCCGGTGAGAAGAGGACCATATACCGGGTCTATCGGTTGGATTGACTATAATGGCGATATGGAATTTAATATAATCATACGTACGCTCATCGCAGCAGGCGGTACAGGATATGTTCAGGCCGGGGCGGGAGTTGTCATCGACTCGATTCCGGAGAAGGAATACACGGAATCGATTAACAAAGCAAAAGCCATGTGGAAAGCAATCCAATATAGCGAACGAAATCCATGTCCCACTGGAGGTAAAAAATCATGATTTTGGTCATCGACAACTACGATTCGTTTACGTACAATTTGGTGCAGTATTTGGGGGAATTGGGCGAAAAGATCGAGGTTCGACGCAACGACGAGATCGATCTGGAGGGGATCGAAGCGTTAAAGCCGGACCATATTTTGATCTCTCCGGGGCCTTGCACGCCCAACGAAGCGGGAATCAGCCTGTCGCTGATCGAACGCTTCAAAGGCCGGATTCCCATTCTCGGCGTCTGCCTCGGCCATCAATCGATCGGACAGGCGTTTGGCGGCGAAGTGATCCGCGCAGAGCGGCTGATGCACGGAAAAACCTCGGAAATACTCCACGACGGTCAAGGGGTCTTTAAGGATATGCCGTCTCCGTTCACGGCAACGAGGTACCATTCCTTGATTGTAAAAAAAGAAACGCTGCCCGATTGCTTCGTGATCACCGCCGAAACGGCCGAGGGCGAAATTATGGGACTGCGCCATAAAGAATACCCGATCGAAGGCGTTCAATTCCATCCCGAGTCGATCATTACCGATCATGGGCACCAAATGCTGCGCAATTTTTTGAACGAAACGGCAGTGAGCCAAGCGTGAAAATCGATTTAAACGGAAACGTCATAGAGGAACAAAAGGCCGTGGTCTCCGTATACGACCACGGTTTTCTTTACGGTATGGGGTTATTCGAGACGTTCCGCACCTACGGCGGACGTCCCTTTTTGTTGGAATGGCATCTCGAGCGGTTGGACGCAGGCTGCCGGGAGCTGGACATCCGCTACGTTCCTGATCCGGACGGCTTGTGTGCCCGGATTCGCAGACTGCTTGAAGCGAACGCCTTGACGGATGCCTACTTCCGCTTTACGGTTACGGCGGGCACGGACATTCTCGGTCTTCCGGCCGAACCGTACAAGCACCCTACGGAAATCCTTTATATAAAATCGTTGCCGCCTATCGATTCGTCGGTTTATAGCAGCGGCAAGCCGCTGCAGCTCCTCGAATCCCGTCGAAACTCGCCGGAAGGCACGATTCGACACAAATCGCTGCATTATATGAACAATATTTTGGCAAAACAAGAACTCCGGCGCTACCCTTGGGCGGCTCAGGCAGAAGGTCTCCTGCTGGATGCCCAAGGCTTCGTATCAGAAGGGATCGTCAGCAATGTGTTTTTTGTGCGCGGCGGAGAACTGCATACGCCTTCGGTGGAAACGGGGCTTCTGCCAGGCATCACGAGACGCTATGTGATGACGATGGCGCGAGAGACCGGATTATCCGTATCGGAGGGTTTGTACAGGTGGGAAGATCTTACCGGAGCGGACGAAGTATTTTTGACGAATTCCATTCAAGAAATCGTTCCTGTGACAAGGCTGTTGAACCGGGAAGGGAAGGAGCACACCGTCTGCGGCGGCACGGCAGGTCCTGTTACGGAAAGATTGCTGTCCAGGTATAGGAACGCTTGTTCCGGCATGGTATAATAGCTGAAGCTAGGGAGGAAAATGATGAACGCTAGCATGGCGAATTCTAACAAGCTCGAACAGCTGTTGAGCGGGTCGAGGTCAGTCGTGATGGGGATTCTTAATGCGACCCCGGACTCCTTCTCGGACGGGGGCCGGTACATTGATCCGATCGCTGCCGTTGCCCGGGCTTTGGACATGATCTCGCAAGGAGCCGATATCATTGACGTAGGCGGCGAATCGACGCGTCCGGGCGCTCCCGCCGTATCGCTTGAAGAAGAGCTGGAACGAGTCATCCCTATCATTCGCGCGTTGCGACAGGCAGGCATCGTTACGCCGATTTCCATCGACACGTACAAGGCCGAAACGGCAAGACAAGCGATGGCTGTGGGCGCAAGTCTGCTTAACGATATATGGGGATTACAGAAGGAGCCGGACATGGCCCGAGTAGCTGTAGAATACGGCTGTCCGATCGTTCTGATGCATAATCGTACCGAAGCGGTGTATGCTAACTTTATCCAAGACGTGATCGAGGATTTGCGGGAAACGGTTCGTCGGGCGCACCAAGCGGGGATTCGCGACGAACAGATTATTTTGGACCCTGGCATCGGATTTGCCAAAACGTACGAGAACAATTTGCAACTCATGAACTATCTGGACCGGATCGTTTCTTTAGGTTACCCTGTGCTGCTCGGCACATCGCGCAAAAGCATGATCCGCCGTGCGCTGAATTTGCCGACGGATGACGTGGTGGAAGGAACCGCGGCTACCGTTGCGCTTGGCATTGCCCAAGGCTGCCGGATCATCAGAGTGCATGATGTACAAGCCATGCGGCGTGTTGCCGATATGACCGATGCCATAACGCAGCACCGATGAAGCGGCTGCTTGCATGACGCGACCGCGACTTGAAGGAGGAAGATGAAGTTGGATAAAATGATGCTGAAAGGGATGGCCTTTTACGGATATCACGGTGTTATTCCGGAGGAAAACAAGCTAGGGCAGCGCTATTACGTGGATGTGGAGCTGTACCTTCCGCTGGACAGGGCTGGCCGCTCCGACCGGGTGGAAGACACCGTCAATTATGCCGAGGTACATGATTTGATCAAAACGATCGTCGAGCAAAAAACGTTCAAGCTGGTCGAGGCGCTGGCCGAGCATATTGCATCCGAGGTATTGCGAACTTATACTAGTATAAATGAATTGACCGTTCGCGTCGTCAAGCCGCACCCGCCGGTAGCGGTTCATTTCGACGGCTTCACGGTCGAAATTCACAGGAAGCGGGAAGCCCGCTAATGAACGATGGAGATATGCAGTCGACCGAAGCTTGGGAGAGGGCTTACATCGGGTTGGGCTCCAACATCGGAGACAGGGAGCGCTTCCTGACGGAAGCCGTTCACTTGCTTCAGGAGCATCCGCAGATTCGCGTTACAGGACAATCGGCCTTGTATGAGACCGATCCGGTTGGCTATACGGATCAGGCCCCCTTTTTGAATATGGCGATCGAGGTGACTACAACGCTCCCCCCGGAACAACTGTTGGAGCAGTTGATGGAAACGGAAAGGCAGCTTGGCCGCGTCCGTGATATTCGCTGGGGCCCTCGTACCATTGACCTTGATATGCTGATGTACGGCGATGTCAGGCGGCAGCAGCCTGAATTGACGCTGCCGCACCCGCGCATGCATGAGCGGGCATTCGTTCTGATTCCTCTTATCGAGGTATTGGAGCTTCATCACCAGCCGCAGGCCGAGCCTTTACGAGCGTTTTTGGAGCGTGCGGAAGGAAAGGAAGGAATTAAACTTTGGAAAAAAATGCAATAGCCCAGCGCATCCGCGCTTTTCGCAAATTAAAAGGATTTACTCAAAACGAGCTGGCGGAACGGCTGGAAGTTTCCATTGCCGTACTCGGTTCCATAGAGCGGGGAACGCGCAAGGCGGATCCGAAAATCGTCCGTAAAATATGCGAAACGCTGGGGATCGAGCCGGAGGAGCTTTATTTCCAAGCAAGCGGCAAATAAATCACCCTTCCCAGAAAGGAGAGATACGATGTTAACGATAGGCAATGTCACCGCTCCGAACAAAGTGGTCCTGGCCCCGATGGCAGGCGTCTGTAATCCGGCCTTTCGTTTGATCGCGAAAGAGTTCGGCTGCGGCCTCGTCTGTGCCGAGATGGTCAGCGATAAAGCCATCCTGCACGGAAATCATCGCACACTGGAGATGCTGTACGTCGACGAGCGGGAGAAGCCGCTCAGCCTCCAAATTTTCGGCGGCGACACCGAAACGCTCGTCGAAGCGGCCAAATATGTGGACCAGCATACGAATGCGGACATCATCGATATCAACATGGGCTGTCCTGTGCCCAAAATTACAAAATGCGACGCGGGGGCACGTTGGCTGCTGGACCCCGACAAAATCGAGCAGATGGTCTCGACCGTCAGCCGGTCCGTCAGCAAACCGCTAACCGTGAAAATGCGGATCGGCTGGGACGACGATCATATTTATGCGGTACGAAACGCGAAGGCCGTAGAGAACGGTGGCGGCGCGGCCGTATCCGTTCATGGGCGCACGAGAGTGCAGATGTATACCGGTCACGCGAACTGGGACATCATTAAAGAGGTCAAGGAAGCCGTTTCGATTCCGGTGATCGGCAATGGGGACGTCTTTACTCCCGAGGATGCGAAACGGATGCTCGACCAGACCGGCGTCGACGGTGTCATGATCGGCCGCGCGGCATTGGGCAATCCGTGGATGCTTTACCGGACCATCCAATATTTGACCAAAGGGGAGCTCCCTCCGGAACCGGGCCCGCAAGAGAAAATCCGCATCGCGGTGCTGCATCTGGACCGGCTGACGGCGCTGAAAGGCGAAGCGGTGGCGGTCAAGGAAATGCGCAAGCATCTGGCCTGGTACTTGAAGGGGCTGCACGGAGCGGCGCGGATCAAAGACGCCATTATGGAGCAGACGAAACGGGACGCCATGGTTCAACTTCTCACCGACTTTATCGAATCGTTCGACCAACGCGAGGCAACCGTTCACTAGCCCCATTCGGTGGGCGAAACCGGGGCGGTTGGCTTCAATTGACATTTGAATGGGGTTGCAATATAATCAGTCAATAGTCATTTGCGGCCGACGGTTAGTGGCATCAAGCAGCGTCGCGTTCATATAGTAATTATCAGTGAATTCATACTCGATTGGGCTCGAAATATGAAAATCTTTCACACGACGGGAGATAGGTAGTAATGGCGGAAAAAGAAGTCATTCTCACGCAGGAAGGTTTGAAAAAGCTCGAGGAAGAGCTGGAGCATTTAAAGTCGGTGAAGCGCCGCGAGGTGGCGGAGCGGATTAAAGTGGCCATCGGTTACGGCGATATCAGCGAGAACTCGGAATATGAAGACGCCAAGAACGAACAAGCGTTCGTTGAGGGCCGTGTTCTTACTTTGGAGAAGTTGCTGCGCAACGCGCGGATTATCAACAACGACGAAGTCGATACGGATGCGGTGAACGTCGGTTCCATCGTCATCTTGAAGGACCTCGAATTCGGGGACATCGTCGAATACTCCATCGTTGGTACGGCGGAATCCGACCCGTTCCAAAATAAAATTTCCAACGAAAGCCCGGTCGGCAAAGCCATTCTCGGCAAACGCAAAGGGGCAATCGTTGACGTCAGCGTACCGGCAGGCGTTATTCAATACGAAATTATCGATATCAAGAAGTAAACGGCGATAACAAAAGGAGCTTCCTCAGGAAGCTTTTTTGACTATAGAGCCGGGAAGCCTTACATACGACCAAGGAGCTGGAAACATGACTGTGGAATTGGAATTGAATGAATTGCTGCAAATTCGGCGCAATAAATTGGATGAACTGCGCGGCCTTGGGATCGATCCGTTCGGGCAAAAGTTCGACAGAACGCACCATGCCGGCGATATTTTCAAAGCCTACGAAAACAAGTCCAAGGAAGAGCTTGAAGCGCTTTCCCCCGAAGTAAGCATTGCCGGGCGGATTATGCAGAAGCGGGAAATGGGCAAAGCGGGCTTTGCCCATATTCAGGACATCACCGGCAAGATTCAAATTTATGTGCGCGCCGATGCGTTGGAAGAATCCAAGTACAAGGCGTACGAACTGCTCGATATCGGTGATTTGATCGGTGTTCGCGGCACCGTCTTCAAGACGAAAACCGGTGAGCTTTCCGTTAAAGCGCAATCGGTGGAGGTGCTGTCCAAATCGCTTCTGCCTTTGCCGGAGAAATATCACGGTCTTAAAGATGTCGAGCTGCGATACCGTCAACGTTACGTGGATTTGATCATGAACCAAGACGTTCAGCAGACCTTCATTTTGCGTTCCAAAATCATTCAGTCGATGCGCCGCTATCTGGATGCCCGCGGCTATTTGGAAGTCGAAACGCCAACCCTGCATGCCATTGCGGGCGGTGCGGCCGCTCGTCCTTTCATTACGCATCATAATGCGCTGGACATGCAGTTGTATATGCGGATTGCCATTGAGCTGCATTTGAAGCGTTTGATTGTCGGCGGGATGGAAAAAGTGTACGAAATCGGACGGGTCTACCGTAACGAAGGTATTTCGACACGCCATAACCCGGAATTTACGATGATCGAGCTGTACGAAGCGTATGCCGACTATAAAGACATCATGAAGCTGACAGAAGAGATGATCGCGCATATTGCTCAGGAAGTGCTGGGCACGACCAAGATTACGTATCAAGATCAAGAAGTTGATCTCGCGCCATCATGGCGTCGCGTCTCGATGGTCGATGCTATTAAAGAAGTGACGGGCGTTGACTTCAGCGTTCAGATGACGGACGAGGAAGCGCATCGATTGGCCAAAGAACACAATGTGCCGGTTGAGCCGATGATGACCTTCGGTCATATCGTGAACCAGTTCTTTGAGACGTTCGTCGAGGAGAAGCTTATTCAGCCTACATTCATCACGGGGCATCCGGTGGCGATTTCCCCGCTGGCGAAAAAGAACGAGCAGGACCCGCGGTTTACGGACCGTTTCGAGCTGTTTATCGTGGCGCGCGAGCACGCCAACGCGTTTACCGAGCTGAACGATCCGATCGATCAGCGGGAGCGGTTTGAAGCGCAGCTGGTGGAGCGGGAGCAGGGGAACGACGAGGCGCATGAAATGGACGAAGACTTCGTACGCGCTCTTGAATACGGCATGCCGCCGACCGGAGGTCTTGGGATCGGAGTCGATCGCCTGGTGATGCTGCTTACGAATGCGCCGTCGATTCGTGACGTGCTGCTTTTCCCGCTGATGCGTGAGCGTCAAGGCGAATAATTTCGGACAAACAAAAACATGTTTCGCCCTTTATGGGGGAAGCATGTTTTTGTTTGCTTTAGAATTAATACGAAAGGAAGAAAATAACAGTTGCAAAGTACATAAACGTTTGGTATATTAGTCATTGTCGCTTCTGCGGTTGAGCTCGAAAGAGCCGAGCATGAAAAAAGAAAATTAAAAAATAATGCTTGCAATCAGCTAGGCAGATGTGATATATTAAAGAGGTCGCTTTCGACGGATTGTAAAATGAAGTCGAAAGATGGCGAACATCATTGCCCTTTGAAAACTGAACATTGAGTGAGTGTCATAAAGAGAATGAAAATTCTCGTCAGTAGTAAATTTTGAGCT
>NZ_JANAVJ010000148.1 GCF_024213375.1 Paenibacillus sp. MZ04-78.2 | reverse complement strand
CAACCAAGCCGAGAACGTACCCAGAATCGGTCGACTCTCCGCAAGCCGGGCTTCGTAACGCTGCTCGGGCGTCGACTACGGGAGATTCCCTTACCGGTCTAGATGTATATGGAGTTGTCGATTATTGGACGTATGGTTTATTTGGATGGACCCAAGTGAACCCTGACGATCAAAGAGATAGGGCAAGAGTTCGATTCGATCACGCCAATCTCGGCAAGCTTGATAGTAATGGAACAACGTATGCATTCTCGCATGAGTTTGGTCATGCGGTAGGACTTAAGCATAATAACTCAGGCGTCTCTTCGGTTATGAGAGATACGTCAATCGTTTGGGAGGATAATAAACCGCAGCAAGCCGATAAGGAACACATCAAAGAAAAATATGGAAATTAACAAGGAGGTGTGAAATTTCAT
>NZ_JANAVJ010000030.1 GCF_024213375.1 Paenibacillus sp. MZ04-78.2 | reverse complement strand
CGAACACGAACGTTAAGCCTTCCAGCGCCGATGGTACTTGGACCGCAGGGTCCTGGGAGAGTAGGACGTCGCCAAGCAGAAGAGCTTCTTCGGATTTTATCCGGAGAGGCTCTTTTTCTTATGGAAATTGGCATACTAAATATAAATTGCCATGGAAACTTCATGACTTTTTGCTTGACACTAAAATTGGGCTTTTGATAAGATTGCTATTAATATCTTGCGGCATGTATAGCATGAAAAAAATAAGGAGGATTATTTTTGTGTGGGAGACTAAGTTTGCCAAAGAAGGTTTGACATTTGACGATGTATTGCTGGTACCGAGAAAATCGGACGTGTTCGGTAAGGAAATCGACATATCGACAAAACTGACAAACCACATCAATCTGAACATTCCTTTTTTAAGCTCGGCCATGGATACGGTAACGGAATCGGCTTTGGCAATCGCTATCGCTCGAGAAGGCGGAATCGGGGTCATCCACAAGAATATGACGATTGCGCAGCAGGCGGAGGAAGTGGATCGGGTAAAGCGCTCGGAAAGCGGCGTAATCACTAATCCATTTTCCCTTACTGCGGAGCATCATGTCTATGATGCCGAAGAGTTGATGGCTAAATATCGGATTTCCGGTGTGCCGATTTGCGACGAGAACAAGAAGCTTGTCGGTATTTTAACAAATCGAGATCTGCGCTTCGTTCATGATTATTCGATTAAAATTAAAGAAGTGATGACGAAAGATAATCTCGTAACGGCTCCTGTAGGCACGACGCTCCAACAAGCAGAAGGCATCCTACAGCAGCATAAGATCGAGAAGCTTCCTTTGGTTGACGAGAATGGGATTCTTAAGGGCTTGATTACGATTAAAGATATCGAGAAGGCCATTCAGTTCCCGAACTCGGCAAAAGACAAACAAGGCCGTCTGCTGGCCGGCGCCGCGGTAGGCGTAGCCAAGGATGTCATGGAGCGTACGGCAGCGTTGGTCGAAGCCGGCGCGGATTTGATCGTCGTTGACTCGGCGCACGGACACCATATCAATATAATTAACACCGTCCGCAAAATTCGCGAGCAGTACCCTGACCTGTCAATTTGTGCTGGCAATGTGGCGACTGGCGAAGGGACGAAGGATCTGATCGAGGCCGGAGCAAGCATGGTGAAGGTCGGAATCGGGCCAGGCTCCATTTGTACGACGCGGGTGATCGCAGGTATTGGCGTACCGCAAATTACGGCGATTTACGATTGCGCGACGGTTGCGAGGCAGTACAACGTGCCGATCATTGCCGATGGCGGTATTAAATATTCCGGAGACGTCGTCAAAGCGATCGCAGCTGGAGCCAGCGCGGTCATGCTCGGCAGCTTATTCGCCGGTACGGAAGAGAGTCCGGGCGAATCGGAAATATTCCAAGGCCGCCGCTATAAGGTTTATCGGGGAATGGGATCGATTGGCGCAATGAAGCAAGGCAGCAAAGACCGCTATTTCCAAGAGAACGAAAGCAAGCTTGTACCGGAAGGTATCGAGGGTAGAGTTGCTTATAAAGGACCGTTGGCCGATACGCTTTATCAGCTGGTTGGCGGGCTGCGTTCCGGGATGGGCTACTGCGGGGCTAAAGATATTCTGGCGCTTATCAACGAAACATCCTTTACCCGCATTACGGGGGCGGGCCTTCGGGAAAGCCATCCGCATGATGTTCAAATAACAAAAGAAGCTCCAAACTATTCGTTGTAGTCCTACGAAGGGATCGTGCAAAAAAGAACGGAAGCCTGGGGCTTCCGTTTTTGCTTTTGTAAAGCGAAAGAGGCTTGTGGTACAATTAAACGTACGTTATTTTTATAAAATTTTTTTTAGGAGTGAGTTGGTTGTTTTTTAAAGTAAAACGCGTTTGTTCGATCGTAGCTGCGACTCTTTTGCTGAACGCCACTCTTGTTCTGGTACAATCCGCTTCCGTACTAGCAGCGGATGCCCCGGTAGATTTGAAGCTCAATGTCAGATCTGCGATTCTCATGGAAGCGAGTACCGGGCAAGTCTTATATGAAATGAATGCGGACGAAGCGTATCCTCCCGCCAGTATGTCGAAAATGATGACCGAATATTTGGTGATGGAAGCTATTAAAAGCGGAAAGCTTAGTTCTACGGAAATGGTGAATACAACTCCAAACGCAGCCGATGTCATCGGTTCAGGCGGTCTGCTGGCTTTGAATGAACAAGCTTCTGTAGATGATATGTTTGCCGCAATGTCGATCTATTCGGCGAACGACGCTTCAGTGGCGCTAGCAGAAAGAATTGCGGGCAGCGAAGAACTATTCGCCAAGATGATGAACGAGAAAGCAAAACAGTTCGGGCTTTCGGACAAGGCTCATTTTATAAATGCGACTGGCTTGCCAAGAGTGGATATGGGGAAATATGCGCCTAAAGAAGTGCAAGGCGAAACGATGCTGACAGCCAGAGATACCGCTCTTATCGCTTATAATCTTATTAAGGACCATAAGGAAGTATTGAAATACACGGCGACCCTGTCCAGGAAGTTCCGCGAGAAGGACAAGTCACCGATGATTAACTTTAACTGGATGTTGGAAGGAAACAAGGATAATGTCAATTTTAAAAAGTATGCTTACCAGGGACTTGACGGTCTGAAGACAGGCAGTACGAAAGAAGCGCTTTATTGCTTCACAGGCACAGCCGAGCGTAACGGAATGCGTCTAATAAGTGTCATTATGGGCGCTCCGAAGGAACCGGACCGCTTTATCGAAACGCGCAAAGTGCTTGACTACGGCTTTACGAATTTCGAATTCGTGCCTGTGTTGAATGCGAAACAGGAAATAGAAAAATTGAAAACAGTCAATATTAAAAAAGGCGTTACCACGGAAGTTCCGGTCGTTACGCAATCCGAACTTAGAATTATCGCGAAAAAAGGCACATCGAAAGAGCAATTCCAAATCACGGCGGAGCCGCTGGCGGATGACAGCAAGCTTGTCGCTCCAATTGCTCAAGGGCAAGTTCTTGGAACGGCAAAAGTATCGTATGGCGGCAAAGAATATCCGGTCAACCTGGTTGCCGCGGAGGAAGTGGAGAAGGGCAGTTGGTTCCGGTTGTTGTTCCGGGCGATTAAAGACTTCTTCGTCGATCTGTTCAGCGGTGCCAAAAAGGGATAAAATCAAGGCGAACGGGTTGTTAAATTGAAGCGCTTGCTGTAAAATAATTGTTTAGTAGTTTGTCCTAATTTCAAGTGGACGGAAGTAATATTAACGATATGTTCCCAGGAGGAATCGGATATGGAAACAGGTACATCTCGCGTTAAAAAAGGCATGGCCGAAATGCAAAAAGGCGGCGTCATTATGGACGTCATGAGTGCAGAGCAAGCGCGCGTTGCTGAAGCTGCAGGCGCTTCTGCCGTTATGGCATTGGAAAGAGTTCCTTCGGATATTCGCGCGGCTGGTGGCGTTGCCCGGATGGCTGACCCTACCATCGTAGAAGAAGTCATGAAAGTTGTTTCCATTCCGGTTATGGCCAAGGCGCGTATCGGGCATTTTGTTGAAGCAAAGGTACTCGAATCGATGGGCGTGGACTATATCGACGAGAGCGAAGTATTGACTCCTGCCGATGAAGTGTTCCACATCAATAAAAAGGAATTTACAGTACCGTTCGTGTGCGGCGCAAGAGACCTCGGCGAGGCGCTTCGCCGGATCGGTGAAGGTGCTTCGATGATCCGTACGAAGGGCGAACCGGGAACGGGCAATATTGTTGAGGCCGTTCGTCATATGCGTATGATCACGGGCCAAATCCGCAAAATCCAAAGCTTGTCCAAGGACGAGCTGATGGCGGAAGCCAAAAACTTGGGTGCCCCTTACGAGCTGCTGTTGCAAGTGCACGAAACCGGAAAATTGCCAGTCGTCAACTTTGCGGCCGGTGGTGTAGCGACTCCTGCGGATGCCGCGCTTATGATGCATTTGGGCTCCGATGGCGTGTTTGTAGGATCGGGTATTTTCAAATCGGAAAATCCGGAGAAATTCGCAAAAGCGATCGTTGAGGCTACGACGCATTATACGGATTTTGAGCTGATTGCCAATATTTCGAAAAATCTTGGTACGCCGATGAAGGGCATCGAAATCTCTAAGCTGCATGTATCCGAACGGATGCAGGAGCGCGGCTGGTAGCCGGCTGGAGCTTGTTTCTCGGGAAGAAGGTACAGAGGGATGAACATAGGTGTTTTGGCGCTGCAGGGCGCCGTAACCGAGCATATCCGCATGATCGAAAAAGCCGGTGGCACCGGCGTCGCGGTGAAGCGGACGGAGCAACTGGCGGAGATTGACGGAATCATTATTCCGGGCGGCGAAAGCACGACGATCGGCAAGCTGATGCGAACCTATCAATTCATAGATGCCCTACGCGAATTTTCGCGGCAGGGCAAGCCGCTTTTCGGCACATGTGCAGGACTGATTGTGCTCGCAAAACATATTGCAGGGCAGGAAGAGGCTCACCTTGGGCTGATGAATATTCAGGTTGCGCGCAATGCTTTTGGTCGGCAGCGGGAAAGCTTTGAGACGGACTTGGATATTAAAGGCGTCGATCGGGATGTGCGCGCGGTATTCATCCGTGCGCCTCTGATCGAACAGGTGGGTGAAGGCGTGGAAGTGTTGGCGACGTACCGTGACCAGGTCGTTGCAGCCCGTCAAGGGCATTTGCTGGCTGCATCGTTTCATCCGGAACTGACCGACGATGAACGAATGCACGCTTATTTTTTGGACATGGTACGTGAGATGAAGCAGGAGGGATCTCCTTGTTAGATATAAAATTGCTACGCGCAGATTTGGACAAAGTAAAACAAGGGATGGCCAACCGGGGCAAAAACTTGGAGGAGCTGGACCGTTTTACGAGTCTGGATTTGAAGCGCAGAGAGCTTTTGCAAGAAACGGAACAATTGAAAAACCGCAGAAACGTCGTTTCGCAAGAAGTGGCGCAACTGAAAAAGGCGAAAGAAAACGCCGATCACTTGATCGAAGAGATGAAGGTTGTTGGCGATCGGATCAAGTCGTTGGATGAGGAAATTCGCGTTCTGGAAGCCGAACTGGATACTATCCTTCTGGCGATTCCGAATATGCCGCAAGCCGACGTGCCAGTAGGCGGTTCGGAAGAGAATAACGTAGAGATTCGCCGGGTAGGTGAAGTACCGTCCTTTTCTTTCGAGCCGAAGCCGCACTGGGAAACGGCGCAAGAGCTTGATATTTTGGATTTTGAAGCGGCGGCGAAGGTTACAGGCTCCCGGTTCGTGTTCTATAAAGGGCTTGGGGCGCGTCTGGAGCGGGCTCTGATCAATTTTATGATGGACCTGCATGCGAACGAGCACGGGTATACGGAAATGCTTCCTCCGTACCTCGTAAACCGCGATAGTCTTACGGGAACCGGGCAGCTGCCAAAGTTCGAAGAAGATGTGTTCAAAATCGAAGGCGTGGACTATTTCATGATTCCGACCGCCGAGGTGCCGGTGACGAATTACCATCGGGACGACATTTTGGCTCTGGAGGATCTGCCGAAATATTTCGTGGCGTTCAGCGCTTGTTTCCGTTCCGAGGCCGGTTCGGCCGGGCGCGATACTCGCGGACTCATTCGTCAGCATCAGTTCAACAAGGTAGAACTCGTGAAGATGGTTCTTCCGGAGCAGTCGAACGAGGAGCTTGAGAAGCTGGCTGGCGAGGCGGAGAAGGTGCTGCAGCTCCTGAAGCTTCCTTACCGCGTCATGGCGCTTTGTACAGGCGATTTGGGCTTCACCTCGTCGAAGACGTACGATCTGGAGGTATGGCTGCCTAGTAGCAATACCTACCGTGAGATCTCGTCGTGCAGCAACTTCGAAGATTTCCAGGCGCGCCGCGCGAACATCCGCTTCCGCCGCGATGCGAAAGCGAAACCGGAATTCGTTCATACGCTGAACGGATCGGGTCTGGCGCTGGGCCGGACGGTCGCTGCGATTCTCGAAAATTACCAGCAGGAAGACGGCAGCGTGCTGATTCCGGAAGTGTTACAGCCTTATATGGGGAATATTACGCGGATCAGCAAGAAATAGAGCTTGAAAAAGCTTTTTGATTTATGATACAATGCTTGGTGTCACCCGGAGAGGTGGTCGAGTGGTTTAAGGCAGCGGTCTTGAAAACCGCCGTGTCCGTGAGGGCACCGTGGGTTCGAATCCCACCCTCTCCGCCATACATACAAGTATACGACCACGACCCCAAGGGTCGTTTTTTGTATGGGGGAGCAAGCAGGTGGGATGAGAACCGGAGGTTCGTCGGAGCATATGCTTCGATAGCGATACATCGCAGTCGGCCACGAAGTGGACGTATCCCACCCTCTCCGCCATATTTTTAAGATATGAAAACGACCTTGAGAGAGGTCGTTTTTTTGATGGCTTTTTTTGCTGCTTCATCCTTGGTATAAGAGGGTCGCGGACTCCGCATGTTAACAACCATGGAGGTGCGACTCATGAGCAAAAAGGATAGCTTGCAAGTGGACAATCAACGTTTGGCGGAAGCTTGGACGAGAACGCTGCCGACCGTCCTGAACGCCTCGGACCGTGCGGAAGTGAAGGCGGATGAAGCGGAAGCGAACGTTATTCGGGTTCATATCGCGACAGCCGGACGGAGCAATTACAGCTTCGATTTTAAATGTACGTATGTCGATTCCCGGGAAGTGCAGGTGGAACTGGTCGACGTTGAGAGGGAAGGGACGGCTGTCGACGAGCGGACCGACGTCATTCAAACGCTTGCGGACGATTATGTGAGACATATCCATGAATGTGCCCAGCAGCTTCATGCTTTTACGCATAGCTAAACGGAGGAAGGTTACGTCATGACTCAAAATAAAAGCAGTGTCGATAAAAATTTGCAAAATGTCGTGAAGGATTTGGACAAAACGACGGTAACCAGCCATCAAGCTCAACAAGTACAGCAGCAAACAAACGATCACCGGCACCAGGATGCCCTGAACCACGATAAACCGCCTCATGAGCCGATGTCCGATATCGACTGAAGGGAGAAGGTCTAACGATGCCTAAAGACATTCCACAGCCGGTCAACCCTCCAAGCGGCCGGCACAACCGGGAAGAAAGCCGTCAGCCGAGTGTCCCTTTGTCCGGTTCGAAAAAAGTAAAAAATCAAAACCATAGCCGTCAAAATAACGGCGAAGGGTAATACAAATAAGCCTCTTACTTATTGTAAGAGGCTGTCGTTTTTATATTACGTGGTTACAGATTGTTTTTTTCTCTCTCCACCCTAAGAAAACATTCGTTCAATAACAAGTGAGCCATTTCTTCGTTATCCGTATATCCGTATAACAAAGACCCGCCTGCCATCGCATCACATACATCGTCCAACATGGTACAAATGGAAATGGAGTATTCATCATAAATGATGTAATAGCAGCTATTTGCCGGCATCATGTCCACCTCGATTTTGTGATTGAAACCTTATTTTACCATAGAGCGCAACAAAAGAGAATGCATTTTTTGCGTGATATTAATCACTCTTTGCGTCATTATGCAAAAACTATTGCATACATTTGTAATCGGAAAAGAGCTTATCCCGAGCTGAGTGGCAGGACATGAGGAATCGTCGTAAAATAGTTGGAAACCGACTGTTGTCTGCCGTGCACCGGGTTTCCTCCACGTCGCACGCAATCATGATCGTCGGAGGGAGGAGTGGTCTGATGATTCATTTGAAAACGCCGCAAGAAATTGCTTTAATGGCCAAAGCCGGAGCTGTATTGGCCAAATGTCATCAAGAAATTGCCAAGATGGTTCGTCCCGGGCTGACGACGCTTGAAATCAACGATTTTGCCGAACGGTTCATAAATGAGCATGGTGCAAAACAAGTGACCAAGGGTTACAAAGGGTTTCCGTTCGCCACCTGCGCTTCCGTGAACGATGTCATTGCCCACGGCTTTCCTAACCAAGAGCCGCTGCAGGAGGGGGATATCCTAAAGATGGATATTGTATGCAGCTACGATGGGTGGATGGCCGACTCTTGCCGTACGTATGCCGTCGGAAAGATATCAGCGGAAGCGGAGCGGTTGGTTCGCGTCACGAAGGAGTGTCTGGATCTGTCCATCCCTAAGGCCATTGTCGGCAATCGAATCGGGGACGTCATGCACGTGGTCCAGCAGCACGCTCAGCAGGCCGGCTTTTCCATCGTTCGTGATTTGGTCGGACACGGCATCGGACGCGAGATGCATGAAGAACCTTCTTTTGCACATGTTGGCAAGCCGGGACGCGGATTTTTGCTGCAGGAGGGTATGGTGATCACGATCGAGCCGATGATCAACGCGGGGAAGCATGAGATGTTTATTGACTTCGACGGCTGGACCGCCAGAACGTACGACGGCAGCCTGTCGGCGCAATTCGAGCATACGATTGCCATTACCCGTGACGGCCCGCTCATTTTAACCGAATGAAGTACAAGAGCCTGCGGTACGAAACGAAATCGTACTGCGGGCTCTTGGCTGTGGTTAAACTTGCTCGTTTGGTTGGTTTTTTGACGCTTCTGATATATCCGCTGCCCCTTTGGAAGAGCTCCGCTCTCCGGTGGCGTCTGACTTGACATCGTTAATCGCTTCGTTGTTGAAAATGTAAATCTCTTCGTCCGAATCGTTCCTGTTGCCCATCGGCGTCACCTCAACGCTAGTGTGGTATGGGGAACGTTTTTTTATGCATATATGCACGGCCGGAAAAGCAAAAGAGGCCCTTCTTAGGGCCTCAGCGGTAGCGGATTACATAAGTGTGTAAACGTCCCCGAGAGGACTCGAACCTCTATCGGTCCTTTAGGAGAGGACTGCTCTATCCTGTTGAGCTACGGGGACTTGATTCAAGCAGTACTCATTATACCACACCGCGCAAAGGGAATAAAGTCGGTCTCCGTTGATCGGGATTTTTTTAAAGTTTTAAAAAAATCATGCAGGGTTTGGTTTGTCCGGGTTCGTCTATTTGCAGAGAAGGGAGGGGGAGAACGATTACAGAAGAAGCATGGATTGCGCGCCTCATATCGGGCGACGCGGATGCGTTCCGTGAACTGGTGGACAAATACGGACACTATTTGTTCCAAGCGGTCTACGGGGTGCTGCGTTCGACGAAAGATGCAGAGGACGTCACGCAGGAAGCGCTGCTGAAAATATATGCGTTACCGTTTTCGCACCATTGTGCTTTCTTTCGTTCCGGGGCTCGGCCATCTCCACCTGGGGCTTATACAGCGCGGGCTCGGCTTTATGGTCTTGTTCTTCGGGTTCACGGTGATGATCTTCTTCTTCAGAGTCATTACGCACCGAGACGTATTTCTGGTATTCCTCGGCGCCCTGCCGGTCATTTGGCTGTACTACATGTTCGACTGCGTGCAGCAATATGGACGGAAGGAGCGGGGAGAGGCTCTAACAAACCTGACGATCTTTGAAGAATTTCAAGAGAGCCGGGAGTCTGGCAAGAAGAATAAAACGCTGGCTACGCTGCTCTCGATTTTCCCCGGGGCGGGGCATATGTACTTGGGCTTGCAAAAGCGCGGCCTGCAGCTCATGGCAGCTTTTCTGTTCTGCATCTATATCATGGATGTGATGCGGCTGTCACTGTTCATGTTCCTGATTCCGATCCTGTGGTTTTTCAGCTTCTTCGACGCGCTGCAGATGGTATCCAAGAGCGGCCGCGAGGAATTGAGGGATGTACCGGTCGTTGACTGGCTCCTGCACCACCAGCGGTGGCTAGGTTACGGATTGCTTGCGCTTGGGGTGTACTATTTGCTCAATCGCGTGCTGCTGAATGAGCTGGATATATGGCTTTCCGCAGAACAGCAGCAGCAGGTCAGGCGATGGTTCGGCCAGTATTTCCAAACGTTCGTCATCTCGGTGCTGTTGATTGGCGGGGGCATCCGGCTTCTGTTCGGAAATAAAAAGGGCAAGAGGGGTCGCTAATGAACCCGTGGCGTGCAGGAATGCTCGTCGTGCAGACTTCGGGCCGCAGGTGGGATAGGTATCGCAACCCGATTGAGGTCAACGGGTAATCGAAAATGGACCGTGTATTCACGGTCCATTTCGCATTGATCCAGCGGCTGTTTTTTACAGGGCCGATCGGAAAATTTGAATGGGTTTCGTTGAAGAAAATAAAAAAATGCGGTCGATTTGACCGCAATTCTTGTCTTAAAAGTATCGAGACGACAGGATTTGAACCTGCGACCTCTTGGTCCCGAACCAAGCGCTCTACCAAGCTGAGCCACGTCTCGTTGGTGTGCCTTAGCACGAAGCCTTTTTATTCTACCACCGTCCTAAGAAAATGTAAAGAGGACGGTCTCTCTTTTTTGCCGCCACACATTGTGGCAGCTTGATGTAGAATCCGGCGTTTACTCTTTTCCTCGCAGCTTGCGGAAAAACTGCGTCAGCATCGTTCCGCATTCCTGCTGCATCACCCCGCCGATTACGTCGACCCGATGATTGAACCGGTCTTCTTGGAGCAGGTTCATCAGCGTGCCTGCGCAGCCGGCCTTCGGGTCCGGGGTACCGAAGACGACTTGGCTGATTCGGGCTTGTACGATCGCGCCCGCGCACATCGGACAAGGCTCCAATGTAACATACAGCCGGCAGTTCAGCAGACGCCAGGCATCCAGATGCTCGCTCGCCTGCTTAATCGCGATCAGCTCGGCATGCGCCAGAGGGTCTCGCGTCGTTTCGCGGACATTGTGGCCGCGGCCAATGATCTCGTCGCCGAGCACAATGACTGCCCCGATCGGCACTTCGCGTATCGCTTCCGCCTTATGAGCTTCTTCGATCGCGGCTTTCATAAAAGGCAAATGTTCTTCCCATAATGCTGCGGACAAGCTGGACACCTCGATTATCGTAATTGTACAATGTGTTCTCGAACAAATATTCGTTGTTAACACGCTGTGGATAATTTTGTGGATAATTTGCGTTATTTTCAATTCATTGTAGATAATCCAAGTCGAAATAGCAAGGAATAAAACGAATTTTGCAGTTATCCACAGATTGTTGAAATGTGAATAGCAAAGTTATCCCCATTGTGAATTATTAAGAAAATTGGCGATACCGTTGAACGATGATTGGGGAACGGTATACTAAATATAGTATCGATTAGGTAAATTGTCCTATAATTGATTGATTTGACATATACGATAATGATAATAAAGTATTGCAACCATTCGTTCATGGCAAACCTGCCGAAAGGCAGCGACGCAAAGCTTAGGGTCTAAGGTCCGCAGACGACTACGACAGCCTGGCCGCCGAAAAGATGCGGAATTCCCCGGCTGTTTCTTCCGTTACGGGGGGAGGTGGCCTTTTTGCGCCAAGGACATCACTTAAAAACCAAGGATGGTGACGTAGCGGATGAACACACCGGCTGTTTCCCGCAAGCATCTTGACAATTCCAAAGGAAGACACCGCAGCTCCGGCATGGTTAGCCTGAACAGCCGAATTGTAGTGGAGAAAGAGAAATTTGTATCCACCGGGATATTGACGTACGTCGAAGGGGATATTCTCGAAATCGAAATGTCGGAGTACAAAGCGTTCGAATTGGGCGATGCGGTCAAGCTGACGATTTATTCGCCGGGCGGCTTTTACCCGTTCGAGTCGACGGTCGTCGCCAAGGATCAGGGCGTGGTCATGGTCCTTATTCCGCCCCAGCATCAGAACCGGTTCTCGGAAAAGCGAGAGCATCCCCGGGTCCAGGTGAATCAAAAGGGCGCCCTCGTTTCGTATCGCAACGAGGACGGTTCCTGGCAGGTGCCGGAGGGGCAGATTCCGCTTACGGTTAAAAACATCAGCCTCAGCGGGGTAGGTTTGATCATAGAAGAGCCCGTTGAGCTGGACCGGGACGCGCTGGTGCAGCTGCATCTCGACCTTGGCTTCGCGATGCACTGCCGTGCGGAAATTATACGAACGGAGTCGGTGGAGTTCGGCTGTTATTACGGAGCCCATTTCGTCGAGCTGGCCGCGGATATGGCCAATTCACTTCGCGCATTCATTCTGAAAAAACAGGTGGAGACGCATTTTGCGCAGAAACGGGAAGAGTAAAAAAGGGCGCAGCCTTCATCGGCAAACGCGCCTGACCGGATAAGGACTTGGAGCATATCTTAAAGATAAAAGCTTCGAGGTGGTGATCAGCGTGGCGTTTACGATGAAATACGAGATCGTTTCCCGGTATTTGACGGGGCCAAGCCAACGCCGCCCGGTTCTTGCTCTGGACCCGTGCCGCTTTATGGTGGCGCACGATACGGGCAATCCCGGTGCGACGGCTGCATCCAACGTAGCGTATTACGAACAGACCCGAAACGACATGTCGGCTTCGGCGCATTTGTTTGTGGACGACCGGGAAATTATCGAGTGCATCCCATTTTTGACGGGGGCTCCGGAGAAGGCGTATCACGTTGTGTATAACGTAACGACGGACAACACCCGTTACGGTGCGGATGCCAACGATGCGGCCGGTGCGGTCGAGCTCTGCTACGGCGGAAGCATCGATCTGGGCGAAGCGTACAAAAGATACATTTGGGTATTGGCGTATGCCTGCTACCGGTATGGCCTGAATCCGGAGACGGACATTGCCGGCCATTACATGCTTGATCCGGCACGGCGCACGGACCCCAAGGAGCCGCTGAGGCTGCTTGGCAAGTCGTTTGACGATTTGCTGCATGACGTGGCGGACGAGTACGCTTCCAGCGTTACGCCGGACCCGCCGGATACGCTTCTTAGCGTGGAGGATGCGAATAACCTGATCCGTTTTTTGTCTGCGTCGTATTTGGCGATTGACGATGCCGAAGGTCAGGCGGAATTTCACCGGCTGGCGAACGAGCTCAGAAAGGCTTCCGGCCAACCGGAAGAGTAGGCTGCAAACGAGAGAAAGGAGACAATATGCGAATAGAGCCGGCCTTGCGGAACGCGAAGCCGGTATTTTTTGCTGTGCGGCATGAGGTGACACAAAGGCCGGTTTTGTAGTATAATTTTAAGTTAGGAATTTGCTTAGAAATACACTGAAGGAGTTGTCCTTTTCATGGCATTGAAAGCAGGGATCGTCGGACTGCCGAACGTTGGCAAATCTACGTTGTTTAACGCGATTACGCAAGCCGGTGCGGAGTCGGCGAACTACCCGTTTTGTACTATAGATCCGAACGTCGGTGTCGTCGAGGTGCCGGACGAGCGTCTTGACCGGTTGGCCGAGATCGTGAATCCGAACCGCATCGTGCCGACGGCATTCGAATTCGTCGATATTGCGGGCCTGGTCAAAGGCGCCAGCAAAGGCGAAGGACTGGGCAATAAATTTTTGGCGCATATCCGTGAGGTGGATGCGATCGTTCACGTCGTGCGTTGCTTCCAGGACGAGAACATTACCCACGTTTCGGGTACGGTCGATCCGATCAGCGATATCGAGACGATTAACCTCGAGCTGATTTTGGCGGACGTGGATTCCGTCGATAAGCGCATTGATCGCTCCCGTAAAAACATGAAGGGCGGCGACAAAAAGTACGCGCAAGAAGTCGAAACGCTCGAACGGATCAAAGAAGCGCTCTACAACGATAAACCGGCGCGCAGCGTGGAGCTTAGCGACGAAGAAAAGCTGTTGATCCGCGATCTGCATCTGCTGACGATGAAGCCGGTGCTGTACGCGGCCAATGTGAGCGAATCGGAAGTGGCTGATGCCGAGGGTAATCCGTACGTGCAGAAAGTACGCGAATACGCGGTGCAGGAAGGCGCGGAAGTCGTGCCGATCAGCGCGAAGGTCGAATCGGAGATCGCGGAGCTGGAAGGCGAAGATAAAGCGATGTTCCTTGAGGAGCTGGGGCTGCAGGAATCCGGCTTGAACCGGCTGATTAAAGGGGCTTACAAGCTGCTTGGCTTGTATACGTATTTTACGGCCGGCGTACAGGAGGTACGCGCTTGGACGATCCGCATGGGCACGAAAGCCCCGCAAGCGGCGGCGGTGATTCATACGGACTTCGAACGCGGCTTTATTCGGGCAGAGGTCGTTGGCTATGAAGATTTGATCGGGTCCGGCTCGATGAATGCGGCGAAGGAAAAAGGACAGCTGCGTCTGGAAGGCAAGGAATATGTCGTTCAGGACGGCGACGTCATGCACTTCCGTTTCAACGTATAGCGAGGCTGGGGTGAGGGACTTGGGGGACCGTCTTTCGCTTCAGCCGCGCGATTCGCGGGGAAACGGAGAGAGGAGCAGCAGCCGGGAGAGAAGGCTGTGGGCTTCACGGGAGCTGCAAAGGAACCGGAACGGGCAAACTTACGAAGAAAACGGAACAAAAGAAAGGGTGAATGACGATGCTGGACCGGCTTCAAGCATTGGCCGACCGTTATGAAAAGTTGAGTGAGCTGCTGTGCGACCCGGATGTTGCGGTGGACGCGAAGAAGCTGCGGGAATATTCCAAGGAGCAGTCCGACCTGCAGGAGACGTACGACGCCTATATGGAGTATAAAAGCGTCTCCGAGCAATACGAAGCGGCGCGGGCGATGCAGAACGAAAAGCTTGACGATGAAATGAAGGAGCTCGTAAAAATGGAGCTCGACGAGCTGTCGGAGCGCAAAACGGAGCTTGAGGAACGCATTAAGGTTCTCATGATGCCGAAGGACCCGAACGACGACAAGAACGTCATCGTGGAAATCCGCGGCGCGGCCGGCGGGGACGAGGCGGCTCTGTTTGCGGCCGACCTGTACCGGATGTACTCCAAGTTTGCCGATGCGCAGGGCTGGCGTACGGAAGTGATGGACATCAACATGAACGATCTTGGCGGCTTCAAAGAGATTATTTTCATGGTGAACGGCAAGGGCGCTTTTAGCAAGCTGAAGTTCGAGAGCGGGGCGCACCGCGTGCAGCGCATTCCGACGACGGAGTCGGGCGGGCGCATCCATACGTCGACGTCGACGGTAGCGGTTATGCCGGAGATGGAAGACTTTGACATCGAGATCAACGATTCGGACATTCGCGTCGACACGTTTTGTTCGAGCGGCGCAGGCGGACAGTCCGTCAATACGACCAAATCGGCCGTTCGGGTGACGCACGTTCCGACCGGAATTGTAGCGACCTGTCAGGACGGCAAGTCGCAAAACTCGAACAAAGAGAAGGCGCTGCAGGTGCTGCGCGCGCGGATTTACGACAAGATGCAGCAGGAAGAGATGGAAAAGTACGGTGCCGAGCGGAAGAGCAAGGTCGGCACGGGCGACCGCTCGGAGCGGATTCGCACGTACAACTTCCCGCAAAGCCGGGTGACCGATCACCGCATCGGCATGACGCTGCACCGGCTGGACGCTGTGCTGAACGGCGATATGGACGAGATCATTTCAGCGTTGACGATTGCCTCGCAAACCGAGCAGATGGAAAAAGGAGAATACGCCGGTGCGTGATGAGCGACGGATAACGATACGTGAAGCCTATGCCGAGGCTTCTTCTTTTTTGCGGCAGCGAAGGTTGCGGGAGCCGGAGGCCAATGCCGGCCGGCTGCTGGAGCACCTGCTGGGCGAGAGCCGCAGCGGGCTTCTGCTGCGCTGGCCGGAACCGTTCCCGCGGGAGCGGGAGGCGGACTGGCAGCGGCTGCTGGAGCGCAAGGCGAGCGGCGAGCCGGTGCAGTACATCATCGGGGAGCAGGAGTTCTATGGGCGCCCCTTTACGGTGACGCCGGCGGTGCTCATCCCGCGGCCGGAGACGGAGCTGCTGGTCGAGCAGGTGGTCCGGCTCGGGCGGCAGCTCTTCGGCGGGGCCGCGGGCGGGCCGGGAGCCACGGGTGTGGCTTCGCCGACGGTCGCAGACGTCGGCACAGGCAGCGGCGCGATCGCGGTGAGCCTCGCGGTGCAGTGCCCTTTGTGGCGCGTGACGGCGTCGGACATCGCGCCGGACGCGCTGGCGGTGGCGCGAGCGAACGCCGAGCGCAACGGCGTGGCCGAGCAGGTCGCCTTCGTGGAAGGGGACCTGCTCGGCCCTTGGATCGAGCGCGGCGAGCGGCTCGATCTGGTGGTGTCCAATCCGCCATACATTCCGGAGGCGGATGAAGCGGGGCTGCAGCCCGAGGTGCGGCTGTTCGAGCCGAGGACGGCGCTGTACGGCGGAGCGGACGGGCTGGAGCCGTACCGCCGCCTGACGGCGCAACTGGGCGAGCTGCCGACGCTGCCCGCGCTGGTTGGCTTCGAGGTCGGCCAAGGGCAGGCGGACGAGGTTCGCCGTTTGCTGGAGCGGGCGGCCGATTGGGACGAGGTGCGGATCGTACCGGATTTGGCCGGGATTGACCGGCATGTGATCGCCTATCGAAGCAAGGATTGAGCCTGAGGACAGGCAGCTTGGACCTGCAACCGCTATACAAACGGGGCACAAGGAACTTTATTTACCGGTCGAGTATAAACTCTCTCAAACCCGAGCATACTGACAACTAGAAATGCTAGAGTTCGAGAGGGGCTGTTCGGAGATGGTCAAACGGTTTGCGTGGAAACGATATGCGTACTTGGCTTTTGCTCTTATGGTGATGCTGGCCTGCTGGGAAACGAACCGTTCCAATGCGATGCTGGTCACCGCGGCGGAGCGAGAAACGGAAGCGGGAAGCTCGATTCCGAAGGAAGCGATCCGTCTGCGCATTCTGGCCAACTCCGACGCTCCGGCCGATCAGTGGGTAAAGCGCGAAGTGCGCGACGCCGTCATGGAGCAGATGCAAAGCTGGGCGACCGAGCCTCGAGGCATCGAAGCGGCCCGCCAAACCTTGCGCGACCATCTGCCCGAGCTCGATAAGCTCGTCGGCGAAACGCTGCGCAAGAACGGTTTTGACTATACGTATCGCGTGGAACTGGGGATGGTCCCGTTCCCGGCTAAAGTATACAACAACGAAGTGTATCCCGAAGGAGATTACGAAGCGCTGCGCATCGCCATCGGTGCCGCCGAAGGGCAAAACTGGTGGTGCGTGCTGTTCCCGCCTTTATGCTTTGCAGACACGGGTGTCGTGAAAAAGAACAACACGGCGTATGCCGCCGCTGCGGAAGAGTCTGCGGAAAATGGCGGATCGGCTCCAAGCGAAGATGCCCCAGCTTCGAAACAGGGCGTTGCTGAAACCGGAAAGAAAAGCAAGCCGGAGAGTAAAAGCGGAAACGCCGGAGGCGACGCCAAGGTCCGGAATGGAAAAGCGCCGGACAGCGGCAAAGCTTCCGGTCCATCGAAAGCTCAACCTGAGGCTCCGGTGGAAGCCCCGCAGCCGGAAGTGCGCTTCTTCTTATGGGACCTCATGAACAAAGTCGGCTCGTGGTTTGCCTGATGCGGCGGCCCGCCCGGGCCGGTCTGTCAGGAAAGGAAGATAACGAACATGACGACGGAAACAAAGGTGTGGAAAGTGAGCGTGGAAGCCGCTTCGCAGGAAGCATTGCTCGAAGCGGCAGCGCTGCTGCGGAACGGACGGACAGTCGCGTTTCCGACCGAAACGGTATACGGCCTTGGGGCGGACGCGCGGAACACGGAGGCTGTAGAGGACATTTTCGCAGCCAAGGGCAGGCCGTCGGATAACCCGCTGATCGTTCATATCGCGGACAGGTCTCAGCTGGAGGAGCTCGTCGCTCCGCCGGAGGAGGCCGTTTTGCGTTTACTGGACGCCTTCTGGCCGGGACCGCTGACCGTTGTGCTGCCGGTCAAGCCGGGGGCGCTGTCCCCGCTCGTCACGGCGGGACTTTCTACGGTCGGGCTGCGCATGCCGGGCCATCCTGTCGCGCTCGCGCTAATCGCAGCCTCCGGCTGTCCGGTCGCCGCTCCGAGCGCGAATCGTTCCGGCCGTCCGAGCCCGACGAACGCCTCGCACGTGCTGGGCGATCTTGCGGGTCGCATAGCGGGCGTCGTTGACGGAGGAGAAGCCGGGGTCGGCCTGGAATCGACCGTGGTGGAATTTGCGGGCGATGCGCTTTATATTTTGCGGCCCGGCGGGGTTACGGCGGGTCAGCTTCGCGAAGCGCTGCCGGGCGTTCCCGTGATCGAGCCGCAGGCGGAGCACTGCGAGCCCGACGCTCCGCGCGCACCGGGGATGAAATATGCGCACTACGCTCCACGGGGGACGATGGTGCTTGTGCAGGGCGCATCGAACGAGCTGGTGCATGCCTGTATGCAGCGCGAGCTGGACGAAGCCCGGGCGCGGGGCGAGCGCACCGGCGTATTGACCTACGCGGAGCACGCGGACCGCTTCCGCGCGGACCATGTCGTGCCGTCCGGTCGCTTGGACGCCCTGGAAACGGTCGCCCATGGGCTGTACGCGGCACTGCGCGAGTTCGACGAAGCCGGGATCGGCTTCATCGTGGCCGAGGCTTGCCCTGAAGAAGGCCTCGGGGCCGCCATTATGAACCGGCTGCGCAAAGCTGCCGGAGGCCGAATTTTAACGGTGTAATCATTTCACCAGCTTAGTACTTCCGGTCCGTGTGCCCTACAACGGGATTCGCTCACCTTCTACGCATTCCTCTGCCCATGCCGTATCATGGAATTCATGTTTACCCTCTTGTCCGCATATGTTGGTTAAGAAGAGGACAGGGGGTAGGGGAAGCATGGATTTGGCATCGCCGCTGCTGTGGGGACAATTTATTTCCATCGGACTTATGGCGCTGGCCCTCGGGTTGGATGCGTTATCACTGGGGCTCGGGATCGGCATGCGGGGCATCCGCAAGCTCGATATTGCCAAAATCAGCATCGTAACCGCCCTGTTCCACATCTTGATGCCGCTGGCGGGAATGTGGACGGGCGGCTATATCAGCGCGCTGATCGGCAAAGTCGCCACGATCTGCGGGGGCGTTCTGCTGCTGCTGCTTGGAGCGCATATGGTTTACAGCTCCTTGCGTGCGGGAGAGTCCCCGACGTACGATCACCGATCCTTTTGGGGCCTCATGCTGTTTTCGCTCAGCGTCAGTATCGATTCGTTCTCGGTCGGCGTCTCGCTCGGGATGTTCGCAGGGGATGTCCTCATGACCGTTCTCATGTTCGGTACAGCAGGCGGGCTCATGTCGGTCATCGGGCTGACGCTCGGCCGCAGGGTCAGCGAATGGGTGGGAGAGTATGGCGAAGCGCTGGGCGGCGTTATCCTGCTCGCGTTTGGCATTCGATTTTTGTTGTGACCGATCCGCATCCGCCTTTGGGCGATTTAGAGGTAAATCGGATGGTTTTGAGGTAATATATAGGGGAGAACCAATTTGGATATGAAAGAGGGGAGAATGCGATGAACCGGATCTTGTTCGTTTGTACCGGCAATACTTGCCGCAGTCCGATGGCGGAAGGATTGATGCGAAAAATACTGGCGGACGAGGGGCTGGCGGGGATTGAGGTACGTTCCGCCGGGGTGGCCGCCCAAGACGGGACTCCGATCTCCGAGCACGCAGCGACTGTGTTGAAATCTAACGGCGGCACAGGGCCCCAGCGTTCCGCTGCTCTTTCGCAATCGACAGTCGAGTGGGCGGAATTGATCTTGACGATGACTTCCGCGCACAAAAGATATACGATTCAACGGTTTCCGGACGCCGTGGACAAGATTCATACCTTGAAGGACTACGTGGAATCCGATTCGGCAGCCGCGGCAAAAATCGCCGAAGTCGAAAGGATGATGACCGATATCCAGCTGAAGCAAGCGTTGGCGAAGCCGGTGACGGACGAAGAGCGGTCCCGTATTGTAACGCTGCAGCGGCAGCTGCCCACTCCGGACATCGCCGATCCGTTCGGCGGCTCGCTGCAGCAGTACGAGAGCTGTGCGGTCGAAATTCACGCCTGTCTAATCAAGCTTGCGGTCAAGCTGAAAGAAGCCCGCTGAAGCTCCTTGCGTTACCGTTCAGCAGCAAGATAGGCTTTACACCGGGCGCAGAATCGGATATGATGGGACGTATACATGAAGGAATCCCGATGTAACTGGCGACGAGTGGGGGCAACCACAGTGGAGCATCGGGACATACGGCCGGTCGCCTGGGCAAAGAGCATCGCAAGCGAATACGCATGCGTCATGCTCTTTTTTCGTTTTCGTCGCGGTTTTGGGTTATAATGAAATCGACATTATCGAGGAGGCGAATTCACGAAAATGAAAATTGCAATGGGTGCGGATCATGCGGGGTACAGGCTGAAGGACGAGCTGAAGCTTCTGATCGAATCATTGGGGCACGAAGTACAGGATTACGGCTGCAGCTGCGGCGATTCCGTCGATTACCCGGATTATGCGCTGGCTGTGTGCGAGAAAGTAGCGGCCGGCGAAGCGGACAAAGGCATTCTGATCTGCGGGACGGGCATCGGTATGACCATCGCGGCCAACAAAGTGCCGGGTATCCGCTGCGCGCTCGTGCACGATTTGTTTTCCGCCAAAGCGACGCGGGAGCATAACGATTCGAACGTGCTCGCGCTGGGCGAGCGGGTCATCGGCCCGGGGATTGCGCAGGAAATCGTCAAGATTTGGCTCGAAACCGAATTTTCGGAAGGCGAACGCCACCGGAATCGGGTGAACAAGGTCAAGGCGCTCGAAGACAAGTTCGCCGTACATCCTTAAATTCGCCTTACGGCAGGAAAAGAGGGTGAAATCGATGACCGAACAGTTGAACGTTAACAGCAGAAAGGAAGCGGATTCGCCAGTCTCCGCCGTCCGTATGCAAGTCGAAACGATCGTCCGGGAGTTGGTTCAGGCCGGGAAAATCGAGCCGGGCCAGCTCATCGTGATCGGGACGAGCACGAGCGAAGTGCTTGGCCGCCATATCGGCACCGGGGGCAGCGAAGCGGTCGCCAGGGAGATCTACGAAGCGGTGGAAGCCGTGAGGGCAGAAGCCGGTTTCTTCCCGGTGTATCAATGCTGCGAGCATTTGAACCGGGCGCTTGTGATGGAGCGGGAAGCGATGCGGCGGTACGGCTTGGAGCAGGTAAGCGTCATCCCAATACCGAAAGCTGGCGGCTCTATGGCCTCTTATGCCTACCGGAAGCTGGCCGACGCCGTCGTCGTAGAGACCGTAGCGGCACATGCTGGCATCGATATTGGAGGTACCTTGATCGGGATGCACTTGAAGCGTGTAGCCGTACCGGTCCGGCCGTCAATCCGGCAGATCGGTGAGGCGCCTGTGCTGATGGCGGTTACCCGTCCGAAGCTGATCGGCGGAGCCCGTGCCGTCTATACGGTGGAGCCGCCGCGTGAAGAAGGAAGCTGCGATTAACAGTCATCATATACAAGCAATCATTTTAACTATGAGGAGGACTTATTCATTATGGAACATTTGCGCAAACAAGATCCGAAAATCGTCGAGGCCATGAACTTGGAGCTCGGTCGTCAACGCGACAAAATCGAGCTGATTGCCTCCGAAAACTTTGTCAGCCAAGCCGTGCTTGAAGCGATGGGTACGGTACTGACCAACAAATATGCCGAAGGCTATCCGCACAAGCGCTACTACGGCGGCTGCGAATACGTCGACATCGTGGAGGACATCGCCCGCGACCGCGCGAAAGAATTGTTCGGCGCCGAGCATGCGAACGTACAGCCGCACTCCGGAGCGCAGGCGAACTTGGCCGTCTATCTTGCGGCGGTGAAACCAGGCGATACGATTCTCGGCATGAACTTGTCCCACGGCGGTCACTTGACGCACGGCAGTCCGGTGAATGCGTCCGGCATTCTGTACAATTTCGTCGAGTACGGCGTAACCGAGAAAGATGCCCGCATCGATTACGACGACGTCCGCAAAGCGGCGTTCAAGCATAGACCCCGCCTGATCGTAGCCGGCGCAAGCGCGTACTCGCGCACGATCGACTTTGAAGCGCTTGGCAAAATCGCTGAAGACGTCGGCGCGCTCTTCATGGTGGACATGGCGCATATCGCGGGTCTGGTCGCAGCCGGTCTGCATCCGAATCCGGTGCCGCATGCGCACTTCGTCACGACGACGACGCACAAAACGCTTCGCGGTCCACGCGGCGGGTTGATTTTGTGCCGTAAGCCATGGGCGGCGGCAATCGATAAAGCGGTCTTCCCGGGCACGCAAGGCGGTCCGCTGATGCACATTATCGCAGCGAAAGCCGTAGCGTTCGGCGAAGCGCTTCAGCCGGAGTTCAAGACGTACGCGCAAGACGTCATTAACAACGCCAAGGCGTTGGCCGAAGCATTGTCGGCCGAAGGCATCAACATCGTGTCCGGCGGTACGGACAATCACTTGATGCTCATCGACCTTCGCAGCTTGAACATTACGGGTAAAGAAGCCGAGCATCTGCTTGATGAAGTCGGCATCACCGTCAACAAAAACGCGATCCCGTACGATCCGACCAGCCCGTTCGTAACGAGCGGCATCCGTCTGGGCACACCGGCGGCAACGTCCCGCGGCATGAACGAAGAAGCGATGAAAACGATCGCGAAGATCGTCTCTCTTACCCTGAAAAATCCGTCCGACGCGGCGGTCCATGACAAGGTTCGCGGGATGGTGAAAGACTTGACTGCACAGTTCCCGCTTTATTCGGGGCTTCAATACTAATTCGCTTTTTGCAAAAGAATCGGACCTTTTCTCGCGAAGGGACCGGTTCTTTTGTGTCTGTTCGCTTCGGCTGGTCTCGGTAAGCTCCGGACGGGCTCGGACCCCAGCTAGTGGCAGGCCTGCCGCCCTTACCGCGTGCTGATTTTATTTGTTCCACGTGGATCATTTTTGTCGAAGCTGCATATTTTTCACGCGATTTGGGATTACTTCTTAGAGTTGTGGTATAATAGACAAGGTTTGGCTTCATAGCGTTAGTAGGGGGAGCAATGCATGGGAAAAGTATTTGTTTGCGATCATCCGCTGATCCAACATAAGTTAACGTACATTCGGGACGAAAATACGACAACGAAAGATTTTCGCGAGCTTGTCGACGAGGTGGCCACGCTGATGGCCTATGAGATTACGAGAGATATTCCGCTGGAGAAGGTGGAGGTGCGCACGCCCGTGACCACGGCGGAAGCCCGGGTCATTTCCGGGCGGATGCTCGGGCTTATTCCGATTTTAAGAGCAGGGCTCGGCATGGTGGACGGCATTCTGAAGCTTGTCCCGGCGGCTAAAGTGGGTCACATCGGATTGTACCGGGACCCGGAAACGATGGAGCCGGTCGAATATTACGCCAAGCTGCCGACGGATGTCACGGAGCGCGAGCTGATCGTGATCGATCCGATGCTGGCCACCGGAGGCTCGGCGAATGCGGCGATTGAGGCGCTCAAGAAGCGCAACTGCACCCAGATCAAGCTGATGTGTCTGATCGCCGCTCCCGAAGGCGTACAAGCCGTTCAGCAGGCGCATCCGGACGTCGATATTTACGTAGCGGCCATCGATGATTATTTGGACGATCACGGCTATATCGTGCCTGGGCTTGGAGACGCGGGCGACCGGTTGTTCGGAACGAAATAAAGCTTCGGAAGGGGAAACCGCAAGCATGAAAAAAACTAAAGTCATTACGATTTTCGGGACAAGGCCGGAAGCCATCAAGATGGCTCCGCTTGTGAAAGAGCTGGAGAAGCATCCGGAGCACATCGAGTCGATCGTATGCGTTACGGCACAGCACCGCCAAATGCTCGATCAAGTGCTCGATATTTTCAAAATCAAGCCCGACTACGATCTGGACGTCATGAAGGACCGTCAGACGCTGAACGAAATCACCATTCGCGTGCTGCAGGGACTCGATCCCGTGTTCAAGGAAGAGAAGCCGGACATCATTCTCGTTCACGGGGACACGCTGACGACGTTTCTTGCCAGCTATGCGGCTTTCTTGCAGCAGATTCAAGTGGGTCACGTCGAAGCCGGACTGCGCACGTGGAACAAACTCTCGCCGTATCCGGAAGAGATGAACCGTCAGCTTACGGGCGTACTGGCTGATATGCATTTTGCGCCGACGAATTGGTCTGCCGGCAATCTGCGCAAAGAAAATAAGTCCGAGAACGCGATCTATGTCACTGGCAACAGCGTGACGGATGTGTTTCAATATACGGTACAGGAGCAGTTCACCCATCCGGTGCTGGATTGGGCGAAGGGCAAACGCCTTGTACTGATGACTGCTCACCGTCGGGAGTCGCAGGGCGAGCCGCACCGGCAAATTTTCCGCGCCGTGCGCAGGCTGGTGGACGAGTTTGAAGATATTGTCATCGTGTATCCGGTGCATCCGAGTCCGGCCGTCAAGGAACCGGCTCACGAGATGCTCGGCGGGCATGACCGGATCAAGCTGCTGGAGCCGTTTGACGTGTTGGAATTCCACAACTTTTATCAGCATGCACACCTGATCCTGACCGATTCGGGGGGGATGCAGGAAGAAGCTCCTTCGTTCGGCGTACCGGTGCTCGTGCTGCGCGAAACGACCGAGCGGCCGGAAGGCATTGACGCCGGGACGCTTGAGCTGGTGGGGACGGACGAACAGCATGTCTACGAACGGGCGAAAGCGCTGCTAAGCGACGAGGCGCTGTACGAAAGGATGAGCCGTTCGGCCAATCCTTACGGCGACGGAAAGGCGTCCGAACGGATCGTTCAAGCCATCCTTTACCATTTCGGGCATACGCCAGACAGGCCGGAGTCGTTCCAACCGTGACAATATATTGACAAACGCTACAGCGTACAGTTGCACTGTTTGGTTTGAGAGCCAAAAAAACCTTGATATACCAACGTTTTTGTGATTTTTGTCATAGAAAAAATGCTAAGTTGCACGATTGACAAAATTGACTTTGCTTCGATAAAATATACTAGGATTGTAGGGTGGCATCTATGAATGAAAAGGGTCCGTACAATCAGCCTTGGCGCGCGGCCGCATTGGTCAGCGCTTTGGGTATCGACATTGTCGTATGCACAACGATTGGGTATTTCATAGGGAGTTTGGCCGACAAACATTGGGGTAATGGCACAAAGACTTGGCTGATCGGCGGGGTATTGATCGGTTTTGCAATCGGTATCTTTACGGTCGTACTGGTACTAAAACGGTTTCTGGAGGACAAACGGGAATAAATGAAGAACCAGTTAAAGTCTATTGTTCGTGTTACGCTGTATTTTTTGTCTGCCCTGCTGCTGGTGTGGGCCTTCTTGCCGGCTTACCGGACATACGTGTACGGATTGATGCTCGGTCTGGCGGTCAGCCTGATCAACACCTGGCTTTTGGCCATGAAAATTGAATCGGTTTCCCGGAATGCAAACGAGTACATGGGCAAGCGAGTCAATTTAGGAACGGTCTCCAGGATGTGCATGGCGCTAATCGCGGTGATGATCGCCGTGAAGCTGCCGCAGTTCAATCTTGTTTTTACCATTATTGGATTATTTTTTGTCCAATTGGTAACACTCCTGATGGGTATATTTTTTAGAAGAAATCAATCATAGTGCATGGAAAGGAGGGAAATGTAAAAGTGCATAAATTTCCGGTATTGCAGCTCGGTGGATTGAACATCGATATCTCCACGTTTCTGGCGATTATCGTCACTTGCGTCATCGTGTTCACTCTGGCCAGGTTGTCCGTAAGGAACCTGTCCGTCACCAATCCTTCCAAAATTCAAAATTTTCTGGAGTGGGTTGTCGAGTTCGTACATGGCATCGTTGCCAGCACCATGCCTTTAAACAGAGTGAAGCCTTATGTTTCGCTAGGTATGACCTTGATTATGTTTATTTTCGTAGCTAACCTGTTGGGGCTTCCCTTCGGTATCGTTACGACGCATGATCAACCGCTGACGCTGTTCGGGTATACGGTCGTTTCCGAAGAGATGGTCAAAAGCGCCCACGGCGGTCACGGAGTCGAGGTGGCTTGGTGGAAATCGCCGACGGCCGATGTATCGGTCACTTTCGGGTTAGCTGTGATCGTATTTGTGCTGACGCATTATTTAGGTCTTAAACTCAATGCCAAGCATTATTTGAAGCATTACTTCGAACCGTTCTGGTTCTTCTTCCCTCTGAATGTAATCAAGGAAATTTCGAAGCCTCTAACGCTCGGTCTGCGTTTGTACGCGAACATTTTTGCGGGTGAGGTGCTGATCGCCACGATTCTGATGGCGGGTATTTTTGGAACTCCGCTGCTTGCAGCATGGCAAGGCTTCAGTCTTTTCGTCGGCGGCATTCAGGCGTTCTTGTTCACCATTCTTACCATGGTTTATATCTCGCAAGCTACTGTGCATGAGGAGCATTAATTTGATGCCCACCTTCGCGACAGTTTGCGAATTTTAAGGAAATCAAACAAAAAAATTTAGTTATTAGTTGAGGAGGATTTTAACAATGGGATTTTTGGCAGCAGCTTTGGCAATCGGTTTGGGCGCGCTTGGCGCGGGTATCGGTAACGGTTTGATCGTCAGCAAAACAGTAGAAGGTATCGCTCGTCAGCCTGAGCTCCGCGGTACTCTGCAAACGACAATGTTTATTGGTGTTGGTATCGTCGAGGTCGTGCCGATTATCGGTGTCGTACTTGGATTCCTGATCTTCTTCGGTGCTGGTGCTTAATTGAATGAAATCAGTTTGGCGCGGAAGGCCTGAGCCATCCACGCCTTCGTTTTGCCTGAAATGACTGAAAGGAGTGGCATGGATGGGTTGGCATTGGGAGTCATTTGTATTTGCGATTTTAGCCTTTCTGATCCTGTATTGGCTATTGAATAAATACGCTTTCGGACCTTTGATGGGAATCATGGAAGCGCGCAAGCGCATGCTTGCCGAGCAAATCGAATCTACTGACAAAAATCGCCGTGAAGCGGAGCAACTCCTTGCCGAGCAAAAGCAAGCGATGCAAGATGTTCGCAAGGAAGCTCACGAGATTATCGAGCAAGCCCGCAAATTAGGCGGCAAACAAGGCGAAGAAATCGTAGAGCAAGCGAAATCGGAGGCAGCTCGTTTGAAAAACGAAGCGCTTCAGGATATCGAGAGCGAGAAAAACAAAGCGATTGCGGCCGTTCGCGGTCAAGTCAGCGCTTTGTCCGTCATGATTGCTTCCAAAATTATCGAGAAGCAAGTTGACGAGAAGTCCCAGGAAGAGTTGGTTGAACACTACTTGAAAGAAGTAGGGGGCAACCGATGAGCCAGGATCTGATCGCAGCCAAAAGGTACGCCAAGGCATTATTCGATGTTGCTAGGGAGTCCGACCGGGTTGCTCAAGTCGAGCAAGAGCTCGAAAAGGTCATTGCGGTCTTGAACGAGAATCCGGACCTGTTCAAGCTCATCAAGCATCCGGGCATCGAGGCTGATGTAAAGATCGGGTTGCTCAAGCAAATCTTCGATGCGGATGTATCCGAAGTCGTTATTAACACGCTGAAGCTGCTCATCCAGCGCCGCCGGGAAGATTCTCTGGAAGCTTTCGTGGCAGCTTACAGCAAAATCGCCGGCGATGCGCTCGGTCAAGCGAACGCCACGGTGTACACGCCAGTGGAGCTTAGCGAAACGGAGCTCGGCACCATTGCCGAAACGTTCGGCAAATTAACCGGCAAACAAATCCGCGTGGAATCGGTTCTCGATAAAAGATTGCTCGGCGGCATTCAAGTCCGCATTGGCGACCGTCTGTATGATGGAAGCTTGGCGGGCAAGCTGGAGCGTCTGCACAAAACGTTGAATCAATCTCAAGCACTGTAGATAGGGGTGAGGGAATTTGAGTATCAGACCGGAAGAAATCAGCACGCTGATTAAGCAGCAGATTGAACAATATAAATCCGAGATTCAAGTGGTTGACGTAGGTACGGTTATTCAGGTCGGTGACGGTATCGCCCGTGCGCACGGCTTGGAGAACGTCATGGCAGGCGAACTGCTCGAGTTTCCCAACGGCGTATTGGGACATGCGTTTAACCTTGATGAAAGCAACGTAGGTATTGTTATTTTGGGACCTTACACCGACATCCGCGAAGGCGACCAAGTGAAGCGTACCGGCCGCATCATGGAAGTTCCCGTAGGCGAGGAACTGCTGGGCCGCGTCGTGAATCCGCTCGGTCAACCGGTTGACGGCAAAGGTCCTATCAACACGACGAATTTCCGTGCGATCGAATCCCCGGCTCCGGGCGTTATGGCCCGTAAATCGGTTCATGAACCGATGCAAACCGGGATTAAAGCGATCGACGCGATGATCCCTGTCGGCCGCGGTCAGCGCGAGCTTATCATCGGCGACCGTCAAACGGGTAAAACTGCCATCGCGATCGATACGATCATCAACCAAAAAGGCAACGGCGTAAAATGTATTTACGTAGCAATCGGACAAAAGCAATCCACCGTTGTCGGCGTAGTAGAGCAGCTGCGTAAAGCAGGCGCGCTCGAATACACGATCGTGGTTACCGCTTCGGCTTCCGAGCCGTCCCCGATGCTGTGGCTTGCTCCTTATGCGGGCTGCGCGATGGGCGAGTACTTCATGTACAAAGGCGAGCACGTCCTGATCGTTTACGACGACTTGTCCAAGCAAGCGGCCGCATACCGCGAGCTGTCCTTGCTGCTTCGCCGTCCTCCGGGCCGGGAAGCTTATCCGGGCGACGTCTTCTATCTGCACTCCCGTTTGCTGGAGCGCGCTGCAAAGTTGAACGACGAGTTGGGCGGAGGCTCGATCACCGCGCTGCCGTTTATCGAAACGCAAGCAGGCGACGTATCCGCATATATTCCGACTAACGTAATCTCGATTACGGACGGACAGATCTTCCTGGAGTCCGACTTGTTCTACTCCGGCCAACGTCCGGCGGTTAACGTCGGTATCTCGGTATCCCGGGTAGGCGGCTCCGCACAAACGAAAGCGATGAAAAAAGTTGCCGGTACGCTCCGTGTCGACTTGGCTCAATACCGGGAGCTTGCCGCATTCGCACAGTTCGGTTCCGACTTGGATAAAGCAACGCAAAGCCGTCTGAACCGCGGTGAGCGCACACTTGAAATTTTGAAACAAGGCGTTAACCAGCCGATGGGTCTGGACCGTCAAGTGGCTTCCCTCTTTACGGTTGTCAGAGGACATCTGGACGATATTCCGGTAAAAGACGTGCTTCGTTTCGAATCCGAATTCCTGGCGTACTTGGACTCCAGTCGTCCGGAAATTCTCCAAAGCATTCGCGACACGAAGGACTTGACTGCGGACAACGAGAAAGCATTGACGGACGCGATCGCGCAGTTCAAAAGAAGCTTCTCGGTTTCCGAGTAATATATAATTAACCCGGGAATCTGCTGAAGAAGCCCGGTGCTCTACGATAAGCCTGAAACAAGCGTTTCGATGAAGGTTCTCCCTTGCGGAAGCATCGGCCATTCAGGGCCTGCAGAAGCAAGCGGAGAAGCCTCGAAAGAGAGGTGAGCAGGTATGGCAAAAGGGATGCGCGAGATTAAGCGCGCGATCAGATCCAAGCAAAACATGAAACAAATAACCAAAGCCATGGAAATGGTTGCGGCTTCCAAGCTTAGAAGATCCCAAATAGCGGCGGAATCCGCCCGTCCTTACGCGGATAAGCTGAAGGAAGTGGTCGGCAGCATCGCTGCGGGAACGAAGGGTGTGAAGCACCCGATGCTCGAAACCCGCGAGGTGAAGAAGACCGGTTATTTGGTCATTACGTCCGACCGCGGTCTGGCCGGCGGTTACAACGCCAACGTGTTGCGGAAGGTGATGGCGGAAATTCGGGAAAAGCACAACTCTCCTGCCGAATATTCGATCTTCGTGATCGGACGCAAAGGCAGAGACTTTTTCAAGAAGCGAAACGTTCCGCTTCTGGAGGAAGTCACCGGGCTTTCCGATTCGCCGACGTTTGCGGATATTAAGTCGATTGCCGCTGCGGCGGTAGCTAATTTCGAAAACGGGTCGTACGACCAATTATTTTTGGTCTACAACCAGTTTAAAAATGCGATGACTCAAATCCCGACCATCAAACGCCTTCTCCCGATGGAAGACGTATCTGTCGAAACAACAGCAGCCTACGAGTACGAGCCGTCTGCTGAAGGCGTATTAGAAGTGCTCCTTCCCAAGTATGCCGAGACGCTCATATACAGTGCGGTACTGGACGGAAAGGCCAGCGAGTTCGGTGCGAGAATGACGGCGATGAGCAGCGCGACGAAGAACGCGACGAAGATGATCAACGAATTGACGTTGTCTTACAACCGTGCGCGTCAGGCTTCGATTACGCAGGAAATTTCCGAGATCGTCGCCGGTGCGAACGCTAACGCCTAGATCGAATTAGGGTATGTTAATGGCTTTGCCTCCGGCAAAGCTCGGATATATGTTTACATTGCAGTTTTGCCTACGGCAAAACTTAAGCGGATGCTTACGAAGACAGTTTTGCCATAGGCAAAACTTTGAGGAGGGAAAACATGAGCAAAGGGCGCGTTGTGAATATCACAGGGCCGGTCGTTGACATTGAGTTTGAACGTGGACACCTCCCTGAGATTTTGAATGCCATTAAGATTGAAAAGAAAGCCGAGAAACAAGGCGAGCAAGACATCAACCTGACGGTTGAAGCTGCGGTACACCTCGGCGACAACCTAGTTCGTTGTGTCGCGATGTCTTCCACGGACGGTCTGGTGCGCGGTACGGAAGTAGTTGACACCGGAGCTCCGATTTCCGTACCCGTAGGTCCGGCTACGCTGGGCCGCGTATTTAACGTGCTTGGCGATCCGATCGACGGAATGACGGAAGTCGACCGTACCAACATCAGCCCGATTCATAAAGCTGCACCTGCGTTCGACAACCTGTCGACGAAGGCGGAAATCCTTGAAACGGGAATTAAAGTTATCGACTTGATGGCTCCTTATGCGAAGGGCGGTAAGATCGGTCTCTTCGGCGGTGCGGGCGTAGGGAAAACCGTTACGATGCAGGAGCTTATCCACAACATCGCTCAAGAGCACGGCGGTATCTCCGTATTTGCGGGCGTAGGCGAAAGAACACGTGAAGGCAACGACCTTTATCATGAGATGAAGGACTCCGGCGTTATCTCGAAAACCGCGATGGTGTTCGGACAGATGAACGAGCCGCCGGGTGCGCGTCTTCGCGTGGCATTGTCCGGTTTGACGATGGCGGAATATTTCCGCGACGAAGAAGGCCGCGACGTGCTTCTGTTTATCGACAACATCTTCCGCTTTACCCAAGCGGGTTCCGAGGTTTCCGCATTGCTCGGCCGTATGCCTTCCGCGGTAGGTTACCAGCCGACGCTGGCTACCGAGATGGGTCAGCTGCAAGAGCGGATCACTTCGACGAAAAAAGGTTCCGTTACTTCCATCCAAGCGATTTACGTTCCGGCGGACGACTACACCGACCCGGCTCCGGCAACGGCATTTGCCCACTTGGACGCAACGACGAACCTTGAGCGCAGCATCGCTGCCGCCGGTATTTTCCCTGCGGTAGACCCGCTCGCTTCGTCCTCCCGGATTTTGACGCCGGAAATTCTCGGCGAAGAGCATTACAGTGTCGCTCAAGGCGTGAAGCGGATTCTTCAGCGCTATAAAGAGCTGCTCGATATTATCGCGATCTTGGGTATGGACGAGTTGTCCGACGAGGACAAACTGGTCGTACACCGCGCTCGCCGTCTCCGTTTGTTCCTGTCCCAGCCGCTTCACGTGGCCGAGGCGTTTAACGGGATTCCTGGCTTGTACGTGCCGGTTAAAGAAACCGTCCGCAGCTTCAAAGAAATCCTCGAAGGCAAGCACGACAACCTTCCGGAGCCTGCGTTCCATAACGTGGGTACGATTGAAGACGCGATCGAAAAGGCAAAAACGCTGTAATGAATTATAGAACGTTGCTGAAGCGCCGATTCCGCAAAAGAATCGGGCTTCGGCGGCAAACGGCTTTCTAGCGAAAGCCCAGCTTATGCTTACGAAGCAGTTTGCCCTTAGGCAAACTCTTAGGAGGGGAATCCAAGTGAGCACATTCCTGTTGGAAATCGTCACCCCCGAGCGTAAAGTGTACGCCGAACAGGCGAACATGATTGTCGTAAAGGGCGTTGAAGGGGAGCTTGGAATTCTGCCGAATCACATTCCGCTGGTCACTCCATTACGGATCGCTCCGATTACTGTGAAAAAACGCGGGTCGAAAGACGAGGTTATCGCAGTAAACGGCGGTTTTATGGAAGTGCGCAAGGATAAGGTGGTTATACTGGCGGAAAGCGCCGAGCTGCCGGAACAGATCGATGTCGATCGTGCACAAAAAGCGAAAGAACGGGCGCAAGGTCGTTTGTCTCCAGCCAAACAAGACCATGTCGACTTCAAGCGGGCCGAATTCGCTTTGCAGCGTGCATTGAATCGAATTGACGTTTCTGGGAAAAAATAATAAATGAACCAAAAAGACGGAGGGGCGCGGTTCCTTCGTCTTTTTTTCTAATCCTTCCTTGGCACCATACAAAAAGTACGGGATTCGGTTTCCCGACTTATGAAGGCATTGTGAAAGTGGATGAAAATGTTAGACACCCCAAAAGGCATTTGTTATAATTGGGAAGGCATAACATTAACAACAGTCCTGCAGAAGTAAGACGCAGGCGGGACCCAATATAATAAGGGAGGCGGTTCGTTCGCGATGTACATGAACAATTACGTGGTCGTAACGATTTTTCTCTTTTTAGCGGTATTGCTTCCAATTGCAGCGCTTACAATCGGTCGCTGGCTCCGTCCCTACAGACCGGTGGAGGAAAAGTACACGACTTATGAAAGCGGTAACGAGCCGGTAGGTACGGGCCATGTCCGATTCAACATCCGGTATTACCTCTTTGCGCTGATGTTTGTCATCTTCGATGTGGAAACCGTATTTTTGTACCCATGGGCCGTTGCTTATAAGCAATTAGGCTTGTTTGCGCTTGTAGAGATGTGCATATTTATAGGCCTGCTGATCATAGGCTTACTCTACGCTTGGAAGAAGAAGGTGCTGCAATGGACTTCAATTTAGAGAGCATTTCGCCGGAGGAACGGCAGGAGCTGGATCGCAATGTGTTTATGACGACGCTGGAGCAGGTGAAGGCGTGGGCCCGCAGCAATTCGCTATGGCCAATGACGTTCGGACTTGCTTGCTGTGCCATTGAAATGATGGGCACGGGCGCGTCCCATTATGATTTAGACCGTTTTGGCGTTATTTTCCGGACGTCCCCGCGCCAGTCGGATGTGATGATCGTCGCCGGTACGGTGACGAAGAAGATGGCCCCGCTCTTGAGGCGCTTGTACGAGCAGATGCCGGAGCCGAAATGGGTCATTGCCATGGGCTCCTGTGCCACGGCAGGCGGCCCCTATGTGAAATCGTACGCGGTAGTGAAGGGCGTTGACCAAGTCGTTCCGGTCGATGTATATATTCCCGGCTGTCCGCCGAATCCGGCCGCCCTGATTTACGGCATCAATAAGCTGCAGGAAAAAATCCGCTATGAAGCAAAATCCGGTAAGCAGGTGACCAATCGATGAGCGAGGAGCAAAAGCGAGAAAAAGCTGATGCGGCCGCTGCCGAAGAGCAGAAGCAAGCGAAAGCGGACGCCAGCACAAAGCCGTCGGGCGATCAAGCGGAAGCCGCTTCCAGCGAGCAGCCAGCGAGTGATAGTGTGAAAGCGGGTTCAGCCGGCGAGCAGGCAAGCGATACGGCGAAAGCTAGCGTAAGCCAAGCGCCCGTTAGGGAAGCGGTCGCAAGCGAAGACGCTCCCGCGAAGAGCGATGCAAGCGGCGCGGAGGCACGCAGCGGCGGCGCGAAGGCCGCTGGCGGCGAAGCGCCCGAGGCGAAGCCCGCCCCCGCGGCGGCGCCGATGAGCGGCGAGCCGACGGCAGCGCCGGGCGCCGACGTCGCCAAAGCGGGCGGCGCAGGCGAGCCGCCGGGCGGGTACGCCGCGGCGAAGACGGCAGCGCCGCAGGCAGGCGCCGAAGGCGCGCAGTCGCGCGAAGCGGCCGCCGGCGGCAGCGAGCCTGGCGCGGAGGCGCGGAAGCCGCGGGCCGCGAAGGCCGCCGCAGGCGAGCCCGGCGACGCGCCGGAGGCGGAGCGCGCAGCGCCGAGCGACGCCGAGAAGGAAGCGAAGGCGAAAGCCGCCGCCGAGGCGAGAGCCGCGCGGGCGAACGCGCGCGCCGCGAAAGCGGAAGGGGCGGAGCCCGAGGCGCCGAAGGAGCCGTCGCCGAACCAGCCGCTGCTGGACCGGCTCGTGGCGATATTGAAAGAGTTTCGCGCGGACGCGGTCGAAGAAGCTTTTATTAATGAAAAAGACGGGCATATTCCCTATGTTATTGTTAAAGCCGAGGCGTGGCCGGACGTGGCGGAGCTGCTGCGGACGCATGGGGAGCTGAAGCTGAACTACTTGCGCAATGTGTCCGGGGTCGATATGGAGACTCATATGGAAGTGGCATACCATATCATCTCATTGGAAACCAAGCGCAATTATTGCGTGAAAGTGAAGACAGACCGGGAATCGCCGTCCATTCCTTCCGTGACTCCCGTTTGGCCAACGGCCAATTGGAACGAAAGGGAAGTGTACGATTTGTTCGGCATCGAATTTCCGGGACATCCCGACCTGCGCCGGATTATGATGGCTGACGATTGGGTCGGTCACCCGCTGCGCAAAGATTATGAGCCGCTCGACCCGGAGGTGTGATGAAGGTTGGCCATTAGAACGGAAGAACTGCTGCTGAACGTAGGCCCGCAGCATCCGAGTACGCATGGAGTGTTTCGGATCGTCGTCAAGCTCGACGGCGAGATCATCACGGAAGCGATCCCGGTCATGGGATACCTGCACCGGGGAACGGAGAAGCTGGCCGAAAATTTAACCTACACCCAAATCATCCCCTATACCGACCGGCTGGACTATGTATCGGCGATGACGAACAATTACGTGCTTGTCAATGCCGTGGAGAAGCTCATGCAGCTGGAAATCCCGGAGCGCGCAGAGTTTTTGCGACTGATCGTGATGGAGCTCCAGCGCATTGCCAGCCATATGGTTTGGTGGGGGACGTACTTGCTCGATATTGGGGCGATGAGCCCGTTCTTGTACGCGTTCCGCGATCGGGAGATTATTATCGACCTGTTCAACGAGCTGTGCGGCGCCCGGCTGACGTACAACTACATGAGGGTCGGCGGAGTCAAGTGGGATGCGCCGGAAGGCTGGATTCAGAAGGTGCGAGAGTTTGTTCCTTACATGAGGGGCAAGCTGGAGCAATATAACGAGTTAGTGAGCGGAAACGAAATTTTTCTGGCCCGGATCAAGGGGGTCGGCAAGTACGACGCGGAGGAGGCTATCGCCTACGGGCTGAGTGGCGCGAATCTGCGCTGTACGGGGGTAAACTGGGACCTGCGGAAGGATCAGCCTTACAGCATCTATAATCGTTTCGATTTCGACGTCCCGGTAAGCACAGGCGGCGATTGCTACGCCAGATATTTGCTGCGGCTGGAGGAAATCCGCCAATCGCTGCGCATTCTGGAGCAGGCGGTCGAGCAGTTCCCGGCGGAAGGCGAGATCATGGGCAAGGTGCCCCGTGTGCTGCGTCCCGCCGAAGGGGAAGTATATGCCGGAATCGAATCGCCACGCGGCGAAATCGGCTGTCATATTATTTCCAAAGGAAAAGATAAGCCGTACCGCCTGAAGTTCCGCAGACCGTCATTCGTCAATCTGCAGATCCTGCCGAAGCTGCTGGTCGGCGAAACGATGACGAACCTGATCACCATTCTCGGAGGCATCGATATCGTTGTCGGGGAGGTGGATAGCTGATGCCGGATTTATTGCAAGAGCCGTTAACATGGACGAATACGGCCATTTTCTTCGCGTGGGGCGTCGTGCTGCTTTTGATCGTGCTTGGCTTTGTGACGTATGCGATCTACTTCGAGCGCAAGGTCATCGGCTGGATGCAGATGAGGATCGGTCCGAACCGTGTCGGCCCGTTCGGACTGCTGCAAACCGTCGCCGACGTATTCAAGCTCTTGATCAAAGAAGACACGATTCCGAAAAAAGCCGAGCGCGAGCTCTTCATCCTCGCTCCGATCATCACGTTTATACCTGCGTTTACGGTCATTGCGGCCATTCCGTTCACGGACCGGCTGATCAGCAGCGACCTGAACGTGGGAGTGCTATATTATATCGCGCTTTCCGGGATCTCGACCATCGGCATCGTGCTCGGCGGCTGGGCTTCGAATAACAAATACGCCCTGCTCGGCGGAATGCGTTCCGCTGCCCAGATGATCAGCTACGAAATTCCGCTGGTTATTTCCATCGTAGGCGTCGTGATGATGTCCGGTAGCATGAACCTTCGTACGATCGTAGAAGGTCAGGCGGGCGGGTTCTGGCACTGGAACTTTTTGCCGCAAATTATCGGCTTTGCCGTGTTTATCGTGGCTGCCGTTTCGGAGCTGAACCGGACGCCCTTCGACTTGCCTGAGGCCGAGTCGGAACTGGTTGCAGGCTACCACGTCGAGTACAGCGGTTTCCGCTTTGCCTTTTTCATGCTCGCCGAGTACGTCTACGTGTTCGCCATCGCCGGCTTGACGACAACCGTATTTTTAGGAGGGTGGCAGGCGCCGCTTCCGTTCCTCGATTTTATCCCGGGGATCATCTGGTTTTTGCTGAAGTTTGCGTTCATCGTATTTTTCCTGTTCTGGCTGCGCGCAACGATGCCCCGGATTCGGGTGGACCAGTTGATGGGACTCGGCTGGAAGGTGCTGCTGCCGCTGGCGCTGGTTAATATTTTTGTAACGGCTATCTATATGGCGATTGCGATGTAACAAGGACCCGGCAGCCGGATGCCGAGGATGAAAGGGTGATTGACTATGAAGGGCATCATGAAGGGACTGGGCGTGACTTTTAAATCCATGACCCAGAAAAAAGTGACCTATGCTTATCCCGACGTTCCGCTTCAAATGCCGGACCGGTTCCGGGGCATCCAGCATTTTGACCCCGAGAAATGCATCGTCTGCAATCAATGCGCGCGCATCTGCCCGACGGAGTGCATCAATCTGGTCGGTAAGCCGAACCCGGACCCCGAGAAAAAGGGAAAAGTGATCGATACGTACGATATTAACTTTGAAATATGCATTTTGTGCGATCTGTGTACGGAAGTATGTCCGACTGAAGCAATCGTGATGACCAACAACTTCGAGCTGAGCACGTACAGCCGCGACGATTTGTTCAAAAACCTGCAATGGCTGAACGAGAACAATCACAACGTGCGCAAGGAGAACAACTCCGCGCTTCCGAAAGGCGGGGCGAAATAATGTTCGGAAATATCGTCGACTTTTTGTCCCGCGGTGAAAATATCGCCTTTTTCATCTGTGCGCTGCTTGCCATCGGCGGGGCGATTTTCATGCTCAGCTTCACCAAAGTAGTCCACATGGTCGTGGCCGCGGCGCTGACGTTCATCAGCCTGGCCGGGCTGTATGTCGTCCTCGAAGCGGAATTTGTGGCCGTCGTTCAGATCTTGATCTATGCGGGCGCCATCTCCATTCTGATGATTTTCGGGATCATGATGACCAAGCATACGAAGGAAGAGGAAGAAAAGCCGAAGCGGCCTTGGCATAACGGACTGTTGTTCGTCGGGGCGGCGGGACTGTTCGGCATCATCTTTTACGCGATCCAGCAATCGCAGCTTCCTTCCGGCCAATACCCGTCGATGCAGGACAATACAATGGAGATCGGGAAGCTGCTGTTTACCAACCATGTGATCCCGTTCGAGTTGATGTCGGTGCTGCTGACGGTCGCTTTCATCGGTGCGATCATCGTGGCGAAGAGAGAGGAGGACTGAGGGATGGGAGCTACCGGACTGGCTACGCCTTACTTGACGCTGGCAGCGATTCTGTTCTGCATCGGATTGTATGGGGCGCTCTCGAAAAAGCACGCTGTTATCGTCTTGCTGTCTGTCGAGCTGATGCTCAACAGCGTCAACCTGAACCTCGTCGCTTTTTCCAAGCTGGGTGTCAACCCCGGGTTAACCGGGCAAATTTTCTCACTGTTTAACATTACGGTGGCCGCGGCGGAAGTGGCTGTCGGCATTGCGATACTGATTGCGCTGTACCGCAACAAAGGAACAACGGATGTCAACGAGATGGACTCGATGAAGCGATAGCGCAGCTTCCGCAAGCGCCTGTCCGGGGGCCGGGAAGGCTTATCCGATCCGGACAGGAAATTAGAGATCGTGTTCTTAGGCAAGCTTGCGGCAATCTCTTGGAGGAGGACTTAAGCCCATGGTATCGGCTTATTCGCAATACGCTTGGCTCATCCCGTTGTTCCCCTTGCTGTCGTTTCTCATTTTAACGGCGGTGGGGCGCAGTTTGCGGGAGACGGGCGCTTATATCAGCACAGTGGCCGTATTCGCTTCGTTCGCGCTGTCCGTCCTTATTTTCTGGGAACGGATCGGCGGGAACGTCGAAGATTTCACGTGGAACAAATTGCAATGGCTCCATCTTGGCAGCGTTACGCTGAACATGGGCTTCGAGGTTACGAATTTGAATGCGCTCATGCTGGTCATCGTGACCTTTGTCAGCTTGCTAGTTAATATTTATTCCAAAGGCTATATGCACGGGGACGAGCGAATAAATGTGTTTTTCGCTTATATCGCCCTGTTTACGTTTTCCATGCTCGGGCTTGTCATCTCGGAGAACCTAGTGCAATTCTACATATTCTGGGAGCTGGTTGGCGTTTGCTCGTTCCTGCTTGTAGGATTCTGGTATTTCAAGCCGGAAGCCCGAGCGGCCGCCAAGAAGGCGTTCATCGTCACCCGGATCGGCGACGTCGGGTTGTTTCTCGGCATTCTGCTGCTGTTCTGGGTTATGCCGAACCATGCGCTCGACTTCAGCTCGATTCATAATGCGCTGTCCGGCGGAAAAATTTCCGGCGATATGGCGACTTGGATCGCCATCTTGATTTTTGTCGGCGCCATCGGCAAATCCGGCCAATTCCCGCTGCACACGTGGCTTCCGGATGCGATGGAAGGTCCGACGCCGATCAGCGCGCTGATCCATGCCGCGACCATGGTTGCCGCCGGGGTATATCTCGTAGCGCGGACGTTCGACATTTTCACGGCATCGCCCGTTGCTTTGACGGTAGTAGCTGCGGTCGGGGCGTTTACGGCGATTTTCGCCGCCACGATCGGTACGGCGCAGAATGATATTAAGCGGATATTGGCCTATTCTACAGTCAGCCAGCTCGGCTACATGATGATGGCGCTGGGGATCGGCACGACGGTGGCGTATACGGCCGGCATTTTCCACTTATTCACGCACGCGTTCTTCAAGGCTCTGCTGTTCCTTGGCGCAGGTAGCGTCATTCATGCGGTGCATACGCAGAACATTCACGAGATGGGCGGCGTCGGCAGCAAAATGAAAGTTACGGCGTGGACGTTCGCCATCGGCGCGCTTGCGCTCAGCGGGATCGTGCCGCTGTCCGGCTTCTGGTCCAAGGATGCGATTCTTACCGAAGCGTATAACACCGGACATACCGGATTGTTCTGGGTCGGGTTGATCGCAGCGTTTTTTACGGCATTTTATATGTCGCGTCTGTTCTTTCTGGTGTTCATGGGCAAGTCCCGGCAAAAGGAAAATCACGGTCCGGTTCACGAATCTCCCGGCTCCATGACCTTCCCGCTTATCGTGCTGGCGGTCCTTGCCGTGGTGGCCGGCTTCGTCTTCACGCCGTTCAATCCGTGGCTGGGCTCGTGGCTGACCGGTCATGCAGAAGAAGAGCATGCTTCCTGGTTCGTCATGGTGATGTCTAACGTCGTCGGTTTGCTCGGGATCGGACTAGGGTATCTTGTCTATCTCAAACGCGTCATTTCGGCGGATGCCGTCTCGGCTGGCGCGCCTTGGCTGTACCGGCTGCTTAACCGCAAGTATTACATTGATGAGCTGTATCAGACGATCATCGTCCGTCCGCTTCAGGGAATCGGGTCTTTGCTGCACCTATTCGACGTCTATGTGGTCGACGGTGTCGTGCGCTTGGCCAGCTATACCGTAACCGGCCTCGGACGTCTCGGGTCCCGGATGCAGAACGGACAGGTACAATCGTACGGGCTGATCACGCTGCTCGGGCTGTTGATTTTGATACTGGCCATTGCGGGAAGGAGGTTCATCGATGTCGGATAGTATTCCTATTTTATCGCTCATCGCTTTTTCGCCGCTCATCGGTGTGCTGATCCTGATGTTTATGCCCAAGACGCAGGGCCAGTGGATCAAAGCGACGGCGATTGTCGCGACGCTTATTCCGCTGGTGCTGTCCGCCTGGCTTTACGGGCAGTTTAACCATAATCTTGAAGGCATGCAGTTCAGAGAAGAGGTACCGTGGATTCTCGTCCCGCTGAACAAAGAGACGCAGGGACTCAGTCAATTGACGGCCTACTTCTTCGAATTTAAGTATACGATGGCCATTGACGGCCTTTCGCTGCCGCTCGTCTTCTTGACCGCGATTGTCGCAACGATGGCTGCGCTGGCGTCGGTGTACATCAAGAAGCGCTGGAAATCGTATTTTATTTTGTTCCTGCTGCTTGAAACCGGCATGTTCGGCGTCTTTATGGCGCAGGATCTGTTCTTGTTCTTCGTCTTCTTCGAGGTGACGCTGATCCCGATGTTCTTCCTGATCGGCATTTGGGGGTATATGGACCGGGAGCGTGCGGCGAACAAGTTCTTGATCTATAACGGAATCGGTTCGGCGATTATGCTGATCGCTTTTCTCATCCTCGTCAGTACGGCGGGCTTCGGCCAAACGATGGGGAATAACGGCATTTCGATTTATTATTCAGGGGACATCAATGTGATTATGGAGCATCTGTTCCAGAGCGCGGATTCGTATGTGAATCAAGGCGATCCGGAGGGCAACCCGTTCTATTTAAGCGAAACGATGAAATGGGTGCTGTTCCTGATGATGCTCGTGGCCTTCGGCATCAAGCTGCCGATCTTCCCGTTCCATACGTGGATGCTGAAAGTACATACGGAAGCGCCGCCGTCAATCGTTATGATTCACTCCGGCATTTTGCTGAAAATGGGCGCTTATGGTCTGATCCGCTTCGGGATTTTGCTGTTCCCGCAGCAGGCGGTGCAGTGGGCTGCCGTACTGGCGATTCTCGGAGTGATCAACATCGTGTACGGTGCGATTCTGGCTTTTGTGCAAAAGGAGTTCAAGCTGGTGCTGGCTTACTCCAGTATTAGCCATATGGGCATCGTGCTGGTCGGCATTGCCGCGTTTAACCCGACCGGTCTGGAAGGAGCCGTATTCCAGCTCGTCTCTCACGGTCTCATCTCGGCGCTATTGTTCCTCCTTGTTGGGAGCATCTATGAGCGTACGCAGACAACGGAGCTCGACCAGCTTGGCGGCTTGGCCAAGTCGGTGCCGTTCATTTCCGGCATTCTGCTCGTAGCCGGGATGGCCTCGCTCGGTCTGCCCGGGTTGTCCGGCTTCATCGGCGAGTTCCTGGCCTTCCTGGGCTTGTTCGAGAAGTATAAGATCATTACGGCCGTCGGGGCGCTTGGGATCATTCTGGCTGCGGTCTACGTGCTTCGCGGGGTGCTCGGTATCACGTACGGACCACAGAAGACGGAGCTGCCGAAGATGCGGGACGCACGGCTGATCGAAGCGATTCCGATGATTGCCCTTGTCGCTTTCATCGTAGTGCTCGGGATTTACCCGGGCGTGCTGAGCAATCCGCTGCATCAAACCGTCAGCAGCTTCGATCAATTCATTCACAGCGTTTCTGGGAAGATAGGGGGTTAGACCGGTGGAACCGATACGTCTTGAGCTAAGTGATCTGGGTGTGCTGGCTCCGGAGCTGACACTTGTCGCCGCCGCTGTGGTGTTGTCGCTGCTCGATCTGCTGCTGCCGCGTCAAATGAACCGGAACTGGCTGGGCTGGCTATCGCTGGCAGGTATTATTATTGCCGCTGTATTTGCAGCAGGGCAGCTCAATCCTGCAGAACCGAAGCAGCTGCTGAACTTCAGCTACCGGGTCGACGATTTTGCGGCCATCCTGAAGCTGGTGCTGCTGGCGGGAGCCGGGCTGATTACGCTAATGAGCATCGGCTCGGTGAAAGAAGATGAAATTCCGCATGTCGGCGAATTTTATTATTTGCTTCTACCGGCAACGCTCGGCGGCATGATTATGGCTTCGTCCGGCGATCTGATCACCATCTTCGTCGGCTTGGAACTGCTCAGTATCACTTCGTATATTTTGGTAGCCATGCGTAAAAAAGACAAGCGCTCGAACGAGGGGGCTTTCAAATACCTTGTGCTGGGCGGTGTATCGTCAGCCGTCATTCTGTACGGAATGTCCTTCTTGTATGGCATGACGGGCTCGACGGTGATCAGGGAGATTAACGCGGGACTCGGGCAGGCTTCCCATGGAATGCTCCCGCTCGTGTATTTAAGCTTTTTCCTGCTGCTTGCGGGCTTCGGCTTCAAAGTGGCGGCGGCGCCGTTCCATATGTGGGCGCCGGACGTATATCAAGGAGCCCCAACGCCGGTTACCGCTTTTCTTGCGGTCGTGTCGAAGGCGGCGGCATTTGCGATTCTGTTCCGGTTCATGTACAACGTCTATGCGATCGGGGATGTGATGAATCTTCCGTTCCACGATGATGTCTTGCTATCGCTGATGGTCGTGGCGGCGGCTGCGATGATCGTCGGTAACTTCATTGCTCTGCGGCAAACGAACATGAAGCGTCTGCTCGCCTATTCGGGTATCGCCAACTCCGGCTATTTGATGGTGCCGATCGCGATTCAGTTCTCGATGATGCATTACTCGAATTTCGCCGAGTTCGCTTTTTACCTGATCGCCTATCTGTTCATGAACATCGGGATTTTCGCGGTGCTGATGATCGTCGAACGCTCGACAGGCGACGATGAGATCAAAGGGTTGGCCGGGTTGTATTACCGTGCGCCGGGAACGGCTGTTGCCACCGTGCTGCTAGTGCTGTCCTTGGCGGGGCTGCCGGTGTCGGGAGGCTTCTTCGGGAAGCTGTACATTTTGCTCGGCACGCTGCAAACGCAGCATTACTGGCTTGCGGCGGTCATGATCGGAACGAGCGTCGTTTCGTACTACTTCTACTTCGGCTTGATCCGCCAAATGTTCATGCGCAGCGAAGACGGAGGAGCGCAGCCGATCCGCACGAGCGTTCCGCTTGGCGTAACGATGTGGCTGTGCGTAGCGGCGAGCGTAGTGCTCGGATTGTTCCCGCACTGGGTGATCGGCTACTTGGAGCGCATCTTCTCGCTTACGCAGGATTTGTTCATGTTCAGCTAGTCCGGGTGGACATATGGTCGCGCTCGTCCATGCGAAAACCCGCTTTTCCTTGACCGGAAAGGCGGGTTTTTTCGGCGTATGTGTCCGAATGGTGAAACTTTTCGTTCAGGTTTTCAATTCCAGTTGCAGGGCGTCGGCTTAAAGCTTAGAATGAGATAATGGGGTTAGGCTGAAGAAAATCATGATAAAGGATTCTGAATGCGATGAACGGCTTAAATCTTAAACATACCATATACTCATCATTCTTAGGCCTCACGATTCTCCTCATCAGCAACGGTACGGTTTATGCCTTGGAGGCGGACGATCCGTTCTATGCCAAGCAAACTTACCTAAAGCAAATTCATATGAATGAAGCCTGGAATGTGGCGCAGAGCAACAGCGGCATGATTATCGCGGTCGTCGATACCGGAGTGGATTTGGCGCACCCCGATCTGAAGCCTAATTTGGTGCCGGGCGTCAACCTGATTCATCCGAAACAGCCGCCGGAGGACAACAACGGCCACGGCACCAACGTAGCGGGTGTCATAGGCGCTGTGGGAAATAACGACCGGGGCGTTGCCGGCATGCTGTGGAATGCCCGGATCATGCCGATCAAAGCGCTTGAAGCGGACGGGACCGGCGGCGAGCAGAAGCTCGGCGAAGGGATTCGTTATGCCGTCGATCATGGCGCCAAGATTGTTGTTCTCTCGCTCGGCCTCAATAAATACTCCGCTTACATGAACGATATCGTACGGTACGCGGAGGAAAGAGACGTGCTGCTGGTAGCCGCTACGGGCAACGAAGGCAACCGCGTCAAATATCCGGCGGCGTATCCTACCGTCCTCGCGGTTGGCGGGGTGAATGCCAACGGTACGGTGAATGAAATGTCCAACACGGGGCCGGAGGTCGACGTCGTCGCGCCTTGGGATGTGTTCACGACAGCGGCAGGCGGTTCGTATAAAGCGAACGGCGGGACGTCAATGGCAGCGCCGCAAGTCGCGGCAGCGGCCGCGTTACTGTGGGGGCGGAATCCGCAGATGAAAGCGTATCAGATTCGTCAATGGATCCGCCAAACCGCAGAGGATTTATCCGGAAAAGGTTGGAATCCGCGAACCGGCTACGGCTTGCTTCGGGTAGACCGATTGCTCAATGAGCCTTATTTGACTGACATGTACGAGCCGAACAACCGTAAGGATCAGGCCAAAGCGATCTCCGTCAGTAAAAAAATTACCGCATCCTTCTCGGACGGTACGGACAACGACTGGTTTGCCACGGATGCTTCCTACGACGGAACCGTAAATGTTACGCTGGAGCTCGACAGCAGCTTGTCAGTGAACGTGCAGCATACGGACGCTTCCGGCGCGCTGACGACCAAAACCGTGCAAGGGGGTCAGACGGTTCCGTTCAAGGTAACGAAAGGGCGCAGCTATTTTCAACTGCAGCTTAGCGACCGCAACCGTAAAGTGGAAACGCCTTACGGGCTGACGACTTCCTTTGACATTTACCGCGATCTGTACGAAGACAACGACCGCCAGTTCAAAGCGTTCGTGCTGCCTTCCCGGAGCGTGAAGGTCAAGGGGACGTTTCACCAATACAACGATGTGGACTGGTACGAATTCCCGGTTCAGCAAACCGGTTCGTTGCGTATTCATGTGACGACCGATACGGCGCGAATTGACCCGGTGCTTCTCGTTCAAAAGCAAGGAGAGAAGTCGGTGACGATCGACGAAGGAGACGACGGCGCAACGGAGTCGTACACCTTGCCCGAAGTGTTTCCCGGCACCTACTACATTCGGGTGACCAACGTGAAGGATTATTCGAACCCGGTTGTTGGCGAATATACGCTCGCGATCGAGTACGACGCGAAGCTGATCGATCCGAACGAACCGAACAACCGCTCTTATCAGGCGACGGTTATCTCGATGGATACTCCGTATAACGGCCTGCTCGATAAGTCGGACGACGTGGACTGGTTCCAGTTCAAGGTAGAAGAGGAAAGCTTCGTTCGGGTCGGACTTAGCGACATCCCTTCCGACGTGAGCATGTACATGCATTTATACGACGGGTCGATGAATTCGATGGCGACCTCGATGAACAGCGGCTCAGCTGATTCCCAGGAGTTGTCCGGCCGCTTCAAGCCGGGGACGTACTATCTGAAGCTGACTGCAAACCGTCCGTTCAATAACCGCATGTATCAACTGCTCGTTAACGCCAAGCCGCTGGCCGGCGGCTATACCGATATTCGAGGGCATTGGGCGCAGAATGCGATCTTGAATTTAACCGGCAAACAGATCATCGACGGATACGACAACTATACGTTCCAGCCCAACCGCCCGATTACTCGCGCCGAAGCGACGGCGGTTATCTCGCGGGCGTTTCGGCTGTCGAAGCAAAAAGCGGTCAGCTTCTCCGATTTGCCGGAGACGCATTGGTCCTACGATCATGTGGCCCGGGCGACGCAGGCGGGTATTATCGAAGGTTATCCAGATCGGACGTTTGCGCCGGACCAGCCGGTCACTCGCATGGAGATGACGGCGATGCTGGCACGCAGCATGAGCATGACGGGCAAACGAAGTGGCGCCCTTCCGTTCACCGACGTGGATGAAGAGTATTGGGGCACCGGTTTGCTCAAGCAGATGAAAGCCGAAGGATTGGTCGGCGGCTATGCGGACGGCTCGTTCCGGCCTGAGCAGCAGGCGACCCGGGCCGAATTCGTCCAACTGCTGATGGGGATTCTGAAATAACCGATCCCGGAAGCGGCTAATACGGCTTTTTCCGGATCGGCGGGACACTTCCGTGAAAGCGGGGAATGTTTTTCTATGGATTATTTGGATCAAATGAGCGCGTCGATGGGACTCAAGGGGATGATCAACATTGTGGTCGTCTTGGTATTCATCGGTATCTCTTGGTGGGCGCTGCAGGAGCTGAAGCTGGAGATGATGCTGAGACGCCCCAAAAGCGCCCAGGCCAAAATGCTGCAAATCCTGCTCTCGATCGCGCTGGGGTATCAAATCGCCCGCTTCGTGATCGACTATTTGGAGTGGTCGACTTGGTTCTCCGGAATGTTCTGAAAAAACGTTTTTTCGAATAACCGAGGAGAATGTTGTCAACAATGGTTAGTACAACCGTTAAAAAATCCGCTCGGGCTACGAATGGTATCGTGACCGGCTAAAGACTATGAAACCGCAAGCAGAAATTACGCGGAAGGGGATCATGATGAACAAAATAATCGTCCGCGGCGGCAAAAAGCTATCCGGCAGGGTAAAAATACATGGCGCGAAAAACGCTGTCCTGCCGATCATCGCAGCCTCGATCTTAGGAACCGACGGAGTCAGCGTCATTCACGACGCGCCTCCCCTGGACGACGTCCTTGTCATTAACAAGGTGCTTGAAAGTCTGGGAATCAAGATTGAATATAAACATGAAACGGTCCGCATCGATGCATCCAAAATCGTTACGTGCGAGGCCTCCTATGATCTGGTAAGAAAAATGCGGGCGTCGTTTCTGGTTATGGGTCCGCTGTTAGCCCGTGTCGGCAAAGCGCGCATATCGCTGCCTGGAGGGTGCGCTATCGGTACGCGTCCGATCGACCAGCATCTGAAAGGCTTCGAAGCGATGGGTGCAGAGATCGAGCTCGGCCAAGGGTATATCGAAGCGAGGGTGAGCGGACGATTAAAGGGCGCCAAGGTGTACCTCGATGTCGCCAGTGTGGGAGCGACGGAGAACATTATGATGGCCGCGGCGCTTGCCGAAGGCACAACCTTAATTGAGAACGCCGCCAAGGAGCCGGAGATCGTCGATCTGGCGAACTATCTTAACGCGATGGGCGCCAAAATCCGCGGAGCGGGTACGGGCATGATCCGCATCGACGGCGTATCGAAGCTCACCGGTGCAGTACATACGGTCATTCCCGACCGCATTGAAGCGGGTACATATATGATTGCCGCCGCCATCACGAACAGCGACTTGTACATCGAAGGAGCGATCGGCGACCATTTGCGTCCGGTCATCTCCAAGATGCAGGAGATGGGCGTGCAAATTCAAGAAGATGAGAACGGCCTCCGGGTGTATACGGATCGTCCTCTCCGTGCGGTGGATCTTAAAACGTTGCCTTACCCCGGTTTCCCTACCGACATGCAGTCGCAGATGATGGCGCTGCTGCTGCTGGCAGATGGGACCAGCCTGGTTACCGAAACGGTGTTTGAGAACCGTTTTATGCATGTGGAGCAAATGTTGAACATGAACGCGCAGATTAAGGTGGAAGGTCGTACGGCGGTCGTCAGCGGCGGCAGCAAGCTCCAAGGGGCCAAGGTGTGCGCGACTGACCTGCGTGCTGGAGCGGCGCTTGTTTTGGCCGCGCTTGCGTGCGATGGCGATACGGAGATTACCGGCCTTCATCACATTGACCGGGGCTATGTGAATATTGCCGAGAAGCTCAGTGCACTGGGGGCAAACATCCGCCGGATTCCTGTCGAGATCATCGATACGGAAGAAGAGGAACAAACGCTCCCGCTGTTTTCCGTGCAGCCAAGCCTCGCTTAACGTTTATGGCTTCTATTCTCTTGGAACGGGAACCGACTCTTTCATTCGGAAAGGGCCGGTTCTCTTTCTTTTTGAGGTTCTATTCTATCTTTTCGGTTCATAAGATGGTGTTACCTGCAGCCGCAGTGCCTGATTTTTGAGAGCCGACAAAATGATGGAGGAACCCGTTGATGAAGTACAAGCTGACCCGGACGCAACAATCTTGGATTCGCTGGTTGGCCGTTTGGCTGGCTAGCTTCACAGCTATCGTCGTGCTGGTACCCGGCCTGCTCGTACGCACGGGGCCCGGAAAGGAGCCGGAACCTGCGCCGCCCGCTGCAGAGCAGCCGTCCGCAGCGCGGCAGCAGGACGAACTGCTTATTCCCGTTTACCGGGCAAAGGAGAAGAGAACGGAGAAAATGGCCCTTGAGCAGTATGTGCGGGGAGTCGTTGCGGCGGAGATGCCCATCGAATTCGAGCCGGAAGCGCTCAAAGCCCAAGCGATGGCCGCACGCACCTATATCGTCCGAAGACTGCTCGACGGTGACCAGAGCAATGTCCCGGATGTCCATGCGCTCGTAACGGATACGACCAGCCATCAGGCTTACGTCACCGACGAAGAGCTAAGGCAGCGTTGGGGCGATGAGGCGTTCCTTTCCCGCATAGACAAGCTGAAACGGGCGGTAGAGGAAACGAGGGATCTCGTGCTAACCTATCAAGGTAAGCCGATTGAAGCGAGCTTTTTTTCTACCAGCAACGGGTATACGGAAAATTCGGAAGACTACTGGAATTTCACCGTTCCGTATTTGCGAAGCGTACCGAGTCCTTGGGATGCTAAGCTGTCGCCTCGCTATAAAGAGACGGTAGCTTTTACGTCCAAGGAGCTGCAGCGCAAGCTAGGTTTGCCCGGCGCCGTGCCGGTATCGGCCGGAAGCCCTCTCGGCATTAAGGTGATCGAGAAGAGCCAAGGAAACCGTATCAAGAAGCTGTCTATAGGCGGAAAGCTATTGACCGGAAGAGAGGTTCGAGAGAAGCTCGGACTGAATTCCAGCCAGTTTCAATGGTCATGGAGCGGCGGAGAGTGGAGGTTTACGACATTTGGCTACGGGCATGGCGTAGGGATGAGCCAATGGGGCGCCAACGGGATGGCGATGGAAGGACGCAAAGCGGAGGATATCGTCAAATACTATTATGCCGGCATAGCCATCGACCGGGCTTCCAATCTATTGGTGGGAAAAACTTTCCAACAAAATAGGTTTTCCCGCGTATAAATCTCGCGAACCTGGCAAGAATGGTTAGCGAGGTGATATACAAATGAGTGAACAAAAAAGAGATTTGGTCCGAGAAGAAGCTCCTAAATCTACCGAAGGAGCCCAAAGCGGCACATCGTCAACCTGGAAAAGATTGCTCGCCAAGAAGTGGGTATTTCCGGCAACGTACATGGCAGCAGCGGCAATCATCTTAACGTTAATGTGGTGGTACCAAGGGTCGAGCATCACGAAGCCTGACAAAAACGTCAGTCTTGATGCTGCGAAATCCGGTACGGTCACAGGAAACGTCTCGGGTACCGATGTGGTAGCTACCAACGCGAAACAGGAAACGATGCAATGGCCGGTCAAAGAACGCAGCGAACTGGATATCGTGCTTCCTTTCTTCGATAACAAAGCGTCGAACGAAGTACGGCAAGCCGCGATGGTTGAATACGGCGATACCTTCACCCCGCATATGGGTATGGACTTCGCAAGACACGACAATCAAGTATTTGACGTATTGGCCGTTATGGGCGGTAAGGTCACGGCGGTACACAAAGATCCGGTCGTCGGCAACTTGGTGGAAATTACGCACAGCAACGGGCTTGTCTCGGTCTATCAAAGCTTGGCCGAAGTCAAGGTCGCCAAAGACGCCGAAGTGAAGAAGGGGGACGTTATCGCCAAGGCGGGACGCAACGAGCTGGAAAAAGATCAAGGCACCCATTTGCATTTCGAATTGCGTCAAGGCCAAGGCGGTCCGGCGGTTAATCCGGACCAATACCTCGGAGATCATTAATATCGGCAGAGCGGCAGGCAGGGGAACATTTCCTCTGCCTTTTTGTTTTCGCGGAACGCATGTCCTTGAAATAATTGTTCGCCGCGGGCTTGTCAGCCTTCCGAAACAAAGAATATAAGCGTGGGCCCCTCATATAATGTACCAAACTAACTCGAGTAGGGAGGCGAGGGGAGTGCACGATTACATCAAAGAGCGAACCATTAAGATAGGCCGCTGCCTGGTGGAGACCAAGCATACGGTTCGCACTATAGCCAAGGAATTCGGCGTTTCCAAAAGCACGGTGCACAAGGACTTGACGGAACGTCTGCCGGAGATTAATCCGGAGCTTGCCAATCAGGTGAAGCATATTTTGGAATATCATAAGTCAATCCGTCACCTGCGCGGGGGAGAAGCCACCAAGATTAAATACCGGAAAACCCGCATCCCGAAGGCGCAAGAGAAGCTCGTTACCGTTAAGTAAGACCGGCCCCGTTGCCGGCGCGTTCCCAGCCGTACCGTGAGCTGTATTTCCCAACGCGGAGGTAGGCCTATTGCCCTTGGAAGCAAACGGGCCTCCGCGCCGCTGACGGTACGCCCCTTCTCCCGAACCGGCCGGAAACGAAGCGATATTTGTCGAAAAATCGTTGAAGAAAAAGAGGAATTTTGAAATACATGGCGAATTTACCTAAGTAACGTATATAATAGAAGTGCCGCTTCTTTTACAATAAGAATGGACGGTTGGTTAGGGAGGATCAATAGGAATGTTAAGCAAGGATATCGGTATAGATCTCGGGACTGCGAACGTCCTCATTCATGTGAAAGGTCGGGGCGTAGTTCTGGATGAGCCGTCCGTCGTCGCCATCGAAAGCGACATAAAGCGAGTGCTGGCCGTGGGCGAAGAAGCTCGCCGCATGGTTGGCCGGACGCCCGGTAATATTGTGGCGATCCGTCCGCTGAGGGACGGTGTTATAGCCGACTTTGAAATAACGGAAATGATGCTGAAGTATTTTATCAATAAAGTCGGCGGGAAGAACTGGTACAGTCATCCCCGTATTTTAATCTGTGCTCCGACGAACATCACGTCGGTAGAGCAGAAGGCCATTCGGGAAGCGGCCGAACGGAGCGGGGCGCGCGAAGTGTTTTTGGAAGAAGAGCCTAAGGCTGCGGCCATCGGCGCTGGAATGGATATTTTCCAACCGAGCGGCAACATGGTCGTAGATATCGGCGGAGGTACGACAGATGTGGCCGTATTGTCCATGGGTGACATCGTGACCTCCTCTTCTATTAAAATCGCAGGGGACAAGTTCGACTCTGCCATTATGAAATATATTAAAAGCAAGTATAAGCTCTTGATCGGCGAACGAACGAGTGAGGATATTAAAGTCCGCATCGGGACGGTGCATCCGGACGGAAAACGCGAGACGATGGATATCCGCGGCAGAGATATGGTGAGCGGACTGCCGTTAACGGTGACCATCAATTCGCAGGAAATTCAAGAAGCGCTGTGGGAGTCGGTATCGTCCATCGTGACAGCGGCCAAGAGTGTGTTGGAGCGCACGCCTCCGGAGCTGTCGGCCGATATTATCGACCGCGGCGTTATTTTGACCGGTGGCGGTGCGATGCTGCACGGCATCGATCAATTGCTGGCGGACGAGCTTAAGGTGCCCATCCTGATTGCAGAAGATCCGATGCACTGCGTTGTGAAAGGAACCGGTATTATGTTGGACAACCTGGATAAAGTAACCAAGCGCAAATTTTAGGAGGGTAACCATTCGATGTTAAGAGGCCTGTATACCGCCGCTTCCGGCATGATCGCACAGCAGCGCAAGCACGACATCGTTACCAATAATATTGCCAACCTCAACACCCCCGGCTTTAAAAGCGGCAACGGAATTAACCGGTCGTTCCCGGAAGTTCTGATTTCCCGTGTACGCAGCGGCAAGGACGAACCGGGCTCGGTGCCTGTCGGCCGGATTAATACGGGGGTTATGGCGGAGGAGAACGTTTTTCTGCATGTGCAAGGCGATATTCAGGAAACGAAGAACCCTTTTAACTTCGCCTTAATTTCGAATATTCAGGTGCCGGGCGCCCGCTTTGACAGTTCAGGCAAGTACGTGGATCAGAACGGACAGCGGGTGATTCAGCCCCAAGCTTTCTTTACGATCCTGAACGCAGCCGGCGAACAGCGCTATTCCTTGAACGGCAATTTTTCGCTGGATGCGAACGGACGGTTGATCGATTCCGAAGGCCATTCGGTGCTAGGTCGCGATGGACAACCTATCGTGCTGATGGAGGGGGGGGCACCCGTCACAAATTTCCGTATGACCCAGACAGGACAGTTCACAAATGCGGACGGTCAGCCGATATTAAATGGGAACGGACAAGCTTCGAATCTGCTCATTACCCGGGTGGAGGATCCCAACCAGTTGGTTCGCGAGGGCAACGGACTATACCGCTTAAATACACAGGACCAAGGCGCGTTCCGGCCGATTGACGCTCAAGACCAGATTGAGGTGAGGCAAGGTTATATCGAACGCTCCAATGTCGATCCCGGCCAGTCCATGGTCGATATGATGTCGGCTGCACGGGCTTATGAAGCCAACCAGAAGATGATTCAGTACTACGATAAAAGCATGGAGAAAGCAGCCAACGAAATCGGGCGCGTCTAATCCCCCGTTATAGCTCGTCCAGCTGAGATTCACCCTTACAGGAGGAGTTTACGTGAATCATTCGATGATCAATTCATCCGTTTCGATGCATGCGCTTCAGCAAAAGCTCGATCTGCTAGCGAATAATATGGCCAACGTCAACAATACGGGCTATAAGCGCCGGGAAGCCTCGTTTCAAGACGTGTTGACCAATGTGAAGCAGCAGCCCCGCGGTTTTCAAAAGGAAGGCCGGCTCACGCCGCTCGGCTACAATCAAGGGTGGGGCGCCAAGCTTGTTGCACCCCAATTGAATATGACTCAAGGCTCACTGCAGCCAACGAACAACCCGCTTGACGTGGCAATTGAAGGAGCCGGCCTGTTCGAAATAACAACCCCTTCTCTGGATGCAGCGGGTAATCCGGTTAGAGAGACCCGCTGGACGCGAGACGGTTCATTCCAGCTGTCGCCTTCGGGCGATCCTCAGAACCCTAACGGCTTAATTTTGACTACGAAAGACGGTCATTACGTCATGAGTGCCGATAACACCCCGCTTCGCGTACCGAACAATCATCAGGTACAAGTTCAGGCGGATGGGACGATTCTCGCCTATGATGAAGCGGACCCTAATGAGGAGGCGGTTACGGTCGGGCAAATCAAAATGGTGCGCGTGGTTCGCCCTCAGCTCCTGCAGCAGCTAGGCGATAATGTGTTCGGATTGCCTTCCGATATTACGGCACAGCAGCGGGACGATATTTTGGAGCCCGTAACAGCGGGGAACAACAACGTAGACCCGATTACGGTGCATCAGGGCTTTTTGGAACAGTCGAACGTCAGTCTTGCAGACGAAATGACCGAACTCATCATGGTTCAGAGGGCGTTTCAATTGAACTCCCGCGCAGTCGCATCGTCCGATCAAATGATGAACTTGGCCAACAACTTGCGTGGCTAACGGCATTACGCAAAGCGAGGTAGGGAACTTGAGCGATAACCGAAAGAAGGCGCCCGCAGAATCGAAAAGATGGAAAAAAGCGGTTTTTACGTTGTGGACGTGGATTCCGTTCACTTGCATAGTGGCGCTTTTAGTAGGGCTTGCGATCGGGTACGTTTATATAGGAAAACAAGATTTCCAAGAGGTTTTCAATTTAAATACGTGGCGCCATGCGTACGATTTGATCTTTGCCGATACGTAGTGATAAACTCCCGGGTAAGGGAGTTTTATTTTTTTCCCCGTAAAGGTATAATGTATGGATGGGAAGCGTTATAGAGAGAGAATCGAGCTGCGACGATAACTTAAGCGGCTCAGAGGGGGACGCTATTTCGTGTGGAACTTGCCCAATGTACTGACCGCATGCCGCTTTGTTCTGATTCCCGTCTACCTCGTGGTATTTGGAGCAGGATATACTAAAAGCGCCTTTTTCGTCCTGCTTATTGCAGGGCTTACCGACGTACTGGACGGCTACATCGCACGGAAACGAAATATGGTCACCGAGCTCGGCAGCATGTTAGACCCGCTCGCGGACAAGCTGATGATGATCACCGTCATCTTGTCGCTGGTTTTCTCCCAGATGATTTCATGGCAGGCTGCAGGAGCCATGTTTTTACGGGATGTGGGCATGATCGTAGGATCAGCTATTTTTCACTTACGGGGCAAAAAGACCGTTCCGGCGAATGCGATGGGTAAATTGACGACCGTCTTGTATTATGTTGCCATTCTGTTGATTGTTTTCGAACTCCCGTACGCTCATGCGTATTTATGGTTTGTTATCGCCGTATCGTTTGTCACCTCTATTATTTATATTCTTCAGTTCAAGCTGCTGAACAAACGTGGCCTACATTCATAAGGGACCCCTTTTCGAAATAAAAAGAGCTCATGCCCGGATTCACCTTATCGGCAAATCCCGAACATAAGCCCCCTTATATCAACCTTCACTGCTGCAGCTCATGAAGGGACATTTGTATTGTAAGTTGAACCGCGCGTTTTTATACTCACACCAGGAAAGGAGCATCTGCCTTGTTAGATGCCGCTCAAATTCAAAAGATTATTCCGCACCGTTACCCGTTTTTGTTGGTAGACCGCATCGTAGAAGTTGAAACGGGCGTGAAAGCCGTAGGTATTAAAAACGTAACGATCAACGAACCATTTTTCCAGGGACATTTTCCAGGGTTTCCTGTTATGCCGGGAGTGTTAATTGTCGAAGCTCTTGCGCAGGTCGGTGCTGTAGCCCTATTGCAACTGGAAGCAAACCGTGGGAAAATCGGGTTGCTTGTAGGAGTCGACAATTTTCGGTTCCGCGGCCAAGTGAAGCCGGGAGATACGTTAAGGCTAGAGGTCATGATTACGCGATCGAAAGGTATCATCGGCAAAGGGCAGGCAACGGCCAAAGTCGAAGATAAAGTCGTCGCGGAAGGCGAAATCATGTTCGCGATTCAGGAGAACACCGATCATAATTGACATAAATATATAAAAATCCGGGTAGAGGAGATGGGATGATGAATACGGGGAAGCATGTACAGGAGCAATATGAGCTTTGGTTGAAGGATCCGGCAATTGACGAGGGCACCAAAGAAGAGCTTCGACAAATTGCAGGGGACCCCAATGAAATCGAGGATCGATTTTACCGCGATCTGGAATTTGGAACCGGGGGCCTGCGCGGCGTCATTGGGGCCGGCACGAACCGGATCAATGCTTATACCGTAGCCCGTGCCACCCAAGGGCTCGCGCAGTTCATGCTTGCTTCCGGCAAAACATCGCTTTCCGCGGTCATTGCCTATGATTCCCGGAACCAGTCGCCCGAATTTGCGCTTGAAGCCGCTAAGGTGCTGGCAGGCAACGGAATTAAAACGCATGTGTTCGAATCGCTTCGTCCGACGCCGGAGCTCTCGTTTGCCGTCCGGTATTTGAAGGCCGACGCCGGCATTGTTATCACGGCGAGCCACAATCCGCCCGAATATAATGGATACAAAGTATACGGAAACGATGGCGGACAGCTTGTTCCGGAGCAAGCCGAGCAAGTCATCGCTGAGATCCGCAAAGTGCAGTCGTTTGCCGACGTAAAAAGAAAGTCGCGTGCAAAGGCCGAAAGCGCCGGATTGCTGCAATGGATCGGCGAGGCGGTGGATGCCGAATACATTCGCGCGGTCACGGCCATCAGCCGCAACCCGGAGCTGGTGAAGCGGACGAGCGATAACTTCCGCATCGTGTTCACACCGCTGCATGGAGCGGGCAATTTATCCGTTCGCGCAGCATTAGCCGGCATCGGCTTCGATCAGGTGCAGGTGGTTGCCGAGCAGGAGCAGCCGGACGCCAACTTCTCCACAGTCAAGTCGCCGAACCCGGAGGAACGGGAAGCATTCGCTTTGGCGATTAACGAAGCCAAGAAAACGAACGCCGACATCATTATCGGAACAGACCCGGATTGCGACCGGATGGGTGCGGTCGTAAAAGATGCCAACGGCGAATATTTCGTGCTGACGGGCAATCAGTCTGGCGCGATTATGGTCGATTATCTGCTCAGCAGCCGCAAAGAGCGCGGCGAGCTTCCGGCCAACGGAGTCGTGATCAAAACAATCGTCACTAGCGAGATGGGTGCGGTCATTGCCAAGCATTATGGGGCTAAAGTATTGAACACGCTGACGGGCTTCAAATATATCGGCGAAAAAATGACACAGTTCGAGCGGACCGGCGAAGCCGAGTTTTTGTTCGGCTACGAAGAAAGCTACGGATATCTCGCCGGCAACTATGCGCGCGACAAGGATGCGGTGATCGCATCGATGCTGATTTGCGAAGCCGCAGCTTATTACAAAAGCCAAGGCAAAACCTTGTACGATGTCCTGCAGGAGCTGTATGCGCGTCACGGCTACTTTCTGGAAAAGCTCGAATCGCGCACGCTCAAAGGTAAGGATGGCGTCGAGAAGATTCAAAGCATCATGAGCGATTGGCGCAGCGCCCCGCCGGAAAAGCTTAACGGATTGCGGGTCGTTAAGGTTGAGGACTTCTCTCAAGGATTGTACGGACTTCCGTCGGAAAACGTCCTTAAATATACGCTTGAAGACGATTCTTGGTTTTGCCTCCGCCCATCAGGCACGGAGCCGAAGATCAAAGTATACTTTGCCGTTCGAGGCATCTCCGCGCAGGCCGCTTCCGAAGCGATCGAACAACTGGTGCAGACTATTATGTCCCGCGTGGACAATCACAACTAACTTTGGGAGTGGGCCGTGTTGAAGGGAACGTACATGAAATGGAACCAACGATCGCTTAAATGGTTGTGGTGGCTGGTTATCCTTGGGATGCTGGCTTCCATCCCCGTAGCGTTTGAGCGGAATGAGACGGAGCAGAAAACGGGACGAAAGGTCGAGTTCGTCTTCGATTACCGCAATTTGCTGGAAATATCCGATTTGCAAACGGACCCCCGCCAATTCGTACTGGGGCAGTTGGACGAGATGAAGCAGCATGGCATTCAGTCCATGGCTGTCTATGAAGCGACTCTTAACGAGCTGAAGCTGGGCCGTCGTATCGAGCTGTTTAAATCGTATGAAGCGTCCGCTTTGACCCAGACGCCCATTTCGCCTAATGAAAACTTTACGTATCTTTTGTTTGCTGAAAAAGAATCCGAGCAGCAACTTCAGCCGATAATTCAAAAAGCGTTTGCCGAGTTGAATGTCAAAACAAGAGCGTGGAGCTACAAAAATCAGCCGGGCATGATCATTGAGATGGCGATGGAAGATGCGCTTTTGAAAACGATGGACCCGGACCCGATCACCTTGCAGCTGCTTAAGGAAAAAGGGTATACGATTGTTATCCGGCTATCCAACCGCCGAGCCTTCAATGAGGCCCGCATAGATGAGCTGCTGGGAAGACTGCACAATCTTGGGGTTAAGCGAATGATTATCGATGGCGAAACCGTGCCCGGTTTCGTAAGTGATAAAGATTTGCACAATCTCGACTTGATGGCTGGGCTTATGAAAAAGCACCAAATTGGTTTGGCTTCGACCGAAGCCTTATACCAGAAGACGCCGCCGCGCGGCTTCAACAACATCGCGAAGAAGATCGATTACAACGTGGTTCGTCTTCACCCGCTTACGGAATCCGACTCCCAGAAGCTGATGGAGAACATTACTCCCGAGGAGCTGAAGGGCCGTATTCAAGATTATGCCGACCGGTTTTTGCTGGCGGTGAAGGACCGCAACATCCGGATGATTTTCCTGCATGCCAAAGCGGTTAAGAGTACCGAAAAAGGGAAAATATTACACCCGCTCGATTCGATCTATTTGACGGTGAAGGGGCCGGACGGGGCCATTTCTCAGATTCATAAGGTAGGCTATCAAAGCGGGCCGGCCACGGCGTTTGTGCCGGTGCATTCAGGCTGGCAGCCGGTCGCCAAGGCACTGTTGTCGATTGGAGCCATCGCTTTGATTGCGCTGACGATCGCTTATTTCGTGCCTGAGCTTGCGCTAGCTGTCTTTTTGTTCGGTTTGGTTGGCTCTGCGGGGCTGTTTGTCTTGAGCAACAGCTTATTTTCACAAGCGCTGGCGCTTGGCGCAGGTACCTGCGCGCCGACTCTCGCCATCATGATTGCGATCCGGTCGGCGCGGAATAAGCTAAACCGCGGGGATGACAACAAATGGTTGTTTACGATCGCTCTGCTTCTGCGGACAACCCTTCTTTCCTTAATGGGTGCTTTGTTTATCGTAGGCTTGCTGAACCAAATCACATATTCTCTGGTTCTAGAACAATTCCGCGGCGTTGGCATCCTGCATGCCGCTCCGATCGTACTAACGGTTCTGTACTGGCTGTTGTTCAGCGATGATACTTCGTCCCGGGATAAAATGTCGCGAATTCAAGGCTTCCTTCACGCGAATATTCGTGTTATATGGGTCATTGTTGCCGTAGTCATTGCGGCAGCAGGCGTTTTCTACATTTCGCGTACCGGCAACGAGGGACAGGCATCGTCATTAGAGCGCTATTTCCGATCCTTCCTGGAAAATACGCTCGGTGTTCGGCCGCGGACGAAGGAGTTTTTGATCTCCCATCCTTTGTTCCTGCTGGGAGCGTACTTGTGCTATAAGTACCGCAAAGCGCTTTTGCTTGTTCTGATCGGCGTAATTGGTCAAGCTTCGGTCGTAGATACGTTCGCGCATCTTCATACCCCGCTCGTCATTTCGTCGATTCGCGTCGTCTACGGTTTGGCTTTCGGCCTGTTGATTGGAGCCGTATTGATTGTGGTCTGGGAATTTATTGCAAGGAGTTGGAAGCGTTGGGTACCCCGGTTAAGCGAATAGTATTGTCCGGTTACTACGGATTCCATAATAGCGGCGACGAGGCCGTGCTGCAATCGATTCTGCTGGCTTTGAAAGAACAAGGAGAACGACAGGGCGTAACATTCGTCCCTGTCGTTCTGTCCATAAACCCGGAGGAGACGGCTCGAACCTACGGCGTTGAAGCCGCTCACCGGATGCGCCCTGCCGAAGTATGGCGGACGCTGCGCGGAGCCGACGGACTTATAAGCGGAGGCGGCAGTCTGCTGCAGGATGAAACGGGGACGAAGACGATCCCGTACTACATTGCCATTATCCGGATGGCTCAATGGCTTCGAAGGCCCGTATTTATTTATTCGCAAGGCATCGGTCCGGTACATCGACCGTTTTTCTACGGATGGATTCGCTCTGCCTTCAATCGATGCGCTTTTATTTCGGTCAGAGATGACGAATCGAAAGCACTGCTGGGACGAATGGGTGTTCCTGCAGACCGGGTTGAAGTGGTGCCGGACCCGGTAATGGGGTTATCGCTTCGCGAACAACGCTCCCCCCAAAGCAATACGCTTAATACGAAGGCTGTTATTGGCGTTTCCGTTCGATTCTGGAACGAAGACCGCTCGGAGTTAAAGGCTGTTGCCGATGCGCTTAAGCTAGTATTGGAGAAATCCGATGCGCACATTCGTTTCCTGCCGTTTCATTTGCCATCGGACGAACAAGCTTCCTTGTATGTGATGGAACTTATGGGGGAACTCTACAAAGAGCGGATGAGCATAACGCCTCCGATTGACCATCCGCAGGAAATGCTGGCAGAGGTTGCTTCTTGCCAAGTGTTGGTTGGAATGCGTCTTCACTCCTTGATTTATGCGGCTGGTCAATTCGTTCCTATGGTTGGATTATCGTACGATCCGAAGATCGATCAATTTTTGAACCGGCTCGGGATCAAAGCCGCTTGCAGTACCCAGAAGCCTGATGCGAACGTGCTGGCCGAAGAGACCTTGCGGATGTGGAACGGCGTGGAAGCATGGAAATTGGAGAAAAAGCCGACCATTGAGCGGCTGAAAGTCGAAGCCGGGCGCCCAGCGGAACGAATCGCTTTTTATTTTGCTAGTCAACATAAAGGGAATGAATAAGGCTACGCTATGCAATAAAAATGTGCTTGTTTTGCCGCAATTCGCAGTGAAAGTGAATCGTAAAGAGGAAAATGCGCGGAAACCTGAAAATATCTATGAAAACAACCTGAAAGCCGCCCAAATTGCCTAAATTCATGATGGTATTTCAGAAGCCGTCAAGGTATAATTTGAAGTGTTTGGGGTTTTGTCATAGAAAAAAGGGGCTGTGAACACACACATGAACTTGTTATATGGTATCGGCTTTGTTGCTGCTTTACTGATCGCATTGCTGATGACACCGCTCGTAAAACGCTTTGCTTTTTGGGTTGGTGCCGTGGATGCGCCGAATCATCGCAAAGTACATAGCCGGGTCATGCCGCGACTCGGTGGGTTGGCAATTTTTATTGCATTCATCGCAGCTTATTTCGTTGTTTCGCCTGCTAGAAATACATTAAATACGGACGTTGTTTTCGGACTTCTGGTAGGTGGGGCGATCGTTGTATTGATCGGTGCACTGGACGATCGGTTCGACTTATCACCCAAAATCAAATTGCTCGGTCAAATTTTGGCTGCTAGTGTGGTGGTCTATTCCGGGGCTGTGATCGATCTGGTTAACCTGCCCTTTGGCGACGGGGCCGTTTCCTTAACCTGGCTTGCCGTTCCGCTAACGATCTTCTGGATCGTAGGTGTGACCAACGCCATTAACCTGATTGACGGATTGGACGGTTTGTCCGCCGGGGTATCGGGGATTGCAACGACGACGATTCTGGTATTGGCCCTGATGATGGGGAACGTTACCGTTGCACTGCTGTGTGTCTTACTGCTTGGCTCGATCGCCGGATTTTTGTTCTACAATTTTCATCCGGCCAAAATTTTTATGGGCGACTCAGGAGCTCTGTTCCTCGGGTTTTGTCTGGCTACGCTATCCGTGCTCGGATTTAAGCAGGCGACCGTCATATCCTTGCTGGTACCCGTCATGATCTTAGGGGTCCCGTTGTCCGATACGTTCTTCGCCATTATTCGCCGGTGGGTTAATAACTTGCCGATCTCGGTTGCAGATAAAAGCCACTTGCATCACTGCTTGCTTCAACTTGGCTTCAGCCACCGGACAACGGTGCTTATTATATACGGTATCGCCGTGTTTTTCGGCTCTTCCGCCGTGTTGCTTTCCTTCATGTCGGGGCAGGACGCGCTATGGGGCGCCGTGCTTTTGATTGCCATTCTGCTCTTTGTGCTGGTACTAGGCGCGGAAGCGATCGGCATCGTCAGCAAAACGAAAAAGCCAGTGCTTCGGTTTTTAAATAAAATCCGTGTGAAAACGATGCGGCTTAGTGCCCGTTCCCGGATGTCAAAATGATGATTTTGTATCGCTGGAAAATCCCAGACCTTAATCGGTTTGGGATTTTTTGTTGCGCCTCTTGCAAATTTCTCTAAAAAAACGATGCCATTCGGCCGATATGTAAAGTACAACTATTTTTTTGGCGAATGGTGTCAAATCTTTGCCGGTTTCAGGCGGGGGAGCTTGGTTTTAACCGGATTGCTTTGAATCGTTAATTTGCCTACATTTCTATTTCATAAGGAGGAACTTCTCTTGAAACGACTCACCAATCGTGCCATCAGCTTCGCGATCATCGTTGCCCTGCTGGTGTCGATGATCGTACCGTTCTCCGCGATGGCGGCGGGCGGTTCGCTGATGAAAGTCAAAGGATACAGTACGACAGCGGCAAGCCCGACTCCGGTCACCAGCGAGACGGTTAATATTTCCGTCGAAATCGATAATATCGACGATGCTCAGATCTCTTCTATTTATTATGAGATTGAAAACGTGACGACTAGCCCCGGAAGTCCGGTGGAAAACAAATCCAACAAGGGCATGAAGACTGGCCCGTATGAAGTGACTTTCAACAGCGTCAAGCTGTCCGCAGGTACGAACAAAATTACGTTTACGATGGGAGACGTCTCCAAGATTTCTTCCCAGCCTGCCTACCTGACGTTTACGCCGACAACGAACATTACGGACCTGAAGTTTAACGACATGCTGATCGATGACGGTCAAATGTATCCGAAGGACCCGATGCAAACGGCGTACGTGATTACTGGTAAATCGCCGAACGCGACGACGATTCAAGGTTACTTGCTCGGCCAAGCCAATCCGATCACAGCGTTCCGTAGCAATAATGGCGACTTTACGTTTATTCCGAACCGTAATACGGATTTCAACATGCAAGCCGGGGACAACATTTTTAAAATTGTCGCCAGCAACAACACGAATACGTACAACACGACTAAAAAATTCATTTTCAACAACGGTAAACCGTTTTTGTTTGATGGCGCACTAAATACGGGAACCAGTCCACAGAAACTGATTAATGATCCGTTTCCGCAATTGAATCAAACGACGGCTAACCTTACGGGTAAAATGAAGGTCGATCTGGCCCCGGGCTCTTCTACGGTTACGCAGTATGTGTACGCAGATATCACCGTAGTAGGCGGGAGCCCGGCAACCCAACGGGTATATTTCTCGGGAACCACACCGGCGCCGCTTGCCGAAATCCCGGCAGAGTCGACCTCGACTTATAAAGTATTTAACTTGGGTTCTATTCCGTTGACTTTTCCGACGAATCGGAATCAGACGCTTATCGTGACGTTCTATACAGGCAGCGGCTTGGTAGGTCAAGCCCCGCAACAGACGTTTACGTTCAATTATTTCGATCCGGCTGCACCTTATGTAACTAAAGTAACCAGGGATCTTGGCACAGACCCGGCAACGAATCAACCGGTTGAAGTGGCCCTCAATGAAAATGGCGATAACGAAATTAGCGAATTGCCATCCACGTTCTATATTTATACGACCGGTGTAGCTCCGGCGGGTAGCGTTAAGGCTCACATCGGTGGAGACGCTACTGGTATTGCTGCCACTTATGTTGGGCCTGATGGCGCTCAACAAAAATGGAAAGTGCAAGTTACCAGCATTCGTGATGGAAGAGCCGTGATGTCTGTAATACCAAGCGGTATGACGAACGGCAAGCTGGACTTCCCATTAGTTATCACAAGTACGCCGTATATCATTCCGGTTAACTTCTATAACAATATGGTTATCAAAAACGCTGCATTGGAGACGCCTTATTGTACTCCAGGTACAGGCGGTACCCCTTGCTTACAGGCTAAAATCATGAACCTACCGGCATCCGAGTATGCCAATGTAGAAGTGTCGGTGAATGGCCATGTGACCAAGCTGGTTGCTGGCGACTTCCGTGATCCAAAGGCTACATCCACCTTTATGTTAGATGTAAACACGGCCAGCAGCAGATGGACACCGACAGACGATAAAAAGGTTCTGCTCAACGAAGGACGCAACACGGTAAAGATCAACCTGCGCTTGAACGGTACGGTTGTAACGACCGTACAGTATGAAATCTTTAAATTTACTTTGCCGACTCCCGGCTTTGTAGGAGATATCTTGCCAAGTCCGCTGGAGAAGTTCACCAAGGCACAAACGCCGGATAAATACGCGACAAATGCAAACAGCGTATCTTTCGTAGGCAACTTCGTGAATGCGGATAGTATTAAAATGACTGTTCGCAAAAAAGACGCTCAGGGCAACCCGGCTGTTACTTTCGATGCCCGGAACAGCACGAATACATGGAATTATCCTGCTACTCCGGCCAACGGCCAGCAAAACTATCTGAATAGCGTCGGGACGGGAGCCATTAATACGGCTAGCATTCCTCTTCCATTTACCGGAGATGTCATCTTCGAATTTATGATTTCCAACAAAACGGGAATCACCGAAACGCGGAGCATCACGATTTCCCGGGAACCGGTACCTTACCGTGTTATCGAGCCGGTTCTTATCAAGAGCGGCAAAGATGACGTGGCTACAATCAACGGCAACTTTGTAGACATCAAAATAGACATCCATGCCGCTGGCGCGGCACCATCAGAAGGATGAAAATGGTGCCGCGTCGAACTTAGTCTTTACGGC
>NZ_JANAVJ010000002.1 GCF_024213375.1 Paenibacillus sp. MZ04-78.2 | reverse complement strand
TAGAATCGATTTTATCGAAAGAGTGGCCTTTTTTCAATTTTTGAATACCTTATTTTGGTTAATCAACAGGCGTGGTTCGGCATGTTCATTTTGGCGCTGCTTACTTACCTTAAAAAGAAATAGACCGCCCTTGTAACGAGGGATGCGGTCTATTTCGCTGACACAGTTACCTTTGAAGCCAACCGCCCTTAAAAGCGGCTATTGTGTGCGGGAGTGTAGATGTTACCAGCATCTGCATTCCCTTTTTTAGTATACGCTTGATTGCAGCTAATCATTCTTGTCTTATGCAATCTGTCTTACATAATATTACGCTATAGTTTTTATATTGACAATATGGAAGATTGGCTGAACAACCTTCAAATATCAGCTTTAATAAAACTTGGCTCCCAAAATGCAAAAATCTCTCTGAATTTTTCATGGTCAGGAATCGTAAAGGGTATGTTCTCAAAAACTTCTTTCATGATCTCAAACAGCCTTCTTTTTAATAAAACATCTTCAGATATGGGTTCTATCCCTACAAAATACGTAAAATCACCATGTTTGCTATTATCTTTGAAAAACTCAGGGCCTTCTGTATCTGTTGCTATTATTAAAACTCGTTGACCAATGGGGTGACTTAATTCACATGATGATAACGAAGATGTCAGTAACTCTATGTCAGAATAAATACGTCTGAAAGATTTACCTAACTTTCTATCCTTAACTGCTATTGTTAGTGACACGTCCATTTTCATGTTCTTCTCCTTAATCCCAATGTTGACTCATCGTACGCTTCCTTGTGGATATCATATTTTTGAGTCTATCCAAAGTAATTTCGTAATACTTACCCTCGCTGATGTATGGTTTATCACCTATTAGCTCATAAATCGAATAATCGATATTGAGTTCGGTAAATTCTTGCATCATGACTATCAATTTTTCAGGAAATTCAGGATCATGTCTATCATCAAATAATTCTTTAACAAAGACTGGAGTATTTGTTCCAACTTTTGTTAAGATTGAGTTCAGACTTATATCTACACATCTACGAACAGCAGAAACTAATCTCGTTTTATTATCGCCGAAATTCCTAATGATTAATGCAATAGCCATGTTTCACCTCGAAGAAGAATCTGGTATATAAACATTTTACCAAAGATTCGGAGCTTGTTGCATGTTTTCAAAGAGTTGGACAAATGAAGATAGAGGCTTATTGTAAGAAACATGATGCGCGTCGCAGATGTCACCAGCATCTGCGCTCTCTTACTGTCGAAAAATGCTATATTATGGTATAATCAATTCGCGGTAGACAGGGAGATTAGGAAAAGGAATGAGTTAATTTGGCATTCAAAAAGAAAGAAATAGAAGCATTGAAAAACAGATGGGACGAAGATTATGTCGCTCAATTAAACAAAGTTTTATGGAAAAAAGATTGGCGCAATCGTCAAGATGCAAATGTTAATTTTCGTAATTCTCCTTTTGGTGAGATATCGTCAAAACGAGACTTTAGAGGTTTGGACTTGGAATGTTTTTCTTATCAAAACTTGCAGGATATAGATTTATCATGTTCAACTATAACGTCGATTACAAGAAGTGTATTAAAAGATGTAACTCTTGATTATACAAATATAAAATCTGGAATCAGCTCCATATTAATTGATTGTTCATTCGAATATGCGAATTTGCACAAAACTGCCTTAAACAACGACGGTGAACCAATACAAAATACTTCTTTTTATAAGGCAAATTTAAATAAACTTTTGGGAAGCGATCTTGTTTTTATTAACTGTAATTTCAATTCTGCCAACCTAAAGAGAGTTGATCTTAGATATTGCCGTTTTGAAAACTGTACATTTATTGGAACCCAATTTTTTATGAGTACCCTGATTCATTGTACTTTTATTGGAGAAGCTCCTCAAATCGAGCAATTAGATAACAGTAATATAGAAAACATGGTCATAAACGGGGAGCCATTTGATATTTCTAAAGTAAATCACAATGAAACAAAAGAATTAATTGAATTGGCAAAAGATATGATTTCCAGAGTCTAGTGCGCACGGATAAAAGCCCAGGGGCATATAGTGTAGACATACGGGTGCTAAAGGGGATGCTTGGGTCAATGATGCGCATGGAACCGGTGGAGCTGGAAGGGAGCACGGCGCTGGCGATCGAGGTGAAGCTGCCGAAGACGACGCTGCTCGCCGTGACGACTGACAAAGGGTACATTATGTGCGGCGCGCTTGATGTGGGATTGCTGAATGAACGTCTGAAGGAACGGGGCATTATTGCCGCTCGGGCGACGGGCGTACGGACGATCGAGGAGCTTTTGGAAGCGCCGCTGGAGTCGGTCACCTACGGAGCCGAGTCGCTAGGCGTAGTACCGGGAATGAAGGGCCGGGACGCGGTTGCACGGATGTTTTGACCGAAATCGCTTGAGGTAAAGCGCCTGAGAAAATCGGGCGTTTTTTCATGGACGGAGACATCTTTCCCCGAAGGAGGAGTTCGTCCTATAATATAATAAGATGGTAGGATATTCGGGAGAACGGAGGAGTCCGATGAGAGACAGACAATTTACATTTTCAGACGCTGACGGGGAAGCGATATTCGTCTATGAATGGCTTCCGGAAGAGGACGTACCGGTGAAGGGCGTAGTACAAATCGCGCACGGGATGGCCGAAACGGCCGCTCGTTACGAGCGATTCGCCGGGGTGCTGACGGGAGCGGGCTATGCGGTGTACGCCAACGACCATAGAGGGCACGGCCGGACGGCCGGCAGCCCGGAGCGGCTCGGCGTCATCGGCGAGAACGGCTTTCAACGCATGGCGGAAGCGATGGGGCAACTGACGGACCTGATTCGCGAACGGTATTCGGACGTTCCTTTTTACGTATTCGGCCACAGCATGGGGTCGTTTTTGACCCAGAAATATATGTACTTATTTCCCGGGAAAGTGGACGGCATCGTCTTGTCCGGAACGAACGGGCCGCAAAAGCTGCTCGGAATCGGCAGCGCGCTGGCGCGGAAACTGGCGGCCAGCAAAGGGGAACAGTATCGCAGCGAACTGCTGATGAGGCTTACGCTCGGCAGCTATAACCGCCAGTTTCGACCGAATCGGACGCCGTTCGATTGGCTCAGCCGCGACGAACGCGAAGTTGACGTTTATGCAACTGACCCGGATTGCGGTTTTGCGATGACGACGAGCTTCTGGATCGAATTCTTAGGCGGGCTGCAAGAGATTCACGATGAGCGGAATATGCGTCAGATTCCGGTCGATTTGCCGGTCTATTTATTTTCCGGCGAGCTTGATCCGGTCGGCCGTAGAGGAAAAGGGGTTGTCGAATTGGAAGGGATGTACCGGGAGCTGGGCTTGCGGCATGTGACGAGCAAGCTGTATCCGCAAGCCCGGCATGAGATGCTGAACGAGATCAACCGCGATGAAGTGATGCAGGACGTTCTCCATTGGCTGGACGAGCAGACGGCCCGTCAAAACAACGGTTCATGAGCCGGAGGGCGCACCGTTCCTGTGCTTCCCGGACAGGCTGCGCCCGATTGTGCTCCTTGCAAAAGCGGGTATAATGGAACTGACGCGTTAAAACGAACGGGGGGACGGGAAGGTGGATATTCAAAAAATTACGCCGCGCAAAATTTCCGAAGCCATCGCCGAGCAAATTAAGGAGCAGATCGTCAGCGGTTCGCTCAAGCCGGGCGATAAGCTTCCTTCCACGAAGGAGCTGTCGGAGAGCTACCAAGTGGGGCGGTCCACGATCCGGGAGGCGCTCAGCGCACTGAAGGCGATGGGCCTTGTGAAAAGCCACCAAGGGGAAGGCAGCTATGTGCGCAGCATCGAATCGCAGGATGTGGATTTGCCGGAATTCAATTCGCTGCTGATGAACCGGGACACGGTGATGGAGCTGATCGAGGCGCGCCAGGCGCTGGAGGTTTCCAATGCGGCGCTTGCGGCGGAGAAGCGGACGGAGGACGACCTGCGGCGCTTCGAGGCGGTGCTGAAGCGGATGGAGGAGCATCTGGGCGACGAGGAGGAAGGCGAGCGGGCGGATATCGAATTTCATCTTGTGCTTGCCCAAGCGACGCACAATTCGATCATGGCGCGGATGATCGACTCGATCTCGACGCAGATGCAGACGGCGATCCGCGAAACGCGCAGGCTGCAAATGTATGCGAACCGGACGGTATCCCGGCAGCTGTTGCAGGAGCATCAAGCCGTGTACGAGGCAATCCGGCGGCAGGATACGGCGGCTGCCCAAGACGAGATGCGGCGGCATTTGTTCCATGTCGAGCAGGTGCTGATCCGTTATTTGAAAAAGTAGGACGAGATAGGTCCCGGGAAGGGTCCGGCCGTTGCTGTGCGGAGCGGCCTCTTTTCAAAAAACAACTTATCTGATAACCTGACAAGTAAGAAAAGAAACCATAAACCGAAGGATGGGACCTGTATGCGAGTTTCTTTATTCATCACGTGTTTGGCCGACCAGTTCTACCCGGAAGTCGGTGAAAGCGTTGTCCGGCTCCTGCACCGGTATGGCTGCGAGGTGGATTTTCCGCAGATGCAGACCTGCTGCGGACAGCCCGCGTACAACAGCGGCTACCAGGATGAGGCCCGCGAGGTGGCGCGCAACCTGATCCGCGCGTTCGAGCACAGCGATTATGTCGTCTCGCCTTCCGGCTCCTGCACCGGAATGGTCCATCATTATTACCCGCAGCTGTTCGAGAACGAGCCGGAGTGGAGGGCCAAAGCGGAGAAGCTGATCGGGAAAACGTACGAGTTTTCTCAGTTTTTGGTCCATGTATTGGGCGTTAAAGACCTCGGCGCGGTGTACGAGAGCAAAGCGACGTATCATCCGTCCTGCCATGCGATGCGTTTGCTCGGGGTGCGCGAGGAGCCGGGCGAGCTGCTGGCGCATATCGAGGGACTGGAGCTGGTCGAGCTGCCCCGCAAGGAAGATTGCTGCGGCTTCGGCGGCACGTTTGCCGTCAAGATGGCCGATATGTCGGGAGCGATGGTCTGCGAGAAAGCCGCCAACGTCTGCGCGACGAATGCCGACCTGTTGATCGGGACCGACATGGGCTGTCTGATGAACATCGGGGGCCGTTTGAATAAAGAAAACAAGCCGGTGCGCGTCATGCATCTGGCCCAACTGCTGGAGGAAGGAGTGAAGCGCGGTGAGCGGCATGGCAAGTGAGAAGGAGCAGATTGGCACAGGCTTAAAAAAGCGCACGGAAGAAGCGCTGGCGAACGATTTTCTCCGCAAGGCGGTTGCGTATACGACCGACAAGCTGAAGACGGCCAAGCTTCAGGTGACGGACGATTTTGGCCATTGGGAGGATTGGCGGGAGCGGGGGAGACAGATCCGCAAGCATGTCGTGGAACATCTCGACTATTATTTGACGCAGTTTACCGATAACGTTTCCAAAGCCGGAGGCCACGTCTATTTCTGCCAGACGGGGGACGAGGCGGTCAAGACGTTTATGGAAATTGCCGAGAAACGCCGGGCGAAGATGGTGGCGAAAGGAAAATCGATGGTATCGGAGGAAATTCATCTGAACCGTCATTTGGAGGAACGCGGGATCGAGGCGATCGAGACGGATCTCGGCGAGTACATCCTGCAGCTCGCGAAGGAAACGCCGTCACATCTGATCATTCCGGCGATTCACAAAAACAAGCAGCAGATCGCGGATATTTTCTCGGAGGAAGCGGGCGAGACGTTTGCGCCGGAGACGAAGCTGCTGGCGAAGTATGCCAAGCAGCGGCTGCGCAATTATTTTCTGGAAGCGGATATCGGCCTGACCGGCTGTAATTTCGGCGTGGCCGAATCGGGGGCGATCACGCTCGTGTCCAATGAAGGCAACGGGCGGATGGTGACGACGCTGCCGAAGTGCCACGTCGTCGTCATGGGCATGGAGCGGCTCGTGCCGACCTATGACGACCTGGAGGTCGTCCTGAACCTGCTTGCCCGCAGCGCTACAGGGCAGAAGCTGACGACTTATACGTCCATGATTACCGGGCCGCGACGCGAAGGAGAGCTGGACGGGCCGGAGGAGCTTCATCTGATCGTGCTGGATAACGGCCGGTCGGCGCAGCTCGGCGATCCGGTGTTCCAGGAGGTGCTGCACTGCATCCGCTGTGCGGCCTGTCTGAACGTGTGCCCCGTGTATCGCCACGTGGGCGGTCACACCTACGGCAGCGTGTACAGCGGCCCGATCGGGGCGGTGCTGACGCCGCTGCTCCAGCAGGACATGAAGGAAGCGGGGCAGCTCGCTTACGCCTCCAGCCTGTGCGGGGCCTGCTACGAGGCATGCCCGGTCAAAATTCCGCTGCACGACATGCTGGTGCAGCTTCGGGCGCGCAAGGTGCGGCTCGGGCTGACGCCGCTGGCGGAGCGCGCCGCCTTCAAGACGTTCCGGACGACGTTCGGGAACGTTACGCTGTACAAGATGGCGACGAAGTCCGCCTATTATATGATGAAGCCTTTCGTGAGCAAAGGCGTGATCAAGAAGGCGCCGGGTCCGGCAGCAGGCTGGACGAAGTCCCGCCATTTCCCGATGAAGCCGAAGCTGTCGTTCCGCGACCGCTGGGAGACTCTTCAGCAGGAGCTGAAGCAGACCGACAAGCGGGGCGACCGGAGCGAAGGCGGAGCAGCCCGCGGGCAAGCTGTGCACGGACGGGACGAGGCGGATGGCTCCGGGAAAGGAGGCGGGCGCCATGAGTAACGGAATGATCCGCGGCCGCGAAGCGTTCATCGCGAATGTGTCGTCGAGGCTTGGACGCCGGGAGGTCCCGGCGGCGGCTCCGGCGCATCCGTTTCGCGGCGCGCCGGAGTTTTATAAGCAGATCAAGCTCGCCACGGAGGAAAAGATCGAGCTGTTCGCCCGGAACTGGCAGGCTTTGACCGGTAAGGTGCTGGTGGTGGATGAAGCCGAGGCAGCGGACAAAGTCGGCGCTTGGCTGTGGGACATCGCCGCCGAGCTTGGCGTCACGCATGTGTCCCGCTGGGAGCACGAAGGTCTGAAGGCGCTTGGCTTGGACGAGGCGCTGGCCACCTCGGGCATCGCCGTCGCGCCATGGCGGCCCGTGGAGACGGACGCGGAAGCAGGCGACAGCGACGTATGGCCGAAGGCGGCAGGAGGCGCGAACTGGGCGCAGCGGAGCGAGCTGTTGAAGCGAACCGAGCGCTGCCAGCTCGGGATCGTCTGGCCCGACTTCGCCATAGCGAATACGAGCACCTTGGTGCTGCAATGCTCCCCGCAGCGCGGCCGTTCGGTGAGCTTGCTGACGGAAATTTTGTTCGCCGTCTTCCGGGCCGATCAGCTTGTGTACCGGATGGGCGAGGCGTTCGAGCAGATCACCCTCGGCAAGCAACTGCCGGGGCAGTATGCTTCGTCGCTTAACCTGATTACCGGGCCGAGCCGCAGCGCCGACATCGAGAACGATCTGACGATCGGCATCCACGGTCCGGGCAAGGTGTATGCGGTCATTATCCGGTAAGCCGGGCTAAAATCAAAGTCGAAGTCGAAATCGGGGTCGGAAGCATATTCCAGCCGCTGGTGCGCATACTATGACGGTTAGCTAATCCAAGGAGGTCATAGCATGAATAAGCAGCGCGCCCAGGAAATCGCCGCTTCGCCGGTGATGGCGAACGTGACGTACGAAGGGGTTCCGATTTATATTCAGCATGTGGACGAAGAACAGGAAAGCGCCAGAATTTATCCGCTCGGCCAGCCGGAGCAGGAGCAAGAGGTCCCGCTGAACAGCTTAGTGGAAGGTTAATCATTTCAATAACGCGTCAATAACGCGTCAATAACGCGTCAGCCCCGCCAAGCTCGACTTGACCGGGGCTGCTTTTTTAACGTTCATTTGTGGTATCCGATTGAGATAAGGCGGCGCACTCCCGAAAGGCAAAATGCCGACAGCCCAGACACTTCTGATGCTCCAGCCGGGTCAAAGCGTAATCGATCGCCTCGCCTGTATGCGCAAAAAAGTGCTCTTTTCCGATCAACTCGTCGAGTCCGGTTCGATTCAACACGTCCCGGGGTTGAGACTGCAGGCCCGAGATCAGAACGATGCCGCCTTGCCGGATGATATCCCGGACCACACCGGCCAAATACGATTCCCCCGTCGTGTCCATAAACAGCACTTTTCCGAGGCGCAGGATTACCGTTTTCGGCCGTTCGTCGAGCGTCTCCGAGATCGACTTTTCAAACAGCGTTCCCGCTCCGAAAAACAGCGCTCCCTCCACCGTAATAATCGCGATCTGCGGACAGTCGTGGCTTTCGCTGACGATATGGGAAGCCACTTTCCCGCGGTGCGAGGCCGGGTCCGGCAAAACCTTGGCCACCGTGAGCATGCCGCTCATCCGCCGGACGAACAGGACGACCGCAAGAATCAATCCGGCGAGCACGGCCGTCGTCAGATCGGTCAGCACGGTAAGCAGGAAAGTAATGATCAGGACGACGGAATCGGCTGTTCTTGTTTTCACAATATGAACAAACTCCTTGCGCTCGCTCATATTCCAGGCTACGATCATCAGGATCGGCGCCATGCTGGCCAGCGGGATCGCGGAAGCCAAGGGGGCAAGCAGAATCAGCACGAGCAGGACGAAGACGCTGTGCACCATCCCCGACACGGGGCTTGCCGCCCCGTTCTTAATATTCGCCGCGGTTCTGGCAATCGCGCCCGTCGCCGGAATGCCGCCGAACAAAGGGGTGACGATGTTCGCAATCCCTTGTCCGATCAACTCGCGGTTGCTGTGATGGCGGCTTCCTGTCATGCCGTCGGCTACGACCGCTGACAAGAGCGACTCGATTCCTCCGAGCGCCGCGATGACGCAGGCCGGGCCAAGAAGCGGGATGATTTTCTCAAGCGTCACCTCCGGCACGTGAAACTGGGGAAGCGTCCCGGGAATGGCGCCGTACGTCGACCCGATCGTATGGACCTGCCCCTCGAACAGCACAACCGACAGCACGCTGGATACGAGCAGGCCGACGAGCGATCCGGGCACTTTCGGCAGCAGCTTCGGGGTCGCCAATAACAAGGCGAGACACACGACAGCCGTAATGACGCTGTATGGGTTTACCGTCGACAGGTGCAGCCCGATCTCCTTCATGTTAGATATAAAATCCTCATGCTTGCGGATGCCGCTCAGCCCCAGAAAACTGGCGATTTGGCCGGTGAAAATAAGGACGGCGATTCCGGCGGTAAAGCCGATCGTCACCGGACGGGGAATAAATTGAATCAGCGCTCCGAGCTTGAATACCCCCATCAAGACAAGGATGATTCCCGCCAGCCCGCCGGCGATCAGCAAATTTTCATACCCGTACTGCATCACAATAGCGAACAAACTCGGAACGAACGCGCCTGTTGGCCCGCCGATCTGGAATTTGGACCCGCCGAGCAGCGAGATGAGAAATCCGGCAATCACCGTCGTATAAATGCCGTACTGAGGCTTAACTCCCGCCGCAATGGCAAAAGCCATCCCTAAAGGAATGGCTATAATCCCGACAATCGAGCCAGAGATCAGATCCCGGCGAAAATCATTTGCGCTGTACCCGTCAAATCTTCCCGACCGCTTCATGACAAGACCTTCTTTTCATATATTTGATTATTTGAATATATGGGGAATATACACCCGGGAATCCGTTCTTGTCAATGACGGACAGGTGCCGATTTTTGCCGCATCAACGGATAACACCAAAAAACCGGCCTCCTTGTTATTAACAACAAGAGCCGGTTTTTGCCATTTTTCTTTCATTCGTCTGCAAGATTATTCGTTGCGTATGTTTTCAAGCAGTGAGATGGCGTCCACCAAATGATTATCGAAGATTTGTCTGGTTACCCCGAGGAGGTCTTTAATCAGAGGATCGCGTAACGAATAAATGACGGAAGTTCCCTCTTTGGTTCCGCTTACTACATTTTTGCTGCGGAGCACGGCCAACTGCTGCGATACGGCGGAGCCTTCGCTTCCCAGAATAGCCTGAAGCTCGTTGACGTTTTTGTCCCCTTCGCACAGCACCTCAAGAATCCGGATTCGCATCGGATGCGCCAACGCCTTGAAAAACTCCGCTTTAAACTGCTGGATTTCACGATTCATCGATCTAAGCCCCTTAAAACGTTGAACGTTTGAATATATAAATATCATACCACAGATAAGAAGCGGGTTGTAAAACAAACCGTAACCGTATAATATTGTTACATTCAAATAATCAAAGATTTAACAAATTTGAGTGGCTATTTTCTAGAAAGAGGCGATTGCATATGTCCGGCTTTCGGACTTGGGAACAAAAAGAGCTTGCCCGCCCGACGACCAAACAAGAAGTGATCGAAGCGGGTTTGGCTTACCTCGAAGGCGTGGGGGCGGATCTGATCTGCAAAGTTTGTATTCCGAGCGGCGGCTCCTGCTGCATAAGCTGCCCGTTTCTGGCCGACCGCGTCGGCTGCGGACAGCGCAATACGAGCTGTACGGCTTGGCTGTGCGGTTTCTTGAAGTATATCTATTACGAAGCCGGCTTGATTCGGGAATGGGAAGGCTTCTGGGATGAAGTACCGGGGCAGCAGTTCCGGTACGATACGACCCCGCGCCACTTTGCCGTCCACGGCTGGCTGGAGCCGCCGAAGATCCGTTTTTTATCCGAAGCCTTCGCGGACGATTTGCAGCGGCTCCGGCGGGATCGTCCCGCTGCCTGGCTTGTGGAGTTAAAAGGGAAGCTGGACTGGTATATCGACGAAATATTGGACAGCACCAACCCGAAATTCGTGAAAAGAAAAGAAGCCAAGCTGTACCGTTTGACCAGCGATTTCCAGCGGTTTCATCAGGCCAAGGCCCAGCTTAACTAGTCCGTAAATCTGTTCCGGATAGCGAAAAAGCGCCGTTTCCGGCATCCCGTAAGCATCCCCCGATTCACCCCGCGCCCAAAAAGAAGTACAATAAGCTTAACCTTAACGAAAGCGGCTGAAACGATCTTCCGGGGCTGATCGAACTCGTTCCGGCTGCGTGCGAGATACGAGGGGTTGCAAAAACGGTTCGTTCTGTAAAATAAGGAAAAGAACAGCGGCGTCCGGGGTTTTGTATCCCCAGACGCCGCTGCGTTGTTTAAGCTTTAGTTCTTAGCCGGTTCGGCAGGCTTCTGATCTTTGCCTTCCTTCGCATCCTTGGCATCCTGCTCCTGCTTGGCTTTAATATAAAATTCCTGCCCTTTGTCCTGCATCGTCTTAAGCGCGTCGTCCACCGATTTCTTGCCTTCGACCACGGACATGATTTCGGTTCCGGCCAACTCTCTGAACGGTCTATCAAATCCCATCGGTATTTTGCCAAAGTTTTTGTAAAAGTTGTTCTCGCTCATTTTCAGCATATAGAACGGCTCCATACTGTGTCCGTCGCGTTCCTTAACGTAAGCCGTTCGCGAAAGGAGAGAGCCGTCTTCGGATTTGGCTTGCAACTTCGCCATTTCTTCGCTGTTAATGTACTTGACGAGCTCCCAAGCGGCTCTAGGATTGGACGTGTTAGCGTTGACGGCAAACAGACCGCTAAGGGAGACGGAGTTCGAGACATCCGGATTTTTGGGATCGACCGGTACGGTGACGATATCCCAATTAACCGGCGTCACATCTTTCAGCACTTCCTTGGTGCGTTGAAGGCTGCCCATGGTAAAGGAGTATTCCAACGACATCGCGACTCTTCCGGTGGCGAACAAATCTTTCCTATAATAGTCTTCCATGGTCTGCGATTTATTCGGATCGAATTTTTCGTCGTTGCCGGGAAATACCGCGCCCGATTTCAACGCTTCAACAGTTGTCACAAGCGCATTTTTCCAGCCATCCGATTGGACAGTGACCGTCCCTTTGTCCGGATCGACGACCGATAATCCGCTGGTCAATCCGATGTTGTTCATATATTGATAAGCAAGCTGCTTCTTATCTCCGAAGGCATAAGATGAGTTCTGGGCAAAGCCATAGATCCGGTTATTGCCTTGCCCGTCCTTCGGAAACCGCTTGGCGAGGTCCAGCACTTCGTTCCAGGTCATCTTGTTTTTCGGCAGCGGGACGCCATGCTTCTCGAATAAATCCTTATTATAAAATAACGCTTGACTGTAGAAGGAAGGGGTCAACCCGTATATATTTCCGTTGCCTTTCGCTTTGATTTGCTCTACGAGGCTTGGCAAAATATTTTCGATATCGAACTTGTCCTGCCGGATAACGTCGTCGAGCTGGTACAGCTTGCCGTCATTGGCCCATGTTTCGAACATATCCGGCGTTTGAAACATCAGCACGTCCGGCTTCTCGTCGTCGACAAGCTTCTGGAATTCCTCGTTCATATCCTTGCCGTTGCCGAGGGAGATCCCTTGTGTAGAAACAACTTGTACGTCAATATTCGGAAATTTCGCCGAGAACAAGTTACCGTACTGCTGGAAAAAGGAATTTTTATCCCAGAATACGACTTTGATACTTGCTTTCTCGTCTTTGCCAAGCTCCTTCAGCGTCTTGGACGGTTTGGCTCCTCCGGAATTGGAATTACATCCAGCGATCAGCACGGCTACAGCCAGCCCGGCCGTGAGCCCAATACGACTTCGTTTCATATTGCTTCCCCACCTTTTCCGAAAGACAGCACAATCCCTTACTGTGCCGTCTTTTCCAATTATTTCCCCACCAAACACTATAGACGGATGAAAAGCTGAAAAGCATTCACTTTTTTTCTAAATTTTTCTTTATAATTGCTTTTCAATCCGTTCTTAGGAGAAAAAGAAACGCGAGGAAGAAACAAGTGCTGGTTATCCAGTGGCTGAATGCAAGATACGAGGGGTTGCAAAACTGTTCGTTCGATCTGTAAAAAAAGGAAAAAAACAGCGGCGTCCGGGGCTTTGTATCCCCAGACGCCGCTGCGTTGTTTAAATTTTAGTTTTTAGCCGGTTCGGCAGGCTTCTGATCTTTGCCTTCCTTCGCATTCTTGACATCCTGTTCTTGCTTGGCTTTAATATAAGCTTCCTGCCCTTTTTCCTGCATCGTCTTGAGCGCGTCGTCCGCCGATTTCTTGCCTTCGACCACGGATATGACTTCGTTTTGGGCCAACTCGTAGAACGGTTGAAAAAATTCGCCCGGGATTTTGTTGGGGTTTTTGTAAAGGGTGTGCTCGTTTATTTTCAGCATATAGAACGGCTCCATACTGCGGCCCTCGCGTTCTTTGGCGTAAGCCGTTCGGGAAAGCAGCGTCCCGTCTTCGGACTTGGTTAGCAATTTGGCCATGTCATCGCTGTTGATAAACTTGACGAGCTCCCAAGCCGCTCTCGGATTGGACGAGTTGGCATTGACGGCGAACAGCGAAGAAAGGGAGATGGAATTCGAAACTTCCGGGTTTTTCGGATCGACCGGTACGGTAACGACATCCCAATTGACAGGCGTTACGTCTTTCAGCATTTCCTTGCTGCGTTGAAGGCCGTTAATCGTGTAAGACCCTCCAACCGTCATCGCGAGTTTTCCGGTGGCGAACAAATCTTTCTTCATAGGGTCTTCCGTCATCGGCTTACTCGGATCGAATTGTTCATTGTTGCCGGCAAACACCGCCCCCGATTTTAAAGCTTCCACTGTCGATAGAAGCGCCTCTTTCCAGCCGTCCGATTGGATCGTGACCGCTCCTTTGTCCGGGTCGACTATGGATAATCCGTTGGTTTTTCCCATAGTGGTCATCATTTGAAGAGCAACCTGCTTCTTATCCGAGTAAAAAGAGCCGTTATCCGCATAGCCGTAGATCCGGTTATCGCCTTGCCCGTTCTTCGGGAACCGCTTGGCGAGGTCCATCACTTCGTTCCAGGTCATCTTATTTTTCGGCAACGGGACGCCGTGCTTCTCGAATAAATCCTTATTATAAAATAACACCTGACTGTCAAAGGAAGGGGTCAACCCGTAAATATTGCCGTTGCCTTTCGCTTTGATTTGCTCCACAACGCTCGGCAAAATATTTTCGATGTCGAACTTGTCCTGCCGGATGACGTCGTCGAGCTGGTACAGCTTGCCGTCATTGGCCCACTTCTCAAACATTTCCGACGAATCGAGCAACAGCACATCCGGCTTTTCTTCTTCGACAAGCTTCTGGAATGCCTCGTTCGGGTCCTTGCCACTACCGTAGATGTTTTGCGTAGAAACGACTTGCACGTCAATATTCGGAAATTTCGCCGTGAACATATTGCCGTACTGTTGGAAGAAGTAATTTTTATCAAAGTATAGGACCTTGATGCTTGCTTTCTCGTCTTTGCCAAGCTCCTTCAGCGTCTTGGATGGTTTGGCTTCCCCCCCGGAATTGGAATTACATCCCGCGACTAGCACGGCTACAGCCAGTCCGGCCGTGAGCCCAATACGACTTTGTTTCATCTCTTTTTCTCCACCTTTTCCGAAAGACAGCATATTACCTTACCGCGCAGTCTTTTCCAATGATTTCTTTATCCCATACACTAATAAGACGGATAAAGGGCAGAAAAGATTCGTTCTTCTTTCTGAATTTTTCTTAAGAATTGCTTTACGCTCTGTTCTCGGGAGCGAAAGCAACGTGGGAAGAAACAAGTGCTGGGTATTCAGTGGCTGCGTGCGAGATACGAGGGGTTGCAAAAACTGTTCGTTCGCTTTGTAAAAAAAGGAAAAAAACAGCGTCGTCCGGGGCTTTATATCCCCAGACGCCGCCGCGTTGTTTAAGCTTTAGTTTTTAGCCGGTTCGGCAGGCTTCTGATCTTTGCCTTCCTTCGCATTCTTGGCATCCTGCTCTTGCTTGGCTTTAATATAAAATTCCTTCCCTTTTTCCTGCATCGTCTTGAGCGCGTCGTCCGCCGATTTCTTGCCTTCCATGACGGACTGAATTTCGTTTTCGGCCACCTCGTTGAACGGTTTGTAAAAAAGCTCGTACGAGACTTTGTTGTAGTTTTTGTAAAGGCTGTTCTCGCTCATTTTCAGCATATAGAACGGCTCCATACTGCGACCCTCGCGTTCTTTGGAGTAAGCCGTTCGGGAAAGCAGCGACCCGTCTTCGGACTTGGTTAGCAATTTGGCCATGTCCTCGCTGTTGATATATTTGACGAGTTCCCAAGCCGCTCTCGGATTGGACGAGTTGGCATTGACGGCGAACAGCGAGGAAAGGGAGACGGAATTCGAAACTTCCGGGTTTTTCGGATCGACCGGTACGGTAACGACATCCCAGTTGACAGGTGTTACGTTCAGCGTTTCCTTGACGCGTTGAAGGCTGTTAATCATATAAGGCCCTCCAACCGTCATGGCGAGTCTTCCGGTGGCGAACAAATCTTTCTTCATATGTTCTTCCATCGACATCTGCTTATTCGGATCGGATTTTTCGTTGCCGCCGTCAAACACCGCCCCTGATTTTAAAGCTTCGACTGACATCAGAAGCGCCTCTTTCCAGCCGTCCGATTGGATCGTGACCGCTCCTTTGTCCGGGTCGATGAGGGATAATCCGTTAGTCGCTCCGATACCTTTCATCATTTGATAAGCAATCTGCTTCTTATTATCCATGAAAGCATACGATGCGTTATCCGCAAAGCCGTAGATCCGGTTATCGCCTTGCCCGTTCTTCGGGAACCGCTTGGCGAGGTCCATCACTTCGTTCCAGGTCATCTTATTTTTTGGCAGCGGGACGCCGTGCTTCTCGAATAAATCCTTATTATAAAATAACGCCTGACTGCCAAAGGAAGGGGCCAACGCGTAAATATTGCCGTTTCCTTTCGCCTTGATCAGCTCCACGACGCTTGGCGAAATATTTTCGATGTCGAACTTGTCCTGACGAATGACGTCGTCGAGCTGGTACAGCTTGCCGTCATTGGCAAACTTCTCGAACGTATCCGACGAGTCGAACAACATCACATCCGGTTTTTCTTCGTCAACAAGCTTCTTGAATTCCTCGCTCGGGTCCTTGTCGCTCATAAGGATGTTTTGCGTAGAAACGACTTGCACGTCAATATTCGGAAATTTCGCCGAGAACATATTGCCGTACTGCTGGAAGAAGGAATTTTTGTCCCAGAATAGGACCTTGATGCTTGCTTTCTCGTCTTTGCCAAGCTCCTTCAGCGTCTTGGACGGCTTGGCTTCTCCCCCGGAACTGGAATTACATCCCGCGACTAGCACGGCTACAGCCAGTCCGGCCGTGAGCCCAATACGACTTCGTTTCATCTCTTTTTCTCCACCTTTTCTGAAAGACAGCATATTACCTTACCGTGTTGTCTTTTCCAATGATTTCTTTATCCCACACTAAGTAAGACAGAGGAACGGCGGAAAAGATTTCATCTTTCTTTCTAAATTTTTCTTTAGAATTGGTTTACAATCTGTTTTCTTTCGACGGCGATTTTATTATAAACGCTTTCATCCCGCCTCCCGTAGGGCCATATTCCGATTGACACCTTCGAAAGCGCGATGGTACTATGAAAGTGTCAATTATATAAAACCTTGGTTTTATATACAAAACCAATTGTTTTTTTTGGAGGAAGCATGGACAAGAAATATTGGGTACCTGCCCTCGAAAAATCCAACCTTGTGCTCCAAGCGATCTCGGAGCAGCCCTCCAGCCTGAAACTGATCGATCTGTCGAAGCGGCTCGGAATCAACAAGAGCTCGATGTTTTCCCTGCTTGCCACAATGGAAGCGCTGGACTGGGTCGTACGGGAGGAGGACGCGACGTATTCGCTAGGGTCCAAGCTGGGCTACATTGGAAACGCTTTTTTCAAGCAATTCAGCTTGATCGACCGGTTCCGCAAGGAAGCCTCCGTCACCAAGCACGTCATCAAAGAAACGATTCAGCTGGCGAAGCTGGAACGGAACGAGGTGCTTTATTTGGCGAAGGAGGAGATGCCTTCCCCGGTGCGCTTATCGTCGGAGCCCGGGATCAAATATCCCGCTCACGCGACGGCGCTCGGCAAGGCGATGCTGGCATGGGTCGATGAGCCCGAGTTCGGGGCGCTGTACGCTTCGGAAGCGCTCGATCCGTGCTTGACGCCGCACACGCTGCAGCAGCGCTCCGACCTGATTCGTCAGCTTGAGGACGTGCGGACGAGCGGCTACGCGTATGACTTGCAGGAGGCGGTCATGGGCTTCTGCTGTGTGGCTGCTCCGGTTCGTTCCGGCAACGGGGAGGTCGTCGCGGCGATCAGCTGCTCCATGTTTCAGCACGAATGGGAGGCGAAGCGGGAGCTGGCCCGGCACGAAATATGCGCGCTCGCCGAGAGACTGTCGCAGTATCAAACCACCACTTAACCGAAGGATGTGAGCCCCGTGAGATTGCACAATAAGGTAACGCTCATTACCGGGTCCGGCTCGGGCATCGGGAAAAGCACGGCGCAGCTGTTCGCCCGCGAAGGCGCGACGGTCATCGTCAACGATTTGGCGGAGGATAAAGGGCTGGAGACTGTCGAAGAGATACGCCAGGCCGGAGGGAACGCGCTGTTCGTGCAAGCGGACGTGACGAATCCCGAATCCGTTCAAGCACTGGTGGATACCGTCATCTCCAAGTACGGCCGGATCGATGTGCTGTTCAACAATGCCGGCATCAGCGGCGTGGGGGCGATCCACGAAGTGGAGCCCGAAGCGTGGGACCGCGTCATTACGGTTAATATCCGCGGCACGTTCCTGCCGTGCAAGTACGTCGTGCCGCATATGATGCAGCGCAAAGAAGGCTCGATCATTAACATGTCCTCCTGCATCGCCGAAATCGGGCTGGCGCGCAGGGCATCGTACTCCGCAACCAAAGGAGCCGTGCTGGCGCTGACCAAATCGATGCAGGTCGATTACGCTCCCTATAACATCCGCGTGAACGCGCTGCTGCCGGGGACGATCCTGACGCCGTTCGTGGAAAATTATTTGCGGACTTCCTACGACAACCCGGAGGAAGCGTACGAATCGCTTAAAAAACGCCAGCTAAGCGGCGACTTGGGACGCCCGGACGACGTGGCCAATGCTGCGCTGTTCCTCGCTTCGGACGAATCGAAATTTATGATGGGCTCCCCGCTATATATCGACGGGGGCGCCGTTTTTGGCAAGAACGCGTAACGCATCGACTTTTTTAGACTAAATTAACAATAAGCCAAGGAGGCATATTCAAATATGAAACTGCTTACTTTTATTGAAGACGGACAGGAACAACTCGGCGTCAAGACCGACCGCGGCATCGTACATGTTGCTAAAGCGCTTGCAGCGATCCCTGCTGGAAACGCAGACGTGCCGCAGACGGTGCATGAAGTCATCGAAGGCGGATTTTCTGCGGCTACGGCTCTGCAAGCTTACGTGGACCAAGCGCTGACGGCCGGTGGCAGCGAAGCGTATATCCTGGACGAGGCCGGACTGACTTACGCCCCGTGCGTTCCGCATCCGAACAAAATCATCTGCGTCGGGCTGAATTACCGCAAGCATGCGGAAGAAACGAACTCGCCGATTCCGCAGTATCCGATCCTGTTCAACAAATTCAACAATACGCTGACGGGCCACGGACAGGACGTGCCGCTGCCGGTCAGCGTGACGAGCAAGGTGGATTACGAGGCGGAGCTGGGCATCGTGATCGGCAAGAAAGCGAAGTACGTATCCAAAGATGCGGCGCTGGATCACGTGTTCGGCTACTGCAACGTGAACGATTTGTCCGCCCGCGACCTGCAAATGCGCACCCAGCAATGGCTGCTCGGCAAGTCGTGCGACGGCTTCAGCCCGCTCGGGCCTTACCTGGTGACGGCCGATGAAGTCGGAGATCCGAACAACCTTTCCATCCGCTGCGTTGTGAACGGCGAAGTGCGCCAGAACTCCAACACGTCGGATATGATCTTCCATTGCGACGAAATCGTCAGCTACATTTCGCAGCATATGACGCTGGTGCCGGGCGACGTCATTTTGACCGGCACTCCGCAGGGCGTCGTACTCGGATATCCGGTAGAGAAGCAGGTTTACCTGAAAGACGGCGACGTCGTCACGATCGAGATCGAGAAGCTGGGTTCGCTGACGAACCGCATGGTTAACGAGCAGGCGTAACGGCAATCGATAAAAGGAGGAACGGCGGATGGCAGGACCGATTATCGCAGGAGCGGACGCGCTTGTGATGGACCCGCGCGATCATGTGGCGACGGCGATCAAAGATTTGAAGCAGGATCAGCGGATCACCTTCCGGGTGCAGGAGCAAGTTCAGGAAATAACGCTGCTGGACGGCGTTCCGTTCGGGCATAAAATAGCGATCCAAGACATCCCGGCCGGGACGGATATCCGCAAGTACGGCGAAGTGATCGGACGGACGTCGGTCCCGATCCTTGCAGGGCAGCATGTTCACGTGCATAACGTCGAAGGAATTCGCGGTCGCGGGGATCAGGCGAAGGCGTGAGAAGCGAAGGGAGAACGAATACTCATGAATCACATGATGGGCTATAGAAGACCGAACGGCGACGTGGGCATCCGCAATCATTTGCTTATTATCCCGACCGTCATTTGCGCCAACCAAGTGTGCACCCGGATCAACCAGATGGTTCCGGACACGGTGTCGATCCCCCATCAGCACGGCTGCAGCCAGATCGGCGCGGACAAAGACCGCACCTTCGACGTATTGGCGGGAACCGGCCGCAATCCGAACGTCGGCGGCGTGATCATCATCAGCCTCGGCTGCGAAGTCGTCGACCCGCATGCGCTGGCTGAGGCAATCCGTCCCACGGGCAAGCCGGTCGAAGTGTTCGACATTCAATCGGTCGGCGGTTCCGTGAAAGCGATCCAGCACGGGGTGGAAATCGCGCGGAAAATGCGCGCCCAGCTCGATGACATGAAGCCTGAGCCGGTGCCTTTCAGCGAGCTGATCATCGGGGTCAAATGCGGCGGCTCGGACGCCACCTCGGGTCTCGCTTCCAATCCGGCGCTCGGCGCGGCTGCCGATTCGCTCATTCAGCAGGGCGGCGGCGTCGTGATCGGGGAAACGACGGAAATTATCGGCGCCGAGCATGTGCTCGCCTCGCGCTGCGCCACGCCGGACATTTCGGAGAAGCTGTATCATATCGTCGACCGCTTCGAGAAGGAAGTCGAGCGGATGGGCGCCGACATGCGCGGCGGCAATCCGAGTCCGGGCAATATTGCCGGGGGACTGACGACGATCGAAGAAAAATCGCTCGGCTGCATCAGCAAGTGCGGCAGCGCTCCGATCAAAGGCGTCATCGAGTATGCCGAGGACATTCCGAAGCACGGGCTCTATTTCATGGATTCGCCGGGCAACGACATCGAATGCGTCTCCGGGATGGCGGCGGGCGGCGCGCATCTGGTCTGCTTTACGACGGGGCGGGGGACGCCTACCGGAGCCGCCGTCATTCCGGTCATCAAAATTACTGGCAACAAAAGGATGTTCGAGAGAATGTCGGACAACATGGACGTCGATGTCAGCGATATGCTGGAAGGCACGCTCAGCCTGGAGGCGGCAGGTGAAGTCGTCTGGGAGGAAATTCAAGCGGTCGCGAACGGAAAGCTGACGAAGGCGGAAATTTTGGGCCATACCGAATTCAGTATTAACCGGATCGGACCGAGCTTATAAGCTTACTGCATAACGAGGGAGGCACGGATTCATGGGAAGATTGGCAGGACGGGTTGCGCTCGTTACGGGGGCAAGCCGGGGCATTGGAGAAGCGATTGCCATTCGTTTGGCGGAGGAAGGCGCGCATGTTGCCATTAACTTCACTTCCGAGCGTTCGCGCCCGCTGGCGGAGAGCGTGAAGAAGCAGGCGGAAGCGCACGGAGTCAAAGCGATGGTGGTTCAAGCCGACGTAGGCAGCAAGCAGCAGGCGGAAGATATGTTCCGGCAGGTGCGAGAGCAGCTGGGCGATGTGGAAATTCTCGTCAACAACGCCGGGATCGCGCCGTTCGAATCGTTCTTGAAATGTACGGAAGAGACATGGGACCGAACATATAATACGAACGTCAAATCGATTTTCCTCTGCTCGCAGTTGGCGGCGAAGTCCATGATCGAAAAGCGCTACGGCAAAATCGTCAACGTCTTGTCGACCGCCAGCCTCGTCGTCACGAGCCCGGTCATTCCGCATTACCAATCGTCCAAAGCGGCGGCGAACATGCTGACGAAGGGGATGGCGATCGAGCTTGGCAAATACAACATCAACGTCAATGCGGTCGGCCCGAGCACGGTCGATACCGATATGTGTACGGACTATTTGGCCGACGATGTCATCCGGTCCAAAGAAATCGAAGCGAATCCGATGAAGCGTCTCGGCACCGCCCGCCAGATCGGAGATGCCGTCGTGTTCCTGGCCTCCGATGAAGCGATGCAGGTCAACGGCCATCTGCTCATGGTCGACGGCGGTCTGACTGTCAAAGCGGCCCAGCCGGATGATCAAATGGAGCATTAAGTAGCAGCAAAAAATGGAGCCCTCCGCAAGCCGGGGGGCTTTTTGGCACACAACGACACCAAGCGACATCAAATCTAATAATCTCCTAATATGGAACTGAAACTTTCATAATTATTCGGAATTATAGTAGAGATATCAAGCGGAGGTGATTGGTATGAAAGACATGAAGCTGCTGCATCAGGGGAAAGTTTACAAGGGGCAAGTGTCCTACGAAGGTTCGGATTTAATGGAAGTTTCCTTCACGGAGCCGTCCTCCTTTACGGGCGGGGAATCCGTCATCTGCTTTGATTTTCAGAAAAGAGTGCAAATGCGCGTGCTGCAGGTTTCCAAATCCAAGCTGATTTTAGTCCCGGCGGATTCGGAAATTTTCAATATAACAGCGAGACCCGATGCCGTGCTGGACGATATGTACCGCGACGAAAACTTGGCGTTTCCCAGCTTCAAGCTGAACACGTACGGCACGCTGATCGACGATTTTCGTACGATGACGGTTCGTTTTTGCCGGATCAGCCGTCTCGGGTTCGGATTCGAAATTAACGATTTCTCTGTCAAAATGAACCATGTCTACGACACGATGATCATGTGCGACGAAGAAACGATTCATCCGAAGGTTGTGGTCCGTTACGCCCATATTCAAGAAAAAACGATCAGCTACGGCGCCGAAATTTACAGCATCTCGGCCAAAGACTTGAACAAGCTCCGCTTCTACATCGTGACGCAGCAGTTTATGGCGCAATAGGCGATATTCCTAAAAAACAATCCGGCTGTTCCGTTCGATAAAACGGAAGCAGCCGGTTTTTTGTGGTGCGATTATTGGTGCAATTCTCTTCCTTGAACCCAGACGCGCTTGAGGTCGAGCTCCGGCGTGACGAGCAGCAGATCGGCCTGCTTGCCGGTTTCGATGCTGCCGGTTTCCTCCAGAAGCCCGAGCTGCTTCGCCGGGTTCCAGCTGGCCATCCGGCTGGCTTCCTCGACGCTGACTCCGACCGTGTTGACCACATAGCGGAAGGCCCCGATCATCGTCAGCGTGCTGCCTGCAAGGCTGTCGCCGTCGCGGAGCCTTGCGACGCCGTCCTTCACCACGACGGCGAGTCCGCCGAGTTCAAAATCGCCGTCCCCGAGTCCCGCGGCGGACATGGCGTCGGTGATGAGCAGCAGATTATCGCTGCGCTTCGTTTGGGTCAGCAGCCGGATGCAGGCCGGATGAACGTGATGTCCGTCGGCGATAACCTCCGCGCAGATTTTGTCCTCGGTCAGCACGGCGCCGACGACGCCGGGCTCGCGGTGGTGCAGCCCTTTCATCGCGTTGAACGTATGCACGGCATGACTCAGTCCATGCTTGACCGCTTCGCCGATTTGCGCATAGGTCGAATCCGTATGCCCGCAGGCGACGACGATGCCTTGTCCGGCGAGGAAGGCAATGACCGGCAAAGCTCCTTCCGTTTCCGGGGCAAGCGTAACGAGGCGAATCAAGCCCGGGTAGCGGCTGGTCCATTCCTCGACCCATTCGAGCTTCGGCGTGACGATAAAGCTCGGATTTTGCGCGCCGGGCCATTTCGGACTGATGAACGGTCCTTCCAGATGCACGCCAGCCAATTGCGCGTAGGGCATCCCTTTTTCCCGGTACGCCTTGACGCTCTCCAGCACTTGACCGATCCCTTCGGGGGAAGCAGTTACCGTGGTCGCCAGCATCGTGGTCGTCCCGTGGCTGGAGTGAAACCGGGTAATATTCTCAAGCGATTCGATCGTTCCGTCCATGAAGTCGCTGCCGTAGCCGCCGTGCACATGCACGTCGATAAATCCGGGCAGCAGCCAGCTTCCGCGGGCGTCGATTTTCGTGCCGGTCGCTTCAGCCAGCGCTTCGTTCAGCTCGGCCATCGAGCCGAGCGCTTCGATCTTTCCGTCTTTGACCGCGGCGTATCCGGCGGGAATGACCGCATCCGGCGTGACGACTTTGGCGTTAACGATCAGGGTATCCCATGCTTCGCGGCTCATTTTAACAGGCCTCCCGCTTCGGAATCCAATAATACGACGACGTGCGGATGCGTCTGCAGCAGCGAGGCCGGGCAATCCGTCGTGATCGGGCCTTGCAGCGCCCGCTGTACGATTTCCGCTTTATCCGCGCCGCGGACGACGAGCAGAATCATTTTCGCTTTCAGAATCGTGCCGACTCCCATGGTCAGGGCATGCGTCGGCACCTGCTCCGGCTTGTCGAAAAACCGCGCGTTCGCCGAGCGGGTCGATTCTTTCAGCTCGACGAGATGCGTGCCTCCCTCGAGCGTAGCGTCCGGCTCGTTGAAGCCGATGTGCCCGTTATGGCCGAGACCGAGCAGCTGCAGGTCGATCTGTCCGTACTCTTCCAGCAGGCTGTCGTAGCCGGTGCATTCCGCCTGCAAATCCGTCGCGGTGCCGCTTGGAATATGGCATTGCTGCGGGGGGATGTCGACGAGACCGAGCAGGTGCTCCTGCATGAACGTATAATAGCTGGCCGGATGCCCCGGCTCAAGACCGACATATTCGTCAAGATTGAACGCCGTCGCTTTGGCGAAGCTGACCAGCCCTTGCCGGTGCGACTCGACAAGCTCTTGGTAAATACCGATCGGCGTGCTGCCTGTCGCAAGCCCGAGCACGGCTCTCGGATTCGTTTGCAGCAGTCCGGTAATGATGCCGGCGCCGGCTTTGTTCAATTCTTCTTGCGTGCGGAAAGTTAAAATGTTCATGGCTTATCTCCCTTTTTCTTTGCGGTATTTTTTCACTTCTTGAAACGATTGCTCCAGAAGCGGAACATAATCGTCAAAGTGCAAGCTGAGCAGCGCGGTAAACAAGATGTCCACCACGTGCAGCTGAGCGATCCGCGAAGCCATATCGCCTCGGCGCATTCCTTCTTCGAGCGAGGAGGCGTACAGCCGGATGTCTGCGAGCTGCGAAATCCGATTGGCCCCGAACTTGGTGAGCGAAATCGTCGTGGCTCCCCGTTCCTTGGCGCACAAGAGGGCGTCGAGCGTTTCGGGGGTTTCGCCGGAGTAGGAAAATGCAAACGCCACGTCACCCTCGCCGAGGCTCGTTGCCGACGTAATCTGCATGTGGGAATCGGCCCAGTGCTGCGCCATTTTGCCGATGCGCACCAGCTTTTGCTGGCAATCGTACGCGACCATCCCCGAGGTCGCCATCCCGTACAAATCGATGCGCCGGGCATCGTGCAGCGCATCCACCGCCCGCTGGACCTCCGTGAGGTCGAGCTGCCGCGTCGTATCCGAGATCGAACGCAGATGGTTCGTTTCAATTGCTTGGGCGATGCTGTGAAGCGTGTTGCCCGCGACAATGTCCTGGTAGGACGGCTTTGCCGAAACAGGCTGGACGAGCTCGGCGGCCAGCTTCATGCGAAAATCCCCGTAGCTCTTGAACAGCAGGCTGCGGCAAAATCGGGACACCGTCGCAGCGCTCGTTCCCGAACGTCCGGCCAGCTCCGTAATGCTCAAATGAACGGCCTCGTGGGCATGCTCCAAAATGAACTGCGCGAGAATTTGTTCCTTCGGATTCATGTGGTGCTGCTGTTCCCGTAAGGCTTGCAGAATACCGGACATCGGATCACCTGCTTTGCAAAGATTTTGTAAATAATTTTCTTCATACTGATAAAAATGATGAAAATTATTTTCTTCTTCATCATAGCCAATATCGCTGGTTTTCGCAACTGTTTTCGGCCTAAATCCGGCGGCGTCTTAAGACTTGCGGGACCTTGCGGATGGAGGAACCGGTTTCTAAAATAAAACAGCCGTTTCCCGTGCATAGGCGCACGAGAAACGGCCGTTTTTATCGTTGTTCAAACGCCGCGATTATTCTATTCCGTAAACAGCTTCCGCAAATTGTCCCCATACGGAGCCCGAATGATGCCTTTTTCCGTAATAATGGCCGTCACGTACTCGTTCGGCGTCACGTCGAACGCCGGGTTGAACACCTTGACGCCCTGTGGCGCGGTACGCTTGCCGAACCCTTGCGTAATCTCGTCCTCATGCCGTTCCTCGATCGGAATATCGGCCCCGGTCGGCGTGTTCAAGTCGATCGTCGATATCGGGCACGCGACGTAGAACGGAATGCCGTGGGCTTTGGCCAGCACGGCGACGCTGTAGGTGCCGATCTTGTTGGCTACGTCGCCGTTGGCGGCTACGCGGTCGGTACCGACGATGACCGCTTGTACCCAGCCCTTCGCCATGACGGCGCCGGCCATGTTGTCGCAGATCAGCGTCACGTCGACGCCCGCCTGCTGCAGCTCGAACGCCGTCAAGCGCGCTCCCTGCAGCACCGGCCGGGTTTCGTCCGCGAACACTTTAAGCGTGATGCCTTTCTCCAGCGCCAGGTACATCGGCGCCAGCGCCGTCCCGTACCTTGCGGTCGCAAGGCCGCCCGCATTGCAGTGCGTGAGGACGCCCATGCCGTCCTCGAACAAAGACAGCGCGTGCTCGCCGATCAAGCGGCACGTTTCCTCGTCCTCGGCCTGGATGGCCCGAGCCTCATCCAACAGCGCTTGCTGCGCGGTCTCGACCGTCGTACCCTCCGGGGCGGCTGAGCCAAGCAGCGCCTCGGCCCGCGCCCGCATCCGGTCCAGCGCCCAGAACAAATTCACCGCCGTCGGGCGCGATGTCGCGAGGTAATCGCATTGGCGGTTCACTTCCGCCAGCAGCGCATCCCGGCTTCCGGAGAAGCTCCGCACGCCGAGATACACCCCGAACGCCGCCGCAATGCCGATGGCTGGCGCGCCGCGAACGGCGAGCTGCTTGATCGCATCCCAGACTTGCTCGGAGGTCGTCAGCTCCAAATAGACGATTTCGTCCGGCAGGAGCCGCTGGTCCAGAAGATCCAAGCGGTCCTCCAGCGAATTCCAGCGGACCGATTGCAGCCAGTCAGCTTGTTTGGTTTGTTCCGTAGTCAAGGTGTCAGCACACTCCTTTATCTATTTCACGGCCTTTTCGGCGATGTCGATCATTTCTCCGATGGAAGACGCCTGACGGTTAAATTGAATGAGCGCCGTGCCGATGGTGAGCGCCAGCCGTTGGGCACGCTCTTTGGCCGCTTCGTCTTGAATTTGATTGATATCGGCCACCTGCGCCAGGCCGTGTACGCGGCGCACCATCTTGCTGCCGGCGAAGCCGAACGTGTCCCGCAGCACTTCTTTCATGTACCAGTCCTGGTAGCCCGGCGTCCGCGCGATCCGGTCGGACCCGTGCCGGTTCCACAGCTCCCGGAACTCGCGTTCGAACGTCTCCCATACGTCGCGGATCGTGCCGGTCAAGTAGCCGCGGAAATCTTGGCGCGAAGCCTCGTCCTCGCCCCAGCCTTCCTGCGCGGCGAAGTTCAGCAGCAGGTTGGCGAACATCGCGCCGATATCGAAGCCCATCGGGCCGTAGTAGGCGAACTCCGGGTCGATGACCTTGGTCGAATCCGGCTTGATGAAGATGCTGCCGGTATGCAGATCGCCGTGCAGCAGCGCCTGGGCATGGGTCAAAAACTTCTCGCGCAGAATCGCCACTTCCAGATGAAGCCCGGTATCCTGCCAGATGGCGGCAACGGCGTCACGAATGGCCGGCGGAACGTTGTTGTTCGGCGAATCCGTATATGGATCGTCAAAAATCAGGTCCTCGGTAATTTTGCACAGCTCCGGGTTGATGAACCGTTTGACCCGTTCTTTTTTCTCCTGCTGGTTCATGCCGAGGTCGGACGTGTAAAAAAGGGTACGGGCCAAAAACGTTCCGATGTGCCCGGCGAACAGCGGGTATTTGTTCCGCTCGATCAAGCCTTTGCGCATAATGATATGGTCGCTCAAATCCTGCATGACCGTGAGCGCCAAGTCCGGCTCATAGGCGTATACGTGCGGGACAAGGTCGGGGCACAGCGATTCCTGAATCATCAGCGCTTCGCTCTCGATCCGGGCGCGGTCCAAGGTTAGCGGCCACGATTCGCCTACGACTTTGGCATAGGGGAGCGCTTGCTTTAAAATGATGCTTTTCCCGGTGGAAGGCTCGGAAATATGGAACACCAGATTCAAGTTGCCGTCTCCGATTTCGCGGCTCGTGAGCTCGGAATCGGACTGAAACAGGTCAGGTAATGTTCTTGCATATGCGATAGCTTCCGATTCCGTCAGCGGATGATATGCGGACATGAGATGAATTCCTCCTTTTTCCATATGAAAACTGCCATTCCTCTAGTATAAAGCAATTTGGTTTGCGTTGGAATAGAGGAAATGCGGTTTCCTGAACTGCGTTTTGTCCGGTCTTGGCCGTGCTTTTACAAAATGTTCATACCCCGATAATACGCGCTTAACGCTGGGAGATACAATAAAGGTAAATACGTGGAGCTGGAGGTTTTTGATATGGAGAAACTACTCGGTAGATTGCTGTTGGCCGCGGGGTGCTTCGCCATCCTGTGCGTGCTCGGGTGGACCTCGCCGGAAAATCCGTCCGCAGCCCTGCATGCCAATCCTCTAAAAGCAAGTCACGAGCAAGGCCAACGAATCTCGGCTTTCAATTATTATGTACAGAACGGAAACTGATCGGACAAACGATTGCATAACAAAAAGGGGAGGCATGGGCGCCTTCCCTTTTTGTTTGCCGGAACAAAGGTCCGGGGCTACTGCGTTCTTCCGCGATGCTCCACCAAGTCAATGGCTCCCAGCACGACGTGTGCGAGCCCAAAACCGACGACCGCCGCGGCCGCCATCGGGAATCTGTTTCGCATAGCCGCGCCGGATGCTGCGACAGCTGTACCGAGAACGGTTGGAATTAGACCTTCGCGCATTGTTCTTACCCCTCCTCGCAGCGGATTGAATGATGTAGCGTTTTTAGCATCGATTTTTGCGATCGTTTTTATGCTCTTTCGGAATTGCAATGTTTTGGCTTGAAATCTATAATATCGTAAACGAATGGGCTAAACTAACCAAGGGAGGAAACGCAAAAGATGATACGGAGAGGACAGGCGGTCGGACTGAAGGAATGGGCCGTGGCCGTCGAGGCTTTGAAGCAGGGGAAACAGATCCTGATCATGCGTAAAGGCGGCATCCGCGAGGAAACCCGGGATTTCCAAGTGGAATCCGACAGCTTTTATTTGTACCCTACCTACGAGCACCAGCGCAAAGAGCTGATCAAGCCGGAGTACGCGGAGCGGGTGGACGACCAGGCCCCCGAATGGAGCGGTGGGCAAGCGGAAATCGGATGCTTCGCCGAGCTTGCCGAGGATATCCTAATCGAGACCGAGGAACAGCTCGCGAAGCTGAAGCCGTTTCACATTTGGTCGGACCGGCTGGCCGAAGAGCGGCTGAAGTGGAAGCGGACGAAGCCGCTGCATGTCATGCTGCTCAGGGTGTATGCGCTGGACGAGCCTGTGCGAATCCCGGTGCTGGACGAATATAACGGGTGCAAATCGTGGATCGGGCTCCCCGAATCGCTGCATGGGGCTCCGCGCCGGCCAGTGCTGACAGACGAAGCTTTTGCGATCGAGACCAACCGGATTCGGGAGTCGCTTGCGCAAAAATAGTTTCGGGAAATCCGCGGCTGGGCCTTTCTTGATTTTGCATATTGAGATATACTATTATTATTGAGAATCATTGATAATCAATTTGTAATGATTATCATTAAATAATTATTAAAACTCGGAGGCACGAAACTATGGCAAACGTACCGCATTTTACTATAGACGGTTTGAAAGCGACTGTCGAAGGCAAAGAGATTTTGAAAGGTCTCAACTTGACGATTAAGGGCGGCGAAGTTCATGCGATCATGGGACCGAACGGAACGGGCAAAAGTACGCTGGCGTCCGCTCTCATGGGCCACCCGAAATACGAAGTGACGGAAGGCGCCGTAACGCTGAACGGCGAGGACGTGCTTGAGATGGCGACGGACGAAAGAGCGCGTGCGGGCCTGTTTCTTGCCATGCAGTATCCGAGCGAAATTGCAGGCGTGACGAACGCGGACTTCCTGCGCAGCGCGATCAATGCCCGCCGCGAGGAAGGCAGCGAAATTTCGCTGATCAAGTTCATCCGTCAGATGGAAGCGAAAATGAAGGAACTGGAGATTAACCCGGAGTTCATGCACCGCTATTTGAACGAAGGCTTCTCCGGCGGCGAGAAGAAGCGCAATGAAATCCTGCAAATGGTGATGCTGGACCCAAGCATCGTTATTCTTGACGAGATCGACTCGGGTCTCGATATCGACGCGCTGCGCATCGTGGCGGCGGGCGTGAACGCGATGCGTTCCGAAGACCGCGGCTTCCTGATCATCACCCACTACCAACGCCTGCTGAACTACATCACGCCGGACTACGTTCACGTGATGATGCAAGGACGCATCGTGAAATCCGGCGGACCGGAGCTGGCTCAGCGTCTGGAGAACGAAGGGTATGACTGGGTGAAAGAAGAGCTTGGAATCGTGAACGAGCGGGTAGGCCAGGACGAAGAGGAATTCAAGATTCCGATGAATACGACGGCTCCGAAATACTAAGCAATCGAAAGGGAACAGGAGGATTAATCATGAGTACACAAACCGTTCTTCCGATCGATCGCGCAAGCTTGGTAGAGCTGTCCAAAGCGAGACAAGAGCCGGAGTGGATGACGACTCTGCGCGGGCAAGCGCTGGAGCTTGCCGGAACGCTCGAATTGCCGACATTGGAGAAAACAAGAATCGACCGTTGGAACCTCACTTCCTTCGGAACCTATAAAGCGGGCGCGAAGCTCGCATCGCTCGAAGAGCTGCCAGCCTCGGCCAAGAGCCTGCTGCAGAACGACGGGCAAGGACACCCGGACAATCTGATCGTACAGAAAAACTCGGGCATCGTGTACAGCAGCGTCTCCGAGACGTTGAAGCAGCAAGGCGTCGTATTTACGAGCCTCGAAGAAGCGCTCCAAACGCACGGCGAGCTGGTGCAGAAATATTTTATGTCTGTCATAGGCAAGGATGAAAACCGCCTGACGGCGCTGCATACGGCGCTTTGGAGCGGCGGCGTGTTCCTGTACGTTCCGAAAAACGTGCAGGTGGAAGTACCCGTCCAAGCGCTGTTCGTGACGGACGACGCCGAAGCGAGCTTTTCGCCGCACGTCTTGATCGTTGCCGAGCAGCATGCGTCGGTGACTTACGTTGACAACTTCGTTTCCGAAGGCAGTTTGAATGGTCTGGTGCAAAACGGCGTTGTGGAAGTCGTCGTCAAGCCGGGAGCGAAGGTAACCTTTGCCTCGGTGCATAATTTGAACGAATCGGTCACCGACCTGACGTACCGCCGCGCTCTTGTGGAGAATGACGGAAGCATCGAGTGGATCGTCGGCGAGATGCATTACGGCAACGCGATGTCGGATACGACTTCGATTTTGAAAGGCAACGGCTCCACCTCCGATGCGAAGGTGATCTGCGTCGGTACCGGCGAGCAGAAGCTGAACGTGTCCACCCGGGCGGTTCACTTCGGCAAAAGCTCCGACAGCCAGATGATTACCCGCGCAGTTATGCGTGACGGGGCAACGGCCATCATCAACGGCATTACCAAAATCGAGAAGGGCGCGACCAAAGCGAACGGCGAGCAAACGGAAAAAGTGCTGATGCTCAGCCCGAAAGCGCGCGGCGACGCCAACCCGATTCTGCTGATCGACGAGGACGACGTCACGGCGGGCCATGCAGCCAGCGTGGGTCAAGTGAATCAAGAACAGGTATACTATATGATGTCGCGCGGCGTTTCGCGTGAAGAAGCCGAACGGCTGATCATTTACGGCTTCCTGGCACCGGTGGTGTCTCAAATTCCACTGGAGCAAATCGCGTCACAGCTGCAGCTTCTTGTGGAAAGGAAGCTGGGACAATGAATACGGCGGACATACGCAGTCAATTTCCCATTCTTCATCAGGATGTGAACGGACATCCGCTCGTTTACCTGGATTCGGCAGCCACATCGCAAAAGCCGGTGTCGGTGATCGAAACCGTCAAACGTTACTACGAGCTTGATAATGCGAACGTGCACCGCGGCGTCCACACGCTCGGCTCCCGCGCGACGGACGCTTATGAGGGCGCGCGCGAGAAGGTGCGCCGCTTCATCAACGCTTCGTCTACGGAAGAAATCATCTTTACCCGCGGGACGACGACAGCGATCAATCTGGTCGCTTCAAGCTACGCGCGGGCCGTATGCGGCGAAGGGGACGAAATCGTCATTACGCCGATGGAGCACCACAGCAATCTCATTCCATGGCAGCAGGTCGCGAAAGCGACCGGCGCTGTCTTGAAATATATTCCACTACAGCCGGACGGAACGATTCGTCTGGAGGATGTGGAAAAAACGATTACCGAGCGCACCAAAATCGTATCGGTCGTATACGTATCCAACGTGCTCGGCGTTGTTAACCCGGTGAAGGAAATCGCGGAAATCGCCCATCGCCACGGCGCAAAAATGATGGTGGACGGCGCACAAAGCACGCCGCACCTCAAGGTGGACGTGCAGGCGCTGGGCTGCGATTTTTATACGTTATCCGGCCACAAGATGTGCGCTCCTACCGGCATCGGCGCTCTTTACGGCAGGAAAGAGCTGCTGCTGGAAATGGAGCCGATCGAATTCGGCGGCGAGATGATCGACCATGTCGGCTTGTACGACTCTACATGGAAAGACCTGCCGTGGAAATTCGAAGGCGGCACGCCGATTATCGCAGGCGCCGTCGGGCTGGGAGCGGCAATCGATTTCCTCGAAAGCATCGGCTTGGAAGCCATAGAGCAGCATGAGAAGCAGCTGACGGCTTACGCGATGGAACGGATGCTGCAAATCGATGGCTTAACGGTCTACGGTCCGCAGCAAAATCGTGCGGGGCTGATCACGTTCAACTTGGACGACGTGCATCCGCATGACGTGGCCACCGTGCTCGACGCCGACGGGATCGCGGTACGTGCCGGCCACCACTGCTGCCAGCCGCTGATGCGCTGGCTGAACGTCACGGCAACCGCCCGTGCGAGCTTCTATCTGTATAATACCGAAGCCGATGTAGACCGGTTGGTCGCTTCCCTTATTAAAACAAAGGAGTACTTCGGCTATGCACTTGGATGATTTATACCGCAGAGTCATTATGGATCATTACAAAAATCCCCGCAACCGCGGCACGTTCGAGAATCAGTCCGTCAGTATCGATCTGAACAATCCGACCTGTGGCGATAAAATCCAGCTTCAAATGCAGGTCGAAGACGGCAAGGTCAAAGCGGCCAAATTCGTAGGCGAAGGCTGTTCGATCAGCCTTTCTTCCGCTTCGATGATGACGGAGGCCGTAAAAGGCAAGACGCTGGAAGAAGCGCTGGAAATGGCCGAGAAGTTTTCCGGACTGATGAAAGGCGAGCCTGTGGAATTCGAATACGAGGACTTGGAAGCTCTGTCCGGCGTGAACAAATTCCCTGCCCGGATCAAGTGCGCGACACTCGCTTGGAACGCGCTGCGCAAAGGAATCGATCAAGTAAACACCAACAAATAAGGAGGTACGGTACCCATGGCAAAGAAAATGCCTGAGATGGAAGAATATAAATATGGGTTTCGCGACGAGCACAAAAACATATTCCAGAGCGGAAAAGGCTTGACCCGTGAAATCGTGACCGAGATTTCCAGAATGAAAGGCGAACCGGAATGGATGCTGGAGTTCCGTCTGAAGTCGCTGGAGCAGTTTTTGAAAATGCCGATGCCGCGTTGGGGCGGCAATATGGACGATCTGGATTTCGACGACATTCAATACTATGTGAAGCCTTCTGAGAAGCAGGGGAAAACGTGGGAAGAAGTGCCGACGGAAATCAAAGAAACGTTCGACAAGCTTGGTATCCCGGAGGCGGAGCAGAAGTTCCTGGCGGGCGTATCCGCTCAGTACGAGTCTGAAGTCGTTTATCACAGCATGCAGAAGGATCTGGAAGATCAAGGCGTGCTGTTTATGGACACGGATAGTGCGCTTAAAGAGCATCCGGAAATTTTCAAGAAGTATTTCGGGACGATCATTCCGCCGAGCGACAATAAATTCGCAGCGCTCAACAGCGCGGTATGGTCCGGCGGCAGCTTCATCTACGTGCCGAAGGGCGTGAAGGTGGAAATTCCGCTGCAAGCTTACTTCCGGATCAACTCGGAAAACATGGGGCAATTCGAGCGTACGCTCATCATCGCCGACGAAGGCAGCTTCGTGCATTACGTCGAAGGTTGTACGGCTCCGGTGTACAGCACGAACTCGCTGCACAGCGCCGTTGTTGAGATCATCTGCCTCAAAGATTCTCGCGTTCGCTACACCACGATTCAGAACTGGGCGCCGAACATTTACAACCTGGTTACGAAGCGTGCGGTTGCGGAAGAAAACGCGACGATGGAATGGGTTGACGGCAACATCGGCTCCAAGCTGACGATGAAATATCCTGCGGTTGTGCTGAAAGGCCGCGGCGCGAAAGGCATGGTGCTTTCCATCGCTGTTGCGGGCAAAGGCCAGCATCAGGATGCCGGTGCGAAAATGACGCACTTGGCGCCGGACACGACATCGACGATCGTCTCCAAGTCGATCAGCAAGCACGGCGGCAAAGTCACGTACCGCGGCTTGGCTTCGTTCGGACGCAACTCGGAAGGCTCCAAAGCGAACATCAAGTGCGATACGCTCATTATGGATAACGAATCGACTTCCGATACGATTCCATACAACGAAATCATGAACGACAACATTACGCTGGAACACGAAGCGACCGTCTCGAAAGTATCCGAGGATCAGCTGTTCTACTTGATGAGCCGCGGCTTGACGGAAGCAGAAGCGACGCAAATGATCGTTATGGGCTTCATCGAGCCGTTCACGAAAGAACTGCCGATGGAGTACGCGGTCGAGATGAACCGTCTCATCAAGTTCGAGATGGAAGGCTCGATCGGCTAAGTTTAAATTTTCGGGGAAACATGCAAATACGTATCCGCGGTGACGTTTACGCTTAGGTGTAAAGTCGCCCGGATACGTATTTTTTTATAGGGTAAATAAATAAAGGAGCAACTGCGTTAAGCCGAAGATGAAAAACTTCCATCGCCGCCTTAAGGAGCAAAGTGGCTGTGGAGGTTTTAACGTTCCTAAGGAACGGCGTCTTTGATTGGTTATTTATAACCCAAATAGGCAACGACGGTGAAATCACCCGGGGAGTTCAAGACAAGTCGATACTGCCCGTCGGGTTGATTTTTCATGAAAACTATTCTCGCAATGTATGCAGGAGAACTGCGCTTATTTGTTTCCAGCATACCGGATGCATAGGCCCCTGACTCCTGCTTCATCCTATAAAGGGACCGAATTCTGGCGAATTCACGAATGAGAGGAGCATGGTGCGATGATCGGATCATGGCGGCGTCCGGTGGCGGCCTCGTTGATTATGTGCTTGCTGGCGGCAGGTTGCGGGCCTCAATTATCCAAGGAACAGCGGCTTTCGAATCAACAGGGTATTCCGAGCAACCAGGGTCAAGCCGCAAACCGGTTAAAAAGCGAAGAAATGAACGGAAAAACGACAACGATCGGCCTGAACGGCGGAATTATTCGCATGCTGCCGCAGGGCCGGGTAGAAATGACGATTCCCACCGTGACGATAGGCGGTACCGCTTATGTGGTCGGTTCCGATTTTGCCAAAATTGTCGGATTCCGGTCCAATTGGGATCAGTCCAGGGGAGTATTTCAGTTGGGAGAGCACGATGCGTCTTACGAGCTGAAGCCGGGCCAAACGTCGGCGCTGAGAGACGATGAGACACTGGCGCTTAAGGAAGCGCCTATTGTTTTTAATTCCCAGATACATATCCCCGTGTCGGCGTTAAACCCGGTGTTTGAGAAAGATTTTTCATTCGAAATCAAGGAACAGGCGGCGGTCGTCCAAGCCACCGACTGGACGGTTAGCGGGGCGATCGACGGCCCGCTGGAGGCGAGTACGGGAGCGGAGCTTGACTTCGGCGACGATCCGAAGGACCCGTTTCAAGGAACGGGAGGGGCTTCGGCGATGAGGCTGGAGCGTGACCCGCGGCTGGAGGCTTCCGATGCTGTGGAGGCCATGAGGGGGCTGGAAGGTTTTTCCGGAAAGGAAGACATGGCGGTCCCCGTTCTAAGGCAGGTCGATATGAACGCTTTGCTGACGCGGGCGCAGCGATACGTCGGCGTGAACTATGAGTTCGGCGCCGCGCCTTATGCGACCTCGGGCAAGTTCGACTGCTCCACGTTTACGCAATATGTGTTTGCCAAATCCGGTATGACGCTGAACCGGACAGCTCGGGCCCAAGCCAAGCAAGGCAACGCAGTCGACCGAAAGCAATTGCGGAAAGGCGATCTATTGTTCTTTTACGTTCCCGGCAAGTTTCGCAGCCAGAAGACGATCGGCCATGTCGGCATCTATTTAGGGAACCAGAGAATGATTCACGCTGCTCCGGAGCTAAAAGACGGCGTGCAGATTACCCATATCAACAATCTGTATTGGAAGCAGACGTTTTTGGCTGCCAAGCGGGTATCCCCTTAAGAAAGAAACAGCCCAGTCGGTTATCCGTCAGGGCTGTTCTTCTTATGTAAGGCATTCGTTCATTAATCCGCGAAAATATGCTCGACTTCCAAATCCGTCCGTTCCGATAAATCGATGAATGTGCCGTCAAAATTAACGAGCGGCCGGAAAACATCGGTCGGATGGGTGAGTATGATGGTGCCCGTTTCGCCGGAGGCAAGCTGAACTTTTTTGCCGATAAAATTCGGGACCATGTGCTGGATAAATAACTGCGTAATTTGGGGATCAATTTGCCCGAAGCTACACTGGTGAAGCTCGCGCAGGACGAACAGCAGATCGCGTTTTTTCTGGTATACCCGGCTTGAGATCATGGCGCTGTAAATGTCCGCAACAGCGACGATCTTGGACAGCGGATGAATTTCTTCTCCGCCCAGACCGTATGGATAGCCGGACCCGTCGAGCCGTTCATGATGCTGTAAAGCAGCCAAGCATACTTCCGCGGGCAACCCCGAACGCTGCAGCAGCTCGTATCCGTAGACCGTATGCTTTTTCATGCGTTCATATTCTTCCGCCGTCAATTTTTCGGGCTTCCGAAGAATGGCCGGATCGATGAGGCTTTTGCCAATGTCATGTAAATAGCCCGCTTTGCCGACAAGTATTGCATCCGATTCCGATTGCCCGAGCCACTTGGCGATATAATAGGAGATCATGCCTACTTGCACGCTGTGTTGATACGTATAATCGTCCGTATTGTTTAACACGAGCAGAAGCGAAACGACGTCCCTCACCTGATGAACTTGCTGGACAAGCGGATTAAAACCGTTATCAATTTGGTCCTTGTACACAATGCCTTTTTGAATCGCTTGCTCAAAAATGTTTTTCATGCCGTCCACTGCTTCATGGTAGGCTGTTACCGCGGCAGCTGAAGCAGCGTGCATCGTCCGCGCGGGTGGAGATTCGTCTATTGCTGCGTCGGGCTCCGGGTCATCCGGAAAAGCGATGTCCACTTCGTCGATTTTGTGCAGCTTCAGCTTCTCGATGTCATCGACGGAAAGCTCGGTATGTGCGGATAGGACCAGCAGTCCGTACCCGTTAAACGTATCAGAGCCGAGCCGATCACCAACTTTGACTTGATGGATCGATATGAGCACAACGGGTTCACCTCTGTCCTGGGGTCACGGGGCTTTACCGGAGTAAAAGTCCCTTTTGTCTCATGATAACAGGAAAATGAACCCAAGGCACTCGAATTTTGTCGAATGAAGTAAAAATTAATTAATATTTTTAACGAATTTTCGTATTTTGTATTTGTAAACGAATTACATTCCGATATAGCGGCTGTACAAGCTTTTGGCCAGAATAGGGTCTTCGGTGCCCTGTACGATCATTCGTCCGTCCGGGAAAAGCACCAATGTCAACGATTCGTCCAAACGAAGCTTGAGGAGAAACGGATTTTTCTCGACCGGTCCAAGCGGCTGAAGCCGTTCGGCCCATTCTTCCAAAGATAGCGCTGCAGGGGCAACGGGCTGGATTTGGACGGAATTCCGGCCGCACAGCGTCTGGATCGTATCTTCCTCCAGCGAAGCATCCAGGTATTCGAATTGACGTTTCGCGCAGCAAGGGCAATCTGCTTTGCGCGCTTTCGACACGTCGATCGCGGCGTATTGGTTGTACCAGAGATCCCAATGGACCATCTTGCGGCTTAGCTGCTGATGGACCCCCACAAGCAGCTTGAGCGCTTCGGCCGCTTGGTGGGAGGCGACCGTATGAATGATCGATCCGATCACGCCTGCCGTATCGCATGTTTCCGTCGTGCCACGCGCGGGCGGTTGGTCGAACAAGCACCGCAGACAAGGCGTTTCGCCGGGAATGACGGTATGCGAGACGCCGCGGGAGCTTACGGCGCCGCCGTAAATCCACGGAATTTCGTGCTTGACGCTGACATCGTTAATTAAAAAGCGCACCGCAAAATTGTCCGTGCCGTCCAGAATAAGCTGGACGTCGGACAGCCATTGCTCGGCATTGGCGAAGTTCAAGTCAGCCACGACCGGTTCGATGACAACGCCGGAGTTCGCCGCGCCAAGCCGGGCCGCAGCCGCTTCCGCTTTGGGCGCGGAGCCGGCCGCATCCGCTTCGTCGTAAAGCATCTGCCGCTGCAGATTGCTCCGCTCGACGAAGTCGCGGTCGATCAGGCGCACGAAGCCGATACCGGCGCGCACCATATGATTGGCGAGCACCGTTCCGAGCGCGCCCATACCCACGATGGCGATACGGGCTTGCAGCAGCTTGGCTTGGCCGGTTTCCCCGATGGGGGCGAACAGCATCTGCCGCGAATACCGTTCCCGGTCTGCGACTTGTACGTTCTGCTGCTCCGTCATGCTGTCGGATACATTCATGCCAGCGTCTCTCCTTCCTGCGGAAGACCGGCTGCCGGATTCCAGGGACCTTGCTGATGTCCCTTCCACTCCGAGCCGTCTTCCCATATTTCCTTTTTCCAGATCGGCACGATTTGCTTCAGCCGCTCGATGGCATAACGGCTCGCTTCATAGGCGGAGTCGCGGTGCGGGGAGGATACGGCAATGACGACGCTCGTCTCGCCTGCCGGCACCGTACCGAGCCGGTGCGTAATCGCGAGCCGCGTACCCGGCCACCGCGAGGACAGCTCGTCGCCGATTTGACGCATCGTTTTCAGCGCCATCGGCTCGTAGGCTTCGTATTCCAGCATCACGGTCCTTTTGCCGTGGGTAAATTCCCGGGTGGTGCCGACAAACGCCAGCGTCGCGCCATGGTCCGGGTGCAGCACTTTAGCCGTTACCTCATCGGTACGGATCGGATCGCGGGTGATGGCGTAGGGCTCCGGCTCGCCGCCGGAAACCGGCGGGATGAGCGCGACTTCGTCTTGCCCGGTGATGCGGACCGCATCGTCCGCATATTGCTGATTCACCGCGACGAACGCTTGCTTAAGCACGTCCGATGCCGTGGGGTAGCGGGCGGCCAGCAGCGCTTTGAGCTCCTGCGGCGTCAGCCCGTCTTGTTCTATGTCCAGCTCCAGTACCGGAGAACCGAAATGCTCGGCCAATCCGGCGAAAAGCAGCAGCTTCAGCTTCATGGTTGCTCTACTCCTTCGTTCTAGCGGCCTTTCGAAGTCCGGCGAATGGAGCCTCAGTGCGGCAGAGGGTTGCTCCGGCCGCCGTCAAGCTCGCGATTCACCGGCTTTGCGGGCTGTTCTTTTAAGTTTCAGCATACCATATTTTTAGCGAAAAATGATATAATGGTTGGTGATGTTTCAAGGGAGATGGAGGTTGCTCCGTTCATCTACTCGCTACTTGAAGGAAGGTGCCTTTGTGATCGAACGAATGAGGCTGCGCGTCCTTCATACGAACGATATTCACAGCCACTTTGAACAAATGCCCCGCATCGCCTCCGTCCTGCGGAGGCTTCGCGCGGAAGCCGGAGAAGAGCGGACGCTTACGCTCGATATCGGGGATCATATCGACCGGATGCGTCCGGAAACCGAAGGGACGGACGGCCGGGCGAACATCGCGGTGCTGAATGCATCCGGGTATGAAGCGGTCACGCTCGGCAACAACGAGGGATTGTCCTATACGGAGGACGTGCTTTCGGAGCTGTATGGCCGACAGGCCAGCTTCGCCACCGTCCTCTGCAACCTGCCGTCATCGGCTACGGGAGCGCTGCCACCTTGGGCGGTGCCGTATCATATCGTCCGAAAAGCGGGCTTGCGCATCGGGCTGATCGGAGTCACCGCCTGCTTTCCCGAGTTTTATAACCTGCTCGGGTGGGACGTGCGGGAGCCGTTCGACGCCGTGCCGCCCCTTGTCCGGCAGCTTCGTCCCGAAGTGGACGTGCTCATCGTCATGTCCCATCTTGGGCTGCGCAACGACGAGCGCATGGCGGCCGAAGTGCCGGGCATTGATTTGATCTTAGGCGGGCATACGCATCATCTGCTCGAAGAACCGCTGCGCATCGGCGGGACGCTCGTCTGCGCCGCGGGCAAATACGGACAATACGTCGGAGTCGTCGATTTGGAATGGGACCCTGCGGAAAAGAAGCTGGCGCGTGCGGAGGCTTCCGTACAAGCGGTGGCTATCGAGCCGGAGGATGAGGAGATCCGCAGCCTGATCGGGCAGTATAGCCTTCGCGCCGCCGCCGAATTGGACCGCGAGGTGGCCCGCCTGCCTGTCGAGATGCCGTTCGATTGGTATGGCGAATCGCCGCTCGGGAATTTGCTGGCCGGGGGATTGCGCCGGTGGACGGGAGCCGAGATCGGCCTGGTCAATGCCGGACAGCTGCTCGGCGGGCTGCTGCAAGGCCCGGTATCGGCCGGTATGCTGCTTCAATTATGCCCGTCGCCGATCAACCCGTGCCGGATGAAGCTGACCGGAACGCGGCTGCTTCGCGCGCTGGAGGAATCGCTGCTTCCCGAGTTTATGGACAAACCGCTGTACGGCTACGGCTTTCGCGGCAAAGTGCTCGGGACGCTGTGCATGGACGGACTTACGGTACATTACGACCCGGAAGGGGCCGATTATGCGAAAATTCGCGCCGTGGACGTCGGCGGGCAGCCGCTGGAGGCGGAGCGGCAGTATTGGGTCGGCTCCATCGACATGTTTACGTTCCGGGTCGGCTTCACGTCTCTCGGAGAAGGGACGGAGCCTCAATTCTTCCTGCCGGAATTTTTGCGCGATGTGCTGCTCCGGGAGCTTTGCGACGAAACGTCGCTTCAGCGCAGCTTTTCCCGGCGATGGCGCACGGTCGGAGAATCGCCGCACGATACTTAATTCCCGGTGTGTACAATCCGCGGCAAACAAGCTAGAATATAAAAAGCGATAAATGATACGAACTGGATCAATTCGTGGGAGAGAGTGGAGGATCGTATGCACGATTGGTGGGTAGCGGTGATTATCGGCATCGTGGAAGGCTTGACGGAGTTTTTGCCTGTTTCGTCCACGGGCCACATGATTTTGACAAGCACGCTGCTGGGGATTCCGGATACGGATGAATTGATCAAAACGTTCGAGATCGTCATTCAGCTCGGCGCCATACTGGCCGGGGTCGTCGTGTATTGGAAACGGATTTTGCGGCTCTTCGGCCTCAGCAAGGAAAAGCCCAAAGCAGGCAAAGGGATGAACTTGCTGCATATTATGCTGGCGATTGTGCCGACGCTGGCGATCGCGTATTTGACGAAAGACTTTATTAAAGCCCACCTTTTCTTGCCGTCCACCGTGCTTATCGGCTTGATCCTCGGAGGTGTGCTGCTCATCGTCGGGGAGAAGTTCCAGCCAGAGGTAACGGCGCACGATGTCGACGAGCTGACGTACAAGCAGGCGTTCTTCATCGGTCTATGGCAGATCATTTCGATTTGGCCGGGCTTCTCCCGTTCGGGATCGACGATTGCCGGAGGGATGCTGGCCGGGGCGAGCCGCAAGGCCGCCGCCGACTTTACGTTTATTATCGCCATCCCCGTCATGGTAGCGGCTACCGGATACGAGCTGCTAAAAAACCTCGATATGTTCTCTTCCGGCGCTCTCGGATTTTTTGCCATCGGCTTTATCGTTTCATTCATCGTAGCGCTGCTCGCGGTCGTCACGTTCATCAAATTCGTACAAAAGTTCAGCATGTCGTATTTTGCGTATTATCGCTTTGTCGCCGCCGCGCTGTTCTGGATTTTCGTGCTGCGGTAGCATTGTTCGGAATTCGACAATATTTTGCCGGAAATTGAGGGGTTTCTCTCGTTTTCGGCTTTTTTTGTCAGCAGATCATATGAATTTTGTCAAAACGCGAAAAAATATATTGCTCTTTTTATTCGAATTCGATACGCTTAATCATATTGATAATTTTCTAAATTTTTCTTTTAGAAAGAAGACGTGGTTCGTAAATGCGTTTGCTTCCGCTAAGCATAGTCAAACCCGGCATGCGCCTTGGAAAAAAAATATACAACTCGGATGGGTTGACACTGCTTGGCGAGCGGGTGGAATTGACGCAGGCGCTTATTACCCGCTTGGGCAAGCATGGTGTAGACTTTGTATATATCGACGATCCTCGAACCCGGGATCTGATTGTCCGCGATGTCCTTAGCGAAGAGACGCGGCTCCATGCGATTACCCAGATCCGGACCTCCTTCCGTAAAATGATGGAGGATCAGGTCAAGCGCAAGCTGGTGGGTCAGCTGCAGGTCGGCAAAGCGTTTCGCGGGATGATGAGCATGATTTTGGACGATTTGAGCCAGCACAAGGATGCCATGATTATGCTGACCAATATAAGCCTCATGGACGAATATTTGTTCCAGCATTCACTCAATGTGTGCATCTATGCGACGATGCTTGGCATGGCGCACGGGTACGAGCGGGAAGAGCTGATGACGCTCGGCCTTGGGGCGCTGCTCCACGACGTGGGCAAGACCCAAATTCCGCTTGAGCTGCTGCGCAAAAAAGGAAAGCTGTCGGACAGCGAATATGAGCAGATCAAGCACCATACGGTATTCGGCTTTCAATTTCTGAAGGACGAGCCCAACATTCCGCTGCTTGCTGCGCACTGTGCCTTTCAGCATCACGAAAGACTGGACGGCAGCGGGTACCCGCGCGGACTGAAAGGCTCGGAAATTCACGAATACGCGCGCTGGATCGGGCTGGTCGATTCTTACGACGCCATGACGACCCACCGCGTGTACCGCAGCGCCATGCTTCCGCATCAGGCGATGGAAATTTTGTTTACCGGATCGGGCACCTTGTACGAAACCCAGCAGATCGAGCTGTTCCGAGATAAAATCGCCATCTATCCGATTGGCATTACCGTTACTTTAAACACGGGTGAAACGGGAGTGGTTGTCGATCTGAATGCGAACGTGCCGCAGCGCCCGGTCGTGCGGCTGCTGCAGGATGCGGAGGGACAGGAGCTGAAGGATACGCCCGAAATCGATTTGTCCAAAATGCTGTCGGTCATGATCACCGGCGTCAACTATAAACCTATATAGTTTCAGCGTATGCAGAGGCAGCTTCCCGGAAGCTGTCTTTTTTTTGATGTTGTCAGGCGCTTGGATTTTAATTTGAAGCATAGCTGATTTTTTAGTATAATGTTAAATTATAAACTAACTTCCCTTTCGTAAGGAGGTGATCGAGTGGACCCAATTTCAAACGAAGAGGAATGCATGGCTTCCGTGGAGGAGGCACTCCAAATTTTCGGAGGAAAATGGTCTTTCCTTGTCCTCCGTCAACTGTTTAAAGGTCCGCAGCGATTCAATCAATTGCGCCGTAATCTGGACCATATCAGCACCAAATCATTGACCGATATTTTGCGTCATCTGGAGGAGCATGAGATTATTCTTCGTCAAGTGTTTCCTACGGTACCGGTTACCGTCGAATATTCCTTAACGGATAAAGGCAAAGACTTTCAAACCATACTTGTGGAAATGGGAAATTGGGCAAGAAAATGGGCAAAGCCGCGCGGCAGCGACCTTTCCGAACAGCGGGAGTAAGGTACGATGCGGCAGGACGGCGGTTTTATTTTCAATCGTATTACGATACAATGGGTAATATATTATTGTTAGATTTTACTTTTTAAACAAGTCAGGTGTGAAAAAACAACATGTTCAACCGTTTAATCGTCAACGATGTGCCCGTATTGCCCCAGATAACGCCCGAATACGATCCGTGGGACCCGCTGCGCTCGTTGCAAACGCATGGCGAACACCGGTTGACGAGCGTCGAGCTGACCGTGACGAATTTATGCAACATGCGCTGCGAGCATTGCGCCGTCGGCGAATCGCTCATGGTATCGGAAGGACCGCGCATCCCGCTGAATGTCATCTTGAAGCGGCTGGACGAAGTCGAGGGATTGGAGACGATCAGCATCACCGGCGGGGAGCCGAGCTATCACGAGCAGACGGTGCGCGACTATATCGTCCCCCTGCTGCGTTACGCCAGGGAACGGGGAGTCCGTTCGCAGATCAATTCCAACGTGACGCTGGACCTTTCACGATACGAAGCGATGGCTCCTTATCTCGACGTGATGCATATTTCATTCAACTATTTGAACGCCGACGATTTCTACGAAGTCGGGTTCGTCCGGACAGACCGAAGAGTATCTGCCACGACGGCGGCCAAGCTATATGAACGGATGGTCGAGAATGCGAAAGCGCTCGCTAGCGGCGGGATGTTCGTTTCGGCGGAATCGATGATCAATTACCGGACGCACGGGAAGCTAAGCGGAATCCATCGGCTGATTCAAGAGATGGGATGCCGCCGCCACGAGGTGCACCCGATGTATTCAAGCGCTTTCGCCTCCAATTTGCCGGTGCTGACACTGGATCAGACGCGGGCCGCGATTCATCGGCTGCTCGACGACCGCGACCGTGATTTATGGATGCTGTTCGGCACGCTGCCCTTTTATGCTTGCAGCCCGCTGGAGGAGGACCGGGAGCTGGTAACCCGTCTTCGCCGCGAGCCGAACGTGACCGTGCGCAACGACCCGGACGGCCGCAACCGCCTTAACGTGAATTTGTTCACGGGCGATGTTTTCGTCACCGATTTTGCGGATGTGCCGGCGCTTGGCAACATTCATGCGGATCGGCTCGATCAAGTCTTCGAGCGCTGGAAAGGACATCGCCTGAATAAAGTCGTGAGCTGCCATTGTCCGGCGGCGAACTGCTGCGGACCGAATCTTCTGGTCGTCGATACGTATTATAAAGATGTCGATTTCGGCAAGCGGAAAGCATTTGTGTAATTCAGTCATTATCTCATTTTACTTTTGCAAAGGAGACTGATCCTTCTTGGAAAGTCACAGTACGGGGTTCGATTTCGGATTAATTTCGCTTAATCTTTTACTGGTCTTGTTTTTGGTGCTGCTGAACGGTTTTTTTGTCGCAGCGGAGTTTGCATTGGTGAAAGTCCGGACTACGCGCCTGCAGCAGTTGGAGAGCGAGGGAAACCCGAAAGCCAAGTATGCGCTCGCCGTAACCCAAAAGCTGGATGCTTACCTGTCCTCCACGCAGCTTGGCATTACGCTGGCGTCGCTGGGCTTGGGCTGGGTAGGCGAACCGGCTATCTCGCATCTGATCGTCCAACCGGCTTTGGCCGTGTTCGGACTCGAAGAAGCCTGGTATGCCAATGCCTTGTCGTTTGCGATCGGATTCGCCGTAATCACCTTCATGCATATCGTGCTTGGCGAGCTAGCGCCCAAATCCATGGCTATTCAGAAATCGGAAGCAACCTCTCTATGGCTGTCGGCTCCTTTAATGCTGTTTTACAAACTCTTTTATCCGGTAATCTGGCTGCTGAACGGCGCCGCGAACAAGCTCTTGAAGCTGGCCGGGTTTCGGCCTGCTATCGAGCAAGAAGCCCATACGGAAGAAGAAATTCGGATTTTGATGGACCAGAGCGCCCGGAGCGGTCATATCGACAAAGACGAGCTGGCGTTATTCGCTAATATATTTGAGTTTTCCGATCGGGTCGCGAGAGAAATTATGCTTCCGCGGACCGATATGGATTGTTTGTTTACCGAGCTCAGCTTTGAGGATAACTTAAAAATCGTTTACGAAACGAAGCATACGCGCTATCCGGTGGCCACGAACGATAAAGATGAAATCATCGGATTTGTCCATATGTCGGACGTGCTCACTTGCGATCCGGACAAGAAACACGATCTCAAAGATTTCTTGCGTCCGGTGATTATGGTGCCCGAATCGATGGAAATCAGCCACGTACTTCGGCTAATGCAGAAGAAGCGTTCCCAGTTCGCCGTCGTGATCGACGAATACGGCGGAACGGCGGGGCTGATTACCACCGAAGACATTCTCGAAGAAATCGTCGGCGAGATTCACGACGAATTCGACGAAACGGAGCTGCCCGAGGTGGAGAAGATCGGAGATGCTTACTCCGTTGACGGGCGCGTGCTGCTGGAGGATCTTGACGAACGGCTTGCCCTCGGGATCGAGGACGACGAGGTGGATTCGATCGGAGGCTGGCTGTTCAAGCAGTTGGAGGGCTCCGTCTCCAAAGGCCGAAGGCTGGAGCAGAACGGCTTCTTGTTCGAAATTACGGAGGTCGAGCGTTTGCGTATTTTGCGTGTAAACATTCAACCTGTTCAGAAACAGCACGTTTTGGGTCCGCTTGCTGCTCAAAACCATCCTAACGAATAGGGGGTACCCGTTCGATGTCGCTTAGAACGATCGTATTTTGCGTACTTGGCGCCGTGCTTTTGTACGGACTATTCACCATCGGCTTCCCGTTTTTGCTCGCCATGTTGATTGCCCTGTTGCTTGAACCGATTGTTCTGCTGCTGACACGAATGTTCCGCGGCAGGCGTGTGACGGTTTCCGCCGTGGTCTGCACTCTTTTTACCGGCTCGCTGCTTGGTTTCGTCTATCTGATCGGCTTCAAAATCGTCACGGAGCTCATTCAATTTTGGAATTACGCTTCCGTTTATTTGAGCGACGCCAAGCTGCTTATTGAAGACTCGTCGGCAAGAAACAAATTGTTCTATAAGCTGCTGCCGTATGACGTTGCCGAGCAGGTGGAGCGCTACGTGGAAGCGGGAGCCGGGATGCTTACGGAAAACTTGAAAAGCATCATTGCCGCTGTCTCCGGCTATTTCCTCGACGTGGCCAAAGCGATTCCGAATCTGCTCGTGTTTTCTGTCGTGTTCGTGATCGGTCTTTACTTGATTTCGTTCGGCTTGCCGAAGCTGCATCAGTCGTTTCTGAATCTGTTCGAGTCACAGTCGAGACCGAAGGTGGCTGCGGTGCTGAACGATCTGCGCCGCGCTCTTCTAAGCTTCCTGTTCGCGCAGGTGCTGATTAGTCTGCTAACGTATGTGGTGACCTTGGTCGGGTTGCTTGTTTTGAAGGTCAATTATCCGCTTGCCGTTGCGCTGCTTATCGTGCTTGTGGATATTTTGCCGGTGCTTGGCACAAGCGTCGTGCTCGTTCCTTGGGCGGGATACAGCATGCTCGCGGGAGATATGCGGCTCGGAACCGGGCTGATCATCCTGCTGCTCGTCATCATGCTGTTCCGCCGTCTGATCGAACCGAAAATTATCGGCGACGCCGTCGGGATCAATGCTTTGGCGGCGTTAGTCAGCATGTATGTGGGCTTCCAACTGGCCGGAGTGATCGGTCTGATTCTGGGCCCCGTGTTAATTATCGTGTACCAGGCGCTTCGCCGGGTCGGTTTGCTTAAAATCAACATCAAGTTGGAACAGTAACTATAACTAAAATTTGTCGTTCATACGGTTTTACGGCAATCTAAGGGGGAGAGGCAATGCAGGCAGGTCTTAAAAATGCAAAGCAGCATTCCAAATTAAAGTTGCCCAAACTGGTAATGCGCGCCTTCTTTATTGTATTGGGGGCGGCGCTCGTCTCGGTCGGACTGGAAAACTTTTTGGTGCCCAATAAAATCATTGACGGGGGAATCGTGGGCATCTCGATTATTAGCTCCCATTTATCAGGTATTCCGATCGGCGTATTTCTCTTATTACTCAACCTTCCGTTTCTGTTTATCGGCTATAAGCAAATCGGTAAAACGTTCGCATTATCTACCTTATTTGCGGTTGCCCTTATGTCCTTGGGCACATGGCTGCTTCATCCGGTTCCTCCGTTAACAAACGATCCGTTGCTTGCGGCGGTGTTCGGGGGGATTATTGTCGGCATCGGCGTCGGCATGGTCATCCGTTCGGGCGGCTCGCTCGACGGCACGGAAATTTTGGCCATTGTATTCAGCAAGAAGATGCCGTTCTCGGTCGGCGAAGTGGTCATGTTTTTTAACCTGTTCATCCTGAGCAGCGCCGGCTTCGTGTTCGGGTGGGATCACGCGATGTATTCGCTGATCGCGTATTACATCGCCTTCAAGCTGATCGACATTACGATCGAAGGCTTTGACGAATCCAAATCCGTCTGGATCATCAGCGAGAACAGCCGCGAGCTCGGAGACGCCATTATGAACCGTTTGGGCCGCGGCGTCACGTATTTGCAAGGCGAAGGCGGCTTTACCGGCGGCAACAAGCTGGTCATCTTCTGCGTCATCAACCGGCTGGAAGAAGCGAAGCTGAAGTCGATCGTCGAGGAGACTGATGAAGCCGCGTTTCTCGCAGTCGGCAATATCCACGACGTGCAGGGCGGACGCTTTAAGAAAAAGGATATTCACTAAAGAGAAAAACCGTCACGGCCATTCAAGGCTGCGGACGGTTTTTTTGTCATGAAACAAAGGAGGACCGCCAGCAATCAATAGTAGCGGCGGGCGCCGAGGTATTTGGGCCCCCAGTAGCTGCTGTTGTCCAGCTTTTGTACGGCGATTCCGGCTGAGCGGGTGGCGGAGATAAACTCGCCGTTGCCCATATAGATGCCGACATGGGAGACGACGCCGGGCTTGTTTAATCCGAAGAATACCCAATCGCCGGGCATGAGACGGTCCCGGTCAACCGCAAAGCCCATACCGGCCATCACGGACGAACTGGTCCGGGGCATGGGGACTCCCTGCTTCGAGAGCAAATAATAGATAAAACCGGAGCAATCGAAGCCGGCAGGCGTGCTTCCGCCCCACACGTATGGCGTGCTTATGTATCGTGTTGCATCGGCGAGGATGGATTTCTTCACAAGAGCGCGGGACAGCGCGGTTCGCGTCGTTCCGTCAGCGGCGCCGGTAACCGGCAAACTATAAGCTTGCTGAAAGGAGCGGATGGCTTGCACCGTAAACTGGCCGTAATATCCGGTAGCGTGCGGGTAGGTGAAATACCCGAGCGTTTGAAGATTTTGCTGCAGCTCCGTCACCGCCGTTCCCGATACGCCTTGGGACAAGACGGCTGTGGTTTGTTCGGCAGCCGCGTAAGTTGAATGCGGGAAAGCGGAGGGGACCGCGATCAGGCAAGAGGCGGCGATCGTTAGCAGTAGTCTTTTTGAGAACGCTTTCTTAAACAAGCTGCTTCAACTCCTTTTTTTCTTCTGCAGGGGGCAGATGAAGTTTTTGTCATTTTATACGTATAATGGACGAGCGGCAATGAATAAATATTGGTAGATTGCTAAAGGAGGCATTTCCGGCCATGGATCTTGAGAAAGAATGGTATCCGTATGTCAGTCCCTTCGACCCTTGTCCGCCGATTATGGTTAAGACCTATGTTATTCCGCCAAATCTGTACATTCAGTTTCAACCGCCGGGGCTTCCTCAATATCCCCCGCTTCAGGCGCTCCGGTGCGGTACACTCTGGCCTGCGCTGTATAGTCCTTACGAAGCCAAACATTGCTGAAAAGACAGGAGGTGAACGGCATGAAACAACCGCTGCCCCCCCATTACTACACGCTTCTGGAGGAGCTGCAAGCGATCGATTTCGTGCTGGTGGAGCTGACACTTTACTTGGATACGCACCCTGGAGACGCCCAGGCGTTGGAGCAGTTTAATCAATGTGCGCAGCAGCGCCAGCTTCTGGCCCAACGGTACGAGTCCGAATTCGGTCCGCTTTTGCAGTATGGTCACAGCTATTCGAGATATCCATGGCAATGGTGGGAGCCGCCGTGGCCGTGGCAGGTCTGATTCAAGGCCGAACGAGGAGAGGAGACTTGAGCGATGTGGATTTATGAGAAAAAGCTGCAGTACCCGGTCCGGGTCAGCAAGTGCGATCCGCGCATGGCAAAGCTGCTGATCGAGCAGTACGGCGGTGCGGACGGCGAGCTGGCGGCGGCGCTGCGGTATTTGAATCAGCGATATACGATACCGGATAAAGTGATCGGGGTTCTGACGGATATCGGGACGGAGGAGTTTGCTCATTTGGAAATGATTGCAACAATGATCTATAAGCTGACCAAGGATGCCACGACGGAACAGCTGAAGGCCGCAGGACTAGACGAGCATTACGTGAATCACGATCGAGCGCTGTATTACAGCAACGCGGCGGGCGTGCCGTGGACCGCTACCTATATTCAGGCGAAAGGCGATCCGATCGCCGATTTGTATGAGGACATCGCCGCGGAGGAAAAAGCTCGCGCCACTTATCAATGGCTGATCGACATGACGGATGACACGGATTTGCAGGACGGTCTGAAGTTTTTGCGCGAGCGCGAAGTTATTCATTCGCTTCGCTTCCGCGAGGCGGTGGAGATTTTGAAGGCGGAGCAGGGGGCGAAAAAGGTGTTTTAAGCGAACAGGGCAGCCTATCTTGGCGTGCCCTGTTGGTATGTTTTGATGAAGTGTCCGAGTGATTCATCCGTTTGACAATCTGTGGCAATCATGATTCTATAAGACGTGATATGTTTATGCGGATGTCAGGAGGAGTAAGGGAATGTCGACGAACAAGAGAACACCGGAAGCGATGATATTCGATTTGGACGGGACGCTGTTTCAGACGGAAACGCTGCTGCTGCCGGCTTACCACGCTACATTCGAACAGCTGCGTGCGGAAGGGCTGTTTCAAGGGGAAACGCCGGATGAGAAACACATACTGAGCGGGCTTGGCATGCTGCTGGAGCACATATGGCAGCTGGTGATGCCGGATGTCGATGTGACGGTTCACCGTCGCGCGGACGAGCTATTGCTGAAGCTGCTAGTAGAGGGAATGGCGCGCGGGGAAGGCAAGCTGTATGACGGCGTTGCCGACACGCTGCGGGAGCTGCGCCGGAGGGGCGTGCGGCTGTTCATTGCCAGCAACGGTCTGGAGGCTTACGTCAAAGGCGTCATCCGTCACCAAGAGCTGGAACCGCTTTTTTGAAGGCGGAGGTTTATATAGCGCAGGGGAATTTGCGACCCGCTCCAAGGTGGATCTGGTGCGGCAACTGCTGGACAAGCACGGTATCGCAAACGCTTGGATGGTCGGTGACCGTTCCTCGGACGTCGAGGCGGGACATGCGAACGGGCTCTTCGTTGTCGGCTGCGACTATGCGGGGTTCCGCAAAGAGGGAGAGCTGGATCAGGCCGACGTCCGCATCGCGGATTTCCGTGACCTTCCGACGTTGCTCGAAGCGTAAAGGAGCGGACAAAACCGGAAATCTGGCAAAAAAGAAAAGACCGCTGCATTAAACAGACTGGTCTTGGTTAGATTCGCTTTGTTGGGATTGCGGAACAAGTTCAAAAGGTTTGGTATTGGCTTTAGTCGCCGCTCTTTTTTGGAGCAGATAGAGAGCAAATTCGATGGGCCGGCGAATCGCACTGCGGTACGTCTGCAAATCTCCGGTTCGTCGGAATACGTCGCGCGAAGGCTTCGGATTGACCTCCAGCAGCCAGACATGCCCCGACGGATCGACCGCCAGATCGATGCCGGCTTCGCAAAACGTGCCGAACTTGGCTTCGAGATGCTGCGCGATATGGAGCCCGAGGGTATAGGCGGTTTCCTGGATGCTCTTTACTTTCTCTTCCGTCCCGAAGCGGCTTTTGAGTAGCGATTCCATCGAGATCGCTGTCCCGCCCCCGTGCAGATTGGAAGTGACGGAAAACGGCGGTCCGATGCGGCCGGCGCATCCGGTTACCTGCCACTTCCCTTGACCGTCTTTTTGCACCAGCATCCGAAAGTCGTGCACCCGGCCGTCCTTCAGCTCGAGCGGAATGCCCTGCTGCACGATGTATTTGCTCTGCAATCCCCAGCCGGCAAGCCGCGCCGGAATTTGCGCTGCGGTTACCTTGTTCGCCGGCAAAATGCGGCGCTCCGCATCCCTCCCCTGCATGAGATAACTGCGGCCTCCCCGCAGCTGCTGCAAGCGGACAATACCGCGCCCCCCGGTGCCGCTTTTCGGTTTCATATACACGATCGGGTGCTTTTTCAGAAACTGCTCCAGCTGTTTCCGGTTTTTGTAATGAATGGTGGAAGGCAAGTACGGAGTGATGTTTTCATTTTCCGAGAGCAGGCGGTGAATGGTCCATTTGTTGGCAAGCGGCCGGCTCAGGTAGCGGAGCTTGGTATACTTTTGCCGGAAGCGCGTGATCTTGCGGTAATTGTCCGCCCCGTGATACCGGCAACGGTCATAGACGATAGGCGGAAAGCCGACCCACCTGCGGGTCCATGAGCGGGTTGCTTGGTTATAGGCGAGCGCGTAGATTCGCGATCGGTTGTCATCCACATCGTCTGGAGTGAACACGAACACATCGACCCCAAGTTTTTGTCCGCATACGCTCAGTTTGCGATAAAACGAAAGCTCTTCCAGCTTCTTTCCCGGCATATACATAGCCAGCACGCCAAGTTGGGTACTCAAGTGCCGCTCACCTGCCTATCTTTCCAAGTTATCTCGCTCGGCGTTTGGTTGAGTTCGAAGGGGAAAGGCAGCCGTTTTTTTGAGAGGGCTTTTCGGTTTGTGTTTAAACAAATAGATGGAGTACAGGATCAGATTTTCAAGCGATTTTTTGCGGATCGGCGGCTCATCGAATTTCATCGGCTTGGAGTTTGCCTCGAAAAACCAAATGTGCCCTTCTTGATCGACGCCAAGGTCCATAGACATCTCGCCTAACGTATGGCCGCTGGACTTCTCGATCTGCTTCGCGATGGTGAGCGCGGCTTTTTTGGCGCGGGTGATGATTCGTCTGCTTTCGGGCCCGCCGAAGGAGTACGTAAGCAGCTTGGCGGGATCGTCAATCGAGCCGCCCCGTGGAACGTGGGTCGTGATGCTGAGCTTTCCGGCCAGTCTGGCGCCGACCCCTGCGACGCTCCATAGGCCCTTGCCGTTCTTTTGCACGAGTAACCGCAGATCGAACGGACGCTGCTTATAGCTGGAGAGGGAAATTCCTTGTTGAATGATGTAGTCCTTGCTCCCGATCAGCCCCTGTACTTCCGACCACAGCCGGGAGACGCTCGGGTAACGGGAGATATGGCTTTTCGTTTTTTCCTGAATGCTTAGCTCAAATATTTTGGACTTCGTATCGAGAAGGCTTCGGCTTACTTTCATGATGCCCTTGCCGGCTTTGCCGCGAATCGGCTTGAGATACAGAAACGGGTACTCGGCAAGCAGCTTATCGAGCTCCTCGCCGGAGGAGAGACGTTTCGTGACAGGAATATAGCTCCGCGTATTCTTGGCGTGGTTGAGCCATTCGAACAAAGTCCATTTATTAAAGAAGGATGGGTTGAAAAAACGGATCCGTCTCTGCCGCATGCAGGTTTGAATCACCTGCTGCACCTCGGGGAGCAGCTCGAATTTGCGGTAAGGAATCCGGTTATAAATGACGTGGGGGGCAGGGAACAACCTTCTTCTCCACGTTTTGTCGGCCGCATTGTAGGTGTATCCGACGGCTTTGCGTTCGGACAGCTTGAAATCGTTCGTCGTCATGACGTAGACGAGAACGCCGCGCTCTGCACCGGTTTGGATCAGGTCGATAAAATTTTCTTGATTCCCGCGAAAAATTCGCGTTTCATCCGAGTGAGTAAGAATGGCCAGCGTCGGATATTCGCGCTTGGACGGTGCGTTGGTGTTGGTGTTGGTATCCACTCAGGAATCCCTCCTTGACCGAAATCGGCTCAAGTAGAGGCAGTAGTCGTGAATATTTTGCAGCGAGGCTCTTCCTTGTTCCTTCAGCGCCGGATGCTTGAAAATGGACCGCCCCGGCTTGGAGTTCGCCTCAAACATCCAGAGGTGTTCGTTCTGGTCGATCCCGATATCGAAGCCGAGCTCGCCCAAGGTATGACGGTAATTTTTTTCGATGTCCTCCGCCAGCTTGACGGCGGTTTCTTTGGCGTTCGTCAGCACCGCATCCGCCCGGTTGCCGAGAATTTGCCGAAGCACCTGATCGGGAGTCATCAGCTGACCGCCGGTGCGCACGTGGGTCGTGACGCTGCCTTTGCCTGCTTTCTTGGCCCCGATGGCGGCGACGACCCATTGGTTATTGCCGTTCTTGGTCATGTGAAAACGGAAATCGATCGGACAGCTGTCGATTTCGATCAGCCGAATCCCCTGCTGGGCAACGTAGTTGTTCAATCTTCCACTCTGCCGGTTGAGCAGCGACATGAGAGCCTCGAACCGGCTGAACCGCAGCAGCACATTGCGTCCCCCGCGCCGGAAACGGACAAAGTAGCCGCGCTTCGGATTGTACGTCAGGCGGAAAATGCCGATGCCGAGGCTGCCGCCGGTCGGTTTCAAATAAATAAATTTATGTTTCTCCAGCATTTCCTTAATTTGCGAAGAGGAGGGGTTGATCTGGGATTCGGGAACGAAGCGGGAAGCTTCGGTGCCTTCCAGCAAATTGTAGACATCCCATTTGTCGAAAAAAGTCCAGTTGAACAGCGGAATCCCTCTGCGAATAAACCGCTGTTTGAAAGCGTTCATTGATTCGAGCCGCTCCGCCTTCCGGCTGGGCAGCCGGTTGTAGACGACATCGGGCAGCGGTACCGTTTTGCGTACCCAGCCGCCTTCGCCGCGCGGGAGAATGGCAGTAACGGTCGCTTGAGACCAATTGACGCTTTGGGGGGAAAAGCCGAAGTAGAATGCTTTGTCGGAGCCGACACGCATAAATTGCCGGATAAACTCCGTCCGATTGCCGAACGGGGTGCTGTTCCCTTCCGTAACGTTGGTCAAGATCCCGATCAGCGGGCCGATGCGGATGTCTTTGCCGTTGCTGCACGTGATCATGCTGGTACCGGCCCGGGGAATGCGAAGCTGCGTGTAAAGGAATGACGGCAAATACAGATGGTAGCCGCTCTTTTTCAGCAGCTTCAAACCTGCGTATACGCTTTTGCTGCCGAGGTGCAGATGTATGTTTCGTGTCTTGGATACTTTAAGCGCCCGCGCCAATTCGCCGGAGAGGTAGACGACCCGCTCCTGACGCTGGGTGACATGAATCGTGCAAGTTGTCAAGCTCATGTTGAACCTCCTAAGAGTTTTGCCGCAGGCAAAACTTTCTCCGAAAGCATAGGCTGAGTTTTGCCGCAGGCAAAACTTTCTCCGAAAGCATAGGCTGAGTTTTGCCGCAGGCAAAACTTTCTCCGAAAGCGTGGGCTGAATTTTGCCGGGCATTCGTCAAGGCTGCTATCGTCTGACGTTTGCCTGCGCACGCGGCTGCTGCAGCAAATACCGCGCGTAGCGCAGCGGGTTGGTCAGTGCGTCCAGTTTGGCTTGGTCGTCTTGTAAATAAGTAAAGATGGAGCGGCCGGGTTTGGAATTCACCTCAAGAATCCAACTATTGCCGTCCATGTCGACACCGAAATCAATGCCGAGCTCGGCGAGCCGCCCGTGAAAAGATTCCAGCGCTTCCGGAAGCCTCATAGCGAGCTGCTTCAGCTCGTGAAGGAGCCTCTCGGCGCGTGCCGGCCCGAACTCGCGGGCCAAGAACGGTCCGATGGGTTCCACCGTGCCCCCGCCGTGCAGATTGGAGGTCAGGCTGCCGTTCTGCCCTCGGCGGACGGCCATGCCGGTCAGCTTCCAGCGGCCGTCGCCGTCTTTCTGCACGAGCGCGCGGACGTCGTACGCGTCGCCGTTTTGCGACTGCAGCGGCAAATACTGCTGCAGTAAATAGCTGCGTTGCGCGACGAAGCGGCGCAGCCAGCGAAGCAGCGCCCCGGCGTCGGCGAAGCCGCACGCGACGGCGCGGTTGCGCGGATCGCGCCCGCGAACGGTGAACGCCGCTCCGGCGGCGTTCACCGTGCCCGCAGGGGACGCGCTTTCGCGGCGCACGAGCAGCACGCCGCGGCCCTGGGAGCCGCCACGCGGCTTCAGAATCGCTTCGCCGCGCCGCCGGAGCCAATCCGCGAGCGTGCGCATGCTGCGCAGCGGCTGCGTCTCCGGCAGATGGCGGTCAAACCGGCCATCCCGCCGAAGCGCTTGCTGAACGTCCCACTTGCCCTTCAAGCCGTGGCCGAGCAGCCGGACGGAGGACTGCTGCTTCAGACCGTGCAAGGCGATCCGGTAATCGGCGTACTGCCTTCGGGCGGTGAAAAAGCAGCGGTCATATACGACAGCCGGCAGGTCGAAGGTCCGGCTGACCCATTCCTTGAGTGCCGGATCATAGACATACCCGGTCACTTGCGGCCGGGACCAGTCGATGCCCGGCGGAGTAAATACGAATACCGTCAAGCCGCTGCGGCTCCCGTGGATGCATAAACGGCGGTAGAAATTACGGTTGGCAAAAGGCGGATGTTCATCGGTTTGCGTCGTCATGATGCCGACGGTACTTTTGTTCGGGCGGTCTGGTTTCATCATGCGCTTTACCTCGATCTGTTGGAGCTGTGTCGTCGCAGGACCCCGAAATAACCCATATTTGGGGGGCAGTTATCGGGGGAGATCCGCTTTCCGGTTCGCCGATTCGGAAGCTTGGCGAACGGTCAAAACTTCGCCACGAAGCGGGCGTATTGCACCAGCTTCTTGACGGAGGGTCGGATCTTGCGCCCGGCCGCCAACGGCGTATTGTCCTCCTTCGACGGCTTCGAGTTGACTTCAAGCAGCCATACCCGGCCATTCGTATCGATCGCGAGATCGATTCCGAGCTCGGCATAATGTCCTGGGACCTGCGCTTCGATGCCCTTGGCAATTTGGATGGCCGCCCGCCTCAGCTTGCCTACGCCACCGGCCGCCGCGGCAGCCCCGGAGCGTCCCAAAGCGTCCTTGGCCGTTGTCAGCGTGCCCCCCCGCGCCAGATTGGAGACGAAGTGATGCGTGCCGGCTATGCGGGCTACGATGGACGTAATGCCCCATTGTCCGGTTTCCCCGCGCTGCACCAAGGCCCGAAAATCGATGGGCCGGCCGTTTACGGTCAGCAAGTCGAGCCCTTGCTGAATTTGATAGCGTCGGCTTTTCAATTTGCCCGAGATGGTGCTGAACAGCTTGCCAAGGGTCGCAAAGGACTGCTTACGGGCGCCGCCCAGATTCGTAAAATGACAAATGTATCCGTCCGGCTGTTTTTTAATCCGAATGATGCCTTTCCCGAGACTGCCGGTAATCGGTTTGAGAAACACGGTCGGATGCTTGGCGCACATCGATTTGAGAAGCGGGAGGTTCCGCAGCAAATACGACTCCGGCAAGTACTTCTGCAGACCCGTTTCCTTGTGGAGGGCATCGAATACTTCCGTCTTGTTTAAATACTTTTCGTTGAAGAGCACCGCATTATGGCGGCTCTTGGCTTGCGTCACAAATTGCTGCACATTGGCCCGGTTTTCCAGCTTGCGCGAGGTCAGACGGTTATACAGCACGTGCGGCATCGGAAACGTCGTTTTTTCCCAGTCGCCGGTTGCCTTGACGCGCCACCCCCGAACCTCGTCGCGCTGTCCGCGCAAATCCTCCGGCGTGCTGAAAAACACCGATGCGCCATACAGCCTGCACGCCTCGGAAAGCTCGTGGCTAAAGGCGGTATTCGCCCCGAACAGCTTGTCGGCGGAATTGGCGTAAACGCGGCTGACCATGACACCGATCAGCGGGCCAAGATGAATCGTACGGGTTCCGGTTTTGTATTGAAGACAGAGCTCATCCCCGTGGGCAAGACTCCATTGTGAAGCTAACGAACCGGTCAAGCGCAGCACGCCGGCCTTGGACGAAGAGTTGACCGAAACCTCCTCCCGGCTGGAGCCGAAACGGAGCTGGAGAGGCTGCTGCAGCGGAATCTTCCACTTTTTCACTACAGATTCGCTGAGCGTCAGAACGGAACCGTCCGAGGAAGTGCCGGCGCTTTGGATCTGGATCGTCACCTTTGTTCTTTTCATGCGGAACTCCTTCCCAGCACCGGCTTGCCGCAAGACATGCCGCAACATGCTTTGAACATTGAGAAGCGAACTACTTCATCATATGAGGGCGTCTAACCCTTGGTGAAAGAAACTACCTATATCGGGCAAGTGCCTGCAAGCATCGGGCAAGTGCCTGCAAGCCCATCGACTCCCGCCATGACTGGAATTCTTCATGTCGGAGCAAGATCCTTTTGTGCCTTCTACAAGGTGAACGTCAAACAGCCCCCGGTGTGCCTAGCTAAGCTAGCCGCGCTGGGGGCTGTTTGACGCTTACTCTACAGCAAACCGTCTAACCAGGGCCAAGTGACTAGACTGTCACATTCAAGTCACTGTAAAGTCACTTCGGGCAGATATACTAAACCCATCGACAAGCATATGGAGGGTTCAGCATGAAAATTCTGAGGATCAAACATAGTATAAATGCCTATGAACTTCTGTAAGAAGGGAAGAGAAACGCACGTGACAGAAATGAAACCGATATCGAAGCCGAAGCTGTTGGAGCTGGACATCGTCCGGGCCATCGCCATTCTCGCGGTTGTGATCATTCATTCGACGGCCGACCCCACGGTCGATCTGCGGCCGGGCAGCGTACCCTATGCGGTGTATCTGACGCTCAACAAGCTTTCCAGTTTTGCCGTGCCGGTATTTATCCTGATCAGCGGTCTGGTATTGTTTTACCGCTATCAGGACGACTTCGGCGGCAAGCAGGCGCTGCAGTTTTATTTGCAGCGTGTCAAGCAGGTGCTGTACCCGTATCTGGTCTGGTCGCTCTTTTATTACTTGTACAACCAGTGGATTTTTTTCGGGGGAAACCTGCACTGGAAAACGAGAGAATTTTTGGGTTTGCTAAAGTGGGGGGAAGCTTCGTATCACTTGTACTTTTTGATCATTATCATCCAGTTTTATTTGCTGTTTCCGCTGTTGATGTGGCTGTGCCGGACATTTCCCTGGTTCCGCAGCGGCTTGATTTGGATCGGCCTACTCATTCAGACCGGGTTTTATGCGTATCACATCTGGGTGAAGCCGATCGGTCACATGCCTGCGCTCGCTATCAACTATTTCAGCCTGTTTACGCTGGGCGGATGGATCGGTCTCCATTACGAAGCGTTCGCGGCTTGGATTCGCAAGCACTTCGTCTGGGTGCTGCCGCTGACGGCGGTGCTCGGCTTCGGCTTCATGGGCTTGTCCCAGATAGAGGTGCGGCTGAAAGTTGATCTGGCCCACCCCTGGAAACACGTCTTGTATTACGTTTATGCGGCTTTTGTCGCCATGAGCTTTATCCGATTGGGCCAGTTGCTGCTGGAGCGGGCCAAAGCGGCGGCGCGCGTGCTCATGACGCTAGGTGCCGCCTCGTTCGGCATTTATTTGGCGCATCCGGCGTTGATGACCTATTACAAAACGCATGTCCTCCCGTTCAGCAGCGCTATGTGGGCTTATCATGCCTATATATTTGAGGTGTTCGCGCTTTGTCTGACGATTCCGTGGATCGCATTGTTCTTGTACGGTCAAGCCATGCGGTCGTTCCGGCGCAAGAAGATGAATCCAAGCCCCGGCGGGAGCGCTTAGCGAAGTTAAGGAGCCGTTAAGGTGCTATTTTGGCCGGGACCCTCATACAATGTATCGTACAAGTTGTACGAGGGGAGGCTGGAATTTTGAAGGGGACCCGTCATATCATTGGGTTGGCCCTGGCGCTGGGCATGATGCTTTACGCCGTACCAAGGCTCGATTTCGGCGGGGGCTGGACGCTGGCTTCCGTTTTCGGCGCAGGATGGATCGCTTTTGCGCTGCTCGTCATTGCTGCACATTTGCACGAGCTGCTTGGCGTGGAGGAGGAGACGAAGCGGCAGCTGCTCAAGATCAAACGAATGAAGAAATGGCGGCTGGAGCAATCGCTGCAGGGAAGGCGCAGCCTTTTACAAATCAAAAAATAGCGAAAAAAGTCCGTTTTCACCCCTTGTGCGGTGGGAAACGGACTTTTTTTCTGCCCCTCGGCTACACGATGAGCGAGATCGCCAACAGATCGAACAGGACGAGCGGTAAGATCACATTGCTGTAGTAGGGATTGTAGAACGAATAAGCACCTGGGCCGGGAAGCAGGGCGCGGCCGTGCTCCGGGGACATTTGCAAATACACATAATGATCGTCGATATGTACGATCGCGCCTTCGTAGCTGTGCCCGTGAACCGTATAGACGCGTACGGGCCTCTGCAAATATTCGGTGCATATGCTGTGAATGCGGTTCTTGCACCGGTTGAATGCCTCCGCGTCGCGCGTATCAAGCTCGTAGACGGTCCGCGTCTCGCCTGCGAATGGGTTGTCTGACATACGGATTCCACACCTCCTATGGGGTTTCGCCTAATCCATTGTATGCTGACGGGCTGCTTTTCTAGTCCTGAGTGCAGTTTTTTTTGTGCAAAAAAAATGATAAGATATAGTACAGAGTGATACAGAATTAGAATGGATCGGTGAAACAGATGAGTGAAAACGAAACGACCAACGTGCAGGAAGCCGCAACCAAGCACGAACAAATCCTGAAATATATCGAGAGCTTGAACATCGGCAGCAAAATCTCCGTCCGCAAAATCGCCGAGATGCTTGGGGTCAGCGAAGGGACGGCATACCGCGCGATCAAGGAGGCGGACGCGATCGGACTGGTGGCGACGAAGGAGCGGGTAGGCACGGTTCGCGTCGAGAAAAAGCTGCGCGACCAGATGGATAAGCTGACGTTCGCGGAAGTCGTGAATATGGTCGACGGCGAAGTGCTCGGCGGCATGGCGGGCCTGGACAAAACCTTGAACAAGTTCGTCATCGGCGCGATGGAGCAGGATGCGATGATGCGCTATATCGATCCGGGCAGCCTGTTGATCGTCGGAAACCGGAGCACGGCGCATCTGGGCGCGCTGGAGCAAGGGGCGGGCGTGCTGGTTACAGGCGGCTTCGGGACGAGCGAGGAGGTCAAGGAGCTCGCCGACCGGCTGGAGCTTCCCATCATTTCCAGCAGTTACGATACGTTCACGGTCGCATCCTTGATCAACCGGGCGATTTACGACCGGCTGATCAAGAAGAAAATTTTGCTGATCGAGGACATCGTCCCCAAATCGATGCAGGTGTACGCGCTGAAGGCGCACCATACGCTGAAAGACTGGCAGCGGCTGCACGAGGAAACCGGGAATAGCCGTTTTCCGGTAGTGGACGAGTGGAACCGCGTCATCGGCATGATTACGTCGAAGGATTTGATCGGCGCCGAGCCGGGCCAGACGATCGACAAGCGGATGACCCGGGGACCGGTGACGGCAAACGCCAACACGTCGGTAGCGGCGGCGGCCCATCTGATGGTATGGGAGGGCATCGAACTGCTGCCGATCATCGACATGAGCCGCAAGCTGACCGGCGTCATCAGCCGCAAGGACGTGCTGAAGGCGATGCAGCATATTCAGCGCCAGCCGCAGCACGGGGAGACGTTCGAGGATTTGATCTGGTCGGGCTTCTGCGAGGAGAAGGACGGGGACGGGCACCCCGTGTTCCGCGGGACGATTACCCCGCAGATGACGAACCGGCTCGGTACCGTCTCCGAAGGCGTGCTGACGGTGCTGATGACGCAGGCTGCTTATCACGCGGTGCAGGATGTCAAGAAGGGCGATCTTGTGCTGGACAACATGGCTTCGTATTTTATCAAGCCGGTGCAGATCGACAGCGCGGTGGAAATACGTCCCCGCATTATCGAGGTAAGCCGCAAATTCGGCAAAATCGATGTCGAGATGCATCTGGACGGCGCTTTGGTGGCCAAGGCGATGCTGACGGCGCAAGTATTCGAGCCTTAAGAGGAGAGCGGAAAAAGGGGGCTGTGAAGCCGTTCAAGCCCGCGAATGGCTTCACGGGCTTGGTGGGCGGCCGGAAGGACATCGTCCTCCGGTGCCGTCCGGAGATTTAGGCGTTGCCGGTCTATTTCCGGCTGAACAGATTGTGATTGCGGATGCCCGCAAACAGATTGAACAAGCCGAGCAGCAGGCAGACGGTTCCGAAGATGCGGCGGGTTGCGGAATCTTCGAAGAAGAACAGCTGGGATACGGCGATCACGACAAGCATAAGCCCCATGAAGATGTTCATCCGGGCCGAATACAGGCCGCGCCGTTTCGGCTCCTGTTCCCGGCGGTAACGCACACTGAAATAGAGCGAAAATGCGAGGAAGATGACGATCAGCACGCTGAGCGTCCATTGCATGGTTTGCATTTTGAGCGGCACATCCTTATGTACAGTTATGTACGGGTTCTGCTTCCACTTTAGCGATTTACGCGCGGGAAATCAACCGGGTGTGGAAGATTACGAGAGCGGGATGCGCTTCCACTCTTTGACCGTGACCCATACCTTAAGCTCCGTTTGGGTCAGCACGATCCATTTGACGGTTTGTACGACGTAATCCTTATCCAGCACGCCGACGTAAGGCTTCTCCGTCAAAATTTGCTCGTAGACGTCAGGCATCGCGGCAAAGTCGGATATTTTGCGGCCGACGACGATTTTTTTCAAGTCGCCGTGAATGCGGCGCTTCAGCTCGCTTTCCGTCACCTTGTCGAGCGTCGTATGCTCTCCGGGCTCAATATAAATGTTCAGAAGATTGATCGTCGTCTGCTGATTTTTCGTTTTGGTCAAATCGGCGATCTTGACTTCCAGATCCACCTTGGCGGAGAGCAGCTCCCGGTTCTGCTCGATCATCATATTCAAGCGTTGATTGTACGCGCTCAGAAACAGGGCGGCGCCGATGACCATCCCGGCGATAAGGAGGCCCGCCGCATGCAAAAAACCGCCGGACGAACCGGAAGCGGGCGTCTTCACCCCTCGCCCCCTCCTTTGCAGATCCACTGGATCAGGGTCGAGCCCATATGCGCGCCGACGAAGGCGCAGACGATGTACATGATTTGTTTGATCGCCGGGGAGATATGTCCCTCGATAAAATGCGTCTCAATTGCGCGGATCGGATCGATCGTTCCGCCGATGGCGGCGACGATCGCCCAAATTTTGATTTGCTCCGCGACGCTCGTCATCCGGTACACCGGCGGTTCGAGCGTTAGTACGGCGCTAATGCCGGCCAGCATCGTCCCCCCGAGCACGACTCCGAACGCCACGAAAAAATCAAGAAAGCATCTGGATACAAATGGAGACATCGTTCCTCATCCTTTCCGGACTGTTGAGCCGTTCCCAGCCGTTCGGGGCTTGGCCGACTTCGCCCTACTAAATATATGGCACACTTGTTCGCATTATGCTAAACTATGGATAAATATTTCAAACGCGGGGAGGCGGCCCGGATGGGCGATTTCGTACATTTGCATGTGCACAGCGAATATAGTCTGCTCGATGGCGCCGCGCGCATCGACGATTTGGTCGGCCGTGCGGCCGAGCTCGGCATGAAGGCGCTGGCGCTGACGGATCACGGTGTGATGTACGGCGCCATTCCTTTTTATAAAGCGTGCAAGCAGCGGGGGATCAAGCCGATTATCGGGTGCGAGGTTTATTTCACTTCGGGCTCCATCCGGCAAAAAGGCAGCCGTCAAGAGCAGCCGATCTATCACCTGATCCTGCTCGCCAAAAATAAAACCGGCTATCAAAATCTGATGAAGCTGTGCTCCATTGGACATTTGGAAGGCTATCACTATAAGCCGCGGATCGATCTGGAGCATCTGGAGCGCTATGCGGAAGGGCTGATCTGCACCAGCTCGTGTCTTGGCAGCGAGGTGTCCCAGCATCTGCTGCACGGACGCTACGACGAGGCGAAGGCGGCGGCGCTGCGCTACCGCGCGATCTTCGGAGACGATTTTTTTCTGGAGCTGCAGGACCACGGCCTGACGGAGCAAAAGAAAGTGATGCAGGACATGCTCCGGCTTGCCCGCGACACCGGCATTCCGCTGGTCGCGACCAACGACGCGCATTACGTTCGCGAGCCGGATCATGCGGTGCAGGACATCCTCATTTGCATAGGCACGGGTAAAACGATCGACGATGAAGCGCGGCTTAAGTTTCATACATCGCAGCTTTATTTGAAAAGCCCGGACGAGATGGCAGAGCTGTTCGCCCATGCGCCGGAGGCGCTTGCCAATACGCTGGAAGTAGCCCGACGGTGCGACCTTGAGCTAGAGTTCGGGCAGTCGATTTTGCCGGAATTCGCTCCGATTCCGGACGGCATGACAGCCGGGGCGTATCTCGCCCAGCTTTGTCGGCAGGGCCTCGAGCAGCGGTACGGCGCGGCCGAGGAATGGAACGACGCGGAGTGGCGGAGCAAGGTGGATGAACGGCTGCATTACGAGCTGTCCGTCATCGAGCGGATGGGGTATTCGGATTATTTTCTGATCGTATGGGACTTCATCCGTTTCGCTCACGAGCAGGGGATCGCGACCGGACCCGGACGGGGGTCGTCGGCGGGGAGCCTCGTCGCCTACGTGCTGCGCATCACCGATGTGGACCCGATCCGCTACAACCTGCTGTTCGAACGGTTCCTGAACCCCGAGCGGGTGTCGATGCCCGATATCGATATTGACTTCAGCGACCTCCGGCGCGACGAGGTGATTGACTATGTCGTGCGCAAGTACGGCCGGGACCGGGTGGCGCAGATTATCACCTTCGGAACGATGGCCGCCAAAGGGGCGGTGCGCGACGTCGGCCGGGTGCTGAACATGCCTTACGGCGAGGTGGACCGCGCGGCCAAGCTGATTCCGCATCAGCTCGGCATGACGCTGGAGGAGGCGCTGCGCGCGAGCCCCGACCTGAAGGCGCTCGCCGCGAAGCAGCCGAAGACGGCGGAGCTGCTGGAGCTGGCGATGAAGGTGGAGGGGATGCCGCGCCACGCCTCCACCCACGCCGCGGGCGTCGTCATTTCGCGCGAGCCGCTGACGCAGTACGTGCCGCTGCAGGAAGGAACCGAGCAGACGGCGCTGACGCAGTATACGATGGAGCATCTGGAAGCGATCGGCCTGCTGAAGATGGACTTTCTCGGACTGCGGACGCTGTCCATCATCGAGCGTACGCTGGAATGGATTTGCGAGCAGACGGGAGCGCCCTTCGACTGGACGAAGGTGCCGGACGACGATCCGGCCACATATGAGCTGCTCAGCCGGGGCGATACGACGGGCATTTTCCAGCTGGAGTCGGCCGGGATGCGCCGCGTGCTGAAGGAGCTGCGGCCGTCGAACTTCGAGGACATCATCTCGGTGCTCGCGCTCTACCGGCCGGGCCCGATGGAATTCATCCCGAAGTATATCGCCTACAAGCACGGACAGCAGCCGGTGGAATACCCGCATGAAGCGCTGGAGCCCATCCTGCGGGATACGTGCGGGATCATCATTTATCAGGAGCAGATCATGCAGATCGCTTCGAAGATGGCCGGCTTCAGCCTTGGCGAAGCGGATTTGCTGCGCCGGGCGGTCAGCAAGAAGAAGCGGGAAGTGCTGGACAAGGAGCGCGACCACTTCGTGAAAGGGAGCCTAAGCCAAGGCTATAGCGAAGCCGAGGCGAACCGGGTATACGACATGATCGTACGCTTCGCCGACTACGGCTACCCGCGGGCGCATGCGACGGCTTACGGCGTGCTGGCATTCCAGACGGCGTATCTGAAGGCGCATTACCCCGTGCCGTTCATGGCGTCGATGCTGACGGCAGTGACGGGCAGCCATCATAAAATCGCGGAATATGCCGACGAATGCCGCCGCATGGGCATCGCCGTGCTCCCGCCCGACGTGAACGAAAGCGGCTTTCTGTTTACGCCGATTGCGGCAGAGAACGGCGGCGCGATTCGCTTCGGCCTCGCGGCGATCAAGAACGTCGGGACGCACGCGATTGAATCGATCATCGCAGAGCGACGTACGGGCGCCTATGCCAGCTTGATCGATTTCTGCCGGCGCGTCGACCTGCGCGTCTGCAACAAGCGCGTGATGGAGTCGCTGATTCAAGGCGGCGCGCTCGATTCGCTGCCGGGCCATCGGTCCCAGCAGCTTGCGATGCTGGAAGACGCCGTCGATGCGGCGGTCAAGTGGCGCAAGGACCGCGAAGATTTGCAGCTTGTGCTCGACGGCTTCACGGAGGAGGTCAACTGGGAGGTGGAATACCCTCAGATTCCTCCGTTTACGCTGACGCAAAAGCTGGAGCTGGAGCGGGAGCTGCTCGGCCTGTACATTTCCGGCAGTCCGCTCGACGATTTCGATGCGGTGCTGCAGAAGCTGGAGATAGACCTGCTGTCCCGGCTTCAAGAGTATCCGGATGGCAGCGACGTCATGGTTGCCGGGCTGGTCGTCTCGAACAAGACAATCGTCACGAAAAAAGGCCAGCCGATGGCGTTCATGGAGCTGGAAGACCGTGTCGGCAAGGCGGAGGTCGTGCTGTTCCCGGAAACGTGGAAAAAGTACGCCCCGCTGGTGCAGAAGGGCAAGCCCGTGCTGGTCGTCGCCAAGCTTCAGCTCGGGGACGAAGACTACAAGCTGCTGGCCGACCAACTTATTGCGCTGGATGATCCGCATCTGGAGCAGAAGGCGGTCAAGCCGGCGCCGCTCCCGGCAGGGGCCTCGCGAAGCGGTCAGCGGCGCGCTTCCGGCTCTGCGCCCCGCGGCACCGCTTCAGCGGAGGCTGCGCGCGACTCGCGAAGCCGATACTCGGCGGCAGCTTCCCCGGCGGCGTCTCAAGCGTCCAGCCCCTCGCCGGGCGGGGCGGAGCGCAAGGCTGCGGACAGGCCTGAACGGCCCGCTGAAGCTGCCGCCGCCCGCGGTCCCCGCGCCGCAACGACGGGTCAGCGCGTCTACATGCGCATCTCTCCGCAGCGCGAGCAGCCGGCGGTGCTTGAATCGCTCAAGCGGCTGATCGCCGGGCATAGCGGTCCGCTGCCGGTCGTGCTGTACTACGAGCGGACCCAGAAAACGCTCGGCTTAAGCGACCAGTACAAGGTGAAGCCGTCTCCCGAGCTGTTCGCCCGCATTGAAGAGCTGCTTGGCAAAGACAGCGTGAAAGTGAAATAAATCGCGCCTCCTCCGCATACATTTAGTAACCTGCACCCTTTCGGCGAGACGTGAGACTCGCCGGTTTGCACGCGTTACGAAATGGAACCGGAGGAGGCGTTATTTTTTCTATGTCCTGCCAACACATTGTCGAATGTTTGGAGAAACGCGGCGTTACTGTCGAACAAATAGCGGACATTGTGCGCGAATTGCAGCTTCCCTATAATCCCGCGCTTTCCGCGGAGGCGTGCATTGAGAGCGTGCTGATGGTTCTCCGAAAGCGCGAGGTCCAATACGTGCTTTATACCGGAATCGCGCTGGACGAGCTGGCCGAACGGAAGGAACTGCCCGAGCCGCTGCAGGGACTGATGGAGACGGATGCGCCCTTGTACGGCGTGGACGAGACCTTGGCGCTCGGCATCGTTCACGTATACGGCATGGTCGGGCTGACCAGCTTTGGCTATTTGGATAAGAGAAAGCCGGGCATCATTCGCGAGCTGAATGACCACCCGACGCGCATTCACGTTTTTTTGGACGACCTGGTGGCGGGGCTGGCCGCCGCGGCTTCGGCCCGGATCGCGCACAAGCATCAGGATGAGGCGGACGGACTTTCGACGCAAACCTGACGTCGAGATTTGCCGAAACGGCGCACCTTTTACCGATAAAGACCTCCCCTCCGGCATACCGAACTTCGGTTGCGGGAAAAAGTGCACTTATGATATCATTATTGCATTATGTTCGGGAGGTCCTTTTCCATGTGGACGGTTATCTATATCGCTCCGACCGCTAAAATCGCTGAAAGAATCAAGCAAAGACTTACGGAGGAAGGCTTCCTTGTTCAAGTCCGCGCTATCAACATGACCAAAAACCAATTTGAGATCGTCGTTCCCGAAGGTGAATTGGAAGAGGTTCAGGAAGTGCTGAATTCCATTTTGCATAGATCCTAAACAAGTCCCCAATACCGCAAGCGAGGTGTAATTGTGCAATTTAAAGACTTGTTTCAGAAAAGAAAATATGCCACGGTTCCTTCCGTGGACAGGAGGGCTCCGAACCGGGTGATGGACGGAGCCATCGACGTTCCCGAAGAGCGTCCGAAACGCGAAATCCCGGAAGGCCTGATGAACAAGTGCCCCAAGTGCGGGACGATCCAGTATAACAAAGAGCTTGATAAAAACTTAAAGGTATGTACCGCTTGCGAGTACCATTACAAGCTGAATGCCGTAGAGCGCATCCAGATGACGATGGACGATGGCTGCTTTGTGGAGTTTGACAGCGAGATGGCATCCGAGGACCCGCTCGAATTTCCCGCTTACATAGCCAAATACAACAAAGCGGTCGAAGCTACCGGCATGCAGGACGCCGTTATTACCGGCGAAGGAACGATCGGAGGGTATCCGGTTGTCGTAGCGGTGATGAGCTTCGACTTTATGGGCGGTACGCTCGGATCGGTTGTTGGCGAAAAGGTGACGAACGCGATCGAGCATGCGACCCGGACGAACCGGCCGGTTATCATTTTCTCCACATCGGGCGGCGCGCGGATGCAGGAAAGTATTCTCAGCCTGATGCAGATGGCGAAAACGAGCGCGGCGCTCGCCAAGCTGAACGAGCAGGGCGGCCTGTACGTTTCCGTCATTACCGACCCGACCTTCGGCGGCGTCAGCGCGAGCTTCGCGATGCTTGGAGACTACATTATTGCCGAGCCGGGCGTGGCGTTCGGCTTTACCGGCGGACGCGTCATCGAACAGACGATGAGAATCAAGCTGCCCCCAGGCTTCCAGACGGCGGAATTTAACCTGAAGCATGGACAAGTGGACCTGATCTCGCACCGCAAAGAAATGCGGAGTACGCTGACCCGTCTTCTTGGCATGCACGCGGTAAAGGAGGAAACCGTTAATGGCTAGTGAAATGCCTTTTGAGCAGCCGCTAGTCGAGCTTCGCGCCAAAATCGACGAGCTGCGCAAGTTCGGAGCGGACAAGCAGATCGATTTCTCCGAGGAAATCAAGCGTTTGGAGCAGCGGCTGGAGCAGCTCGAAACGGAATTGTACGCCGGCATGTCGACCCGGCAAAAAATGCAGGTCGCCCGTCATCCGCAGCGCCCGACGACGCTGGACTACATTCAGCATTTGTTCACCGATTTCATCGAGCTGCACGGGGACCGTTTATATGGCGACGACTTGGCCATTGTGGGGGGCATCGCACGATTTAACGGCATTCCGGTGACGGTGGTCGGCCATCAGAAAGGGAAAGACACGAAGGACAACATTGCGCGTCACTTCGGCAGCCCGCATCCGGAAGGCTTCCGCAAAGCGCTGCGTTTTATGAAGCAGGCGGACAAGTTCAAGCGTCCGATCATTACGTTCATCGATACGAAAGGCGCTTACCCCGGCAATGCGGCGGAAGAGAGAGGGCAAGGGGAAGCGATCGCCCGGAATCTGATGGAGATGGCATCCTTGCGAGTGCCCGTCTTGTGCGTCGTCATCGGCGAAGGCGGCAGCGGCGGCGCTTTGGCGCTTGGCGTAGGCAACCGCGTATTTATGCTTGAGAATGCGATTTATTCGGTTATCAGCCCGGAAGGCGCAGCCTCGATTTTATATAAAGACGCTTCAAAATCGATGGAGGCCGCCGAAGCGATGAAGATTACGGCGGACGAAATTTTGAAGATCGGCGTTATCGACGCGATCATTCCCGAACCGAAGGGCGGCGCTCATCGGGATGTTGTCGCGCAAGCGGAATCGATTAAGCAAATGTTGTGGACCCACTTGCAGGAATTGCTCAAGATGACAGAGAATGAATTAATAGAAGACCGTTATAATAAATTTAGACAAATCGGTCGGTTCACCACGATCCAGGAGGGAAATCATGCGTAAAACAAAAATTGTGTGTACCATCGGACCGGTCAGCGAATCGCTGGACATGTTCAAGAAGCTCATTGATGCAGGGATGAACGTTGCTAGGCTGAACTTCTCCCACGGCGATTTCGAGGAGCATGGCAACAGAATCAAGAACGCGCGTCAGGCTTGTCAGGAGCTCGGCAAAAGCGTAGCCATTCTGCTTGATACCAAGGGACCGGAAATCCGGACCGGCAAGCTGAAGGACGATCAAAAAGTTGAGCTGCTTCAGGACAATCTGATCACCTTAACGACGGAAGAAGTACTCGGCGATGCCGAGCGCGTTTCCATCACATACAGGGACCTTTACAGGGATGTAAAGATCGGTTCCACCATTCTGATCGATGACGGCTTGATCGGACTGACGGTCGAGGATATTCGCGGAACGGATGTCGTGTGCCGGATTAAAAACGGGGGATTGCTTGGAGGCAAGAAAGGCGTGAACGTGCCGGGGGTGAAAATCAACCTGCCGGGCATCACGGAAAAAGACGCGAACGATATCATTTTCGGCATTCAGCAGGGAGTGGATTTTATCGCTGCTTCTTTCGTGCGCAAAGCAAGTGACGTCCTTGAAATCCGTGAAATTTTGGACCGCCATAACGCAACGCATATTCAAATCATTTCCAAAATCGAAAACCAGGAAGGCGTGGAAAACCTCGACGAAATTCTCGAGGTATCCGACGGTCTCATGGTAGCGCGCGGCGATCTCGGCGTGGAAATTCCGGCTGAAGACGTGCCGATCGTGCAAAAAGCGATGATCAAAAAATGTAACCAGGCCGGCAAACCGGTTATTACGGCTACGATGATGCTGGATTCCATGCAGCGCAACCCGCGCCCGACGCGTGCGGAAGCAAGTGACGTGGCGAACGCGATCTTCGACGGCACGGACGCCGTGATGTTGTCCGGTGAAACGGCAGCAGGGAAATACCCGGTGGAGTCGGTACAGACGATGGCCCGCATCGCCGAGCGTGCGGAAACCGCGCTGGAATACCGGGAAATTTTCATCCGTCAAAGCAATGCGCAGCAGAAGACTGTAACCGAGGCGATCAGCCAAGCGGTAGCGAACTCGGCGCTTGATCTGGACGCCAAAGCGATTCTGACTTCGACGGAAAGCGGCTATACGGCGCGTATGGTATCCAAATACCGTCCGAAAGCGCCGATTATCGCGGTAACGCCGAACGACCGCGTGCTGCGCCGTTTGTCGCTCGTATGGGGCGTTATTCCGGTGAAAGGTGAAACGTGTACTTCGACCGACCAATTGTTCGAGCATGCCGTAGATGCCAGCGTGAAATCAGGCCTTGTCAGCTTGGGCGATCTCGTCGTGATTACCGCAGGTGTGCCGGTCGGCCGCTCCGGAACGACCAACTTGATCAAGGTTCATCAAATCGGTGAAATGATCGCCAAAGGGCAAGGGATCGGCACGCAAATCGCCACAGGCCATGTCGTGACGGCCCGCTCCGCCGAGGAAGCGAATGCGAAGACGACCGAGGGCTGCATTCTGGTTACTATTACGACAGATAAAGACTATATGCCGGCCTTCGAGAAAGCGGCAGCGGTCATTACCGAGACAGGCGGGATTACGTCCCATGCGGCAGTTGTCGGCATCAGCTTGGGCAAGCCGGTCATCGTCGGTGTGGACAACGCGATCGGCATCCTGAAAGACAACGACGAAGTATCCATCTATCCGGAAGTCGGCGTCATCTATTCCGGCCGCGCCCGCGTGCTGTAAATAGAACATCGTCGAAGCCTTACGATACAGAACCATCGGAGCGAAATCGAACAGCGGTTTCGCTCCTTTGCTTTATAACTATAAGGATTCAGGAGGTTCGTATGCAGCATGCTCTACGTGTCCGCTATCAGGAGACGGACCAGATGGGTGTCGTGTATCACGCCAACTATTTGAATTGGTTTGAAGTCGGCCGGACGGAGATGATCCGCGAGCTGGGTATGCCTTATCAGGCGCTGGAGGCCCGCGGTCTGCTGCTGCCGGTGATCGAAGCGGACCTGAAATTCCGCTCGCCCGCCCGTTACGATGATCTGGTGACGATTGACACCAAAGTTGTCGAGTTGAGGAGTCTTCGGCTCCAGTTCGCTTACGAAATTAAACGCGGCGAGGAAGTGCTGGTCACCGGGAGAACGCAGCACGTCTGGTTGAACCGGGATTGGAAGCCGGTGCGGATCGACAGAGAAGTACCGGATTTATATGCCCTCCTTTTCAAAGCCATGGGCTAAAGCGAAAGCGCATCTCGAATTCCGCTAACCTACAGATAATGAAGGACTTGGCCTTTCTTGGTCAGGTCCTATTCCTGTTTATGCTATATTTTCCAAAATGATTCGTGCCTATTGTATAATTGAAGTACAAGCGGAAGGATAAAGCGATCAAAGGGGAGAGGCACAGTGGAACTGCGTCATTTGCGATACTTCGTTACGGTTGCGGAGGAGCTGCATTTCGGCCGGGCGGCTGCACGCCTCAATATGGCGCAGCCCCCGTTAAGCCAGCAAATCCGCAAGCTGGAGGAAGAGCTCGGATTCTCGTTATTTTCCCGAAGCAAGCAGCACGTGGAATTAACGGATGCGGGGAAAGTATTCCTGGAGGAGTCGCGGTCGGCGTTAGCGCGTGTGGAGCAAGCGCGCGAGACGGCGGAGAAAGCGAGCCGCGGGCAAACGGGCAGACTGGTGATTGGCTTTGTCGGTTCGGCGACCTATCACATCGTTCCGCTGCTGCAGCAGTATCGGCTGCGTTTTCCTTCGGTGGAATTAAAGCTGCATCAAATGAAGAGCGGGAACCAGCTGCAAGCGCTGCACGAAAAAAGCATCCATCTCGGAATTGTAGGCGCCTCGATTCACAGTCCGTATTTGAATACGGAGCTGTTTATACGCGAGCCGTTTATGGCGGTGCTTCCCGAGGCGCATCCGTTGGCCGGCCGGCAAGCGCTTAGCGTCCGCGATCTGGAGGATGAGCCGTTTATTTTGTCTCCCAGGCAAAACGGTTCTACCTATCACGATGCGGTCATCCATTTGTGCTATAAGGCCGGATTTTCGCCTAACCTTGCGCTGGAAGCGCCTGAAATTTTAACCGTTGTCGCCTTCGTAGCCGAAGGGATGGGGGTTGCTTTGGTTCCCGCGTCATTTCGGCACCAGCAAAATCAAGGGGTCGTTTACCGGGACATTCGGGAAGCCGCCGTTCTGGAAACGGCGTTTATTTGGCGGAAAGACGAGACGTCGCCGGTGCTGCATGAATTTTTGAAGCTCGGCCAAGCGTTCGGCGATTGAGCGGGTGTCTTTTGCCCGCTTGATATGTTTTGCGTATCAGGAAGGACTTAACGGATATTGGACGCGGTTTCCAGAGGGTCGATATACTGAAGGGGCAAAGTCAAACCATCGGGAGGAGCGAAAGAACGATGAGCGGATCATTCCAGCCCGGCCTTGAAAACGTTATCGCAAGCGAGACCGAAATTTCTTATTTGGATGTCGAAAAAGAACAAATTGTGCTGAGGGGTTACGATCTTATCGAATTGGCCAAAACCGTGACTTATTTGGACGTCGTTTCGTTAATGCTTGACGGCAGTCTGCCGACACCCGAATGGCGGAAGGCTCTTGAGCTGAGCTTCAAGACGGAGTACGGATTGCCGGAGGATGCGCTGTCGATCCTGCATCTGCTTCCGAAGCAAACGCATCTGATGGACGCCCTGAGAACGGGAATTTCCGCCATCGCTGGCTATGATCAGGATATCGAGGACCGGTCGCGGGAAGCGAATTACCGCAAATCGATCCGGCTGTTGGCCAAGGTGCCCCAGATTGTGGCGAACAGCTATCATGCGTCCATGCGGCAGCCTCTGGTGGAGCCCCGCCAAGACCTGTCGTACAGCGCCAACTTTTTGTACATGATTACCGGGAAGGTTCCTTCCGAAATGGAAGAGAAGACGTTCGATCAGTCGCTGATCGTCTACAGCGAGCACGAAATGCCTAACTCGACCTTTGCCGCGCGCGTCATTGCGTCCACGCAGGCCGATCTGTACGGGGCGCTGACCGGCGCCGTCGCTTCGCTGAAAGGCACGCTGCATGGCGGAGCGAACGAAGCCGTCATGAAGATGCTGCTGGAAGCGGGAGATGAGGACAGCATGGAGCCGCTGATCCTTGGCAAATTGACCCGCAAGGAGCGCATCATGGGCTTCGGCCACCGGGTGTACATGAAGAAGCCGGACCCACGAGCGGTGCTGATGAAAGAAGCGCTGGCCCTGCTTGCGGCCGCCAAAAACGAAGAGAATCTATACCGCATGTGCGTCATCGGCGAAGAGGTGATGAACCGCGAAAAAGGTTTGTATCCGAACCTCGATTACTATGCTGCGCCGGTTTATTATTTGCTGGGCATTCCGATCGACCTGTTCACCCCGGTCTTTCTTGCCGCCCGGACCGTTGGCGTCTGCGCGCATGTCATGGAGCAGCATGCGAACAACCGGCTTTTCCGGCCTCGTGTTCTGTACAAGGGACCGCGCGATCTGCATCCCAATTCGGCCTCGATCGGCACTTAACTGGTAACGGGAGGAGACATCGATATGGCAGCAAACCCATCCATGGCTTATGAACAAGGACGAACCGCGTCCGCTGCGGATCAACTGTTAGTGGACATCGCGGATTACGCGCTGGAATACGAAGTCCAAAGTCCGGAAGCCCGGCGCATTGCGCAGCACGTCGTATTGGATTCGCTCGGCACCGCCATGTTGGCGCTGCGCTTTCCGGAATGCGCGAAGCATCTCGGACCCGTCGTACCGGGCGTCACCGTGCCTCACGGCTGCCGGGTGCCGGGAACCCGCTATGAGCTGGACCCCGTACACGGGGCGTTTAATATCGGGTGCATGATCCGCTGGCTCGATTACAACGATACGTGGCTGGCCGCGGAATGGGGCCACCCTTCGGACAATTTGGGCGGCATTTTGGCGGTAGCCGACTATCTCAGCCGCGTCCGGATCGCGGAAGGCAAAGCCCCTTTACTTATGGGGGACGTGCTGGACGCCGCCGTGAAGGCGCATGAAATTCAAGGAGTGCTCGCACTCGAAAACAGCTTCAACCGGGTGGGGCTGGATCACGTGCTGCTGGTGAGGATCGCTTCGACGGCCGTCGTTACGGCGATGCTGGGCGGCAGCCGGGACGAGGTGATCAACGCGCTTTCCAACGCTTGGCTGGACGGCGGCAGCTTGCGCACGTACCGGCACGCGCCGAATACAGGATCGCGCAAATCGTGGGCGGCCGGAGACGCGACCAGCCGCGCGGTCCGTCTTGCTCTCATGGCCGTCAACGGCGAAATGGGGTATGCCACCGCGCTTTCGGCCAAAACGTGGGGCTTCCAGGACGTATTGTTCCAAGGCAAGCCGCTGAAGCTTGCGCGCCCGCTCGGCTCTTACGTGATGGAGAACGTGCTGTTTAAAATTTCCTTCCCAGCCGAATTCCACGCCCAGACCGCCGTCGAATGCGCCTTTGCACTGCACCCGCAGATCAAGGATCGGCTGGACGAGATCGATCGGATTACGATGACGACGCACGAATCGGCCATCCGCATCATCGATAAGAAAGGCCCGCTGCATAACCCGGCGGACCGGGATCACTGCCTTCAATACATGGTGGCGGTAGGCTTGCTGCATGGCGAGCTGACGGCGGAGCATTACGAGGATGAGGCGGCCGGCGACCCGCGAATTGATGCGCTTCGGGAGAAGATGGTCGTCACGGAGAATCCGCAGTACAGTCGGGATTACCTCGATCCGGACAAACGGTCGATTGCCAATGCCATCCAAATCCACTTCACGGACGGGACGGAGACAGCGAACGTGGAGTGCGAATACCCGATCGGTCACCGCAGACGGCGTGCTGAAGGGCTGCCGAAGGTGATCGACAAATTCGAAGCCAATCTGCTGACCAGGTTTCCTAAGCCAAAAGCGGCGCAAATCCTCGAACTGTCGCTTGACTTGGAGCGGTTGGAGCAGATGCCGGTAAACGAATATATGAATCTGTACGTCATTTAGTTTAACGGCAAGGCTGCGGAATAAGACTTCCCGGGAGGAGTAACGATGGCTTGGTTGATGGAGCAGGAAAAGGACCAACGGGAGCTGGCGGCCGCTTTTCGAAAACGGTTGGAAGTCGGCCCGATTCTCAAAATTCCGGGTACGCACGATGGAATGGCGGCTAGAATAGCGAGGCAGTTCGGCTTCGAGGCGCTTTATTTGTCCGGTGCCGCCTATACAGCCAGCCGGGGCCTGCCCGATCTCGGGCTGATTTATTCGAATGAAGTCGCGGACCGGGCCCGCGAGCTTGTTCGCGCCTCGATGCTTCCGCTGCTGGTCGATATTGACACCGGCTTCGGCGGCATCTTGAACGCGGCCCGGACGGCCAAGGAAATGGTCGAAGCCAAGGCGGCCGCCGTCCAGATCGAGGATCAGGAAATGCCGAAGAAATGCGGCCACTTGAACGGTAAAAAGCTTGTTTCCACCGAAGAAATGATGCAAAAAATCAAGACGATCAAGGAAATCAGCCCAACGCTTGTCGTCATAGCCCGCACGGATGCCAAAAGCGTAGAAGGCTTCGAAGCGGCGGTTGATCGGGCCAAGCATTATTTGGCAGCGGGAGCGGACGGGATTTTTCCGGAGGCGCTGGAGAGCGAGGAAGAGTTCAAGCGGTTCCGTGCCGCTATCGACGCGCCGCTGCTGGCGAACATGACGGAGTTCGGAAAAACGCCGTTTTATACCGCAGAGCAGTTCGAGGCTTGGGGCTTCGATATGGTCATTTATCCGGTAACCTCGCTGCGCGTAGCGGCCAAAGCCTACGAGCGGGTATTTTCGGAAATCAGCCGCACCGGGACGCAAGCGGGATCGCTCCAGGACATGCAAACCCGCAAGGAGCTGTACGATACGATCCGCTATTACGATTACGAAGCCTTGGACGGGAAAATCGCTAAAACCGTTCTGCCGCCAACCGAATAGGTCCCAACGATTATCACGTAAAGAGTTCCTGAAGAGGTTAGTTCCTTCGGGAGCTCTTTTCGTTGTATATAATAAAGCTCTTTTTGAATAAGCCTTGGATAAAATTTAGGTGTATTTTCCCTTGCGTTTACATATCTTAGCCGAGAAAGCCCTTGCCTTTAGGCATGGGATGAATCGGCTTAGGACAAGGGCTGTCTTTAGACAGCTTAATTGTCCTACATTGTTTCATGTTGTTGCAGTTTTTAAGTTTAAACTGACGCAATCGGTGTATGGGATAACAATATAGAAGAACGACAACAAGTACACTCATCAACTATCATTTTGTGTGGTAAAATTAAAAGGTACGACCTCGTGATGTTTGCGTCAAGAATTTAAGCATTTGGAGCATCTGCCAAGCCTTTGGACACGTTCCTATTTTGTCAGCACGGCAGGGAATGTTTCGAGCGAAACCATCAAACGTTATGTTGAAGAACAGAAGAAAAGGGGACAGAGTTGGAGCGATCAACATCCTGCACCAACCTGTGATAGATGGTAACAGTCTATCCGCCTAGATAGCTATACGCTCTGATCTGGGATGGCTAATGAGCTAGCTCTTAACTTAGCAGTCTGCACAAAACAGAAATGGCCTGCGTGCGTTAACTAGCTAAGAATCCCACGGCTTTAGCCGTGTTGGAGGCTCAAATAAAAATAACAAAAAGAGCGCGCTCGCTTAACATTGTCCAATTACGATTTAGAAAGTAAACAAAACGAAGCTAAACGGTGAATGACCATGGAGGGTTTACTACCTTATGAAGGACACTGCTGCGCGTGAGACGGCCAACCATTATCTGAACCGCGATTTAAGCTGGATCGAATTCAACTGGCGCGTGCTGGAGGAGGCGCAGGACCCCGAGACGCCGCTGCTCGAACGCGTCAAATTTTTATCGATCGTTTCTTCCAATTTAGACGAGTTTATGAGCGTCCGCGTAGCCGGGATCAAGGATCAGATCAAAGCGGGCCATACGAAAAAAGATTTTACCGGCTACACGCCCGCCGGACTGTTCAAACGCGTCATGAAGCGCTCCTCCAAAATGGTAACGGAGCAGTACAAGACGTACCGGGACGTGATCCGGCAGCTTGGCAAAGAAGGCATCATTTTTACCGAATACGACGATTTGAATGCGACCCAGCGCAAATCGATGGACGAATATTACCACGACATCGTCTTCCCTGTGCTGACGCCGATGGCGGTCGATCAGGCGCGGCCGTTTCCGCTGGTGCGGACTCAGGCTTTATATTTGGCGGTCGTGCTGATGAAGGAAGGCGATGATCCCGAGGACGAACCGTATTTTGCCATCCTTCAGGTGCCGTCCAATTTAAGCCGTTACCTTGTGGTGCCCGGACGGGCCAACAGCAAGAAGCGCGAATTCATTCTCATGGAAGAGCTTATCGAAAAGCACATCCATACGCTGTTCAGCGGCTATATTCCGATCTCGGTCCATGCGTTCCGGCTGACGCGCAACGCGGACTTGACGCTGGACGAGGAAGGCGCGGAGGATTTGCTGGAGGAGATCGAAATCCAGCTCCGCAAGCGGCGCTGGGGGACGCCGGTCCGGCTGGAGGTGCAGAAGGGCATTCACCCGTATGCGCTGGAGCAGCTGACGGAGGAGTTCGAGATTGCCGAAAATATTTTTGAAATCGACGGGCCGCTCGACCTGACGTATTTTATGAAAATGGCGTCGGCGCTCCAAGGCTTCGATTATTTGCGCTACAGCCCGATCCAGCCGGTATATCCTTCCGAGCTCGACGATGTCGAGGATCTGTTCGCCAAGCTGCGGCAGCAGGATGTGCTGGTATACCACCCTTACGAGTCGTTCGATGCCGTCACCGATTTTGTACTCCAAGCGGTTTACGATCCGCAAGTGCTCGCCATCAAAATGACGCTGTACCGGGTCAGCGGCAATTCCCCGCTCATCCAAGGGCTTGCCCGTGCGGCGGAGTCGGGCAAGCAGGTGACGGTTGTGGTGGAGCTGAAGGCGCGGTTTGAAGAAGAGCGCAACATCGCTTGGGCGCGCAAGTTGGAACAGGCGGGCTGCCATGTCGTTTATGGGCTTGTGGGGCTGAAGACGCATGCCAAAATTACGCTGGTCGTCCGGCAGGAAGCCGATGGGCTGAGGCGGTACGTGCATGTGGGCACAGGGAATTACAATGATAATACGGCCAGATTGTACACCGATGTTGGCTTGTTTACTTCGCATAAGGAAATCGGGGAGGACGCTTCCGCGTTGTTCAACGAGGTGACCGGATATTCGGCGCCGCACAATTGGAAAGCGTTCGGCGTGGCGCCTACGGACATGATGGATAAATTGTTCGAGAAAATCCGCCGCGAAGCGAAGCACGCTGCCGAAGGCAAGCCTGCGCGAATCATCGCCAAGTTCAATTCGCTCTCGAACCAGCAGATGGTCGACGAGCTGTACGCGGCCTCGCAGGCGGGGGTCGAGATCGATCTGATCGTGCGCGGCGTATGCTGCCTGCGGCCCGGTGTTCCGGGACTGAGCGAGCGGATCACGGTGCTCAGCATCGTCGACCGGTTCTTGGAGCACTCGCGCATTTTTTATTTCGAGAACGGCGGGGAGCCGGAAGTGTATATCTCCAGCGCAGATTGGATGACTCGGAACCTGACGCGGCGCGTCGAGCTGATGTGTCCCGTGTTTGACAAAAGCATCCAGAAGTCGCTGATCCATATATTGCGGCTCAGCTTGAAGGATAACGTGAAGGCGCGGCGACTCCAACCGAACGGCATGTATGAGCATGTCCGCGCGGAAGGAGGCGGGCTGCAGCTTCGCAGTCAATTTGTTGCCATGCGTATCAGTTCGTGGAAAACGACGACTCGTGAACTTTGAGCTGCTGTCCCCACGTATTTTTAAATTCTTTTTGCAGTCCGAGGGCCTCTCTGTATTCTGCGGAGGGGTCGTGCTTTGCTTTCAGCCGCAAATGCAGCGCCTTGCTCTCCGAGAATGCGGTCGTCACTTCCAGCGCTTGCGTCTCGCTAATATCGAGAGCGACGGCGAGCTTGAGCAGCGTGCCGAGCTTTGCGATCAGATCGGTATCGGTATTTTTCAAAATATCTTTGTGATGCTGCACGGCCTGTTGGGTCCGTGCTTTTGTTTTGTACGAAGCGGTGAAGGCGCAAATGAGAATCTCTCGGTGGGTCAGACCGTCGATGCGCGTGTGCGCAATCATATGGAAGGAATGCTTCGGATACTGGTAATAGCTAAGCGAAGCCCCGATCCGGTACAGCTTGGCCGCTACGATCAGACACAGACGCGCGCGCGGATCGAAACGCTGCTTCCCCGCCTCCGTCAAGGCGTCGAACAGTTTTAAGGCTGTCCGGCTCACCTGCGAGAGATGCGCCCGGGGGGCCGTCGAATGAAGGGCGAGCAGGTTGTCTGCGCTTCGCTCGGCCATATGCTTTAGCTCCGTGTCGACAGGATAAAAGCTTTCGAAGAACAGGCCATCTCGCAGGCCTGCGCCGCTGACGACATAGTGCGAAGCGCCGGCTGCCTGAAAGATCGTCTGAAGAATGAGCAGCCCCGGGATGATAATATCGTAGCGGTCTTTGGATAGACCGTCGATTTTTTTGCGTTTTTCTCCGGGCATGAGCGGGAGCCAGGCGGCGAGCTCGTCCACTTCGGCCGCGGGAATCGTATAATTATGCGTAAGAGGCAAGGAATATTTGCGCTTGCGCTGGTTGATTTTGCATAGCGTCCGGACGCCGCCTCCGAGCCCGACGAGCGGCAGGCCGGGAGACTGTCGAATCCAGGGCTCGCGGGCAATCGCGTCCTCGACCATCTGGCGGATGCCCTGCAGCTGTTCTTCTTGGAATTCGCCGTCTGGCGCGAATTTGCGCGTCGTATTGACCGCCCCGAAAGGGAACGATACGCTGCGGATCAAGGTGCGGTCGCGGAAGAGCGAAATTTCAGTGCTTCCCCCGCCGATGTCGACAAGAAAGCCGTCCGAGATATCCATCGTTTGGATCATGCCCAGGAAGCCGAGTCTGGCTTCGTCCTCTCCGGACAGCAGCTCGACGTGAAATCCGCTTTCGCGCCGCAGCGTGTTCAGAATCTCCTGAGAATTCGCCGCATTGCGAATGGCCGCCGTGGCGGCTACCCGGTATTCCGTCACTTCGTGAGCGTGACATATCCGTTTGAAATGCGACAAAACCTTTACGATCACCTGAATATCCGCTTGAGCCAACGTCCCGTCGGCGCCGATCCGCTGGCTCAAGCGAGCGGACTCCTTGAATTCGCCGATCACGCGGTACGCTCCGCCCGTCGTCTGTTCGTTTACGGCCAACCGGATTGAGTTGGAGCCGATATCAATGATGCCGATTCGCCGGCTGTTGTTCATGGCTGGTCCTCCTGCTAACGGGTGAAAGTTAGTTTTATTTTACCGTTACGGCGGAGGGAAGTCCACTGAGCCGCCCCCGATAAACTTCCCCTAAGGGACAAAGAAACGAACTGCTTACTCCATCGGTCTTCGCCGCGTTTTTCCGCTTCTTCTCCATAAAGACATTGATTCATTATGATTTTTTATGAGTTAATATGAGTATAATGAAACTGGATGAAGCCTTTCCAGACGGGTCTTTTAGTCGTATGAGTACATAGGATTCAGTCGACAGATAGCATCTGTTTATGGTGCTGATAATGAACTTTTATGTCTGAATTTGTTCACTTTAGTATCTAAATACTTTATATTAGACTTATGTGAATTCGAACGCTAAAGGAGAGATTATCTTGACTGCTACCAAAGGTTTGGAAGGAATTGTAGCCACAACGTCCTCCATCAGCTCCATTATCGACGGTGTGCTCACCTATCGCGGCATCAATATCGACGACCTCGCAGAGAACGCCACGTTCGAAGAGGTCGTATACTTGTTATGGTACGGCAAGCTTCCTAATCGCTCCGAGCTGGATCAATTAACGAAAGAACTGAGCGACAACGCTTCGGTTCCTGCCGAAGTGATCGAACAAATCAAGCTTTACCCGAAAGACGTCAACTCCATGGCCGCGCTTCGTACCGCCGTTTCCAGCTTGGCGCTGTACGATGCTGAGGCAAACGATATGACTCCGGAATCCAACCTCCGCAAAGCGATCAAGCTGCAGGCGCAGCTGCCGACGATCGTAGCGGCATTCTCTCGCATCCGCCAAGGTCAAGAGCCGATCGCGCCGAAATCCTGTACTTCCGTTGCCGAGAACTTCTTGTATATGCTCACGGGCAAACAACCGGAAGCCATCGCCATCCAAGCTTTGGACAAAGCTTTGGTGCTTCATGCCGACCACGAGCTGAACGCTTCGACGTTCGCCGCGCGCGTAACCGTTGCGACGCTGTCCGATATTTATTCGGGCGTGACGTCCGCGATCGGCGCGCTCAAAGGCCCGCTGCACGGCGGCGCCAACGAAGCGGTTATGGCGATGCTCGAAGAAATCGGCACGGCGGACAACGTGACCAGCTATATCAACGATAAGCTGGCCAACAAGGAGAAAATTATGGGCTTCGGCCATCGCGTCTACAAAAACGGCGACCCGCGCGCGAAGCATCTCCAAAAAATGTCCCAGGAGCTCGGTAAAATTACCGGCGACATGAACTGGTACGACATGTCCATTCAAATCGAAGAAATCGTGACGGGCCAAAAAGGGCTGAAGCCGAACGTAGACTTCTACTCCGCTTCCGTCTACACGTCGCTCGAGATTCCGCGCGACTTGTTTACGCCGATCTTCGCGATCAGCCGTACGTCCGGATGGACGGCGCACATTCTCGAGCAATTTGACAATAACCGCCTCATTCGTCCGCGCGCCGAATATACGGGACCTTCGCATCAAGTCTTCGTTCCGATCGAGCAGCGCTAATCCGGCACGGGATGCCCGCATCTGCGGAAGAAATAAAAAAGCAGCTATCCTACGGGTGGCTGCGGCGTTACCGGTCTTCTGAGAAGGGGACGGGCGCCGCTGCTCCCGTATCTTTTTGACATCATCATCCCTATTCCTTGGAGCTCGTGTTGCAGCGGCTCCAAACCAATCCAAGGAGGCTTACCTATTCATGGCACAATTCGAACAATACGCACTTCCGACTGAAGGCGAACGCATCACGATCACAAACGGCAAACTGAACGTTCCGAACAATCCGATCATTCCTTTCATCGAAGGCGACGGCACAGGTCCGGACATTTGGGCGGCTTCCAAGCGCGTATTGGATGCAGCGGTAGAGAAAGCATACAAAGGCGAGAAAAAAATCGCATGGTACGAAGTATTTGCAGGCGAGAAAGCCTTCAACAAATACAATAACTGGTTGCCGGGCGATACGCTGACGGCGATCCGCGAATATATCGTAGCGATCAAAGGACCTCTGACGACGCCAATCGGCGGCGGTATCCGTTCCCTGAACGTTGCGCTTCGTCAAGAGCTGGATCTGTATGTGTGCTCCCGTCCGGTTCGCTACTTCAAAGGCGTGCCTTCCCCGGTTAAACGTCCGGAGCTGGTGGACATGGTTATTTTCCGTGAAAATACCGAGGATATCTATGCCGGCATCGAGTGGGCTGCAGGTTCCGACGAAGTGAAAAAAGTGCTTGCTTTCATGCAAAACGAAATGGGCGTAAACAAGATCCGCTTCCCGGAAACGTCCGGTATCGGAATCAAGCCGGTATCTTCCGAAGGCTCGAAGCGTCTGATCCGCGCCGCGATCGAATATGCGATCGAGCATAACCGCAAGAGCGTGACCCTGGTACATAAAGGGAACATCATGAAGTTTACCGAGGGCGCGTTCAAAAACTGGGGCTACGAGCTCGCCGAGCAAGAGTTTGGCGACAAAACGTTTACTTGGGCTCAATACGATAAAATTAAAGAAGAGCAAGGCGTTGACGCGGCGAACAAAGCGCAAAAAGACGCGGAAGCTGCCGGCAAAATCATCGTAAAAGACGCGATTGCCGACATCGCCCTGCAGCAAGTGCTTACTCGTCCGACGGATTTCGACGTCATCGCTACACTCAACCTGAACGGCGACTACCTGTCCGACGCTCTGGCTGCTCAAGTCGGCGGTATCGGTATCGCTCCAGGCGCAAATATTAACTATGTAACCGGTCATGCGATCTTCGAAGCAACGCACGGTACGGCTCCGAAATACGCAGGTCTCGACGTTGTAAACCCGGGCTCCGTTATTTTGTCCGGCGTTATGATGCTGGAGCACTTGGGCTGGCTGGAAGCAGCTGACCTGATCTACAAAGGAATGGAAACGGCAATCAACAACAAAACGGTAACTTACGATTTCGCCCGTCTGATGGAAGGCGCAACCGAAGTGAAATGCTCCGCATTTGCCGACGAGATCATCAAGAGTTTCTAACCCTCCAAACCTCCCTTACAAGGGAGGCCCCAGGGGTTTCGGCCCCTGGACGACGAAAGCTGTCGGCTTGCAGGGTAGAGTCGCACCCATGGGGCGTTTGTGAATGGAACGCGTTTGTCTGCGGGCGGCCAGGCTGAAGCCAGGCGCCCGCAGACACGCTTTCATGCGTGCCGGGGCGTTCGAACGGCAGGTTGGTGTAGGAACGCGTTTGTCCTCGTGCGCACGAGCTGGCGCCGTGCTGCACAAGGACACGCTTCCATGCGCTTCCATGCGCTACTATGCGTCACTGATCATACGTCATTGATCATGCTTCAATGATAAAGACTAAGCCAAAGTCATATGCTAATTCCCGAAATTGAAACATAAAATTAATGTGTGATAAAGCACAATCTATGGGAGGAATTGATTATGGCAATCCAACGTAAAAAAATTACGGTTGTCGGCGCAGGCTTCACTGGTGCGACAACAGCGCTGATGCTGGCGCAAAAAGAACTCGGTGACATCGTATTGCTGGACATCCCTCAACTGGAGAACCCGACCAAAGGGAAAGCGCTGGATATGCTCGAAGCTTCCCCGGTGCAAGGGTTCGACGCGAACATTGTCGGCACGTCCAACTATGACGAGAGCAGCGGTTCCGACATCGTGATTATCACGGCAGGGATTGCCCGCAAACCGGGCATGAGCCGCGACGACCTCGTGAACACGAACGCAGGTATCGTGAAATCCGTTTGCGAAAATATCAAGAGAACGAGCCCGCAATCGATCGTGATCATCCTGAGCAACCCGGTAGACGCCATGACGTACGTCGCTTACCAAACGCTCGGCTTTCCGAAAAACCGCGTGATCGGCCAATCCGGCGTGCTGGATACGGCCCGTTACTGCACGTTCATCGCGCAAGAGCTGAACGTTTCCGTAGAAGACGTGCGCGGCTTTGTACTCGGCGGCCATGGGGATGACATGGTTCCGCTCGTTCGTTACTCCAATGTTGGCGGGATTCCGATCGAGAAGCTCATTCCGGCTGACCGCATCGAAGCGATCGTGAAGCGTACGCGTACCGGCGGCGGCGAGATCGTGAACCTGCTGGGCAACGGTTCCGCTTACTACGCACCGGCTGCTTCCATCGTGCAAATGACGGAAGCGATCTTGAAAGACAAAAAACGCGTTCTGCCTTCCATCGCTTTGCTCCAAGGCGAATACGGCTATGACAACCTGTTCATGGGCGTACCGACGCTGCTTGGCGGCGACGGCATCGAGAAAGTGTTCGAGCTTGAGCTGCTTCCGGAAGAGAAAGCGGCACTCGACAAATCCGCAGAATCCGTGCGTAACGTCATCAAAGTCGTTACGGGCTAATCGCAGCATAGTATCTGTTCAAAGAAAGACCCGTTTTCGCCGAAAAAATAGGCCGAAGCTGGTCTTTTTTTATTTTCAGGAAGGAACGAGATCGGACTACATTCGGCTGGAGCGGCAGAAGAAAAGGGATTGAGGGCCTCGGCAATCCGTGGTACGATACAAAATGACTGACGAATCAGTCATAATGTCGGGAACTGCCGTGAAGAGAGTCTCAGGAAAGGAGAATTCGCCGTTGGCCGCCTCTCCGGAAATAGCGGACATCTCGAAGCAGTTTTACGGCAATGTTTGCGAGGTTGTCAAGGGCATGTTCAAGCATTTCAACGTTTATCCCGGGTATACGGAGGAGCAGCTGCAAATGACCGCTTATGCAGAGATTGGGATGGTGGAGTTGGTCGCTTACCAGTGGTTCATCGAAAAAGGATACGGTCTGGAAAAGATTGACCCGCTTGCCGAGGTGCTCGTCGGGATCAACGTCAACGCCCTGTCGGAAACGGATGTGAATAGAGGATGATCGCGAAGCTGCTGAAGTACCGCAAGGTGACGCTGCTTTTTTTCGTTATAGCGGTTGTGCTCGGGGTGTTCAATATTTTCACCTTGAAGCAGAGGGAGAATCCCGAGATCGAGATCACGTATGCGTTGGTGAAAACCATTTATCCGGGGGCTTCGCCGGAAAAGGTGGAGCAGTTCGTCACCCGTCCGCTGGAAAATAAAATTAAGGAAATCAGCGGAATCAAGGTTATCAGCTCCACTTCGGCCGCTAACTTGTCGGTCATTCAAGTCGAGCTGAAGTCGGATACGGATATCCGCCGGGCGTGGGACTCGCTGCGTCAGAAAGTGCAGTCCGTACAAGGAGACTTGCCGGAAGGCGCGCGCCAGCCGGAAGTGAACGACGACTTAAGCAAAATTGCGGCGCAAATTTTGCATTTTGTCGTGGAGACGCCGGAGGAGCTGGAGCCGCTGCGGACGACGATGGACTACTGGAAAAAGCAGCTTGCGACCGTCCCCGGCGTGAGCAACGTCGACGTCGTCGGACTGCCAAAGCAGGAAGTGGCGATTGCGCTCGATACCGATAAGCTGGATACGCTCAGGCTGCCCTGGGGCATCGTAGCGCAATCGCTGAAAAATAAGCATGACCGGGTGCCGCTCGGTACGGTGAACAAGGACGCAAAGCAGTATTACGTCAATATGGGCGGAGAATGGAAATCCGCCGAGGATATTGCGAATACGGAGCTTCTGGGACTGCCCCCCGGCAAAGCGCTGAAAATTAAAGATGTCGCCGACGTTAAACTCAGCACCAAGAAAAAAGAAGTTTCCATCTTACATAACGGAAAGCCTGCCGTCGATCTGGTCATCAATGCGGAGAAAGGCACGGATGTTCCGTCGCTGCAAAATCGCATCGACAAGAAGGTCGCGGAGCTGAAGCCGAAGCTGCCGTCCAACGTGAAGATCGAGTCGCTGTTTACGCAAAAGGAAAGTCTCGACCATCTGTTTAACAAGCTGGGCAAAGAACTGCTAATGGGGATTCTTTCGGTTATCGTCGTCTGCTCCCTCGGACTGACGTTAGGCACTTCGCTGATCGTGGCTTTAGCCATTCCGGTATCCATAACGGTCGGTTTTATTCCCGTCGAGGCCATGGGAATCGATCTGAATCAGATTACGATCGTTGCGATTGTCATCGTGCTCGGCATTCTGGTCGACGACGCCATCGTCGTGAACGATAATATCCAGCGCCGCCTGCAACTGGGCGACGATCCGGCTACGGCCTCGCTGGAGGGAAGCCGCGATGTCGCTATTTCGATCCTGACGGCGACGATTGCGACGGCTGCCGCGTTTTTGCCGCTGTTTTTCCTGCAGGGCAACATCGGCAGCTTCATTCGCCCGCTCCCTGTCGTCATTTCGTTATCGCTTGCGGCTTCCATGGCGATGTCGCTGACGATTGTTCCGATTTTCCGCCAATGGGCGGGTGAACGGCGGCTTCGCCGCCAAGGCTCCAAGTCCGAGCCAGCTAAAGGGACGGGTGCGGCGGCCGGAAGCGAAGGAACGGAAACCCCGGGTCTGCTCGGCAAGCCGATCGCAAGGCTGAGCGCCTTTTACGGAAAGCAGATTCATCACTTCTTGCGTCGTCCGCTGCTGACCGGGCTCGCTGCGCTGCTGCTGGGCACCTCCGCCTTCGGATTGCTGCCGCTGCTTGGGGCGGAGTATTTCCCGCCTGCGGAGAAGGAAGAGATGCTCATCGATTTCAAGCTTCCGTCCGGCCGTCAGTTTGCGGAAACGGAGTTTACGATCCGCAAAGCCGCGGCATGGATGGAAGAACAGCCGGGTGTGCGTTTTGTCTCGGCTTATGCCGGGCGGACGGCTCCGCATTTTTACTACTCGGAAGCGGATCAGACGGGCATTTTGATCGGGCAGCTGTTCGTTAAGGTCGATGCGAAGCATCTGAACATGAAAGCCGCCGTCGTGCAGTGGCGGGAGCAGCTGAAGGCGATGTTCCCCTCTGATGTGGAGATTACGCCGCGGAAGCTGGAGCAAGGACCACCTGTCGGCGCGCCGATCGCCTTGCGCATTAGCGGCAGCGAGCTGTCGGAGCTTCGCCAGATTGCGACAGACATTCAAGGGATGCTCAAAGAAATTCCGGGTACGATCAGCGTAACCGACGATGTTGGAGAGGCCATGAACACCTACGAGGTGGAGCCAGACCCGGCGAAGCTGAGTTTATTCGGCGTGAACGAGAAGGAGCTTTCCACGACGCTCAGAATTGCAACCGAAGGGCTGGAAGTGTCGGAGATGCAGAAAGACGAGGACCTGATCGACGTGACTCTGTACGCCAAGATGCGTTCCGCCGACCCGGTGGAGACGATGAAGAAAATGTACGTCTCGACGCAAAAAGGCGGTACGGTGCAGATGCGCGAGCTGGGAGATATCCGCACCAGCCAAATGATCAAGTCGATTCATCACCGTGACCAGACCCGGACGATTACCGTGCGGAGCTATACGCAGGACCGGCTGGCCGACGATATTGTGAAGGATTTGCAAGCCAAGCTGGGAAGCTATAATGTTCCTGCAGGCTATGCGATTCAGTTCGGCGGGGAAAACGAGGAGCGTAACGAAGCGTTCGCCTCGATCGGAAAGCTAGCAGTTGTCGTTATTTTGCTGATTTACATCATTATGGTCATGCAGTTTTACTCGCTGTCGATTCCGCTGCTTATTCTTTCAACCGTCTATTTGGCGGCAGGCGGCGCAATCATCGGTCTGTTCCTTTCCGGTTCGCCGATCGGCTTCATGGCGCTCATGGGGCTCGTCAGCCTGGCGGGCATCGTGGTGCGGAACGGGATCATTCTGATCGAATTTATCGAGCAGGCGCGCGAACGCGGACTGCCGCTGTACGAAGCGGTAGTGGAAGCGGGGAAAGCGCGGCTCCGGCCGATTCTGCTGACGACGGCCACGGCGATCGGCGGCTTGCTGCCGATGACGATTATGGGCGGAAATTTATGGCGTCCGATGGGGATTACAATTATTTCCGGCCTGCTGTATTCGACCATGCTGACGCTGATCGTCGTGCCGTCGCTGTACGTGATTTTGCAGAAATGGCGCGATAAACGCGCGGCGAAAACAGGTAAAGCGGTTCATCCGTAAGCCCGGTTTGCAGTTGCCTATGGAGCTCGTATTCTTGTATACTAGGGGAGAGAGAAAACGAGGTTGAATAGGGAGGGTCCCGGGATTATGCAGCAAGTGTTTTTGTATTTACATGTGCTCGGCGCCATAATGATGGGCTTTTATCTCCTGTTGCCGTTTTTGGCGATGCGGGTGGAGGCGCTGCAATCGGGAACGGCGCAGTTCGGTTTTTTGAATGTGTTGTTTGCCGCCAACCGAGCAGGGCAGCTGGCGCTCGTGATCACATTTTTGTCCGGCGGTTATCTGGTCAGCAAGGCGCCCTATTCGGTGCTGTGGATGGTGCTGGCTATCGTTCTGTTCCTCGCGATCGGGGCGCTGACAGGCATTCTCGGCAGCAAAATGCGCAAGTCGCTGCAAGATCCGGCAGGCGGCAATATCAAGGCTCACATCGGTTCTATCAAGTCGCTTAGCGTGATCAACGGCATCATCTTCTTTATTGTCGTTACGCTGATGAAGTTCCCATTTTAGTTCAGGTTAGAGTATAAAAAGGTCGGGATAACAACCCCGGCCTTTTTTGCGTATCTTTATTCGCTGGAAGTGACGGACAACGGGTTTATTCTTCCGACGGAGGGAGCAGTCGCTCCATGCCGTTCATGTACGGGCGCAGCGCCGGCGGAATCCGGATCGAGCCGTCCTCGGCCTGATGATTTTCCAGCAGCGGAATTAGGATTCTCGGCGAAGCGACGGCCGTATTGTTGAGCGTATGGCAGTAGCGCAGCTTGCCGTCCGAATCGCGATACCGAATGTTCGAACGGCGCGCCTGGAAGTCGAGCAGATGGGACGACGAATGGGTTTCGCCGTAGGCTTGGCGGCTCGGCATCCAAGTTTCGATGTCGTACTGCTTATACGTTTTTTGTGACATATCGCCGGTGCAGACGGCCATCACCCGGTAGGGCAGCTCCAGAAGCTGCACAAGCTCTTCCGCGTTGCTCGTGATGGCCTCCAGCAGCGGCTCGGACCGGTCAAGCTCGGCTTCGCACACGATAACCTGCTCCACCTTGGAAAATTGATGCACGCGGTATAAGCCTTGCACGTCTTTGCCTGCCGAGCCGACCTCGCTTCGAAAACACGACGAGACGGCGGCAAGCATGAGCGGCTCGCGCACATCGACTACCTCATGGCTGTAATACGAAACAAGCGGCACTTCCGAGGTGCCGACCAGCCATTTGTCCTCGTCCGCGATTCGGTACACCTGCTCTTGCCCGAAGGGGAAGTAGCCCGTATGGGTCAAAGCATCGGCGCGTACAAGCAGCGGAACCTCCAAGAGCGTAAAGCCCCGGCTTAGCAGCAGATCCACCGCAAGCTGCTGTACGGCGCGGTGCAGCAGGGCTCCGGGGCCCCGCAGGTAATAGTTGCGGGTTCCGGCTGTCTTGACGCCGCGCGGGATGTCGATCATCCGGTGAAGCTCCCCAAGGGCTACGTGATCTTTCGGCTCGAAAGCGAACGCTGGCGGCGATCCGTTTCGCCGAATTTCAATATTGTCGGCATCCGAACGTCCGACGGGCATGTCGAGAGAAACGACGTTCGGGATGCGCAGCATCAACTGATCGAACTGCTGCTGCGCCTCGGCCAGCTCCGGTTCGGTCTCCGCCAAGCGGCTACCCAGATCCTTCACGTTGCGTTTCAACGGCTCGGCTTCTTCATGGCCTCCCGAACGGACGAGTGTGCCGATCTCCTCCGACAGCTTGTTTCGGGCATGGCGCAGCTTCTCGGTCTCTTGAAGCAGAGTGCGTTTCTTCTCGTCCCAGGCGAGCAGCTCGGCGACGGAAACGGCGATTCCTTTTTGATCGGCGACTGTTTGTACCCTCTCGTGATTTTGGCGAATCCAGTGAATGTCCAGCATTGTGATACCGCTCCTTTTTGTGGAAAATGACAAAAAGCGCCCTCGATCCTTTTGGGACGAGAAGCGCTTGTCTCGCGGTGCCACCCAACTTGACCGGACAGCATGGCGGTCCGATCCGCTTTGGTTCCGCGCTAACGGGCGGGCCCGGTTCACTTGAGGGACGGTATCGGTCCCTTTAACAAGAACGCCTCCGAGTTGGATGCTCTTCATAGGCAAATGGTCAGTCATTCAATTTGTTGTAGTATAGCTTATTCGGGGAAAGGATTCAAGAGCAGAGCAGCAAAGAAACCGTCAGAACGGGTTCAGGCTGGCTTCGGATTGACCGGTCACTGCCGTTCTTGTACAATCAGGCTAGAGATGCAGGAAAGGGGAATTTACCCGATGGCAGGCACTTTGTAGTGGTTGACGAACCGGATAGCGCACGATCCCGAATGGTTTTACGGGAGAGGTGTGCCTGTCTGTCGCCATTACAGGGACGCTATGGGAACGAGCTCGACACCCGGCACGCGGATACCTTATGGTATCCGCTTTTTTAGTTCAGCCGGGAATGGTTGCATCTCCGGCAGCTCACACTATCGCGTCCCCATCTACATGGAGGGGATCGTATGAACGAGAAAAGACTACAAGGCAAAATCGCCATTGTGACGGGAGTGAGCCGTCGGAGCGGCATCGGAAGCGCCATTGCCCGCGCGCTGGCGGAAGAGGGTGCCGATCTGTTTTTTACCTATTGGCACAAATATGACGAAGCTCAGCCTTACGGAAGCGAGCGGGAGTGGCCGAAGCAGATAGCCGAGGAGCTTGTCGCGCTAGGGGTAAGGACCGCGTCGATGGAGCTGGATTTATCTTACAAAGACTCGGCGATTCGGCTGCTGGATGAAGTGCAGCACCGGCTGGGCACCCCATTAATATTGATCAATAACGCAACACATTGCGAGGAAGTCGGCTTCGAGGCGCTGAATGCAGATATTCTCGATGCGCATCACGCTGTCAATGTTCGCGGCACTTGCATGCTTTCAGTGGAATTTGCCCGCAGGTTAAAAGGCGGGAGCGGCGGACGGATCATTAATCTGGTATCGGGACAAGACAAAGGTCCGATGCCGGGAAATCTGGCCTATGTTGCGACCAAAGGAGCCATCTCGGCGTTTACCGTCTCGCTCGCGGCGGAGCTGGCTCCGCACGGGATCACGGTCAATGCGGTCGATCCCGGACCGACCGATTCAGGATGGATGGACGAAACGCTGAAGCGGACCCTGCTTCCCAAATTTCCGATGGGACGCATCGGACAGCCGGAGGATGCTGCAAGGCTGATCCGTTTTCTGGCCGGCGACGACGCCCGTTGGGTGACGGGACAAATCATTCACTCGGACGGCGGATTTTGGGGCTAGGAGCAGTTGCAGAGAGATTGCGGCTTCGACGAATTGATGATCGTGACGCTGGGGCCCGATTACGAAAGCCGTCTACGTTCGTATGAGCTGCTGGCGAATGCCGTATGGGGAGCTGCGGGAGGCGTCAGCACAGCTTGAACCGTTCGATGTGCTCTCCAAGCCCTTCCTTTTGCAAAATTTCGATCTGCTTCGGTCCGATCAGGTCGTAGTGCGGGAAGCTTTCGCGGTCGTGGATATATCGGGGATTCAGTCCGTTGGCTTCGCACCATGCGCCGAGCCGCTCCATATCCGAGCATCCGACCTTGGTGACCGAATGAAACTGCGGGAAACGCGGGTCGAACCAAAAATGGGTTAAAAAGGCGATCTCCCCGCGCGTAACCGCTTCTTTCCACTGATCGAGTTCTTTTCTTTTAATGCCGAATGCCATAATCCGCTCATCCTTATCGATGATTTCATTTTGTTTTATTATGACGGATGGAACGGTCCACTTCAAATATAAAGGAGAAAGCGGAAATGAAAGAGAGAAAAAGAAGAGATCAGGATTCTGGGCATCGCGCTTTCGGCGAATGCCGTCACGAACGGCTTGAGCGCAGGGCTGCTCGGCTTGTCGCCACTGGCCATCTCGCTGACAGCCGCGCAAGGAAGCTTCATTTCCGTATGGTTCGGCGTTATTATAGGAAGGAAAGTTGCGGGAGTTCGCATCGGGGCCTTCACCTTGGGACAATTCGGCACGTTGATCAGCGGGGTTATCCTTCTGGTGATTGCAGGCAACTCGTTGTTTGGCTAACGGTAGCTGTCCCTCCCAAGCTACTTGTCTTTACTATACTACGGGCAGCGGATACTTGTTATGACAGGAACGGAACGAAAGATAGGAGAAAAGCAGTCTGGCGCTGTTCGCACCGGACTGCTTTTTCGTTAGGGCTATAGTTCGTCGAGCGTCTTCTCCAGGCTCGGGGCCAAATGCTGCAGGAAATAGTCCAGCTCGGGCATGTTCATCGCCTCAATCGATTGTTCGATCTGCTTCTTCGCCATGGTAAATTCGCGGTTGCCGGCGGACAGCTCGGACACGCATTTGAGATAGGCGTCCAGAAGATCGGCCCCCTTGACGTATTGTTTCAGCTCGGGATCGGCATCCTTCTTCGCAACGATCAGCGGGTCGTACACGTGTCGCAGCGGCTCCGGAACCATGTCCAGCAGACGCTCGGCGGCAAGCTGCTCGATCTCGCGGAAGTTGGAGAGTATCTTCGGATTGTGGTGCTTTACCGGCGTCGGAATGTCTCCCGTGAACACCTCCGTCGCGTCGTGAAACAGCGCCATGCTGACGGCGCGCTCCGTCGGCACCTGCTTGCCGTACACTTCGTTGGCGATCGTGCAAAGCACATGAGTCAGAATCGAGACGTGAAAAGAGTGCTCGGCGACGTTTTCCTTCAGCACGTTCCGCATCAGGCTCCAGCGCTCAATATATCGCAGCCGGTACAGATAAGCTAAAAAATGACTTTCCATCCATCATCATCCTAAAGTATGAATTCAGCTTCGGCTTCCTGCGTGCATCCGATCACGGCTTCTTTTATCGATCGTTTGGCGCAAGGCGAAGTTTTGTACATTTGGATTATACACGATTTGTCCCCCGACCGCCTGTTCTAAATCTTCAGTGTGATAAAGATTTTATTGTTTTTCGATGTCAGCGTCCGGCCGTCCGTCGCGGCCAGCGGCATTTCGCTCGTCGTCCGCATCGGGGCGAAGCCCCGCTGTAACGGGCTTTCCTCCCCTTGGGAATAGCGCAAAAACGCGGTGTTGGTCCCCGTTCGAATATGCTATTATAGAGTTATGCGTTTCCATGTTATCAAGTATCGTTTTTGCGAAAAACGAAAGGAGTCTTGTGCCATCATGCAGCATTTTCAAGAGAGCATTTACCAATTGATCGTTGAAACGTCCACGAACCTTCCGGCCGACGTCCGGGAGGCGATTCAGTCCGCCCGCGCCCGGGAGGATGCAGGTACGCGCTCCGCGCTTTCGCTGTCCACGATTGCAGACAACATTCAGATGGCGGAGTGCAACGTGTCGCCGATCTGTCAGGATACGGGAATGCCGACGTTTATCGTTCATTGTCCGGTCGGCGCAAACCAGATCGAGATGAAAAAGCAGATTATCGCCGCTGTTGCCCAAGCGACGAAGGACAGCAAGCTGCGGACGAACTCCGTCGATTCGCTGACCGGCGCGAACAGCGGGGACAACATTGGTCCGGGTACCCCGGTCATCCACTTCGAACAGTGGGAACGGAATGAAATCGAAGCGAAGCTGATCCTCAAGGGCGGCGGCTGTGAAAATAAGAACATTCAATACAGCCTGCCGACCGAGCTCGAAGGCCTCGGCAAAGCGGGCCGCGACCTCGACGGCATCCGCAAATGCATCCTGCATGCGGTGTATCAAGCGCAAGGCCAAGGCTGTAGCGCCGGGTTCATCGGCGTAGGCATCGGCGGCGACCGTACGACCGGCTACGAGCTGGCGAAGCACCAGCTGTTCCGGGCGGCGGACGACGTCAATCCGAACGATGAGCTCCGCAAGCTGGAAGACTATATTATGGATAACGCCAACAAGCTCGGCATCGGAACGATGGGCTTCGGCGGTCAAGTGACGCTGCTCGGCTGCAAGGTCGGCGTCATGAACCGGCTGCCCGCAAGCTTCTTCGTCTCCGTCGCGTACAACTGCTGGGCGTTCCGCAGACAAGGCGTGCTGCTTGATCCGGCAACGGGCGCGATCACGAAGTGGGCCTACCGCAAGGGCGAAGAGCTGCCGATGCAGAAGGACGAGCCGGCCGCCGCGTCCGGGTCGGACGAGCGCCGCGAAGTCGTGCTGCAGACGCCGATCTCCGAGGAGCAGATTCGTCAGCTCCGCGTCGGCGACGTCGTGATTATCAACGGACTGATGCATACGGGCCGCGACGCGCTGCACAAATATTTGATGGACCACGATTCTCCGGTGGATCTGAACGGCGCGGCGATTTATCACTGCGGACCGGTTATGGCCAAGGATGCGGAAGGGAATTGGGTCGTGAAAGCGGCAGGCCCGACGACCAGCATCCGCGAGGAGCCTTACCAAGGCGACATTATTAAGAAGTTCGGCATTCGCGCAGTCATCGGCAAAGGCGGCATGGGCGCCAAAACGCTCAAAGCGCTGCAAGAGCATGGCGCTGTATACTTGAACGCCATTGGCGGCGCGGCGCAATACTATGCGGAATGCTTTAAGAAAGTGGAAGGCGTCGACTTTATGGAATTCGGCATTCCGGAAGCGATGTGGCATCTCCAAACCGAAGGCTTTGCGGCCATCGTCACCATGGATTCCCACGGCAACAGCCTGCATGCGGACGTCGAGCAGGAATCGCGCGAGAAGTTGGCCCAGTTCAAAGAACCGGTCTTCGTATAAGGCCCGCCATGGGCATGGGTTCATTCGGTATCAGGCTGAGCGTTTGGATGAAAAATATTTGTCCGTCATTGTCCCGGTATCGTTGATACTGGGGCTTCTTTTGTCTCATGATATGAATAGCTGGACGGCGGCGGTACCGCTGTTGTTCGCATACTTGACCTTCGTCATGGCATCATTTTGCTCGGGCTTGTGCTGGCGCTCGTCCCTTTACATAAAATTAACTGGCGCTCCGTAGGCTCAACAAGTACGATATGGAGTAAAAACGTTTGTCGGGACCTTGGCGCCCGCGAAGCTCGCTTGGAGGGAAAACGCACCGTATGAAGATGTTCCGCGCCCGGTTGACCTTGATTTTTATCGCTTTGATCGGCGCTTCCGTGCTGATGGCCGGTTTGTTCATGGCCCGAATGCTGCAGCAATCGTATATCGACTCGCTCAAAACGAATATGGAGCGGGAGCTGCGAATCATCCTCGCGACGATGGATTGGAGCCACCAGGGATCGGAGCCGGAGCTGATGAAGGAGTTCTCGGAGCGGGCCGCCCAACTGAAGCAGTTTGCCGACGCCAGGGTCACGTATATCCGCGGAGACGGCAAGGTGATGGCGGATTCGGATTCCAATCCGGCGGAGATGGAGAATCACCTGCACCGCGAAGAAATCGAAGCTGCGACAAGCTCGGGGAAAGTCGGCTACGCCCAGCGCTACAGCAGCACGATCGGTCAAAACATGCTCTACGTCGCGATTCCCTTGCAGATGGGGGATAAGACCGAAGGCTATCTGCGCCTCGCGATGAGTCTGGCGGAGGTCGAACAGTCGATCCGCAAAGTATGGTACGTTTTGCTCGGCGGGCTGCTGGCGGTGTTCCTGCTGGCCGGTCTGATCAGCTACCGCGTCGCTTACGGCATTACGCGGCCAATCGAGCTGATCACGAGCGTCGCGAAGCAGATTACGGACATGAATTACAAGTACCGCGTCCGGCTCAACAAAAAGGACGAGATCGGGCAACTGGGTCATGCCATCAACCTGATGGCGGACAGTCTGCAGCTGCAGATGAATCGCATTCTGGAGGACGAGAACCGGCTCAAGAGCGTGCTGGAGAACATGATCAGCGGCGTCATGATGATCGACCGGGAAGGCCAGATCGTGCTTCTGAACCGTTCGGCGGAAGACATTCTCGGCTTTTCCGCCCAAGAGCTCCTGGGGAAAAAATTCGATCAGGCCAAGCAGCAGTTTGAGTTTACCCAGTTGATCCAGGAATGTATCGAGGCCCGCGAGCATATCCGGGACGAAATGATTTTCTACTATCCAAGCGAGCGGATTCTGGAGATTAACCTGAGTCCGGTCTCGGATTCGAGCCAGGAATGGATGGGGCTTCTCATCGTACTGCACGATATCACCGCCGTCCGGCGGCTGGAGCGGATGCGCAGCGAATTCGTCGCCAATGTGTCCCACGAGCTGAAAACGCCGATTGCCGCGGTCAAGGGCTTCGCCGAAACACTGCTGGCGGGGGCGCTGAACGATAAAGAGACGGCGCGGTCGTTTCTCCAGATCATATTCGACGAGAGCGAGCGGCTTAACCGGCTGATCGGGGACATACTGGAGCTGTCCAAAATCGAATCGAAGCGCATTCCGCTGCAGTTCTCGCCGGTGCATCTGGAAACGTTCGTCGGTCATTGCGTCAATGTGATGCGGACGGAGGCAGCGAAGAAATCGATCGAGCTGGACATGCAGGTGCCCGAAGACATTTATATGGAAGCGGACGAGGATCGGCTGCGGCAGATTTTGATCAACCTGCTGTCCAACGGCATCAACTATACGCCGGAGGGCGGCAAAGTGAAAGTGAAGGTCGAGCAGTTGCTGGGCGGAACGTCGGAGGCGGCGGACGACAAGGTCCGGTTCACGATTGCCGATACCGGCATCGGCGTTCCGAAGAAGGACCTGCCGCGCATCTTCGAGCGGTTTTATCGGGTGGACAAGGCGCGTTCCCGCAGCTCCGGGGGCACGGGACTCGGGCTGTCGATCGTCAAGCATCTGGTGGAGCTTCACAAGGGAACGATCCGGGTCGAAAGCGAAGTCGGCGTGGGGACGAAGTTCGAGATCGATATGCCGATGATTCACTGAACGCAGGCCGATGGGGCCGAAAAAAGCCATTTGCCGTTTGTCAATAAATATAGGCTATGTTAAGCTTTAGATATTGAATAAATGCCCGGGGGAGTACCATGCCGCAAAAAATTTTAGTTATTGAGGACGAGCCTACACTGGCGAGGCTGTTGTCTTATAATCTTACGCAAGAAGGCTACGAAACCAAAGTGGTCGATCACGGAAGCGACGGATTGCAGGCAGCGCTGCAGCATCAGTTCGATCTCATCGTTCTGGATATTATGCTTCCCGGGATGAACGGCTTTGAGATTTTATCCAAGCTCCGGCAAAAAGGAAACAAAACGCCGGTGATCATCCTGACCGCCCGCAATGCCGAGGAAGAAGTCGTGCAGGGACTCAAATACGGAGCCGACGACTATATTACGAAGCCGTTCGGCGTGGCGGAGCTGTTGGCCCGGGTATCCGCCGTGCTGCGGCGGACGACGGCTGATGACGGCCTGCAGGATAAGCCCGGAAGCGGGGAAAAGGTCATCGCCGCGGGCGACCTGTATATTTATCCGGAAAAATACGAGGTGCTGCTCGGCGGCGAATCGATTCCGCTTCGGCCGAAGGAGTTCGAAGTGCTGCTGTATCTCGTCCAGCGGCCGGGCGTCGTCGTTACGCGGGACGATCTGATGAATATCGTCTGGGGCTTCGACTATATCGGCGGTCAGCGGACGGTGGACGTACATGTCAGTTCCCTCCGCAAAAAGCTGGAGATGAACCAACAGTCGGTGCAGATCGAATCGATTCGCGGCGTCGGCTACAAGCTGGTCACTTCGGCAGGAAAAAAAGGATAGCTTATGCAGCAAGGAGGAGGCAGCAGACATCGCGGCTTCCTTTTCCTTTCTGCGTAAGCGGAGTTTGTGATGTTACCAGATTAGATACATGAATCAGATAGCGGCATTTTTACAGGAACGTCAAGCTTCGTTCGAGCTCTTGACTCATGAACGGCCCATTCGCTCAGCCAAGGAGGGCGCCGAGTATTTCGGGATCGAGCCCGGACAAACCGCACCCGCATTAATCCTGAAGTCGGGCGAACAATATTGGCTGATGATCGTTTCCGGAGATCGGGGGCGGGTGGACTTGGAAGACGTGCCGCACCGGCTAGGCTGTCCCGGTCTGAAAATGGCAAGTCCCCAAGAAGCGGAAAATGTTACAGGGTTTAAGGTGGGTGCCATTCCCTTAGTCGGACTATCGCTGCCTTGCATTATGGACCGGCGTCTTTATCGCTATACGCATATCTATGGAGGAACCGGGGAACTAACTTCGACACTGAAGATCTGCCCTGCGGACGTGGAGAAATGGAATCAAGAGGTCGCTTGGCTCGAATAATGTCGATCGATATCCATTTCCCAGGAAATAGGTCGAAAGGCGGGGTGAATCGATGTCGGATCGAATCAAATGGGGAGTCCTGGGAACGGGACGGATTATAGGCAAAGCCGGGTTGGCGTTAAAAGAAGCGGCAAACGGAATGTGGTACGGAGTAGCCGGAAGGACGGGAGAGAATGGACGTTCTGCCGCTGAGCGTTTCGGTGTGCCTTATTCTTATGAGAGCTATGAGGCCTTATTGCGTGATCCCGAGATCGATGCGGTGTACATTGCGTTACTCAATCACCTGCATAAAGAGTGGGCGGTGAAAGCGTGCGAAGCCGGAAAGCACGTGCTGCTGGAAAAGCCGTTTGCTTTGAGCGGGAGTGAGGCTAAAGCGATTGCCGACGCTGCCCAAAAGCATAATGTGCTGGTTCGGGAAGCTTTTGTATGGAAGTATTACCCCGGTTTCGAGCAGATGCGCGATTGGATCGGGGAAGGCGCGATCGGGCAATGGGCCCGTTTTTACGGGCGCTTTTCGTCTGTGGCCGACGAAGCCAGCAGCCGCTGGCGTAAAGACTGGGGCGGCGGCGCGCTGTACGATATCGGTTGTTATCCGGTCGCTTGGGCGCGGTACTTTACTCGGGAGGAGCCGGTAGCTGCGGATGCCGCTCTGGAGCTGCATCATCTTCATGGCGTGGACCGGCGGTTCGCGGGCACGCTCTATTTTACTCAGGGGCGCACGGCCCAACTGGATGCGGCGCTGGATCTGCCTCATGGCGCCAGCTTCGAGCTATGGGGGACAAAGGGGAAGCTGCAGGTGGAGCTCAGCGTGACCTCGGAGGAGCTGCGGATTCGTTGTCGGCTCGACAGTCGGCGGGAGGAATGGGTCACCGACCGGCTCACGCCGTTTCGCTTGCAGGTGGAGAGCTTCGCGGATGCGGTGCTGCTTCGGAAGCAAGGGCGTTCAGAAGACAGCGACGGAGCCGAAGAAGCTCTCCGCCAAGCGCGGGTTATGGATGCGCTGCTGAAGGCAGCCCGTACCGAGCGCAGAGTGCGCGTACAGGCATCGACCGAATGAGAAGCCCGATACCTAACGAACGAAGCGATGACACAATCGCATATAACGAACGCCAATTCCGAAATATCTTTTTGGTCGTAATTTGTCTATACTAAGGCTTGAGATTACGAATCAAACCGCGATTGACGAAGGAGGCGCCGTCTTCATGTCTAAAGTATACCGGATTGGAATTATCGGCTGCGGGGGAATTGCCAACGGCAAGCATATGCCTGCGCTGAAAAATCAACCTAACGCTGAAATGGTCGCATTTTGCGATATTGTCGAAGAGCGGGCGCAAGAGGCCGCAAGCAAGTTCGGAGCGCCGGGAGCGAAAGTGTACTCGGATTATAAGCAGTTACTGGCCGATACGACGCTCGATATCGTCCATATTTGTACGCCGAACGATTCCCATGCCGACATTACGGTCGACGCTCTGGAATCCGGCAAGCACGTGATGTGCGAGAAGCCGATGGCTAAAACCGTAGCGGACGCCAAACGCATGATGGAAGCGGCGAAGCGGACCGGCAAAAAGCTGACGATCGGCTATCAAAACCGTTTCCGCGCGGACAGCCAATATTTGAAAAAAGTATGCCAGGAAGGCGAGCTCGGCGACATTTATTACGCTAAAGCGCACGCGATCCGCCGCCGTGCCGTGCCGACCTGGGGCGTCTTTCTGGATGAAGAGAAGCAGGGCGGAGGCCCGCTGATCGATATCGGGACGCACGCGCTCGATTTGACGCTGTGGATGATGGACAATTACAAGCCGAAGGCCGTGCTCGGGACCGCGTTTCATAAGCTGTCGAAGAAAGAGAACGCCGCCAACGCTTGGGGCTCTTGGGACCCGGAGAAGTTCACGGTCGAGGATTCCGCGTTCGGCATGATTACGATGCAGAACGGAGCGACGATCGTGCTCGAATCGAGCTGGGCGATCAACCTGCTGCAAACGGGCGAAGCCAAAACGACGCTGTGCGGCACCGAGGGCGGCGCCGACATGTGGGACGGCTTGCGCATTAACGGCGAGAAGCACAGCCGCTTGTTCATGAACGAAATCCAATTGGATGCCAAAGGCGTCGATTTTTACGAAGGCAACGGCGAGAGCCCGGCCGATCTCGAAGCCCGCTTGTGGCTGGAAGCGATCGACAAGGATATCGATCCGGTCGTCACGCCGGAGCAGGCCTGCGTCGTGTCGGAAATTCTCGAAGCGATCTACGAGTCTTCCCGCACCGGCAAAGCCATCTATTTCGAATAAACGTAGGGAGCCCCGACTTCGCATTGGATGCGGAACCGGGGCTTTTCGTATGTCTACCGACTTCTTGGCATCAAACCGGCGATCAGCTTCTTGTTTAAGCGTCAACGCACCTGCCAGTTTCATAGAAACCCTCCTCTCTTTCTTTCTGGATTATCCCCCGAAGGATTTAACTTTTACATTCCGTTTACGTTCCGATGGTTTTTACTTAACAATTGGTTGGTACGATGTTCTAGTAAACAAAAACAAAGGGAGGACATGCTGAAATGTTGAAGCAGCTGTCAAAGAAAGGTTTAAGCTTGGCCATGGTTTCGATCTTAATGTTGGGGGTTCTTTCCGCTTGCGGTACGAAGACAGAACCGGCACCGAATAATGCGGCAGCAGGTGGAGACAAGACGGCAACAACGGGAGACAAAAAAACGACGGAGCAACCGGCTAAGACAGAAGAGATCACCGGCACGGTAACGGCTTCCGGCTCCAGCGCTCTCCTCCCGCTCGTTAAAGCGGCTGCGGAAGAGTTCATGAAGAAAAACGCGAAAGTAACGATCAACCCGACCGCTGGCGGTTCCGGTACAGGTCTTAAAACCGTCGCGGACGGCACGTCCGATATCGGCAACTCCGACATCGAAGCCGGTCCGGAATACAAAGACAAGGGTCTTGTCGACCACATCGTAGCGATTGCGCCTTTTGCCATCATCGTGAATAAAGACGTGACGATCGACAATTTGACGAAAGCTCAAGCAGCGGACATTTTCTCCGGCAAGATCACGAACTGGAAAGAAGTTGGCGGCAAAGATCAAAAAATTACGATCGTTCACCGTCCGGACAGCTCCGGTTCCCGTGCGCTCGTGAAGAAAATCGTTCTGGACGGCAAAGACTTCACGAAAGACGGCGTGACGCAAGAATCCAGCGGCGCTATGGCTACGACCGTTGGTCAAACGACCGGCGCGATCGGTTATGTAGACACGCCTTATGTTAACGATACTTTGAAAGCTCTGAAATTCGAAGGGGTAGCCTTCAGCAAAGACGCGATCAAAGACGGTAAATACCCGCTGTACGGCATCGAGCATATGTACACGAAGGGCGAAGCTAAAGGCGCAGCCAAAGCATTCATCGACTACATCATGAGCCCGGAATTCCAAGACAAAAAAGTCGAGGAGCTCAAATTCCTTCCGGCCAACCTGTTGAAAAAATAATCGTCCAGTCATCCACGAGAGCAGCGGCATAACGTCGCTGCTTTTTTATGTCCACGTCTGCCGATTTGTCGAAACCCGCGCAATTTTTACATTACCTTAACAATTCTCATGTTTTGTTATTACATTCGTACTCTATGATGGTCTTGAGCTAAGGAACACGTGTGGAACTATTCGAACCAGGGGGTAATAGCTGATGAATTCATTTGCCGATCAGCTGACGGAAAGTGTGAAGGAAGAGCGGAAGGAGCATCCGATGAACCGCTGGACGAGAGCGCAAAACAGAAGTGACCAAGTGATGAGATGGATATTTATAGGAAGCGCGTCGCTCGTAACGTTCATCATCTTTTCCGTCATCGTCTTCGTCGGTTGGCAAGGAGTCAAGACCTTTTCGGGGGTGACGCCGGTCGAGTTTTTTTTCTCGACCGACTGGACCCCGTCGCAAAATAAATTCGGCGCGTTCTCGTTTCTGTACAGCACGCTGCTGCTGACCTTCTTGTCGGTGCTTCTGTCGGTGCCTCTTGCGCTGTCGGGTGCGGTCTTTCTAGCTAAAATTGCGCCGAAGTGGGTGCGTGAAATTGTTCGTCCGGCCACCGACTTGTTCGTCGGGATTCCATCGGTCGTCTACGGCTTGATCGGTCTTACGGTGATCGTTCCGTTTCTCGCGAAGTTCAATGAGGGCTTCGGGTACGGGATTTTGCCGGCGGCCATCATCCTGGCGATCATGATTCTGCCGACGATCCTATCTATCTCCGAGGACGCGATCCGTGCACTGCCCGGCCGCTTGGAAGAGGCTTCGCTTGCGCTCGGCGCAACGCGCTGGCAGACGATTTGGCGCGTGCTGATCCCTGCGGCCCGGCCCGGCATTCTGACCGGGATCATTCTTGGGATGGGACGAGCGATCGGAGAAACGATGGCCGTGTTCATGGTCATCGGCAACTCGCCGCAAATGCCGGACTCGCTGCTCAGCTCGGCGACGGTGCTGACGACGGCGATCGTGAAGGACATGGGGAACACCCATTACGGCAGCACGTGGAACAACGCTTTGTTCCTGATGGCGCTTGTGCTGCTTCTCGTCTCACTGGCCATGATCCTGATCATCCGCATTGTTGCAAAGAGGAGTGAAGTGAAATGACGAGCAAAACGACCGACCGGATCGCCACGCTCTATTTTTGGGCAACGGGCGCTGTTATTATTGTGATTCTGGGCTGGTTTTTATTCCGGATCTTAGGCGACGGACTGCCGATGCTGAACTGGAATTTCATCACCGGCAAGCCCTCGGAGATTATGGCCGGCGGCGGCGTAGGCCCGCAGCTGTTCAACTCCTTCTATATTTTGTTCTTGTCGCTGCTGTTCTCGCTGCCGATCGGTATCGGCGCCGGCGTGTATTTGGCGATTTATGCGAAGAAGAACCGGTTTACGGACATCGTGCGCGTCTCCGTTGAAGCCTTGTCTTCCGTGCCGTCGATCGTCTTCGGCTTGTTCGGCTTCCTGTTGTTCGTCAACTGGATGGGTCTGAAATTTTCGATCATCGGCGGGGCGATCACCCTGTCGCTGCTCAATCTGCCCGTGCTTGTGCGGGTGACGGAAGAAGCGATCCGCTCCGTTCCGGAATCGTATTGGGAGGCGTCGCTTGCGCTCGGCTCGACCCGCTGGCAGGCGATCCGCAAGGTGCTGCTCCCGGCTTCGCTGCCGAGCTTAATTACGGGGATTACGCTTGTCGCGGGCCGCGCCCTCGGGGAATCGGCCATTCTAATCTATACCGCGGGGCTGTCGGTATCGCGCTTCTTCCCGGACTTCAATCCGCTCAGCATGGGCGAGACGCTGTCCGTTCATCTGTGGTACGTCCAATCCGAAGCGATCGTGCCGGACGCCAAAAACATTGCCAAAGGCTCCGCCGCGTTGCTGCTAATCGTCGTGCTGCTCTTTAACCTGTTCATCGGTATTCCAAGCCGTATGCTGCAGAAAAAATTGTCCGGAGGGAAATGACTATGGCGACAGCGAGTGCAATCGCGAATGCGAAGGTTGCAAATAAAATCAAAGTAGAGCAATTAAATTTATATTACGGTGAAAACCATGCGCTGCATAACATCGGGCTGACAATCGAGCAAAATTCCATCGTCGCGTTGATCGGCCCTTCCGGCTGCGGGAAATCGACGTTTCTGCGCACCCTGAACCGGATGAACGATCTGATCGACAACGTACGGATCACCGGCGACATCTATGTGGACGGCCAACATATTTACGGCCCGGAGACGGACGTCGTATCCCTGCGCAAGAAGGTCGGCATGGTGTTCCAGCGCCCGAACCCGTTTCCGATGAGCATTTATGATAATATCGCATACGGCCCGCGAATCCATGGCACGAAGAAAAAAGCCGCCCTTGACGAAATCATCGAACGGAGTCTGGTGCAAGCCGCGCTGTGGGACGAGGTCAAGGACCGCTTGAACAAGTCGGCGCTCGGTCTCTCCGGCGGTCAGCAGCAGCGCTTGTGCATTGCGCGTCTGCTTGCCGTCGAGCCGGATGTGCTGCTGATGGATGAGCCGACGTCTGCGCTCGACCCGATCTCGACGCTGAAGGTCGAAGAGCTGACGCAGGTATTGAAGGAGAAGTACACGATCATCATCGTCACCCATAACATGCAGCAAGCGGCCCGGATTTCCGACTATACTTCGTTCTTCCTGAACGGCGTGCTGGTCGAGTCGGACAAAACGGACAAAATTTTTACCACGCCTTCCGACCAACGGACGGAAGATTATATTACCGGACGGTTCGGATAAGTTCCCGGCCGTTCGGACAAAGGAGCGCACTATTCGTGGATAACCGGATCAATTTTCACCAATCGCTGGACCTGCTTCAAAAAGATCTGCTCGACATGGGCAACAATGTCGCGAGGCTGATCCGCCAAGCCGTCGAAGCGCTTGCGCGGCAGGATGAGGGCTTGGCCCGACAAACGATCGAAGAGGATGATCGGATCGACGAGATGACCGCCAGAATCGAAGAAGATTCGCTGCGACTGATCGCGCTGCAGCAGCCGATGGCCAGCGATCTGCGGATTATCAGCATGGCGCTGAAGATCGCCACTGATCTCGAACGCATTGCGGATCATGCCGTCGATATCGCCAAAATTTGCATCCGGTTGAACGGCCAAGAGCTGGCGAAGCCGCTCGAAGACATCCCGCGCATGGCGGAGCTGACCCAAAATATGCTGCAGGAGAGCCTACTGGCATATACCGAACGCGACGTTCACCGGGCGGCGGCGCTGGCCGAGAAGGACGACGAAGTCGACAAGCTGTACAGCGTCATCGTGAACGATATCATCATGCTGATGGGCACCGATTTTGCTAAAAACAGACAGCTGTCCCAGCTCATGCTGGCCGCCCATTTCCTCGAACGTGTCGCCGACCATTCGACGAATATCGGAGAAGGCGTGATCTTTATGGTCACCGGCAAACGCAAAGATTTGAACGTATAGTGGATACCGAACGGCCCCGGCCCGGAGTCCCGCCGCGCGGTTATGGTGCGGGCGGGACTTTTTGCTTTTTTGTCATTGTAAAAACAGAGCTCTCCTGTCGGCGGCCAAGATGAAGAAGCAGTCGAAAGCGCATCGTAGGAGCGCCTCAGCAGCAATGGGGTCGACGACAGGCTAATTGAAATTTAACCGAAAAGCTGGGGAAGCTGATCCAGCTGCTTGATCAGATACACCCTACGCTTTCCCAGCCGCTGCTGGGAAATTTTTTTATCGCCCGATTCGCCGGACGGACCGGCCGCTCCGGGATGAAGCCACACGGCATCCAGGCCCGCTTTGACGGCGCCGCACACGTCATGCTTCCACGAGTTCCCTACCATGACCGCCTGCCTTGGCGCAAGCTGCATCGTTTGGAGCGCCGTCTTGAAAAGATAAGGCGCAGGCTTCTTGTCCGCCGGCTTCTGCGCCGTGAAGATGCGTTCTTCGGGGAAATACGATTCCAGCCCGAACCGCTGCAGCATCATCAGCACTTCGCTGCGGGGGCTGTTGCTGATGATGGCGAGGCGGTATGTACGGGACAACTCCTCCAGCGTTTTTGCCGTTTGCGGCGCCATGGACTTCGCCGCTACCTGCAAGCGGCGGATATCCTGCATGAAGCTTCGCAGGACGCCGGAGGAAGCGGGAATCCTCAGCGCCTCGAAGGCTTCCCGCAGACATTGCTGCTGCAGCTCGTCGAGCTGCTTGAATGTCGTCCGGCCTTTTTTGCGCTGCTGCCAACGCGTAATATACTGCTCCCAGAGCGAATCCGCCTTCGGACGGTCCTCCGCCGCCCATCTGGCCGAATAATCGTCCCACACCTCTGCGAAGCATTGTTCGAAGCTGAGTCCCTGCTGTACCAGCGTCTGATTGACATCGAAAAAAATCGCGCGTTTTCCGTTCAAACGAACCGTTTCTTTCATGAACCCAGCCTCCGATCTCCTTTCCGCTCGAAAGGCACCGTCAAGGATCAAAAGTTAGTTCATTTTATGCGGCAAAAACGGCGCACACCCCTTTTTCGAGAAAGCTTTCCAAAGGTTTTTTTCTTATGCTGTCCTATGCTATCATGTATAGAGTAGGAAGACTGCCGAATGGGGTGTATCCATTGTCCAAGCTTATTTTGATCGACGGGAACAGCATTGCCTACCGCGCTTTTTTCGCGCTGCCGCTGCTGAGCAATTCCACGGGGCTGCACACGAACGCGGTCTATGGGTTCACCACCATGCTGCTCAAGCTGTTGGAGGAACAGAAGCCGACGCACTTTCTGGTTGCATTCGACGCGGGGAAAGCGACGTTTCGACATAAAGATTACGCAGAATACAAAGGGGGCCGCGAAAAAACGCCGCCTGAGCTGTCCGAGCAGTTTCCGCTGCTCCGGGATTTGCTCGGATCGTTCGGCATCCGCCAGTTCGAGCTGGACGGCTACGAAGCCGACGACATCATCGGCACGCTGACGCGTATTGCGGATGAGAAAGGCGGTATCGAGGTCGTCGTCGTCACCGGGGACAAGGACATGCTGCAGCTTGCAAGCGGGCAGGTGACCATCGCGCTGACGCGCAAGGGCATCAGCGAGGTCGAGCTGTTCGATCCGGCGCACATCGAAGAAACGTACGGCCTGAAGCCGCATCAGATCATCGACCTGAAAGGGCTGATGGGCGATACGTCCGACAACATTCCGGGCATTCCGGGCGTTGGGGAGAAGACGGCGCTTAAGCTGCTGCACGAATACGGCTCGGTCGAGAACGTGCTGGAGAACGCCTCGCAGATCAAAGGCAAGCTTGGTGAGAAGGTCGCTGCGAACGTCGACAGCGCCAGGATGAGCAAGGAGCTTGCGACGATTTTCCGGGAGGTGCCGATCGGTTTTTCATGGGACGAGCTAGCCTATCGCGGATATGAGGAATCGGAGCTTGCCACGATGTTCCGCAAGCTGGAGTTTAAGTCGCTGTTGGAGCGGCTGCAGCTACCCGCTTCCGGCGCTGCGGCGTCTGGGGCAGTAGAGGCGGAAGAAGCGGGAACCGAGCCGCCGGCCGTGCTGGTTACGGACGACAAGCTGGCCGAGCTGACCGCCGCGCTGCCGCATGTCCGTGCGCTGCATGTGGAAGCGGCCGGCGACAATCCGCATAACGCCGAGGTGATCGGCTTGTCCTTCTATAGCGAAGAAGAGGGCGCGGAGCCCGTGTGCTACTATGTGCCAGTGGGACGGCTTGAGCAGGATAACGCCTCTGCGGTGCGGGAATGGCTCGCTTCGGAAGACGAGCAGGAGGTTGCCATCTACGATCTGCACCGAGCGATCATCGTGCTGTCCTGGCGCGGGATCAAGCTGGGCGGCATCGGCTTCGATGCGCTGCTCGCCGGTTATTTGCTCGATCCGACGGAGTCGTCGCTGACGCTGGACGGCCTGACGTCCCGTTACGGGCTGCGTTCGCTTCCGGCTGACGAGGAAGTGTTCGGCAAGGGCGCGAAATTCAAGGTGCCCGAGGAAGACGTGCTGACCACCTATTTGTGTCGCAAAGCCGCCGCGGTCCATCGGCTGACGCCGAAGCTGAAGGAAGCGCTCGAAACGAGCGAAATGCATCAATTGTTTTACGAACTGGAGCTTCCGCTGGCGCTCGTGCTGGCTTCGATGGAGCGCAAAGGGATCAAGGTGGACGCAGAGGAGCTCAAAGCCTACGGCGCCGAGCTTGGGAGCCAGCTTGAGGGCATCATGCAATCGATTTACGACGAGTCCGGCGTCGAGTTTAACATCAACTCGCCGAAGCAGTTGGGGGAAATTTTGTTCGAGAAGCTCGGACTGCCGGTGGTCAAGAAAACGAAAACCGGCTATTCGACCGACGCCGAAGTGCTGGAGAAGCTGGAGCCGTACCATCCGATGGTCGGTCACATTCTTCATTACCGGACGCTGGCGAAGCTGCAGTCGACTTATGTGGAAGGCCTGCTTAAGGAAGTGCGTCCTTCCACCGGGAAGGTGCATACGTACTATAGGCAGACAATCGCAGCGACCGGACGGCTCAGCAGCCAGTATCCCAACTTGCAGAACATTCCGATCCGGCTGGAGGAAGGCCGCAAAATCCGCAAGGTATTTTTCCCTTCCGAGCCCGGGTGGAAAATCTTGACCGCCGACTACTCGCAGATCGAGCTGCGCGTGCTGGCGCACATTTCGCAGGACGCGAAGCTGATCGAAGCGTTCCGCGACAACATGGACGTTCATACGAAAACGGCCATGGACGTGTTCGGCGTATCCGAAGCGGAAGTCGATTCGAATATGCGGCGTCAGGCCAAAGCAGTCAACTTTGGCATTGTATACGGCATCAGCGATTACGGGTTGTCGCAGAACTTGAACATTACCCGTAAGGACGCGGCGAAGTTTATCGAGCAATATTTTGCCGTGTTCCAAGGGGTTCGCCGATATATGGACGATATCGTCAAAAAAGCCCGTCAGGACGGCTACGTCACGACGCTGCTGCAGCGTCGCCGCTACCTGCCGGAAATTACAGCCTCGAACTTCAACCTGCGTTCGTTCGCCGAGCGCACCGCGATGAATACGCCGATTCAAGGAACGGCCGCGGATATTATCAAGCTGGCGATGGTCCAATTGGACAAGCGGATGAAGGAAGAGGGCGTGCGCAGCCGCATGCTGCTGCAGGTGCATGACGAACTGGTATTCGAGGTGCCGGAAGACGAGATAGACTTGATGAAACGAATGGTCGCCGAATTGATGGAATCGGCCCTGAAGCTCGACGTGCCGCTGAAGGTGGACGTCGATGCCGGGGAGAACTGGTACGAGGCGAAGTAATCTGCCGGGCATCCACCCGGTGGAATGAAGGAGGGGAAGACATCATGCCGGAATTGCCGGAGGTCGAAACGGTGCGCCGTACGCTCAATCAATTAGTCATTGGCAAGAGGATCGAGAGCGTGTCCGTCCTGCTGCCCCGCATCATTCAGCATCCGGACGACATCCAGGCGTTTGCGGTCATGCTTGAGGGGGAAACGATCCACTCGGTCGAGCGGCGGGGGAAGTTTTTGCGGTTTATGCTCGATCAATATACACTCGTCTCGCATCTGCGGATGGAGGGACGCTATGGGGCATACCGCTCGGACGAACCGTTGGAAAAGCATACGCATGTCGTGTTTCATTTTACGGACGGCACGGAGCTGAGGTACAAGGACGTGCGGCAGTTCGGAACGATGCACGTCTATCCGAAGGATCGGGATTTGCTGGAGGCGCCGCTCAAAAAGCTTGGCCTTGAGCCGCTCGACGAGGCGTTTACGCCGGAAGTTTTCCGCGGGAAGATCGAAAAGCGCAAGACGAAGATCAAGCCGCTGCTGCTGAATCAGGAATACATTGTGGGCATCGGGAATATTTATGTGGATGAAGCGTTATTTCTGGCCGGTATCCATCCGGAGCGGGAAGCCGGGACGCTGAGCGCAGCGGAATCGGCCAAGCTGCATGAAGCGATTGTAGAAACATTGAAAGACGCCGTGGCGGCAGGCGGGTCGTCCATCAAGTCGTACGTCAACGGCCAAGGTGAGATCGGGATGTTCCAGCATCAGCTGAAAATGTACGGCCGCAAGGACGAGGCATGTCTGACTTGCGGCACGGCGATTGTCAAGACGGTGGTAGCCGGGCGCGGCACCCATTATTGTCCGGTCTGCCAGCCGCCGAAGCGCAAGCGCGGGAAACGGGAAGCGCTCGAAGACTAACGGGGCCTCCCGGAACGGCAACACGCACCCTCCGCCCAGAACAGCCATATAGTATGGTGTGCAGTTACTGGTGAGGAGGGAACGTCATGTTGTCTGTCGTCTCGTTGCTTCTGCTTGCGTTTGCCGTCAGTCTGGACGGATTCGGGGTAGGCGTCACGTACGGTTTTCGCAAAATCCGGATTCCGCTCACTTCGATCGCGATCATCGCGGCTTGGTCGGGTGTTATTATTTACGCTTCGATGCAAATCGGCGTCTGGATGAGTCGGTTTGTCGACCCGGCCGTGGCAAAAGATATCGGCGCCGTGATTTTGATGGGGATCGGCTTGTGGGCGCTGCTTCAACTGGTCCAGCAAAGACGGCAGGAATCGCAAGCGGGACAGGCGAACGAGCCGCAGCCGCCAGTCCCCGTTCCGGGGCCGGCGACGGCGAAAGAAGTATTTTATCTTGAACTGAAACGGTTCGGTCTGGTCATTCAAATCTTGCGTACGCCGTCCATGGCGGATGTGGACCGTTCCGGCAACATATCGGCCTATGAAGCGACGCTGCTGGGGCTGGCACTCTCGCTGGACGCTTTCGGGGCGGGGATCGGCGCCGCACTGCTTGGCTTCATGCCGTGGCTGACGGCGGCGGTCATTGCGCTGGCCAGCGGTACGTTTCTGGGTATCGGTCTGCAAATCGGATTGCGCTATGCGGAGCTGAAATGGATTCGCAAGCTGTCCGCTTTGCCCGGATTTGTCTTGATCCTGATGGGCATCATGAAACTGTTCTGACCATACAACAACATCATCTTGGATATAATAGGGGAATGACCATGAACATCGGATTAACCGGGGGGATTGCGTGCGGGAAAAGCACGGTGGCCGAGATGCTCGTCCGGCGCGGCGCGCTGCTGATCGATGCGGACCGGATTGCGAGAGAGGTCGTGGAGCCGGGAACCCCCGTTCTGGCTGAAGTGATCCGGCGGTTCGGAGACGATCTGCTGCTGCCGGACGGTTCTCTTCATCGCAAAAAGCTGGGCGAGCGGGTCTTCGGTAATCGTGAGGCGCTTCGCGATTTGGAAAATCTGCTGCATCCGCCCATTCGCGCATTCATACGCGAAAGAATGCATACTTATGCGGCGGAGCAGCCGGACAAGCTGGTCGTCGTCGACGTGCCCCTCCTGTACGAATCGGGGCAGCAGGCTATGTATGAGCAGGTGATGGTCGTCTATGTGCCGCGCGAAGTGCAGCTTCAGCGGCTGATGGCCCGGGACGGAATCACGGCGGAGCAGGCGGAGAAACGCTTGCTGTCCCAGATGCCGATTGAGGAAAAGAAAGGGCTTGCCGATTGGGTCATCGACAATTCGGGAACCCTGGAGGCAACGGAAAAGCAAGTTGAAGCTTTCTGGAACGAAAGGGGGCTATCATGAGCTTTTGGCGGAAAAAGCGGGTTTTCGCCTTGCTGCTGCTGACGTTTGTTATCTTTTTGTTCCTAAGCAGCAATTATGTAGGGCGCATGCTGTATCCGATCCATTACGAACAGGAAATACGCCAAAACGCCGCAAAATACGATCTCGATCCTTTTCTTGTGGCCGCCGTTATTCGGGTGGAATCCAACTATTTGACGGAAACGGAATCCAAGAAAGGCGCATACGGAATGATGCAGCTTATGCCGGATACGGCGGATTGGATTATTGACAAGGCGCGTTTTAGTGAAGAATTCAAAACTAGGCTTAACGATCCGGCGGTCAGTATCGAGCTAGGATCATGGTATCTTCATTGGTTATTTAAGCAGTTTAGCGGCAATCGCATAGCGGTTCTTGCGGGCTATAATGCGGGGCACGGCAAAGTCAACCGCTGGCTCCAGGAGAACGCATGGGACGGAACGCTCCAAAATGCGGATCGTATACCTTACGGAGAAACGAGACATTACATACAGCGTGTAATGTATTACTATAACAAGTATGTTAAATTGTATAGGGAAGAGTGGGAGAAGCGCGCCGCTTGACCTTACACGGCAAAGAAGTATCGGACAAGCTGAGCTTAAGCCCGATACTTCTTGCGTATTCTTCAAAACGTGTTATTATTTGAATTGACCGGCAAGAGACTGCTCAGCGATTTGCACCAGGCGACGAGTGATGTGACCACCGATCGCACCAGTATCACGAGTAGCCATGTGACCGAAGTAACCGTCCTGAGGGATCGCGATACCCAGTTCTTGCGCTACTTCGTATTTCAGTTGATCCAACGCTGCATTCGCTTGAGGCACTACCAATTGATTGCTGCTGCGGGATTGACCTGCACCCATGTCTGTTCACCTCCTTGTCGTTGGTAATCCTATTATGTGCGATTGCCCGGACTTCATGACAGGGAGCTATTGGGAAATAGGGAGAGGAAGAAACGATCGATGAAATGTCCATATTGCGATTACTCCGGCACCAAGGTATTGGATTCGCGTGCCGCCAACGAGAATAAATCGATCCGGCGCCGCCGCGAATGTGAGAAATGTCTGAAACGGTTCACGACCTTTGAGATGGTCGAGGAGACGCCGCTCATTGTCATTAAGAAGGATGGAAGCCGGGAGGAATTCAACCGGGAAAAAATGCTGCGGGGCTTGATCCGCGCCTGTGAGAAACGTCCGGTATCCGTCGAACGGCTGGAGATGATTGTATCCGAGGTAGAGAAGCAAATCCGCACGACGGCCCATGCCGAAGTAGACAGCCGTGACATCGGGGAGATTGTCATGAGCGAGCTGTATCCTGTAGACGAGGTTGCTTATATCCGGTTCGCGTCGGTGTACCGTCAATTTAAAGACATCGATATGTTTATGAAAGAATTGACCGGACTGCTGTCCAAGCATCAGTCCAGCGGAGAAACGAATAAGCTGTAGTGGTTAAAATAAGAGGCCAAAGGGCCTTTTTTATTTTTTCAGCGATATCCAATCAATAGCAATTCTAAGCACACTAGCTGAGAACACAAATGGGATAGCTAATAATCGGAATGTTAATTGATAAGATTTTCTTAACTCTTCGATGCTGGCATTGTATTCGAAAATGCTTTTAAATGAACTGAAATCGTTATCGATCATAGCGTATACTGTTGTAAGAGTTAGAATAACTACGAAAATAAATCTTATGATATCTAAGGATAGTTTGGAATGATCTATAAATTCTTTAAGATGATTTTTTCTATTGTAAAAGTATAGTAAGATGAAAATAAGTATGGATGTTAAAAAAATAGAAAATAAAAATTTCGAAATAGAAATGTTTAGAGGCAAGACCCAAATATTTAAAGTGAATGGAATCGTAAAGTATGTATACAATGACATGAATAAAATATTTCTGCTAAGAACTGTTTTAGGTTTAAAAAGCAATGTATAAGGAGTCAACAAAAAGAAGACAATAATACCAAAGTAAATATCCTCAGATGTCCCTTGAAGTACTACCACTGCCACTGTAATTGAAATAACTAAAATGATATTCATAATCAAAATTAAATGCATACGCCATAAAAAAGATCCAAATCTTGTGAGTAGATTTTGCATGATGTCCTCCTTATTGATAGCCCTACGGGAAATCATTATATAAAAAACGACTTAATATTACAAACAATTGAAAACCAAAAATTACCTCAGACTTCAAAACGGATTCATAGAGTTTCGTCTTGACTCCCACATTGCGTTCATCTATACTAGGAACTGATGTTCCCATTATGGGTGGGAGGGAGAAAACCAAATGAGCAACAAGAAAAAAGTAATGAAAATCGAATCGCCGATCATTATGAATGAACTGTCTGAACTATTGCCAGATGATGTTCAGTCCAATGCTTTTGTGGAAATGGGAATCGTGCAAAAATGCGTAATTGAGCAACTGACGGGTCAAAAAAAAACTTTTGATAAAATGATTTTTAAACAGGTTACCTTTACAGAATGTACTTTAACAGGTGTTGAATTGACCGATGTTATCTTTGAACAATGCGATCTATCCAATGTCGATTTCAGCGATGCCATTATTCATCGAACAGCATTCAAAAATTGCAAATTGATTGGAATCCATTTATCTGATTCGACATTGCGGAATGTACTTTTTGATCAGTGTATAGCCGATTACGCCACATTCCGATTCTGCAATACCAAGCAAGTGATTATTCAGGATAGTTCTTTGCGTCATACCGATATTAGTTTCTCTAAATTGCAAAAAACCGAATTATATCGTTCCAACCTGGATCAGGCTCAATTGTCGGGTACTAAGATGAACGGAATCGATTTAAGCGATTGCCAATTCAATGGGTTAGGCGTGGGAGTAGAGGATTTGCAAGGGTGTATCATTAACCGCGAACAAGCCTACCTTTTTGCAGCTATATTTGGGCTTGTTGTAAAGGATGATTCACTTGTATAAGCATGGTAAGAAAATCGGCAATAGATTGTATGTGAGAACGAAACAAGGAAATTGGATTGATCTTATTTTGTTAATCGAGGAGCGCTTATAAAGTGCTTTCTTTTTTTGGTAAAAGAAATTGTTCTGCTAATCTGAGTTTTTATCAGATGGGAGGAAATATGCCTAATGAAAAAAACGTATATTTCTGTAGCATTATTGCTATGCATGTCCATTTCAATGGTCGGCTGTGATTCAAGCCAATCTGTTACTAGTCCAGCTAAGGAAGAAGTGAAACCTAGTGCTTCTTCTATAGAAAGTAACTCGCCGTTGAAAGAAGACATTTTAAAAACTGAAGATGTAAATTTAGTTATATCCTTACTTGATAACTATTCACCATCTGTATTGGACGATAGCGTCCTGGAAGCAAAAGGTGATACATATAAGTGGATTTGGTTTAATAAGCTACAAATATGGACTGATGATTTAATTCGTTTAACACATGCAAAAGGCAAGCTGGAAGGAAAAGCGAAGGATGCTATCATTGCCCGACTGAATACATATTTTGTACCTGAAGAATCAGAAGAAATTTTTAATACTTATTTTAAGAAAGACTCTCAAGGAAATTACGAGTCGATTGCAACAGAAAGATTTGGAAAAGGAACCAGTGGTATTCATGCTGATCTAAAGGTGATTATTGAAAAGAAAGGGACGAAAGTCATTGTAAGAGTTACTGGGACTGAGTATGACTACTTCGATCCCCAAAATAAGCAAAAGAATAAAGTAGACGTTGAATTTGACCTAATTAAAAAAGAAAAGCACTATTATATAACCAAGATAGAGCACCATTAATTGTTATTTTTGATTTAAAGTGAAATAATGGGAAACGGCCATTGAGAGAAGGAGTACTCATGAAATTCAAATTATCATATCGTTCCAATATCATGTATAATGAACTCATTCAATTTGATTATGAAAAAATTAGTGTGGATTTTGATATTCTTGTGACTTCATTTGACCAAAGGATGTTGCAAGACTGGACAGTCTCTATCCATATACTTTATGACAGCGCTGAAAGAACTCGAAATTGTATTTGCATCGCTAAAAGAGGCGTAACATATTCCCCAAATAAAGAAAAAGAGCTTTCAATAATTATACCCTTTCCTAAAAGCAACGAAATTGATTGGGGTTTGCCAAAAAAGTGTTTTGTTACAGGTGTCCCACATATTGAAGAAAAATACTTTCATTTTATAGAAGTGGATTTTACGAGCTTTAAGAATATTGAAAATTATGTCCAATTCGCCATTTCAAAAGGGCTTCAAGAATTATTTGAAATCGGATTCACATTGAAGGGGAAAAAGGTTAGATTGGAGAATGAAAACAGATAGTTTGATGCGAATATAGGAACGTGATGAAATGTTTCAAGGCAAAATAAAAACCCTCCTTAGGAGGGTGTGAAGTGCGATAGTGGTGGAGTCTAGGGGGATCGAACCCCTGACCTCATCGCTGCCAGCGATGCGCTCTCCCAGCTGAGCTAAGACCCCTTATATACATTCATAGTTCAATTGAATTTTGTTCTGCTAGTGAAGTATTTTCCCACTGAACTATGGTCCCGTTTGCGACAAGATTTATTATATATTGTTGTCATGAAGAAGTCAAGCATGATTTACGGATGAAAATTATACACAAATAAATCAATTCACTTGATCGCTCAACCTTGATTTGAACTTCCTTCAAGAAAATGTATATACTATGTTTAAACTTTTGTGGGGGACGGTCCCATGATTCAGGTTCAAAAATGGGGTAACGGCTTGGGCATTCGCATCCCGAAGTCCCTCGCCTTGAAGGAGTTTTATTATCGAAAATTCCAAACGAAGAGAAAGACAGTATGTTTACTATTGCCGAATAGTTTTGAGGAAACCAGTTCCGATGTGTTGGGGCTGGTTTATGTAATTTCTGATCGAATCGCTGCCAGTGGGGAGATGGACCTTTTGTTTATCTCATGATACCGGAAGCCTGCTTGAATAAGGTTTCTCGTGCATCGCCTTACTTTCATGCATCCCCATGTTTCCGGCTGTTTTCGGGGGTTTTGTAACCCGTTACAGACAAGGACGCTCCGCACGATAAGCAGTCCATTCTCGACATTAAGGCGAAGACAGCCGAAGGCAAGCTGATTAACATCGAGATGCAGTTGTTTAACCCTTATCAGATGGAGAAGCGGACACTGTTTTACTGGAGCAATATGTACCACCATCAGATCAATGAAGGTGCCAACTACGGCGAATTGAAGAAATGCGTGACGATCAACATCTTGAATTACTCATGCCTACCGAATGATCGTTATCATAACGTTTTCCATCTGCGTGAAGATCATACCTTGATTCCGCTGATTGACGATATCGAAGTGCATGTCATGGAATTGCCCAAGCTAGAACAGCATCCGATTCCGGTGGAAGGGAGACAGACCTTTTGTTTCTCATGCCGCCCGAAGCCTGCTTCCATAAGGTTTTTCGGGTATCGCCCTGCCTTCGTGCATCCTCATGCTTCCGGTTGTTTTCAGGGGCTTCTGACCAGTATTACGACTGCGCTTGGAAGTTCTGGATAATATGTATTAGATTTGACGCTTACGTCCAATGTTCCTTGAAATGCAAATTCCCGGATGTTACATTTAGACAGGGTAGCACAGTCACTACTAAAAATGGAAAGAAGGAAGACAACATGGGAATGTACGGATATTACTATGCTATTGATGACAAACTGGTGCAGCAAATCGCCGCAGGCGAAATTGCATTGGTGGATTTGAACCCAAGCGATCTTCCCAGCCTGGACATTTATAGATCCTGGGAGGCGATTCACTACTTGCTCTGTGGAGATATTGCCGATGGAGAGCCTCCACTTGGCTATGTTGTTCCGATGACGTTAGACCAAGGCATCGATTTTGGCGAATTCGGGGCGTTTTTCTTGCGCGCCGAGCAAGTTGCAGAAGCGCTTCAGGCTATGACTGAACTGGATGAAGCGAAGCTCCGCTTGCGGTATGATTTCCCGGCCATGGTCAAGGACGAGGTATATGCTGTTTCTGGTGAGGATGAGGACTATTTCTTTGCCTACATGCTGCAGCATTTTAACGAAATCCGGCGTTTCTACAGCCAAACTGCAGCCGAGGGCAAAGGTCTCATCTTCTATATTCTCTGATTCCAATAATCTGAATCATCACAAAGTGTTGGACATAAGAAACGACCCCGAGCTAAGCTAAAGTTCGGGGTCGTGAAATTTTTATTTAATGGAGGCTTCATAAATGTCTTGAATGGATTTGGAAAGCAGCGCGTTGAACTCCTCGTCAGTTTGCCCGGCGGTGAGGTCCTGCGATAAAGCACGCGAGAAGCTCGCGATCAATCCGTGATTTTGTGCCAGCTTATCGTTGGCTTCCGCTTGCGAATAGCCGCCTGACAAAGCGACAATCCGTACAACGTGCGGGTCCTTCATCAGATCGCTGTAGAAATTGTTTTCCATCGGGATGGAAAGTTTAAGCATGACCTTCGCGTCTTTGTCGAGGGCCGATAATTGAGCAAAAAGTTCATCCTTCAACAGTTTTTCCGATGCTACCTTATCCGCGCTGTAAATATCCACTTCCGGCTCAATGATCGGAACCAGTCCCATCTCCACGATTTGCTTCCCGATGGCAAACTGCTGCTCAACGACTTTTTTGATTCCGGCAGGATTGGCTTCTTTGATCAGCGAGCGCATTTTCGTTCCGAAGATGTTGCGTTCAACCGCCCGCTTCAGAAGGTCGTTTAAATCAGGGATCGGTTTCATGAGCTGAACCCCGTCTTCCAGATCGGCAAGCCCTTTATCGACTTTTAGAAAAGGCACGATTCCTTTCTTCTCCCAAAGATAATCGGCGGTCAATTGACCGTCAATGGAGCGGTCCATTGTGTTCTCAAATAAGATCGCGCCCAAAATGTACCGGGAATCAAACGCGGGACTTTTGATAATGCGCGTTCTCATCTCATGAACCAAGGCATACATCTCTTCTTCATTGGAATAGCTCGATTCTTGAACGCCGTACTGGGCCAGCGCTTTAGGGGTGCTGCCGCCGCTTTGGTCCAAGGCCGCGATAAAGCCCTTCCCCGTATGGATTCGCTCCAATTGTTTTGTATTCATGAATAGTTCTCCTTCCTTATTATGGACTGGATAACATCTTGAATTCATTTATTATAGCACTTTTTTGGCAAACATACATTGATGAAGATCACCGGGTTTTCGTGAAATGGTCCGAAGTTAAAGGCTCTCTATTCGATTCTTATATTCTCCAGGGGTCAAGCCTATGAACTTTTTGAAGGTTTTCGTAAAATGGCTTTGATCATGGAAATTTAACAAAGTACAAATATCAGCCAAGGTATAGGTCGTGTAATCAATTAACGACTTGGCCTCCTCGATTTTTGTACGCTGAATGTATTGCTTGATTGTGGTGCCGACTTCTTTCTTAAACAGCGCCGATAAATAACTTGGATTCATGACCGTCATTTCCGCCAGATCGGTAAGCTTAATCTCATCGTAAAGATGAGAGAATATGTAATTCTTACAAGCGTTGATCGGCTTCGAGTATTTCTGTTCGCGATGCTTCTGTACGCGTTCGGCAAAATCGTGCAACGCACTATTCGTAAATTGATCAATGGTTCTGCTATCTTTAAGCTCTTCGAGATTTTGTATGTATAAGTCGCTGAGTGTATAAGCGATCTCAGGATGCAGTCCTCCTTGGACAGCTGCCCTTGTACCCAGTGTGATCGCGGCAATGGCCAAGTTTTTATTGCTCCGGCTGGAACTTGTTCTGGATAGCTTTCCTAATATTCCTTTTTCGGGATACGCTGTCAAAGCGGCAGTCAATTCTTCTTTTCTTCCTTCTGCAATGCTCTGGTATACCTTCTTTTCAAGGATGGAACTTTCGTGGAACCGATGATGCTGCCCACTCCCGGAAATATGAACATGAAGATGTTCGATTTCAATAGCTTCGGTATGGAGCAATTCATTTTGCTGCAGAATTTCAACCGTATCCAGCTTCATCTGGTATATCATATAATGCATGAGCTTGCTTATACTGATTACTTTCAGTTGATTTATCACTGGAAGTGCCGCGTAATATTCGCTCATTCTTTTTTTCTCTTTCGTTAATTGAAGTTCATTCAGCATACCTGTAAGCGATTCTTCATGAAGCGTCGAATAGAGAACGGGACCCACAATAATCATCCCTTGAAATGCTCCTTCTGTCCTGAGCGAAATTGAGAAAAAATTTTCCAGAAACGTCGTCGTTCTAAAAACTGGAAAATGGTGCGGATCATCCGTCACAAACAGCGGTTTAAGCATTTCCATTTTGGAGAAATACATTGGATGATGGATATACGCAGCGGATTGCTCGAACAGGAGTTCTCCATTTGCGTTCATCGTGTATACGGGCAGATCGAAAGTGGTATAGATCATGTTACATATATAATCCAGCTCATCGATGTGCGGATGATTCATCATAACCAAGCCTCCCAAATATGCTGCAAATGAACTGAAAAATATACTATTTATCTATATCATATACAATAAATCGATGGCAAAACAAGGTATCCTTGAGGTGGGAAAGCGGTTACTTTCTTAAAACACATAATAAGGAGTGCTTGAAAATGAAGAGAAATCTAAAAGAGATCATTTCCCAAATGACGCTTGAAGAAAAAGCCGACCTCTGCTCCGGCAAGAGTTTTTGGCGTACAAAAGATATTGAAAGACTTGGAATCCCTTCCATTATGTTAGCGGACGGACCGCACGGACTTCGGAAGCAAGAAGAAGGGGGCGACCACTTAGGCATCTATGATAGCGTTCCTGCAACCTGTTTTCCATCCGCTGCAGGGCTTGCGAGTTCCTGGAGCAAGGAGTTGGCCGAAAAAATGGGCGTTGCCCTTGGGGAAGAATCTCAAGCGCTCAATGTAGCCGTGCTGCTTGGACCTGGCGTGAACATAAAGCGTTCACCCTTGTGCGGAAGAAACTTCGAGTACTTTTCCGAAGATCCGTATCTTACTACAGAAATGGCAACGAGTCATATCCAAGGAGTCCAAAGCCAAGGCGTCGGGACATCAATCAAGCACTTTGCCGTCAACAATCAGGAGCATCGCCGCATGTCAACAGATGCGATTGTGGACGAAAGAACGCTTCGGGAAATCTATCTTGCTAGTTTTGAAACCGCTGTAAAAGAAGGTCAGCCATGGACGGTCATGTGTTCCTACAACAAAGTAAACGGCGAATATGCTTCAGAACACCCTTATCTTCTAACCGAAATTCTCCGCGAGGAGTGGGGATTTGAAGGCTTTGTCGTATCGGACTGGGGAGCCGTAAATGAGCGTGCGAACGGCCTCGCGAGCGGACTTGAGCTTGAAATGCCGGGCACCAAAGGCGTTGGCGCGAAGAAAATTATCGATGCCGTGGCCAGCGGGCAATTGTCTGAAGAGAAGCTCGATCTGGCAATTGAGCGTTTCCTGACGATCGTATATCGAGCCGTGGATAATCATAAATCGAATGCTTCATTTGACGAAGAAGCACATCATCAGCTGGCAAGAGAAATAGCGAGAGAAAGCATGGTCCTCTTAAAAAATGAAGATTCTATTCTTCCACTGAACAAGGCTGGGAACTTGGCTGTTATCGGAGAGTTTACGCAAAAACCCCGCTTTCAGGGGGGAGGCAGCTCCCATATCAAACCAACCAAGCTGGACAATATCCTTGAACAAATCAAGCAAGTATCCGGACCGGGAACCAAGGTCGCGTATGCGAAAGGGTATCGGTTGGAGCACGATGAAATCGAAGAAAGTCTGATTGAAGAAGCAAAGAAAATCGCGTCGGAAGCCGATACGGCCATTCTGTTCGTTGGATTGCCGGATCGCTACGAGTCCGAAGGCTACGACCGCGAGCACTTGCGCCTTCCGGATAATCATATCAAGCTAATTGAAGCGGTAGCCGAAGTACAAAGCAATATCGTTGTCGTTCTAAGCAATGGAGCACCTGTCGTTATGCCTTGGATCGATAAAGTGAAAGGCGTGCTGGAAGGGTATCTTGGAGGACAAGCGTTGGGCGGCGCTATTGCGGATCTGTTGTTCGGTGACGCCAATCCTAGCGGTAAGCTGGCAGAAACGTTCCCTGAAGAGCTGCATCATAATCCTTCCTATCTACATTTTCCTGGCGAAGGAGACAGAGTGGAGTATAGGGAGGGCGTGTTTGTCGGCTACCGGCACTACGATGCGCTGCAGATTGAGCCTTTGTTCCCGTTTGGATACGGGCTTAGCTATACGACTTTTGAATATAGCAATCTGGTGCTGGATCAAGACTCGATTCAAGATACGGAGACCCTCACGGTTAAGGTGAACGTTAAGAATACAGGCAAGGTTGCCGGAAAAGAAATTGTGCAGCTATACGTTCATGACAAAGTAAGCGCTGTCAAGCGGCCTGAAAAAGAACTGAAGGGCTTTACTAAAGTAGAATTGCAGCCGGGAGAAGAGAAAACGGTCAGCTTCACCTTGAACAAGCGATCTTTCGCTTACTATAACGTGGAACTGAAGGATTGGCATGTCGAAGAAGGCGAGTTCGAGATTCTTATCGGTAAATCTTCAAGAGACATCGTACTGAGAAATACGGTCTATGTAAAATCTTCAGTCAACCTCCGTAAACGGGTAACGCGGAATACGCCGCTCGGCGATTTGCTTGCAGATCCGGTACTGGCGCCAATCCTGCAAGAAATGTTGGCGCAAACAAAACGTGTCCCATTGATCGGAGACCAGGGCGTTGGAGAAGCGTCCGAGCTGAAAGCGGCCTTGTTCAAATATATGCCATTGCGCGGAATTGTTCATTTCAGTCAAGGCGCCTTTTCTGAAAAGATGCTGAACGAGATGATAGAACGTTTCAACAGACATGTGTGAACGGTAAGGGGGAAGAAATATGGGGGAACAAGCAGTAGAAGGCCAGATACAAACACCGTTTAAAAGATTAACCTTTGGCATCATGTTTGGGTATGTTTGTATGTTGATCGGCTTATTGACTCCGGCGATGTTGTTGCTCTCTTTTAAAATGATTGAGATTGATCCGACGAACTATCAGGTTTCGTATGGGATCGTCGCAGGAGTCGGGGCATTGTTCGCGCTTGTCGGGAATCCGCTTGGCGGAGCGATCAGTGATCGAACCAACATTGGCTTCGGGCGCAGACGCACATGGATTCTGGTCGGACCGCTGATGGGCTGCCTGGCCCTGGTATGGATTGGCTTCGCGACACAAATATGGCAGGTTATCGTCGGATGGTGTATAGCGCAGCTCTTCTTTAACTTTGCGATGGCGGCCTATACGGCGCTGATTCCCGACCAGGTAGAAGTGAAGAAGCAAGGAACCATGTCGGGACTGCTTGGACTCGCTATCCCCTTGAGCCTTACGATTGGAATGATTATGATGATGGCTCTGAAAACGATGCCAACCTCGTCCAAGTGGCTGCTGGTTTCGATCATTGGCGTCGCAGGCCCGATCATCAGCTTGTTTATTATCCGCGACAGCAAAGTGAAGATGGTAAAGAAAGCAAAAGAAAATATCTCTTTGAAAGAAAAGCTTGGGAAAATTTACCCCAATCCGCGTAAATATCCGGAATTCACATGGGCGCTCCTGTCTAAATTTTTGGTTAATATGGGTCTTGCCTATAGCCTTTATACGGCAATCATGCTTGTGAAACGTATGGGCTTATCTCAAGGGGAAGCTACCGATGTCGTAGGTACACTCAAGATTGTTGCCTTGATCGCAACCGCTATCACTAGCATTATTGGCGGCATATTGTCAGACCGATTCGGTAAACAGAAGCCGTTTATATATGCTTGCGGCATTATCATGCTTTTGGGACTGATGATATATTCTTTCGTCCCGAATACGACTGCATTTATTATAGCTTCCATCGTGATCGGTTTGGCCACAGGATGCTTTACATCCGTTGATATGGCGCTTGTCGCACGGATTTTGCCGAACAAGGAAGATTCGGCGAAAGACTTTGGACTCATGAACGTTGCTAACGCGCTGCCGCAATCGCTCGTTCCTGCCATTGCCCCTGTACTATTGGCTGCGGGAAGCATGACTGGAATCGGAGAGTGGGCCTTCTTTTATATCGTGCTTGCGGTATGTGTATTGTTGGGAACACTTGCGTTCAAGCCGATTCCCGAAGTGGGAGAGCAAATGAAGCATGAGGCAGCTGCACTAACCGGGCATCCTACGAAAACGATATAACAGCAGCTCAATGATCCGATTCCCTGGCGCAGTGAACCAGGCTCGGATCATTTTGTTATGCAGCGCGCCCAGAGAAGCTCATTTTGCGGATTGACACTGGCGGGTATGGGAATTATAATGGTCATAGCAACTATAATCATATCAACTATAATGGAGGCTGTCATTGGAGTTAGAAAAGTATATCGGCGTCGTCGTGCACCGGGCGGATTTGAAGCTTAACAATTATTATCAAAAGGTCGTTAACCCTTTCGATATTACCGTGGACCAATGGGAGATATTGGTCATTCTCTGGGAAAAGGAGGGGATCACCCAGAAAGAGCTTGCGGAACGGCTGTATAAAGATCAGACGAACATCGCCCGGATGCTGTTCAAGCTGGAAAAGAAGGGCTTCGTTCATCGCGTAACCCACGAGACGGACCGCAGATCGCTGCGGGTATATTTAACGCCGAAAGGCAGGGAAATCAAGGAGGACATCCTTGCTCCGTCCATTGAAGCTTATAAGAAAACGATCGAAGGGTTGTCCGAGGAAGAAGTCGAAACCTTTAGAAGAATACTTGCCGTTATGTATAATAACGTGAAGGATTTGTAGAGAGTTGCCCGTGTACCTGTTTTGTTTTTTTTACTCATATAGTTGCTATAGCAACTAATGTTCTAGCAAGTAGATGGAGGGATAAGGGAATGGAACAAGGCGAAAGCAAGGCAAGCATTTTTGACGCACGGTATCGGGCATTGACCATCGGTATCATTTTGACTGTGACTACCGTAGCGTTCGAGGGCTTGGCGATTACGACCATCGCGCCGGATATGGCGCAGCATTTGAACGGCATTTCGTTATACGGCTGGATTTTCAGCGCATTTCTGTTGACGCAAATATTGGGCACGATGGTCATCGGTCAGCAAATCGGCAAAATCGGCGTGTATCGCTCTTTTTCTTTGTCTATCGTTATTTTTGTGGCCGGTATTTTGATCGCGGCCACCTCCGTGAATATGCCGATGTTAATCGCGGGGAGAGCGTTTCAAGGCTTCGGCGCAGGCGCTATTGTCACATGCGTGTACTACTGCATTACCTTAAGCTATCCCGATGCGCTCCGGACGAAAATTTTGGCCGCATTTTCCAGCGCTTATATTTTGCCGGCGTTGATCGGTCCTTATATTGCCGGGCTGCTAGCCGAATATGTCTCGTGGAGATTCGTATTCTGGCTTGTACTGCCCTTGATCGTCTTGGCCGTCTTGCTGACGCTTCCTTCCTTTCGCAAGCTTCAAACGGAAAGCGCTCCAGCCAAGAAAAGCGGCCGCAAGGAAGGATACGCTGTGCTGCTGACGGTAGGGACGGGGCTGCTGCTGAGCGGGTTGGGCTTTGTCTCCGATTGGAAGGGCATTGCGCTTGCGCTTATCGGGTTGATCGTCATGGTCCGGCCTCTGCAGCAACTGCTCCCTGCGGGAACGTTCTCCGTCAAAAAAGGGCTGCCGGCCACCATTGTTTCAAGAGGGCTGTATGTTGCGTGCTATGTTGCAACCGAGAGCTATGTCGTCTTGGCGTTGACGAAGGTCAAAGGCTTGCCCGCAGACCTTGCCGGGCTGATCGTCGCCGCAGGCGCGTTAAGCTGGTCCACCGCGGCTTGGCTGCAATCCAAACTGGACGAAAAGGATAGCGGCCGCGGCAGAAAAAAACGGATCATAACCGGGATCGGTTTCATGATCGTCGGCGTATCGCTGGTCATCGCGGCTGTAGGGCTGGAGAGCGGGGGAATTGGGCTTGCCGTCATCTCACAAATCTTTACGGGCTTCGGCATTGGCTTGGCCAATCCGACGACGGGGGCCATTGCGCTGCAGCATGCCCGCTCGGGCGAGGAAGGCGAAATTTCCGCGTATCTTCAATTCGTCGACGCTTTTTGCCCGGGAGTGAGCATCGGAATCGGAGGAGCTTTAATCGCTGTAAGCGAGCATTTTAGCCAAGGTATCTTTATGGGGATCATGCTGGCCTTATTGACTCAACTGCTCTTCATCGTGCTGAGCTTTTTCGTATCTTTCCGAATTGCCAAGAGAGCGGATTAACTTTTGAATTTTTTCCATCCTTTCGATATACTGAATTCTAGTAAGGGAGAGGAAAGCTTTGGAAAGATGGATTTTTGCGAACGACATGGTGAATTCAATATGATAAATAAAAATCTACCAAGATCCATAGGGAGCGCAATCCTGGCTCTCGTCATCGTTTCGATGATCGGATGCGGCGCTAATACTCCATCTTCAGCATTAAACGATAACGTTCAGCATGTGCCTTTGGTAAATAAGCCGGAAGAAGTGAAAACGGCCATAGCTTCTTCACCATTGGAATCGTGGGTCGGGGAGTATGAATTTTCGGAATACGCCCCTCCGAATCAAAATATGTTTTATCAAATTTCAATATATAAAGAGGGTAAAAGCTACTACGCGAAAATAGATATCGATGGCTTTCAAACGATGGAAAGACTTCAGGCACAAGTGGAGGGGGATGGCAAAGCGATAAAAATAATTTTTGACAAGTATTTGCCGGATAACTTATGGGAGCCTTATCAACCGGGAGATATCTTATTGCGTTTGGAAAAAACAGATTCGGCTTTGAACACATTTTGGGAGAAAATTCAACCCATGCTCAAGGATCAAGGCGAATCCGGCAAGACTTACTTTGAAGCGGCGGCTCGCTCAAGCTGAGCCGTTGCTTTCGGATGCGCGGACATGCACACCGATGCCGCTTCGATGCCGGGAGAGACTTGTCTATTGTGCGGCATCGCCCCCGGATTGACGAATGATCCGTACGAGATTTGCAGCAGCGGCGGACAAAAGATGGGTTCGTCTTAGGAATCGTTAACGGATAATTCGGCGACAGCAAGCGGTGCAGAATAGGTTTGACAAATCGATCCGAGTACCCTATAATGACCAATAATTCCATATTCAAATGTGAGGATTAGAAATAGTAGAAGTGCAATGACTTTTCAGAGAGCCGTTGGTCGGTGCGAAACGGTAACGTCGTTCATTTCGAACTCGTCTATGAACAGCTGCCTGACATGTAGGGTAAGCCGGAGTTCCACCGTTACAGGGATAGATGGTGATGGCCATCGAATTGAGATCATTTCTTCAGGAAATGAATTAGAGTGGTACCGCGGGTTCAACCTCGTCTCTATACATAGAGACGGGGTTTTTTTGATTAAATCCCAGGTTTAATCAGCCCCGCTTCACATATAGATATTGTAGATATCGAAAAATGCGATTTTGGGAGGAATAGAGGATGAAACGCAAAATTATGGTGTTCGATACTACGCTGCGCGACGGCGAGCAAGTTCCGGGGGCGAAGCTGAATCTTCATCAAAAAATAGAGATCGCCCAGCAGTTAAAGAGGCTGAATGTAGATATTATCGAAGCAGGCTTTCCCGCCTCGTCCGCAGGAGATTTCCAAGCGGTCCAAGAAATTGCCCGCAGCGTAGGCAACAGTGTCTCGATTACGGCCTTGGCCCGGGCGGTCAAAAGCGACATCGACGCGGTCTACGAAAGCATCAAGCTGGCGCAGAACCCGCTCATTCATATTGTGCTCGGCACCTCGAACATCCATGTGGAGAAGAAGTTCAACCGTTCCAAGGAATCGGTCCTGCAAATGGGAATAGACGCAGTCAAATATGCCAAGACGCTGCTTCCGCAAGTGCAGTATTCCACGGAAGACGCATCGAGGTCGGATTTTGAATACTTGTGGGAAACGATCGAGGCCGTCGTGAAAGCCGGAGCGACCATTATTAACGTGCCCGATACGGTGGGCTATGCCGTTCCGGAGGAATTCGGCGAGCTGATCCGCAAAATCAACGAACGGCTCAAAAATTTGGACGACCGCGTGATCCTTAGCGTCCATTGCCACAACGACCTCGGGCTGGCAACGGCCAACACGCTGAGCGCGATCAAGAATGGAGCGGAAAAAGTCGAGTGCACCATTAACGGATTAGGCGAGCGGGCGGGCAACGCTTCGCTGGAGGAAGTCGTGATGGGGCTTAAGGTCAGGGAGAACTACTTCAACGGCTACACCAATATCAATACGGCGGAGCTGCACAGGACCTCCAGACTGGTTAGCTATTTGACCGGGCTCGACGTACAGGTCAACAAAGCGATTACCGGCGAGAACGCCTTCGCACACTCCTCCGGTATCCATCAGGACGGCCTGCTGAAAGACAAGCAGGTATATGAAATCATGTCGCCCGAAGAGGTCGGTGCGGACAGCATGGAGCTGATCCTGACCGCCCGTTCCGGACGGCACGCCTTCAAGAACGCCATCGAGAAAATGGGCTTCGATACGAGCGATGCCAAAGATTTCGAGGAGCTGTTCGCGGAGTTCCTTATCTTGGCCGACGCCAAGAAAGAAGTTTACGATCACGACGTATTCTATCTCGTCACGAATCACCGGACCGTCGAGCAGAGCAGCAAGCAATTATATGAGCTGGAATCCTTCCAGGTGGTGAGCAACGATTTGCACCCGACGGCTACTATCAAATTGAATAAGGGCTCCGAGTCGATGAAAGGGAGCGCCGTGGGCGACGGTCCGATCGATGCCTTGTACAGCGCGATCAAAACCTTGGTCGGTCTGGAGATCCAGTTAAAGGATTATAAGATCAACAGCTTGTCCCGAGGCATGGAGGCCGTCGGCCGGGTCAACATCCGTGTCGAGCATCAAGGCAAAATCTACTCCGGACGGGCGATGGACATGGACATTATCAAGGCCAGCGCGAATGCCTTCCTGAACGGGGTTAACGGTATCCTGCTGGACCTTGCCAGAGACTAAAAATAGGCCGGACAGCCAGTATCCAGTCCGGATCTATCGGAGGGAAACGTTTTGAACAGTCAGTTAAAGGAAAGCGCGCAGCGCGTGCAGGATAAATTGTAAAAGGAATTAGTATGCTAGACGCTTGGGCTTCCGAGCGTTTTTTCTTTTGGGTTGACATTAAAATGGAGGAATGTTATAAAAAATAGGGAGTGGCACTCAAAGATATAGAGTGCTAACAACAAGGTCGTTTGCAACCATAGCCACCTCTTATTGTCAAAAAGGAGAGATTTCGAATGGAAAAGAAGCAGTTTCAAGCCGAATCCAAGCGACTATTGGAAATGATGATCAATTCGATTTACACGCAAAAAGAAATCTTCCTTCGAGAATTGATATCGAACGCCAGCGATGCCATCGACAAGATCTACTACAAAGCGTTAACCGACGATAAGCTGGTTTTCGACAAAGACAGCTACTATATTAAAGTGATTCCGGACAAAGACAGCAGAACGCTGACGCTCCTCGATACCGGGATCGGGATGACGAAGGAAGAACTGGAGACGAACCTCGGCGTTATTGCCAAGAGCGGCTCGCTCGCTTTCAAGAAGGAAAATGAACTCAAGGACGGCCACGATATCATCGGCCAATTCGGCGTAGGCTTTTATTCGGCCTTTATGGTCGCCGATGTGGTGACGGTCGTCAGCAAAGCTTTGGGCAGCGACAGCGCGTACAAGTGGGAATCGACAGGCGCGGAAGGCTATACCATTGAACCTTGCGACAAAGAAACGGTCGGCACGGAAATCGTATTGAAGATCAAAGCGAACACCGAGGACGAGAGCTACGACGAGTTTTTGGAAGTATACCGTCTGAAAGCGATCATCAAGAAATATTCCGACTTCATTCGTTATCCGATTAAGATGGACCTTCCCGGCAAACGCTTGAAGGAAGACAGCGACAATGAATTTGAGGACTATGTGGAAGAAGAGCGTATTAACAGCATGGTCCCGATCTGGAGAAAAAACAAAAGTGAGCTGACTGCCGAGGATTACGAGAAGTTCTACGTAGAGAAGCATTACGGCTTCGACAAGCCGATCAAGCATATCCATATCAGCGCCGACGGGGCCGTAGTTTACCAGGCGATCTTGTTTATCCCGGAAAATATTCCTTTCGACTACTACACGAAGGAATACGAGAAGGGGCTGGAGCTGTATTCCAACGGCGTGCTGATCATGAACAAATGCTCCGATCTGCTGCCGGACTATTTCAGCTTCGTCAAAGGGATGGTCGATTCGGAAAGCCTGTCGCTCAACATTTCCAGAGAAATGCTGCAGCACGACCGCCAATTGAAGCTGATCGCCAAAAATATCGAAAGCAAAATCAAAAGCCAACTGCTAAGCTTGCTTAAGGATGAAAGAGAGAAGTACGAGCAGTTCTACAAATCGTTCGGCAGACAGCTGAAATTCGGGGTCTACAGCGATTACGGCAGCCATAAAGAGGTGCTGCAGGATCTGGTCATGTTCTACTCCTCCAAGGAGAAGAAGCTGGTTACGCTGGAGGAGTACGTATCGAGAATGCCGGAGGACCAAAAGTATGTTTACTATGCTTCCGGACCGTCGAACGAACGAATCGAGAAGCTTCCACAGACCGAGCTTGTCGCCGAGAAGGGCTACGAAATCTTGTACTTCACCGACGATATCGACGAGTTCGCTGTCAAGATGCTGATGAACTACAAGGACAAAGCGTTCAAATCCGTCTCCAGCGGCGATCTGGGCTTTGAAGCGGAGGACAATAAGGACAACGACGATGCCGACAAAAACGATCACAAAGAGCTGTTCGACCACATGAAGGGACTGCTGGAAGGCAAAGTAACCAGTGTCAGAGCCTCGAAGCGGTTGAAGTCTCACCCCGTATGTCTGACTACGGAGGGTGATGTCAGTATCGAGATGGAGAAAATATTGAACGCCATGCCGAATAACCCGAGCGTCAAGGCGGAAAAGGTGCTGGAGATCAATATCCATCATGAGGTATTCCAATCGCTGCAGACGGCGTACGAGCAGGATAAAGAAAAGCTGAATCTGTATACGGCACTCTTGTACAACCAAGCGCTGTTGATCGAAGGCCTGCCGATTCAAGATCCGGTCGAATTTACGAACGATATTTGCAAAATTATGGTGTAGTACGAACTGACATACGACCCTGTAAGGGGTCATAAAAACGGCGTAAAGGGCTGTCGGGGAATCATCCCGACAGCCCTTTTTCATCTACGTTTGCAAGCTTGCCGGGAAGCCTTCGCGCCAAGTCGGATAAAGCGGCTTCCAGCCGTAGTCTTTACGCGCCTTGGCATTGGCTGCCCCGCGTTCGCCGCGGCTGCTGCCTTCTTGAACCTCAGGTGCGGGCGCGCCGATTGCTGCGGCATAGAAAGGCAGCCACTCCGTTCCAGGAGCCGGTTCGTCGTCAACGACGTTCACCGGCCCGGTCGGCCATTCCAGCGCAGCAACCGCTGTCTGCGCCGCATCTTCGACATGCAGAAAGGAAGTGACTCCTTCCGTCGCCTTCAGCTCCTTGTGCCGCACCTTCTCGGCCATCAGCCCGTTGCGGTCGAACCAAGTTCCTGGCCCGTAGAGCATACCGTATCGCAGAATGACGTATTCCGGCATTTCGGCGGCCGCTTGCTCCAGAGCAAGCACGCCGTCAACCGTCGTTTTTCGCGGCTGTGGTGCTTCCAGATCCAAAGGTTCCTCTTCCTTGGCAGGATGATCTCCCGGTTCGTAGGTCCACGATATGCTTTGCGCGATCATGCGCCTTACCCCGACCGCTTGCGAGGCGTCAACCAGATTGCGGGTTCCGATGGTTCGGATTCGGTTATTGTCCTCAAAGTTGAAATTGCTTAAAGAAGTGAGTTGATGGATGACAACTTCCGGACGAGCCTCCCGAAGAGCGTGAGTCATGGACTCCCGCTCTAAAGCATCCGCAACCAGAGGGGACGCCCCCAGTTTCGAAATGAGGCTTTTCGAGGCTTCATTACGCGTCATGCCTATTACTTCATGGCCTTCCCGTACCAGAATCGGCAGCAGCGAACGTCCAATGACACCGGTTGCTCCGGCAACCAAAATTTTCATACTCCTTTGCCTCCCATTGAACGGCATTTCAAAGATGCCTTATATTTTTGACTCATTATACAAGACAGAGACGGGGGGGATTTTGTGACACTGAAGGCTTATTGATCCTTTTTATGCTCCATGATATCGTTAGGCTGGACGCCGAAATGCGTACAAATCTTATCGATAACTTCCAGTGAGACATACTCGTTCTTCCCTAATTTTGCAAGAGTTGCGGTAGATAAGCCCAAGCTTTCCCGAAATTCGGTTTTCGTTAAGTCTTGATCAACAAGCAATTTCCATAATGGTTTATAGGAAAAAGGCATATTTGTACCCCTTAAATGGTTTATCTGATATATAAAATTAAATGTTTAATAAAACAAATATAATGTTTGACTTATTGTTCTAAAAGACATATGATATATTTGCGAAGTAAAACAAAAGATGGAGCTGGATAGAACTAAATACAATGTAATTTAGCAGAGAATTTTCCCTAATCTTAACACAAAATGTTTACAAAATCACGAGAGTGCCAATGAGTTAAAGCATAAGGGGGTATGGGTGTTGATCGAAGAATTAAATAAGCTGCTTGAAGATTTTCGGAAGCTCGAACATATTTGGAGTAACGAAGAAAAAAATCGAATAGATGAGTCTGGAAAAAAGTATGCTTTGGGAGTAAGTAACGGATTTAGGCATGCTGCCATAGCTTTAAATTCGATTGTTAAAAGTTACGGTAATATTCAATTAAACAGATGATGATAAGCGGCTTATGTACATGGTCTTGGGATATTATTTAAATGGTCCCCAATTGGATGTACGAAGCGAAAGTAAATCCGTTTGTGGCTGCGGGCCGACTAATCTGATTCGCCGGGAGACGCCTCAAGATGGGACAAATCTCCCGGAGCGACGAGTGCGGGGATGTGGAGAACCGGGATGCCCCCGTCCTTGGGAAACGGCGATCCTGGCTGGTGGGGAAAGTGCTGGTTCTTAAAGGGGGAACATGATTAGCTTGTGGCTTCTTGGGGAGTAAACAACCTCAATCAAATTTCGGAAGACGGGCTCAGTGAAGCTTCAAAATAATCGGCCGTCCCGTTCATGGCTATGCCATGGATTTCTTCGTTCATATGTTTAAGCTGCTCTTTTTTCCACGCTTCGAATTTTTCCAGCGGGATCTCTAATTGTTCGATGAGAAGTTGACAATCTATCGGCTGCTTCATTTAGGATACCCCCTAGTTTAGAAAAGGATTATAAAACAAAAACCACCTTTCCTAGCGATCGCCAGGAAAGATGGTCCGGTTGCACTACTAGCTCCTTCGAATCCAAGTGCCCATATACAGATTCGAATTCATTGCCTACCTGACTATATAATACCAGCAAACAATAGAATATGTCTGTATCGTTTCATACGGAATTTTCTAAAGAAAATTTTAGAATTGCTCGTTCTTTGAAAATAAAAGCAAAAATCGATCCCCAGGCAAGGGGACCGATCCAATATCTGTATGAGAATAGAGGATTAGTTCGCGATAAACTCTTGAACCCATACGCCGTTGTAGTAAGCAACGCCGATTTTTGTAAAGTTCGGGCTAAGAATGTTTTTGCGGTGGCCGTCGCTGTTCATCCACGCATTCATTACCTCTTGCGGCGAACGCTGGCCTTTTGCGATATTTTCACCCGCATACGAATAACGGATGCCGTAAGATCTCATCATATCGAATGGAGACCCGTACGTCGGGGATGTGTGATCGAAGTATCCGTTGTTATACATGTCTTTTGCTTTGTCCAAGGCCATAGCTGACAAGGCGCTGTCGGAAGCAAGCGGCTGCAGGCCGGCTTTCGCACGCTCTTGGTTCACGAGATTCACCACTTGGCTGGCAAAAGCAGACTGGCTGGTCCCTTGCTTGGAACCTGCATCCGGTTGCGCAGGTGTCGTCGGCTGCGGCTTGGCTGGCGTTGTCGGCTGAGCTTTCACCGGTGTCGTTGGTTGTGGTTTAGCAGGAACCGGCTGCGGTTTCACCGGAGTCGTCGGCTGCCATCCGGTATCGCATCCCGGAAGGTTGATGACCATTCCTTTCCAAATGACATTCGGATTGGAAAGCTGCGGGTTCGAATTCAGCAGCGAGGACAGATCAACGCCGTATTTTTGAGAAATCGTCGACAACGTATCGTTATCGGTAACGGGGCATGGTGCAGCGGAAGCAGATGCCATCCCAGCTCCGAACACCGAAGTAAGGGCCAACATACTCACCAAAGCAGTTTTCTTCATGCGATTCAAAAAAGATCCTCTCCTTTTTCGGCCTGCGAGGTTAGCTGACGGGTTCGGGTCAAAGAGCAATCACCCGGCCATAGCATATGGTATGGCTTCACCCCAAAAAATGGGTTCCCCCGCGCTTCCAAAGAAGCTTCGGCCTTGAATGTAGTTGTCCTCTCGACAGAACCGGTGAAGCCGAACTTTTCGTCCCACCCGGTCTCTCAAGGGCCCTTACAGTCTATCACGAGGATCGCTAGATTTCACCCCACAATATCTTCCAGCGCAGCGCTGCTTACCTCCACTTCATCAGTACAAACCCGCCGATGATAATGAGAAGTCCGACCCAAGTTTTCCACGTAGGCATCTCCTGCATGAACATATACCCCATAAGCAGACATACCAGAAGCTCGACGATTTTAGCCGATACGAGAGCCGTTGTCAGCTGACCGAAGCTGTGCTGTACCCAGCGGACGCCGTACCCGATCAGCAGATTCGCGGGAAGAAACAAAGGGAGCATCTTCAATTGAAAAAGAAACGTCGCCCCGAAGGCGGGATCGATGTGCTTGCTTTGATAAGAGTAGACGGCATTGACGATTACCAGACCGATTAAAAGACACGTAAAGCCGAGAACAGCGGACATGTATCGAAGGACCTCCTCCATAGTAAAGGCCGAGTGAAGAGCCATTGGGCTCTCTTGAATGTTTCCCTGAAGTAACAAATTTTATTGACTATAAGAAAATTTCCTTATGTAATAAATATTGCATTAGGTAAAAATATTTTCACTTGGGAAAGTGTTTCTTTTGCATCCCACTGTCAAGCAGCTGAAATTCGTTGACAAACGATAGGCGCCTCCGTACAATAATTAATTAGTAATAATTACGTTTAAGGAAGGTTTGCTGACGATGGAACGCAATACGACGAAAATACCGGTAACGGTGCTGAGCGGTTATTTAGGCGCCGGGAAGACGACTATTTTAACTTCCCTCCGAAAGAAGTCTCAACGGCTCAACAAGAACAACTGCTAGCAAAAACCTTCGGTTGCGTTCGTTTTGTTTACAACAAAACAAATACTGCCCCCGGCTCAAAAAGGTTACCCTGCACCTTGAAACGCGGTAGGACGCGGAAAATATGGGGAGGAACATATTGACAATGCATCCTCCCCTCGGGTATCGTTAGGTTCATAACAACCGAATACTGGGAATTAGGTGCTTCGGGCCTCGTCCGAAGCTTAAAAGGGAAGACGAGTGCAAAGCCGTCGCGGTCCCGCCACTGTGAAGGGCGCTTGAATCAAGCTATCGTTCGGCAGCATGCCACTGGAGACACGTCTTCGGGAAGGCGCCGAGCGGGATGCCCTAAGCCAGGATACCTGCCTGATCCAATAACACGGCTGAGCCCTACGGAGCATAGGGGGTGTTAGGATACGAAGAACGGATATGCCGATGCACGGGCTGCTGTCTTACAGACAGAGCATTCGGGCATGCAGATACGGGTCTACAGGGAGTATTTCTAACCGACAGGGTTGAAATGCTCCTTTTCTTTTTTTTTGAAACGGAGGAGGCGGGAATAATGGCAACATGGAATTTGACCGGCACGCGCCACCATGTGCTTATCTGCAACGGCGGGAGCTGTATGAGGCAGCAAGGCGAGGAGGTAACTCAGGCGATCCGGGAGGAGATTGCCCGGCAGCAGGCCGATGCGATCGTTCACACGACAAGAACGCGGTGCAACGGACGTTGCGAAGACGCCTGTATCGTCATCGTCTATCCGGAGGGCGTCTGGTACAAAGAAATGACCCCCGAGCTGGGCCGGGAGCTGGTGAAGGAGCATTTGCTCGGCGGACGTCCGATACGGGAACAAATTCTCTATACATATCAGGAAGAATTCGGCGGGACAACGCGCGGAGCTGAAGGAACGAACAAACCGCAGCCTTCGGCTGGCAGATAAGCAGCGGCTTTGCAACCTTCCGGATTTCGTGCTATAATGATCGGATGTTATTTTTTTTGAGCGTGGTGATGATTATGATTCTGCACAGGACTGATTTTTATCATGAAAAAAGCTTTTCCAACCCTTGGCCGGACGGTCGGGGTTTTTTTGTTTCCTATGGGAAAAAGTTCTGGCGGGGGTCATAAATGATGAGTAAAGGGAACAATGCTTCCATCGTGGCGGTGTGGATCAGTTTGATCAGCAATATCGTTCTGACGCTGCTCAAGCTGACCGTCGGCTTTCTATCCGGCAGCCAAGTGCTGCTTGCGGACGGCGTACACAATGCTGGCGACGTGATTGCGACGGCCGCGGCATTAAGCTCGATGCGGATTTCCAAACGTCCGGCGGACGAGGACCATCCGTACGGACACGGCAAAGCCGAGGTGCTCGGCTCCGCCTTCGTAGCCGTCGTACTGGCGATCGCCGCCTTGTACATCGGCTATCATGCCGTTGCCGCGCTGTTCCAGGAACCGGCGGAAGCCAGCGTACTGGCGCTGGCCACGGCCTTGGTTTCTTTGGCCTGGAAGCAGGCCTTATATATGTACACGATCCGGATCGGCAGACGGACGAACAGCAAAGGGCTGCTCGCTACGGCTTACGACCATCTGGCTGACGTGTACGCATCGCTCGCGGCCGTCGTAGGCATCGCGCTTGCGATGCTTGGCGAGGCTTGGAGCATCCCGTACTTGGCCTACGGCGACCCGCTCGCGGGTATTATCGTTTCGATTCTCGTGCTGAAGCTGGCTTACTCAATGGGGCAGGAAGCGTTTGACGTGCTGATGGAAAAAGCGGTGAAGCCGGAGAAGCTGGACGAATACGCGGCGCTCATCCAAACGATTCCGCAGGTGAAGCGGATCGACCGGCTTCGGGCGCGGGAGCATGGGCATTACATTTTGGTCGATCTGCGGGTCAGCATTCCGGGCAATCTTACGGTTCAAGAAGGGCACGATATTTCCCGGCAAATCAAGCGGGCGATTATGGAGCGGCATGCCGATGTCGATGAGGTGCTTATCCATTTGAATCCGTGGTACGAATAAGCTTTTTGAAAAAGGGGGCGCTCGGCGATTGGCATCCGTATTATCGATGGAAAAGCTTGCGAAATACCGGCAACGTGGCGGTGAAGGAAGCTTTGCGTTATTCAGCGGCATGACGGCTGAGCTGGAGGAAGGCGGCATGGTCGCTCTGCTGGGCGCTTCCGGCCAGGGCAAGAGCACGCTGCTGCGCATCCTCGCGTGGCTGGACGCCGCAGACGAGGGGGAGCTGCGGCTGGGCGGCAAGCCGGCTTCCGCATGGAAGCCGCAGGAGTGGCGGACGAAGGTCGCTTACGTCGCTCAGCAGGCCGTCATGCTGCCGGGAACCGTGGAGGATAATCTGTGCACGGTCAGCCGCCTGCACCGCCGCCCGTTCGACCGTGCGCTCGCCGCCCGCTGCATGGAAGCGCTCGGCCTAGGCGGAATGGCTTGGAGCAAGCCGGCAGGCGAGCTGTCCGGCGGCGAAAAGCAGCGGCTCGCGCTGGTCCGCTCGCTGCTGCTTCGGCCGGACGTTCTGCTGCTCGACGAAGTTACCGCATCCTTGGACCCGCACAGCCGGACGGCAACCGAGCGGCTGCTGCGGGAATGGAACGAGCGGGAAGGGACCGCGCAGCTGTGGGTCACGCACGATCTGGAGCAGGCGCGCAGCGTCAGCCGGAGCGTATGGTTTATGGCTGAGGGGACGCTGCTGGAGAATCGGGAAACGCAGGACTTCTTTCGTGCTCCGGACACGGAACACGGCCGCCGGTTCATAGCGGGGTTATCCGTTGCGGCCGCTCCGGGGAAGGAGGGTGCGGAATGTCCAACCTGGCGCTAATCAGCACGCTGGTGTTCGTCGTCGTGACCATGCTCGTCTCCGTCTGGCAGAAGTTGGGGCTCGAAAAAGACGTAGCGATCGGCACCATCCGCTCCGCGGTGCAACTGCTGCTCGTCGGATATGTGCTCCAGTTCGTTTTTCGTACGGATAACCCCTGGTTCATAGTGTTGATCATCGGCGTGATGATTGCGGTCGCTTCGTGGAACGCCGGGCAGCGTGCCAAGGGTGTCGCCGGCATCCGGCTGCGCATCGCCGTCGCGATTACGACAACGGAAGTGATCACGATGACGCTGCTGCTCAGCTTCGGTATTATTCAGCCCACGCCGCAGTACATCATCCCGATCAGCGGCATTACGATCGGCAGCGCGATGATTGTCTCGGGCTTGCTGCTGAACCAGATGAAGAGAGAGCTAGAGTCCTCCCGCGGCGAGATCGAAGCCTTGCTGGCGCTCGGCGCGACGCTGCGGCAGGCGATTCAGCAGTCGCTCAAGCGCTCGATCAAGTCCAGCATGATTCCGACGATCGACGGGATGAAGACGGTCGGCCTCGTTCAGCTGCCGGGCATGATGACCGGGATGATCGTGGCGGGAGCCAATCCGGTCGAAGCGGTGCGGTACCAGATTTTGATCATGTTTGTGCTTTCCTCCTCGGCAGCGATTACGGGAATGCTGCTGGGGCTGATCAGCTACAAACTGTGGTTTACCCGTGACGGCCGCTTGCGGCCGGGCGGATAGGATGCGGACTTCCCCAAGAGTGTTCATATGGAAAGAGAGACTCCAAATATTGAAAAAAATGCCCTTCAAATCCACCCGCAAAGGAGGATGAAGGGTATTTTTATGCGTCAAATCGAGAATTTTAGGACAGTTCCTTGGACTTGTCAAGATTCTTGTTTTTGAACTTTAGACGGATTGTTGAGTTTATACGGCACGGGATGTCGTGTAAGCTTCTTGGCTATGATTTTTGCCTCAAAGGTAATCATGTCGCCGATATCGAGTTCCAGCTTCTTCATCGTGGCGCTGTTGCTGGACCAGGCTTCGCCGATTTCGGTCGCCGGCTCGGCGATGGAAACCGCCTCGTAAATAATCACTTCATCGTCATTGTCAGAGAAATTGTTCGGTACGGTTGTAAATTGTTTTACAGTGGCGGTCATTTTAACTTTTTCTCCCGGAAGCTGCAGCTTCGGCGATTTTTCTTTCTTGGTTTTCCCCTTTGTCGGCAGTTCTGCGGTCCCTGGCTCTTCGGCCGGAGGCTTCTTAGCCTCGGGGGCTTCAAGCTCCGGGGTTTCCTTCGCAGGAGTTTCGGTTGCCGTAACCGCTGGAACGGCGCTCGCCGGTTCCGCCGCATCCTCTGCCCCGACGGCAGACTTCTGCCCGTAAGTTGAAGCCTGCATCTCTTTTAGGTAAGACGGGTGGATGCAGTGCAGCTGCTTGTCTTCCAATTCGATGACAGCAGTCATTTTATCGACATAGCCGATCAACCGGCAGGCCAGGATTCGTCCGTTTCTCTTGTAGAAAAAGGTTTTGGATTTGGACGCTTTCTCCGAAAGCAAATTCCATTCTTTGCATTGCTCAATGAGTTCCGCCTCGTCGCTAAAAGCGGTATAAGCCGCAGGCTCGATAAGGATTGGTTGCACCTGATCTTCTCTCCATTTCGTTTATACTGCCGCGTTTATTTTATAGTGCCCCAAAGCATTACTTTCTTTTGTCGTTCCAACTAGAGTATACAGCATCTACAAGGGAATATAAATGTATGTCTAAACTGCTTGTTTTTGAGCGGAGCCGATCAATCGCTTGTTCATTATTACAGGGCTTTGTCGGATCTTGATCTATACATTTAATAAGCGCTGCGTTAGAATGGGAATCAATTTAGCGGATGTTTCGCGACGAATCCCAGAAGCGGAGGTTCGTCAGCCTATGAAAGCGCTGTTGATGGGTTTTGGGAGTCGGCGGGTTCAGCATGTACCAAAAGCTAAGGTAACACAGGGGGATGAAGGTAGCGGTCGTCGAGCCCAATCCGGCGTTGCACCGCATATCAAATGGAGACGAGAATAAGCGCGATGCACTGTAGGTAGATGGCGGCATGCTTAAGGAGGAACTAAGATGAGAATCGATGCGCACCAGCATTACTGGAAGCTGGAACGAGGAGATTATAGCTGGATTACGCCGGAGATGAGCGTGTTATATCAGGATTACGAGCCGCCTGATTTGGAGGCTCATTTGGCAGCGAACGGGATCGACCGGACGATTGTCATTCAAGCGGCGCCTACATTGTCGGACACGGACTATATGCTGGAGCTGGCGGGGCGATCCGAACGCATTGCAGGGGTTGTCGGCTGGATTGATCTGGAGCGCCCGGACTACCGGGAGCAGTACCGGAAGTTTAAGCGGCATCCGGCGTTCGTCGGTTTTCGTATCATGATTCAAGAGACGGAGCGGGCGGAAGACATACTCCGGTCGCATATCGTCGAGGCGATGCGATTTTTTGCTGAGGAAGATTTTCCTGTGGACCTGCTGTTGAAATCGCATCAACTGCCGGCGGTGCTCAAGCTGCTGGAACAGACCCCGAACCTGCGGGCGGTGATCGACCATATCGCGAAGCCGCAAATTGCCGCAGGCGAATGGGAGCCGTGGAGCGCTCAATTGGCGGAGGCTGCGGCGTCCAATCCGCGGCTGTACTGCAAACTGTCGGGGATGGTCACGGAGGCCGACCACCGGAATTGGAAGCAGGAGCAGATCGTCCGGTATGTGAGGCATGTGATGTCGGTTTTTGGCACCGACCGGGTCATGTTCGGCAGCGATTGGCCCGTCTGCCTGCTGGCGGCAAGCTACGATCAGGTTGTGAAGCTGCTGGACAGCGCGCTTCCCGACGGGCTTGGGGAATCGGAGAGGGAAGCCGTCTTTGGCGGCAACGCCCTTCGATTCTACAAGCTGGAGCATTTGTTGTTAAGCGGATCGTAAAAAACGCAAGTATAGCGTAGAAGAGACACGCGTCATGGGGCGCGGTCTCTTTTTTTTTGCAGGCGAGCTTCAGGATTGCGCATTCCAAACGGTTCGTTATTTCCCGGCAGTTCGGGGGATAGCGTTCTTGACGAAAGCTTCGGCAATGGGCTATGCTTCCTCGAAGATATTTTGATGCGGGAGGGACTACCCAGATGGCACAGTCTTTCGAGAACAAGCTGTATGTCGGCACGATTTTGCTGGAACGGAACCGATGGGCGGCGGAGCGCCAGCCGTCCTATGCGGTCAGCGATTGGCAGCGGCGGTTTCGAGAGGACGGCTTCGACGGGATGGAGCTGTGGGAAAATCATGCGCTTCAGGCGGACAAACGGGAGCGGTCGGCGCTGGAGGCTTCGAGTTTCGTAACGATCGTCAATTCGTATATCGGATTCGAGGATGGCGATGAGGCGGAGAGAAAGCGTGAGGAGGCTGCGACTCTGGTGAAACGGCTGCGTGCGCCTGCGGTCAAATTCAATCTCGGGGCCGACCCGGCCCAGCTTCCGGTTTACATAGCCAACGTCAAGCGCTGGGCGGAGATGCTGCCCGCAGACTGCCGAATATTGTGCGAGTGTCATCCGGGCACGGTCGCGGAGCATCCCGATGCCGCGGCGGAAATGCTGCGCCGGGTTCGGGGACGGGCCGTTCCAAGCGATCGTGCATCCGTTCTGCTGCTTGGGAGAACTCGAAGATTGGTTCAAAAGGCTGGGGTCTGCGATTACTCATGCACACGTGCAGCTTCGTGACGGGGATAACCAATTCATCCGGTTAAGCCGGCGGCCAGAGCTTGTTAAGGACCGACTGGCTTTGATGAGACGCATAGGCTTCCGCGGCTCGTTTACACTGGAATTCACTGAGGGAATTCGCGTGAATGAAGACCGGAAAGCATTGTATGAAGCGGCGCTCGAAGATTTGCAAATTTTGCGTAACATTTGGAGTGGAAATCCGTCTTAAAGATTGGAGGGAGGCGACAATCAGACTAATGGTAAAGGGACTGGAGATTTTTAAAGGGAGCATGCAGCTCATAGGGCTCGTTCTTGCCGTATTCTCTCTGTGGGCGCGGATGGTTCTTTTGCAACCAGTATTAGACATGTTGTTTCAATTAATTTCCATGTACATATACTTAAAGTTTGTTTATCGAATTCGTTGGTTCGATGCTTCGATTATGTTATGTTTCGGCTATTCGATGTACTTATTGCTTCAAAATCTAGTTATGCTTTTCTTTAAATTGGGGTATGGTTATTTTTTGGAAGATTATTACGATATAACAGGGGATCGAACGTTCATGCTGCAGATGGTGACGTTCTCTCTTGGACTAGGAATAGCATGGATTATCAAAAAGAAAAATGGAGGCTTCACTTTCATCTCCAGTTATATGCCGAGAAGTATGAAGTGGACTGCGATCAATCGAAATATTCTCGGAAGCCTTATCTGTAGTGGGGCGATTTTAATCATCGGATTTATTTCTACCGGATATGGTTATCAATTTACTTATTTTACATTTTTAACTTTCCTCTTCATTTTTTTTGTTTATTTGGTCTTACTGTTTTATCGGAAAGACTATTTGGAATAAAGCGGGCGCGCTTTGTCGTTGTATGAGAAGGCGCGCTTATCCTTCAATCGATCTCCTCTACATGCAACTGCTCCGACCAAAACTTGACCAATCCGTGCTCTGTATCCTTGGGAATATTCCCGCACCATGCTCCGGCCAAATTCTTTTGCTGAAGGTAATCAATTTTGGCTTACAAAGCTTCCTTATCCTCGTACGAAATGTACTGCATCTCCACTCCCTCTACTTTCTTTTTTATCTATGTTTTGCGGTGAAACGGCTGCCTTGCTTGGTTTAGGATCAGGTTTATCCTTTAAGACTTAGTCCTTTTAGCTATCATAGTGGACGATCCATTTTGCATGCATCTTTGTTTGGCCCACCATGCATAGCCGCCATCCTTCGGACGGATACTTTACCTAGCGCTGCCTGAAGCGAAGGAGGTGTGGCATGAAAAAGTTGTTGCTTTCGTTATGGATCTTACTTCTATGCGCATTGTCCGCTCCGGTGAGCGCGCAGGAGGGGAACCTGCCGATTCCTTATAGCCAGGAAGATATCGATATGCTTGGCGGACCCCAGGGCAGTTACCAGACGGAGGCTTACCGCTCGGGACGAGGGGGAGGGGGTTACTCCAGTGGCCGAAGGGGATATACGCCCGCGCCGGGCACAAGGACGCCCGCGGGCAATGTCCGCACAACCCCCGCGACTCCGGCACCCGGAACGGCTCCGCCTCCCGCCCGGGGCGGATTGGGCGGCTTCTTTGGAGGCTTTGCGGCCGGCGCGCTTCTCAGCAGCATCCTGAACCCGTTCGGCTTGTTTGGAGGAGGGGGTGCGCCAGTGCATGGAGGGTTCTCGATTCTCGGCATCCTTTTTTGGGGCGTGGTCTTGTTCTTGTTGTACCGCTTGTGGATAAGGTTCCGTAAATCCTCATAGCTCGAACGCAAAAGCGAGCTGCGCCAAGCTGCAGCCGTGCTGACAGCCTGCGGTAAGTTGATCGACCATCGAACGGCATGAACGGGGCATTCTCAGGATTCAGCAGTTGCTTGGCGCGGACAGGCTCGCATCGGGTTTGCAGCGGCAAAGGCGAACATTATGATCGTTCCCACAACTGGGAAACAAAGGAGGAATAACGATGGCAAGAAGACGCAGCCGCACGCCGGTCGTGCCCGGAGCGAATCAGGCGCTGGACCGGCTGAAGTCGGAGGTGATGCGCCGGGAAGGCTATACCGTCGATCCGAGCCGCCCGGATTTGGTGAAATATGAGGTGGCCAAGACACTCGGTATTCCGCTGAGCCCGGGAAATAACGGCCAGCTCTCGACCGAGCAGGCAGGCAAGATCGGCGGGCCGATCGGCGGAAGCATGGTGCGCGAGATGGTTCGGCTTGCCCAAGAACAGTTGGCTAAACGCTGACCCGCTAGAACAACCGCATGAAACCAAGTTCTATCCGTAAGGGCCGGTCTACAGACCGAGCTCTTTTTTGCCGTGTTTACCGGATTTCAAAAACGAAATCGCTCCGGGAGAATGTCGATTTTTGTTGTCGGATTATGTCTCTTTTGTGACTAGTGATTTTTTTCACAGTGTATATCTTCCATTGCGGTTACAATGAAGGCAATCCCAATACGAGGAGGATTGTATCAATGAGTACGATAACGGAAGCCAGCGTTCAAAGCGCGCGTCCGACCCGGTTTATGGACGCGGTGGACCGTCTCAAGGAAGAGCACGACGCCTTAAAAATCCGGCTGTCCGCGGTGCAAGCCAAGGCTCAATCCGTCGGAAAGATGAAAACTGTTCCGGAAGCGATGGCGCTTCTCCAGCAGCTGCGGGAGGAAATTGCGGATTTCCGCACCGAATTGGACCGGCATGCGACCTGGGAGGAGCGGGAACTGTTCCCTCTACTTTGCAATTATTTCAATAAATATTCCGGTCCGTCCATGATGCCGTCCTTCTGGGTGATGGAAAAAGATCATGAGCTTGCGGAAACGTTCATCGATTCTTTTATCGAATCGATGGACCGGCTGTCTTTGCCGACCCGGGAAGCCATCCGCGAAACGAGCTCGCATCTGATCCAGGCTTGCCTCATTCTGAATGAGCATCTGAATCTGGAGGAAGACATCGTCTATCCGATGGCTGAACAGATTCTTGACGATATCGATAGTTTATTTTCTTAACATATAGCATAGATTCAGGACAGAGGAAGGGGGATGCCGATGAATCTTATCACCTGTGAGCAATGCGGCAAGACGAAGGGCGAAGGCCCGAAAGGCACTTCATGGATTTGCATCGATTGCCGCGTTGTTCCGCAACCAAATTCTGGACGAATAAGCCCGAAATTGCCTATAATATTACCAAACGACACGACTGGAGGAAACATCGATGGCCGCTAAAGAAGTGAAAACGGACGCAAAAGCAGCCGCGCTCGAGGAAGTGAACAAGCTCGTAGCCCGGGCAAGAAAGGCGCAGGAAGCGTATCTGAAGCTGGATCAATCTCAAGTGGACAACATTGTGCAGCACATGGCACTTGCCGGGCTCGATCGGCATATGGTACTCGCGAAGATGGCGGTGGAAGAAACCGGACGCGGGGTATATGAGGACAAAATTACCAAAAACATTTTCGCTACCGAATATATCTACCACAGCATCAAGCATAACAAGACGGTTGGCGTGATTGATAGCAATCCTTACGAGAGTTACAAGACGGTAGCTGAGCCGGTCGGAATCATCGCCGGGGTCACGCCGGTCACGAACCCGACGTCCACGACGATGTTCAAGTCGCTGATCGCCGCCAAAACGCGGAACCCGATCATCTTCGCGTTCCATCCGTCGGCGCAGCGTTCCAGTGTCGCGGCTGCCTCTACGCTGCTGGAAGCGGCCGTGAAGCACGGAGCGCCGGAGCACGCGATTCAGTGGATCGAGAATCCGTCCGTTGAGGCGACCCAGCTTCTGATGAATCATCCGAATGTAGCGCTGGTGCTCGCGACAGGCGGCTCCTCCATGGTAAAAGCGGCATACAGCACAGGCAAGCCGGCGCTTGGCGTAGGGCCGGGCAACGTTCCTTGCTTTATCGAGAAGACGGCCGATCTGCCGCAGGCGGTAACGGACCTGATTCTGTCCAAGACGTTCGACAACGGGATGATTTGCGCCTCCGAGCAAACGGTCATTCTGGAAGAGCCGATTTACGAGCAGGCCAAAAAGCTGATGAAGGAACTCGGCTGCTACTTCCTGAACGCCGAGGAAACCGAAGCGGTATCGAAGCTGGTCATCAACTCCGACAAGTGCGCGGTCAATGCGGTTATCGTCGGCCAACCGGCCGTTAAGATCGCAGCCATGGCGGGGATCACGGTTCCAAGCGATACGAAGGTGCTCGTAGCCGAGCTGAAGGGCGTAGGCGAGGCTTACCCGCTGTCTGCGGAGAAGCTGAGCCCGGTGCTCGCTTGCTACAAAGTGAAGAACGCGGCGCAAGGCGTCGAGCGCGCGGCAGAAGTCGTCGCCTTCGGCGGCATGGGGCATTCCTCGGTCATCCATTCCAAGAACGAGGACGTCATTCAGGCTTTTGCGGCGAGACTGCAAACCGGACGCGTTATCGTCAATGCGCCGTCGACTCACGGGGCGATCGGAGACTTGTACAACACGAACCTGCCTTCGCTGACGCTCGGCTGCGGCTCCTACGGACATAACTCGACGACCGCCAATGTTTCGGCCGTCAACCTGCTCAACCTGAAGCGTGTCGCCGAAAGGACGGTCAATATGCAGTGGTTTAAGGTGCCGCCGAAAGTATATTTCGAGAAAGGCTCGACGCAATATCTGGAGAAAATGCCTGACATTTCACGAGTGATGATCGTTACCGACGCGATGATGGTGAAGCTCGGCTATGTGGAGCGCTTGGAGTACTATCTGCGCAAGCGGAAGCAGCCCGTAGCGATCGAGGTGTTCTCCGAGGTCGAGCCGGACCCTTCCGTCGATACGGTAGATCGCGGTACGGACCGCATGGCTGCATTCAAGCCGGACTGCATTATCGCGCTGGGCGGCGGATCGCCGATGGACGCGGCCAAAGCGATGTGGCTGTTCTACGAATATCCGGACACGAGCTTCGATTCGCTCAAGCAAAAGTTTCTCGACATCCGCAAGCGGGTGTACAAATATCCGCGCCTCGGTCAGAAGGCGAAGTTCGTTGCGATTCCGACGACTTCGGGCACCGGGTCGGAAGTAACATCCTTTGCAGTCATTACCGATAATCATAAAGGCAATACGAAGTACCCGCTCGCCGATTACGAGCTGACGCCGGACGTGGCGATTATCGATCCGGAATTCGTCTACAGCCTGCCGAAAACGGCAGTTGCGGATACGGGCATGGACGTGCTGACGCATGCGATTGAAGCGTACGTCTCGGTGATGGCGAACGATTATACGGACGGACTGGCGATGAAAGCCATTCAGCTCGTGTTCGAGCATTTGGAAAATTCGTTCCACACCGGCGACCCGCTGGCACGGGAAAAAATGCACAACGCTTCGACGATTGCCGGTATGGCCTTCGCCAATGCCTTCTTGGGCATCAACCACAGCTTGGCGCACAAATGGGGCGGCGAATACCATACGGCGCACGGCCGCACGAATGCGATTCTGATGCCGCACGTCATCCGGTACAATGCGCAGAAACCGACCAAGTTCGCATCGTTCCCGAAATACAATCATTTCATCGCGGACAAACGGTACGCTGAGATTGCCCGGGTGCTGGGCCTGCCGGCGAAGACGACGGAAGAAGGCGTGAACAGCCTGATCGCCGCGGTGCGCAAGCTGAATCAATCGCTTGGCATTCCGGAGAGATTCCAGGATCTCGGCTTCGATCCGGCAGACTTCGAAGCGAAGGTCGATGTGCTGGCGGACCGCGCGTTCGAGGACCAATGCACGACAGCCAATCCGCGGATGCCGCTCGTGACGGAGCTGGCGGACGTTTACCGCAATGCGTTCTACGGGAAATTCGAATAAAAAGAGACGACTTCTTGGAGAGGAGACCCAACTATGAGCATGAAAGAACCGGAAGTGAAACGGAATCCTGAACCATCGGAGGCATGGCGTCAGTTCGTGTCGGGCAAGTGGCAGCATCGGATCGACGTGAAGGATTTTATCGACAGAAATATTTCACCCTATACGGGAAACTCAGAGTTTCTGGCCGGACCGACGGAAGCGACGACGGATCTTTGGCAGCAACTGAGCGTATTGGTGCGCAAGGAACGGGAAAACGGAGGGGTGCTGGACATTGACCTCCACACCGTCTCGACCATTACTTCCCATGCGCCGGGGTATATTGATAAAGAGAAAGAGCGGATCGTCGGTCTCCAGACCGACGCCCCACTCAAGCGTTCCGTCCAGCCGTTCGGCGGCATCCGCATGGTGGTTGACGCTTGCAAAGCTTACGGCTTCGAGCTACCGCAAGAGCTGGTGCAGGTATTCACCGACATCCGGAAAACGCACAATCAGGGCGTATTCGACGCTTACACGACCGAGATGAAGACCGCTCGAAAGGCCGGGATCATCACGGGACTGCCGGACGCTTACGGCCGCGGCCGCATCATCGGCGACTACCGCCGTGTTGCGCTCTACGGCACGGACCGGTTGATCGCGGACAAGAAGAACGATCTGCTTCAGTTCGAAACCGATGCGATTACCGAAGACATCATCCGCGCCCGGGAAGAGCTGTCCGAGCAAATCCGCAGCTTGGACGAACTGAAACGAATGGCGCAATCGTACGGCTTCGACATTTCGTCCCCGGCATTGAATGCGCGGGAAGCGGTACAGTGGCTGTATTTTGCTTACCTCGGCGCGATTAAGGAACAGAACGGCGCCGCGATGAGCTTGGGTCGCGTCTCCAGCTTCCTTGACATCTACATCGAACGGGATTTGCAAAACGGCACGCTGACGGAAGAAGAAGCACAGGAGCTGATCGATCAGTTCGTCATGAAGCTGCGAATCGTGAAGTTTTTGCGCACACCGGACTACAACGAACTGTTCAGCGGCGACCCGACCTGGGTGACGGAATCGGTCGGCGGCATGGGAATGAACGGCGTGACGCGGGTAACGAAGAACTCCTTCCGCTTCCTGCACACGCTCTATAACCTCGGCCCGGCGCCCGAGCCGAACTTGACCGTGCTGTGGTCGGCCGATCTGCCGGACGGCTTTAAACAATATTGCGCCAAAGTATCGATCGAGACAAGCTCGATTCAATACGAGAACGATGACTTGATGCGGCTGCAGTTCGGCGACGACTACGGGATTGCCTGCTGCGTATCCGCCATGCGGATCGGCAAGCAGATGCAGTTCTTCGGAGCGCGCGCGAACCTCGCGAAGGCATTGCTGTACGCGGTCAACGGAGGCGTTGACGAGAAGCTCGGCATTCAGGTCGGGCCGGAGACGGTGCCGGTTACGTCGGATGAGCTTTCGTACGACGAAGTCATGAGCAAATACGATAAAGTGCTGGATTGGCTCGCGAAGCTCTATATGAACACGCTGAACGTCATTCATTACATGCACGACAAGTACAGCTACGAACGGCTGGAGATGGCGCTGCACGATCGGGAAATTTTGCGGACGATGGCTTGCGGCATCGCGGGCTTGTCCGTCGTGGCGGACAGCTTGAGCGCCATCCGTTACGCCAAGGTACGGCCGATTCGCAACGAGAAAGGGATCGCCGTCGATTTCGAGATTACGGGCGAATATCCGCAGTATGGCAACAACGACGAACGGGTCGACCGGATCGCCGTCGAGCTGACCGAGTCCTTTATGAACAAGCTGCGCAAGCACCAAACGTACCGCGGCGCACTGCCTACGATGTCCGTGCTGACGATCACCTCGAACGTCGTCTACGGCAAGAAGACCGGCAGCACGCCGGACGGCCGCAAAGCCGGCGAACCGTTCGCACCTGGTGCGAACCCGATGCACGGCCGCGACCGCAAAGGCGCGCTCGCTTCGCTGGCATCGGTAGCCAAGCTGCCTTACGAGCACTGCCTCGATGGCATCTCGAACACGTTCTCCATCGTGCCGAAGGCGCTCGGCCGGGAAACCGACGTGAGAGCGCAAAATCTCGTCGCGATGCTGGACGGCTATGCGACAAGCGGTGGGCACCATTTGAACGTGAACGTGTTCAACCGCGAGCAGTTGCTCGATGCGATGGAGCATCCTGAGGAATATCCGCAGCTGACGATTCGCGTATCGGGCTATGCCGTCAACTTCATCAAGCTGACCCGGGAGCAGCAGCTTGACGTCATCAACCGGACGTTCCACGGGTCGATTGGATGAAAGGACGCATCCATTCGCTTGATACGTTCGGCACGGTAGACGGGCCGGGCATCCGCTTCGTGCTCTTTATGCAGGGCTGCGCCCTGCAGTGCGGCTTCTGCCATAATCCCGATACGTGGGAGACGGCCACAGGCCGTCAGGTAGAGGTCGCGTCTGTGCTGGACGAGATCGAGCCGTTTCTTCCGTATTACCGCAGCTCGAACGGCGGATTGACCGTAACCGGCGGCGAACCAACGCTTCAGGCTCCCTTTGTGGCCGCGCTGTTTCGGGAAGCGAAGAAACGATGGAATTTGCATACCGCATTGGACTCGTCGGGCTTTTGCGAGCCGGAGCATGCTGGAGAACTAATGGACGTAACGGATCTGGTCCTGCTCGACCTGAAGCATATCCGCAGCGACAAGCATCGGGCGTTGACAAGCCAGCCGAATGAACGAATTCTCCGGTTCGCCCGCTGGTTGTCGGACCGCGGACAGCCGGTCTGGGTCCGTCATGTGCTTATCCCGGGCATCACCGATGATGCCGCGGACCTGCTGGAGCTTGGACGTTTCATCGGTTCGCTGGGCAACGTGCAGAAAGTGGAGTTGCTGCCTTACCACCGGATGGGTGTCTACAAATGGGAGCAGCTCGGAAAAGCCTATCCGCTGGAGCACGTGCCTACGCCAAGCGACCGGGAGCAGGAGCGGGCGAAACGTTTGATTGATCAGGGAAGAGAGCAAGCTTAGAAGGAAGACCCCACGGACATGCTGTCCGCGGGGTTTTTCCTGTGTTTAGCGGCCTGACTGCTGCGCGTCGTACTCGTCCGAATACGCAGCCAAGGACTTGATTTTACCGTGCGGCTGCTGGGTTTGCTTGCGGATTTTCCATTGGTTTTCCTTGCGGCGTTTCGAATGGCTCATCGCAATTCAGCTCCTTCGGGCATGGTAAAAACCGGCCTTGCCTCCTTAGGATGCCGGCAGAAAGGTTGTTTCATGTGTTGGGGTAATATGGTATATGCTTATGAGACTTTCGTCGTGTAACACTTTCGTTGACAAGGCCCATGCCGGGGTGTACGCTAAGGGTAATATAGGCCAAATTACCCTGTTTTGCCGATCCATACGACGGGAGGGAAGCGATAGTGAAGATGGAATGGATCAAATCCGAATCTGTGGCGGGTGCCATGGAGTCCGAAGAGCTCTGGCATACAAAGATTCGGTTCGGCGGCAACACGTATTTTTGTCCGGTATCACTGGGGAGGAGAATCAGCTACGGGCTGTGGCTGGTCATGTTCGTCAGCCTGCTCGCCGCGGTCTGGATCAATACGAATGTCCAGTCGCCGGCGCTGCTCGGGTTATATGCGGTTCCCGTGCTCATATTTGCTTTATTCGTAATTAATGTTTATTTGGTCGGCGCATTTTCGGCGGGGGTTACGGCACTGTGGGTGTATTTTACCGGGGCCGGATGGCCCGGTCTCGCCGGAGCGGGGGGATTGCTGCTGCTCGCTTTGCTCGTGCAGCGGGTCGTAATCGTGTCCCGGCGCAACTTCCGGCAGCGCGAAGAGTATGAGGAGCTGTTCATGAACACGATTCTCTCGTTCTCCAAGAGCATCGACGCGCGCGACCCATATACCGCGTTCCATTCGAAGAATGTGGCCGATTACGCCCGGGAAATCGCCGTAGAGCTAGGCTTGTCCAAGCGGGAGACGGAGGCCGTCCATTTGGCCGGACTCATTCATGATATCGGCAAAATCGGCACGCCGGAGTCGATCCTCAAGAAGGAAAGCCGGCTCACCGAAGAGGAATACAACATCATGAAGCGGCATGCGGAAGACGGCTACCAAATCATCAAAGGCATTAAACGGCTTCATCAGCTCGGCGTCACCGCGATGGTCCGGCACCACCACGAACGGATGGACGGCAAGGGTTATCCGATGGGTTTAAAAGGCGAGGATATCCCGCTCGGCGCACGCATACTTGCGGTCAGCGACGCCTTCGACGCGATGACGACGAACCGGTCCTACCGGGCGAAGCTGTCGACGGAGACGGCGGCCGAAGAGCTGCGGCGGCACAGCGGAACGCAGTTCGACCCGAACGTCGCCAATGCGCTGCTCAGGGTGCTTATCCGTCAAGGCAAGCTGCCGGCGGCGGAGCCGCAAACCGCAGGGCAAGTGCAGTCAACTTGGCTGAAATGAATATAGGGCGCTGTCGCCCGATACCGATCGTTCCCGGTCGTATCGGGCTTTTTAGCGCTCGCACACCGAGCGAATAACATGAAAAAACGCGAGAAGCCCTCCCCGGACTTCCGCGTTTTTGACGTACCTGCTCAGCGATTTCCCTTGGCAGCTTCGACTTCCTTGTCGGCTGCTGCCGTCACGTACCCGTATTTCCCGGCCTTTAGACCGACAAACAGCAGCCCGCTTCCGGCGACGAGAAGCAGGATCAGGGGAACGGTCCAGCCGCCTGTGGCGTCGTGAATGAAGCCGAAGAGCGTCGGGCCGACCGCAGCCAACAAATACCCGAACGATTGAGCCATGCCGGACAATTCTGCCGATTGTTGAACCGACTTCGTGCGCAGGGCGAAGAACATAATGGACAACCCGAAGCTGGACCCTGAGCCGATGCCGACGAGAATGACCCAGAGCGGAACCAGCCAGGGCACATCGGTTAACAGCAGTCCGAGGTACCCGGCTATAAATAAGGAGGCGACAGCGACGGCCAAGCCGCGCTGATCGGAACGCCGTCCGGCGAGGATTGGTATAAAGAAATTCGCCGGCAAGCTGGCGAACTGCATGATCGAAATCATCCAGCCGGCGGACACCGCGCTCATGCCGCGTTCCTGAAATATCGCAGGGAGCCAGGAAATATTGACATAGAAGAACAGTGATTGCAGTCCCATAAACAGCGTAATTTGCCAAGCCAGCGGAGAGCGCCAGAGCGAATCGCTTTTGGCGGCCGCATATGTCTGTGCCGCTTGCGGTCGTTGGCGCGAACGAAGCAGTGGCAGCCAAACAGCGAGGGAGACGATGGCCAGAAGCGCCCAACTGCCGAGCGCTCCCCGCCATCCCAAGCCCAGCCCCTGCGAAATCGGGATGCTGACCCCCGAAGCGACGGCGGCGCACAGATTCATGGATACGGAATAAATACCGGTCATCGTTCCGACGTTGTTCGGGAAATCCCGCTTGATCAAGGCCGGCACCAGCACGTTGCTGAGGGCAATGGCGATACCGATGAGCGCCGTGCCTGCAAACAGCGTCGCGATCGAAGGCAGCGAGCGCATTAAAATGCCTGCCAGCAGGACGATCAGACCGGCGAACAGCGTATGCTCCATACCCATCCGACGGGCGATCCGCGGCGAGAGCGGCGAGAGGAGCGCGAAAGCAAGCAGCGGGAGCGTGGTCATCATACCCGCCCACGTATTGGATATCCCCGTTTCCCCGCGAATTTCTCCGACAATTGGCCCGACGGCCGTTAACGGAGCGCGCAGGTTGCCGGCGATCAAGATGATGCCGATAATAAGCAGGCTTAGACCGGTACGGGTCTGTGCTCGGGAGTTGACGGCATCTTGAGCCGGAATCATAGGGAACCCTCCTTGTGCACATCTTCTTGCAGAAGGTTCAGCGATTCCCGGATATAGCGGCGTACAGCTTCGGCGGCCGCAACGGGGTCTTGAGCGGCGATGGCGTCGACCATTTGGCAGTGCGAGCGAAAGGCTCCGTCAATGATGACCGACAGGTCCAGAGTCTGGTCGATGGACGATTCCAAGGCATCGGTCATATGCTCGTACAGGTCGATCAATACGCTGTTGCGGGTTGCCCGGACGATCGCGAGATGCAGCTTCAGGTCGGCCTCGATATAGCCTTCGAAGTCATGCGCCGCCGCGGCGGCATCGCATGCCGACAGCAGGGAGCGGAACGTCTCGATCTCTTCCGGTGTACGGCGCAGGGCAGCCAGCCTTGCCGCCTCCTGTTCGAGCGCGCAGCGCACCTCCAGCGTCTCCGTAGCGTTCGAGCGGCGAAGGCGGCGCACGAGCGCGGGGCCAAGGCTGCTCGAAGAGCGCACGTAAGTGCCGTCGCCTTGGCGTGCCGTCAGAAGTCCGGCGTGAATGAGAGCCCTGACTCCTTCGCGTACGGTGTTCCGGCTGACGCCCAACTGTTTGACCAGTTCGGGCTCGACCGGGATGCGAGATCCGACCGGCCATTGGCCGGATTCGATAAGCGACTCCATCTGGGAAACGACCTGCTCCACCAGCGTGGAGCGCGTGGTTTGTTTCAGTTCCATCTTGTAAACCTCCAAACATCCGATGATTGGGATATTGGATAATATAGCACGTATTTGTTCCTGGAGCAAGTAATAAAACAAGAGCTCCCGAGCGATATCGCCGCCCGGGAGCCTCCTATAACCGCCTGTCATTTTTCTTCTTTCCGTCCTTCCAGGTGCAAATCCTCCAGCGTATACTTATGATTCCATAAATATTCCATATCTTGAGCCTCCAACACGGTTAAAGCCGTGGGATTCTTAGCTAGTTAACGCACACAGGGCATGACTTCCATCGCAACAATAAGCCAATCGTTTTTCTGGCATAGCTCTTGCACAAGCTCTTTAAATCTCGCTTCTACTTAACTCACAAATACCTTTCTTCGGTATCTCGGGCAAAACACAAAATGATAGTTGATGAGTGATACCGTTGTAGTCGTTCTTCTATATTCTTGTCCCATATACCAATTGTATCAATTTTAATATACAACTGCAACAACATGAAGGAATGTAGGACAATGAAGCTGTCTAAAGACAGCCCTTGTCCTAAGCCGATTCATCCCATGCCTAAAGGCAAGGGATGAATCGGCTAAAATCGCGCAAAACGAACTCCAGCAGCGCAGCCATAAAAGCGACAACGATCATGCCAAGCAGCATCAGGCACATGAGAAACGAGATCGTATGGACCAATAGGATCGCATCCTTTCCTGCCATATGCTACCAGTTTATGAACGTTTCGCGAAAAAATGATCGGAAAGCAAAACGAAGGCTTCCCGACCGGGTTGCCTTCGCTGCCTACACTTTCACTTCTTGCTTTTCAGTCAATATCGTTTTGCAGATGCGGGTCAATTGTTTAATATCCTCGTCGGGCAGCTTTCCGAAATATTCCTCGACGACTCGCTGGCGGTGCAAGCGGAGCTTCTCGATAATTTCTCTTCCCTTCTCGGTAAGCTCCATATAGACCACTCTCCGGTCTTCTTCGGAGCGGGTTCTTTCGGCGAACCCGCCGGAAATCAGCTTATCGGAAAGCGATGTCACCGCGCCCGACGTGATCCAGAGCGCGTCGGCGATTTGTGAGACTTTCAGCGGACCTTCGTTTTGCAATTTTTCCAGAATAACCGCTTGGGAGGCGGAGACCCCATGCGCTTCAAAGCGGGTCCAACTGGCTTTCACTTTGCGAAACATTAAGCGGAACGCTTCCTCCAGCTCATATAAATCTTGTCGGTGTACCATAATAGCCCCCTTAAATTGTTACCGGTAAAACTAGAGTTCGACAAAATATTAAAATATTAAGTAATACGCAAGTTGCTCCCTTTGGTTTCAAAAAGTTTCCCCGCCCTGGTTTGCCGTATCCACGCTGGCTAAGCATGCAGACACCGATACAGGACCTTAGGAAAGGAGCTTCATCCGAATGAAGAAAAAAGATCATTGTGCTGTCCGTACTAGCTTTGGCGCGGGTGGGGGGAGGGACCGCGGCGCGTACTACTACAATATCGCGAGCAAGTACATAACGACGGAGGATGCGAAAGTGCAGGGCGATCTGCGCGCCATCGGCTCACATTCAGACGTGGCATAAAGTTCCGCTTGCAAGGTCTTGAGAAGACTTTGCGGGCGGGACTTTTTTCGTAGAAGCATGAGGCGGCGAGCGGGACCTTTTCAATTTACGCCTTGCGTGAAAAACGGTATGATGGAGATACTTGGGTCGCGCTATTTCCTGACGGATGATCAGGCGGAACGGGACTTTAGGGCTGATATGGAGGTTTGGCATGGAACAGATTGTCGTACTTGACGGCTATACGCTGAATCCCGGCGATCTGAGCTGGGAAGGGCTGGAGCGATTGGGATCGGTTGCTTTGTACGACCGGACGCCGGTCGAAGAGATTGTAGATCGGGCCAAAGACGCCGGTATCGTGCTGACGAACAAAACGCCGCTATCTGCGGATACAATTGCGCGGCTGCCGAATCTTCGCTACATCGGGGTGCTGGCGACGGGCTACAACATTATCGATACCGAAGCGGCGGCGGCGCGAGGCATTGTCGTAACCAACGTGCCGGCTTACGGCACGCATGGGGTGGCGCAGTTCGTGTTCGCCCTGCTGCTGGAGCTGTGCCAGCACGTCGGGCGGCACAACGAAGCGGTGAAATCCGGGGAATGGAGCGCCTCCCCGGATTTCAGCTTCACGAAGACGCCGCTCGTGGAGCTGGCGGGGAAAACGATGGGCCTGATCGGGCTCGGCCGCATCGGGCAGCAAACCGCGCGCATCGCCGAAGCGTTCGGCATGCGCGTCATCGCCGTCGGCAGCGGACGCACTCATTCCACCCCCGTGGAGGGGGTGGAATGGGTGACGCTGCCGGAGCTGCTGCGGCAGGCTGACGTCATCAGCCTGCACTGCCCGCTCACGCCCGCGACGCACGGGCTGATCAACCAAGACCGCATCGCCCTCATGAAGCCTTCGGCGATGCTGATCAACACCGCCCGCGGCCCGCTCGTCGTCGAGAGCGACCTGGCCGCGGCGCTGCGCGAAGGCCGCCTCGCGGGCGCGGGTCTGGACGTGCTGTCGGCGGAGCCGCCGCACACGGACAACCCGCTGCTCGCGGCCCCGAACTGCATCGTCACCCCGCATATCGCTTGGGCGACGAAGGAAGCGCGGGCCCGCCTGATGGACACGGCGTGCGCGAACGTCCGGGCTTTCCTCAAAGGAAAGCCCGTTCATACGGTGCCGCAATAGCCGGCCCTTCTTTCCGTTTGACTGAAGTTGATTGATATCGTCAAAAAAATGATTTATTATTTCATTAGATTGTCAAACGAGTTTGGCAAACGGATGGGAACGACGGGAGGGGATGCCATGAGCGGTAGGATGCTCAGCAAGGGCGACCGGCGGCGCGAGCAGATTATGAACTTGCTGAAACGCCAAGGGAAACTTACGATTCAAGAGATCATTGACAAGTTCGCATGCTCGGAAGCGACCGCCCGGCGCGACTTGGACCTGCTAGTGAAGCAGGGCGGGCTGATCCGCAGCCTGGGCGGCGCGCAGCTGGATACGCCGTCTCCGTCTGCCGGCAGGGAGGTCCCCTTCAATGAGAAGAAGGAATTGCTGTGGCTGGAAAAGGAAGCCATTGCGGCCAAGGCCGCTTCGCTGGTGGAGGAAGGCGACGTCATCGGGCTGAGCGGAGGCACGACCACGTTTCTAATCGCCCGGGAACTTAAGCTGCGCAGGGGCATTACCGTCGTGACCAACGCGGTGAACATCGCCATGGAGCTGTCCGAGAGCGACGGCATTCAGGTGGTATTGACCGGCGGAGTGATGCGGAGCAACAGCTTCGAGCTGTGCGGCCCGCTTGCGGAGAAAATTGTAGACAGCGTCAACATTGGCACGATGTTTCTGGGCGTGGACGGCGTTACCGAGGAGCAGGGCTTGACCACCTTCTCCGAGCAGGAAGCCGATATCGCCCGGCTGATGCTGAAGCGGTCGCGCCGGACGGTTGCCGTCTTCGACCATACGAAGGTCGGCCGGACTTCGCTATTCAGCATCGCGCCGCTGACGGCCGTGCAGGGCTGCATGACGAACCAGCCGGCCGACGAGAAGCTGAAGCGGTATTTGGAAGAGCAGGGGATCGCGCTGTACCTGGCGGAGCCCGCAGCTCCCGTCCTCTGATGGGGAGATTACTAGAGCGAAACGCATAGAAAAGAGGAGATCCGGTGAAACATTACGTAGGAATCGATATCGGCGGTACCAATATGGTTTGCGGTTTGACCGACGAGACGGGACGTACGCTGCGCATGAAGAAGGTGGCGACCGAGGCGCAGCGGGGAAGCGATGATGTGATTGAGCGACTGGGGAAAGCCGTGAGCGGATTGATCGCGGAAGCCGGCGTATCGCCGGAGGCGGTCGGCATCGGCATTCCCGGCTTTGTCGATCATGTGAACGGCGTGTCGCTGTTCGCCGCCAACCTTGGCTGGAAATGCGTCCCGGTCACGTCGGAGCTGAGCAAGCATCTCGGCGGAATGCCCGTTTACCTCAACCACGATGTGCGGATGTATGTGTACGGCGAGGCGGTAGCCGGGGCAGGACAAGGCTACAAGCACGTGTTCGGTCTTACGGTCGGGACGGGGCTTGCAGCGGCGATGATGAACGAAGGCAGGCTGTATTACGGCAACCGCGGACGCGCCGGCGAATTCGGACACATCCCGGCTCCGGGCCTTGACTATCGTTGCAATTGCGGGATGACCGGATGCCTGGAGACGGCCGTTTCGGCAACGGGCATTGCCCGCCAAGCGAGGGAAGCGGTGCAGCGGGGCGAATCGACGATCTTGGCCGAGCGTTTCTCCGGGGACAACCTTCAGAAGCTGACGGCCGCGGATGTATCCCGCGCATACGACGAAGGAGACCCTGCGGCGATTGCCGTGATGGAGCGCACGGGGACGCTGCTCGGCCGGGGTTTGGCTGCAGTGATTCCGATGTTCAGCCCGGAGGCGATCGTGATCGGCGGCGGCGGGTCGCTGGCGGGCGAGCGATTGTTCGCGCCGATGCGCAAGGAAATCGAACAATCCACGCTTTCGTTCTATCTGGACGATCTCGTCATCAAGCCTGCGGAACGGATTGAAGATGCGGGTATCGTCGGCAGCGCGCTGTATGCGAAGCAGCGTCTGAACGGAACCGATATGATATAAAGCCTGACGCCGAAGCAATCGGGTAACAATAAAAAATGGAACCGTCACTGTCCGGGGGCAGCGTGCGGTTCCATTTCTTTTTGTGCTTATCTATGAAACGTCTTTGTTTCTCGTGCAGCGTCGGGGTCGTGCGTTCGACGGGAACGACGCCGTGCCAGCTTCCGCGGTTCAGATCGGGATTGCGAGAGCCTTCGCGCTCCAGCTTCCGCCGTTTTTTCCATGCTTGACTTTTGGCCATGTCGGCACCTCCTGAATGGGTAATCCATTCTATTATACGCTTCTTGAAGGACGATGACCAGACGGCGGGAGTTTGACAGTTTTGCGGCGAACCGTGCAACTTGTTGTACCGCTCCTTCTTTCATGGTAACCTTGGAAGGGATAAACATGCGACTGAAACAGGAGTGAAACATGCCTTGACATACGATGCGATTTACTGGCTCATGTTGGGAGCCGGATTTGTATTAACGGGACTCGTTGGGGTTCTTATGATGTGGAAGACGGAAAAGCTTCTGCTTTCGTTTCTGGCGGGGACGGCGGTCAACGTTCTGCTGACGGCGGGTGCGTTCTGGTGGTGGTCGTCGGCTTTTGCGGGCTCCGAACAGCAGTTTTCCCGGATGTTCGGTCTGTTCGGACTAGGCGTTTCGTTTGCAAATAATGAGGTCCTGCTGTTTTTCACTCAACTGATCATGAAGAAAAAAATCGGCGGCGACCCGGCTCCAGACGCAGATGCCTAGTTACAGTAATTATTTAAGTGTAACAAAACTGTAATCTGAATTTCATCCTGCCTTAACGTTCCTTGTCTATAATAACAATCGACCCCCTTTTCAATATATACACTCCTTGACAGCCTGCAATCCCGAAGATTGCAGGCTCTTTGTTTTTGATATTTCGTTTAAATCCTTTGAACCATGCTTTCGTCGCAGCCACTTTCGGCCGTCAGCGGGTTTGAGGTCAGCTCCGGATTGTGGAAGCTGATCGACGGGTATCTCCGGCACACTTCGTTTGCGGAGATGGCGATCATTTTCGGCGTCAGCAGCGCGGTCTTCGTGTCCAGTCTCCGCTTGCCCTGCGGGTGGATGACGTACAGCAGCCATCGTAAGTAAAGCTTGGAACAAAATAAAAAAATGCCCTTGGGCAGATCGGAGACGGTAAATCCGAGCTGGGAAGCGCCGCGATGGATGATCGAGACGCCGTATAAGCCTTTCACGTCGCCGAGCGTCGGATCGCTTGCCAGCCGTTCGGATACGTGCGGCAAGCACCGCTCCATCGTGCGGATCAATTGCACGGCCAACTGCATCGTTGATCTGGTTTTCATCCCAATGCCGAGCAGCGTCGCATTGTCGAGGTGCAGTTCCATAACGCGATCGCCCGGTTCGATGAATTGTCCATCATTGAGCGGAATCCGTATGCCATGATACCGACACACCCGAAACTGGAGCAGCGCAGTAAACGGATCGATCGGTCGCACCTGAAGCAGCCATTGAAAGAACCGTTCCCACTGCAGCCAGACCGCGGCAATCCATCGTTTCCGCTTCGACCGGTCCGCGGGCAGGCGATCCTCCGGCTCGTTCAGGGGAAACCGTTCGTCGATCCGGACAAACGTAAAGCCGCGGCGCGCCGTTTCCGTCAAAAATTCGTCGAGCGCGGCGATCATGAGCTCCGGCGCATCCGGGTCCGCCCCGAGCGTATCGCCGCTGTCATGAAGCACGATTACCGAACCGCTCTGAAGCTGAGCGAACAACCGCTGCTTAATGGTCTCCTTGCCCGTCCGGTTGAGCCAATCCCCGACAATAAGCGACCAGAGCACAATGCGGAAACGCCGGGACAGGAAAAAGTCAAAGATGTTCACAATCCCCCAGGGCGGACGGTAAAATTGAGGGGACTTGCCGGTAATTTTCTCAATCGCCGCGGCGGTCCGGTTAATTTGCTTTCTGACCTTCCAAGGCATCATCAAGGCATTGGTGCGGTGGACATAGTTGTGAACCCCGATCAGGTGGCCCTCGTTGTGCATGCGTAGAATCAATTCGGGGTAACGCTCGGCCTTGGACCCGAGCACGAAGAAGGTTGCTTTGACGCCGTGCCGTGCCAATAGGTCGAGCAGAATCGGCGTATATTTCGGGTCCGGACCGTCATCGAAGGTGAGCGCAATGCCATGCTCGGTGTTTTCTTTCGGATACGCGCCCAACGAGAAGACGCGCATGAGAAATGTAGGGATTAGCGTATATAAAGTAAGGACAATAACGAGGGTCGTGATCGATTCAGTCATGTTCCATCACTCTTTCTACAGGAACGAAACCATAAAACAAAACAATCCCCCCTAACGGAGCTGCACTTGTCAACACGACGGACGGCCGGTTCATAAAACGCGTGGCGAGCTATCCGCCGATCACCGGACTAATGGCTAGACAACACGGCGGCGCCACAACGATCGGTAAAAAGGAGATCAGGCAGGCGCCCCGAACGAATTCGACCAAAAACAAAATGAGTGCAAATCCATTGTAATTTTTGACGAGCAAAACTCCGAGTTTCCGTTTTAGCCGAGAAGTCCGGTATTGGTCCGGGAGAGACCTTCGAGCACATCCGAGACGACCGCCTCCGCCGCATCTCCGCAGTACAAATTCTCCATGGCGGCCTTCATTCGTTCCGCTTGTTCGGGGAGAGAGACGATCCGTTTCACAAGCGAAATCAGCTCATCCGGAGACTGCGCAATTTCGACTGCGCCTTGCTCTGACAAGAAGCGGGCATTTTCCTTCTCCTGACCGGGGAGGGGACGGTAGACGATAACCGGCAGACGCAAGGCCAGAGCTTCCGAGAGCGTAATGCCTCCGGCTTTCGTAATCAAGCACGACGAGACCGCCATAAGCTCGTGAATGTCCTCCACATATCCGAGAATGCGGACGCGGGGATGACTGGCAAACGATGCTTCGATCTGTCCCTTGAGCGGTTTGTTTCTGCCGCATACAATTACAAGCTCGATTTCGTCCAACCGGAGCAGCGCGTGCCCCATCCGGCTGATGTGCTTCAGGACACCGTAGGCTCCGGCCATCAGGAGAACGACGGGCTTGGAAGGCTCGATGCCGTACTTTCGCAAGACGTCCTGCGGTCGGATCGGATCGCTGAACGGGCTGCGGAGCGGGATGCCGCTCACTGCAATACGGTGCTTGGGCACACCGGAAGCGGCAACCTGCTGCCTCAACTGCTCCGTGGCTACGTAATATTTATCAATATCCGGATGAATCCAGCGCTGATGAAGGACAAAGTCGGTTAATATCGTATACGTCCGGACGGGCGTGCCGTTGGGGGACATCATCCCGGAGACGACCGGCAGCGGAAACGTATAAACAATCGCATCGGGCCGTTCGGCCTGCAGCATTTGCTTGAATTTGCGCGCACCGAACCGGTTCAGCCATTTGGCAAATGCCGTATCGTGCTTTAAATGCTGGGTAAAATAAAAGCTCCAGCCGTATAAATCCGGCCCCAGGGTAGAGCTTTTCAGGTAAATGTATCGGGTAACGGCGTTTATACAGGGGTGGGCCTCCGCAAGCAGGTCCAAAAGCTTGACCCGGTCGATCCCCAAGCGGGCAAAACGCTGCTGCAGCGCCTTGGCTGCCTGAAGATGTCCCTCACCGTAGCTGGCATATAAAATCAAAATGTTTGGATTGGCTTCAGACATAGTTTTTTCATGCACCTTCGTTCTCATTCATATTTGCTAAACAATGTGAAGCTGTATAAGGAGGGGAAGCCCCAACATTATAATATACGAGTTTGCGAAAAGGTACAAAAAAAATGAGAAATATTCTGTTTTGTCCCAAAGGACACCCTATTCGTCCGGAGGGCAACTTAGGCTCAAAGCAAAAAAAATCGGCCCCTAAGGTAGGGGCCGACAATGGTTGGCAGCTATGAATTAAAATGTGGATGCGACTTGCTCGGCTTGACGAAGACCGGCTTCTACAATTTCTCCGGCACGATCCGGGAATTGGTTCTGGCCTTCAACAACGACCGTGGTCGGGTCTGTCACGCCGATGAAGCCCAAGACCGTTTTAACATAGTTCAACGACATTTCCAGCGAAGCCATCGGTCCTTCGGAATAAACGCTGCCGCGCGCGTTCAGCAGAGCGATCTTTTTGTCGCCTACAAGACCTTGCGGTCCTTTTTCCGTATATTTAAACGTTTTGCCAGCTTGGCAGAGGTAGTACAGGTAAGTCGTCAATTGAGGCGGAGCCGTAAAGTTCCAGAGCGGAAATGCGAACACGACTTTGTCCGCGGCCAAAAATTGATCCAGATAGGCGTTGGCGACATCAGCTGCCGCTTTTTCTTCCGCCGTCAGCTCCAGACCTTTACCTTGCTTAAACAGGCCGGTCATCATAACGGAATTGTAATAAGGCGGGTTGGCTGCAAACAGGTCGAGCTCGGTAATTTGGTCCTGCGGATGAGCTTCGCGGTACGATTTCAGGAATGTGTCATACAGCTTTACGCTCACAGCCTGATCGGCCGGGCGGTCGTTTGCTTTAATAAAAAGTACGTTGGACATAAGAATGAAGCCTCCTTTAAATGTGGCGAAACAAGGGATAGGATGAATCAAAATTAATAACTTACTTTATGTAAGTATAATAAAACATGTAACCTACTAGAGTCAAGTGTTTATTTGAATTTAATGGAGGAAGCGCGGATGCAGAAGGCTTAAGCCGTGAAATAAGCAAACAAAAAACAGACGTCTGCTCCTAAAGGCGGGGGCCGTCTGTTTCTTATTTTGCCGCAGCTCAGCGCTTCTTGCTCGTTGGACGAGGCGCGTATTTGCGCTCGTTTCCGTCCCAACGGAAGTTCGCGATAAAAAAGCCGATAATCCCGAACACGATGATGCGGAGCGTAAACCAGGACGGCGTAAGCGTTTGCTGCGTTAGCCATTCGATCGCCGTAAACAGCACCGCCAGCGATAACCCCCACATGGCAACGCCGTAGTACATGACATATTTCGCTTTACCAAGCTGGCGCGTTTTTTGCCACTTGGTGGCCTTGTCTTCATTTGCTGTACTCATGGACTGGTTGTTCCCCCCGATGGCTTCATGACCAAACCATTCGCGAAGCATTCGGTAAATTCCTGCCTGTTCGGGAAACGTTCACAACTCGATTTTTTGCTTCTTCGTGACCGTTTATGGCAATATGTGGTACAATCGGTGGGAAAATAAGCGAAAGGCTGGTATGCGAGGCGTGAGCAAAGTTTTAATCTTTTCATTTTTATGGTGGTTCATCGGAAATCCGTTTGTGGCCTTTCTCGTGCTGCTGATCATTCTGTACATGTTTGACCGCCGTTTTGTCGGTTTGACCCCGAGTATTTTTCAGCCGCTGAAGCGGGCGCGGCGATTGTCCCGCCTGAAGGATGAGCTACGGCTCAATCCGCATCATACGTCGACCAAGCTGGAAATCGCCCGAATTTATATGGAGCAAAAAAAATACGGCGCGGCGCTCGAACTGTTGGTCGAGGTGGCCGGGGTGATGGACGATTCCGCGGACGTGCTCAGCGAGCAGGGCATTTGCGAGTTGAAGCTGGGACGGACGGAAGAAGGCGAACGTCTCTTGCTGCGTGCTCTGGAGCTGAACCCGCGGGTAAAATACGGCGAGCCCTATTTGCGGCTGGGCGAAGCGTTCGCAGGAAGCGATGCGGAGAAGGCGATCCGGTATCTGGAACGGTTCGGGGAAGTCAACTCTTCGTCCTGCGAAGCGTACTACAAGCTCGGTCTGCTGTATCGGGGGCTTGGGCGAAACGAAGAAGCCCGCCGGGCGTTCCACGAAGCCGTGGAACTGTACCGGGGGCTTCCCAAATACAAGCGGCGCCATGAACGGCGCTGGGCGCTTCTTGCCCGTATGAAATCATAAGACGGCGGCTGTCCCGGCGGCAACCCGGGCGGGCGAATACGGCGTCAAGTCCGCCGAAGTCGGCCGGCCCTGCGCCAGCTCGGCGACGATCTGCGCAGTGGCCGGCGCGAGCAGAATGCCGTTGCGGTAATGGCCGGTAGCGAAAATCAAGCCGGGCGCATCGTCCCGCGTGCCGAGGAACGGAAGGGCGTCCCGCGTGCCGGGCCGCAGTCCCGCCCAAGTGGCGACGAATTCGGCCTCGGCCAGCCGCGGCAGCAGCGCTGCCGCTTTGGTATGCAGCTCGCCGATGACCTTGGCGGTCAACCGCTTGTCGAAGCCGGACTCTGTCTGGGTCGCGCCGACAATGTAGCTGCCGTCCCGTTTCGGCACGACGTAGCAGCCTTTGGTGAATACGGTGGAGCGGATAAGCGGCGCTTCGGTCTTGAGCGAAATGCATTGGCCTTTGACCGGGAATATAGGCAAGCTCAGCCCGAGCGGTTCGGTCAACGCCGTGCTCCAGGCGCCCGCAGCGAGGACGACGAGGTCCGCGTACAGCGGGCCTTCCGACGTCTGTACGCCGCGGATTCGGCCACTTCCGGGTTCTGTCAGCAGCCGGATAACCGGCGTCCACTCGCGGATGGCGCAGCCCTGCTTGGCTATCGCGGCTTGCAGCGTCTTGGCGAGCCAAACCGGGTGCACGTGATGATCGGCAGGCAAATACAGGCCGCCGCGCACGGTGGGGGTCAGCTCGGGCTCCAGCTTCAGCATTTCCGCAGGCTGAACCCACTCAGCGTCCCGAATCCACGACAAGCGGCCGCGCAGTTCAGCTTCATCTTCTTCCGTAAGGGCCGCGCGGACGATTCCCTCGGCGACATACTGCGCCGTAAGGCCGCTGACCTGCTCCAGCTCGTCCGTCCAAGCGCGGTACAGCTGCTGGCTCAGACGGCACAGCTCGTAGTAAGGGCCGGGCCGGTGCGTTTCGGACTGCGCCCCCAGCATCCCTGCGGCGGCCGTGGACGCCTCCTGATTCAGCGCTCCCTTCTCGATCAGCGTGCAGGCGAAGCCTGCCTTGCCGAGCTCATAGGCCGCGCTGCAGCCGATAATGCCGCCACCGACGATGATAACGGTCGGCTTGGTGGCCGTATGACTTGAATCCGTATTCATGACAATCCTCTCCTTGGGGTATGCTTCGTCCGATCAAGTGCTTCCCGGAATGCGGCGATTTGCCCCGCCGGGTCCGCATGCATCAGCACCGAGGACAGCACGGCGATGCCGGCCGCGCCGGTGGACAAGACATCGTCCACAAGATGCGGCTCGATGCCCCCGATCGCTAAGACGGGCAAGTCCGACGCTTGCACCGCTTCCGTCAGTCCGGCCAGACCGCGCGGCTTTAGGCCGGGCTTCGAACCGGTCGTGTACACATGGCCGAAGAGAGCGAAATCGGCTCCCTGCCGTCCGGCTTCGGCCGCTTCCTCCGCCGAATGCACGGAGCAGCCGAGTGCCATACCGCGCGGAACGATGGTCCGCGCCTCGGCCGGCGACAAGCTGCCGTCGGTAAGCTGCACGCCGTCCGCCCGGGCGACCAGCGCAGCATCCAGGCGGTCGTTCAGCAGGACCGCCGTGTGCGGCAGCAGCGGCTTCAGCCGTGCATGCCAGCGCACCAGTTCGCTGGCACTGCGGTGCTTTTCGCGGATGTGCAGCGCGTCGACCAGCTCGAACGGGCAGCGGGCCACGATAGCGGCTACCTCTTCCAGCTCCTGCCGGCCGGTCGTCATGACATGCAGCGCATGGGTTCTCCGGGACATACGGGATCGGACCTTCCTTTTCTCCATTGAAATGTATTTTCATCATAACGTGTTCGCTTCCGCGGCGTCAAAGCGTTTGTCTCACTTGTCATAAAATGATCACGAACCGGGGGCCGCGGCTTGCCGGGCTTCTTGACGGTCGGGAAGGAGAAGACTAAACTTATGGAAGGTATAGCGAATCGGGAGGATGGAGCAGCATGACGATTTTCAAAGCATTGACCATTGCAGGCTCGGACAGCGGAGGCGGAGCGGGGATTCAAGCGGATTTGAAAACGTTCCAAATGCTCGACGTGTACGGGATGTCCGCGATCACGTCGATCACCGCGCAGAACACGTTGGGCGTTCACGGCATTTACGATATCCCGCTGGAGGGAATCGAGAAGCAGATCGACGCCGTACTGTCCGACCTCGGGGCGGACGCGGCCAAAACCGGCATGCTGTCGCAGCCGGAAATTATCGAGCTGGTTGCGGAATGCATCCGCAAGCACGGGCAGAAGCGGCTTGTCGTGGACCCGGTGATGGTCGCCAAAGGAGGAGCCAGCCTGCTCGCCGCCAATGCGCAAAACGCGCTGCGCGAGAAGCTGCTGCCGTTGGCCGCGCTGGTGACGCCCAATATTCCCGAGGCGGAGGTTATTACGGGCCTTTCGGTCACTACGATAGAGGACATGAAGGAGGCGGCGCGGCGCATCGTTAAGGAATTCGGCGCAAGCGCCGCGATCGTCAAAGGCGGCCACCGCAGCGGCGAGCCGACAGACGTGCTGTATGACGGTGAGACGTTCCACCTGCTGACAGGCGAGCGGTACGAAACGCGTCATACGCATGGGACAGGCTGCACCTTCTCCGCGGCCGTCTGCGCGGAGCTTGCCAAGGGGAAGACGCTGCTGGAGGCCGCCCATACGGCCAAGCAATTTATTACGCTTGCCATCCGGCATACGCTCGGCATCGGCGCCGGTCATGGTCCGACGAACCATTGGGCGTACGTGCGCGAGCGCGCCGCGGCCGAATAGCAGACGAAGGAGCATCTGATACCATGAGCTATGAATACTTGATGCAGGCGATTTTGCTCATCGTCGTGCTCATTGCCTTTTTCCCCGCCATCGTGCTGTGGTCCAAGTGGAAAAAGAAGAAACGGAGATAAGCGATATGTATTATGTCAATCAGGAACAAATCGATGCCCGGCTGGCGTTCGTGCCGGATTTACTGCAAGCTTGCGCTGCCTTGGAGTCCGCTTGGGAAGCCCGGGGAAAGACGGCCCCCGCAGGCGGCGTAAAGGAAGCGGATTCGGAGCTGCTGCTGCATTTGGCGCAGGAGCGGACGTTTCATCTGGCGATTGAGACGGTGACCGACGTGGGCAGCTTACTGATCGACGCGTTCATGATGCGGGACGCCAGCAGCTATGAGGACATCGTCGAGATCCTCGCCGGCGAAGGCGTGTTCGGGGCCGACGTTGCGCTCGTTCTGACGGAGCTTGTGAAGCTGCGCCGTCCGCTGACGCAGGAGTACAACACGCTGCCGCGCAGCGGGCTGCATCCGATGATCGCGAAGCTGCCCGGGGCGCTGGGCGCTTTTGCCGAAGCCGTACCGGCATTTATCAGCAAAGAGATGCTATAGCGCCGCTGCTACAGACCAGGGACCGTCCGCATCAGGACAGGTCCCTTATTTTTCTCCATTGTATTCTCCGCCAGCCTTTTCCTCGGTTAGGATTTTACATACATAGTAGTATATTAATTTTACTTATCGTCTCATTTCGTATACAATGTTTTTATCGTTAAAGCTGAGAAGACTCTTTCTTCAATAAGGGGGAGATGAATCAGCATCTCTTGTATACGAATGCGAACATATGTGCTGTAATTGTCGTGGAATCACCAAAGGAGATAAGTCTCGCATGTTGTATCATAAAGCTTTTCGCTTTCGCATCTACCCTACAGAGGAGCAAACGACGCTGATCCATCAGATGTTTGGATGCGCTCGCTTTGTCTTTAACCACTTCCTTGCGAGATGGAACGATACCTTCCAAGAAACAGGCAGAGGCTTGTCTTACCAGACCTGTGCAAACGGGCTGCCAGCGTTGTCTCGTCGACTGAAAGGTGGATCTAACTATCGAAAAGCGAAGCAAAAAGTCGCTCGCATGCATGAGCAAATCGCTAACGCCCGGAAAGACTTTCTACATCAGCTCTCAACCAAGTGGGTCCGTGAAAACCAAACGATCTGCCTGGAAGATTTGCAGGTTCGAAATCTAATGAAAAATCACAAGTTAGCAAAGTCGATTGCTGAAGCAAGCTGGTCAACCCTTCGCACGATGCTGGAATATAAAGCAACGTGGCATGGTCGCACGATCAGCATGGTCGCCAAAAACTATCCAAGCAGTCAACTTTGTCATGTATGCCAATCGCGCAACCCCGAAGTGAAAAATCTAAACTTGCGAGTGTGGATCTGTTCAGGATGCGGGACGCACCATGACCGCGACCACAATGCCAGCATGAACATCTTGCAAGAAGGACTGCGTTTGTTGGCAAAGACCAACTGAACTGCGGGAACCGCAGGGATCGCTTGCTCAAGAAGAGAAGGATGCTTCTCTGTTCGCAAGAATCCCCCACCTCAGCGCCATTAGCGCAGGTGGTGGGAGTGTTCAATCATGCGGTACAGCATAGCTTCGCCAGAATAAAACAGGCGGCCTGCATACAAGAAGGACGGTGAGACCGGATGAACCAGGAAACGGACGTATCGACGCGGCGCGTCATCCTCACGATGCTCAAGACCAAAGGGGCGCTCAGCGTCGGGGACATGTCGAAGCAGCTAGGCATCACGGAAATGGCGGTGCGGCGGCACTTGAACACGCTGGAGCGGGATAATTTGATCGAATCGAAGCTGGTGCGGCAGGCGATGGGACGACCTTCGCATCTGTATTCGCTGACAACGAATGCCGACGACTTATTTCCTAAAAAGTATCAGCATCTCGCGTTGGACTTGTTGGAGGAGCTCGAAGCTTCCCTGGGGGAAAGCAACGTGAACCTGCTGTTCGAGCGGCGCAAGGAGAGGCTGATCGACCGCTACGGGGAGCGTATGAAAGACAAGCCGTTCGACGGACGCGTCCAAGAGCTGGCTGAGATTCAGAATGCGAACGGCTACATGGTCGAATTGGAGCCGACGGTGGACGGCGGTTACCTGCTGAAGGAATACAATTGCCCGATTTCTCAGGTAGCCAATCAATACAACCATGCTTGCCAATGCGAGCTCGCGATGTTTCAGCGTCTGCTCGGCCCGGAAGCCGAGGTGGAACGGACGGAGTGTCTTGCCAAAGGCGGCGGCAAATGCACGTATGCCATTCGGCCCAACCCATAAAAAAACCATCTCTTCTGCCGGAATCTTCCGCAAGAGATGGTTTTTTGCCGTTTCAGCAAGGGGGAGCCGCGTCGTTTTCGAGCTTGGGGCGTTTGTTTTGGGCCGCTCGCAGGTTCGTCGTATAAGTAATGCCGACAGACAGCAGCCCGAACAGGAAAAATGCGATCACCTTGTCCAGCGCCGGACTCCCGGATAAATCGAACAGTATCGTTTTGACAGCGAGACAGATCAGCGTCAAGGAGCCCAAGGCTTGAAGCGGCTTCCGCATCCGGTAAGCGCCCCACAGCAGCAGTGCAAGCGCGTACAAGCCCCAGACGGCTGACAAGATAAGCTGCAGATTCATTCGCGGGGGTAGCCCATAATAGGCGAAGAAGCTGTACGTACCGCAGGCAAGCCCTCCGCCGACCGCCAGATGGCTGAGAAAGGTAAACCCGTTGGACAACATCCGGTTGTCGTCTTCCCGCAATCGTTCGAAGCGGCCTTTGGCCGACAAATAAAACCCGACGGCGGCCAGCAGCGCCCAAACCGGCATATTCCCGTGGCCGAACGGGGAGGAATGGCCGAACGGGTCCGCCTCAGCCGCATTCCATGTGCTAAATAGCCAGTAGCCGAAGACGCCCAGCCAGACGACGGCCGCTCCCCCGCGAAGCGCATCCCATCGTTTTACGGTGCCGAGTCCTAGCATGGCGATGGCGGCGGGAAGCCACAAAAATACATGGATGACAGGTTCCAAGTTCCGTTCCTTGAGAAAGTGGAGCGATGCGAAGAGGATGAGCATCATCCCGCCGAACAGCTTCATCAGGACGATCGTAGATAATTCAGGCAACCAGCGTCGAATAAGGCAGGCCAGGATGACATACAGCATTCCCATGAACAGCATCGGGTAGGCGATCGGCACGACCCGCTCCCACAAGACGAACGCCCAGAAGCCGAAGACGGCGGCATTCGCGATACCCAAGAACAGGTCGGCAACGTCGTCTGTCCGTTTTTTCCATATCGAGACGGACAAGGCGCCAATGTAAAAAATATAAAGCAGAAGCGCATAACGGTACGCAAGGCTCCAACCTTCGGCGGCGTCCGGCTGGAGCTTCAAGTAAAATAGGAAATACAACAGCCAAGTGCCTGCAAATGCGGTGAATTTTAGCTCGTTCCAATCGAGCCGAAGACTGAGGGTAAAATAGACGACATTCAATGCCAATAACCCGGCCCAGAACATCCAGCCTTCATCCGGGCCCGGGCTTACAATCAGGAGCGCCGGCCATCCTCCGAGCAGCGATACGTTCAAGAGGAGCCTGGACCGCCATTTGAAGGCGATCCAGCTTGCCCCTGCCGCAGTGGCAAGCATGCCTGCACCTGACGGAGGCCCTTTCCCTAGCGTAAAGCAGAGCCCATATAACAAAACGCCCAGAACCACCAAGGCTCCGGGCCAAAATGACGGCAACCTGCGCAGCCGCTCTCTCATGCCTAACGTTCCTCCTTCGATCCGTTATCCGTACTTAGTTACAATAATTGTAAGGGAGCAAGGGAAGAGGGTTAAGTACTAATTTCGTCTAGTACCGGAACACATATTCGAATTTTCAGGTGGTTACTTGTTCAACGGAACGCTGTCCGAACTGAGCTGCTGAAGGTTTTAAAATAAAAAAACAACAGGTCTGCCGCGGTTAGCGGGACCTGCTGTTTTTGGTCATTGTGCTGGTTTCTTTTTCCTTGATTTTCACGGGAGCCGGATCGATTCCGAAGCGCTTGCTGTACAAGCTGTAGGTTGAACCGGTCACGGTAGTCCTCGGGATTTCGGCCGAAAGGCCCCGCTGTGTCCGCAAAGAGGCGATCGCTGCGGTAAGCTCTTCTTCTTTGACGACAATGAAAGGGCTGTCCCACCGTCCGTTCAGGTGGATGAACTCGATATGGTCAGGCTTCAGCTTCTGGAAGGAAAGCAGAAACCGGCGTAGCTCATCGGCAGGGATATCTGTTTTTACGCTTTCTCCGGCAATTTTCAGCAATCCGCTCCATTGGGTAATCCCGCTGAACGAAGTCATCTTTTTCAGTAGCTTATCGAGCACATCCTGCTGGCGCTGGTTGCGGGCGAGATCCGTGGACTCGTCGGTGCCCCGGTTGGATTTGCGGTAGCGCAAGAAATCAAGCGTTTGCTTGCCGTTTAATGTCTGAAGCCCTTTTTTCAGATTGATATTCGTACCGTCTTCTTCGTCAATGTAACGCATATCCATATCAACGTCTATTTCGATGCCGTCGAGCTCGTCGACGACATTGCGGAAGCCGTCGAAATTGATCGCCGCCATATAATCGATCGGCACGTTGAACATGTTGCTGTACAGCTCTTTCGTTTTCTGAATCGCGGTGTCTTTGTTCTGTATGTAATAGTATGCGAAATAGTAGTTCGCTTTTTGGCTGGAAAGGCCGAACTCCTTCGGCTTCATCTCCAGATCGCGGGGGATGGAAACGACGGTGGCGGAGCGGGTCTCCGGATTCAGCGAAACAAGCATGAGCACATCGGTGTTCAGCGTGCCGCCGCTGCCATTGCGGCTGTCGATCCCTGTCAGCAAGAAAGTCATCGGTTTGAAGTTCTCCGCAGGAGCAATCAGGCTGCCTAATCCTTGCGGAGTCGTCTTGACCGGGGGGGCCACGGACATACTTTTGAGCGCTTTATCGGCTTGATGCAGCAAAAATCCGGCATAGGCAACGGCGCCTACGCCTAGCAGAGCAAGACCTATAATAACATTCCGCAAGGTTTTGCGGGGTTTGATCGTTAGATTTTGTCGGGAAGGAACCATCATTCAACCTCCTGTTAATGCACTTTCAAAAACACTGTCTATCATAATAACGCAAAACATGGGGCAAAAGGTTACAAAAATATTAAAAATTCGCCAATTGTTTTGTCATCGTTTTGTTACCTTCTTCTTTCGACAAACGATTACAATAAATAAGAGGTACTCTTATTTACCCTAACATGAGCCGGATCACACTTATCCTGGCTCAGTCGATTGATTTTTGCAAGAGGAAAGGCTATCATGTGAAAAATACGAAACCCGGACGTTTGGACCACCGCTTGGGGAGTGACATATGACGATGATGAGAAAAGCGGCGGCTTGGCTGGCGCTGGTTTTAGGCTGTACGGGCTGCGACTTCATGGGGCAGCCGGGGGCGTACATGCGGCTGCCCAAGCTCCCGGCCGAGCAGGAGGCGCTCAAGCTGACGATTGAACGGTCGCTGCCGGAAGGCGCGGCGTTGATCCGCCCTCGCAAGGCGGAGCAGAAGGGAGCGTTTTCGCTGATCGATTTGGACGGTGACGGCAACAAGGAAGCAGTGTTCTTTTACAAGATCAAAAACAAGGAACAGCTGCATGGCGAAATGTGGAAAATGGAGAACGACTCGTGGCAGCGTCTTGACCGGTTCGAGGGCGCCGGCTTCGAGCTGGATTCGCTGACATTTGACGATGTGGTGCAGAAGGGCCGGAAGGACGTTATCGCGGGCTATTCGACGGGAGCGGAATCTGCCAAAGGCTTGGCGGTCTATTCCTGGGAGGCCGGACGGATGATGAAGAAGCTGGAGCTGCCGTATACGGATTATGTCATTGACGATCTGAACGGAGACGGCAAGAAAGATGTAACGGTCATTGTCCACGACAGGGGAGTATCGTCCAACGCAACCCTCTATCAATATGAAAACGAGCTTCGCAAGCTGGGAAGCGTCCGTTTGGATTCGAGCGTGAACGATTATTATAACGTCCTCGGAGGGCGGGTGTCGGCGGACAAGCGGGGCGTTGTGCTCGATGCTTCAGTGGGCGCTCATTCCTCGCATACCGAACTGCTTGTGTACGAGGGAGGGAAGCTCAAACGGGCGTTTAATCCTCAAACGACTTACAAAGCTTACTCGGGCAACAGCGAAGACGCCGACGGCGATGGCATCATCGAAATATCCGGCATGTACGAGCCGCCGGGCTACGAGAATGAGGCGATGGTCGACATCCCTTGGATCGAGACCTTTGCCAAATGGGACGGCGGACGAGGGCTTACGAAGGTGCTGGAACGTTACTTCAACGGGGAATACGGGTATACCTTTGACATTCCGCCGGAGTGGAAAGAGCGGTTTACGCTGAAGAAATCGGGGGCCTCCGTCCGCTTCTTGAATACCGGGGATGGGAAGCTGCTGGCCGAGATCCGGGTATTTCCGCAGGCGGAATGGACGGATGACCCTAAGTCGTGGGCCGTGTTGAGCCGGACGATGGATCAAGTGTACGCCATTGACGCGAACGGGGCGGTTTATCGAAGCTTTTTCCGCTTGTTATCGGAAGCAAGAGCCGAAGGGGGGAGCCAGACGCATGAGTAAAATACTTATTCTGGAAGACGAGGCTTCGATCCGCAGCTTTGTCGTCGTCAATCTGAAACGGCAGGGGTACGACATTACGGAGGCGGTTACCGGAGACGAGGCGCTGGCGCTGCTGAAGCAGGACGACAGCTTCGATATTGCGCTTCTCGACGTCATGGTGCCGGGAATCGACGGCTTCGAGGTTTGTCGGCGGGTGCGGGAATTTAACGAGCGGATCGGCATCATCTTCCTGACCGCCAAGGTGCAGGAACAGGACAAGGTGATGGGACTGTCGCTCGGAGCGGACGATCATATCGGCAAGCCGTTCAGTCCGGGGGAGCTGATGGCGCGCATCGGATCGCTGCTGCGTCGTGTTCGCAGCCAGCCGGTGAGCGGAGAGGACAGAGGCGCGCTGCGCTCCGGCCCGTTCGATATTCATCTGGAGAAAGTCGAGCTCCGCAAAAACGGAGAACGGATCGACCTGACCCCGACCGAGTTTGCTTTGATCCGGCGCTTGATCGAAAAAGAAGGCTCGCCGCTGAGCCGAAACGATCTGCTCGATGAGATCTGGGGCGTCCAATATATCGGAGATCCGAAAATCGTCGATGTCAATATTCGCAGGCTCCGTCAAAAGGTAGAGGAGGACCCGTCCGCTCCGAAATTTATCGAGACGGTATGGGGCTTCGGCTACCGCTGGCAGGGGCGGGACACCTCGACATGAAGCTGAGGAGAAGTCTGAGGCTGCAGGTTGTCATACGCTTTTTGGGGATTGTTCTGCTGACGCTCCTTCTGATGGAAGGCGTCTTCTTCTTTGCCGTCCGCCAGTTTTATTATAACGGCATCGCCAATGTGCTGACCAACCATGCCGTCGTCTCGAGGAACTTTTACGCCAATTTTACGGGGGACTTGTTTTACAATAACTTGAGCCAGCATTTGAACCGGATGGTGCAGTATTTCGCTTATGAAACGGCGGAGCTGGAAATTGTAGACCGTAACGGCACGGTGCTGGCAGCGTCCAGCGGCTTTGCCGTACGGGAGCGCATTCGGACAAGCGATGTAAAGGAGGCTTGGGCAGGCCGGACGGGGGTGTGGACCGGGAATCAAGAAGTGACCAACGAGCGCGTGATGGCCGTCTCCAACCCACTCGTCTATAAAGGACAGACGCTGGCGGTGATCCGGTATGTCACTTCCTTGACGGAGGTTGACCGGGTACTGCGTACAATCTACGCGGTATCGGCCGGCGTCGGCGGTGTCGTGCTGCTGCTGGTGCTGTTGGTCAGCCTTCCCTTCGCCAATTCGATCGTCCGGCCGATCAAACGGATGACGGCCGCATCCGCAGAGATGGCCAAAGGCCGGTTCGATGTGCGGGTGAACGAAGCGTACGACAACGAGATCGGCGAGCTGGCGGGGACGCTGAATTATATGGCTCGGGAGATTGAGCGCAGCGAGTCGCTTAAGAACGATTTTATTTCTTCCATTTCACACGAGATTCGGACGCCGCTGAGCAGCATTAAGGGGTGGAGCGAAACGATTCTGACAGGCGGTATGGAGGACAAGGAGGAGACGCGGCTCGGGCTCGGCATAATCGCGAAGGAAACCGACCGCTTGATCGGCCTCGTCGAGGAGTTGCTTGACTTCTCCAGACTGCATCAGAAAAGCATTACCCTCGATCTCGCCCGGGTACTGATGAACGAACTGCTGGGGGAGGTGGTGCTGCAAATGCGCTCCAAGACGGAGCAAAAGCGGATCGACCTCCGCTTAAGCGTACCTTCCGAGCCTGTGGCGGTCATCGGGGACGCGAATCGGCTGAAGCAGGTTTACCTCAATTTGATCGATAACGCGATCAAATTTACCGGACCGGGCGGACGCATAACGATTTCGCTGGAGCGGGAGGACCGGGACGCCGTCGTGCGGATTGCGGATAATGGTATCGGGATATCGGCCGAGCATCTGAGGAAGGTCGAAACGAAGTTCTATCAGGCGGACCCGAAAGCGGAAGGAACCGGCATCGGACTTGCCATCTGCCGGGAAATCGTCGACTTGCATCAAGGGGCGATTCGGCTGATTTCGGCCGAAGGAGAAGGGACGACGGTCACGGTCCGGTTGCCGTTGGAAGAAGCTGAAGCTCAAGGCGCGGAAGCCTCCGGCACATCATTTGACAAGTCCGAATCGAATGGACGATAATGGAAAAAGGTCGGCGAATACGCATCCATTCGTACGTTCGACTTTTTGACTTTCTGGAGAGGGAGGATGAATCATGTCTTACGATGTAGCGATTATCGGAGCAGGACCTGCAGGAGCAAGCGCTGCTCTTTTCACGGCGAAGGCGGGCAAGAAGACGCTGGTGATTGACAGCGATCAGAGCATTACGAAACGCGCTTGGGTGGAAAATCACTACGGTGTCACCGAGATTACCGGGCCGGACCTGGTGGAGATCGGGAAGAAACAGGCGGCCAAGTTCGGAGCCGAGCTGGTACAAGGCAAAGTCGTCGCCGTTGTGAAAGAAGGCGAAGGATTCCGCTTGGAGACGGAGAACGGGAGCTACGAAGCGAAGCATGTCATACTCGCCACGGGGCTGAACGCCGAGCTGGCGCAGCAGATCGGCGTGAATACGAAGCCGGGAACCGAGCCGCGGATCAAGACGGTCGTTGACGCCACCCCAGAGGGCAAGACGAACGTGCCGGGCATTTGGGCGGCCGGGACCGCGGCTGGCGTGAGCGTGCATACGATCATTACCGCAGGCGACGGGGCCAAGGTTGCGATCAATTTGATCAGCGAGCTGAACGGCGAACGTTATGTCGACCATGACGTGTTGAAAGCATAAATACGTAAACAGGCGGCCTCCATGATACGGAGAGCCGCCTTTTTTTAGAGTATGTAGCTCCTTTTTGGCTTCCTGCGTGATTCAGCCTCTGGACCGCTCTACGAGCCGGGCCGCTTTATCCCGCACCCAACCAAAGTTTCCGGCAGCGATTTCCTTCAGGTTCACGAGCGAGCCGCCGATGCCGACCCCGTAGCAGCCGATCTTCATAAACTCGGCGATGTTATCTTCGTTCACGCCGCCGACCGCCATCATGGGGATGTGATTCAGCGGGCCCATCAATTCCTTGATATAGCCGATTCCGAGGCTGGCGCCCGGAAATATTTTCACCGCCGTCGCCCCGGCTTTCCATGCTTTCACAACTTCCGTCGGCGTCATCGCCCCCGGAAAGATCGGAGCGCCGCGCTCCACGGCGTAACGGATCACCTGCTCGTCCGTGTTCGGGGTGACCAAGTACGACGCCCCGGCGTCCAGCGCTTTCTGCGCGTCGTTCACGTCTACGACGGTGCCTGCGCCGATGTACATCCGTTCCCCGAACCGGGCTTGAAGCCGTTCGATCATGCCAAGCGCTCCCGGCGTATTCAATGTTACTTCCATGACCGGCACCCCGCCGCTGTCCAGCGCATCCGCTAATCCCTCGATATGCCGTTCCTCCACGCCGCGCACAATGGCGACGATCTTCACTTTCTCGATCAACTGCAATCCTTGTTCCCGATTCATCCGCTGCATCCTCCCGTCATGACTTGCTTTTATCCCGTTGCGCAGGGATAAGCGGCCATTTCATTGACTTCATTATACCTGTAACTTCCCTCCGAAAGAAGTCTCCCACTTCTAAATCTTGCGAAGCTTGATGAAAGTGGGTGATGAATTTCGGTAGGCGAAGCCTAAAATCTTTTTTATTGCCACATTTTCTATGATGAGATATAACCAGTCTTTTATAAAAGAAAGGCTTTTATATCAATGAGATTAGACAACAATAATCACTCGGTGTTCTATTTGTATTATCATCTTGTTTTGGTTGTGAAAGGGCGGTGATGCCCAACTTTTTGGCGGAAGCCAAAACAAGCGGCATCCCGATCCGGATCGAGGTACCATTGGAAGAACGGATACGGCATATCGTGCAGGAATATCGGCCGCAGGAGCACGCAGACGCCTGCCTCGCCGCTTTTCGGCAAATTCGCCGTCGGCTTCATACGCCGGTTGCCGCGCAAATCGAGCGGCATCTGCTGGACCATGAATTCGAGGAAGCCGCGAGGCTGCTGCTCGAATATTACTACGATCCGCGCTACGAGCATGCGGAAGAACGTTATACCACGGAGCCGATCCGACTCCGCGTCCGTCATACGGACGAAGCCGTGCAGCGAATCGAGCAAGAGCTGAAGCGGCTGTTTTAAGCCGAACTTTAAAGCCTGGGCAACCGGGCTTTTTTTCTGCCTTTTTTGGCAAGCTCCTCGTTCTTTTTTTCGGAAGTTGTGTCAAAATGGGCGCCTCCGTCTTATACTGTACTATCTCATAGGCATTCGTCTAGAAGCGGCTGGGATGACGGAGGTGAAGGCCATGTGGTGGCAATGGGGAGCGGCAGTCTGCATTTTTGCTTTTCTGGTGCTCATCGGGTTGGCTATACGCTTTGCGTATTTGGCGATTCGTGCTCTGAGGCATACCGAGACCGCACTTGACACGATGCAGCAGCAAGTGCAGCAAACAGCGGAGAGCACGGAAAGCTTGCTTCGGGTGTCGACCGAGGTCATGCAGGACCTGCAAGGCAAAATGCAAGCGGTCGATGCTTGGTTTGCGGCGGCGGAGGAGACGGGAGAAGCGGTACAGCGGGTATCCCGGATCGTGAAATCCGTGTCGCTCTCCATCGAGAGCACGGCACTTGAGGCGCGCAAAGCGTTACATAGCCATCGGGATACCGCAAATGACCTGGTGGAGCTGACAGCCGCCGGCCTGCAGCTCTGGCATCGCCTGCAAGCTTCCAGACCCATGAAATCAAAGGAGTGAAGAACGATGGCAGCGGAAAAAAGAAATAAGGATTTGCTCGTCGGAGCCGTAATCGGCGGTGTGCTTGGCGCGGTGACAGCTCTACTGTTTGCGCCTAAATCCGGACGCGAGCTGCGCGCCGACTTGAAAGAGGGCTATCATCAGGTGAGTGAGAAGACGCAGCAAATCGCAGGCGATGTTGCGGAAAAATCGAAGCGGATCGTCTCCGCCGCATCGGATAAAGCGCAGACTGCGGCGGAAAGCATCGGACGCACGACGTCGGAGATGGCGGGGAAAGCGAAGCAGGCGGCTGTTCAAGTGAATCAGGAAATGAAATCGTGGCGCAGCGGCAAATCGGAAAACGGCACAGACGATGTAGCCGCAGCCGAAGCGTCTATCGCAGCTACGACGGTTGAACGCGAGGAGCACTGAAGCTTGACTTGCAAAAAAAACGGGATCTTCGGCGACATGGCCGAGATCCCGTTTAGTTTTTGGCGGTTGATTACCATTTGGATGGATCGATCTTGCTTGGATCGAGTCCTTCCCAAATGTTCTTGATATTCGCTTTGGCCGGGTCTTCGAACACCAGCCAGGCGGTGGGCAAAAACCGTTCGCCGAATTCGCTGGAAGGCTTGTTCAAGATCTGGTTGTCCTTGACCAGTATGGTCGAGGAGCCGCCGTCCAGATTGGCCGCTGTGACCGCGCCGTGCTCCAGAAAAATTTTCTGGATATCGTACAACGTCGCCCCAATGCTGTATCCCGGCTGGCGTCCGTCGATGATGGCGAACATGATGGTGCCGTCGGCTTTTTGCGCCATCGAGGTGCGGGGGGCGATCCCCCAGCCGTCGGCCTGATTTTTGATCATGCCCACGCCGTTGACGATAAACTTCGGAGCGAAAGTGACCGCTTCCTGAACGCCCATCTTGACCAGCTCGTTCGGCGTATATTTGCCCGCGATTAGCTTACCTTCTTTATCGATGGCAACGATGTGATTACGCGTGTTCATACCGCCATCGTTATAGAATATCTTCCCTCCCGACATGACAAGGCCGGTCGGCTGAAAGCCGTTGCCTTTCCATTCCGGATCGACGAACCCACCCGCATTGACGCCGACAATGGCCCCTAGTCGTTTAACCATCGAGGAAACCTTTTCTCCCTTGCCGCGTGTGCCCGGAACGGCGATACGCAGCGTTTTCGGATCGTTCACGATCAGCAGCTTGCCTTTAAAATTTTTCCCCGCAATGTCTTCTATCTCAACCGGAGGCTTTTTTTCGACAACTTTTGTCGCCGGTTTATGATCTACGCGCACAAGGTCCTTATCCTTGATTTCGGAATACGTGTCGAACTGCGCCCAGTACCGATCAACCCGTTTTTTGAGTTCTTCCTCGCCGATAAGGTATTTCGCCCAATGGCGGTGCTGTGTCGAAATAATCGTATCGGCCATCATCATGCGCAAATTCGTGCCGGTTTCCGTTAGAAAAAACCACAAGCTGAACACGCTTCCAAACAAACATAGGAAAAAGAGCGTATAGAGTGCAATTGAAGCCAAGGCGGAAGAACGCCGCTTCTTTTTTTTGACCGGCTTCTTTTTTTTCTTTGCAGCAGCGGCAGTGGTCTTCTGAGTACGAGGACTGCCGGGCATCGGTGCGGACATAATTCAAATCCTTTCCATGGCATGGTTAGACTCCATCCTCTTTTATAAACGAAATATAGCGAAAAAGGTTGCATGAGGAAAATTACGGTAATCGTCCGTTTCTTTGACGATGCGCTCAAATAATCTTTTCGGAAAATTTAGGGGTGTTATCAGCGGGGAGGGTGCGTGGCTCGAGGGGGAGAAATAAACCGGCCTATACGGAAGTCGACGGGCATGGATAAGGCTGGCAGACCTGCGGACTACCAGCCCAGAAAGCTAAGGCGTTATTTATTAAGAAGTTCTTCCGGTGTTTCTGGGCGGTTGAGAGTTAATGAATTTGTTTCAACAAAAAAAGCGGCCAGAGCCATTAGTATTGAGTTTGCGATAATAGCTAATTTTTTTTTCAATGGGGTAGTCTCCTCTCAAAATAATTAATAATTTTGTATGAATATCTTGTTGTTAAAACTGCTTGTATTATGAAAGCGGCAGTAAAGACTGTAGATTTGATAAAAAAGTTGCTGGATATGATTAGTAATGTGATTATTTTTAATAAAGGGTAAAACTTTTGAGGAATTCGGCTGACATCTTTAATATTGTTAGGGGCTGTAAACAGCAAGATCATAAAGGAAATAGTATTAAGATACATGGATATTTCTGTATACTCAGATGGTACATTGGCGATAGTTGTAAAAATAAAAATTGAAGTAATACAGCAAGCCAGCGAATTAGATAAATGAACTCCTCCGCTAACATAACGAATCAACAAAAATACACATATACCAATAAGCGTTTCTTCGAAACGATTTGTAAAAAGGGATACTAACAAGGAAAAGGTTATAGCAAGACTCGTATTGATTGTTAAACTCAACGCGTATTTTAAAGCTATTTCTGATCCGGCATGTTTATTATGCTCACGTATAACTTTTGCCAAGTATGTTGCCATTGAATCAATAGGATTCATCTCTTGGACAGCCTTTCTCTTCTTGCTTTCCATAGTTTTTGATTATGTTTATACGAAAGCACGATACCAATAAGAAAAATAATTGCCAATACGATTGGAATTGCAATATGGTATTTAGATTCTCCGAACATTAAAGTTTGCACCTGAAGTGCGAATACGCTTAAGCTAAGTATAGCTGACAACCAAAAATTGTATTTTTTCATCGAATCATTTATTGTGAAGTGAAAACCTATTTTATAGCGTTGCAAAAAAAGGATTAGCAACACTTGAAGGGCTGTAACAACTAATAGCCAAGTAACAGAGTGAACTAGATTGGTCTGTATTAATTGCACTGACGTTAAATTCATCTGTATACCTATAGCAACGACAAGACCTTCGAAAAAGGCTGTTACAAGATTGGCAATGATGCACATGAAAAATGAAAAAAGAATAGGAAGTCTAAAAAATAAGGTTAGCAGCACGATTTCGATTACAAATATAGACAAAAAAGCATAGTTAAATTGTTCCAGAAAATCACGTACATAAAACGAAACTAATGATAGAATTAAAGCGATAAAAAATACTTTATGTAGTGCATATCGAAAGTATATACGGAAAGCGGATAAAACCAACAACACCATTGCGAAAAATTCAATAGTCGTAAACACCGTTTTTACAAGAAAAGTAACCATGAGGGACCCCTTTAAAAAACTAGTTGTTAGATAGTTCTTACAATTTATCACATATGGTAAAAAAGTCCTATAACATAACAAAATCGTTTGGAAAACTTTAGAATCGTTTTGCTTCTAGATAAGTTTAATATACACATAATAAGTACACAAGAAAATTTTTGTCGAAAATTGGCGAATTTTAACTGTTATGCTTTTGCAATTTACCTATTTAATGTGCGTACTATAATGGAAATATAGTTTAATGAGGCATGAGCTAGCATTGCCGGCAATAGATTGCCTGCCTTTTTGTAAACGAACCAAAGAATCATTCCAACTAAAAAGTAAGCGAGGAAACGATCCAGCATAAAATAGAAAACAGACCAATGTGCTCCATGATACACTTCCTCTAAGAACTTTTCTGAGCTAATAAAATGAAAGTTTCAATATGAAAGCGACTAACAACCGCTTACGCCATATCAATTCAATTTTTTCCTGCTTTTCAACAAGAGCCATAATGGCAAAGAAGCCTTGACTTTGGTAGTGTAAGAGACAGAGGACTGCGCGCAACCAAAGCAGGCTTTTTTTGCTCTAAAGCTACAGTGTACAAGAGTCCGTGCTGAACTTCAAGCGAATTTGTGCCATGTTTTGGCATAGGAACGGCTCGGTCCGAAGCGCGATGGAGCGATGTTCTGGGATAAAGAGAGGATACGCCTAATGACGGTTGACGTATATAGCGGAGCATGGTGGGGCGAATTCAGCGCCTTCTTTTCGAATGAGGACTTGTGGGACAACGGCAGTCGAAGCTTGCTGCTGAAGTATTTTGCGAAATTTGCGGTCCGGGATGGAAGGCGGCGCGTGCTTGATGTCGGCTGCGGGCCGGGGATCAGTACGAAGCGCTTGAATGAGATGGGCTTTCTCGCGAAAGGCATCGACATTTCTCAGGCCATGGTCGAGAGCGCCAAGGCAAGGCAGGTCGAGGCGTATGTATCAGATTGCGACCCGATTCCCGAGGAAGACGAGACTTTCGACTATGTCTTCTGCTGCACGGTGGTGGAGTGGGTGAGGAATCCGTACGGGATGATCCGTGAAATGGCCCGGGTAATCAAGCCGGGAGGCGGAATAGTCATCGCTTGTCTGGGTCCCGGCAATTTGCCTCATGAAGAAGCGTTGAAGCGTTTGCGGGGCGAGCCGACCAATTACAATATGCTGATGCCGGTCGAACTGCATCGGCTGCTCTTGGACTGCGGACTGAAGATCCGATCCATGACCGGCGCGCGAAGCCATCATATCTCCCAAGAGACGTATGCCAAGCTGGACTGGATCACCAAATCGTACTGCAGCAATCTGTGGATGATTGGAGCGGATAAGGAGGGCGGCTTGCTATGAATCTGGATCATTTCGGGCAGCTCATTCGCTCCAAGCCGCGAGCGGCTAAAAAACTATGAACACTCTCAGCAAACGCATTCTAAACAGGAGCCGGAAGCATAGAATAATACTAACAGCTATTCACTCACGCTCCTGCTGGCACAATCGGATACAAAAATAGCCCGCGGCAGTCGTTCGCGCTCGCGGGCGGTGATAGACACAATAGTGCGGGACGCAACTAGACGTTCTTCTCCACGGAGGAGAAAGCTGCCGGTTTACTGCTTTTACTGAAGGAAAATTCCAGACTTTTTTTGGTGTTGATCGCCACTTTGCGCAGAAGATGTTCGTGGTATTTCCGTTGGCGGATTGCTGAGATGGTGACGTGCGGGTCCTCGCCGTTTTCATCAAAATAAAGCCGGCCGCGCCGTTCGTCATATTTGCGGATGTGATTGAAATTGACGTAAAGATCGGTGTCCATCTTCTTGAAATCGTTCTCTTCCAATCGGTCCAAAAAGCTGCTGAAATCAAGCAGCGACTCAATGCTCCTCGTCATTGTCGCTCCTTTCTGATAATAAGTAATTTCATTCATGCCGATCTCAATGAAGTAGACGCTCGACAGGTCTATATCCTCGTTTCGCTTGGGGGCGAAAGACGAAGAAATATGACTGCTCATCAGATGTCCTGCCTTAATCATCAAATCGGTATAGGGGTAGCCGTATGCAGCCGACAGCTTCTGAAGCGTATCTGGCGACGGGGTTATTTTGTCATTGGTGGAACGGTTTCGCTCAAGCTCAAGATCTCGGATGTAGGCATGGGAAAGACCGCTTTTGCGAGCCGCTTCACGCAAAGACATCGAGCCTCGAAGCCCCTCAAGAAATTTTCCGAAATCGGGAATAGGTTGTCCCAAACCTGGTCACTCCTCTCTGAAACTATTGTAATGGACAAACGTATGAAAGGAAATAGCAATTTCTAAAAAAGCGTTTATATGATATGTCTGCCTCTTGACTCTATGTAATACGAATACTACATTAGAAGTAGTACACTTTTTTAGCGTTACAAAAGGGGGTGGGATTGTAATGAGAGACAAAGTTATGAACCGTTGGAGCACCTACGAACCTTACTTTATTGAATTTAATGGTTATAAAGTAGCAGATATTGTCATTACCAGCCATGCGCTCAGCCGATGGTCGGAGCGGGTGGAGAACGAGCAGGGCGGAATTGGGCATATTTGCTCCTTTTTGTGGGAAAGACTGAAAAACTGTAAAGTCCAACCTTATTATGCAAATGAAAAAGACGTTTACCTGATTGACGAGGACCTTGTGATGGTCGCCGAGTTTATCGAATTGAAGGATGAAACCGATATCGCAGGCAATCCTCTTCATAAAATGATTGTCGTTACGTTCTTGGGCCGCGTGTCTCAGGATATTCAACTTCGTGATCTGAAAGCTTATTACTCCTGGCTGCGCCACACCCGTCGCATGACCTTAGTGAAACACGGAAGAAAACGCAAATAAGCGGCACCTGCCCATAACCATTTTCATACCAAAGGCTGGCCTTTACAGGTCGGCCTTTTCATGTATTTACCTTAGTATACCATAATATACCAAGGATGCGAAGGGTTTTTATGTCGAATGCATAAATTCCTTCCACTCATGGGGAAAATTAGGATGAGTAGGAAGGGGATGAAGACGTTATGGCCCGTGATTTGCCTATAGGCAACGGCAATGTGCTTATTAATTTTGACGTCCATTACAATGTTCGTGATGTTTATTTCCCTTATGTGGGTCAGGAGAATCAAGCGCTCGATCATTTATCGCATTTTGGCGTGTGGACGGCGGAAGATTTTTTCTGGATCGACCATCCGGAGCTGAAGAAGCAGTCCGGCTATTTGAACGACACCATGATTACGAACGTCGCCTGCACGCACGAGCGGCTCGGCCTCAAGCTGCAGCTCCGCGACGGCGTGGACGTGCAGGAGAATGTATTCATCCGCAAGGTGGTCGTGGAAAACGACTGGGACCTGGAACGCGAGGTGAAGCTGTATTTCCATCTGGATCTGCATATGTACGGCAACGGCGTGGGCGATACGGTATACTACGACCCGGAACTGAGATCGCTTGTCTTTTACAAGGGGCATCGGTACTTATCGTTGTCGTGCCAGAGGCAGGATCAGAAGGAGGCAGGGGTTACTTCGTACGCAACCGGGCAAAAGGAAATGAACCGGCTCGAAGGAACATGGCGGGATGCGGAAGACGGGCGGCTCGGCGGCAATCCGATTGCGCAAGGATCGGTTGACGGAACGGTCGAGCTGGCCTTGCGCGTACCGGCCAAGGGGGCGAAGGAGGCTTGGTTCTGGATTTGCTTCGCCCGGGGCGATCAGGAAATCCGCAAGCTGGAGCGCACGGTCCGGTCGGCTACGCCGCATGCGCTGCTGCAACGCACATACAATTACTGGGGACAGTGGCTCGGACACGACCGGCACGATTTGAAGCTGCTTGAGCCGGACATGGCTTCCTTCTACAAGCGGAGTCTGCTCGTGGTCCGCACGAACACGGACAACCGGGGGGCCATTTTGGCCGCCAACGATTCGGACATTTTGAAGTTTGCGCGCGACACGTACTCGTATATGTGGCCGCGGGACGGCGCGCTGATTGCGCATGCGCTTGACCGAAGCGGTTATCATGCGCTGACGAAACGATTTTTCCAGTTTTGCAAGCGGGGATTGTCGGAGGACGGCTACTTGCTCCACAAGTACAACCCGGACGGCTCCGTCGGTTCGAGCTGGCACCCGTGGGTCAATGCCCGCGGTGAGAAGCAGCTTGCCATCCAGGAGGACGAGACGGCGCTTGTGCTGTTCGCGCTGTGGCATCATCACCGGCTGGCCCGGACGCTGGACGAAGCGCGCGACGACTACGACAATCTCGTCCTGCCTGCGGCCGATTTTATGGCGCGTTATACCGATGCTTCCGGATTGCCGCTGCCCTCGTACGACCTGTGGGAAGAACGCTACGGCGTGCATTTGTTCACGGTCGCGAGCGTCTATGCGGGGTTGCTTGCCGCTGCGGGCTTCGCCGAGCATTTCGGGGATAAACTGAGGGCGCTGCACTACCGGGATAAGGCGGGCAACGTAAAGCAGGCGGTGGAGCACTCGCTTTATTCCGAGCAGGAGCAGCGGTTTATTCGTTCGCTCTATTGGAATGACGAGAAGCAGGCGTACGAGCCGGATTTGACGCTGGATGCGAGCATGTACGCAATATTCGACTTCGGGATGTTTGCGCCGGACGATCCGCGGGTCGTTTCTACCATGAAAGCGATCCGTCAGCAGCTTTGGGTGCAGACGGACGTGGGAGGGCTCGCCCGGTATTCCAACGATTATTATCATCAGGTGACGAAGGATGTCACCAAGGTGCCGGGCAATCCGTGGTTTATTTGCACGCTCTGGTATGCGGAATACGTGATTGCCACGGCGAAGGGCGAAGAGGAGCTGAAGGAGGCGGCGGATTTGCTGCGATGGACGATGAGCCATGCGCTGCCTTCGGGGATTTTGGCCGAGCAGGTGCATCCGTTCAGCGGCGAGCCGATGTCCGTTTCGCCGCTGACCTGGTCCCATGCGACGTTCGTCAAGGTGGTGCAGGAATACTTGTCGAAGCTGAAGCTGTTCCGGCACCGGGAACGCGGCCGCGAGGATCAGAGCGACGCGAAGCTGCTCCATGCGACAGGAGAGAAGCGATGAAGGCGGTGCGCTTAACCGGCCTGACGCCTGCGGGCGGAGCGGAAGCCGGAGTGGGGCAGCCGAAGCTGGAGCTGGTCGAGATTGAGCGTCCCGTGCGGCAGACGAAGACGGACGTGCTCGTCCGCGTGCTCTGCATCGGCCTTGACGGGACGGACCGCGAGATCATGAGCGAAAAGTACGGCGTGCCGCCGGCGGGCGAAACGTCGCTGACGATCGGGCACGAATCGCTCGGCGTCGTGGAAGAAGCGGACCCGGCCACGGGATTCGTGCCGGGAGACGCGGTCTGCGCCTTGGTGCGCAGGCCGTGCGCGGACCCGGGATGCGTCAACTGCCGCAACGGGCAGCAGGACTTCTGCGAAACGGGGCAGTATACGGAACGCGGCATCCGCGGCGCACACGGGTATTTGTCGGACTATTATGTCGAGGACACGAGATATTTGGTCAAGGTGCCCGCGGGAAGTCTTGCCTTCGGGATCTTGGCCGAGCCGCAGAGCATTGTCGAGAAAGTGTGGAACGAGGTGCAGCGCATTCAGCAGCGGCTTGTCTGGCAGCCGAGGACGGCTGTAGTGCTCGGCTCGGGACCGCTTGGGCTGCTTGCTGCGCTAACGTGCCGGTGTCTGGGTCTGGATACCGTGGTATGGTCCAAGTCGCCGGACGATTCGATCGGGGCCGAGCTCGTGCGGGCCTGCGGAGCGATGTACGCGCAGGCGGAAGACGAAGCAGCCGCCCCGGCGGGGTCCGGGAGCGCTCCTGCCATATCCGCGTTGGGAGCGTTCCTGCAGCGAAACGGCCGGCGCGCAGACCTCATCTTCGAATGCACAGGCTACAGCCCGCTCGCGTTTGACGCGATGGCCGCCATGGGGCCAAACGGCGTGCTGGCGCTCCTCGGCGTGACCCCGGGCAACCGGAGCATTCGGATTTCCTCCGATCAGATTAACCAGGAGCTGGTGCTGGAGAACAAATGCGTGCTTGGCTCGGTGAACGCGTCGCGCAAGGACTTTGAAACCGGGCTGTACCGGTTGAAGCAGATGGAAGCCCGCTTTCCCGGCCTGCTGGGCAGGCTGATGACCGACCGGCTGACGCTTGAGCAGGTGCCGCAGCTGGATTTCGGCCGGATCGCCGTCAAAGCCGTCGTCGATCTTGTCCCGCGGGAGCAATGGACCGGACTGGTCCGGCACGAAGCGGAAGAGGTGGCGTACAGCTTCTCGGTGTAAGGGCGTGTTGTTTTAATATACATGGAAAATAAAATATAAGCGGGCAGCGCCTTCGACTGTGAAAGCGGCTGTCCGCTTATTTTCGTTTGGGATCGCTAGGCAGGCGGCGAAAATTCCCCCCCGGCCCGAAACTACCGTATGCACCAAATGATACTCCAAGCCTGCGGTCCGACCTTGTGCTGCGCTGCGGACCGGGCGTGGTCTGCGAATAGCACTTTGCCGGGGTGAGGGTTAAACGCCGCCTCGTGATAGATGTGAGCCATGTAATGGTACACCTCCGTCAGTTTTGATATGATGTAGACAAAATGAAGGGAGAGATGGACGATTGAATTGGAAACAGACCATTCGGGAGAACGGGCACCATCTGTCATGGGTTGTGGCGCTCACGGCTACGCTGGGGAGCCTGTATTTTTCGGAGATTATGCAGTTTACCCCATGCAAGCTGTGCTGGTACCAGCGCATCCTGATGTATCCGCTCGTGATTATATTGGGCATCGCAGCCGTCCGCAAAGAACGACATATGTACCTGTATGTTCTGCCGCTGTCCATTTGGGGCGGGGGCATTTCGTTATACCATTTCCTCATGCAGAAGACCGACTGGTTCAAGACCGGAGCAGCCGCGTGCGGCTTGGTTCCGTGCGACTTGGACTATATCGATTGGTTCGGGTTTGTGACGATTCCGTTTCTGGCGCTGGTCGCATTCGTGCTGATCACGGTTCTGCAAATTTTGATGTGGGTAGCTGAAAAGAAATAAGACGATTTACATCTCTCCACACGAAAATGGCGCTATGCGGACGATCTGATCGAGGCTCATGGCGATTGGCTGCCGAAATATCGGTGAATAAGCTGTCGAAAGTATGGTAATAAAGACACATTGAACCTATTCAAGCGCTCGAAGGGACCGTTTCCGATCTCTTGGGCGCTTTTTTGTAGTGCTTGCATACCATTTTTTTATTTTATTGTATATATTTACACAATTGTTCTTGTATATATTATTTTACAATATTATACTATCATCATTATCGCTTACTCTACTAAAATTTCATAGGGATATGCTCCGTCTAACGAATTCCTTGCCCCGTCCCTGCTTGGAGGTGATTGTTCGCCAACTCTCATTCCGGTAAGGCATGACTTGCAAGCAACCAGATCGCAGATGTTCTCTCTGGAGGATGCTACGAATTGCTGAAACCAAGTCAAAGGAGCGGATGAATTTTGTTGAAGCACAAAAAGTTAGGCAAACATGTTTCCCTGGGGATGGCCATTCTCCTTTCGCTAACCTTCAGTTACCCGGCCAGTGCCGACAACACAAGCGTCTCTCAAAAGAGCGATCTCAAATCCAGCTCTCCCCGCGTCGCCGACGAAAAAGTTTCTCCCAAGCTCAGCAAGCAGTTTGCCGATGACGAATACGTCACTTACCTCGTGAAAATGAAAGAACAGGCGGACACGGCCGCCGCTTCCGAAAATGCCCTGCAAAAATTCACTATGGAGAAGGCCACGCCGGCCGCAATCAAGCTTGCCAGGCGGAGCTCCGTTGTCAGCTCGCTCCGTGAAACGGCTTCGAGCTCGCAGCAATCGTTGGAAAGCTACCTGAAGAATGAGCTTGAGCAGGGAGGAGTCAAGGACTATAAAAGCTTCTTTATTGTCAACGCCATGGCGGTAACGAGCAGCAAATCCGTCATGGAGAATATCGCCCAGCTCCCGGAAGTCGACAAAATTTTGCCGAACGAAGAGCGATTCCTGGATAAAGCGGAAATCGACAAAGAGGCCGAGGCCAAAACGGATGCAATCAAACCGGACAACGTGGAGTGGAACATTTCCCAGGTCAACGCTCCCGAGGTTTGGGCCAAAGGCATCGACGGCACAGGCATCGTTGTGGCCAACCTGGATTCGGGCGTGGAGTACACGCATCCCGCGCTGCAGAGCAAGTGGCGGGGACTGGATGCTTCCGGGAACGTCGTGAATCCGGAGCTAAGCTGGTACGACCCTCACAGCAAAGCGCCGCTGCCGGCTGACGGAGACGGCCACGGCACCCATACGATGGGAACGATGGTCGGTTCGGAGGCGAACGGTACGAACAAAATCGGCGTAGCTCCCGGCGCCAAATGGATCGCGGTGCGCATTTTCAACCCGAAATCGAGCGACGCCATTATTCTTGACGGGGCGCAGTGGCTGCTTGCTCCCAAGGATGCACAGGGAAATCTTCATCCCGAGCTGGCGCCGGATGTCGTGAACAACTCATGGAGCAGCGGCAGAGGACTTAACGAATGGTTCCGGCCTATGGTTCAAGCCTGGCGGGACGCGCAGATTTTCCCCGAATTTTCGGCGGGGAACAAGCGCGAGACGAATCCCGGCGGACCCGGCTCCGTAGCCAACCCGGGCAACTATCCCGAAGCATTCGCCACCGGGGCGACCGACATCAACAAGAACCTGGCCGATTTATCTCTCCTCGGTCCTTCTCCTTACGGGGAGATTAAACCGGAGGTATCGGCTCCCGGAGTCAACATCCGTTCTTCCGTTCCGGGCGGAAAATATGAGGGAGGCTGGAACGGCACCTCCATGGCCGGCCCGCATACGAGCGCGATTGCCGCGCTTTTGCTGCAAACCAATCACTCCCTGACGGTGGATCAACTCGAGCAAATCCTGATGAAAACGGCCACCAAGCGAACGGACAGCCAGTTTCCTGTCACGCCGAACAACGGATACGGTCACGGCATCGTCAACGCGCTTGATGCGGTCGGGTCCGTTCTGGAGGGAGTCGGTACGGTATCCGGCAAGGTCGTAACGGCCGGGGACGATGACGAAGCCCCGGTATTGGAGCATACGCCGTTAACCGTTGTTTTCAAGGGGCTGGATGCCCGGGTGTCCGCCCGCGCGAAAGATAATGTAGCCGTGAACGCTGTTGAATTGTTTGCCAAAGTTGCAGGAACGGATCATTACACGTACATTCCGATGGAGCGCAAGTCGGGCGACAGCAAGGACGGTATCTATGAGGCGACGATCCCCGCGTTTCTGCTCGATACGAAAGGACTGGAATATTATTTCCGCGTGAACGATTACGGCAACAACGGCTTTAATGGCAACGTTTACAAGATTCCGGTATCCAGCGGCGTCAAGCCGGGCTATTTTCAGGATTTCGAGACTGACAATATGGGCTTTACCACGGGAGGCGAAGGGGGCGCTTGGGCTTGGGGCGTTCCGAGCAGCGGTCCGGGACGCGCCCATTCCGGGCAAAAGGTAATCGCCACCAATCTGACCGGCACGTATCCGGCCAGCGCCAACTCCTATCTGCTTGCCCCGCCGATCGATCTTACGTCAAGTCCGGAAGGGGCGGTGCTTTCCTTTAAGCAGTGGTACGATTTGGAAAACAATATCGACTTCGGCAAAGTGTACATCGCTTCCAAGAACAGCGACGATGCCTTCGAGCCGGTATTAACCTTCACGGGCAGCAGCGGGGGCTGGAAAACGCAGTTTGTGGACTTGAAGCCGTACGCAGGCCAAGAGATTTCCCTGATGTTTAACTTGACCAGCGACGCCTCGACGCAGAAGGGGGGATGGTATATTGACGATCTTTCCATCCAGCCGCCGGATCGTACTGCCCCGGGAGCCCCCGGCAGCCTGAGCGCTTCGGCGGACGCTGTGGGCCATGTCACGCTGACTTGGACTCCGCCCGCCGACGAAGATCTGAGGCAGTATAAGGTGTACCGTTCCACGCGCTCCGGCGCGGGCTATGAAGCCATCGGCACGGTAACCTCGGCAACGTATACCGATACGAATACGGTGGAGAATACGACCTACTATTATACCGTCACCGCCCAAGATTACAGCGGCAATGAAAGCGTCAAGTCGAACGAAGCCTCGCTAACCGTTCGCCGTCCTACCGTCCTGTTCCATGACTCTTTCGATTCGAATACCGATAACGGATGGACTCATGGCGGAGCCAAGGATGAATGGGGACGGGGAGCGCCCACTGCTCCCGGACCGGCTGAAGCCGTATCCAGGCCGAACGTATGGGGAACCGATCTGGACGGGACCTACGAGAACAATGCGGATGCTTCGCTGGTTTCCCCGACCATCAATCTGACGAATGTGACGAATGCCACGCTGACGTTCCAGCACTGGTTTGAGATCGAAAGCGGCTATGATTACGGATATGTGGAAATTTCCACAAACGGGGGAGACACTTGGTCCGAGCTGGGCAAATTTTCGCATAGCACGAACGGAAAGCAGTGGAGCCCCGTTACCTACAATCTGGACAAATACACCGGGAAAGAGGCGCAAATCCGCTTCAGGCTGAAGAGCGATAATAGCGTATCGAAAGCCGGATGGTACATTGACAATTTCCAAATACTGAATGTTACTACCACCGTGCAGACGCCGAATACGGCTCCCGAGCTGAATCTGCAAAAGCCGAAGCCCGAGTATGGCAATCCGCTCTACAAAATCACCAGAACCGAGAAGAGCGAGTTCAAGCCGGCCGTGAACAACGGCAGCATCGGAACGGAAAGCTTGCCTGCGAGCGCAACCGTCACCGTGCTGGAGACCGGCCGTTCCGTTAAAACGGATGCCTCTACCGGACGCTACAGCTTGAACCATGTGGCCGGAAAATTTACATTGAAGGCGGAAGCCTACGGGTATTATCCGCGGACGCAATCTGTCACCATTACCGACGGGACCGATGTCAAAGCCAACTTCAATCTGGAAGCCATTCCTCACGGGCAAATTAACGGCGCCGTGACGGATGAGCGTACCGGTCAGCCGATTGCGGGCGCGGTCGTGCTTCTTCTGGAAGACCCCAGAATTGCTCCTGTGACGACGAACGTCTATGGCGCGTTTAATTTGGATGCGATGGAAGGCACTTATACGATCTCCGTTGCGGCAAAGGATTACTATAGCAAAACCGCCAAGGTAACCGTCACACCGAAAGGCGCCGTGGAGCTTCCGGTCGCTCTGAAGCCTTTCATCGGCTTCCCCGGTGAAATCGCCTACGACGACGGCACGCCCGAGAATGCCAGAGCTTTCAATGCGCCCGACAATGCCTGGGCTGTCCGGATGACGCCGGAGTCCGGTGCCGCGCAAGTGACAGGCGTATCGCTCCGCTTCTGGAACACGGAATGGCCGAAGCCGGGCGGGACGGCGTTCCAATACGCGATTTACGACGCTTCTGGCAAGGGAGGAGCTCCCGGACGTCTGCTTGCCGGGCCGTTCGATGGCACCGCGCTTCGCAACAATCAATGGACGACGATGGACTTGGCCGAACCCGTGACCGTACAGGGCGACTTCTATGTCGTCTATATCCAGCCTGCCGCCAATCCGAATTCTCCGGGACTTGGAACCGACGAGAACGGGAAAAATGCACTGCGCAGCTGGCAGCGCGTCAGGGGCGTGTGGAGTGCTACCCCCAAAAAAGATGGGAACTACATGATCCGTGCCATCGTTCGCTATCCGGTGAACGCTCCCGTCATTACGTCGCCGGCCGATGATTTCTATACGAAGCAGCCGACGATTGCCGTCAACGGAACTTCCCCGGCGAACGGGGCGACCGTCCGGTTATACAACGGAACGGAATTGGCCGGAACCGCTGCCGTGCAGAACGGACAGTTCAGCTTGACCGCGCAGTTGAAGCCGGGACCGAACCTGTTGAGCGCCGAAGCGCTCGTAAGCGGCAAGGCGACAGACCGTTCGGAGCCCGTCACCGTCACACTGGACCAAACGCCGCCGGAACTGGTCGTTATCTCTCCGCTGGAGGGAGCAAGAACCAATAGTGAGGCGCTCCATGTGACCGGGACGGTCCGCGACGAATTCCTCGGTACGCTGACGGTGAACGGGCAGCGGGCCGAGATTGGCAGCGACAGGACCTTCGCTCACCGCATTTTGATCAATCCGGGCAAGAACCTTGTTACGGTGACGGCAAAAGACCTTGCCGACAATGAAACGACGGTTACTCGTGCCGTGTACGTCGATCTGTCCTTGCCGAAAATCAATAATCTCTCGCCTGCGGCCGATGTTCGTCTTAAGGCAGGAGAGCCGCTTCACGTCTCCTTCGACAGCGCGCCCGGCCTGAATGCCTCTTTCCGCGTCGAAGTGCCGCTTCTGCTGAGCAGCATGGCGCGAAACGAGATTCCGTTGACGGAAACGAGACCGGGACACTACGAGGGAACTTATCAGACACCGTCGACCTTAGGGCTTAACGGCGGAGTCGTCGTTGTTCGCGTCTGGGATCGGGCGGGCAACCAAGCGGAGTTCGAAGCGCCCGGCCAAGTGTACGTAACCGGTACCCAGCCTCCGGCCAATGTATCGCCTGTTGCGGCAATCTCTGCGCCGGATACGGCAAAGAAGCAGCAGCAGATTACGTTTAACGGCTCTTCCTCCCGTGATACGGATGGGAAAATCGTCCGTTACGAATGGCGGTTCGGCGACGGCGGAACGGCCACCGGCGTCAAAGCGAGGCACCGTTTTACTACTGCTGGAACTTATACGGTGCAGCTGACCGTTACCGATAATAAAGGGGCTCAACATACGGCGGTGCATAAAATTACGATCAAGTAAGCCGAGGCTGCTTCATTTTGGCCTATGCGATGCGTACCAGTTGAAAGTTCGAATGACCTCTGCGGTTCCTCCGCGGAGGTCTTTTCTTTGTATGTTTTGCATGAATGGCCTAGCGATATTACCGTCGGTTTGCCACATGATACGCCGTTTGGTAAAATATATACGAACAATTATTCGTGTTCGAGCAATGGATTTTCGACCGTACCAAATGACTCCACGATCAACGAAATGGGGAACAGCGATGAACAACAAAACAAAGGCGACCTGGATGCTTGCTGCGGCATTGTCTCTCATGCTTGCAGCTTGCAGCAATGAGCGCGCCGCCGAGCCGTCCACGCCAACGGAGTCGCCGAAATCGGCCGAAACACCGAAGCCGGTTGAATCCAAGAAGTCATCCGCCTCGACGGGCGATTCTTCGGTTGTCCCGGCCCCGCCGGCAACCTCCGCCAACTCGGAGTCAGCCAAGGACGCGAAAGCGGAGAAGGAAACGAAAGCGACGAAGGACAAACTGAGCCCGTCCGAGTCTGCCGACAAGCAAGGCCAGCCGTCTGGCGCGACAGGAGCTGTCAACGATAACGGCAAAGCGGGCGCATCCGGATCGAAAAATCCGGCCGCAAAGACCGGAGACCGCAAGACGCTCTCGTGGTATTACATGAAGAAGTCCAAGGGCCAGGTCCCGAATTTCCCGGCGGAGACGAAAAGCTACACGAAAGACATGAAGGCGCTTTGGGTCGGGACCGGAAAAAAAGTATATTTGACCATCGATACCGGCGGTCCGCTCGGAGATATCGATACGTTGGTCAAGTCGCTGAAGGACAACAAGGTGAAGGCGAACTTTTTTATCGCGGGGTACAACGTCAAGAAAAATCCCGATTTCATCAGGACGCTCGTGGCCGACGGGCATCTGATCGCCAACCATACGATGACGCATACGGATATGAATACGCAAACCGACGAGCAGGTGCGCAAAGAAATCGAAGATTACGAGAAGCTTTATAAAGATGTGATCGGGAAGGACATCCAGCCGTATTTTCGTTTTCCGTACGGCCGCTATAATATGCACTTATTGAAAATGGTATCCGATATGGGGTACACGTCCGTCTTCTGGTCTACGGCCATGCGCGACTGGGAGCCACGCAAGAACGGCGCGGAAGACCCCTACAACGACATTATGAACAATTTGCATGACGGCAACATTATTTTAATGCATCAAGGTTCGCCGGAAAACATTCAGGCGCTGGATAAAATCGTCAAAGCCGTCAAAAAAGCAGGCTACGAGTTTGCGCTGTTAAGCGATATCGAGCCTCCGAAGTAATTTTCGTCCGGCACACTCCGTTTTGGGCCGCGACCCGCCTCAGGGCGGGTTTTATTTTTGGCCGGGGTCTGTTAAGATAAAATGATCCGAACGGCAGAATAAGCCGAAACGGACACCTTTCCTTTTCGCTCTACATACCATAAACCTAGAAGTGAACAGACCAACATAAAGGAAGCGAATAACCGTGCAGCAAGCGATAGCCATATTGGATTCAGGAGTCGGTGGATTGACGGTCGTCAAAGAGGTCATGCGCCAACTCCCGCAGGAGAAAATCGTTTATTTCGGAGATACCGCCCGGACGCCTTACGGACCGAGGCCGGCCGAGGAGATTGCTCGCTTCACGCAACAGATCGTCGATTACTTGCTTCAGTTTCACCCCAAAATGGTAGTCATCGCCTGCAATACGGCAACGGCCGTTGCCTTGGAGGAGATTCGCGCGAGATTGGCTGTTCCCGTGGTGGGCGTCATTCATCCCGGAGCCCGGGCAGCGATTAAAATGACCCGCAACCAAAAGATCGGCGTCATCGGAACGATCGGAACGATCCAAAGCAATGCTTACGAAACGGCGCTGCGTCAAATTTCCCCTCACATTGAAGTCGTGAGCCAGGCCTGTCCTTTGTTCGTACCTTTGGTCGAGAAGGGCGTATTCCACGGTGAACAAACCCGGCAGGTCATCGAGGAATCGCTTAGCGAGCTGAAGGAATCCCCGATGGATTGCCTGATTCTCGGGTGTACGCATTACCCGTTCCTTACGGATACGATTGCTTCGGTCATGGGACCGGATGTTGCTTTGATTAATTCGGCGGAGGAGACCGCGCGGGAAATCAGCACCATCCTGTATCACAAAGGAATGCTGGCGACCTCCAATAAGCTGCCGGTTCATCAATTTTTTTGCAGCGGAGATCCCTGGATGTTCAAGATGATTGCGCAAGGATGGCTGAACGAGCAAATCAAGGTGACGCCCGTCGTCTGGCAGGTTCCGAATATTATATAGCTCTCCGGCATATGCATTAGCGAACCCCGGGCCTTCGCGTCCGGGCAGTGAGCTGAGGAGGGCTGTCGGATGACATTTCCTTACGTCGTCAGACGCGGAGATACGCTCCATCGGGTCGCACGACGGTACGGTATGAACGTGACGGCGCTTTATGGGGCGAATCCGCATTTAAAAGAGCATAGCTATTTGTATCCCGGCCAAGTCGTCCACATTCCCGTAAGAACGACGAGCCGCTACGTCATTCAAGCGGGGGACACGCTGTGGGATCTGGCTCAGCGGTTCAATATTTCGTTGGCGGAGCTCCAGTCGGCCAACCCCGATGCGGACCCGCGCCGTCTGCGGATCGGACAAACCATCGTGCTTCCCGTAAGCAAAGGCTTGACGATTGTCGAAACGGACGTGGAGTACGGTTATGCGGAGCTCATGGACCATTTGGACCGGCTGCTGGAAGCGTATCCATTTCTGGAAATGACGGTCATCGGTCAATCCGTGCTCGGAAAAGATATTCCGGCGGTACGGATCGGCACTGGCCCGCGGGAAGTACATTATAACGGGGCGTTTCATGCGAACGAATGGGTGACGTCGCTGCTGCTGATGAAATTTATCGAGGAATATGCAGCGGCCTATGCCGGAAGGAAGCCGCTGCGCAACCGGGATATGACCGCGCTGTACGAGCAAACCTCGCTGTGGGTCGTGCCCATGGTCAATCCGGACGGCGTGGAGCTTGTGCAGCAAGGGGTAACGCCGGGGCATCCTTATTATAAAGAGCTGCTCCGCTGGAATTACGATTCGCAGCAGTTCTCCCGCTGGAAAGCGAATATCCGCGGCGTCGATCTGAACGACCAGTTTCCGGCCCATTGGGAGGCGGAGCGCGACAGGCGGGAAGTGCCCGGTCCGGGTCCGCGGGACTACGCAGGGCCTGCGCCGCTGTCCGAGCCGGAAGCGCAGGCGATGGAGGCGTTCACTCGCGGGCATTCGTTTCGCCTGGTGATGGCGTTTCATACGCAGGGCAGGGAAATTTATTGGAACTACCGGGGGCAGGAGCCGCCGGAGGCTGAAGAGGCGGCACGCCGGCTGGCGAAGGCGAGCAGCGGGTACCGGGCCGTCAAGCTGGCCGGCAGCGATGCCGGGTATAAAGATTGGTTCATTCAGGAGTTCGGCCGCCTGGGGTTCACTATCGAAGCGGGAATCGGCATCAACCCTCTTCCGATCGAACAGTTCCCGCAAATGTACGACGAGGCGATCGGCATCATGCTGGAAGGATTGAAGCTGTAGCTGCGGCCCCGGCGTCGTAAAAAAAGAAGTGCTTCCGTCGAAGGATAGGCCCGAGGCGGAAGCACTTCTTTTCCGTTTATTTCAAAAGCTTCAAAAATTCGCGCATAAAGCCCGGTAGATCGGGCCAGGCGTGTCCGGTGACGAGCTTGCCGTCCACATGAAGCGTGTCCGGGCCATAGGTGGCGCCGAGGCGCTCGATATCGGGGCGGCAAGCCGTATACGCGGTCATGGTGCGGCCTTGGAAATAGCTGTAGTCGGGCAGCGAGACGAACACTTGGGCCGCATGGCATATGGCCCCGACAGGCTTGTCCGCTTCCAGAAAATGACCGATGAGGCGAGGGACGTTGACGTCGGAACGGATGTATTCCGGCGCTCTGCCGCCCGGAATGATCAATGCGTCATATTCGGACGGGTCCACCTCCGCAAAGGCAATATGAGACGGAAGCCGGTGACCGAGTTTCTCTGTATAGGTCTCCCAACCTTCGACGAAATCGTGTACGACGGTGTGAAGCATCTTTTTCGTCGGCGAGGCAATAACCGCTTCGTACCCTTCCTCCAACAGCCGATAGTACGGGTAATACACCTCCAATACTTCAACCGCGTCACCTGTCAGCACAAGTACTTTCTTAGACATGGAATCACTCCTTTGTAAAGGTTGGAACGTCATTTATCATTATGCGGGATGGAGGAAAAGCTGTAAATGGGTTGAAATTGTCGAAATTTGTCGGATCGTTTCGAGATTGCCGAAAGATGGTGTATACTAAAGAGAGGCCATTCGTACAAGAAAGGGGACGATTCGTCATGTGGAGTCGATTGTGGTCGCTGCGGCATTGGGGTCATGTTTTCCGCCGAATTATCCCGCTGCTGCGCTCGCCCAAAGTGCCGATAAGGGAAAAGCTGCTGTTTTTCGTCCCTGCGCTCGTGTATTGGGTTATGCCCGATGCGCTGCCATTCATTCCGCTGGACGATATCGCCGTTACGATGCTGCTCATGAACTGGTTCACCGACCGGGCGGAGCGCAAATACGGCGCCACCTGATAAATACGCAAAGAGCTGCCCGCAGGCAGCTCTTTTCTTCTCCCAATAGAGTCTGTCAAGGAACGCTATTTGCTCTTCGGAAGCTGCGGCTCATACTCCTCCGCCGGCATGCGGATCCATTTTTTCAAATAGCCTTGCTCGTACAGCGCTTTGATCAGGATGATGAGAATCGGCGACAAAATCAGTCCGGACACGCCGAACAGAGACAGCGACACCATCATGAAGGAAAGCATCGTAAAAGCGGAAACCCCGAGCGAATCGCCCGTAATTTTCGGCTCCAGGATTTGCCTGACGGAGATTACGACCGCGAGCAAGACGGAGAGCCAGATGGCCAGCGTCGTTTGGCCGACCACGAACAGGTAAATAATCCACGGAATGAACAGCGTCGAGACGCCAAGCAGCGGCAGCACGTCGAAGAAGGCAGCCAGCAGCGCGACGGAAAACGCATTTTTGATATTCATGACGAGCAGCGCAATGAAGATGACGACAAACGTCACGCCGATCAGCTTGGCCTGCGCCTTGATATAGGTGACGATGCCGATCAACACGTTTTCGCGGAGGAAGTGGAACGCCTTCTTGAACGTGTTGGGCGTCTTCTTCTCCGCGATCCGCTTCCAGGATTCGATTTCGATGCTTAGAAAATAGGCCAAAATGATCGCAATGACGAAGTTCACCAAGAAAGCCGAAAAGGACGTAAGAACTGTAAATGTGCTGGTCAGGAACGAACGGACGATTTCGGTCGCTTTTTTCGCGATTTCCGCCGAATATTCCTTCGCTTTATTCACGATGTCTTCCGTCGGGAGCGTGCCGAAGCGGTCTTGCAGAGTATCCGTCTGCTTGGCGATTTCCCGTGTCAGCACCGAGGTGTATTCGGGCAGTTTGTCTTTCAGGCTGACGATCTGGCTCGTGAAGATGACCCCGGCGCCGGTAATCGCGCCCAGGATGACGAGCACGAATATCATGGTCGAAATCGCGGACGCAATCGCCTTTTTGATGCCTCTGCGGTGCAGGAAGCGCGCGAACGGCTCAATGATCATGTAAATGACAAAAGCCAGGAAGATCGGGGTCGCAATGCGGTACAGGTAACTGAAGACAAACATGAACAGGTACACGGTCAGTACCAGCAAAGCGATGTCGAAGATCGTTTTGTAATATTTGCGGTAAAAAGAAATCATAGGTCACCTCGGAATTTTAGTGGGTCAGCGCCGTTTTCCTCCAAGTGGCGCAAGGTGTCTGTCAGCGAGTTGGGGCTGATGGCCGCCAATCACATCAAGCGTTTCTCAATCAAGCATTCGATGTGAACCGGCTGTTTTGTTTGCCTTTCCGTCAATGACATCTCGCTGTCTCCTCGCTTTCCCTTTGTGCGTGAGTTCATATATGTGTAATCATATCAGAAATGAACGGCTTCTTACCAGCATTTGTGAACCGGCTGCGGAAAGTTGCTTTCATTCCCGGGTTTATATACAATAAGGGGAAAATGCTTCATAGTGGGAGATGTGCCTGGACATGAAATGCAAGATTTCGCGCAATGCGGCGAAGATGCTTTTGGCCGAGATGGAACAAGAGGAAAACAAAGATTTGAAGCTTCGCGTATATGTAACACACAAGCACGGCGATCATGCGCACTACGGACTCGGAATGGACACGCCTACGGAAAATGACGTGGTCGTAGCCACCGACAGCGGGATCGATGTTATTTTGCAGAAGGACGAGCCGCTGTTGGACGGCGTGCGCGTCGACTACTTCTATTTGCCGGAGGAAGGCTTTGCGGTCACCAATCCGAGCAAAGGCAACCACGGCGACCATTAATCCGCCTTCCGGCTGCCTCAGAAAGGATAACTCCGCATGGCCAACGATATTCGCATCTGTGACAAATGTAAGCATATGAAAATGAAAACCGCGCTGTCGAAGCTGCAGAAGCTGGCGCCTGACACCGACATCAAGGTCGGCTGCAAGTCCTATTGCGGCCCGTGCTCGCGGTTTGCCTTCATTTATATTAACGGCCGGTACGTAACCGGCGCGACGGAAGACGAAGCGATCGAGAAAGCGAGCAAGTATATTAAGAAGAAATGACGGACGAGCCTCCTGGCGCAGCTTGCGAACGGGAGGCTTTTTTTTGCCGAATGACTGGGCAGGCTCGACCGATTGCTGTATAATGAAATCCAGTTTCGCTCTATGGTTTATTTTACCTAAGGTTAATAACGCCAGGAGTTATATGGAGAGAAGGTCGGCACGATGTTCGCAACTGTAAAGTCTCGATTGCTTCATTTCTTACGCGAGTATCATCCGATCGTGCATGTGCTGCTCGTGGGAACCGCCCTGGCGCGGATCGCTTCGTCCATGAGCATGCCGTTTCTGGCCATTTATTTGTCTCGGGAGTCGGGGCTGCATCCGATCATGATCGGCGCAATCATCGGCATCGGCTCGCTTGCCGGCATGGCGGGCGGCTTCGTCGGCGGAACTTTGTCGGATCGCCTGGGGCGCAAGTTCATCATGATGATTGCCTTGACCGGCTGGGTGATCGTCTTCGCCGGCTTTGCGCTTGCCAAAGCGCCGCTGCTCTTCATGCTGTTCAATATGCTGAACGGGCTCTGCCGTTCGCTTTACGAACCGGTATCGCAAGCGCTGATGGCTGACGTGACGGTGAAAGAAAAGCGGCTTAACGTCTTCACGATGCGTTATCTTGCGATCAATGTCGGCGTAGCCGTCGGACCGCTGCTCGGCGCTTACTTCGGCATGTTCGAAGCCTGGCTGCCGTTTCTGATCACGGCCTTCGTTTATTTGATCTATGCCGCTTTGCTCTATGCGCTGCTTCACGCTTTCGGCATTCGTCAGATCGAGGGCGAGCGCCGCAGCGGAGTGACGGTTCGCTCGGCATGGCGGATCATCGCGAGCGATCGCGTATTCCGTTATTACATTGCCGGCGGAATCATCGCCGCGATCGGTTATTCGCAGATGATGTCCACTCTGTCGCAGTATGTGCAGCAAAGCGTAGCCGACGGGGCGACGCTGTTCGCGCTGCTGATGACGGTCAATGCGGTGACGGTCGTCCTGTTGCAGGTGCCGCTGTCGAAAATGTTCGAAAGCCGCGGTCCGATGGCTGCGATTGTGGTAGGCGGTCTCATGTTTGCGCTCGGGGATATCGGCTTTGCGGTCTCTACCGGCTGGATCGGGTTTATGATCTCCATGGTGCTGTTCACGATCGGGGAAGCGCTGAATTTTCCGGCAACGAACATGCTGATCGACCGGTTGGCGCCGGAAGGAATGCGAGGCACGTATTTCGGCGCGCAGTCGTTTACGAATCTCGGGCATTTTATCGGTCCCTTGGCGGGCGGCGTGCTTTTGTCGTCATGGGGAGGCGGTCCGCTGTTCTCCGTCATGGCTGCCGTTACGGTGGCAGGAATTTATTTTTATTGGAAAGGCCAGCAAGTATCTAGAATGTGTCATAATTCACATGAAAATCCATGAAAATAGTTCATAAGAACTATGTATATTGCAGGGTTGATCTTTTATCCTAAGAGATGAGATTCAATCATACACAAAAAGACAATTTTCGAGCGTGCTCGATAGAGGCAAACCGGGCGAAAGCCCGCGAGCGCAAAGCTTTAGCTTTAGAGGCTAAGGCGCCGGGTTGCGTGATGCCAGCCAGTGTACCGATGGCACGGAGACGCGCGATGATAGATGCGGACTCCCGTACCGTTAGCGGAGAGTCTTTTTGTTTGCATATAAAGGAGCGAGAACGGATGGCAGATCAGAGCCAAGGACGGAGCATCATGACGAAGCAAGGCTTCTATACCAAAGTGGGCAACGATTTCGTCGGCGTCTTTTTGTCGAGCGAAGGCCCGAAAATGTTCATCAATCGCGAGGTGTACGAGCTCGCTTCCTCTTGCTGGGACGTGGAAATGGTCAAAGGGCGCAGCCGGCAGGTCATTACATTTTATTGGCGCGGCGAAGTGAAGCTTTCCGTGCGGTGTGAAGCGGACAATGAAGTCTTCATGTCTCTCTTCGATTATTGGAGCTGCCGGGCGCAGGATCTTCGTCACGCCTAGCAACCGCTAGCCGATCCCGATTTTTTGTTCCCCAATAGGCACTTGCCCCGGTCGCGGTGCATACGATACTTGTAGCACATGACGGCTTCATCGGCCGATGGGGAGGCAGGGACAGGGATGGTAACGGATTTCGAGACATCCGCGGCGTTCGAACACCGGTTCTGGCTGCAGGTGATGGGGGATCATGCCCGGTTTATTAAAGATTCGCTGTCTGCGGACGAATCCGAAGAGGTAACGCGGGCCCGGACGATGATCGCAGCCTTCGACGGGCTGCTTCATCAGGCCCATAATACGCAAGAGCGCGAGCGGCTAAGCGAGATTACGCGGGAAGCTTACCGCTTGACGCAGCAATTGCGCAGCTTCAAGCTGCATCTGCTGCAGAGGCAGTTGATCGGGAAGATAAGGATAGGGCTATCGGCTTCGTTTTTTAGCCATATGGTGAACGAGGCGGAGGAATATTTGCGAGTGCTGGGGAGTCTGCTTTCCGGTCAACCGGCCCCGGTGTTCCATGAGCTGCATCATCATCTGGTTTGGCTGCAGGACGCGTACGGGCATGCGAGCTCGATTGCAGGTGATCTCGATATGGCGGAATCGCGTTTGACCGAGCTGGCCCGGACGTTCGATCAGCATTTTCGCGAGTTTTATTTGAAAGCGGTCGAGCTGGCCGGCTATTTGCGCGCAAACCTGAGAAAGTTTCCGGCTTTGACGCGTTTCGGCAAAGACGTAGAGCTTGAGATGGCGCTGTTCATGCAGTTTCTGCGGGAGCTGGAGGAGCTTCGGCTTAGCAAGCAGGCGCTCGGGACCTTGTCGCCTTTGATGGCCGATCATATGTCCCGCGAGGAATGCTACTACTTGACAAAGCTTGCTCAAACATCAGAGTACACAGAGCCCCTCTGCGACCCGGCCCGTCCCCGCGTCGAGGATTAGAGCGAACGAATCGAAATAAATCCTTACAAGGCCCAAGCTGAATCAGCGCTCCGGTCTCGTAAGGATTTTTTGCTGTTTGCCCTGAGCTTACCGCTCAGGGCTTGGGTTCGCCGCCTGATCCTTGCGCCATGCGTATAGGCCGCCTGGTGCGAAGTATTGGTACAATTGGCATTCGATCCGTCCGTTAAACAGCTTCCGCTTCTTGTCTGCCGGCCGGTTCATGTAGTGCTCGAACTGCTTGGCCGGGGTCAGGACAAAAGCGGACCAGGTGGGGAGCTGCGAATACAAGTGTCCGAAATCGCGGACGGCGCGTTCTGCTTCGCTCCGGTCGCCAAGCCGTTCGCCGTAAGGCGGGTTTGTAATGATGCAGCCGTAATCCCCTTGGGGCCGTGCTTTGGCCACCGGCAGCGTCTGCAAGCTGAGCTCCTTGGCCAGTCCGGCCGCTTTGGCCGACGCTTGGGCAACCTCGATCGCGCTGCGGTCGATGTCCGAGCCGGCGATTTGCAGCGGCACGTCGTCGCGCACGAGATCGTAGGCCTCTTCGCGCGCTTCCTGCCACAAGGACTCAGGGACGAGTGGCCACGCCTCCGCATTGAAGCTGCGTCTCAGGCCCGGCGCCAGATTCCAGCCGATCATGGCCGCTTCGACCGGGATCGTTCCGGAGCCGCAGAACGGATCGTATAGCGGACGCTCCGGCTGCCAGCGGCTGAGCAGGATCATGGCTGCCGCCATCGTTTCCTTCAGCGGCGCTTCGGTGACCAGCTTGCGGTAACCGCGCTTGTGCAGCCCGGGCCCCGTCGTATCCAGCGTAATCGTCGCGATATCGTTCAACAGCGCGACTTCAATGACGAAGCGGCCGCCCGTCTCGCGGAACCATTCGGTCCCATAGCGCTGCTTCATGCTTTCGACGACGGCTTTCTTCACGATGCCTTGGCAGGCGGGAACGCTGGACAGCTGAGATTTATGCGAGCGTCCTTCGACCGGAAACTCGCCATCCTCGGGAATCCATTCCGGCCAAGGCAGCGCTTTGACCCCTTCGAACAGCTCGTCGAAGGTGCGTGCCGGGAATTGTCCCATTTTGACCAGCACGCGGTCGGCGGTCCGCAGCCACAGGTTCGCCCGGGCGATCGCCAGCGCGTCTCCGACAAACGTAACGCGGCCGTTCTCAACCGTCACCTGATCGTATCCCAGGTCGCGGACTTCCCGGGCGACAACGGCTTCGAGGCCCATGGGGGCGGTAGCAATCAATTCAATGGTGTTCGATGTCAACGCTTGCTCACTCCTTGGAAAAGCCATACAATAAACTAGTATAGGCGATTGGCCCCGATTATACAACGGCGGCGGGAACGAATGTAAGCATTGGTACAGCCGTACGCCTGCGAGGACCAAACGGAGGAGGAAGCACGGATATGACGGAGATGCCATTATCGGCGGAAGCGTATTTGGAAGGTTTGTTCAAGCCCGATGCGGAGCTTGAGCGGGTGAAGGAGGGCATCCGGGAGAACGGGATGCCGGAAATTTCGATCGCGCCGGGGTATGGCCGGCTGCTAACGATGCTCACGCGGCTCGTTCGCGCGGAACAGGTGCTGGAGATCGGGGCACTAGGCGGCTACAGCGGCATTTGTTTGGCGCGCGGCTTGTCCGCCGGCGGCAAGCTGGTATCGCTGGAGCTGAAGCAGGAGTATGCGGACTTGGCGCACAAGCATTTGCGCGAAGCGGGGCTTGGCGACAAGGTCGAATACCGGATCGGCGAGGCGCTGGACAGTCTGGAGGCGCTGTCGGCGGAAGGCCGGCGGTTCGACCTGTTCTTTATCGATGCGGACAAGGGCAACTATCCGAATTATTTGGAATGGGCGATCAAGCTGGCCCGGCCGGGCGCGCTCATCCTTGGCGACAACCTGTTGATGCGCGGCAAGACGACCGATCCCGAGCAGTCCGGCAATGCCGTGACGAAGATGCGCCAATTTAACGAAAGCGTGGCGCGCGACCCGCGTCTGGAAGGCGTGCTGCTGCCGGCATATGACGGCCTCGCCATGGCGAGAGTGAAGGGATAGAGGCGAACATCGAACAGGTGATCACAAGCAATAAAAGAAGGCCGGGAAGCGCGTCAAGCGTTCCTGGCCTTCTTTATATACACCGCTGCTCAAACGCTAAGGGGCCTGTCGATCAGCTCGTTGGACGAAATGCCCAGAAATATGTAGGCTTCTTTTTTCATGACGCTCGGATCGTCGTTCCAGAAGCTCTGCAGCACGTCGATAAATCCGGAAGCCCGCGCGATGCGGTCCATTTGCATTTTCATAATCGCTCCACTGCATAGCACGGCACACTGGGATACTTGAGACAAAATGCTGCTCTGAAGCTGCTCCCAGATCGCGTTCACTTCGGGAGAGAAGACAACCGGCCGGCCGTTCTTGATTATGAAACGGTTATCGACGAGGAGCTTGGCGCCGTTCAGCGAAGAAAGGCTGCTTTTAACCAGCTCGCTTGCTTGGGTGGCGTCCTCCACCGTCAACGAATCGAGTACCTGCCACGACATAACATGATTCCTGCGGTCAATGTGATACTTAAAAGCGTCTTCGAATGCCATATCTATCATCTTCCTCCTATTTAAACCAGGACGCGAGCATGATATCGAGCGAACGGCACGTATATCGAACCAAATGCTCGGCTTCCTTTAGTTCTTTATCGTTCATAGCTTGAATGAGATGATAGACGCTGCTGTGCTCCTCGTCCGCCTCGCAGTGAATTTCCCAATACTCCAGATTCGAAAAACCGGCTTTTTTCAAAATCGCATAGGCATGCAGGTACATGGCGTGGGCGTAGCCTTCCGCCGTGCTGTTCACAAGAAGCAGCGACAAATTTTCGCTCATGGAGCTGACAGCGCGGTACTGGAGCGAAATGAAGTCCTCGGTCTCATAATTCGGATGCGATTGTTCGGGGTCGTCCAGCCCCAAATCCGTCATCCATTTGCGGAGCATTTCGGCGTGGTCCTTCTCTTCCTCGTAATGGGTGAAAAAGACATCGTGCCCGACATCCGGGAACCGTTCCCAGCGCAGCTTAAGAAGCTCTCCAAAATGCTTGGACAAGTGGTATAAGTGCATGCACCATTTGAAATTTTCCGGTTGCGCGCTCTCGGGAAATCGGGTGAAAAAAGGATTCGACATTTTTGCTTTCTCAAGTTCCTCTGCGATGATCGTCGAAACCGTTTCAACAACTTGTGATTGCGTCATAAGTATCTTCCTCTTTTTCTGTAGAATGGGATACTTCCCGAAACACTATCAATATGTTAAGCATTAGGAAAAAAATATTTAATTTTCATTACTATTTCTTAGATTCTTATTATCTAATGCATTTTCCTTCATCTTAGGAAAAATGGCATAATTTATTTTCCTAGTTTTTTATTAGAATTCACTAATTTGTCAAAATTTCGTGCATTGTGGGCGAGGAATCGGAGATTTTTGACAAAAAAATCCTGCAAGCCCAAGATGACAAAGCACCAAAGGCTTACAGGCTGATCGCAACAAAGAGTGGTTATGAAGGGGAGTGGGTCGATTTTTGTCGGAGCAGAATCGATTTTCGGGCCCACAAACCGTTAATCAAGAGCAGGACGGCTGAAACGAGAAAAAGCTGCTGGATCGTCACCATGCCGGAGATCGCTCCGCCTACGACGGGGCCCAGCATGTTCCCGAGCGCAAGCGCGCTCGTATTGAAGCTGTAGGAGCGGCTTTCCATCCCGTTCGGCGTGTATTTCCGGATAAGCGCGTTCACCGTAGGAAGCAGGCCACCGAGAAAAATGCCGAGAAAAAAGCGGGCCGCGCACAACTGCCACACGTTGTGCACGAACGCTTGGGGAACCGCAGCCACAGCAGCCCCGAACAGGCACATCACGAGAATTTTCTCCGGTCCGATCCGGTCGGACAATTTGCCGAATATCGGCGAAGCAATCATATTGGAGAAGCCGGTCACCGATCCGACCAGACCGGCGTAGAACGCCAGCATCTCGTCTTGTCCGTGAAGCTGCTGGACGAACAGCGGGAGAAGCGGCATGACGCTGAGCAGCGAGAACTGGATCAAGAAGGTGACGGAGTACAGCGAAGGAAGCTGCGAAATGCGCCGCAGTTCGTTGAACGCCTCCAACATGGACTGCTTCGGCTTCTGAAGCGCCTTTTTCGTGTCGAACGTTTCCTTCACCAGCAGCGCTGCAAGCAGCGAGGCGGCGAAGAGCGTAGCGCCCGTCACGAAGAAAATGTTGCGGAAGCCGATCCATTCCGCGAGCAGCCCGCCGAGAAACGGCCCGAGAATCGATCCGGCGACAGAGCCGGATTGCAGCGTGCCCATCGCGAAGCCGACCTTCTCCCGCGGCGTGGTGGCGGACATCAGCGCGACTCCTGCGGGCATGAAGCCGGACACCGTACCGTTCAAGAGACGGAGCAGCAGCAGATGCCAGGCGCTGGTCGAGAAACCCATCAGCGTCATGACGATCGCCATGCCGAAGCCGGAGCGCAGCAGCATCACCTTGCGTCCGTACCGGTCGGCGAGTCCGCCCCAGATCGGTTGAAATATAAAGGAGGTGACGAAATTCCCCGCAAAGATGACCCCGGCCCAAGTCGCAACGCTATGAGGGTCATGGAGGCCCAGCTCCTGCAAATACAAAGGCAAAAAAGGAACAATCATCGTCATGCCGGCCATGACCAAAAATTGTCCCACCCATAATACGATTAAGTTAACCTGCCATTTCGCCACGCGAGCTCGCCTCTTTTCAAGCTGACCATCGCATGCAAACCGCATAACATGTTTGCCGTCTTCTGTGTGCTGGTCTAATGTAATGTAACGTTCGACATGCTTCGAGTATACTCTCATTATTTCTGCGATGCAAACGTGTTTGGAGGCAAGGAGACATGTAGTGTGTCGGTGTGATGACGAATGCCAAAAGTACGGCAAGCAGGGGTCCGGCCCGCTAGTTCTGCTCGATCCCGCTGCGAATTTCGCTGACGAACCGCTCCAGATTGGGCAGGCCGACGCGTTCGGCGAAGGCGACGGCTTGCTCGACGTCATAAGGCACGCGGACGAGCTGTACGGAGAACGGGGCAGGCTCCAGGCAGGCCGGATGCGACGTCTGTCCTTCCAGAATGGCATAGCTCGCATAAGGGAGCCCGTCGTAAGGCGCGCCTACGCTGCCGGTGTTGAACAGCAGCAGACCTTGTCCCGCCTTCGACTTCAGCGTCTGGACGTAAGGCACATGGATATCTCCGTAGCCGATGACGTCCGGCGTCAGCTCCGTGCCCGCAAAGCTGCCCGTTTGATCCGTATTCTCGAACATCGCGAGCTTTTCTTTTTTGCTTGCCTTACGGAGCACGCGATGATAAATGCTTTTGGCGGAAGCGTGAAAAAGACGGACGCGGCGTCCGCTTAGCCGGAGCTCCACGGAAAACGGCAGCTCGCGCAAGTAGCGGAGCCGTTCGGTCCCGAGCAGGCGCTGCTGCCATAGGCCGGTCTCCTTGTCCTGCGGATTGTTGATGCCGTGATCCCAGTTGCCCTGCACCGTCGTTTCGCACAGCTCGCGAATGCGGTCCACCGCCTCGCACGGCTGAGGCCCTTTGCCGACCAGATCGCCGAGACAGACGATACGCCGGATATGACGGCGGCGAATATCCCGAACCACCGCCTCCAGTGCAGGCAAGTTGCCGTGAATGTCGGAAATGACGGCAATGTTGTCCATGATTTATAGGTTCCTCCTGTTTCTGCTGCTTCAGAGTGGCTGATTGTTCCATTATAGCACAAGGGTGCCGTTAGATAAGCCTTCTTTGTAGAAGCGTTAGCACCTAATACACCTTATGAATGATCTCTTCAAAATCCGGCTCCTCCATATGCACGTCCCGGGCCGTTCCGAACCGCTCCAGCCGGCGGAGTACCTCCAAGGCGGGCAGCTCGTGCCTGTTGAAATGAACGGTCAGCTCGCAGCCGTTCGCTTCCGCGACGGTGAAGCCCAACTCCGGTTCCGCGACATCATCCACAGAAACCTCGGTTTGAAACGAAACGCGCAGAATCGTTGGAAGTCCGATGCGCTCCCGCAGCTCGCCGATCGTTCCGTCGTATGCCAGCGACCCGCGGTTGATCACCATGACGCGGTCGCAGAGCTGCTCGATGTCGTCCATATCGTGAGTCGTCAGCAGCACCGTTTTGCCGAGCTCCCGGTTCACTTTGGACAGCAGCCCGCGAATGTTGCGTTTGGCGATAACGTCCAGCCCGATAGTCGGCTCGTCGAGGAACAGAATGTCCGGTTCGTGCAGCAGAGCGGCGGCAAGGTCGGCCCGCATCCGCTGGCCTAGCGACAGCTTGCGGACCGGCGTATCGGCGAATTCGCCGAGGCCGAGCAGTCCGTCCAGCTCCGCCAGCGTCCGCTGCTGCCGCTGCCGGTCGATGTGGTACATAGCGCACAAAATATCGAACGAATCGCGCACCGGCAAGTCCCACCACAGCTGGCTGCGCTGGCCGAAGACGACGCCGAGCCGGGAGACGACCCGGCGGCGGTCTTTATGCGGGCTCATGCCGTCGATCCGCACCTCGTCCGAGGTCGGGTGCAGAATGCCGGTCAGCATTTTGATCGTCGTTGATTTCCCGGCGCCGTTCGGGCCGATATAGCCGACGAACTCGCCGGGGCCGACCGTGAAGCTGATATCCCGGACCGCCGTTTTTTCCGCTCCGCCTCCGGTCACGGCCGCTTTGATCCGTTCCCACCGGCTTAAATGGGGGGCGGGGATGCGAAAGCTTTTATGTAACTGCTTAACCTCAATCATCGGTCATTCGCTCCTTTCAGGTTTGAAGGTAATAAAATCAGCTTCCGCTGCTTTGGTAGCGGCTCAGGCCGAACCGCCAAAACCGCAGCATGAGCCACAGGAAGACGACGGCAAACGCCATAACGGCCGGCAGCAGCCACCAGCCGAATTCACCCTTCACGATATAAAGCGCCGGCATGTAATTTGCCATCCCGACGGGGATCAAGGTGAGCAGCAAGGTTCGCAACCATCCGGGATACAGCTCCATCGGGTACTGCACGGCTTTGTTTGCGGCATCTTCGGTCAAATTTTGCAGATCGCCGACCCGTGTTGTCCAGAAGCCGATCGTTGCGGTGCCGAGTCCGATGGCGAACAATAACGCCGCGCCCGTCACCAAAACGACGAAGGTGAGCGGTATGGCGGCTGCGGTCACCTGTCCCGAGCTTATCAGTTGTCCTAAGCAGAGCGTCAGGATGATGCCGCCCTGTACCCATTCGCCGAACATCGGGCGGAAATTTTGCGACATCAGCGCCAGCAAGACGGGAATCGGTCGGACGAGCAGTTGGTCCAAATCGCCGGAGACCAGGTACTTCTCCAGATGATGCACGTCGTTGGCGAAGCTGCGGTAGAGCGCTTTGGACAGTAGGATCGTGGCGTACAAATAGCCGATTTCGTACAAGCTCCAGCCTTGAATCGAGTTGAATTTCCATAAAATGACAGATAGCAGCAAAAAGTCCATCGCATTGATAAGGGCCGCAAGCACAGAGGATAGCCAGAAGTTGAATTTGTACTGCATCCGGCTGCGGACGCTGGCTTTGACCAGCAGCAAAAACATGCGCACCGTGCTCATCCGCCCTGCACCTCCACCTTATTCCGGATAATAGCGGTTGCGGCGAGGCAAAGCGCAGTGAACAGCACGCACCACAAAAGCCCGCCGTACATTTCGGACGGGGAAGCCAGGCCCAAATAAATTTTGCTTGGAATGTACTGCATGTACGGATAAGGCGTCAAGTAAGCGATGCGCTGAAGCCAGTGCGGAAGCCATTCGATCGGAATGAGAAAGCCGGAAAGCACGCTTGAGATGGAATTGTGAACCCAAAATAGCCAAGTCGATTCGGTAGTCCAGAGGGCCGTTACGCCGATGAGGTAATTCACGCAAATATTCATATAGGCGGCGATCGCAAGCGCCGTGGCGAAAGCAAGCCAGGTGCCAGTATTGCGCGGAACGGGCAGCGAAAGCATCCATACGTAAATCAGGTAGATGGGGATCGTCTTGTAGAGCAATTGGTAGCCGATTTGTCCCCATTCACGGCACATGAGCTGGTAAAACAGATGAACCGGACGCATCAAGTCGGTTGCGATCTGTCCGGTACGTACGGAGCGTTCGATCCCGAGCCCGTTGGTCATGAACAACGTAACCCACAGGATCGCCTGGTTCAGTGCGACATAATGGATGACGGTTTGCAGGCTGTAGCCGTGCATGCCGTTCTGCTGTCCGATGCCCTGCCAGATCGAGACGTAGATCAGCCCGAAGACGACGCTGGCGACTGTATTGACCGCATGGGACAAGCGATACTGCAGATTCCGCGCAAACGCTTTCTTCATTAAGACAGGGAAAAGCATAGAAACCTCCGTGAGCTTGGATTGGAGCTTTGCTGGTAACGGCAGCGAAGCCCGGTTCGCCGGGTTCGGCGAGGGATGAGGCGGATTGAGGTAAGTTGCCTAAAAAGTCGAGAGAAGATCTACTTTACCAGAATAAGGGGGTGCTTGGCAATCGTTTTTTTTAGGTAAATGTGCCCCATGACCACAGGCGGGCGATTTGCTATAATGGGAAAAGAGAACATATGCGCTGATTCGCAGCGGGATAGGATAGGGGTAGGTTAAGATTCAGACGGAACCGGTTGATACGGAGCAATCGCGTAAGGAAAAACATGAACAGGAGAAGGAGCAGAAGCAGAAAAGAACGCTCTGGATAAAAATTGGCTTGTTAAGCCTCATCACGGTTGGCGCCTTCGCATATTTGATTCAAAAGCTGGACCCTCCTCGGGAAGGGGACAAAGAGGGAGGGCTGGATCTGCCTCCCAAGCTTGAAGCGATGTCCAAGCCGCCTGCGACGACGATTCCGGGCGGTGTTACTCCGGAGAAGCCGCCGGCAGCGGAGAGCGGTGCGGCAACGGCGCCTCCGGAGCAATCCCCTGGAGTCAAGCTCACGTTTGTGGGCGATGTCATGTTTGGCAGTAAGGTGGACGATCTGCTCCAAAAGAACGGCTACGATTATCCGTATAAGCATGTCAAGCCGTACTTGGAGAAGGCGGATATTACGGTGGCGAATCTGGAAACGCCGATCACGACAAGAGGCGCGGCTCAGGAGAAAGAATACGTGTACCGGTCGTCGCCGCAGTCGCTGCCCGAATTGAAGCGTGTGGGCGTCGATCTGGTCAATCTGGCCAACAACCACAGCATGGACTATGGCGTCGAAGGGCTGCTCGATACGCTGGATTATCTTGATGCCCATGACATCAAGCGCGTAGGCGCGGGCCGGAATTCGGACGAAGCGTATAGCTACGTGATTATGGAGCAAAAAGGCATGAAGATCGCCTTCCTCGGCTTCAGCCGGGTCATTCCCGATCCGAGCTGGTACGCCGGCAAATCGAAGCCGGGGATGGCGGAAACCTACAGCACGAAGCTGGCGTTCGAAGCCATCGGCAAAGCGAGAGCCGTGGCGGATCTGGTTGTCGTCATCGCCCATTGGGGAGAAGAGCGCAAGGCGTATCCGGTCAAGTCCCAGACCGATCTGGCAAGGCAGTACATCGACCAGGGCGCAGATCTCATCGTCGCCAGCCACCCGCATGTCGTGCAAGGCTTCGAGCAGTACAAGGGCAAATGGATCGCCTACAGCATGGGCAATTTTATTTTTACGACCAATGACAATCCGAACACTTGGGAAAGCATGATTTTGGAAGCCTCCTGCACCAAGGAACGAAGCTGCGACCTGAGCATGGTGCCGATCCTGACCAAGTGGGCTCAGCCGATCCCGATGGTCGACGAAGCCCGCGACAAGCTGCTTGAGAAGCTGACGAACTTGTCCGTCAATGCGCAGATTGACAAGGAAGGGCGGATTACGCTTGGGCCGACCCGCACGATTCTGTCCGAGGTGGAAGGGAAGCCGCCTGTGAAGAAGGAGACGGGCATCGTCGACGGAACGTCCAAAACAGCCGTCAAACCGCCTGCGAACGGGACGAAAAAACCAGCGGATTCCGATAAAGCAGCCGATCCGAAGAAGACGGAGCAGGGCAAGAAGTCCGAGGCCGGGAAGACAACGGATACGGGCAAGAAGCCGGATGCGGATAAATCGCAGTCCGGGAAGACAGGAGAATCGGGCAAGTCGCAGGGAACCGGCAAGAATACTGAAGGCAAGAATACCGAGGGCAAGAAAACGACCGAGGGCGGCGCCAAATCGTCCGAGGGCGGTAAAAAATCACCCGAAAGCACCAAGAAATCTGCCGAAGATCCGAAGAAATCGACCGATTCCAAGAAAAAGAACGAATCTTCGAAGTCCTCCGGCGAAGCCCGTAAGACGGGGGAAGAGCGGAAAACATCCGGCTGAACGTAAAACGGCTGCTCCATAAGCATTGGGGCGGCCGTTTTTTACAATGCGCAGGCGTTGAGATTCCCCCAAACCGGGCTTATAATGAAGGCGGGACTTATTTTAACGGAAAAGGAACGATACCGAATATGAACGAATCGATTCGCAACATTTATTGCGTAGGACGCAATTACGGACGGCATGCGGCGGAGCTCGGCAACGATATTCCGGAGGAGCCGATGATTTTTACGAAGCCGACGCACGCGCTGGCGGCGATAGACGGCGGCGAAATTGAGCTGCCCGGAGGACAGGGCGAGGTTCATTACGAAGCCGAGCTGGTGCTCTGCATCGGACAACCGTATAAGCACGGCATCACCGTGGACGAACTGGTGGACAAGCTGGCGCTGGGCATCGATTTTACTCTGCGGGACGTGCAATCGGTGCTGAAAAAGAAAGGCCACCCCTGGCTCCCGGCCAAAGGGTTTAAAGGCTCGGCCGCACTGACCGGGTTCCGTCCGTTCCCCGGCTTCGGGCTGGTCAAGCAGGTAGAATATTCATTGAACCGGAACGGTCAGGAAGTACAGCGGGGGAACCTGAACGACATGATTTTTGATTTGCAGGTGATCGTGGATTATATCGCCGCACATTACGGCTTGGGCGAAGGGGATGTCATTTACACCGGCACGCCTGCGGGTGTTGGGGCGGTGAACGACGGAGACCGTTTCGAGTTGTTCTGGGGAGAGCAGGCTTTCGGCGCTTTTACAGCAAGGATCGGGAAGTGATCTGCTCCACCCGGCTCCAGACGTTTACACCTCGGAGGCCGGGGTGGGCAGGGCAGGGCTGTTTCGGAAAAAAGGAAATTTTTGGGCCATCATTCATGGGGGTTGGAAGGGGGTTCGGATGAATTGCAGCATTGGATCATCGGATTGGCGGGAAGCGTTCTGATTGCCGGAGCGGCGTACGGGAAACGTTCGCTGTCCGGCTCGGGGTTCGCCGCTGCGGTCCTGCTCGGTACGCTGATGTATGCGGCAGGAAGCTTGGCTTGGTTTGGGACGCTGATTGCTTTTTTTATCTCGTCCTCGCTGTTGTCGAAGTGGAAGAGCAAGAAGAAGGCAGCCGTGGAGAGTGGCTACGCCAAATCCGGACGACGGGATGCCGGACAGGTGCTTGCCAACGGCGGCTTGGGGCTCGCTCTTTGTCTGGGAGCCGCCCTCGTGCCGCATCCGGCCTGGTGGGCCGCCTTCATCGGCGTGATGGCAACGGTGACTGCGGACACATGGGCGACGGAGATCGGCGGCCTCAGCCGTACGGCCCCACGCTCCATCGTCAGCGGCCGTCCGGTGCCGCCCGGCACTTCCGGCGGCGTATCGCCGCTCGGACTTGCCGCATCTGCGGCCGGCGGCTTGTTTATCGGAGCCGTCGCTTGGGCGTTGGCGGCGCTGCAGCCGGAGCAGGCAGTGGACGCCCCTGCGTGGGAAGCCTCCGTCCGGTCGGCGGCCAGCCTGTGCGTCCTTGGGCTGGTTGGGGGCCTTGCCGGGTCGCTGGCCGACTCGTGGCTCGGAGCGGTGTATCAGGTCATGTACCGCTGCCGCGTCTGCGGCAAAGAAATCGAAAAAAACCGCCACTGCGAGGCAGCGGCGGTTCGAAGCCGGGGGTTGGCGTTCATGACCAACGACACGGTTAACGCTGTAAGCTCGGCGTTTGGCGGCGCCGTAACTCTCGTACTCTCACTGTGGCTGTAACAGCGGTTTAATCCTCTTCTTTGCGGGAATAAGCGAGCTTCGTTACATACATGGTAATGCCCGAGATAAGCAACGCGACGAAAATGCTGATGACAATAACTGTAGTTACCATGGCTTAAGCAGTCCTCCAAGCGGATAAATGTCACTTCGGACATTGTACCCCATGGAGGACAAAAAGCCAACCGTTACGGATTGCGCGGCTTCCAAGCAGGAAGCTGCAGCGAGCCGACTTCGCGCAGTGTCTTCAAATCGTTCGCTTTCAGCATGTCGGGCGAGGACGAATACAGCGTATCGCCGATATACAGCAGGCGCTCGATATTGCGTTCGCTGCCGTACCAGTGCTGGCCTGCTTTGTTCATATCGTCTCCCGTCAAGTGCGTAATCTTGCCGCGAAGCTGGAAGCCTTTTTGCAGATCCAGCCCGTAAACGTAAGCGCCTTGGAAGGTGAAATCCCCGTATTTCGATGCGTTTTCCTGCGTGTTGGCGCCGGTCTTATCTTTCATTTCCGCAACAGTGACCGGGAAGGCCAGCAGCGACTTCTCCTTGGAAAACAGCAGCGCTTTATGATTGTGCAGCAGCGGCGATTCGGTCCCCCGGTCGCCGATCGTTTCCTTGAACAGCTCCTTCGGATTCGCCACATCGGATACATCGAACAGGGCGAGCTTCATGCCTTGATAGAAAGCGACCGTATCCGAGCCGTCGCCTTTCTTGTTAGCCACCTCCACGGCTTCTTTACCAAAGCCGATCAGATGGTTCTCGTCGTACGGATGCAAGTAGTCGCTGTAGCCCGGAATTTTCAGCTTGCCGAGCATGGCCGGCGCTTGAGGCTTGCTCAGATCCAGAACGAACAGCGGATCGGTATTTTTGAACGTAACCATATACGCGCGGTTCCCGGCATAGCGTACGGAATAGATGCGCTCGCCCGGGGCCAAGCCTTCCAGCTTGCCGACGATGCTTAGCGATTCGTTCAGCACATACACGTTATTTTTCGACGTATGCTCGTCGTTCCGCCACATGTCGCCGCTTGTCGTGGCGATGCGGAAATAGCCGTTGTGCTCATCCATCGAAAACTGGTTCAACGCATGTCCCGGCACCTTGCCGCGTCCGACATACCGGACCGTTCCGTTATCCATGCCGAATTTATAAATGGCGCTTGTCATATCAAGCGGTGCGGGTCTGATGATGGTTTTGCCATCCGCCTGCACCGTCTGCCCGTTCTCTTTCACCGGCTCGTATTCGCTGACAGTGACATACAGGTTGTCGGGAGAAGCGTAGACGTTTTGACCGGAGCCGAGATAGCTCGTCACTTGCATTTTTTGATCGGGCTTGCTGAGCTTGAGGCCGCCGATCAGCAAATAGTTCGGCTCGACGGCTTTCGGGAAATACCGGATATCCTCATAACCGATCGTAATGAATTGATTTCCGGCAGCGGAGTCCCGATAGGCCGGCAGCGATTCGTTCGCTTGCTTCACGGTGGAGTCCGCCTCTTGGCGCAGGAACCAAAAATAATTCATCGATTTGTTTGTTATTACGTACAACGAGTCGCCGATTTTGCGCGAGGAGATGTAATGCCCTTCCAGCTCCGCCTCGCGGACTTGCTTCAGCTGGGTCCGGTCGCCAAGCTCGTAAACGATCGTCTTCGTGGTCGAGCGGGTCGGCCGTCCCGGCCATATGACCATCTTCTTGGCCTCTCCGATGCCCGGCTCTGCGGAAACCGCAGGGCTCGCGTCATAAGGAATCGGCCCCGGCTTCTCGTACGTCGGATAGGATGTGTTGCCGACAACGACGAGATAGTTGTTATCGACGTATAGCTCCTGCGGATAAAAATTCGGGTCTGCCCAGTAGACGGTGCTGACGACGCTCATGCTCTCAGACGGGTAGGCTTTTGTTACGAGGACGCGGTCGCGGTTCACCTGATAGATGTAGGTGCCGTCGGTCTTGATGACATCCGCTTCATCGACGCCCTGCACCTGCACGTTCGTGCCGGAGTAGGAGGGCGCTGCGTCGGAAGTCTGCTTGGCGGCGCTGCCGGCAGCTTGCGGTGCGGCAGTGGACGATTTCTCGGTGACCGCGGTCGCATTACCGCTAAGAAAGATCATGCCGCTTCCGCTGCCGTGAACTGAGGCCGATTCTTTAAGCAGCGCTTCCATCCGCTCCCGCGAACCGACGGTCGGCAAGCTTTTGTCTGCATCCACAATCGTTACCCGCTTGTTCGCACCGTCCCAATAAACGTTAAAATCGAACGATTCGCTGAAAAAGCGCAGCGGGACCAAAATATTTCCGTTATCGAGCGCAGGCGCTTCATCCAACGTGACGGCTTCGCTTCCGCGGAAAGCTTCCTTGCTGTCCAGCCGAAGCTTGATCGAGCGCTCCGCTTTGGTTGCCGTGGCCGAGCGTTCTGCTTCGTCCCACTGCACCTTCGCTCCGAGCGCTTCCGACAGCTCGCGGAGCGGCACCATCAGCGTGTTGCCGATCAAACGGGGCTGCACGGACAAGCTGACGGGCTGTCCGTTTAGCGTCAGCGCGATGGCCGGCCCCGTATCCGCCCCCAGGGATACCGGCGCCGGGAAGACGGAAGTAAGGAGCGTCAATGCCAACAAGCCTGCAAAGAGTGTTCTTTTCTGCACTTGATTTTCCTCCTTGTGATGTACCCTCTTTGTATCCTTTTTGGAGTTTCCTCTTGTTCATCCCTACTGACGCGCCCCCCGAAGAAATTGTTTCATCAAAAACCGCCCTTTTCCAAAAAGAAAAGAGCGGTGTGCCGATTTATTCGTCGTTATAAGCTACAGCCCGGTTCCGCCCTTCCTGCTTGGCCCGATAGAGCGCCTTGTCCGCGCGGATAATCAGCTCCCGCGGCGAGACGTCGCGGACGGGAATCATCGTGGCGACTCCCAAACTCGCAGTGACGAAGGAAGAAACGGCAGAGCCGCGATGAGGGACGCGCAGCCGTTCCACCTCCGAGCGCATTCGCTCGGCCACGTGAAGCGCGCCCCGGCTGTCCGTCACCGGCAGCACGATCACGAATTCCTCGCCGCCGTATCTTGCAATCATGTCACCCGGGCGCTTGGCCGCGTGCCGCATGGCTTCGGCCGCATACTTGAGACAGGCGTCGCCGTCATGATGCCCGTAGGTGTCGTTATACCGCTTGAAATAGTCGATATCCAGCAGTATTACAGAAAGCGGCGTGGAGAAGCGCATGGCATGCCGCCATTCCTTGGCGAACCGCTCATCAAAAAACCGCCGGTTGGCGAGTCCGGTCAGCGCGTCGATCGAAGAAATTTTTTGCAGCAGCTCGTTGGTTTTCTTCAACTGCTGTTCCGTTTGCTTGCGCGAAGAGATGTCCCGGGAGGTGCAGATCACCGTTTGTCCGTTTTCCAAGTCGTGTTCGTCCCCGGTAATCCGTCCGCTTGTTTCGAACCAGACGTAGCCTCCGTTTTTCGTGCGAATCCGGTACGAGATCAAAGGCAACTCCGGCGCCGTCTCGATTGTAGATATAGCTCCGGGGATTTTTATCAAATCCTCGGGATGAAGCAAATCGAAGGCGCTGGTTCCGATCAAATCTTCGGGCTCGTACCCAAGCAGCTCACGGCAAGAAGGGGAGATGTGCAAAATACGGCCGGACAAATCGTGCATCGACACAACGTCCGTGCATTGCTCCACGAGAGTCCGGTAAAGAGAATCGCCGCCTGTTCCGACCGGCTCACGCGTCGTTTCCCGTTCGGGAGCCGGAGTTGCGAACTGGCTCCGTGCATCGCTCTCCAGAATTTGCACGAAGAGAGGAGCCGGCAATCCGCTTGGCCGGGGGGCAACGGGCGCCGTGACGGTACACCGGACCGGCGTGTCGTCGCGGCGGATCAGCCTTGCTTCGAACGGCTGAAATACGGGCGTCCCGTTGGCCAAATCCTCCATTATGCTACGAATCTGTTTTCTATCGTCGGGATGAATAAAAGGTTCCCAAGGCATACCGTTCAACGCCTCTTCGGGATAGCCGATTTGCTTGCCGAATGCAGGGTTGACGCGAAGAAATAGACCTTCTTCCGAGAAGAAAGCCATGCCGTTCGCGGATAGCCTGAACGCGCTGAAATATAATTGAGTTTGCTCTGTATCCGTCCATTGATCAACCATGCTGCCGGCATCCTTCCTGCATGGATTACGTCCTATGTAACTAGGAAAATCGTTCCATAAACTCGCACTTACTATATTAATGAAAGTGGGGTTTTTGATCAATGAGGATGGGGAGGTTATGGCAGATTTAATATAAATTTTACTATTTCTTGACTATTTGAAAAAACGGTCGGCAAAAACCGCCGTTATTTACTCGAATGGTTTTTTTCTTCCGGATGCCCCAAGTCCGTATCTGCGGAAAGGAACGATGGGCTCCCCGCCTCCTCGGAAACGGCCAGAGCTTGCTCGGGTGACGTTTCGCTCAGCTGTTTCTCAAGCTGCTTGATCTTACGCTGCAGCTTGATCTCGCGGAACAAGCCGATCAGGAAGGCGATCAAACCGCCGAGCAGGGTAGAACCCAGAATGACCAGAATAAGCGGGATATCGGCTTGGGTGAACAAAAAATTCACGCGGACGGGCTTCACGTTAATCACGGCGAATACCGCGGTAATAAGGGCGAAAAGCAGCGTGCTGATCAACATCCATTGGGCTTTCATCGAAATCGTCTCCTTTTGACTGCTGCATGAAGGGCAAAAAGGCCGAGTCGGGCAACACCGGACTCGGCCTGCGTCGGCGGCTTACTTCGCCAGCGCTTCCATTTGCTCCAGAAGCTCTTTGAATACGCTCATCGCCTGTTTGATCGGTTCAGGCGTCGACATATCCACGCCTGCCTTCTTCAAGATGTTGATGGAGTAGTCGCTGCCCCCGCTTTTCAAGAAGCCGAGATAGCGGTCGACGGCCGGCTGGCCCTCGTCCAAAATCTGCTTCGCAAAGCTGGTTGCTGCCGAGAAGCCGGTGGCGTATTTGTACACGTAGAAGCTGTTGTAGAAATGAGGAATGCGCGCCCATTCCATCTCGATGTCCTGATCTACCGCCATATCCTTGCCGTAATACTGCACGTTCAGATCGTAGTAGATTTGGCTCAACAGCTGCGGGGTAAGCGTTTCGCCTTGCTCCGCTTTTTCGTGAATGATTTTCTCGAACTCGGCAAACATGGTTTGCCGGAATACTGTCGTCCGGAACTGATCCATGTAGTAGGTGAGCAGGTACATTTTTTCTTTTTTGTCCGTCGACTTCTTCAGCAGGTAATCCATCAGCAGCGCTTCGTTCAGCGTGGATGCGACTTCCGCGAGGAAGATCGTATACTGCGCGTAGCGGTAAGGCTGACTCGCGTCCGACAAGTAGGAGTGGAGCGCGTGGCCCATCTCATGCGTCAGCGTGAACATGCTGTTCAGGTTGTCCTTGTGGTTCAGGAGCACGTACGGATGGGTACCGAATGCGCCCCAGCTGTAGGCCCCGTTGCGCTTGCCCTCGTTCTCGTAAATGTCGATCCAGCCGCCTTCGAAGCCTCCTTGCAGGGTCTTCAAATACTCTTCGCCAAGCGGCTTCAAGCTTTCCTTGACCGTTTTCTTCGCTTCCTCGTACGTAACCTCCAGGTCGTATTCTTCGACCAACGGAGCGAACAGGTCGTACATGTGCAGCTTATCGACTTTCATCAGCTTGCGGCGCAGCTCCATGTAGCGGTGCATGAGCGGCAGCGACTCGTGAATCGTGTCGATGAGGTTTGTGTATACTTCCTTCTTGATGTTGTCGCCGAACAGCGACATTTCCAGCGTGGAAGGGTACTTACGGACCTTGGAGTAAAAAATGTTTTTCGTCACGTTAGCGGCAAGCGTTGAGCCGATCGTGTTCTTTTGCTTGGCATAGGTGCCGTACATTGCTTCGAAAGCTTGCTTGCGAACGTCGCGGTTGCGGCTTTCGAGGAATTGGATGTAGCGGCCGTGCGTGAGCTCGACTTCCTCGCCTTTTTCGTTTTTCACCTTCGGGAACTTGATATCGGCGTTGTTGATCATGCCGTAAATCGTGCTCGGCGCTTGCGACAGGTTGCCGACTTGGGCCAGCAGCGCCTCCTCCGCTTTGCTGAGCACATGCTGCTTCTCGCGGATCAGCTCTTCGAGCGTCCTTTTATAGAAGGCAAGCTGGGGATCGTTTACCAGCTTGTGCAGTTGGTCGTCCGACAAGCTCAAAATTTCCGGGGAAATGAACGAGGTCGCTTCACCGGCTTCGACGCTTAATTTTTTCGATTTATCGGATAAGGCCTGATATGTAGGGTCCGCCATGTCCTCGTGATGCTTCATGTTGGCGTAAACGTACAGACGTTCGGTATGTTGGGAGATTTTATCCTCCAGCTCAAAGCACTGCTTGATGGCCGCCGGGTCGTTCAGCTTGCCGTGAAAGCGGCCGATGTCCTTCAGCGCGTCTTTCACTTCTTGATGCTCTTGATCCCAGGCCTGCTGGTTCGGAAAAAGGTCCTCCAGGTTCCAACGGTGTTCCGCAGGAACGTCGCTCCGCTTCGGTACTTGATTCATGGGAGCCCTCCTTGTCAAATGATGTGGTTTGGCCGCTTGATTCGCAGCCGCCGCCGATCCGATCACAACACCGGAGAGCAGCGCGCCGGACAGCAGCAACGGCAACAATCGCATTACCCGTTCACGCTCCAAGCTTTTTATGGGTCCATTGGAAAGCTCTAGTTAGTATGGCCGGAGCGCGGGTCAAATATAAGTATAGGGAATTCAAGGAAAGAAGTCTATTCGCTACTTCGCGCCGGAAAAAAAACTAAAGATCATCAGCACGAACGAAAACGAAACCATCACCAGCGCCAAAATGGCCAGCGGCCGTTTCACGTTTGCCGGAAGGGAATTTTTCTTCATGATTAAGATCAGCGCAAGGGAGAACGAAATAATCATGAACGTCAAGATCGATGCGCCATTGCTCAAAATTTATCACCTCTTACTGTCTATGTTCGCCAACTCGGGCGGTTTTCCTTTTACTCTTCATGAAAAAAATGCAACGCGAAGCGCTCCATAGGGAACGCTATACCGGAAAACTGAAAGGAGTGATTCCCATGAGTCCTTCCACACTTGCGGATGCTGCCGCATCCCCGGTGCTTGCCCACATGAACCAGCCTACAACGGGCTTATCCGTATCGCAGTTCGTCCTGGAGCAGCTGAAAGCTTGGAAGGTTGAGCGGATCTTCGGCGTGATCGGCGACGCCAATTTAAGTTTATTGGATGAGCTCGGAAAACAGAACGCGATCCGGTATGTGGCCTGCCGGCATGAGGGCGCCGCCGCGCTGATGGCTTCCGCCGAAGCCAAGCTGACGGGTAGGACGGCGGTATGCCTGGCAACAAGCGGTCCGGGCGTAACGAATATGTTGAACGGCCTTGCCGATGCCGCTATGGACCGGGCGCCTGTACTGGCGCTGTCGGGACAGGTCGAAACGGCGAAGATCGGCACCCGGGCCAAGCAGTATGTAGATCAACAAAAGCTCAATGCCGCCATTGCCGGTAAATCCGAGCTGGTCACGCATGCGGACGCGCTGCCCGAATTGATGGAGCAGGCGCTCGTCCATGGTTTGCTCCAAGGGCAGTTGACCCATCTATCCATTCCGAAGGACTTGTACCCGGTGAAGGTAAAAGGCGGGATCAAGCCGTACGCGGCCCATCTGCATCAGCCGCTGGCCGCCCCCGAGAGCGAAATCGCGGAATTGGCTTCCTTGCTCGCTTCAGCCGAGCGGCCGGTCCTGTTCATTGGCCGCGGCGTTAAGCAGACAACGGAAGATGTCCTTCGGCTCGCAGAGAAGCTGTCTGCTGCCGTCATCACAACGCTGCCTGCCCGGCCGTTGTTTCCGAACGATCACGGATGTTATGCGGGGGGCCTCGGTCAGGCTGGCAGCGAGGCGTCCAGCGTCCTGTTGGTCGAGAGCGATCTGATCGTCATGCTCGGCGCGACATGGTGGCCTGACGATTACGTGCCGACGCAGGCACGGATCGTTCAGGTCGATTGGAACCGGGAAGCAATCGGCCTCGGTCACCCGCTGCATAAGGGCGTCGTCGGCGATCTCGGGCAGATTGTACCCAAACTCGCCGCTGCCGAGAACCTCTCGGCCAAAGACCGCAGCGCTTGGCTCGCCCGGGTTCGCGACGTGTGTACGGGTTGGAAACGGCAGATCGAGGCCGAGGCCCGGGCCGACGGCACGCCGATACCGCCGCAGCGGGTCATAAAGACGATTGCGGATCACATATCGGACCAAGCGATCATCGCCGTCGATACCGGCGATCATACGCTATGGTTCAACCGGATTTTTCAAGCCAAGGCGGGGCAGGATATCTTGATTTCCGGCCGGTGGCGTACGCTTGGCTTTGCTTTGCCGGCAGCAATCGCCGCCAAGCTTTGCTATCCGGACCGTCAAGTGATCGCCGTAGCAGGGGATGGGGGAGTTATCCAGACGCTGATGGAATTCCAGACGGCGGTCGAGCAGCGGCTCCCGCTCGTGCTGGTTGTTCTCAACAACGGCGCTTACGCGATGGAGCAGGACCGAATGAACGTCGCCGGCATGAACCTGACCGGCAGCGCGATTCAGCCGCCCGATTTTGCGGCTATCGCCGAGGCCTGCGGCGGCTCCGGTTATCGGGCGTCCAACTCCGACGAATTCGAGCAATCTCTCACTCAGGCGCTGACCGGCAGCAAGCCTGCGCTGATCGACGTCCGCACCGCAGCAATCCCCGTTCCGCATACGAAAATTTGAGCTTAAGCACAGCAAAGCCGGCACTAGTGGAATGTGCCGGCTTTTCGTAGTTACCTCACCCTAAAAGCCGCGAGGCTGATTTTGTTTTTGAACTTTCATTTGAAATAATGCGCACAGAAGGTAGAGTAACTGCCGGAGAGCTTGCGTGCCGCCTTTGACAACGGGTTATTACCATAATATCCAATTCATATAACCCGTTGTCAACAGCGGCCGGAGGCAGTTACTTTACCGCTTAGCGAGCACGTTATTTCAATGTTCAAGAACAACCATTCAGCCTCGCGACTTCACCAAGATCATACGTCCTTTTTCATCGCGCTTCGCTTCGAAGCTATCGTTCGGTTGGATGTCCGCTCCATGCTCCAGCTCGGGCGGGATCGTCAGGTGGCCGCTCTCGTTAATCGATACCAAGGAACCGTAGACCTTTTTCCAGTAGCCCGCCAGGAGGACGCCCAGAACGACGATGGCAACCAAGCCCCACTTCACGATCGGGTTGGCGATAAACCATTCCTTCACAAGCAGGTCGCCTGTCAGCATCGAACCCGCGGTATAAGCGAGTACGCCGGAACCGATGTAGATGATCCAAGGAAACCTCTCCAGCAGCCGGATAAACAAAGTGCTGCCCCATACCATGATCGGCACGCTGATAATGAGGCCGAGTACCACCAGAAGGAAGCTGCCGTGAGAAGCGCCGGCAACCGCCATGACGTTGTCGAAGCCCATGGCCGCGTCAGCGATGATAATCGTACGAATAGCAGGCCAGAGCTGCGGCTTGGCTTCGATGGCATGGTCTTTCTTGTCCACCAGCAGCTTGTAGGCGATCCAGACTAGCACGACTCCGCCGATGAGCAGCAGGGCCGGCATCTTCAGCAGCCAGACGACGGCGATTGTGGCGATGACGCGAATGATAACGGCGCCGACCGTTCCCCAGAGGACTGCGCCTTTTTGCTGTGCTTTCGGCAAATTGCGCGCTGCGAGTGCGATGACGATGGCATTGTCCCCGGCAAGTACGAGGTCGATTAAGACAATGTTCATCAGGGCAATTAAAAAATCTACGGACAACCATTCCATGTCGTACCACTCCTTCTTACGTTGTTGGTGTTAGTATTTTACACAAAAATGACCTCTACCATATCGGTACAGGTCATTTTTCCACCAAAAAGACCTTTACTTCAATGGCAAAGGTCTTGCTAACAACGTTTCGTTGCCAATAAAGCCGGGGCTCTTCCCAGAACCCGAACTGACGACTTTACTGTGACAGCTACTCCCCTTTGGAGGACATCCTTATGTAATTGCCCTCATTATACCGAATGGACAAGCCGGGCGTCAAGCAAAAAGATGTCCAAATTCGCATTAAACTTGACGGAAAGCTTCCATAATACTCTCAAGCTCTTCGTCGGTGCCTTGGAACCGTTCCTTCGAGAAGCGTTCGTTCACCCAATGCATCATCTCCGGGCGGCTGAGAAACGTATGGCAATCCTCGCCCCACTGGTCGGAAATTTCTCTTAAAATCAACTGCTTTCCGTTGACCTCGACTGTCAGCATGTTCCATTTGTCTTTTTTGTAGATCGTATGTTTTTTAATCCCCTGATTTTTCAAGGCTGTTACCTCTTTCTATTCCATTGGTTGCGGGCGATGGAGAGACCCATCGCTACCTCTTTACCTTAGCATGAATTGATCTTGGCTTCAACCAAGCGGGCACCATATAGCGATTGTCAATCGCCATAGTCCATGATAAAATTCCAATAAGCTCCAGCATCGGCCGAAGGGCGGGTGGGGCCAAACTATTCCATACATGAGCAGAGGAGAGCGGAGAAAGATGAGCAGAGGGTATGAGCAGATTGGAGTGGCAATGACCTGCCGGTCGTTTGCCGAGTACGAACGCATGTTTAGGCTGAAGCCGGAGCTGCTGGAGGCGGGTCCGATTTTGGACGTGGCCGCAGGAGCTTCGTCGTTTGTTGCGGAAGCCGCTGCCCGCGGATTGGCGGCCAAAGCGGCCGATCCGATGTACGAGCTGTCGGCAGAAGGAATTTACCGCCACGGGATGACGGAAATCGAAGTATCGACCGGAAAATTGACCAAGCTGCGGGAGAACTTTGATTGGACGTTCTATGGCGACCCGGACCAGCATCGTGCGATGCGAGAGGCGTCTATCAAGCGGTTTGCCGACGATTATGGGCACTCTTCCGAAGGAGACAAATATACGGCGGCCAAGCTGCCTCACCTTCCATATGAGGACGGTTCGTTCGGCCTTGTGCTGTGCAGCCACTTTTTATTTCTGTACCATGAGCAATTCGACTATGACTTTCACACCCGCGCGCTGCATGAGCTGCTAAGGGTGTGCCGAACAGGCGGAGAGGTGCGGGTATACCCCGTTTTCACGTTGCAATGGGACCGGTATCCGATGCTGGACCGGCTTCTGGAAGAGCTGCAGACAGCCGGATTCGAGGCCTCTTTGGAACTCTCGGAATTGCCCTTTATTCCAGGTTCCGACCAACTGCTGCGCATACAAAAATAAGGCCGCGTATAATTTAGGTCTTATTGATTTATCCTGATAAGGGTGATATACTTTAACCATTCGCCCTTGATGGCGATACATCTAGGAGGTTGTTTTCATTGAAAGGTACAGTAAAATGGTTTAACGCAGAAAAAGGCTACGGTTTCATTCAAGTAGAAGGCGGCGACGACGTATTCGTACACTTCTCCGCAATCCAAGGCGACGGCTTCAAAACTTTGGAAGAAGGCCAATCGGTTGAGTTCGAAATCGTTCAAGGCAACCGTGGTCCGCAAGCGGCTAACGTTCACAAACTTTAAGACGAAACTAACTACGATGCCCGGGCAACAATCGGTTGACGGGTTTTGATATAAGCTTTCTTTTAGAAATCAAAACGATGAAACTTCTTGAATTCGCTTCTTGATTTCGCAAGAAAACTTACCGCTGCGGCGGTTTTCATCTCATCGTTAGATAGTTTGCTTTAGTTTCAGTTTCGATGCCAAATGAAAAGTACAAAGCGGTTCTTGGAATAATCGTTCCAGGAACCGCTTTTTTTGCAGGGCTAACAGCCAGATGCGTATAGTCAAAACAAAGAACGCCGCGGATACCGATTGGTCCGAAGCGTTTTTTTTGTCGTTTCCGTCATTAATCGACGATACGCAAAATGTCGTCGATTTCCTTGCGCGGCAAGCGGGCGGGCCGCTCGGAAGGATAGCCGAGGGCAATGACCATGTTGATCTGGCATTCCGGCCGGATGTCCAAATATTCGCGAAGCTGGTCCTGGGCGAGCAGCACCGGACCGGTCATCGGGCATGTGCCAAGCCCGCGGGCATGCGCGGCCAGCATCAGGTTTTGCGCGGCGAGGCAGCTGCTCTTGATGCCTTCTTCCGCCCACACCGCATCGTCGACCAGCTCGACGGGATCGAAGATACGCTCCCGGAACTTGGAATTATACGGCGTAGCGAGACATACGATCAGCACAGGCGCATTCGAGAAAGCCGTGGCGTAAGGTCCGAACGACTTGGTCAGCAAGCGGCCTTCCTTGGACAAGCCGCGCTGCTCTGCTTCGGCAGCTCTGCGGTGCAGCTGCTCCCAAGTAATCTGTTCGATTTCTTTAATCTTGTCGCGATTCATCACGGCAATGAATTCCCATGTTTGCGAGTTCGTATCGCTCGGGGCGTAGCGGGCGCAATCGATGATTTCGCGAATATCTTCGACGGCAACGGGCTGATCCGTATATTTGCGGATGCTGCGGCGGTCAAGCGCAATCGTTTTGAATTCATGGTAGGATAGTGTAGATGTATCGGTCATTGCGGGTCATCCTCTCTTTTTAGCTTGCGGTATTTCTTAGGACTTGGTACTAAAAACTCTTTTCCATTATAACGGCGACGGATGAAAATGACAACCGTATGGCGTGGAGCCGGGCGAGCTTAGTTCCCAACCGTTCCGAAAAACATTTGTCCGGATATCTGATATTGCTTGCTTCCGTCCGGGAGAAGCGTTGCGGCTGAGATCATAGCGGGGCGGCCCGGCAGCTATTGCAATGAATCTTGCCCGGCCCCTGCCGCAGCGTTCTTCGCTTTGGCGTACAGGGCAAGAAATCCGAGCATGGCGACGAACGAGAGCACGGAGCCGACCGCATACACGGCGTGCGGGCTCCAGCTGTTGAATAACCAGCCGCCGATCGTGCCGCTGAGCAGCCCGGCCAGTCCGGACCACGTAATCGCGAACACCGCCTGGCCGCTCGCCCGGAAATGATCGGGAACGACGCTCTGAATGTACCGGATGGTCGTAAATAAAAATACACCGAACGTGACCGAATGCATCAATTGAATGGCAATCACCCACATCGGATTATCCACCAGACTCATGAGCAGGAAGCGTACGGCATAAGCAAGACAGCAGAGCGCCAGCAGCGGCAGCTCTTTCAGCTTGTGGCCGTATTTGCTGAGCAGGAAGAAAACCGGAATTTCGCTGAGCGCCGACATCATCCACGACCAGCCGACGACGGATTGGTCTCCGCCGAGCCGCTGCAAGAATAGCGCGAGAAAGCCGTCATTCATCCGGTGGGCGATGGACACCGTTAGTACCGTGAGCAGGAACGCCAGAAACGAACGGGAGCCGATGATCGGGAGGAGCCCGGAAAAGTCCGGCTTCTTCACGTTGACGTCCCGCGTATCCTTCAGCAGGAACGATTGCAGCAGGGAGCAGGCAATCGTGCCGAGGCAGAGCGCTACGGTCAGGCCGGCGCCGTAGCTTTTGAGCAGCTGGCCGAAGACGAGGGCCGCGAAGGCGAAGCCGATCGAGCCCCAGACCCGGAACGACGCGTAGCTTTTGCCGTTTTGGCTTACGGTAAGCAGAATCAAGCTGTCGGTCAGCGAGGTGGTCGGCGACTGGAAAAAGAAGAAGGCGGCCATCAACACCATCAGAAGACCGAATGTATCGGTCTGAAACGTCCAAGTCGCCATCAGCAGCTGCCCGATAAAAATGACGTTCAAAATCTTTTTCACGCTGCGGACTTTATCGCTGGCCACGCCCCAAAATAAGTTCGAGAAGATCCCGATCATCGGTCCGACCGAATACAAAAGTCCGATTTGCAGCGTGGAATATCCTTTCGATTGGAAATATAAAGGAAAAAACGAGGTGATCACGGCCATCGTCATGTAATACGTAAATGTAAAGCTGCGCAGCACAACCTCGTTGTACGGGGGTTTGGACATACTCATAAGCTTTCACTCGATTCGTTAGGTTTTCGGTCCGCGACTGGCAGCGGCCTCGGAATGGCTTCGTCCGCCCGTAGAGCGGAGCGCAGCACGACCCAGACGACCGCCGCTTCCGCCGCGACGCCGAGCGATTGAGCCAGTCATCGGCTTGACCATCGCAGCGTCGACCCCGAACAAACGCAAAAACACCCACGGTCCGGCGGGGGTGTAGCTGATGAATGCGCCGATGAGGAAGATGGCCCCGAGTACATACAGGCTGACCGCCGTCAATGCGCGAAACGAGAGGCGGTCGCGCACCAACGCGGAGCACGTCTGCCGCAGCAGGACCGCCGGTTTTTCGGTAATGCCCAGAATGCTCATCGGCAGGGCGTAGCTTGCGATGACAATTTCGGGAGAGGCCGCGCGCGCCAGCGTGCTGTTAATGATGACATGGGAGATCGTTACAAGGCTCGCCGACATTCCGAGGGGAACAAAGAAGGCAAGCAGCTGCCGAAACGAAATACGGGTTTGCTGCAGATCGTTCATGTTGACTTCCCTCTTTTCACATGCCACACATTATAACATGGATAGGGGAGTCAAGGGAGAAAAATTTACGTACCTACTGGAAGCGACTCATCGTTCGTGTTACATTTATATAGATAAACGGATCGATCAAACGGTGCGTGCCTTTTGCATAATCGAGAAAAGGTGAGAAAGGTGGAAACGGAGATGACTTACACGTTTGAACTGGACAAACGTCTCGGCATTCCGCTGCCCCGTCTTGAACAGGACTTTGAGGACTATAGTCAGCAGGAACAAGCGGAGATGCTTCTGCGCTGGGAAGAAATCCGCGGCAGCATTCCCGATCGGGTCAAGCAATTGGAGCGAGTCATTATCGCGAAGCAGGAGCTGCTCAATGTGGAAGAGCATTTTCCGACGTCCTGCCGCTTAAACAGTGAAATCGCCGATCTGGCCAGCTCGATCAACGAGCTGCACTCATGGTTCCGGGTTCATCAGGACATGCCCGACCGTGCGGTTCATCACTGATTGCGCGGCCCATTACCGAATATAATGGGGGGAACCCCGATGCATGCAAAGCTATAGAAAGGCAACACGGTACGCAGAAGGAGGTTGTTAGCTTGAGTTGGACCGATAGTCTCAGCAGGCTCGCAGCGCAGTTGACGTCGCATAAACCTTCGCTTTATCCCGACGAAGAGCTTGACGACTTGGTCGATATCAGGATCGGAAAGCTGTCGCTGGATAGCTTCGAAGGGGAGCGGAAAGCGTATGCGCTCACAGTGAAAGCGGGGCTGCATTTGTTTAACGAGAGCTTGGAGAAATCACATATGCTGTCCCAGGAAATTCATAATCCCGCAGGCAGCTATTGGCACGGAATCATGCACCGGATGGAAGGCGATCATCCTAACGCCGCCTATTGGTTTCGCATGGCGCGCAGCCTGCCGATTTATGCGGAGCTCGCGGAGCAGGCCCATCGTTACGTGCGGACGGCAGACCTGCAGGGCATTAAAAATATGGCGTTCAGGGAACGGCTGGAGGAGTGGGCATCCGGTTCCGGCTGGGACCCCTGCGCGTTTAACGAGTTGATCGAGCGGCACGTCACCCGGACACGGGATGAGCAGGCCGAGGAGCTTCTGAAGCATATCCAATGGCTTGAGATGCGCATGCTTCTCGAATACGGCTATGTCCAAAGCGGAGGCGGGGGATCGTTGCTTGAGTCGCCGTAATTCGTCAGTCGACATGCCCCAACGCCCGATGGGACTTATGCTGCGCGTGTATCGCTTTTTGCTGCCGGGGGTGCGGGAGCAGCTTCGCCACTGGCGTGTCAAAGCCGAAGCCATACCTGATCCCGAGCTCCAAAAGCAAGCGATCGCAAGCATGACCAGCAAGCAGTTTCACTGTGAGGGCGGCGCCGTCTATGCCATTGCGAATCTGCCCATGCGTCATGTGCTCATTCCGCTGATCGTGGCTTTTCAGACGATCAGCGATTATTTGGATAACTTGTGCGACCGGAGCACTTCGCTTGATCCGGAAGATTTTCGGCGTCTGCACCAGTCGATGCTCGATGCGGTCGACCCGGCGGAGCCGCTGCACGATTATTACGAATTCCGGGAAGAGAAGGATGACGCCGGATATTTAAACGAACTGGTCAAGACGTGTCAAGCCAGCCTCCGGCTGCTGCCCTCTTACCCGTTTGCAGCCGATTCGGTGCGCGAGCTTGTCGGTCTGTATTGCGATCTGCAAGTGTATAAGCACATTCACCGGGAACTGCGCGAGGATGCGCTGCTGTCCTGGTGGGAGCAGCACCGGGCACGGTTTCCTACGGTCGCGTGGAACGAATTTGCCGCCGCTACGGGATCGACGCTTGGCGTTTTCATGTTGTTTTTGGCTGCTTCCGATCCGGAACTGAAGCCGGAAACGGTCCGGCAAATCCACGAGGCGTATTTCCCGTACATTTGCGGACTTCACATTTTGCTTGATTATTTGATAGACCAAGAGGAAGATCTGGCCGGCGGCGATCTTAATTTCTGCAGCTACTACGATAATATGGATCGGACCGTCGAACGCATCGCCTTCATTGTGGAGGAGGCGAAGAGCAAGTCGGCACAGCTCGAGCATCCGGGGTTTCACCGGATGATTATCGAAGGATTGCTGGCGCTGTACTTGTCTGACCCTAAAGTCAGCAAGCAGCGGCAAGTGAAGACGATATCCCGGAAGTTGATGAAGGACAGTCCGCTGATGCGCTTGTTTTTCTTCATTAACAGTATTTGGATCCGCAAAACCTCTTGATTCTATATACAATTAAAGAGACAGTCAAAGATGACGAGGAGGAACCACCATGTCTGTAAAAAAAATTGCGGTACTCACGAGCGGCGGTGATTCCCAGGGGATGAACGCGGCCGTTCGCGCCGTTGTGCGCAGCGGCTTGTATCACGGTCTTGAAGTATTCGCCGTACAGCGCGGCTACGCCGGGCTGATTAACGACGATGTCCGCGAGATGGACCTGCGGAGCGTCGGCGACATCATTCAGCGCGGCGGAACGATTCTGCAAACGGCACGCTGTAAGGAGTTCGTCACGCCGGAAGGACAACAGCTCGCCGCGGACAACCTGCGCAAGCGCGGAATCGACGGGCTCGTCGTCATCGGCGGGGACGGCTCGTATCAAGGCGCGAACAAGCTGAGCAAGCTCGGGATTAACACGATGGGGCTGCCGGGAACGATCGACAACGATATCCCGTTTACCGATTTCACCATCGGGTTTGACACGGCGGTCAGCATCGTTGTCGATGCAATCAATAAGATTCGGGATACGATGAGCTCCCATGAACGCTCGTCCATTGTCGAGGTCATGGGCCGCCATTGTGGAGATATCGCCCTCTATGCCGGCCTGGCCAGCGGAGCGGAGACAATTCTGGTGCCCGAGGTGTCGTACGATCTGGACGAAATCGCCAACCGGATGTCGGAAAACTTCTCCCAAGGAAAGCGTCACAGTATTATTATCGTGGCCGAGGGCGTAGGCAAAGGGGAAAATATTTCGGCGGAAATTATGAAGCGCAACGGTATCGAGCCGCGGGTGACCGTGCTTGGACATATTCAGCGGGGCGGCACGCCTACGCACAACGACCGGATTCTGGCGAGCAACCTCGGCGATTTCGCCGTACGCCGGCTGATCGCAGGAGATTCCGGCAAAGCATGCGGCATCATCAAAGGCGAGCTTGTTGTGACCGACATCGACAAGGTAGTGAACACCAAAAAACAATTCAATATGGAATTATACGAGCTTTCGAAACGGTTATCTCAATAAAAGCACAAAAAAAACATGCAGTCTTCCGTAGCCGGAAGAACTGCATGTTTTTTTTCATACGTCAGGACGATTCCGAGTCCTGGGCTAACGCGGCGACAATTTCAGCGGTAGGCCGGTTTCCTCTTGCCGCATACCGGATCGTGCCGTCCCGGCCGATCACATAGACGATGCGCTGCTGCCCAAGCAGACCGAATAACGTCTGGCCCACATCGTACAGTTGGCGGATCGTCTCCCCGGAATCAGTGACAAGCGGAAAATCGTAACCGAACTTTTGCGAGAACTGCCGGTGTTCTTCGAGCGAATCGGGATTGACGCCCAGCACCAGCGCATCATAATCGGCATACTGGGCCTTGGAATCGCGGACGGCGCAAAGCTGCTTCGTGCAGATGGGCGTATTGTCCTTCGGATAAAAAATAAGCACGACCGGCCGTTTGCCCAAATGATCGGCTAACCGGACCGCACCCTGCGTGCTGTCTGCGGCAAATGCCGGAGCCTTGGTCCCGATGGCAAGCAAAGGCTTTCCCCCTCCTATGGATGACGAAGTACATTAGTAGTATTGTAGCGAATGCTCGCATCCGGTTGCAACAAGAAAGCGGGACCTTGTTTTCCAATGGCGATAATCAACTTAAGCTTGCTTCTTCCGACCGATTTCGGTAGGATGGGGGAGCAGCCCATCCGATTCAAAACGACAAGCAAGCGTTCGCTCTGCTGGACGAGCTGTTGGCGTGTCATTTTGTGCGCAGCCCGGAAGTGCAGGAAGCGACGATCATCTAGAAGAAACGTGCGGGCAACTTAAAAGAAGCAAAGGAGCAGCCAAACGATGAAAATTACGATTATTGCGGGAAGTAACCGTAAAGAGGCTACAAGCACGCAGTTATGCCGGTATATTGCGCGGGTGCTTGAAGAAAAGCATTGTCAGGTTACCCTGTTCGATTTGTATGAAAAGCCGCTGCCGTTTTACAACGGGGACCTCGATCAGACGGATGCCAATATCGTCGAACTGAGGCAGCGTCTGCTGGAAGCCGACGGCATCGTGCTGGCGACGCCGGAATACCACGGGAGCGTATCGGGCGTCCTGAAGAACGCACTCGATTTTACCGGCTTCGACTATTTCGACGGCAAGGTGACGCTGTCAGTCAGCTCGGCTGGAGGAGCCGTCGGCGTCAGCTCGCTGCAGCAGCTACAGACGATCGTCCGCAACGTTCACGGCATTAACTGCCCGGAATGGATCTCCATCGGCGGAGCGCAGCGCAGCTTTACGCCAGAGGGCGAGCCGGAAGATGACAAGACTCGGGAGCGCGTGCAGCGCACGGTCGGCTATTTCGCTCAGATGGTTTCGACGTTTCGGAAATAATCGAGAATGAAAGGGGAGTGAGATCGCCGTGGCGGCGATATTGCACAACGACTGGGCCCCTTTGCTGGAAGACCAGTTTCAGGCGCCTTATTATCACCGGCTTAGACCGTTTTTGAAGCAGGAGTATGCCACGCGTACGGTATACCCGGATATGCACGATATTTTCAATGCCCTTCATTATACTTCTTATGCGGATACCAAAGTGGTCATACTCGGACAAGACCCGTATCATGGCCCGGGACAAGCTCACGGCCTCAGTTTCTCGGTCAAGCCTGGTATCCCGGCACCGCCTTCATTGCAAAACATGTTCAAGGAGCTGCAAAGCGACCTTGGCTGCTCGATCCCGGACAACGGCTGCCTGGTGCCTTGGGCCGAGCAGGGTGTGCTGCTGCTGAACACGGTGCTTACCGTGCGCCAGGGCGAAGCGCATTCGCACAAAGGGCAAGGCTGGGAGACGTTCACCGACCGTATCATTTCGCTGTTGAACGAGCGGGAGAAGCCGATCGTGTTCGTGCTCTGGGGAAGCCCGGCCCAGCAAAAAATGCAGCTGATTACCGAGCGGCGCCACTGCATCGTGCGGTCCGTTCATCCGAGCCCGCTATCGGCGCATCGCGGCTTTTTCGGCAGCCGGCCATTCTCGCAGGTCAACGATTTTCTGCGAAGCATCGGCAACGCGGAGATCGACTGGCAGCTCCCGAATCTGGGCGTGCGAAGCCGCAGCAGCGGTACGGCCTGACCTTTTTTACAAATGTAAAAGCCCGCTCCTTTCGATGAAAGGAAGCGGGCTTTCCACTTATCTCGCAGGTAAGGTTTTTTATTTGTAATCGACGTTCGACGTGTATGTATTCACGGCGTTCCATAGCAGAAACTCTTCGATGCCGTTATCTTTCAGCGCACGCACCTGGTCTTCGATCTCTTTTTTGCCGTAACGAATGTGACCGGGTACCCATGTGGCAGTGAAGTCTTGAATCCAAGGCCGGACGACCGGCTTCAGGGCCTGAAGCGGATCGAGCTTCTTGGTGGTATCCTTCATGGCTCCATTGATCGTTACGTATGGCGCGGCATCCGGCACCTTGGCGCCGTACCAACCATTCGAATAATGGCTCGGATAAATCATCGGGCAGATGACGTCGACGTTCTGGGAAATCTTCTGGAAATCTTGGCCGATGCCTTCGGCGGTCGGTACGGATGCGGCATAGCCGAAGATGTCAACCGATACCCGAACACCCAAGGGGCTGAGCTGCTCACGCGCGTACTTCACGAATTCGGCAACGGCTTCGATACGGGAACGCTCGTCTTTATCGTACTTCAGCGTATCGGCCCGCTTCTCGAAGCCTTCCGGGAACCGGACGTAATCGAACTGGATTTCCTTAAAGCCTGCCTTGGCCGCTTCTTTCGCAATCGCGATATTGTAGTCCCATACTTCTTTCTTGTATGGATTCACGAAGCTTTCCGGCGGATTTTTACTATTACCCCAGACGGAGCCGTCCGGATTCGCAAAAGACAGATCCGGTCGTTTTTTTGCCAGTATGGTGTCTTTGAAGACGACGATGCGGGCAATCGGGTATACCTGGTGCTCCTGCAGTGTACTCATCAGCTTCGGCATGTCAGTAATAATTTTTTGCGTCGTCTCCATCGCGTTCAGTTCCGGATTGCCGGTATCGTACGTTATGTACCCCCAATCGTCCTTCAGGTCGATGACCATCGAATTCAACTCGGTGTCGTCCATCAGCTTCAGCAGCGTGTTCATCCGCGAGCCGCCTGCGCTGTGCGCCGTGACGTATACGCCTTTGACCTTCGGCGCATCTTTCTGCGGGTCCTTCTTGTCCACCGGAGTCAGCCGGTCGAACAGATTCCCTCCGGGGGAAGGCAACTGGGCGACGGCGGTTTTGGAATTGATCGAAGCTTGGGCCACTTGCTCGAACGTCGCATCGGGATGATCGGCGCTGACGCCCCCCCAGGCCATGAGGAACGCGGCCAATAAAAGTTCCATGGATAAGTCTCTCCTTGCTAGTTTGATATCTATCATTATAATAAAAGAGTCGACAATTCGATAGAGAGCTCTGATAGATTTTAAACGACATATCAAAAAAGGACCGGTACCGGATGAACAAACAAATCTGGACGCTGCGGGGTCTGAACTTTTCATACTATGCAACCACCGCCGTCCTCCTGCCGTTTCTGCCCATTTACTTCGAAGGAAAAGGTTACTCTTCCTCGCAGATCGGACTGCTTATGATGATCGGGCCGTTTGTGACGATCTTCGCCCAGCCGATCTGGGGCTATTTGAGCGACCGCTACCGGACGCTGAAGACGATCATCTTTGGCCTGTGGGTTATGACGGTATTGTCGAGCATCGGCATTTTCGAGACGAGCGGGTACACCCTTGCGCTGCTCTTTATGCTGCTGCTGTACTTCTTTATGCAATCGTCGGTGCCGCTGCTCGATACGGTGACGATTAAATCCGCGCTGCAAGCCGGGAAAAGCTATGGATCGATCCGGATGTGGGGCTCGATGGGATTTACGCTGTTGGCGCTATCGTCCGGTTATGTATTGGCCGCTTTGGGCGGAATGAACAGCATTCCTTATGTATATTGGAGCATCTGGGCGCTGCCTTTCGTATTGCTCGTGTTTCTTAAAGACGAGAAAGGAACCGGGGAGCGCATTTCTCTTAAGGCGCTGGGCAGCTTGTTCGGAAACAAGCGCTTCTTATGGTTTCTGCTGCTGATCTTCGTGCTCATGGTGCCGCACCGGATGAACGACGGGCTGTTCGTCCTGTACTTGAAAGATTTGGGGGCCACGGATTCGATGGCCGGATGGGCTTGGGCGCTTGCGGCAGGGGCGGAAATTCCGACCTTCGCGCTGCTCGGCCGCTATATGCACCGGTTTCACGAGCTGGCACTGCTGGGGATCGTGGCGGTGCTGTACACGATTCGCTGGCTGTTGTACGGCTGGATATCGGACCCGTTCGTCTTGATGTTACTTCAAGCGACGCACTGCATGACGTTCGCCGCCTTTTGGATCGTTTCGGTCCAATACGTTGTCCGGCTTGTGCCGCAGGAGCTGCAATCGACGGGGCAATCGATGCTTTCCATGGTGTTTCTGGGGCTTGCGGGCATTGCCGGGGGTTTGGTCGGAGGCTGGATCAAGGATGAATGGGGCGGCTCGACCATGTATTACATGGGAGCGGGGATGGCTTGTATCGCAGCGGTGCTGCTGCTCGGCACGCATGCGTATTACCGCAAAAAAAACCATCCGGCCTGATGGGGCGGATGGTTTCATCGGTATGGAATTATTTATTCGTTGTCGGCTGAACAGGTTCGCTTACGGATGAAGCTGCAGGAGCCGCCAATTCTTTCTTCGGCGCTTCGGGTTGTGGAGGATTATCGTCAGAACGTCCACCGTTGCCTGAAGTTGCATCTTTAAATTCGCGGAACATTTTGCCGAAACCGCGTCCGAGTTCCGGAAGCTTGTTCGGTCCGAATAAAAGCAGAGCGACGAGAGCGATCAAAATGATGTGCCAAGGGGAAAAGGCTCCCATAGTTAAGTACACCTCCGAAATGGTATGATCTAAGCATACCATTTATTTAAATGTACTATAACACATTTTTGTTACAAAAAGACAACGATTTTAGGACAATCCTAAAAAAATTTAGTTTCACTCCTTCAATGAAGGAAGGCGTCCTTTTGATGTTCCGAAATGCTGTATTGAATAATTTCCATGGCATCCTCTGTTTCGAGAGCTTCCAGCCCGTTGCGCAGCACGATCTCCGATTCGAGCTCGCGCTTCTTAAGGAAAGGATATAATTCCGGCGTCAGCCTCATGACAATGGTTTCCAATTTTACGGTTTCCACAAGCATCACCCTTCCCGTCATCTGTTGTTTAGAGATCAGGACTTACGAGTAATTCAGGTTAAGCCTTGGAAAAACGGTATGAAATTACCCTTCCAGTATAGCATATTTCTGAAGTTCTATGTACCGGAAATTTTGCTTAATTACTGGGTTCGCTCCGGTCGGAACGGCGGAACAAACCCATGACGCCTACGGTCTCGGTAATGTTGACGAAAGCCTGCGGGTCCCATTGGCGAACCAGGGTTTGCAGCTCGTTCAATTCGTAGCGTGTCGTCACCGTCATCAGCATATGCTGCGACTCCTTCGTATATGCTCCTTCGGTATCGATGACCGTGACGCCGCGCTTGAGCTTCTGCATTTTCTTCAGGAGCAAATCCTTTTTCTTGGTGATGATGAAGACGGTTACTTTTAAGTGCCGGATATGAATCGTATCGATGATTTTGCCTGTTATGAACATGGACAACATAGAGTATAAGGCCAGATCCCAATTGTTTTTAAAAAAGCCGAGCGCTACGATGACTATGCCGTTCAGACCGAACAGAAACGTGCCGAGCGAAAAATCCCGCTTGCGCGTGAGGATAGAACCGATAATGTCAAAACCGCCGGTTGACCCGCCCGCCCGCATCGAAATGCCGGTTCCGATCCCGACCAGCACGCCCCCGGCAACGGAAGACATAATTAAATCTTTGCTGGCGGTCGTCAAAGGGATCAGCTGCATGAACCAAGTGGTCAATACAACCGAGACGACGCTCAAAATAATGAATTTGCGCCCGAGCGTCAGCAACCCCCAGATCAGCAGCGGCGCATTAAAGATAAGAAACAAGAGCGAAATGTTCCAATTCGTAAAATAACCGACCAGCATGGATACGCCGGAAATGCCGCCGCTGAGCAATTGATGGGGAATCAAGAACAGGTTGAAGCTCGACGCGATCAGAGCCGAGCCGAGAATGCAGGCGACGAAAGAACCGATCCAGGAACGTTGAAACTGAAACATGAATGCACCTCCCGCATACTTTTAGTATGAAGCGTTTTTACGGTTTTGAACCCCGAAAGCTGAAAAAGAGCCAAGCTTCCCTTGGCTAAGGGAAAGCTTGGCGATCTTATTTGCGCTTGAACGATCCTGAGCGCGAGCCGGTGCTTGGTTTCGAGGAACCGGAAGGCGTCTTATATGTCGGTTTGGAGCCGTCGTTCTTTCTGGCCGAATCTCCTACGGTCGGTTTATTATTCGGCGGTGTCGTGGTCTGCGGATTCGACGGCGTCGTGGTAAAGCTTCCCTTGCGGCCGGACGTCGAAGGCTGCGGCTTGGTCGTCGAGTCTGTCGACCCCGGATAAGGGGTGGACTGGTACTTGCCGTAATCGTTATAACGTTTGCTCGACGTGTACCCCTTGTAATCGGAGTCCGAACCGCGGCTGTTGTTGTTGAACCATCCGCCTCCGAACAGGGATTGCAGCAGTGTTGCCGCAACGTAACCCTGCAGGAACGAGGAATTGTAGTTTTCTTTGGCGTATTGGATGGAGTCGACCTCGACCAAGATGTTCCCTTCGGTATTCGTGTCCTTCTGTACGTTGATGATTTTATTATCGTAAACGAGGAACATCCGTTCTTCCGAATCTTTGCTCATTTCGGTCGGCTTTTCCTTGTTTGCAATTTCTTTGGCGACGGTTGGCACGTTTTTTCCGGCGACGGAATAAATTTTGGCCGTGCTCTTGCCTTGCCCTTGAACGTCAATTAACGAATAGTTGTCTTTAATATAGTTGCCGGCGTCGCCGCAGGCGGCCAGCAACGTGAATACCAGCAGGATGGCAATCCATTTGGACAATTTGTTGATCATGCGGCGGTCACCTCCGTTCCAAGCTGTTTAAGAACTCGATTATGAAAATGAAGACTGGCGGTCATCGGGAACCCTTCATAAATTTAATTTGTCCCGACGGCGTCGGGGTGCCCTCCATAGCGACATATTTCCCGTCCTGCCATTGCAGGAAGAAATAACGGCTCTCCGAGCCGAAATAGCGCCAGAACATGACCTCGTCTCCCGCGCGGAAATCGGTATTGCCCTCGACCCGCACCGTATCCGTCCGGTTATGCTCCATGTGGTACGTGACTTCGCCGCCGACGTCGAGCACGGACGGCACGTCGTTCGGATCGTCAAGCGAGCCTTCCACGAATTCGCATAAAAAACATTCGTACGTGCGTCCTTTTTCCACAAGCAGACATGATATATGCTTGCCGTTTTGCAGATAATATGCAAAGCGGTGCGGCGCAAAGCCGCGGTCAAAATAAACGGCCTTGCCGGATACGACATATTCTTCGAGGTCTACGTTAAGAATATCGCCGACCATCGTTTCCTCCAGCGGGTTCGATGGCTTCACTTCCGGTTCCGGATTGTTGCTCTTCAGAATTGAACCGACTCTTTTCCAAATGGACATGGGTATTTCGCTCCTTTTCAGAATCGACGAGTATATTTATTATATACGATATTCGGCGATTTTGGGTTTCAAGTTTGAACAATTCTGGAATATGGCTTCAGGGTATGCTATACTACTAAAGATATTCTTAAGTACGGCCTTGACTGTTCATTTTGACACGGCTTGGAAGGTGTTTCATGAAGAGATTAAAAATAGAAGATAGGAGCGCACTTAAGGGTATAGACAAAAGAACCCTAGAACAAAGGAGATTGAAATATTTGAAAACTTTTAGTGAATTCGGCTTAGAGCCAAAGGTACTTCGCGCAATTACGGAAATGGGCTTCGAGGAGTCGACGCCGATCCAGGAAAAAGCCATTCCGGTAGCGATGGAGGGACGTGACCTTATCGGCCAAGCGCAAACGGGAACGGGGAAAACCGCGGCATTCGGCATTCCGCTCATCAACAAAATCGACATTAAGGAAGAGCGTATCGTCGCTTTGATCATGTGCCCCACACGTGAATTGGCAATCCAGGTAGCGGAAGAGATTGAGAAGCTGGGACGCTTCAAGGGCATTCGCTCCCTGCCGATTTACGGCGGTCAAGATATCGTAAAACAAATTCGCGCGCTGCGTAAAAAGCCGCAAATCATCATCGGCACGCCGGGCCGTCTGCTTGATCACATCAACCGCAAAACGATTAAGCTGGACGACGTGCGAACCGTCATTTTGGACGAGGCTGACGAAATGCTCGACATGGGCTTCATGGATGACATCCAATCGATCCTGAAGCTCGTACCGGATGAGCGCCAAACGATGCTGTTCTCGGCGACGATGCCGATTAACATCCAAAAGTTGGCTCAGCAGTTTTTGACCAACCCGGAGCATGTCTCTGTTATTCCGAAGCAAGTCAGCGCACCGCTGATCGATCAATCCTACATCGAGCTTCACGAACGCCAGAAATTCGAAGCGCTCTGCCGCTTGATCGACATGGAAGCGCCGGATCTTGCGATCATCTTCGGCCGGACGAAACGCCGGGTCGACGAGCTCTCCGAAGCATTGCAGAAGCGCGGCTATACTGCAGAAGGTCTGCACGGGGACTTGTCCCAAAATCAGCGTGACAACGTGATGCGCAAGTTCCGCGACGGAAGCATCGACGTACTCGTTGCAACCGACGTAGCCGCCCGCGGCTTGGACGTATCGGGCGTTACGCACGTCATCAACTTCGACCTGCCGCAGGACCCGGAAAGCTATGTGCACCGTATTGGCCGTACCGGTCGTGCGGGCAAGGAAGGCGCAGCCTTTACGTTCGTTACGCCGCGCGAGATCGACCATCTGCATTTTATCGAAAAAATCACGCGTCACAAAATTTCCCGCAAGCCGATGCCAAGCTTGGCGGAAGCCATCGAAGGCAAGCAAAAACTGACGGCAGAGCGCGTGCTGGAAGCGATGCAAAGCGAAGACCACAATCAATTTAAAGGTCTTGCGATTTCCCTGCTGGAGCAGCATGATTCCGTGCATCTTCTGGCTGCGGCGTTCAAGCTGCTTACCGGGGAGAAGAAAGACATCGAAATCGAGTTGACACCGGAAGATCCGATCCGTGCGAAGAAAAGAAGACCGGACATCCGCAGCAACGGACGCAGACCGTCGGGCTCTTACGGCACGGCTGGCGGCGCACGCCGCAACGATCGTCCTTACGGCGGCGACCGTGGCGGAGACCGCAACCGTCGCGACGGCGGCGGATACCGCGACGGCGGACGTGACCGCGACTACCGCGGCCGTTCGGACCGTGACAATCGCGGAGGGTACTCCCGTTCCTCCAACCGCTCGAACGAAGAAACACTCGTGTAATAAGCAAGAAGCAAGCGCGCCAACTTTGGCAGGCTTGCTTCTTTTTTCATGGAAAGAAAAAGGCAGGCCATGTATGAATTCACACATGCCTATCATTTCTTATTTAACGCGCGATTAGATAAATAAGCTGCGGCTAACGATGACCAGCAGAATAAACAGAACCAAAATAACAGCAATGGAAGTCCCAAATCCTCCTGCGAAACCACCCATAGTGACCAGCCTCCTTCCAGTATTTTACCACCAGAAACAGCGTTATTCTGACGAATAACGGTTCTCATGTGCAAGTAGAGCTCCTCGGCATCCGGGGGCTAATTGCGGTTGGTACTCTAGCATATGCTCTTTACAGCAATATGTATGGACGGCTACCTAGATGAAATGAAATAGGCTATAATAAAGCATATAGATGAAGGAGGGCATAGGATTTGGAATTTCGAGGAATCATGGGTGGGTTTTACCGTATTTCCGAATGGATCATGAGGCTATCGGTTATCAACGTGCTGTGGGTCATATGTGCCATTCCTTTCTTTTTCTTGGGGCTCGTTTTTTTGAAGTCCCAAACGGCCGATCAAGCACTGCAAACTCTTTTTTTGATGGCCATTGTCGCGCCATTCACGATCTTTCCGTCGACGACGGCGATGTTCTGCGTCGCTCGCAAGTGGTTGACCGGGGAAGAGGATGCGCCGCTATTCAAGACGTTTTTCCGCGGCTACAAGGATAACTTTGTCCAAAGCTTGCTTGGTGGTCTGATTTATGTTTTTCTTGGCGCCATTTTGTATACGAATTTCCAGTTTTATGGAAATCAAACGGGAGCCTTTGGTATTTTGCGGTTTCTGGTGCTATCGCTTACCGTGCTATTGGTTATTTCGTTGTTTCATTTCTTCTCGATCCTTTCGCACTTGCACATGAAGATTTTGCAAATCGTCAAAAATGCGATGTTAATTACGATCGGGAATCCGGTGCGGTCGCTTACGATGATCATATTGAACGGAATCGTCCTGTACATCAGCTTTATCGTGTTTACGTTCCTGATTCCTTTTTTTATGGGCAGCTTGATCGCAGTCGTATCGTTTTGGCACTTTCACCTGATATTCGGAAAGCTGCAGGAGAAGCAGCAGCAGTTGGCTGAGAAAGAAGCGGAACAACAGCGCCTGCAGACGGAAAATGCCGATGATCCGGAGGCGGCCGAAGCGAACCGCAAGCCGGACAAACCGTAATTTCCTCCGGTTCCAACAAGAAGAGCGGCGAAAAGGTTTACTTTCGCCATGGAGTGGACTATAATAGGAATACAACAAAATCCTGCGATGTGCGTTTCGGTTTTACAGTTGTTTTGAACCAATGACTGTTTCTTGGGAGACCTACATTGAATCGCGGCTGTCATGCCCTCAAAAAGGGACTTCAAAACCGATTCTGCGGACACCCACCTGCGAGAGCGGGTTTGAAACACGAAATCGGACGGCATATGCGGGTTTTTTTGTTGCGTTAAAATGTCAGCGCTCACAATAAAAGAGAGGGATGTTGGAGATGAAGCTCTTTATCGACACAGCCAATGTGGAAGAAATCCGCAAAGCACATGAACTCGGCGTTATCGCCGGTGTTACGACGAACCCGTCGCTCATTGCCAAGGAAGGAAAAGATTTCTTCGAAACGGTGAAGGAAATCATCTCGATCGTCGGAAACCTGCCGATCAGCGCCGAGGTGATCAGCCTTGAAGCTGACGAGATGGTGGAACAGGGTAAAAAACTGGCCGCTCTTGGCGACGGTATTGTCGTAAAAGTTCCTATGACGGAAGAAGGACTGAAAGCGACGAAACGTTTCAGCGAGATGGGTATTAAAACGAACGTCACGCTTATTTTCAGTTCGACGCAAGCATTGCTGGCCGCACACGCCGGAGCTACGTACGTCTCCCCGTTTGTCGGACGTCTCGACGATATTAACCAAATCGGAATGAATTTGATTAAAGAAATCAGCGAAATGTTCAAGGTACATAACATCAGCTCCGAAATTATTACGGCAAGCGTACGCACGACGACTCACGTGATCGACGCGGCCCTCCTCGGAGCCGATATTGCGACCGTTCCATATAAAGTAATTCAACAAATGATCAAGCACCCGTTAACGGATGCGGGCATCGAACGCTTCCTGAAAGACTGGGAAGGCGCCAACCAAAGCGTATTCTAAAAACAAAGCGGAATGGGACAACTTATTTTCGTCTAACGTAAACCAACAGGGCCTGAGCTGCGCATATGCGGCAGCAGGTCCTGTTTTTCTATCTGCACCTGTGGTCGCAAATTTGTCCGCGATTTGAATCATAAACTGGCTTCCATGGTCATATACTGGTAGTAAGGGAATCGCAGAAATCAATTTTGTACAAAATAAGAACGGTTTTATTCGTTAGCTCTTTCTCTTCCCTGCAAACAATGATATGATAAAAGATAGTGTTAACCGGAATAGATTGTCACTTCATTGAGGAGGGAAGGCTTTGCTAAAGCGCACCTTAATCGGTCTCATTCGCAGCCACGAAACAACAGGAGAGAAGGCTAAGGACCCGGCTTTGAAGACCCGATACTATAAAATCTCCAAAGATCAGGCATGGGACGAAGTCGTAAACATGTTCAAGAAGCTAAGCGGCTACAAACTTCTCCACGAAGTCAAGAATGTTGGCGAAATCGTAGTGGAACGGCGCACCATTACCGGCCGCACGCAGGATATTACCCTTACCATGTTCGGCATTAACCCGCTCAAGACGGCGATCGATATTTATTCGGCTTCCCGCGGCTCGCTCGGAGACCTCGGTTCGAACTACAGGACGATCCTTGATATCTATAAGCATATCGACAAGCGGCTGGCCGCTTATAAAATAAACGATTAAAAAAACAGCGAGGAGCTCCGTGGCTGCCCGCTGTTTTTTTGTTTGTCATGACTGACGGTCGGAAACGACATTAAACGAGCTTTTTCACTGCTTCGATCGCAGCTTCGTAGTTCGGGTGCTCTGTCATTTCGCCGAGGTATTCTACGTATTGTACGGTATCGTTCGCATCGATGACGAAGGTGGATCTCATCAGCAATTGCAGTTCGTCAATCAGCACGCCGTACGCTTTGCCGAACGAGCGGCTTTTGTAATCGGACAGCGTTACGACTTTATCGATGCCCGCAGCGCCGCACCAGCGGGATTGCGCGAACGGAAGATCCACACTGATCGTCAGGACAACGACATTGTCGCCAAGTTTGGCAGCTTCTTCATTGAAACGGCGGGTTTGCGCATCGCATACGCCAGTGTCCAAAGAAGGCACCACGCTGATCAGCTTCACTTTGCCGGCATAATCCGCAAGAGATGCGGTTTCGAGCAAGTTTTTGTTGACTGTGAAATCGGGAGCTTTATCACCTGGCTTAACTTCCGTTCCGATGAGGGTAATCGGGTTGCCTTTGAATGCCGCTTTTGCCATGAGTACATGGGCCTCCTTATATGCTTGAGAATGATTGGTATTTCACCAAAATATATTATAAACTTTTATAAGAGAACTTGTCCAATAGCAATGCAGAATTTTAAAGATAAACAGGGGGAAGGAAGAGAATTGGAACTGAGACAGCTGCAGTATTTTGTGAAAGTGGCGCGCAAACAGCATGTAACCCAGGCAGCGGAAGAAATGCATGTGGCGCAATCGGCGGTCAGCCGTCAAATCCATCAACTGGAAGAAGAGCTTGGCGTACAATTGTTTGTGCAGAAGGGCCGCAATCTGCAGCTGACTTCGGTCGGAAAGCTGTTTTTGAGGCGTGTGGAGGGCATCCTGACCGATCTGGATCGCGCGGTGGATGAACTCCACGAATTTCTTGATCCGGAGCGGGGCGAAATTCGGATCGGTTTTCCCCACAGTCTCGGTATTAACTTGCTGCCGACAGTTGTAGCCAGCTTCCGCAAAAATTACCCGAACGTCAAGTTCCGACTGCGTCAAGGGACATACAACAGCTTGATCCGCGACCTCATGAAAGGCGAAATCGATCTGGCTTTCATTTCACCTTTTCCGGAGAAGCATAATCACGTCGTTGGTGAAGTGCTGCTGGAGGAAGCGCTGTACGCCATCGTGCCGGAAGGCCATGCGTTATCGGGGAACGAATCGATTAAGCTGGAGCAGCTCCGGAGCGAATCGTTCGTCATGTTCAGCGAAGAGTATTCGCTTCGCGCGATCGTATTGGAAGCTTGTGCGAAGGCGGGCTTTACACCCAAGATTGGATTTGAAGGGGAAGAGACGGATACGATCCGCGGGCTGGTGGCGGCAGGCATGGGTGTCAGCCTGCTGCCGGAGATGGCGCTGAAGGAAATTAACGAGCTTCAGCCGGCCAAAGTGCGCATTACGGAACCGGTCGTTACGCGCAGCATTGGGCTGATTCGCCGGAACGGCGAAAAGCTTCCGCCCGTGGCGGAAGTGTTCCGCAAATTTTTGATCGACTTTTTCGAGAAAAAGACTGCCCGGGCTTAAATGGTATCTTCATCGACAACCTTGTAGCAGGAGCGTTAATACCGCATGAAAAAAGCCGCCGGATCACTCCATGGAGAAGTGGGTCCGGCGGCTTTCGTGTACAGTGCTGTAACATTAATCGCGGTTGGTGAAAATCATAATGTACTTGATCAGCGAGAGCAGCGAGATCAGTGCAGCAGCTACATAAGTAAGCGCAGCAGCGTTAAGTACCTTGGCTACGCCTCGTTCTTCATCGTTGGTGATAAAGCCTTCGGCAACCATCAAGTCGCGGGCCCGATTGCTGGCGTTAAACTCTACCGGCAAGGTCACAAGCTGGAAGGCGACGGCGGCGGAGAAGAAAATAATCCCCAGCCCAAGCAATCCGGTCCATTGGAACAAAAAGCCTGCGATCAAGAGCAGCGGCGCAATGCCGGAAGCGAAGTTCACGACCGGGAACATCCGGTGGCGGGCAACGAGCATCGGGTAATTCACTTTATGCTGAATGGCGTGACCGACCTCGTGGCAAGCGACCGATACGGCCGAGATGGTGCTCTCGTAGTATACCGGTTCCGACAGTCGCACGGCGCGGGCGATCGGATCGTAGTGGTCCGTCAGCGCACCGGGAATCGGCTCGACCGGAACGTCATACAATCCGTTGGAGTCCAGCATACGGCGGGCCGCTTCGTACCCTGTCATACCGGATTGCACGGTCACTTCGGACCATTTGTTGAACGTTCCTTTGACCCGGAACTGCGCCCAAATGGAAAGTATGAACGCAACGATAATAAGAACATCTAAAGGGTGAAAAAGCATCGATCCATTCCTCCGTTTGTAAATATCGTTTCGATTAGGAAAGAGGGCCTTTACCTAATAGTAACAATAAAGCCTCAATGCATGCAGCCGTGGGCTGCGTGAGAATTTTGTTCAGGTTCTTCAATTGCGAAGGCTTCAGCTTCTCAAGCATCGGTCCGACTTCCTTCGCTTCCTTCTCAAGCTGCTTAAGTAAAAACTGCAGCGATGTCAGCTTATCTGTCACTATTTCATCTTGGCTAACTTTGTTCCATTGCAACAGGCTAGCCTTGATTTCCTCTAAGGTATGCTTCTCCCTCTTCATACTTTCAATACGTTTCAGACGCGCTAAGGTTTCATCACTGTAGTAACGATAATTGGTATCGGATCTTTTCTCCGGTTGAATCAGCCCGAGCTTCGTATAATAATCGATCGTTCTGGGACTGACCTCCGATAAACGGGCCAACTCGCCGATTTTGTATAGCTTCATCTCCCCATCTCATGTCACCTCTTTTTTATATAGATATTGGGTATAGGTGCTCTAGTATTCATGATACTGAATCCAAACCATACAGTCAAACGTTGTGCTTTTACACAGGAAATATGTTAGATTATATTCCGTTAGTTATGGTTCATGAACGAAAATTCTATTGTCAAAACGGGTTCTCGTGTATATAATGACAATATTAATCTCTCGCAACGTTATAAAAACTAACATTAAAGAAGGAAGTGACCGGTTTGGTTAAAAAATTATTGTTATCCGTGGTAATGATGTCAGCTTTGTTGCCTGCAAGCCTCGCATTCGCTGCGGGCGAAGCCACGCCCGCCCAGCTTCAAGGTGCAATCGATGCGGTATGGGTTATGCTGGCAGCGATTCTGGTCATCTTCATGCAAGCTGGCTTTGCGCTGCTGGAAGCGGGTTCCACCCGGATGAAAAACGCCGGCCACGTCGCAGGTAAGACTGTGTTGACTTTCGGTCTTTGCGCGATCGCCTTCTGGGCCGTCGGCTTCGGCTTCGCTTTCGGAGACGGCAACAGCTTCTTCGGGACGACCGGCTTCTTCGTAGACGGGTCGGAGGAGCAAGCCAAAGCGGCTTTCGGTTCGTTATCGGCATCGGACGTACCGATCACTATCAAGTTTCTGTTCCAGTTGGCTTTCGCCGGGGTATCGCTCGCGATTGCCTGGGGCGGTTTTGCCGAACGCGGCAAGCTGGCGGTCTATTTCGTCTTCGGTACGCTGTTCACGGTCGTCATTTATCCGATCGTAGCTCACTGGGTATGGGGCGGAGGCTGGCTCGCTCAAATTGGAATGCAGGATTTTGCGGGCTCCACGGTTGTTCACTTGCAAGGCGCAACGGCTGCGCTTGTCGCCACACTGCTGCTTAAGCCGCGGATCGGTAAATATAATAAGGATAAAACGCCGAATTTGATCCCCGGGCACAACCAGGTTCTCTCGGTTCTCGGTGTGATCATTCTGTGGATCGGCTGGTTCGGCTTCAACCCTGGCTCGACGCTGAGCGCGATGAACGACGGCTTCTTCGGCTACATCGCCTTAACGACGAATCTTGCGGCAGCGGCAGGCGCGGTAGCGGCTATGGTCGTGTCCTGGATGTACTTCGGCAAGGCCGATATTCCAAGTATGCTGAACGGCGTGTTGGCCGCCCTTGTGGCCATTACCGCGGCTTGCGCTTTCGTTACTCCGCGCGACGCCGTCATTATCGGGGCGGTCTCCGGCATCCTGACCTTCTTCACGGCGCTATGGTTTGAAAAAGCGGGCGTCGACGACCCGGTCTACGCCTTCTCCGTTCACGGGATCGCAGGCATTTGGGGGACGTTGTCTACCGGATTTTTCGCAACGCCGGAGTTGGCCGCGAAAGTAGGCGTCGGGAAAGCCGGTTTGTTCTACGGCGGCGGCTTGGAGCAGCTTGGCGTGCAAGCGCTTGGTATTTTCGGCGCTTTCCTGTTCGTCTTGATTTTGTCCTTCGTTATTTTGTACTTGATCAAAGTGACGATCGGCCTTCGGGTAACGGAAGAAGAAGAAATCGTCGGTCTGGATGTATCCGAGCACGGGACTTACGGGTATCCGGAGCAAATGAAGAAAGCGGCGCATGGCAGCACAGTTACTACGGTTTAGAGCGAACAAGCAGAAGGGGATGTCGTCATGGACCGTCTCGCACTTGAAAGATTTCGATGGGAAACGTCCCGGGTCCGGAGCTTACAGAAGCTGAGGGGGCTTCGGGATCAAGTTAACGAGGAGTTCGGGCGGCATCTCCTTTTTGGTGAAGCGCTGGAATGGAACCGGGAGGTCAACGCTTGCCACGATGCGTTAATCCGTCGCGTTATCGCGCTGTCCGAGGAGCGGTTGAAGGAAGAACAGGGAAAAGGCGCACCGCTGCCCTATGCGTTCTTGCTGTTCGGCAGCGGAGGGCGGGGAGAGCAGACGTTGTGGAGCGATCAAGACAACGGCTTGATCTACGCGGACCCTTCATCGGCGGATGAGCGTCTGGAGGCGGAGCGTTACTTCGCCGAATTGGCGGCCCGTATTACGGAAGGCTTGGAAACGGTCGGCTACCCGCCTTGCCACGGGCAAGTCCTATGCACTAACGAGCAATGGCGTAAGCCGCTTCAGGATTACCGTCGGATGGTCAACGATTGGATGCAGGAGCCGGACTGGGAGCGTGTGAGATATTTGTTAATTACGGTCGATGCGCGTACAGTGTACGGGGATGAAGCGTTAGGTCGCGCACTTGTCGAGGAAATCTATCGATATACCGCGGCGTGTCCGGCCATTCTGGAGCACATGCTGCGTAATACGCTGCATCATAAAGTATCGCTTGGTGTGTTCGGACAATTGATCAGGGAACGGTATGGCGAAGATGCCGGCGGAGTCGATGTGAAGTACGGCGCCTACATCCCGATAGTCAATGGAATCCGTTTGCTGGCGTTGGAATCAGGGGTCCGCCGTTCGTCCACGGAGGAGCGAATAAAGGCATTGATCGAAGGCGGACACGTTTCGGAAGAGAACGGCCACGACTGGCTGGAGGCCCTGACGCTGGCATTGAAGCTGCGCTTGATGACTCCTTATCAGATTGAGGAAGGCCGGTATGTGACCCGCGGCAAGTTGACCGCAGACCAGTTGACGAAAGAACGGGTGACGGAGCTGAGGCAGTGTTTTCGCATCGGGGCGGATTTGCAGAAGTATTCAAGAAAAGCATTCACAAGGAGATAGACAAAAGGTTAGGTGATCGCTGATGAAGGATATGCGGCCGACCGGCCGGATGTGGCATCTGTATAAAATGGGCGGGCTCACTCCGGCGATCACGTCGATGTTCGATGCGCAAAGCGCGCAGCAAATAGCCTTTATCCGCTCCATCATGAAGGAACAGCGCAAAAATTCCTTATATGAAATTTCTCTAAGCACGGTGGAACTGGTCGTTTTCGACTTGGAAACGACTGGTTTCTCTCCGTATAATGGGGATGAAATTATTTCATTCGGGGCTGTATCCGTCACGGGGACGGAAATCAAGGAAGAGAGCACCTACTACAGCCTTGTCCATCCGAAGAAAATCATTCCCGAGGAAATCGAAAAGCTAACGGGGATTACGAATGAGATGGTAGCGGATGCGCCGGATTTGCTGCACGCGCTGCGCGGCTTTTTGGAATTCGTCCGGCAGAAGGTGCTGGTCGCTCACGGTTCCGGTCACGACAAGCATTTTTTAAATGCGGCGCTCTGGCGGACGTCCAAAATCAACTTGAGCCACCGTTTGCTCGATACGATGATGATTGCTAAATGGCTTCACCCGAAGCTGAACAGATACGATTTGGACACGCTGCTCGACTTGTACGGCATCGAAGTGACGAAGCGCCATCACGCGCTGGAGGACGCACGGATGACGGCTCATCTGTGGACCAGGCTCATGCGCGAAATCAAGTCGAAGGACGTGCAGACGCTGGGTGATTTGTATGCGCATTTGAGCCATCATTAAAATCATGTTAATCCATAACGATTTCATACGAAATCGCCTCAAGGCTAAAATTTTCCCGCCGCCTTTTCCGAAAGGCGAAGGCATTGACCTCGGGCAAAGACGGATCGCGCAGTGAGACGATCCAGTGGCTGGGGATCGTATGCCATAAGGTAGCCAGGTCTTGATCCGATGGATAAGGAGCGGCGTGAGGATGGGAATGAACGATCCCTACCAGTTCTTGCTTTCCGTTGGCGGCATACAGGGCCCGGACAAGCTCTTGCGGGTGCAGCTCGAAGCTGTGCAGCGGATTTGCCGCGGCGTTGCCGATCGGCACATAGTTTAAGGCCGCTGGAATGCCTGACGTAGACAGACAGCCAAAAAGAAGGCCGCACGCTTCGCGCGGCATTGCTTCCAGGCAGTGGCCGATCATCTCGGACCATGCATGTCGGTGAATTCGAATCTGCAAACGATGCATTGGAAATGGCGCCTTTCGTTGTCTTTTGCGCCATTATACACTATTTGTTCGTATTCCCGCTCCTTTTACCCTCCGATCTTCCCTTGCGGTTTAATGAAGAAGAAGCCAAGAATTAACGTCAGAAGCGACAAAGACGTAACGGTAATGAACACGATTTGATGGGACTTGTCCATCATCCACCCGAACAGCGGAGGGCCGAAGGCGACGCCCAGAAAACGCAGACTGCTGTATAACGACGTGATCATGCCCCGCTGCTCCCGCTCGACGGAGCCGGTAATCATCGTGTTCAAGCAGGGCAGAAGCATGCCGGTCCCAATACTGCTCAGAGTCAGCAGGCCGATAAATACATATATGCTTTTATTGTAGAACAAAATGCATAAACCGAGCGACACGGTCATGAGAACAAGGCCGATATTGATGAGCCACCGCATCAGAGTGCCGTTCTTTTTGATGAGCGAGCCGGTTGTATAGGAAGAGACCACCATGCCGAGCAGCGGAATGGCGAGGACGAGCCCTTTCATCACTCCATCGATATGATAAGGGGCGACCTCCAGAATGTCCGATAAATAAAACAGGACGCCGAATAAGACGAACAAAGCCATGGAGCCGGCAAAAAACGACGTGATGAGCCAGCGCCCCTTTTGCTTCAAAATGGCGCCGATATTCCGCATGTACTCGCCGAGCTTCGGCGGGGCTTGCTCCTTCTTGGGCTCCTTCAGCAGAAACATGACGGCAAGCAAAGATAACAAGCAGAAGAGCGGAAAAGCGAAAAAAGCGGCATACCATACGATTAATGCAAGCAGCGAGCCGAGAATCGGGCTGACCACTTTGCCTGCTCCGTTCGAAGCTTCCGTCAATCCCAGAGCCTTGCTCTCCATTCCTTCCTTATACAAATCTCCGGCCAGCGCCATGGCAATTGGAGCGGTTCCCGCCGCGCCCAGCCCTTGAATCGCCCGTGCAATAATGATCACGGTATATGAATTCCAGAGGGCGCCCAAGCCCGCCAAGATTCCTGCCCCTCCGTAAATAATCAACGAAGGAATCATGATCGCTTTGCGAGAAAACCGGTCGGACAAATACCCGGCGACCGGGATCACGAGACCTGCGGTGACGGAAAACAACGTGATGACCAAGCTGCTCTGGAATTTGGAAATCCCGAGGCGTTCCTGCATATCCGGCAAAATAGGTACAAGCATCGAATTGCCAAGCACCAGTACAAGCGGTACGCTGGCGATGGCGATAAATTCCCAGATGACCCCTTTCGAGCCCTTGTCCGCTGCTTTCGGGCTGTCGCTGCCGGTGGTAGGCTCTTCTTTTGAGGCCGAGTCATCGATATCGCTTTGGAACGTGATCCGCAGCTTTTTCGGTTTTGCTTTCTCCATACGCTATTCAAACCTCCGCTAATAACCAAATCGTAAAGTTAGTGTACCCTTCCATGGAAGGCGCCATGCTTTCCGGCTTTATCCAGCGGAGCGTGCTCGGGTAGTAACGTTTTCCGGCAAATTGGGAATACTGTACCATAAGTATGCCGGAGTATAGACAGGAGAGAGTCACTTGAAGCGAAACTTACTGATTTTTGGATTTGCATTGGCTTTGGCGGGGCTGGCTGTATTTCAGAATGAACGGATCGAGCGGAAGTCGTCGGTCTCGGCTGCGGGCCGGCCGGAAATAAAGTTGGAATCGCCGGTGCCTGCATTTACTCTGAAGGGACTGGATGGGGGAGAATATAAGGTCGGGGGAGCCCGAGAGAAGCCGCTCATGCTTAATTTCTGGGCTTCATGGTGCGGCCCGTGCCGTGAAGAAGCTCCTGCCTTAAAACAGGTGTACGACCGTTACAAAGAACAGTTCGATCTCTATGCGGTTAACGTCACCAGAGGGGATGAGCTGGACGCGGTCCGGCGCTTCGTCAATCAGGCGCAATTTTCGTTCCCGGTGCTGCTGGATACGAGTGGAGAGACGGCTGACGCCTACAGGCTGTTATTCGTCCCGACAAGCTTCCTGATTGACCGGCAAGGGCGCTTGAAGGAAGTCGTTCATGTGCTGCCTCCAGACCAATTGGAGGACAGAATCAAACGGCTCATCGCGAGTTGAATTTGGCATCCGCGCTGTTAGCAAGCCGCTAAATCAAAACAAGCCGCAATGTCTCCGGCTGGGGAGAATTGCGGCTTGTTTTTTACAATAATAGTTACTTTAGTGATTTACGAGCCCGAGGCGTTCCCGGCTTTCTTCCGGCTTGTAGGCCACCCGGGTCATGCCGAGAAGCGCATACCGGATGCTGTCGACAAGGGCGTGCCAGCTCGCTTCGATAATATTTTCCGATACGCCGACGGTGCTCCACGTGCTATTGAAATCGGTCGATTCGATGAGAACACGAACTTTCGCTGCCGTGGTATCCTTCTCGTCCAAGACGCGCACTTTATAATCGGACAAATGCATGTTATTGATATCCGGATAATATTCGACCAGACATTTGCGCAAGGCGTTGTCCAGCGCATTCACAGGACCGTTGCCTTCGGCGGCGTTGTAGATTGTTTTGCCGTGTACGTTCACCTTGACTATCGCTTCGGAAAGTACCGGTTGATCGGCGGATTTGGCTACCATGATTTTAAACGAGTCGAGCGTGAACACTTCCTCCAGTTTGCCGTAGGCGTCCCGGATCAGTAGCTCCAGCGTGGCGTCCGCGCCTTCGAACTGATAGCCCTGATGCTCCATCTCTTTGATTTGCTCGATGAGCTGCTTGGTCTGCTGGTTTGTCGTATCGAAGTCCAAGCCCAACTCCTGAGTCTTGAAGACAAGATTGCTTTGTCCGGCAAGCTCCGAGACGAGCACGCGCTGCTTGTTGCCGACCAGCTCAGGCTTGATATGCTCGTACGTGCTGGAATCGCGCAAAATCGCCGACACGTGAATTCCGCCTTTGTGCGCGAAAGCGGCGGAGCCGACATAAGGCTGGTTCACCGGCATATGCATGTTGGCGATTTCGCTGACATAGCGCGCCACGCTGGACAGGCTGGCCAATTGCTCCGAGGTGATCACATCGTACTTCAGCTTTAACTGCAAATTCGGAATGACCGATACGAGATTGGCATTGCCGCACCGCTCCCCGTAGCCGTTGATCGTGCCCTGCACTTGCCGGGCTCCGGCCATGACGGCAGCCAGGCTGTTCGCTACGCCGAGCTCACAATCGTTGTGCGCGTGAATGCCGATCGGACAGGAGAGCGAGGTCGTCACTTTGGTCACGATGGCCGAAATTTCATGAGGCAGCGTGCCTCCGTTCGTGTCGCACAGCGCAATCCAGTCGGCGCCGGCTTCCTCGGCCTTCTTGATCGTCGCCAGAGCGTATTCCGGGTTGCTCTTGTAGCCGTCGAAGAAGTGCTCCGCATCGTAAATAACTTCCAGCCCATGATTCTTCAAATAACGGACCGAATCGTAAATCATCGCCAAATTTTCTTCCAGCGTCGTCTGAATGGCCGTATGCACTTGGAAATCCCACGATTTGCCGAAGATTGCCGCGGCCTGAACGCCGATCTCGAGAATCCGGTTCAGGTTAGGGTCGTTTTCCGCCAGCGTCTCCTTGCGTCGCGTGCTGCCGAAGGCTGTAATTTTTGCATGCGTCAGTTTCAGTTCCTTCACGCGCGTGAAAAATTCAATATCCTTGTTATTGCTGCCGGGCCAACCGCCTTCAATATAGGAAACGCCCAGCGCGTCCAGCTTTTGGGCGATTTTGAGTTTGTCTTCGACGGAGAGGCTGACGCCTTCGCCCTGAGTGCCGTCTCGAAGCGTAGTATCGAAAATTTTTACCGTGCCCGCCATAATGATCCTCCTGTTTGTCTAAACGTTTTATTGCGCTAAAGTATAATTTATAATTATAGCACAATGTATCTGCCGAAGGATATTGCTAATCCTGAAAATATCCCCGGCTTGACCCCGGCGCTTCGGGCGAATTATGCTGTAAGTAAGAGGACGGGAGGCGGATGCCATGGTTGAGACAAATGGGAGGGCCAACGGCTATCCCGTGAACGGCAGAGTGATTCTCCACATCGATATGAACGCGTTCTATTGCTCGGTCCATGAAGCGGTAGAGCCCGAAAAATACAAAGATAAACCCATTGCGGTAGCCGGAAGCGTGGAACTGCGCAAGGGTATTATCGTAACCTGCTCCTATAAGGCGAGGGCGCGCGGAGTGAAGACCGGGATGCTGGTGCGGGAAGCCGACAAGCTCTGCCCTGGCTTAATCTTGATTCGCCCGGATTTTGACCTGTACAGGCAGTTCTCCAGACGGTTTATGAAGATCGCCTACGAATATTCGCCGCTCGTCGAAGCGGTGTCGATAGACGAATGCTACGTCGATATTACCGGCTCCAAGATCTTCGGAACCCCGCTCGAAATCGCCGAAACGATGCAAAATCGAATCCGCGAAGAGCTTCATCTGCCTTGCTCGATCGGCGTCGCGCCGAACAAGCTGCTGGCTAAAATGGCTTCGGATATGAAAAAGCCCAACGGCATCTCGGTGCTGCGCAAACGGGACGTGCCGACCGTACTGTGGCCGCACCCGTGCGCCAGCTTGTTCGGCATCGGCAAGAAGACCGCGGAAAAGCTGAAGCGGCTGCAAATTCATACGCTCGGCCAGTTGGCTAATGCCGACGAGCGGCTGCTGAGCGACCGGTTCGGCGTGCTCGGTCCGGCATTGAAGCGGGCGGCCAACGGCGAGGACAACTCGCCGGTTAATCCGGATAAAGAGCAAAGCAAATCGATCGGCCATGCGACGACCCTGCCGGTTAATTATACGGACCGGGCCGACATCCACCGGGTGTTTCTGAACTTGTCCGATCAAGTCGGGCGGCGGTTGCGCCGGCAGGGCTTGGTCGCGGAGACGGTACAGATCTCGATACGCGATCCCGATATGAAGACGATCACGCGGGCTTCGAAGCTGCCCGAGCCTTCGGAAAGCGCGGACGATTTCTACCGGACGGCCTGCCAATTGTTCGACGCTCACTGGAAGGAAGGACTCCCGGTACGATTGCTCGGTGTGACACTGCAAAATCTGACAGCCAAGCAAGAGCTTGCCGTCCAGCTCGACTTGTTCAGTTATCAGAAGCAGCCTGTAAAGGAGAAGCTGAATCAGGCGATGGATGCGCTTCGCGACAAATATGGCGAAGGCGTGATTCTGACTGCGGGGATGCTCGGCAACGATCCTTCCGCGCTCATCCGCAACACCAAGAGGCGCGGCACGTCGCTGCAAATGGATCATCTCCGGTTAAAGGGACTGGAGGAGGAAGACTATTGACGACAATTATCGGGTTCGCCGGTTATTCCAACAGTGGCAAAACGACGTTGATTTCGCTGCTGGCTCCATATTTTGAGGAGCAGGGCGTCAAGGTCGCGGTAATAAAACACGATGCGCACGGGCATTATAAGGAAGCGCCCGCAGCGGATTCCACATTTTTTATCCGGTCCGGGGCATCGGCTTCGGTCGTCTTGTCCCCGGATGCTGTAAGAACATACGAACGCAAAACGGTCACGCTTCAGGAGACGATCGAGCGGTTAAAAGGAAGCTACGAGCTGATTTTAATAGAAGGCTTCAAGCGGGAGCCGCACGATAAAATTGCCGTATTCCGGACGGAGGAGCAAGCGCGGATCGTACAACAGCTCGCTGCGCCCCCGATCGCTTGCATAGCCGCGGATCGGAAGCTGGCAGAAGCCGCGGCGCCGGGCATCCCTTCCTTTTGTATGGACGCTGTAGAGTCCGTCGCCGAGTTTATCCGTTCCCGTATGAGGAATCCATAACGCAGCGGTATCATATCGTTCGCTACTTTCTATTTGAACTTTGTAAGCTTTTATATTATATTTTAGGATGTGGTTACACAATTAAGGGAGGAAGATTAAACATGGCAAAATATACATGGGTAGAAAAAGATACCTGTATCGCTTGTGGTGCCTGTGGAGCAACGGCTCCGGACATTTACGACTACGACGATGAGGGTCTCGCGGAAGTCATTTACGAAGGCGACGGCAACAAAGGCGTAACCGAAATTCCTGAAGATCTGTACGATGATCTGCAGGATGCTCAGGACGGCTGCCCGACAGACTCCATCAAAGTCGCAGACGCCCCTTTTAACTAATACTCCGAATATCTGTAGCTTTATAGCAAAGAGCCTGTTTCCTCCGTGGAAGCAGGCTCTTTTTCTAGCGGACCAACCTGAAATAAATAACTTCGGTCCGGCATTTTATGGTAAGATGAATAGCGGAAACTGCCAGAAAAACAGGGGGCTTTTTCATGAAAAAGGGATGGAGCAAAACCGGCGTTATCGCAGCGGGCAATGCGGTTATCGTGCTGCTGTGCATCGTGCTTTTGACGACGGGGGCGCTCAAGGTATTATCCGACAATTTATACAATTTTAACGTGACGCAAACCATGACTCAAGCCCCGCACGAGGATATTGTCGTCATCGGCATCGATTCCGGCTCCATTCGGGAAGTAGGGCCTTATCCGTGGGACCGCAAATTATACGCGGAGTTGATCAAACAGCTTGAAAGCGCGGGCGTCAAAGCGATCGGCTTCGATATTGAGTTATACTCCGAAAGCGACAAGCCGGAAAGCGACCGGGCGCTGGCCGACGAATTGGCTAAACATAACAACATCGTCATTCCATCCCATGCGAATCTGGAAAATAAATTCGACCGGTCGATGAAAGTGAAGGCAGGGGAACTGCTGACTGCCCGCTCGGTAACGGAACCAATTCCCTCCTTCCGCCGGTCGGTTGGAAAATCGCATATCAATGCGGCCTACGACAGCGACGGCGTCATTCGCTCCAACTGGCTGCAGATCAATTCGCCTCAAGGGATATATCCGTCGTTTGGGCTTGCGATGGCGCAGCTTGCCGGAGTCGATGTGAGCCGGTATCTGAACCTGCCTTTATTGGACGGCCGTCCCAAGTCGGAGATGCTGATCCGCTGGGATGCGAAGGAATTCGATTTCGAAACGATTCCGTTCGCCAACGTGCTGAAGGGCGGCGTGCCCCCTCAGACGTTCAAGGATCGGCTAGTGCTTGTCGGTTATACGGCTCCCGGCTCGGACGAGGGCGTTACCCCGGTGGAGAAGCACATGCATCTGGTGTATGCGCATGCCAATATTTTAAATCAGATCTTAAAGCAGCAGGTCGTGCTGCCTGTAGACAAGCGGATCGAATTTGGGCTTACGCTTCTGGTCGTGCTGCTGCTCGGGTGGGTGACTTGGCGGCTGCGGGCCATCGGCGGAGCGGTTTTTGCGTTAGGGATCGTCGCGCTTCTGTTCGCCGGACAGTACGGGTATTTCGCGGCAACTTCGCAGTATTTGGACATTGTCGATGCGGTGGCTTGCGGGCTCCTCGCTTATTCCGGCAATTTGTCGATGAAAACCTATTTTGAGACGAAGCAAAAAAATTACATTACGAAGCAGTTCGGACGCTATATTTCTCCCGATCTGGTCAAAGCGATTGCAAGCAGCGAGCAGGAAATCCGGCTCGGGGGGATCAGCAAGGAGCTAACCGTTCTGTTCCTTGATGTCCGCGGGTTTACCCCGCTGTCCGAGAAGCTGAAGCCCGAAGAAGTGGTCGACTTCTTGAATATGATGTTCAACTTAATCACGGAGCGGGCCCTTGAAAACTGCGGCACGATCGACAAATTTATCGGGGATGCGGCGATGATCCTGTATAATGCTCCGCTGGATGTGCCGAATCATCCGTATTACGCGGTCAAAACCGCCTATGAAATTCAGCAGGGGATGGAGAACGTGCGGGCCGAGGTGCTGGAAAAATACGGCGTCTCGATCAGCATCGGCATCGGTATTAACACCGGCGAGGTCGTAGTCGGCAATATCGGGTCTTACTTGCGGGTCGATTATACGGCGATTGGCGACAACGTGAATACGGCCGCCCGGATCGAGTCCAATACGCAGCCGAATCAGATTCTGGTGTCCGAAGCGACTTACGAGCTGACGAAACACGCATTCGATTATCAATTTGCCGGGGAGAAATTAATGAAAGGCAAAAGCGTTCCGCTCAAGCTCTTTGAGGTGCTGGGAATGAAAGACATTGATTTGCCAAATTATGTTGAATAATGCCGGTTCTCACCTTACAATATTGATTAGATTTTTGGATTCCGGAGAGGAGTTTTGTTGTGGCGAACGCAGGAAGGTTTAATCGGCGGAAGCGGAAGCCGGCCCTTTGGGCGCTTGTTTTCGCAATGGCGCTTCAAGGGACAACCTCAATCGCTCTCGCAAGCCCGGCGAATGCCAAATCGGCCCGGTCGGCGGCTGTCGTTGAAGTAACGGGAGAGGTAGCCTACAAGAAATCGGGCGGCTCCAGATCATATGCGGCGTATCGGGACTTGAATTTGAATCAGGGCGATTCGATCGTGACCGGTCCGTCCTCCTCGGTCGTGCTGCGGGTCGTGGACCACGAAGACGAGATTACGATCGGCGCAAATTCCGAAGTATACATATCTGAACTGATGGAAAAAAACGGCGGCAAGAAAACGAAGGTGAAATCTTGGGCAGGCAGCTTATGGGCGAAAATCAAATCCTTGGTCGGCGCGAAAGATGAATTCGAAGTCGAGACGCCGACGGCGGTCATGGGTGTTAGGGGAACGAACTTCATGACATCCGTCAACTGGAAGACAGGGAAAACGACGATGGCTGTGGCAGCGGGAGTCGTTTCCGTTTCGGAGGCCGAATCCGCTGCGGACCGCAGGAAAGCGCAGGATGCGGGAAGCGTGTCGGTGTACCCGGCTCAGCAGGCGAGTATCGATTCCCCCGGGCTGAATAACGATCTGCGGACCCGGGCGGAGTACGCGGACCCCAAAGCATTGGTAGAAGCCGCGGATAAAAAAGTGCTTGAAAGCTTTATCAAGAATATCGGGGATATTCAGAAAGAACAAGATAAAATGAAAGCGCAGCTCCAGGAAAATCTCGATAAAGGTGTGAATAAGCCGGACGAGCGTTCGATTCTGAAAATCACGACGCCGGCAGGTCTGGACGCCGTAAGAAACAATTTCGATCGGTTTCTGTCCCAATTGGCCAAATCGGCCGTAGACGCAGGGAAGCTGACTCAAAAAGCGGTGGATGACGCCAACGCGAACATTGCCGACGCCTCAAGAAAGCTTGATATTCACAACCCGCCTGCCCTGGATAAAAATGCAGGCATCGATCCGAAAGTGGAGCAGTTGAAGAATCAGGCGGAGCAAAAAAATACGGCATTCGAGCAGGAACAAAGGCAGCTGCGCGAAAATCAGGCAAAGCTTGCGCCCTTGCTGGATCGTATCGAAGCCGACAAGCAGCGGATTCAGGACCAGAACCGGAAAGCCGTTGTTGAAGCGGATCAAAAGGCAACGGTTCAATATACGAGCACGCTTAGTGGGGACGAAAAGAAAACATTCGAGGAGAGCCATAGGAAAAACACCAATCAGCCTGCTCCCGATCCATCCCCTCGTCCGACTTCGCCTCCTGCCGATTCTGGGATCGACAGCGGCAGCGGTTCGGGCGGCGGTTCCACGGACGAACGTCCTTCGGCCCCCGTGCTGATCAGCCCGACAGCGGAAGCGACGGTGCGGAACCCGGTGCAAATTAAATTGAAAGCCGCCGCCGGGACAACCGTCCGTGTGCTGAACGGCACGGAGGAAGTCGGGCGCGCAGCCGGACAGGGGGAGAGCGAAGTTATCGTTACGCTTCGGGCGCTGCCGCCCGGAACCTACAAGTTAACGGCGCAGGCTTTCCGCGAATCTGAAGCAAGCGTACCGGTTTCGATACCGCCGATTCATATTTTGGGAGTCGGTATGACGCAAGTCGGAGGCATCAAGGACGGGAAGATCGGTTTAGCGTTGACGATGAAAGGCTTTACGCCTGCTGCGCCGTTCTATTCCGTCGAAGCGCATCTGCTTTACGATAAGGCGGCGCTGGATTACAGAGGTCCGGCTGATCTGACGCCCGTTCCCGGGACCGTATTCCATGGTTCGCAAGCAGCAGAGACGCTTCGTCAGATAAGCGACACATCCGGGAGCGAATTGATCTATGCGGCGACAGCCTTTGAAACGCGGGGCTCCGGCGTCATAAAGCCTATTCAATTAAGCGGAGATACCTTGCTTGTAAACGTACCTTTATCGGTTGTCGATTCGGCCGCCGGTTCCGCCAAAGTCGACTTGGCTTATATCAAAGTCATCGATAAACAAGGGAACACGGTATACGAAAGCAGAGACATTCAATCGAGCAGCGTCGGTACGAAGTAGGGTGCGGGATACGGGAAGGAGCAAGCTAAGCTATGAAGAAAGCAACGAAACGAATCGCTGTGTCGTTTCTTATGTCCGCCATGATCGGCGCATCAAGCGCGCAAGCCGCCGCTTGGTCGAAGGACGCCCTGCGGGGCGAGAACGGACAAACGTTAACGGAGATGACGACATTGGCCGGAAAGGGCGGCTTGGGGAGCGCGGATGGAGCGGGCGCATCCGCTTCCTTCCGCATGCCGGCAGGATTGGCCGTATGGAAGGACGGCACGGTGTTGATTTCGGATTCCCGAAACCAGCGGATTCGCAAGCTGTCGCAAGGGACGGTCAGCCCCTTCGCGGGTACAGCTTATAAACAGGATGGCAGAGGCTTCCCTGTCGGCGCGCTATTGGACGGGAAGAGCGATGCCTCGCTTTTCAACGAGCCTCAAGGACTTGCGGCCGACGCCAAGGGCAACGTATACGTAGCCGATTCGGGCAACCATGCGATCCGTAAAATCGATACCGTCGGTCAGGTCAGCACTGTCGCCGGCAGCGGGCTGCTTGGAAGAAAGGACGGCCAAGGGAAGGATGCTTTGTTCTATCGTCCGACGGATGTGGCCGTCGCGGCCGACGGTACCTTGTACGTGGCGGACTCGCTCAATCATGCGATCCGAAGCATCTCACCTGCGGGCGAAGTCAAGACGCTGAACGCCTTGTCGTCCCGTGTCGCAGAACTGTCTCCCGGACAAGTATCGCCTGCGGGCGATTTTGCCGACGGGGATTTGAAAAACGCCAAATTTAACGAGCCGACCGCTCTTGTGCTGGACGCCAAAGGAAATTTGATCGTGAGCGATTCCGGGAACCAGCGCATCCGATATATCGATTTGCAGCAGGGGAAAGTATCGACGTTGGCGGGCGGGGGTCAGGCGGCTATGAAGAAGGAGCTGCACGTTCCGGGCGGCTTCGCGGACGGAAGCGCGGCGGAGGCGCGATTTAACTTCCCGATGGGCCTTGCTCTGACGGAGGAAGGCGGCCTTGTCATTGCCGATAGTCAGAACCATGCGATTCGCTACTTGCTGGACGGGCAAGTCCGTACGATTGCCGGAGCAGCCGACCGCACAACCGGAAATGCCGATGGGATTGAAGGAAGCGCTGCGCTCCACCGCCCGATGGATGTCGCCGTTCGCGCCGACGGATCGGTGCTGGTGGCCGACGCCTACAATAACAAGCTTCGCGAAGTCAGCCTGTATCGATTGCCGGACGGTCTTCCGAAGGACGGCGGCGTCAAGGTCGTCGTGGACCGGCAACAGATCGCGTTCGAGGCCCCGCCGGAAATCGTTAGCGGAAGAACAATGGTTTCGGTCCGGGCGATTACGGAAGCGCTTGGTTATAAAGTGACGTTCGACGAGGCGACTCGGGCCGTACAGCTCGGCAAGGACGGCGAGACGATCGAGCTGTATATAAGAAAGACCGGGATCAAGCGGACGATCCCCGGACAGGAAACAACGGTCAAGCCGACAGATGTCGAGCCGTTTATTTCGCAAAATCTCACCTTCGTACCGGTACGTTTCTTTGCCGAAGAAATCGGAATGGACGTTCAATGGGACGAGGCGACACGTACGGCGATCTTACGCAGCAAAACGAAATGATCAAAGTAATGTGAAGTCTCGACAAAATAAGACCTATTTCCGAGGTAATCTCTTAGGGGGACACTTCTTGGAATAGGTCTTTTCGGTGATGTTACCAGCGGAAGAAAGGATGCGGCAAGCGATGCAAGAGTATTAAGAAAAGCGATTCTCCCGCCGATATAGTTTGCAGGAAGGCGGAAAGAGAGGGGCGTCCCGTGAAACCGAAAGATTCGAAGGATTCGGAAGAACAGCTTCAGCTCTTTTTCAAGCAGGACCCGTTTTATTTAAAAAAATATGTCAAAGAGCATCCGAACAATAAAATGGCGTGGTACTTGCTCGGGCGCGATTATGAAGCGCAGGGGAAAAAGGGAAAAGCGCTGTACTGTTACGCGCAGGCCGGGGAAGTTTATGAAGCGTATGAGAATCAGAAGGTGGCTTTGCCTCCTGAAGAAATCGAACCGATCCATCGCTGGGGAACGGAACATCAGAAGAGCAGACGGAAGCGGCTCGCTCGACTAATGGCCGTCAGTCTGCTGGCATTTGCCGGTCTGTTGTTTGCCCCGGAGCTGGGGCGTATATTCGAGAAGACGGAAGAAAACGCCCGCACTCCGGTCATCGTGCTGCCGGAAGGGATGACGTCCTCCGAGCTGCAGGAAACGAAAGTGTACTACCTGGCCGGGGAGAAGAGTCAAGGGAATGTCGGCGCTGCGCTGCAAGAGATGCTTCTGCGGGAAAGAATTAGCAGCTACGCGATTCTGGCAAGGGGGATTCCGCTTGCCGGGACCGCTTGGATCAGTTGGCTGAAGAAGCCGGAAACGCTGCTTTCCGTCGAAGCGCAAGCAAATGCGGCGCAGCAGCAGATCAATTATTATGACGCGGCTGCTTGCAGCTGCCAGCCAAGCGATCCGCAGAAGGCGGACAGCATCGTGGCCGCTTGGATGACGAAGCAGGAGCAGGATCTCGTGCTGCGCTCCGCCGTTGCGGCTTATATCCGGCGTACGGGGCAAGCGCCCGCGCAGGCTTCGCAGCTGACGGAAGCGTATCCGAACAACGTGCTGCCGGGGCTGAGTTCCTATATGAAGGAAACGTTCGACCGGGACAAGGAAGCCTTGGCTGCGGAGATGAACGCTTGGCTCAAGCAGGCTGGTGCGCAGCCTGCAAGCGACGACGGAAAGCCAGTGCCGCCCCGTACGGGACAGGGCAGTTTGACCAAGCCGTTAACCGAACCGATGCGAATTATGATCGATAAGCAGGCTCACCGGCTGTCGGTTGTCAGCGGCAACATCGTCGTCCGCAATTATCCGGTAGGCTTGGGAGCGGACCGGACACCGGAGGGCAGCTTCGTTATCTCGGAAAAGGTGCGCAATCCGAACGGAAAGTCGAACGGGGAGTTCGGGAGCCGGGGAATGACGCTGTCCGATACGAATTATGCGATTCACGGAACGAACCGGCCGTCCAGTATCGGCAAGGACGAGTCGTTAGGCTGCATCCGTATGGCGAAGGAGGATGTGGAGGAGCTGTTCGACCTGGTGCCGCTCGGAACGAGCGTGACGATCGGCAAGGGCTCGCTGTCCGAGGAGGAATCGCGCAGTCCCGCGCCGTATGGGGTGACGCCGCAAAGCGTCGATACGAATCCGGGGAAGAGGTACAACTGGTTGAATTAGGGAGCTTGGTCGTCCAAGTCGGCTGTGGCGGTAAAGCCTTTGTCGGAAGACCAAGCTTGTAGGAAAGGATAGAAAGCGCTAACAAGTCGGTCTCAGTGGTTGAACACAAGCAGAGCAATCATACCGAGAATGACGACGCCAAAGATGGAGCCGGCCCATATGATCAGCTTCTTATTAGGCTCATCCTTTGTTTTCCGCTGCGCATAGGGGGATATTTTCTTTTTTTGCATAGACCTCAGCCCTGCCTTTTTGTTGGATTAAGCATATTTTAACATAATGCATTGTTTAAAGTCGTATGGATTTTGTGATCTGTCCCCTTTATTTTTGTTTCGTAAAGCGCTAAACTGTCAAAAGAGACTAGCGAAGAGACACGTGCGGGGAGAGGACAGAAGCATGCTTTACAAAAATATCGCAAAGCCGATGCTGTTCGGGATGGACCCGGAGAAGGCGCATCATCTCATTATCGACGGACTGCATACGTTTGCCAAGATGCCTGGCGGACGGTGGCTGCTCCGCGCGATGTGGGGCGTTCGGGCGTACCCGGAGCTGGAAAGCGAGCTATGGGGAATCCGGTTTCCGAATCCGGTCGGCTTGGCGGCAGGGTTGGACAAGAATGCGAAAGCGGTCCCCGGATTTTCGAACATCGGCTTCGGCTTTATGGAAGTCGGCACGGTGACGCCGAAGCCGCAAGCCGGCAATGAGCTGCCGCGGCTGTTCCGGCTCCCGGAGGACGAGGCACTTATTAACCGGATGGGGTTCAACAATGTCGGAATCGAAGGTATGAAGCGAAATTTGCGCAATCAAGGCCAGCGCACAATTCCGCTTGCCATCAATATTGGAAAAAATAAAACGACGCCCAACGAGCAGGCGGAAGACGATTACCGTGCCTGCATTCAAGCGCTGTATGGGTACGGAGACTTTTTCGTCGTCAATATCAGCTCGCCGAACACGCCGGATTTGCGCAATCTGCAGCACGGGGACGACTTGTCGCGTCTGCTCGCAGCCGTGAAGGACGAGATCCGCAAACAGCATGCCCGCTTCGGCGGACGGGAGAAGCCGGTGCTCGTGAAGATTGCGCCCGATCTGGAGCCGCAGGAAGTCGAGTATATGGTCGAAACGATTGTGCGGAGCAATGTCTCCGGCATCATTGCGTCCAATACGACGATCGGCAGAGACGGTCTGCGCCATGCGAACCGGGGGGAAACGGGCGGATTAAGCGGCCGTCCGTTGACAGATCGCTCCACCGAGCTGATTCGAACCGTATACCGTTTAACGGACGGGAAGCTTCCGATTATCGGATCGGGAGGCATTTTTACGGCCGAGGACGCCTATGATAAGATTCGGGCGGGAGCCAGTCTGGTCGAAGTATACACCGGCTTGATTTACGAAGGACCGGACGTGCTGCGGCGTATTAACCGCGGGCTTCGGGATTTGCTGCGGCAGGACGGATTTACGCACATATCGGAGGCGATCGGATCGGGGCATTAAGGCAAGTAAGATTTGGAGGTCGACGGAATGGACGGACGCGATTGGAAAAAATTTCTTCTGCCTTATGAACAGGCAGTTGAGGAATTGAAAGTCAAATTCAAAACATTGCGCGCGGAGCTCAAAAGCCGGGATGAATATTCGCCTATCGAATTTGTAACCGGCCGGGTCAAGAGGACCTCCAGCATTTTGGAGAAAGCCAAACGGCTGGACGTTCCGATGGATCAGCTCGAGACCGGGATCGAAGATATTGCGGGTATCCGGATTATGTGTCAATTCGTTGAGGATATCGAACGATTGGCCGAATTGATCCGTGTCCGGGAAGATATGACGCTATTGTACGATAAAGACTATATTAACAACAAGAAGCCGAGCGGTTACCGCAGCTACCATATGATTGTCGAATACCGGGTCCAGACAGCGCTTGGCATGAAGCGCGTGCTGGCCGAGATTCAGCTGCGGACGCTGGCGATGAATTTTTGGGCGACGATCGAGCATTCGCTAAATTATAAATACCGGGAAAGCTTGCCGGAGGATGTCGTTGCACGGCTGAGCCGGGCGGCGGAAGCCGCGTACCAGCTCGATCAGGAGATGAGCAGCATCCGCGAAGAGATCGTCGAAGCGCAGAAGCTGTTCGAGGACAAATCGAGCATCGTGGCGAAGGTGCTGAACGGCATTCAAGAGCTGTATTTTCATCTGCGGGTACGGGAAGCCGCGCAGTTTCAGATGCGCTTCAACGAGCTGTGGGACACGGACGACGTCTGGCTGTTGAAGAAGCTGTCGAACGAGGTGGATCAGGCGGTTAACCGAGCGAAGAAAAATTCTTTGGCCTGAAAGTCCGGTGAACCCGAGCCAGCGGCTTGGTATCACCAGGCCTCCGCTGGAGGCGACCGAAACGGAGGCGAGACGGTGACAACGTCATACGATCGTTTATATGTAGAGTTTGTGTATTATTTTAACATAGCACGCGATTATTTCGAATGTCACGAAGTGATGGAGGAGCTTTGGCTCGAGGAAGGCCGACATCCGTTGTACCAAGGCCTGCTGCAGGTGGCAGTAGGCCTTTACCATTACCGCAACGGCAATACGAGCGGGTCGATCAAGCTGTTTACCGCAGCCTTGGACAAATTGGATCATTATCCGGAGGACGCGCTCGGGATCGACCTTGGCCGCCTGCGCGACGACAGCCGGGTATATTTGGACAAGTTGGCCCGTGCGGAGGAGCAGCCGTTTGCTTTCTACGACCTGGACATCCGCATTTTGGATGCCGGGCTGGAAGCCTTAGTGGAAGAGCTGAGGCTGCATCCGCCGGAGCCGCATGAAGAGCATTAGCTCTGAATGCGGCCAGCGATGCCGGCGCTAGGACCGTCGCGAAACGAGAACGGCTTGCAGCCCAACCCTGCACACGGTTAGCCACGCCGCCCCGGCGGCAAATCCAGCGGCAACGTCACTCGGATAATGAACCCCCAAATAAATGCGGCTTACGCCGATCATGATGACAAGACAGCCGGCCATTACGGCGATCAGCAGCTTCAGGACAGGAGATTTGACAAACATCAAGAGGAGCATGGCCAGCATGCCGTAGAAAACGATGGATGCCATGGAATGTCCGCTGGGGAAGCTGTAGCCCGTTTCTTCAACAATCCGGTGGAACATAGGCCGCTGCCGTTCGAAAATGTGCTTCAGCAGTTGGTTAAACAGTGCGCCGCCGAGAACGGCAGCCGCGAAAAAAACAGCCTCCCATTTCTTCTTCCGCCACACCATTAGAGATACGCTAACGGGCAGCAGGACGAAAAACGTCTGAAACGCTCCGAATAAAGTAATTCCCTTCATCCATACGGTCAGCTCAGGATTGATATGCGATTGAATCCAATCGATGTAGGTCCGGTCAAAACGCTCCAGTTGATTTTCCTGTAAATCGTGTGCGAACTTAACGAAAATCAGAATCGACAGCAGTACGATCATGAACGCGGTTATGATGTATTTTCCGGTCAGCAATGCTTGTTTTGGTTGCACAGAGGTACTCACAGCTCCTTTTAAAAAAATGTAAAAAGAAACAGCGGACCGCAATCCGCTGCTTCGGGGTATCCCTTGGCGTCCACCGACCGCCGGCAGGATTATTTTTTATGCTTTTCGAAAAAAGCTTTGAACGTTTCGGCCTTTTGTTCGCCGACGAGACGCTCGACTTCTTTGCCGCCTTTGTAATAAATCAGGGTGGGGGTCGCTTCAATCGCGTACTTTTGCCATCCGTTCTTGAACTCTTCAAGATTGAACTGCTTGATGTCGATGTTCAGTTCCTTGGCGACCGGCATAAGCACGGGCGTTGTCAATTTGCAGTGCGGGCACGTCGAACCGAAATAATACAAGTAGAAGTCTTCCTTTGCCGCGATCTTTTTGTCGAGCGCGTCAGGCAAAATGATGTTTTGGTAGTTCGGATCGTCCAGAAGCGCCAGTGTGGCCGGATTCAGTTTGTCCGGGGCGATGCCGTACACGTTGTTTGCGTACTTTCCGAATTTAGCCTGATTGGACTGTTGATTGACAAAATAAAGAGCTCCGAACAGAACGACGATAATAGCTAAAAAGATACCTAACTTTTTCATGGTTCCCCTCTTCCTACCGAGTATAAATGTCTCCTCTAAAAACATTCGTTACTTATGCAAAGTTTCCTTTTTCCATCATACAATAAAATTGAAGGATTTTCGACATTGGCGTATACTTGGGTAGACTTCGGACATCCAAGAGAATGGCGGGGGACGTTAGACTACCGTCTTATGGGGAGGTGAACCCTAACGATGAAAGCAACGCTACGTCTGGACAAGCTGCTGGCTCATACGGGCTTCGGCACACGCAGCGAAATCAAACAGCTCGTGAAGCGCGGCATCGTCAGCGTGGACGGCAAAACGGTGAAGGACAGCGGAATGCAGGTGAACCCCGAGCGGCATCGCATTACGGTTGACGGAATGCCGGTGGTTTACCGCGAATTCGTCTACTTGATGCTGCATAAGCCGCAGGGCGTCGTGTCCGCCACGGAAGATACCAGGGACCGGACCGTGCTTGATCTGCTGGACGAGCAGTACTCGCATTTTGACGTATTCCCGGTCGGACGGCTGGACAAAGACACCGAAGGGCTGCTGCTGCTGACGAACGACGGCAAGCTGGCGCACAACCTGCTGTCGCCGCGAAAACATGTTCCGAAGACGTATTATGCCGAAGTGAGCGGCGCTGTTAACGAAAGCGACATTGAAGCGTTCGCGCGCGGCGTCACATTCGATGACGGCTATGTGACGATGCCCGCGGAACTGAACGTGCTGCACTGCGGACGACCCGAAGCGGGCGAGCTTTCCCGCGTCGAATTGACCATACATGAAGGTAAGTTTCATCAGGTAAAACGCATGTTTCAAGCCGTAGGCAAGCAGGTGACCTATCTGAAACGGCTGTCCATGGGACCGCTGAAGCTGGACCCGGCGTTGCCGCTAGGGCAGTCGCGGGAATTGACGGAGGAAGAGCGGCAAAGCCTGCTGGCGCATGGGGAATAGAAGCCGGCTAAGCCAATTCAGCTAACAGATATATAGAGAGAAGAAGTACAAGGGAGCGGAGCAAAAATGAACTATCGCATCATTGCGCTTGACGTGGACGGCACGCTTTTGAACGACGAGCATGAAGTAACGGACAAAACGGTAGAAACGCTGCGCACGGCGCACGAAGCAGGAGCCCGGATCGTGTTGTGCACCGGCCGAGGACCGGTCAATGCAATCCCGGTTCTGGAGCGTCTGGGCCTTACCGGCGTGCTGATCACGCATAACGGGGCGGCGACCGTCGAGACGCCGGGGCCGAAGCTGCTGCATCAATCCGGCTTCGAGGTGCGGGAGCTTGCGGAGCTCGTCCGCTATTGCCGCGAACAGAATATACATTTTGACGTGAACACCGCGCTGGATATGTTTGTCGAGAAAGTAGGCGAGCGGGAAGCGGCGATGTACGAAAAATTTATGGTTTCTCCCGAGCGGGTGGAGGACGTGCTGAGCATGAACGTTCCGCTCGTGAAGTTTACGATGTTCGGGTCGGAGGAAGAGATGGACGCGGTCGAGCGGGATTTGGCGCGAGTATCGCTGCCTCCGAGCGTTCATGCGCTGAGAAGCGGAGCGCACTTTATCGACGTGCTGTCGAAGGAAGTGTCCAAGGGCCGTGCGCTGCAGGCGCTCGCCGCCCAATGGGACATTGCTCCCGGAAACATCGTTGCCATGGGCAACTATTACAACGATATGGATATGATCCGGTTTGCCGGACTCGGCATAGCGATGGACAATTCGCCGGATGCGGTCAAAGAGGCCGCCGATGCTGTAACGCTGTCCAATAACGATGATGGTGTGCATGAAGCGCTGCGCCGTTTCGTGCTTCCTACGGGAGAGCCCCGCGCATAGTTTTCCGTCAGGGAAGGACATGCTATGAGGGTAAACTCCGCACTGCGCGAGTGCATAACCTGATTGGAGGGGACCCGAATGACGCATGTCAGCTTAAGACCGGATCTAAGGACGGCGGGCGGCGAAGTCAGCGACATCATGTTCAAAAATCGGTTTGTGGGTACGCTATCTCTCGTCTTCCGTGAATCCGACCGAATCGCAGGCGCGCTCCAATTGGAGAAAGAAGTGCTTGACGACGCGGAGAAAGACGAAGTGTTCGATGCGGTCCACCAGTATGTGGACTCCCTGCTGGACGCTCTGCAAGCAAAAGGGTGCGAGGTGATGGTCACCTACAGCAGCTTTGACCATGTGATCGCTTCGGAGCGGGAAGCGGAAACCTATGCAGGGGTCGTCTCCACGGAAGAAGATTTCGATTACGACTCGGATTGGATCGATAACGAGACGCGTATTGAAGACGAGACGCCTCAAGAACGGGGCGACTTCACGATGGCGGATTTCGAACTGGTGCTGGTCGGCGAAGACGAGGACGGACTGGAATACCATCTCTACGATAAAGACGAAGATTTTGTCGCCGAGGTATTTCTCCAAATCGAGGACCGCGAAGTGACCGGCACGGTCTATTGGATGATCGAACCTGCCGAAGCCGAGCTGGATATCGCGGCCGATTTGCTTGTGCTCGATTTCGACGAGGACGAGGTGGACCGCTTTGAAATTGCGATGAGCTTCGACAACGAGATTTTCGAAGTGATCGAGCTGACCCACGAGGATTTGCTGGCGGAGGAGGAAGACTCCGAGGTAATTTGGAGTGGAAGCGACGAAGACAAGCCGTATGCGGTTATGCTCGTCCGGGATGACAGGGGAGTGCTGACGTACGAAATATATGAGCAGTCCCGGGGCGGGCTCCCGATCGGCACGGCTACGGTAGATATCAGCGAGCGCCAGTTGACTGGCTTTATCGATTTCCGTGAGCCCGGTAACACGGATGACCGGGAGCTTATCGCTACCTTGCTGATGGAGGAGCTTGACAAGGAAAAAGATTACTCCGCGCTCAACTTGTCCATGATGCACAACAACCGGCTGATCGAAGAAGTACTGTTCGAAACGGAAACGTTCCATTAATCGCATATAAGGGTTGCCGAAAGCGAAAAGCATATGATAAAATGCTTTCTAATTGAATTAGGACCTTCGGGGCAGGGTGAAAATCCCGACCGGCGGTGAAGGCTCGCTTCGGAGCCTAAGCCCGCGACTCGTCGATTTCCGCTGGCGGAACAGACGACTGACTTGGTGCAATTCCAAGGCCGACGGTATAGTCCGGATGGGAGAAGGTCACAAAGTAGGCATACCGGGTTGATTCGTTTGTAAAAAACGGCTCAAGGTGAGCTTATTTGCATATGCCCCGTTATCTTAACCGATAGCGGGGCTGACTTCTTTTCGAAGGGTCCTGTTCAAACACCTTGGGAGGTTGTTGAATATGGACAGAGCTACTGCTGTCGGATTAAACGGCCGTGCTGCCACGGCCAAAGCAAGCGCACGGAGCGGACTATGGCTGGTCGTGCTCGGATCGGCGTTATGGGGCATCGACCCATTATTCCGGATTCTGCTGCTTAAAACGTTTACTTCTGCGCAAATTGTATTGATCGAGCACATGCTGCTGCTTGTCTACGCCTTGCCGGTCGTCTGGCTGCACAGGCAGGAGCTGCGGGGCCTGAAGCTGCGCCATCTCATGGCTCTGCTGTTCATTTCGTGGGGCGGCTCGGCGCTGGCGACGATTCTGTTTACGTCCGCATTCGCTCACGGCAATCCGAATGCCGTGCTGCTGCTGCAAAAGCTGCAGCCGCTGTTTGCAATCATTCTGGCACGGATTGTGCTGAAAGAAAGCTTGCCGCGGCGTTTTGCGCTGCTCATGATTCTTGCCTTGCTCGGCACCTATCTGCTGACGTTCGGCTGGAAGACGCCGATCGGGCATTGGGGAGATATTGCGACCTGGAGCGGATTGCTCTCGATCGGGGCGGCTGCGTTATGGGGCGGCTCGACGGTGATGGGAAGGCTGATGCTCGGGCAAATGAAGTTCGAAACGGTGACGGCCCTCCGTTTTCTGCTGGCGCTGCCGCTGCTTCTGGCTTTGTCGGCGGGCGAGGGAATGGCGCTCGTTCAGCCCGCGCAGTCGGTTGCCTGGGATGCGGTGATCGCTAATTTGGTTATGGGCGCTTTCATTCCGGGACTGCTCAGCCTGCTGCTCTACTACCGGGGATTGACCGATACGAAAGCTTCCTATGCGACGCTGGCCGAGCTGTCTTTTCCGGCGGTCGGCTTGCTGATCAACTGGCTGGTGTTCCAACAAGCCGTCACGCCGGACCAACTGGTCGGCTTCGTGGTCATATGGGCCGCTTTGTTCGGCCTTTCCCGGCAAAGCGAATAAAAGAGAGACTGTCCTTCGCATGAAGGATGGAGCGTGATCAGTCCAACGATGCGGGGATAGTCTTTTTTCGAAAAAAAGCTTTTTTATGGAGGCGGGGCTTATCGGCGCAATCCTTTCGGATAGTGGTTTTTAACCTGTGTTCCGGATTGCTTGCCCCAGCCGAGCGGGAAGCCGTCAACCGTGATCAGCGTCCAGCCGCTGCGCGCTTCGGGACCGTCTATGGTTTCGCCCCGGAGGTAGCGTTCCGCTTCGCCGCTCCCCGCGGCCAGATGAACGGCAAGCCGGGCTTGCGCGGCATCCGTCAGCGCAAGGGCCAAAGCATGCGCCGGTTCCGCGCGATCCTTCTTCACCTCGGCGAGGTGAAGGCCGGGGCGCAGCGTCTTGAGTCCCTGAAGCATCGCGCTGCCGAACGGGCTGCCGGCTGGCGTGGGCAGCAGGTAGAGCTGCTCGCCGAACAAGACCGGCTCGCCCGGCGGCAGCTGGAACCCTGCGGCAAGCGACTCCTCGGCGAACCGTTGGAACAGCCGCATGGCTGCCTCTTCGGGTCGGCTGCCTCCGCGCTTCGCTTTGCCCGCTTGACGCGTACGCGGGGCTGCCGAGCACGTCGTGGCGGCAGGTGGCTCATCCGGCACCCCGTCCAGTTGCAGCACGGCGACAAAATGCCCCTCGCCACGGTGCAGGTGCGGCCAAATCCGCTCCGTCCGTTCGAGCCGCAGCTGCGGATACTGGCGGAGCAGCTCATGAACGGTGCGCTCGTTCTCCTGCTCGTTGAACGTGCAGGTGGAATAGGCGAGCCGTCCGCCCGGCTTCAGCATCGCAACCGCCGATTGCAGAATGTCGAGCTGCCGCGCCGCGCACATTTCGACGTGAGCCGGCGACCATTCGGCGATCGCCTCCGGGTCTTTGTGGAACATGCCTTCTCCCGAGCAGGGAGCGTCGACCATGATTTTATCGAAAAAGCGGGGGAACCGCTCGGCAAGCTGCTGCGGCGAAGTGCTGACGACGACGGCGTTCGTGACGCCCATCCGCTCGATATTTTCGGATAAGCTCTTGGCGCGGACAGGGTGAATTTCGTTGCTGATCAGCAGCCCTTGGCCCGCCAGCTTCCCGGCGATGTGCGTCGATTTCCCGCCCGGCGCTGCGGCGAGGTCGAGAACGGCGTCTCCCGGCTGCGGGTCCAGCAGCTCAACGGCGGACATGGCGGACGGCTCTTGGATATAATATAACCCTGCCGCATGGTAGGGATGCTTTCCCGGCTTCGTTTCTTCCCGGTAGTAGAAGCCTGTCCCGCACCAGGGGACGAGCTCCAGCCCGAACGTGTCGCACAGACGTTCCAGGATGGGGCCGCCGCTCCCCGGGTCGATTTTGGCAGGATTCATTCGCAAGCCCTGCGTGCGGGGTTGTTCATAGCTTCGCAGGAACGCTTCGGCGCTCTCTTGAAGCTGCATTTGCATTTGTTGAACATAAGCTTCGGGCAAACGGATCATAGAGGACATGTCGAACTCCTTTTATGGCTGTCGGTATCCCTACATTATACAAGCTTCGCCATATTGTGAGAAGCTAAGACTGCATGCTATAATTGTTTGGTCCTTTTGGGAGAGGTGAACGAGAATGACATACGAAATTCCGAAAAAAGTACAAACGTTAGGCGAAGACATTCAGCGGAACGAGCTTAAATATCACGACAGGGAAGTGCTCGTTTCCAAGGAATTTACGTTCGATAGCGCCCATCATTTGCACTGCTACGAGGGTAAATGCAAAAGCCTGCACGGGCATACGTATAAGCTTCAGGTCGTGATGCGCGGCAAAGTTGACGACCGGGGCCTTACGATCGATTTTGCGGATATCAAGCGAATCGCGAAAGAGCGGATCATCGACCGGCTGGATCACCGTTACTTGAACGAGGTGCTGCCGCCGATGAATACGACCGCGGAAAATATGGTCGTCTGGATGTACGAGCAGCTCCGGGACGCGCTGCGAAGCGAAGGGCTGTTCCCGGCGGTGCGGCTGGAGGAAGTCCGCCTGTGGGAGACGCCGACCAGCTACGCGGCCGTCACGGCGCGCTTGATGGGAGATGATCCGGCATGATCCGGCTGCCGATGGTGGAAATTTTCGAGACGGTCGAGGGGGAGGGCACGCGAGCTGGCTTTCCGACCGTGTTCGTGAGGCTGTTCGGCTGCAATCTGCGCTGTACGTGGTGCGACACGAAGTACAGCTATCCGCCGGCCGAGGCCGAATTTACGATGACGATCGAGGATATTGTCGCCGAGGCAGGACGTTACCGTTCGCGGCACGTCTGTCTGACCGGGGGCGAGCCGCTGTTGTACGGTGAGAAGTCTAGGGCGCTCATCGAGGCGCTGGTTGCAACCGGCCGCTACGACGACCTGCATATCGAGACGAACGGGGCCATCGATCTAGCGCCTTTTCTGGAGCGGATCGAATCGCCCGTTGTTCGATATATTATGGACTACAAGCTTCCCGATTCGGGTGAAGAGGAACGGATGATCACGGCGAATCTGGCCAAGCTGCGCCCGCAGGACGAATTGAAGTTCGTGATCGGGAGCGAGCGGGATTTTCATGCGGCCAAAGCGCTGCTCGAAGCGTACCCGACCCGGGCGCTGCCGATGTTCAGCCCAGTCTGGGAAACGATGCCTCCGGCCAAGCTGGTCGGTTTGATGCTGGAGCACGGCTTGTCTCAGGTGAAACTGAACATGCAGTTACATAAAATCATTTGGGACCCTGCGGCCCGCGGGGTATAATCATGCGAATGAAGGTGAAATCGATGAAAAAAGCAGTCGTTATTTTGAGTGGGGGGCTGGACAGCACAACCTGCATGGGGATGGCTCGGGACGCCGGGTATGACGTTTACCCGATCACGTTCGATTACGGGCAGCGTCAAAGGCGCGAGATCGAGAACGCGCGGCAGGTGGCCGAGTTTTATAACACGGCGAGCCGCCATAAAGTAATTGCGCTCGGCTTTTTGAAAGAGTTCGGAGGCAGCGCCTTGACCGACGAATCGATAGAGGTTCCGCCGGCCGGCGAGAGCGGTGCGATCGATTCCGATATTCCCGTTACTTACGTGCCGGGCCGCAATCTGCTGTTCCTCTCCATCGCGACTTCCTACGCGGAAACCATCGGAGCGGAAGCGATCTATATCGGCGTCAACGCGCTTGATTACAGCGGATACCCGGACTGCCGCCCGGAATTTATCCGCAAGGTGGAGGAAGTGATGGCACTGGCGACGCGCGTCGGCGTGGAAGGCGGTCCGATCCGCATCGAAACGCCGCTGATTCATTGGACGAAAGCCGAGATTATTCGCGAAGGAATGCGGCTCGGCGTGCCGTATCACTTGACAACCTCATGCTATAACGGGCAGGAGGAAGCGTGCGGCGTTTGCGATAGCTGCCGGCTGCGCTTGAAAGGCTTCGACGAAGCGGGAACGGCCGATCCGATAGTTTATCAATAACATATTTAAGGGGCTGCCCCTCATTCGTTTGTACGAATGGGAGCAGCCCTTTGGCTTTTGTGCTAAAAAATTAGTTCACGCCGACGGCAGTGTACGCTTTTTTAATAGATTCAACTTGGGCGGAATTCGCTCCGAACAAGTCGGTTGCCGATGAAATGGCAGCGGCGCGCATGGCCGAGAAGTCCGAAGTCGGAGTCAGGTAATTGAGGAGGGCGTTATAGAAAATTTGCTCGGCCGCATTGCGTCCGATACCGTTCACGGTGACACCGTAGTGCGTGCCGCCTTGGGCGATCAGGTAGTAGGCTTTGTTGTTGATGCCGCTGTTCGTATGCACGCCGCCGTTATCGCCAGGACCTTGGTAACGGTCTTGATAGCGGTCGGGCTGATTGTAGAGCTTCGGATTCTCCATAGAACGGAGCGCACCTTGTCTGAGGGTTATCTTGTCACCGATCAGCCAATTTGTGCCTTCTAACGCATTCCCCATAATATCGGAGATCGATTCGTTCAGCGCTCCGGACTCGCCGTAGTATTCCAGATCGGCCGTCCTTGACGTAACGCCGTGAGTCAATTCGTGGCCGATGACGTCCGGATCGGCAGGGAACGCTCTGAAGGTTACGCCGTCTCCGTCTCCGTACACCATTTGCACGTTGTTCCAGAAGGCGTTGTTGTATCTGCTGCCGTAGTGTACGCTCGATTTCAGCTGGAAGCCGTTGCCGTCAATGCTGTTGCGGCCAAATTTATTTTTATAGAAATCGTACACTTTGGCGGTGTAGGCATGCGCATCGACCGCTGCGCCGTCGTTCCAAATATTGTTTGGACTGGTGAGCAGCGTTCCCGGCAGCGATGACCGGTTGCCTGAGCTGTATGTGACGATTCCTTGCCCGCGCGTCGTATCCTTCAAATGATAGGTAGAGCCGGATTGCGTGGTTGTAAACGTTTTTGAGTCACCAAGCACGCCTTTTCCGGTGCCCGTAGCGTGAGTGAGGAAGTCGTACTTGAATAAAATGTTGCCGTCATCGGCGCCGATGAAGTAGCGTGTGCGGATCGGCTTCGGTTCGAGAACGTTAACCTCCGTCACATAGGTAAGTACCGGCTGTCCGTTATGCATGTAAACGAACAGTTTCGCTTTTGGCGTCTCTTGCGCTTCGCCCAGCTTGCCTACGGCGGCTTCGGTATCTTTCTGGGCAACGGCGATAGCTTCCGCTTCGCTGATTTGCGAGGTCAAGCCCTTCGGAGCCTGCTGATGCTGTTCGGGAAGCACGCTGCCGATCAGCGATGTGACTTTTCCTTCTTTGTTGATGTGAACCGTCTGAACGCCGCCGTATACGGGAACGCCTTCCACATACTGCTGCAGACGGTAATGCTGAGTTCCCGTTTTCTCGTCTGTCGTTTGCCCGACAATTTTCAGTTGTTTTTTCAGATCAACGGATTTGCCGATCTGGAAGCTGTCTTGCTTGGATTCGAGGTACTTCCAGATTTTGTCCTCCCCCGTTACGGATTGCGGCGCACTCCAGTTTTCCTCGGAAATCAATTGAGGGGCAAATCCCTTAAAGGGAGTGGACGGTTCTTGCGGAGCAGCATGCACGGCTTGCACGCTTCCGAGCAAAAATGCTCCTGTAATAATCGATGACCATACTTTTAACATAAAATCATCTCTCCTTTTCAAATTTTTCCCATCGGTTTAGAATGAATTTGATACTGGTTTTTCCGGTGGCGGATAACAAACCAAAGGCAGATTCAAAGCGGGTCTCGTCGAAGATGATCATTACAGAAGCAAAAATCTGAGGCAAGACAGGATCAATCGAGTGGAAGCATGAGGTGTGTACAACTGAAACAGGGGCGTCGGGTGACTATACCGGATTTTCGCTAAAAAGCATCACCTCTTTCATCAAGTGGTTAATTCTTTTCAGGTAAAACCGTAGAGGCTAATCGCAGCTTGTTGAAACGTTCGGTAAAATATTCCAACGGGGACTGCTTGATAATTATATTAATACAATTTTTAAATTTTTCAATACCCTTTTTAGTAAAAAATTTCCTTCTAAACAATAAAGGTTCTTTAGGCCCAGAACATCGGGCAAGACGTCATCTAATTCTTGTCGAAATTTCGCTAGAAAAGGGGTCTTGTGATGCATATGGGTGGACTATGGTCCTTGCCTGGCGACGATAGCGTGTCATTCGTTAAGAGAGCGCCAGCGGGAAGATGACTGGGGAATGTTGGCGGACAGGCAGGCGCTAGCGTTACGCAGAACAGCCCTTCGCTCGACAGATAGATGCGGACAAAGGGCAGAAGGCGCTTGAGATGGAGCAGGAGTAACTATGGAGGGCTGCGGCGTCAGCCGGCTGTGGCTTGGTCGGTAAGCAGCAGCGGACCGTCTTCGGTGATCGCAATCGTATGCTTGTATTAGGCGTCCTGCAGGCTGTCAGCCCGTCGGTGCAGGACCGAGCTCCGGATAACGTAAGCCGGGCGTCCTGCCGTCCGTACGGTTCGGTCCCATGGGCCGTATCGTTTTCCGATTGATCCTCTTATGAAAAAAAGTCCGGTTCCCCCCGAAGTTGCCGGGAACCGGACTTTCCTGCCGTTCATACTCGTACGAAAACTTTGCCGCTTCCCGGAGGCTTTCCGCCGTATGCTCGTCCTTGCCGTGAATATTGCGCTAAATTTAGTTCACGCCAACGGCAGTGTACGCTTTTGTAACGGCATCAACTTGGGCGGAATTTTTTCCGTACAAGTCGGTTGCCGCTTCAATGGCAGCGACGCGCATGGCCGAGAAGTTCGAAAGCGGAGTCAGGTAATAGATGAGTGCTTTATAGAAAATTTGCACAGCCGCATCGCGTCCGATGCCGTTCACGGTTACGCCATAGTGCGTGCCGCCTTGGGCAATGAGGTAGAAGGCTTTGTTGTTGATGCCGCTGTTCCAATGCACGCCGCCTTTATCTTCTGTGCCGATGTAACGATCTTGATAGCGGTCGGGCTGCCCGTAGAGCTTCGGATTTTCCAGAGAACGGAACGCGAGCCCTTGGATGCTTATCAAGTCGCCCATCAGCCAGTTTTTGCCTTCGATCGAATTCCCCATAATATCGGCGATCGATTCGTTCAGCGCTCCGGACTCGTTTTTGTATTCCAAGTTGGCCGTTTTTGAGATCACGCCGTGAGTCAATTCGTGGCCAACGACGTCCGGATCGGCAGAGAACGGTCTGTTCCTTACGCCGTCTCCGTCTCCATAAAACATTTGCTTGCCGTTCCACCCGGCATTGTTATATCTTTTCAAGATGTGCACGCTCGATACAAGCTGGAAGCCTTTTCCGTCAATGCTGTCGCGGCCAAATTTATTTTTATAGAAATCGTACACTTTGGCGGCGTAGGCATGCGCATCGACCGCTGCGCCGTCGTTCCAAATATTGTTGGTACTGGTGAGCAGCGTTCCCGGCAGCCATCCCCGGTTGCCCGAGCTGTATGTGACGATTCCTTGCCCGCGCGTCGTATCTTTCAATTGATAGGTAGAGCCGGATTGCGTGGTTGTAAACGTTTTCGTGTCTCCGAGCACGCCTTTTCCGGTGCCTGTAGCGCGATCGAGAATGTCGTACTTGGATAAAATGCTGCCATCATCGGCGCTGATGAAGTAGCGTGTGCGGATCGGCTCCGGTTCGAGAACGTTAACCTCCGTCACATAGGTGAGTACCGGCTGTCCGTTGTGCAAGTAAACGTACAGCTCCGCTTTTCGCTCCATTTGCGGTTCGCCCAGCTTGCCGACGTCGGCTTCGGTATCTTTCTGGGCGATGGCGATAGCTTCCGCTTCGCTGATTTGCGAGGTCAAGCCCCTCGGAATCTGCTGCTGCTGCTCGGGAAGCACGCTGCCGATCAGCGATGTGACTTGTCCTTCTTTGTTGATATGAACCGTCTGCACGCCGCCGTATACGGGAACGTCTTCCACATACTGCTGCAGACGGAAATGCTGGGTTCCCGTTTTTTCGTCTGTCTCTTGCTCGATAATTTTCAATTGTTTTTTCAGGTCGACGGATTTGCCGATCTGGAAGCTTTCCTGCTTGGATTCAAGGTACTTCCAGATTTTGTCCTCCCCGGTTACGGCTTGCGGCGCGCTCCAGTTTTCCTCGGTAATCAATTGAGGGGCAAATCCTCCAGAGGGAGCGGACGGGTCTTGCGGAGCAGCATGCACGGCTTGTACGCTTCCGAGCAAAAATGCTCCAGTAATAATCGATGACCATACTTTTAACATAAATTCATTTCTCCTTTTACTTTTTACCGAAGGCCGGGAGCTGTCCGCTGTCCGCTCGTCATTGCCGTGAATGTTGCGCTAAAATTAGTTCACGCCGACGGCCGTGTACGCTTTTTTAACGGCGTTAACTTGAGCGGAATTCGCTCCGTACAATTCGGTTGCCGATGCAATAGCAGCGGCGCGCATGGTCGAGAAGTTCGAAAACTTAGTCAGGTAATGGACGAGGGCGTTATAGAAAATTTGCTCACCCGCATCGCGTCCGATGCCGTTCACGGTGACGCCGTAGTGCGTGCCGCCTTGGGCGATCAGGTAATAGGCTTTGTTGTTGATGCCGCTGTTCGTATGCACGCCGCCGTAATCGTCTGTACCAATGTAACGGTCTTGATAGTGGTCGCGCTGGTCATCGTAGAGCTTCGGATTCTCCATAGAACGGAGCGCACCTTGTTTGAGGGTTACCAGGTCGCCCATCAGCCAGTTTTTGGCTTCGATGGCATTCCCCATAATATCGGCGATCGATTCATTCAGCGCCCCGGACTCGTCTTTGTAATCCAGAGCGGCCGTTTTATCTATAACACCGTGAGTCAATTCGTGGCCGACGACGTCCGGATCGGCAGAGAGCGCTCTGAATTTTTTGCCTCCGTCTCCGTATATCATTTGCGTGCCGGTCCACCCGGCATTGTCCCATTTGTAGCCGACGTGCACGCTCGATACAATCTGGGAGCCTTTGCCGTCAAGGCCGTCGCGGCTAAATTTATTTTTATAGAAATCGTACACTTTGGCGGTGTAGGCATGCGCATCGACCGCTGCACCGTCGTTCCAAATATTGTTAGTGCTGGTGAGCGGCATTCCCGGCAGCAATCTCTGGTTGCCCGCGTTGTATGTGACGATTCCTTGTCCGCGCGTCGTATCTTTCAATTGATAGGTAGAGCCGGATTGCGTGGTTGTAAACGTTTTCGTATCTCCGAGCACGCCTTTTCCGGTGCCCGTAGCACGAGTGAGAATATCATACTTGGATAAAATGCTGCCGTCATCGGCGTCGATGAAGTAGCGTGTGCGGATCGGCTCCGGTTCGAGAACGTTAACCTCTGTCACATAGGTGAGCACCGGCTGTCCTTCGTGCAAGTAAACGTACAGCTCCGCTTTTGGCGGCATTTGCGGTTCGCCCAGCTTGCCGACATCGGCTTCGGTATCTTTCTGGGCAACGGCGATAGCTTCCGCTTCGCTGATTTGCGAGGTCAAGCCCCTCGGAATCTGCTGCTTCTGCTCGGGAAGCACGTCGCCGATCAGCGATGTGACTTGTCCTTCTTTGTTGATGTGAACCGTCTGAACGCCGCCGTATACGGGAACGTCACCCACATACTGCTGCAGACGGTAATGCTGGGTTCCCGTTTTCTCGTTTGTCGTTTGCTCGATAATTTTCAACTGTTTTTTCAGATCGACGGATTTGCCGATCTGGAAGTTTTCTTTCTTGGATTCTAGGTACTTCCAGATTTTGTCCTCCCCGGTTACGGCTTGTGGTGCGCTCCAGTTTTCCTCGGTAATCAATTGAGGGGCGAATCCTCCAGAGGGAGCGGACGGGTCTTGCGGAGCAGCATGCACGGCTTGTACGCTTCCGAGCAAAAATGCTCCCGTAATAATCGATGACCATACTTTTAACATAATTCATCTCTCCTTTTTCAATTTTTCCGATAGGTTTAGGGCGAATTCGATTAGGCAGGATTATTCGAGTGGAGTCATGAGGTGCGTGTTTTCGCTAAAAAGCATCACCTCTTTCGTTAAGTGGTCAATTCATTTCACGAAAAACCGTAGGAATAAATCGCAGTTTGTTGAAACGTTAGGAAAATATTCCAACTTTGACTGCTTGATAATAATATTAATACAATTTTAATTTTTTACAATACCCTTTTAAGTAAAAATATTCCTGTTTAACAATAAAAGGTTCTTTAGTCCTAGTATATCGGATGAGGCGTTGCCTGTTTCTTGTCGAAAATCTGATAGAAAAAGGGATCATTGATTCATGTATAGGGGAATATAGTCCCTTTGTGATCTTAAGCTTCACCTTCCGCACCCTTCGTGGAATTTTAAGATACATTCGTTTTCAAATGTTTTTTCTCCTGAAAACAATACAATTATAGGATTTAATAACAGTTAATGTATTATTTAGAATTAGTATAAAGTAATGTATAGAATACGAGTTAAACAGGGGGGTGTTGGCAGGAGAGCAGGCGCTATTGTATGTAAAACAGCCCTTCGCGCGGCAGATAGCCGCGGACAAAGGGCTGAAACGGTTAAGAGGGTGTAGGAGGAACTATGAGGCTGCGGCGTCAGCCCACCGTAGCCTGGTCGGTGAGCAGCAGCGGACCGTCTTCGGTGATCGCAATCGTATGCTCGTATTGGGCGGATAGCCGTCCGTCAGCCGTTCGGGCCGTCCAGCCGTCCGCTTCGACGTACATATGATGCGTACCGGCGTTGATCATCGGCTCGATCGTAAACACGAAGCCTTCCTTCAACCGTACGCCTTTGCCGGGCGGCCCGACATGTGCGTAGCTGGGCTCTTCGTGCAGATCCCGGCCGATGCCGTGGGCGAGCAGATCGCGCACGACGGAGTAGCCGTTCCGCTCCGCGTGGGATTGGATCGCGTGCGTTATGTCCCCGAGGCGGTTGCCGGCGAGGGCCTGAGCGATGCCGAGATCCAGGCATTGCTTGGTTACTTCCATCAGCCGCCGGGCTTCGTCGGAAATGGAGCCTACCGCGTAGGTCCAGGCGGAATCGCCCAGCCAGCCGTCGACTTCCGCGACGGTATCGATGGTGACGATGTCGCCTTCCTGAAGCGGCGCACGGCTTGGAAACCCGTGGGCGATCACATCGTTCACGGATGCGCAGGTGGCGTACTTATACCCATTGTAACCTTTGGTAAAAGCTCTGCCGCCATGCTTCGTGATCATCGTATCCACGAGATCTTCGATTTCAAGTGTCGTAATGCCGGGCTGCACCAGCTTGGCGATTTCCCGGTGACAAGCCGCGACCAACTGACCGGCTTGTTTCATGAGCTCAATTTCCTGCTTGGATTTCAAAATAATCATGAGATCAATTTCCCTTCTTTTCGATACTGCGGACTAACGAATCGGCGATATCGTCGGTATCCGGCTCTTCATGGCCGTGGTGAATCCATAAACCGGCGCAGCCGATCATGGAGCCGAGCAGAAGATTCGCCCGTTTCTCAGGCTCCTGCGCCCCGAGCAGTTGAATCGCCGACACAAGCGGACGGTACAGCTCGATTTGGAACTGATCGTACAGCTTTTGAAAGCGGCCGCCTGGGACCTGCTGAAAGTTTTCCCAGATCATTTTGTACAAAATATAGACGGATCGGTCGTGAAAGCATTGCCTTAGCATAAGGGTGCCGTACCGGCGGAGCTGCTGCCCGGGGGACTGGGGAGTGCCGAACGCTTCCTCCGTGAGTTGCTTGGCTTCGTGGAATGCCTGCCACAGCAGGTCGTCGAGCAGAGCGTGCTTGTTTTTGTAATAATGGTACACGGTGCCGTAGCCCAAATTCGCTTTGTTTGCGACATCGCGCATCTCCATGGTAATGCCTTGCTCCAAATACACCTCGGCTGCGGCTTGCATAATTTGCTTCACCCGGAGAAGGCGGATTTCTTCGTTTTGTTCTTTCGTTCGGGGAGACAAACGACCACCTCTTTTTTTGACCTACTGCAATGTCAATCATAAATGATCCCGCCGCCATTTGCAATAGTTCCCGGTTTGGAATCCGCCATAGCCTGACAGACCGTAGGCCGATGCTTCGGATAACGTAAGTCGGGCGTCCTGCAAGTCTGAACTGTTCGGTCCCATAGGGCGTTTGGTTTTTCGGTCGGACAGGCTTATTTTGGGTTTGGTGGTACAATATGTTACAATGGAAAAACCACGATAGAATGGCTTTTAGGGCGGTCGGCTAGCCTCCTGGATAGGAGGTGATGGCCTATGGAGGTATACCAAGCACTAACCTTGATGTTCGGGTTCGGGATGTTCATCTTGGCATTGCTAACGTACCTTAACAAAAAGAAATAGACCGCCCTCGGTCAAAGCAGCGGTCCTTTCTTGATTCGTATACAATTTGTTTAAGCCACCGCCCTGAGAAGCGGCTATTGTGCGGGAGTGCGGATGTTCGCGGCATCCGCGTTCCTTTTTCAGTATACGCATGTTGGCGTAACGTGATACTTTGTATTTATAGTTTACATGGCCTTGTCCGTTCTGACAATAGAGTAATAGATTCAATTGTGGTACTATGGAACGGAATCCTAAAAAAGAGAGAGGGATGTCTCACATGACGAAAAGCAGTGATAACGTGCAGAACAAGTTTTTGGATCAGCTCATTATGGAAAGGATACCTGTTACCTTAATCACGAAGAACGGTGTCCAAATGCAAGGCATCTTGAAATCGACGGACCGGTACACGATCCTGATCGAAGTCAAGGGAAGAGATATGCTGGTTAATAAAGTCGCGGTATCTACGATTGTATCAAGCAAGCGCCTGCCTGTTTAATCCGCATCGTGTAACAACAGAAGGACCGCCCGCGTTGCGGCAGCGGTCCCTTTCCTCTTCCATGAAAAAAAGTCCGGTCCCCCCGGAGCTGCCGGGAGCCAGACTTTCCTGCCGTTCATTTCGACTCATACGAAAATTCCGCCGTCTGCTCGTCCTTGCTGTGCTGCTTTTCTTTCCAGAACATGACGGTCAGCATCCGCTCGATCCATTCCTTGTCCAGCTCGGTTAGCTCGATTCCGTCGAAGATAAGGTCGTTCTCGCGCAGAAAGCGGCGCAGGTTCACCCGCGGCTTCGTATAGCTTCCTTCCTCCGTGTCGGAGGCCGTCTTCTCCAGATAGCCTGCAATTTGCATCAGCTCGGTATAAGGAATGTTCAATCCCTCGGACAGCTTCATCAGCACGTCGGGCGAGGGGACCCCGCGGTTGCCGTTCTCCAGCTGGGAAATATAGGCCGCCGATACGCCGGAGCGGTCTGCCAGCTCGCGAATGGTGAAACCTTTCAATTTGCGCATATCTCGTAATTGATCGTAGAAATCCATCGCACACACCCACATTATTGAAATAATGGCAAAGCAATTAACCGGTAAGTAAATAACGGCGAATATCTATATATTAACAGTTAAAATTAGGAAGTACAAATTAAAGTTTGTTTAATAAAAGTAAACATGAATGGATTCAAAAGTAAATTGGATTGGTAGAGTATCATAGTAGTATGTTTAGCCAATCTCCATAAATTTTATAATAGCATCAAAGTATACAAAGAAAAAGTTTCATCTGATGCATTCATCCCATAAAAAAGAAGTCTTCAGTTCAAATGCTGAAGACTCCATTCTTGGATTTAGCTTATATTAGCTTGTATCTCCTTCCTAATCCAGCTTAATCGGAATGCGGTCGGATGAGTGCTTCCGCAGCGCGGACACAAATGCTTCCCGGTCCTTAGGCGCAACGTGCACAAAGCTCATTCCGTTGTTATATTGGATACTAAGCCGATTCGTGGAAAAGGCTGGCCCCGCCAGCAGCGTTTTTATGCATGTTACGGACGTGATGGAATCCAGCGGAATTTTGGGTATTATACCAAACCATTAAGAAAAACGTTTCAAACACCATCATAACCAAAATCAGCGGAATTTTTTCTCCAAGCGTCGCTGGAGCAAACCAAATGGCAACGATAACGGCCAGAAGAAGTAAAACAATGATGCCGAACACGAACGCAAACGCTGCGTCCCTTTGAGGTTCAAAACGCACCTGGTTCCCCTCCCTTATGTCTTCGCCAGCATTCCCATGCGCAGAATAAACAAACAGCAGGATCGGGGAGCATACTGAGATGCCCCCGATCCCCGGCAGACTACGGATATTGAGTTGCTACGTTTAACTTACCGCTGACTCGAAAGTCTGTCAATTACTTTATTTACAAATAATTCTTTTTCAAGTTGAGAAGAGGCGGTCATTTCCGCTTTAGGCCAAAATTTTACTTTGTTATAAACCCAATAAGCAAATTGTCCTCCTGCTGGAACGATTTCAGCAATACCAAGCCGACTGACCTGCAAGCTGCGACGGCGGCACTGACGGAAAACATACTGCGTGACGATGTAACGCCGATCGGTGTTGCTCGTGAGATCGACAGGATGATGAAGGAATTCCAGATGAAACAAGGGGAAAATCGCCCAAAAGCTCGGCGTTGCCCAAGTCAAAGTTTCGCAGTACCTTAGTCTGCTGTGCTTGGCTGAACCACTCGGAACGTGTCGAATAGAGCCAATCTATCGCACGTACGATTGTCGGGGGTACGAAGTCGGGAGATCATGGGCTTGGAAAAAGGCGGACAAAGCCTTATAATTTAACTATGCTTTTTGTCGCCCCCCAATGCTGCAAAAAAGCCCGGGGGTCGACGACAACCATAGCTGCGCGGCAGAACGGTTTGTAGCGTTAGCTGTTGGAGATACGAGAGTGTGGAATATGTGGAAATGGCGTTGTAGCGGGGTTTTTATGGGTTTCGAACGTACCTATGAGGAATTGAAACTTCTGACATAGCCCAAGCCTTTGTTGGGCTTCTTTCTGGTTTCGAACGTACCTATGAGGAATTGAAACTGTTTGTGCGAGATCAGGACGATCGTACAGAAGTCTTGGTTTCGAACGTACCTATGAGGAATTGAAACTGTTGTCAACTGGGGGACTAATGATCAGTAACAACGCGTTTCGAACGTACCTATGAGGAATTGAAACAGGACCAGTCCACAGTGCAAAGATATTTTACAATCAACGGTTTCGAACGTACCTATGAGGAATTGAAACTTTTGACGCAGACCTTTAACCAAGTCAGTATCAGCTTGTTTCGAACGTACCTATGAGGAATTGAAACATATTTCTTCAAATAATGGTGGTTCATACATAGTTATAGTTTCGAACGTACCTATGAGGAATTGAAACAGATGACCAGCCTACGATCGTCGAAAGCATAATCAACGTTTCGAACGTACCTATGAGGAATTGAAACTCTGGCGTAGCTTCCAAAGTGGGAGATTTTGTAACGGGTTTCGAACGTACCTATGAGGAATTGAAACTAGGTAAGTTAACATCATATTGAAAGGGCGGTGTACCTGGTTTCGAACGTACCTATGAGGAATTGAAACCGATCAAATGCTATCGTAGTACCTTGTTTTGTGTTAGTTTCGAACGTACCTATGAGGAATTGAAACAACATTGTGATAAACTATATAAAAAATAGAGATGGTGAGTTTTGAACGTACCTATGAGGAATTGAAACGCACCATTTACTTCAGTAATCGTAAATTGAATCGCAAGTTTTGAACGTACCTATGAGGAATTGAAACTTAATTTTTTTAACAAAACTATGCATGATTTTTCTTATTCCATTTGTTCATTAAAGGCTCATAATTTTCGATTAATTCAAAGATTATTGCATAACAGAAGGCTAGGACTGCAACGTAATAAAAATCCAAACCATAAATGAATAAGGAAGTTATGAAATATGTTGCTACCATATCAAACAAACTTTTGTAAATTTCTCTTTTAAATAAGCTCTCTTTAATTACTTCAAGAATGAAGCCAATTACCAAGTTAATTGGACTAAAAAATATTATGGCAATCGAAAAAAGAAATCCGGCAAAATTTGTTTTAATTTGAATACCCAACAAGGATACTTTTGATAAAGCCATGATTAGCAAGAAATTCAAGCCAACAAATAACCCAATCGAACCTACTACAAGAATACATAGAAGAATAATGAATATTATCTTCCAGAAGATCGAAATTTTTTGCAAAGTCATCGCTCCAATTATGAAATCAAGCAAGCCCCTCTTTTTGAGTGCTTTTCAACTCTGAGGCACAAAAATTATGGTCATTGAATGCTTATTCACTAGCGAACGGTCTTCGTAGCTCAATAATCAAAACCCCCGTCAGACCAACGGGGGAAAGCAAACTTTAGCTTGCTTTATTCCTTTTCGCAAATATCATTCTCAAAGCAAAAGCAGCAATAAACATCATGATAAACACCTTGCTTAGAGGCTAATGTATTACCCCTTCCTTTACACCAGTCCCAGTGCTGACGGGCCAGGCAAAAAGAAGCAAGATGTTAATTAGGACCGTTATTACTCTTAGAACTAAAAATAGTATTTCTACTTTCGGTCCTAAACTAATTACTTTTAACTTCGCGAGCAAAAATACTATTAAAAGTACAATTGTAATGTACATCATTCCGCAAAAGTCCTCGCAATTTGTTGATTATTAATCACGCCTTCAACAGCAGGCTAGTATTCGATCCTAACATCTCTGAAACTATTATTAATGCAATCGGACATCACCCAAATATGAGGGAATTTAGAAATTTTTATAAATTAAGTGTAACATTTGATAACTTTCAATCGTTTGGTATATAGAGGGGCTTAGAGAATTCTTGATCTATTTGAGTGTTCTTCTACTTTTCCCCTGGTGACAGCAACGCAGACACTGACCCTGAAAATTGCACTCTTTATTAAAGCAGACGTGACGAAAAGTGAAATTTAGAAGCAATTTACTGCGTTGCAAGAAGAATTAGAAACACAGACGTTTCCTGACGATTTCTCCGAACAGATACTCAACTTGAAATGATAGAACTAATGAAAATTTTCAAGGCAACTTGTATTTATGGCAAGGATGTAATATTTTATTTTATAAGTAAATTTTATGTAATGGAGGACATTATGAGAAAGAGTTCGTTGCTTTTAATCAGCAGTTTGATAATTTCCATTTCTCTAGTAGGTTGTCAGGATGAAGCTAATCAACAAATACCACCAAGCAAAGCATCCAACAGCAGCAATATAGAAATTGAACACAAACCAAACTACGATGATTTCACAAAATTAATGGAGGATGTTAAAAACAATATAGTTATAAATGGTTTCTCTTTAACTCCACCAATGAAGACAATTTTTTTAATAGAAAAAGATTTTACATTTAATAAGAAAGACACAATAACTCTTGGAGGTGGAGTTAGTGATCTTAATCCAACACAAGAACAATTTATATTTGAAAATAACGATAAATCAGTCCAGTTATATGTACGATTTGCTTATACAGCAGTAGATATGGGAAAAAACTTGGTTGCTTGGGAGTCGACTTCTGGATATGGCGGAGCCGATCCTGAATTATTGGATAGAACTGATATGGCGACGTACACATATAGAAATCTTATTGTTACTGTTACTCAAAATGCAAGAACAAAAGCAAAAACTACGATTACAAAAGAAGCAGTAAAGTCTGTGCTTAATATTCTAGAAAAATATTATAGTGGTTAGTATTGAAAAATATTACAAATTGATTTATATTATAATATAAGTAAAATATTAGGAGGTGTGTTTTTGAATATTCTAGTTAGAAATATCACTGTCTGTGCCCTCGCCGTACTCACACTGACAACATCTAGTGTATATGCAGCCAATGATCAAGAAAAAATCCCTCGCAAAATACAGGAGTTGGCGGATTCCAAAGTTTCCCCGAAACAGCCTATTCCTGAACTTAGAGCTTGGGAAACGGATTTAAACGGGAACACCACGGAAGTTGTCCCACTTTCGCAAAGGGTGCAAACACTGAGCCCACCAAGCGATGGTTTCGTTTATGTCTTCAGCACCTATAATCCAAATTATGTAACAAAGGATTGGCGTTATCAGAATCTTGGAACATTCCGCTATCAAAATAGTACTTCTGCTCCGGCAACAATCCAATATGAACAAACTTATACCACAGCAGGAAAGTGGAATGTAGGAGTTAACATTAGTGGAAAATCAGAGATCAAGGCAGCGTTTTTAGCTAAATTAGAAGTAGCTGTAGGCGGTAGCTGGGGTTATGAGAGGCAATGGACAAGCGGTACAAAATATGGTGCGAACCAAACAGTAAACCCAAATACAACAATCTATTTAACAAATTATCAAGTTGGGGCTAATACGAGTGGGCTATTAGTTTGGAAAAAATACTCTCCAAGTGGTACTTCTCTGTTAGGAACTTATACGGAGACTGCTGGTGGATATGCTGTATCTATGAGCGATCTCAATATCGAAGTTACTGGCACTCAGCCTAATTAAAACGGTGACGAAATGTAAACAGACGCAACTGACATCTGATCAGTTGCGTCTGTTTACATTTATTTTGTAAGCGTAAAATTATTACGAGCCTCTATTATTTTGAAACTGGAACGTGGCGAATTGAGCCAATCTATCGCACGTACGATTGTCGGGGTTGACGAAGTCGGGAGATCGTGGGCTTGGAAAAAGGCGGACAAAGCCTTATAATTTAACTATGCTTTTTGTCGTCGACCCCCAATGCTGCAAAAAAGCCCGGGGGTCGACGACAACGATAGCTGCACGGCAGAAGGGTTTGTAGCGTTAGCTGTTGGAGATACGAGGTGTGGGATATGTGGAAATGGCGTTGTAGCGGGGTTTTTATGGGCTTTGAACGTACCTATGAGGAATTGAAACGATTATATCGTCACCGGCGACATGAAGAGTACACGAGGCTTTGAACGTACCTATGAGGAATTGAAACTCCTGACAAACGTTGCATACGCCACCATATTAACCGGCTTTGAACGTACCTATGAGGAATTGAAACGCCTCGTTCACCTCGTCGAAACGATGCTTCGGAACGAAGCTTTGAACGTACTTATGAGGAATTGAAACAGATATGTTAAGGAGAGTTTAATAAATTTGAATAGGGAGCTTTGAACGTACCTATGAGGAATTGAAACCAATATCAAGTTTTACGGTCAAGGTGGAAGCATCGGTGCTTTGAACGTACCTATGAGGAATTGAAACAAGTGAGCAGTCAGATATACGGGGAAGACTACTTTCTCGCTTTGAACGTACCTATGAGGAATTGAAACGAATATTGCACCCTTTTTCCTTAATCACATAAACTATGCTTTGAACGTACCTATGAGGAATTGAAACTGTGGATGCAGGATATTGGTCCAATCTGTCTATTGAGCTTTGAACGTACCTATGAGGAATTGAAACTTGAAGTTAGCTGTTTTGATTTTGGGGTTTCCGTTATTGCTTTGAACGTACCTATGAGGAATTGAAACAGGGGTTCGAATCCCCGCCGAGTGTTCAGCCTTCAGGCTTTGAACGTACCTATGAGGAATTGAAACACGTCCCATCGATCTTGACCTCGCCATCTAACAGGGCTTTGAACGTACCTATGAGGAATTGAAACTTAATTTTTTAACAAAACTACTATTCTTGATTTTTCTTATTCCATTTGTTCATTAAAGGCTCATAATTTTCGATTAATTCAAAGATTATTGCATAACAGAAGGCTAGGACTGCAA
>NZ_JANAVJ010000029.1 GCF_024213375.1 Paenibacillus sp. MZ04-78.2 | reverse complement strand
ATGGAACAAGTTTACAAAAAAATCTCCGCCGCGTACAGCAGAGATTTTGGGCGTTTATAAGATACCTGAATAGTTACGCCACTTGAAGCTATTTGGGCCAAATTTTCACGCTGTTTTTTCCATCTTTTAAATAGATTTCTTTGGGCTCACCGTATTTCTCTTTATTTAAAGTGATACTAAAATTTCCATCCATCTTACCCAATGAAAATTTCCCCGAAATCTCCAGAAATACCTTCCCTTCACTACTGCTGGCGTTGTAGCCTGAAAAGCCAATCGCGCTATCTGTGAAAGTACCTTTCACAGTCATTTCTTTTTCTTCATTTAGAATATCCGAAATCGCAATCCTTTCAAGGCTTACTATTTTAGGTAGGAACATATTTATTAGCACCCCACAAATAATAACGAGTATGATAATGCCAAATATAATAATAACTTTTTTCAATACGAAGTCCCTCCTTCGAATAAGAAACGCAGGCAACGAACACCTATTGAAATCAAGATGTTCGAGCCTGCTCTATTATTTTATTATACAACAACACACAACAATACTTATGTCTTTATGACTTCCTATTCATATACTGCGTACGGGTGTTCCTGTGCCTTAATGCTATCCCGCAATGTTGTCGGAGTGTGAAAAGAGCCGTTACTTAATTTTGTGGAAGAAACTGCGTTCCAAACTTTACTTGCAAAATCAGAGCATGTTCTCTGAGTTTCTCCCGCAGGGGGACGGGAAACGAGAAAGCCCCATGCCACTGGCATGGGGCTTTCCTTTATTTTTTTTTAATCTTGAAAAACAGATCGGTGGCTACCTTTAAGAAAACGATGATAGCTAACACGGTAAGAATATTATTTGTATAGGCCAATTCGGAAGTTAATGATTCGATCCTAGACGATGTTTCATTTGAAAATCTGCTCGTTTGGTCTGATATGTTTCCGAGTCTAAAGCTAATATCGTTAAAAAACTGCTGCAATTCTTTAATATCCAAGGACATATTCCCCCTTTCCGCAAAGAATGCGAACAAAGCCATTTTTTTAACCAAACACGTACAAAAAAATTATGGCGGCTCCAATAATACCAAATGCAAGCGGTGGTATTTTTCGTTCTGTAATCTTGAGTTTTTCGGCTATGATTAGAAAAATGCCAGCAGATAGGATTATCCAAAAAATATCCCAGCTCCCGCCGATTGGCCATTTCTGAAAAATTTTCGCCATTACAAAGAGAATCAAGAAGTAGAGAAGATACTTTATTTTCATAAACGTCCCCACTCTCGAAAATAAATTAGCCCTTGGAGATCCCCAAGGCGTCTTACTTAATGGTACCCCTAGCCGTTCGAGCTAGGGCAGCGTTTTATAAATAATATTCCCGTCTTTATTTTTGGCTTGAATATCAATCGGTTCTCTAATCTTCTCCGACAAACTGTAGAACATTTTCACATAATTATGTCAAATCCGTAAACAAAAGACCGCTCAAACTAGAGCAGTCTTTTGTTTGCTTTGGTTGCTTAAGCCTTATAGGGGTAGTACTACTCGCGTAGCCTCGTGGTTGCCTCTCCTCGTTTTGTCTACGGACAGAAATCTTATGTTCATTTGGTGCTGATCACTTGAACCCGGCTGATATTTTTAGGATCGGCCTCCTCCTTCGCAAAAAACACCAAATGGTATTCTAATTCATAAATGAGATAATAGCCATCATATGCTTCATCCGAATATTCTTTGTCCGGTTTTCCTAGTGCGAGTTTTACGTCTTCTGCCGTCATCTGGATATGAATCGAAATCAAAATCGCCGCTCAAAGCTGAAAATGAGCTACAATGGTGGTTTTTTCTTTATTGCATCTAAAACGACAATAAAGAGTGTCACAAGAACAGAGTATAATAAAGACTTAACATAGCTTGGTTCAGGAAAAATGTAGTAGGTAGTAAGTTAGCACGCAATTGGCTACGAAAAAAATTAGGTATTTCATGATGTCTGCCTCCTTCTAAAAAGCGCCTGCCAACATTACATTTTGCCTTGGATTATCCATTTTCTTATAGTAATAACCCCTAGAATAATTACCCCTAATATAATTACCCCTAATAAGAGGTACATAATTCTCACACCTTGAAGCTCTTCCCATTTTATAAATGTAAATACAAAAAGAGCTATATCTAATAAGGTCAAAAATATTTGTGGAATAATCCAAGCCAAACGTAACTTATTGTTCTTTATGTTAACTCCCCTCCTTTCAAAAAAGAATTAATAAGCGCGTCGAGTTGACGCGCTTATTAATTCTTTTAAAATCCATTAACGACGCTGAATGTGGTATTTTCCCAGTATGCCCCACCGTTGAAATTCATCACTCTTGCATTTTCACAGTACTGTGCTGCCACTCTGCTCAAATCCAGTCGAGAAACAGTTGCATAAACTGTGGACGTTAATCCAGCGAATGTGGAGAGAGCCCCGCCATAATATAGTGCGATTGTAACCCAACCTGCTGGTCCTGTACCATAGCCAGCAACAATTGTAATAAGTCCCATAATTGTTGATCCCCAACCTACTACTTCTGGCCATTGTGGTGCCTGCATGTACTGATTAACGTAATTATCGAAACCATTAATGCTAGTCTTAAATTGAGTCATTGAATTTGCATTTTTAGAACTTCCAGAAGTGGAGCCGTCATATCTTAAGTACATATGACCCTCAGCGCCTAGTGTTTGGACACGGAACCATCCTGTATTTGTATCGTGATTATAATAATTATCATATGCTCCGGCCATTTCCATAGAAGCGGCGGCGTTACTTAACGCAGAAAATGCTTTTTTTGCTTCAGGATCATTTTTTAATTTTTCAAGATCAGCCTTCTTCAAACCTTGTGCTTTCTGTGGAACAACTTCGGGGAGTTTAGCTACATAACCTTCAATTAACGTCAACTTTGCATAAGCAAGCTTTAGGTAAGTATATGTCTTACCTAGCCTTAGATTAACCTTATTACTGCTAGTCATGTTTCGTTCCACTGACATATTCGGCACTACTTCTGCCGTATAAATAATGCTGCTTCCATCGTCAAATTCCAAAACCAGCGGGTTACCCGGAGTAACTGGCACCCTTCCCTTAATGGATGCTTTGAGAGTTTTGTCCTACCTTGCTTGGATATTTCTGTTCTGGGTACTTGTCATTTTTACTGCTTTATTCTTGTACAATAAATTCAAAAAATAATTTCCAAACTAAGACGATCTGGCCCACGCTAGTGTCCCGCTTTGTTTACGCTGTAAAAAAACAAACGCTCGCGTAACAGTTCCTCAACTTGCTCGTCGCTGTAGCCAAACTCGGCCAACCTTCGGGCGGCAAACCCGGCACCTGTCGATGCCCTGTATACTGCGTCGTGCAAATCCTTAATGCCGTATAGCCGTTCAAAGATCAAGCCGATCCGGGCAAGGTAGAAAATACGTTCCTGACTTTCTCCGTCCAATAAATTTTCATACTGCATCATCCACACACCTTCAGCTTAGAAGAAGACTTTTGAGCTACCAGGATATACCTATCTAAACGCTGGCTGAGCTTCACCACCTCCTTGTCGGAAAACGAACCCTTTTTCTCAACTAACCGTACCAATTGCCGCTGTAGCTTTCTGATTTTCCGCTTTAATTTTTTATTGTTCATATCACCCAGCTCCCCGTATCCAATTATAATACCTTACTTCCAAATATAGGGTATAGTGATTTTATGAAAAACACAAAAAAGCACTCTGCACAAAGCAGAATGCTTTAAGGGGGTAGGGTGGTAAATGTTGTTATCCTTCGGAGCCGTGATGGCCAAACGGCTCCGGGCCATTTGAACCCGGCGGCACAAAAGGCCCGAATAACCCCAAAGCAATGACCAACGCCAGCAAATAAGCCTTCATTCTAAATTACACCTCCTCTCACTCTCCCACAATCGATAACCGATAGGTTCCCAACTGTTGAATTGATGCATGTTCTCGATGTTTTTCAAAAAGTGAAACACAACGAAAAGCATCTTCATACTTTTTCATTTGATTGGCCAAAGACAGACAGTGTAACGTCTCTTCGAGTCCCTCTAGAATTTGGTCGTGTTTAAAATCATAAAGAGCTTTGTTATGTCTGTACTGAAGGTGTCGATCCGAAAGAATCGGATCATCATTAAGTAAATCGAAACGTTCAATAAAACCAGAGAAACGCTCCAGCACATGACCAACATTAAACCCATATGTATTCGCTGACACAAGGATAGAATTCAACCCCGCCATAACGTCATTTATCCGGTTAAGACCTGCCAAATAATCGGCGTATTCGTTGATAATACCTTCGTTCCCGCTTAAAACCTCAAGTGTGTATAAATTCGCTTTCCCCCAAGTCTTAAATCGCTCCACTTCATTTTGGCCAGATTCGTCAAGGGGCTCAGACCATTCCAGATTAGCATAACTTAATACATATTTCTTCGACAAATCAAATAATCCTCTTTCTTCTGCAATAGCTGCTTTATACAGCAGCCCCATACCATAATAATAGACGGGATGCCGTGTAAATTCTACTTCTTCATTGCACAGAGCCGTGCTTGAAATCACCAGCTCGCCCGCATATTCTTCAACCTCGCTCCACTTTTTCAACGAAAAACAAACTCGCGATAATTGAAATAACGCGTCTAATTGATTGTTCTCCGGCAACCGATTTCGAAACGGAGCAAATCGGATCACGGCTTTCCAATTCTTTTCCGCATCCGTGCCTTGAGTTGCAATAGTGAATATCCGATAATGCCCCATAGCCAGCATTTCGGAAAAGCTGTCTTTGACGTTCCCCACAACAAGCTCATAAAAGCGCTCCGATTCTTTTTCTTTCCCCTTATGAAAAAGCTTCTCTGCTGCTGAAAAGATGATTTTTACATTTCTCGGATTATCGAGAATTTTAGATACGACCTCATCAACACAATCATTTCGGCCGATTTCCGCACATCGAACTAAATACGGGACCAACCGCGGACGGGACAACCTTTCCTCAGAAATGCATTCTTCTGTGTACAGCTCATACAACCACCCCGGTTCCTTTCCAAAAACTTTCCCGAGAACGTCAAGTTGGTTTATCGTCATTGATCGGGAAACACCATTCAAAGCCATACTTAAATTACCGGGGTTAATTCCAGTGACCTCCGCCAACTGATTGAGGTTGTAACCATGCATCTTCATTTGATCTGAAATTTCCCAACGCAAAGAGCGATTAATGATCCGCACAAAAATAACCTCCTATAATAATATAAAACAATAATAACATAATATTCCTTTTGATAAAACTAAAATTCTAGTATTTGTTAAAAAAATGGGACATTTTTCCCATATAATTAAAAAATAATCCCGGCCCTCTCCTTCCGCCATCGGGCTTTTTCCGTACGTCTACGAAAAAAGTATCACAAAAAAAATTAACCTTTGGTGAAGCTTCCAGAGACAAGCAAAGCAAGCGGTGGAGTAAGGCCCGGTGCTAACAAAGCAAGCGAATGCAAACGCGCAATAGTTGAACTGGCGGTGGATTTTTTATATCAATATTCCAACGGGGCTTAAGTGTGGCGACGCGAAAGCTGTCGAAAAGAACAAAGGGCGGTCTGCCTAATGCAGAACGCCCTTTGTTGTCGCGAAGCCTTTCTTCAGTCGAGGTACCAATCGCCAGTCCAAGGATCTTGCACCCAACGGGCATGATGGTAAAAATGATGCCCATGCATATGATGATGGTGGTGTGGATGGAAGCCATGCGGATGGAAACCATGCGGATGGAAACCATGCGGATGAAAACCATGCGGATGGAAGCCATGTGGATGGAAACCATGCGGATGAAAACCATGCGGATGGAAACCGTGGGGATGCATATGATGATGTGGATGAAAATGGTGTGGATGATGAGGATGATGCGGACGGGTGTAGTCGATCTCCCCGGCTGTTTGAGTTTCAATTATCGTCTCTTGAGACATATTTGATTTCTCCTCTCTGATTAGAACATACTCCACCATATGTCAGAGAGGAGGAATTGGGCACTTATCCATCTGAAAATGGGCTCAATCACCTTGTTTTTTTCTTAGCCAGCCGGGACGGCGCGTTTCCGGCTGGCCGCCGCGTTCCTGCGGCTCCACGGTTTCCGGCGCGCGTTCGTCGCCTCCGAGCGGTGAGCGCAGCTGCGCCTCCTCCATGGCCCGGCGCACTTCTTCGGGTATCGGAAAATCCGTCACCGGGGCATCCTTCAGCGCTCGGGTCATGATTTCCCGAAACAGCTGCGCAGGCGCCGCTCCGCCCGTCGTCAAATAATGGGTCTTGTCCGTCTGATCGTACCCCAGCCAAATCGCCGCCGTCAGCTCGGGAGTGAAGCCAACGAACCAGGCGTCCTTAATGCCATTCCGGCCGATGGCCCCGAATTCGGCCGTTGCGGGCAGCTGCGTCGTCCCTGTCTTGCCCGCGGCGGGACGGCTGCCGATTGCGGCGGCGATCCCCGTTCCTTGCGCGACGGTCTCTTGAAGCAGCCTCGTCAGCGTATAAGCGTAGACCGGCTCCGTCAGCTTGGTCGGCTGCGGCTTGGCCTCGACGAGCGTATTGCCGTCCTTGGTCGTAATCTTGATGATGGCGTGGGCGTTCTGCATCACGCCCTGATTGGCTATGCCGCCGTATGCCTGAGCCATCAGCAAGGGCGAGACGCCTTCGGACAAGCCGCCGAGCGCGAGGCTTAAGTTGCGGTCCGCCGGAGGCAGATCGATCCCGGCTTTACGCACGTAGTTCATTCCAGCGTCGATGCCGATTTCATTCAGCAGCCAGACGGCCGGAATATTCCACGAACGCAGTACGGCCTCCCGAAGCGAGACCTCGCCCCTCGTTTGTCCGTCCCAATCCTTGGGACGGTACCCGGAAATGTCGAGCTGCCCGTCATATAAGATCGACTCCGGGGTATAGCCAAGCTCAAGCGCAGGCCCATAGACCGCCAGCGGCTTAAACGCCGAGCCGGGCTGCCGCTTCAGCTCGGTGGCCCGGTTGAAGCCGCGGTAGGTCTGATCCCCTCGCGCGCCGACGATCGCACGGATGCCGCCGGTTCGCTGGTCCAGCACGACCGCTCCGCTCTGCATCAGGCGGTCGGGAGAACTTTGCGGGAAGAGCGCATCGGTGCGGTACACCTCTTCCGCCGCTTGCTGCACCTTAAGGTCCATTGCCGTATGAATCCGCAGGCCGTGCGTCAAAATCTGCTGCTCCGTAAAGCCGTAAAGCTTCTCGGCTTCATCCATGACATAGTCGACGTAAGAAGGATGCCGCCCCTTCAGCGACTCTCCGTTGTTCGGCTTTAGCGCAATCGGCTCGGTGACGGCCTTGTCGTAGGCGGCGTCGCTAATGAAATGCTGCTCCTTCATCAGCGATAGCACGAGGTTGCGCCGCTCCAGCGCCTTGTCCGGATGCCGCGCCGGAGAGTAGAGCGAAGGAGCTTTGGGCAGACCGGCCAGCACGGCCGACTCGGCAAGCGTCAGCTGCTGAACGGATTTGCCGAAGTATTGCTGCGCCGCCCCTTCGACGCCCCAGCGCCCTTCACCGAAGTAAATGCTGTTCAGATACAGCTCCAAAATTTCGTCTTTGCTGTAAGCAAAGTTGATTTTTATCGCGTAGCCGAGCTCCTTGAATTTGCGTTTGAACGATTTGTCCGAGTCGAGAAACAAATTTTTGGCAAGCTGCTGCGTGATCGTGCTGCCGCCTTCCTCCATCGCTCCGGCTTTCAAGTCGCGGACCAGCGCGCGGCCGATCGACCACACGTCGAAGCCGGCATGATCGTAAAAACGCCGATCTTCTACCGCAACGACGGCATTCCGCAAATCCAGCGGAATTTGGCCGATCGGCACCGGCACGATTCGGGAGGAGGACAGCTGTGCCACCGGCTGCCCCCCGGCATCCATTACGAAGCTCGGCTCGGGGAGCGGATGCTCCAGCTTGCTGATATCCAGATCGCGCACCCATACGGCGGCAGCGCCAAGACCGGCCGCCCCGGCCGCAAAGCAGAGCAGCCCTGCCGTCCACAGCCACCGCCGTCCCCGGAAACGGCGCGTTTTCTTCGCCTCTCGCGCTGCGGTGCTGCCACTGCTGCCTGGCGCAGGCTCCTGCGCCTCTCGAACCGCAGCATGGGGATCGCTGGCCGCGTATTCCCGTTCCTTCCGCGCCGCTGCTCCGCCACCGTCGCCCGGCGCAGGCTCTCGCGCCTCGCGTGCCGCGGGTCGGAAATCGCCTGCGGCCTGTCGGCGGCTCGCATCCTCTTGCCCCGCACTGCCTGCTCTGCGCCACATGGACCGTGCTGCCTGCCGCGCTTCGTCCGCCGCGCGGCTTCCTCCACCGGAGGCTCTATACGACTGCCCCTCGCCCGTACCCTCACGTTTCGGCGAAGAGCCCGTGTCTGACTTTGTTTTCGACCTCCAACGAAACATCCGGGATAAGCTCATGGCTGATGGTCCCCCTTTTTGTTTGCCACGGAATGTTCGCTGCTTCGGCGTAAATGAACCAATCTAATAACCTATTCGCGCCGTACGCCTTGTTTCAGCAGGTGGACACGCAAAAAAGGAGCCTCCAGAGGGAAGCTCCAAGCGATCCGATATGTTCCTCCAAGCGATCTCATTGCATGGGGTCCGGGATCATGCCCTTTTCCATCACCTGCGAATTCGTCGGGAGGCTTGCCATCACTTTGCCAAGCTGTCTGACCTCCTTCTCGTTGTTGGCCATCTTGCCGTTCATCGCTTTGCCGATCGGCGTCGATTCGGTCGGCTTCGTCTTGGCTGGGCCGTATTCCATATATTGCTGAAGCTCCGCCAACATCTCTTGGGCTGCGGTGGCAGCCGAAACGGGTATATTGTCCTGCGCAACGAAGCCAGCCTCGTTCAAGTCAACGCGGGTCTGGCCGTTCTCCTGCGTGTGCGTATAGATACGGTACGGATATTCCTGCAGTGAAGCGGAATCGCGAAATGTCAATTCGTACGTGCTTCCTTCCCGGGACGGCAGTTCGGTGAATCCCATCGTTTTGAGCGTGGCGTGCACATGGGAAAAGGGCTTGGTGATCGACGGCAGCGTTTTTTTGCGGGTCATAGAGCAACACTCCTCGATTCGTTATTTTCTGCCGGACGGCATGGCGCATCCGTGTACTCTTTTATTACACCGTTTGGATAAGGATGAAACTAAATATGGTACTAGATCGTCATTCTTCTTCGAATAAGTATAGAAGGACTGGGGGGTGTTGGTATGCGCGGCAAATCGCTGCGGTTTATTTTATTTCTTATGGTGGCGGTGACCTTATCGGCTCTGGTGTACGGGTGCGCGTTTTCCGATAACAACAGCTTTGTCGGTTCCAGCATCAACGAGCAGTTTCCCGTGCCGGCGGAGGCGCGCAAATCGGACGTTCCGTTCTCCAAGCCGGGAGTCGTCTATGTCCGCTACAACATGAAAGGGATCGAAGAAAAGGAAAGTATTCCCGACTTCTACGCGAATGAGATTCGCAAGTGGGGGTGGAAGGAAGACAAGGAGGAGCAGGCGGGAGCCCTGCGCGTTTTTGTAAAGGACCGCAAAACGATGCATATCGTGACGCACACCGGCTTTTTCACTTTGTTTACCAAAAAAAGCTCCGCAGGGCCGCACACTGCGGTTACCGGTTCGCCGCGAGCCGCGGATTCCAAGCCGCAAAGCCAGCCGGAGCGGTAAAACCCTGCGGCCACGGGCCGTACTGAATGTGAGGATTCACGCTATAGGGTAAATGCTTGGCGGCTCCATCCCCGTTAATCTCATTTTTTGCAACGAAAAACCCGCATGGTATAATGAAGCGATAAAGTCAGGACAAGCGGAGTGAGAACGATGAGAATCAACAAATACATTAGCGAAACCGGGGTTTGCTCCCGGCGCGAAGCGGATCAGCTGATCGAGGGAAAGCGCGTCACGATTAACGGCCAGCTGGCCGAGCTCGGAAGCCGGGTGAGCGAAGGGGACGACGTGCGGATCGACGGAAAACCGGTCAGCGATAAGACAAAGCACGTCTACATTGCGCTCCATAAGCCGGTCGGCATCACCAGCACGACGGAACGGCACGTCCGCGGCAATATCGTGGATTTTGTGGGTCACCGTGAGCGCATTTTCCCGATCGGAAGGCTGGATAAAGATTCCGAAGGATTGATTTTGCTTACGAACGACGGCGATATCGTCAACAAAATATTACGCTCCGAGCACGAGCACGATAAGGAATACATCGTAACGGTGAACAAACCGGTCACGCCGATGTTTTTGCAGGGAATGGCGAGCGGCGTGCGGATTCTCGGAACCGTCACCAAACCGTGCAAAGTGAGCCGCATCGACGACCGGACGTTTCGGATCGTGTTGACGCAAGGACTGAACCGTCAAATCCGACGGATGAGCGCCGCCTTCGGCTACGAGGTTCGCCGGTTGAAGCGGGTGCGCATTATGAACATCAAGCTGGCCGGGCTGCCGGTAGGGCAGTGGCGCGATCTGACCCCGGAAGAGCTGGACAAGCTGACGAGCGCCATCGGGCATCAGCCGTAAGCTTTATGCTACACGTTGAATTTGTAGCCGATTCCCCGCACGGTATGGATGTATTTCGGATCGGTAGGGCTCGCTTCGATCTTCTTGCGCAGGTTGCTGATGTGAACGAGCAGCGTGCGCGTGTCGCCGTTGCTGTCCACGCCCCAGGTCAGTTTATACAGCTGTTCGAGCGGGAGTACCTTGCCGGGCGAGCGGGCGAGATGCAGCAGCAGGTCGAATTCCTTGGAAGACAGCGGCACAAGCCCGCCGCTTGCTTTCACGGTCCGGCTGAGCAGATCGATCTCCAGTCCCGGAAACGACAGGTACTGGGAATCTTCCTTGTGTTGCTCGAGCAGCTGGCTGCGGCGCAGATGCGCTTTGACCCGGGCGACGAGCTGGCCGGGACTGAACGGCTTCGTCATGTAATCGTCCCCTCCGATGCTGAACCCCAGAATGATATCCATATCCTCGCTTTTGCAGCTTAGAAATAAAATCGGCGTATTGTAGGACTTCCGGATTTGCCGGCATACTTCGATGCCGTCCATTTCGGGCAGCAAAATGTCGAGAATCACCAGATCCGGATGGTGCTCCCGCACCATGGCAAGCGCTTCCGCTCCATTCCCGGAATGCAGTACGTCATACCCCTCCTTACGCAAATAAAGACTGATTAACTCAACAATCTCGGCTTCATCGTCGACGATGAGTATTTTTTCTCCAGGCATCGATTTCTCCTCCAAAAGATGATGCGGCGAAACATGATGTTTCTTTGAAACGATCAGAATCATACCTCACCGGACTCGATACCGGATTCTGATATGGAAGAAATAAACGTCCCGAAATCCTCCAAAAGTGAGCCGTTTATCCCGGTTTCCAAAAAATGCAGTTTAAGGTACGATAGGAGAATGGAAGCCCATTTGAACAACAGGAAGAAAGTGGTATCCATTTCCAGAAAGTATTTCTATTATTATAAATGGTTTTGGGTGTTTATTTCCATAGTTTTATTGGCCGCCGGTATCGCCGGTATCGGCTATTGCCTTTCCTCAGCCGAGAAGTCCGAGCCCCGTGCCGTTCAAGGGGTCATGGACCTGGGGCGCTACGGCTTGGAATCTCATGGAACGGTCCGGCTGGACGGCGAATGGAAGATGTACTGGATGCGCTTGCTGACGCCGGAAGAGCTGGCCTCCCCGGAGCATGCCGCGGGGGAGCGGGCGACCCTGATCGCTCTCCCCGAGGTATGGAATCGTGTCCATGTGGACGGCGTGCAGCCGGGCGGATCGGGTTATGCGACCTTTCACTTGAAAGTGATGCTGAATGGCCCCGCCTCAGACCTGGGGCTGAAGCTTCCATACATCCGGACGGCCTACAAGGCCTGGGTGAACGGCGAGCCGCTCGCAAGCAGCGGCACGGTCGGAGAAGACATCCTGACTTCCAAGCCTCTGTATACCCCGAATTTGATCCGGTTCCGTCATGCAGGCGGGCCGCTGGATATCGTCATTCAGGTTTCCAATTACCACCACCGACTCGGGGGCATCTGGAAGCCGGTCGAGCTCGGCACATGGAGCGCGCTCGACAGCAAGCTCCGGAGAGAGCTTGCGATCGAGACGTTTGTGATAGGAAGTCTGCTGTCGATGGGGCTGTACCACATCGGTTTGACTGCCCTCAGGCGCAAAGAGAAAGGGTCGCTGTATTTCGGTCTTTTTTGCTTTTTGATCGGCATACGGGCCTTTTTTACGGGCGAAGGCGTGATGTATTATTTTATCCCCGAGGTGCATTGGCTGACGGAGCTGCGCATTGAGTACGTATGCTTTTACATGGGCGTACCCGTCATGATCATGTTCATGCACTCGCTGTACCCGCAGGAGGTGCGCCCCGGCATCGTCCGGACGATTCTGGCGCTTGGCGTAGCGTTCTCGGCCGCGGCATTTTTGATTCCGCCTCCATGGGTGACCTATACGACGCCGGTGTTCCAGCTCATTACGCTGCTCACCAGCGGATGCCTGCTGTTCGGCCTGGGACGAGCCCTGCTTCACAAAAGAGACGGGGCTCTGTTCGCCGCGATCGGCGCGGGCGCTTACGTCGCCACGGTGATACTGGACATTATGTACTATAACCAGTGGATCAAGCTTGGCGAGGTATCGGCGTATGGCTTGCTTGTCTGCGTGTTCATGACCTCATTCATTCTGAGCGCCAAATCGGCCAAGGCTTACGTGGAAGTGGAGACGCTATCGCGGCAAATGCGCGAGATGAACACCGGTCTGGAGCACAAAATTAGCGAGCGGACCGCCGAACTGGAACGCATCAACCGCAGTCTGGAGCGGATGAACGACGACTTGGCGCGAATGGAAACGTCGAGGCGGCACCTGCTCAGCAATATCTCGCACGATCTGGGAACGCCGATGACGCTGATTCAAGGGTACGTGGAAGCGCTCATCGACGGCGTCGTCTCGCAGCCCGACCAGCAGCAAAAGTATTTAAAGCTCATCCACAACCGGATTACGGGCTTGAACCGGCTCATCGCCGATTTGTTCCAGCTCTCGAAGCTGGAGGCCAGACAGATGGATTTCGACATCCAGCCGGTGAACGCGGCCGATTTTATCCGCTATTTCGACGAGCGCTATGAGCTGGAGCTAGCCGGCGCCGGGCTTAAGTTTGAGACGGTCGCCTACTCGCTGCGGCCCGAAGCCCACCGGCAGGCCGTGGTCAAAATCGACGTCGACCGCATCAATCAGGTGCTGACCAACGTGATTTACAATGCGGTCAAGCATACGCCGCGCGGCGGGCTGATCCAGCTTCATTTTATTGTGGACGAGCATTCGCTTGTCGTGCGGGTGCAGGATAACGGCTCGGGCATCGACCCGGAAGACTTGCCGCATATTTTTGACCGTTTCTATAAAAAAGACAAGTCCCGCAACACGGCCGGCGGCGGCAGCGGCCTCGGGCTGGCTATCGCCAAAGAGATTGTCGACTACCATGGGGGCCGGATCTGGGCGCAGAGCCACGTAGGTCAAGGCGCCTGCATCGCCTTCATGCTGCCCCTCGCGAAAGGGGGTGAATAGAGACTCGTACGTCAACGCCGCCAGAAGCGAATCGCATGCGCGACGCTTAATCGCCGGAGCCTGGGGGATGCAGCAGCGAGCTGCGGTAATCGGTCGGCGAGAGCTGGTAGTGCCGCTTGAACTGCTTCGAAAAGTACAGCGGGTCCTGGAAGCCGACCGAAGACGCGATCTGCTCCACGGTCAGCTCCGGGCGCTCCCGCAGCAGATGGCGCGCTTTGTCGAGCCGAAGCCGGAGCAGGAACGTCACGGGCGTCAGCCCGGTCTGCCGCTTGAACAGCGTCGAAAGATACGCGCGGTTGTAGCCGAGAGACTCGGCCATCAGCTCGATCGTGATCGGCTCCGCATACTGCTTGGATAAATATTGCAGCGCCCGCTGCACCGTTTGCCCGGCGGCGGTCGCCTGCTCCGGCTCGTCCCCGCGTAGGGGGTGAAGCGCTTCCGCGAACTCGGCGAACAGCAGGTGCAGGCAGCCGTTTGCTTTCAGATTGGCGCCTGCGCCGCGGTGCTGAAACGCCAATTGCACTTGGCGGAACAGGGCGCCGATCGAGCGCTTTCGTCCGGTATGGACGACCGGCTGGTGCGAGCTCAGGCCCGTATCCAGCAGCAAGCGCCCGGCGAGCTGCCCTTCGAAGGCGACCCAGCGGTAGTGCCACGGATCAATCGCATCGGCCATGTAATTGACCAGCTTTCCCGGCTCGATCAGGAAGCTGTCGCCGGCGCCGAGCTCGTAGGTCTGTCCCTGGCAGACGTAGGTGCCTTTACCGGATAGCACATGATGCAGCAAATAATAATCGACCACCTTCGGTCCGGGCTTATGCCCCGGCTTCGTCTGGCTGTGGCCGGCGAACAGGACGGTCAAAGGGCTGTCTTCCGGCGCGGGGTACGGGTTGGATACGACAAAGTAGGTATCGGGACGTTTGATGGGCCCGGACACGGCGCGATTCGCCTCCTTTTGGGGCATTGGGGCATTGCCCCGGATACGTTCAGTATAGCACGAAGGAGGGCGTCTTGTGCGTTCATGATCTAACATTTTTCCATGCCGTTCTGACATCGTTCCATAGTGAAAACCGATGGTCCGGTCTATACTTGAGGCAAAGCTTACTACAGAAAGTTCGCTATATCGAACGTGTCTTCTTAAATCCATAACGAGGTGAACCGTCATGACGGAAGTCAAAGCATTGCAGGAGCAGTTTGTCGAGCTGTACGGAGGAGATCGCTCCAATCCGATTCGGGCGTTTCATGCGCCGGGGCGCGTCAATCTGATCGGAGAGCACACGGATTACAACGGAGGCTACGTTTTTCCGGCCGCGCTGACGTTTGGCACGACGATGCTGATCCGGAAGCGGGAGGACGATCAGGCGGGCTTCGCTTCCACCAACTTTCCGCTGCGCAAGCATATTTCCATTCAGCAGGTCGAATTTCGCGCCGAGGACGATTGGATCAATTATCCGAAGGGCATTATCCGCGAGCTGCAAAAGCGCGGGCTATCCGTCGGCGGTTACGATATTTTGTACAGCGGGGCGATTCCGAACGCCTCCGGCCTGTCCTCCTCGGCTTCTATCGAAGTGGTGACGGCCTACGGTTTGCTCGCGATGGAAGGGCAGCCGACGGACAAGGTGGAGATCGCGTTGCTGTCGCAAAAGGCCGAGAACGAGTTCATCGGCGTGCAGTGCGGCATCATGGATCAGTTTGCGGTAGCGATGGGCAAGGAGGAGCATGCGATTTTGCTCATGTGCGATACGCTGGAATACAAGCATGTGCCGTTCGTCAGCGGCGAATACAAGCTGGTGATCGGCAATACGAACAAAAAGCGCGGGCTCGTCGACTCCGCCTACAACGAGCGCCGTTCGCAGTGCGAGCAGGCGGTGAAGCATTTGGCTGCCGAATATCCCGGCCTGACGCTGCTCGGTCAGCTGTCGCTGGAGCAATACCGGAGCGCGCAGCATCTGATTCCGGACGCAACGGTGCGCAAGCGGGCGCAGCACGTCGTCGAGGAGATTGACCGGGTGTTGCAGTCCATCGAGGTGCTCGAACGGGGAGACTTGGCGGCGTTCGGCCGGCTGATGATCGGCTCGCATAACTCGCTGCGCGACTTGTACGAGGTGACCGGCGTCGAGCTGGACACGATGGTCGAAGCGGCGCTTGCCGTTCCCGGCGTGCTTGGCTCGCGGATGACGGGCGCCGGCTTCGGCGGCTGCACGGTATCGTTGGTGCATCAAGACAGCGTGGAGCGGTTTGTCGGCGACGTGGGCCGCGTGTATAAGGAGAAAACCGCCTTGACCGCGGACTTCTATGTGTGCGACATTGGGAATGGCGTGCAGGAGCTGCCGCTTTAGGCATGATCGTCCGGCGATGAACGGACGGAATCAAACATTCGGATGGACGGAAGGAGAGGCTTAACTATGGCCATTATGGTAACCGGAGGCGCGGGCTACATCGGCTCGCATACGGTAGCTGAGCTGCTGGAAAAAGGCGAAGAGGTCGTTGTTGTCGACAATTTGCAGCAAGGACACCGGGAAGCGGTGCTTGGCGGCAAGCTGTACGTTGGGGACATTCGCGATGCGGACTTTTTAGACACGGTATTCCGTGAAAACGACATCGACGCCGTCATTCATTTCGCAGCAAACTCGCTCGTCGGCGAAAGCATGCAGGCGCCCGGCAAATATTATCATAACAACGTCTACGGGACACTCTGCCTGCTGGAGAAAATGAACGAATACGGCGTCAAAAAAATCGTGTTCTCGTCCACGGCGGCGACGTACGGCGAGCCCGAGAACATTCCGATTCTGGAGTCGGACCGGACGCTGCCGACGAACGCTTACGGCGAAACGAAGCTCGCCATGGAGAAGATGATGCGCTGGTTCGATACCGCGCACAGCATCAAATACGTTTCGCTGCGCTATTTCAACGCGGCCGGCGCGCACGAAAGCGGCCGGATCGGCGAAGACCATTCGCCGGAGACCCATCTGGTGCCGATCATTCTGCAAGTGGCGCTCGGCAAACGCCCGCATATCTCGATTTACGGCGACGATTATTCGACGCCGGACGGCACATGCATCCGTGACTACATCCATGTGAGCGACCTTGCGGACGCCCACATTCTCGCGGTGGAAAAGCTTCGCGCAGGCGGGGACAGCAGCGTGTATAATCTTGGCAACGGCAAAGGCTTCTCCGTCAAAGAAGTGATCGACATCGCGCGCGAAGTGACGGGACATGCGATTCCGGCGGTCGTCGAAGCCCGCAGAGCCGGAGACCCGGCGGTGCTTGTCGCCTCCTCGGAGCGCGGCAGAACGGAGCTCGGCTGGAAGCCGAAGCGGGATAGCCTGCAGCAAATCATCGCCTCCGCGTGGGCTTGGCATCAAGCGAATACGGACGGCTACGGCAAGTAAAATCACGGGTGCAGGCGCTCGGACCGAAGGCCGGCCGATCCGAAGGAGTGGAGAACAATGGAACAAAGACAGATGGAAACCGAATTCGGCTCCCCCGACCGGAAGGCGGCCTATCGGGTCGAACGACTGCTGCAATTTGGCCTGAAGCGCGGACTGCTGGAGCCGCTGGATGTGTATGCGGCCCGCAACGGGCTGCTCGATCTGCTGTGTATCGGCGAGCCGTACGAGGGCGAGCTGAACGAGCCGATAGCGGACAGCGCAATGGAGCTGCTGGAGCCGCTGCTCGATTACGCGGCCGAATTGGGCCTGCTTGAAGAGAACAACACGACGGTGCGCGATCTGCTGGATGCCCGCTTGATGGGACAGCTTATGCCTCGGTCATCCGAGCTTGTGCACCGATTCTGGACGACCGCGAAGTCCGCTGGCATCGAAGCGGCGACGGACTTTTTCTACAAGCTGTGCATCGATTCGAACTACATCCGCATGGACCGGATCGGCAAAAACATGTATTGGCTTGCGCCGACGGAATATGGGGATATCGAAATTACCGTAAACCTGTCGAAGCCCGAGAAAGACCCGAAAGAAATCGCGATGCTCCGAAACGCGCCGCAGAGCCATTACCCCAAATGCCTGCTGTGCATCGAAAACGTAGGCTATGCCGGCAAGCTCAATCATCCGGCGCGCCAGAACCTGCGGGTCATTCCGGTGGAGCTGGCCGGGGAAGCGTGGTACTTTCAATATTCGCCTTATGTATACTACAACGAGCACAGCATCATTTTCGACCGGGAGCACCGGCCGATGAAGACGTCGAAGGAGACGTTCGAGCGCCTGCTTGATTTCGTGGAGCGCTTCCCGCATTATTTTATCGGCTCGAATGCCGATCTGCCGATCGTCGGCGGATCGATCCTGAACCACGATCATTTTCAAGGTGGACGGCATAAGTTTCCGATGGAAAAGGCGGGCGTCGAGGAGAGCTTCAGCCATCCGGATTATCCCGGCTTGAAGATCGGCATCGTCAAATGGCCAATGTCGGTCATCCGCCTCTCCGCTCCTAACCGCGATCCGTTGTTGAAGCTCGCCGCGGCGATTCTGGATGCGTGGAAATCTTACAGCGACCCGTCGCAGGACATCTTCGCGTTTACGGAGCAGGCGGGCGTCAAGATGCCGCATAACACGATCACCCCCATCGCCCGCAACAATGCGAACGGGGAGTACGAGCTCGATCTGGTGCTGCGCAACAACCGGACCAGCGAAGAGCATCCCGATGGTATTTTTCACCCGCATAAGGAGCTTCACCACATTAAGAAAGAGAACGTCGGCTTGATCGAGGTGATGGGGCTCGCCGTGCTGCCGGGTCGTCTCAAGGACGAGCTGGAGCTGGCGTTCAGGCTGCTGACCGGGGAGGAGAAGCTGGACGGGAAGATGACGCGCGATCCGTCGCATCCGCTGCACAAGCACGCCGAATGGCTGGAGGAGCTTGTCGGCCGTTACGGTACGGCTATGCCGGAGGAGAACGCGAGGCAAGCGCTCCAGACGGAGACGGGGCGCAAGTTCGCGGACGTGCTGCGTGACGCGGGCGTGTACAAGCGCAGCGAGCAGGGAATGGAGCGGTTCCGGGCGTTTTTGCGGCACCTCGGCGTGCGGGCTTAAGGCGGGAACGGAAGACAGCCCGTGATGACGAAACCTAAAAAGACCCCCATCCGGGACGCCGTGTTGACGGAGTGCCGAATGGGGGTCTTGCGCTTCTGAATGGCATCAGGCCTGTCCGGCCCGGGAGTCTTCGTCGCCGGAAGGCTGGCGCGTTTTCGGCTCGATCTCGATCAGATCGGGCTTCCGGGTGATCTCTTCGACCTCGATGCCGTTTTTGGCGAGCGTGTTGGTCAGGAAGTTTTCATCCTGCGCCGGGAAAATGTACGCCGGATGCCGATCGGTGTTGCTAAGCAACTGTTCGGCCACCTGGAGCAGCTTATCCATCGAGAACGGCTTGCGCAAAAACTTCTCGATATCCCTCTCATGATAATCCTGCGGTGGCTCCAGAGCCGTGGATACGATCACCGGGGTCCGGTAAAACTTCGGATGGCGATACAGCTCGCCGATGAAATTCCAGCCGTTCTTCGTTCCCTCCAAATGAATGTCCACGATACACAGTCTCGGACCGCCCTCTTCGATCCGGTGCAGGGCGAGAACACCTTCCTCGGCCGAACGAACGTGCATCGTCGGGATATGCAGCTTGGCGAGCGCTATTTGAATCAGCTTCGCCAAATTATCGTCATCCTCCAAAATCATAATGCTGTTGTCCGCCGTTCCGACCCGGTAAGCTTGAAGCGTCACCGTGAAGGTCGTACCTGCGCCCATCTCCGATTCGAATGCGACTGTCCCTTCGTGTCCTTCGACGATTTCCCGCACGATGGATAGTCCGAGGCCCGTTCCGCCAATCTGCCTGCGGTCGGAATTGTCGACGCGGTAAAATTTGGAGAACAGCTTATCCTTGGCTTCCTCCGGGATGCCGAGTCCGTAATCCTGGATCAGAAATTGTACGGCTTGGCCATCCTGCCGGAGCGTCAGATCGACGCGGTCCGCCTGAGGCGAATACTTGATCGCGTTGCTGAGCAGATTGTGCGCCACCTGCTTCAACCGGTCCGCATCGCCGCGCACCCATACTTCATGCTGCGGCAGCTGCAGCGAGATGTCGTGGCTTTGCTTGCCCTGCCATTGCTCGACCACCTCTTGCAGCAACCCTCCCAGCTCCACCGGGGCAAAATGATAAATTTGCTTGCCGGATTCCATCCGCTGCAGATCCAAAAAGTCGTTGATCAGCGCCGAAAGCCGGGTCGCCTCTTTATAGACGGTTTGCAGGTAACGCTGCTGCTTCTCCGGCGTAAGCTGGCGATGAAGCAAAATCTCGATGAAACCGAGGACGCTCGCAAGCGGCGTCCGCAGCTCGTGCGAGACGATGCTGATGAATTCGTTTTTCATTTCGTCGGCTTTTTCTTCCTCGGTCCGGTCACGGAACACGAACAGGAAGCCGAGCTCCTCGCCGTGGCGTTCGACCATCATTCGGATAGCGTACAGCTCCACATATCTTTGCTGGTCCTCCCCGTCGGTGAAGGAGAAGCGCTCCGTCAGCTTGTTCGAGTTGCCGCGCAGCAGACTGCGGATCGATTGGGAAACGCGGGCGAAGCTTGGCGAGCTATCGAGCAACTCCTGACTGATCTCGTCGATCGACTCGCCGGTGCGTCCGCTCAGCCGGAGGAAATCGTGCATGCGATGGTTGAAAAACATCAGCTTCCCTGAAGCGTCGCACATCATCATGCCCTCGTGGGTCGATTCGAGGATGTTGTTGATCAGGTCGCGCTGCTCCTTCATGGCTGCTTTCTCTTGTTGAAGCTGCTCGTAGAGCGCCTCCAGACGGGCGGATTGACGGTGGCGCTCCTCGTTCATTTGCTGTGACAGGAAGGCAAGTCCGAATTGGCGGATGAGCCCTTTGGCCAGCCGCGTTTTTTGCTCGTCCGGCGATGCTAGATATCCGGTCAGCAGCAGGAAGCCGGTCGATTCATGCTCATCGTTGAACAGCGGATAATACCGGTCTATCGCGTGGGTGATGCTTTGATGGAAGCCGCCTTCCTGCGCGGTGGCTTGACGCACGCTCTCCAGCGGCATTTTCTCCTTCAGGACGCGCCGCGCCATGCCGAACAGCTCGCTTTCCAGCATGGCGGGCAGCGTCGACGGATAGCCGATGGAATAGGCGACCTGATAAGCCGCTTCCGTCCCGTCGCCACCCGCCGTTTTCAAGACAAGCAGAGCCGCGTCGAGCTGCAGCGTTTCCAGCAGCGCCGGGAGGGAAGCGTTCAAAAAGTCGGCTATGTCCGTCGACCCGGCCAGCTTTTCCTGATAGCTGCTGATGGCCTCCAGTTCCAGCTCGCGCTGCGATAGCTTCTCCAGCGTCGCTTCCTGCTCCTCCTGCTGGGCAACGATCTCTTCGTTCTGCACCTCTAAGCTTTCCGCCATGAACCGGTACGTTTCCTCGCTTTTGCGCAGCGCCGCTTCCGCCCGATTGGCCCGGTTGAAGAGAAAGAGTGAGAACAGGCCGACGATAATGGCGATCCCGCCTCCAATCAAAACGATGACACGCCCCCGTTTATCTGCGGTTCGAGCCGATGTATACGCTTCCGTTGCAATGAGATCGATCTCGGCGGTCAGCTTCGTATGAATTTGGCGAAAGCGGTCCATCTGGTTTTTGCCCATAGACACCCGCTTGATCGCATCGGGCAGTTTCCCGGCGCGAATCAACTCGATTTGGCTGGAATAATGCTCCTGCAGCCGCTGAATTTGCGGAAGGGCATCGCCTTCCATGACACTGCGCAGGCCGGGGTATGTTTTTTGGAGCGCTGCCATAGCAAGCAGGTCGTCCTGCATCTGGGCTTTGCCGAAATCGTAGGGCTCCAAGTATTTCTCGTCTTGCGTCACTTCGTAGCCCCGCAGCCCGGATTCCATATTGACCAGGTCGGCCAGTAAGCTTTCGGCCAAAATGTTTAGCGGAATCACTTCGTTAACGATTCTGTTCAATTCCTTTTCCGTACTGGAGGATGCGACAAAGCTGGAGACGCTGATCATCACGAGCAGGAAAACGACGATGATAACGTAACCGAGTGAAATTTTTGAGCGTGTCATGTTCATGGCGGAGCCACCTTCTCGGTATGTAGACATTTTTTGTACGTTCCTAGTTCGACAAAAGCAGGGTAAATCCTTTATAACGAACGGTGCTTTTTCGAGCCGGAACGCAAAAATTTATTGTTGTTTCGCCGAAAAGGGAAGCTTATGTCAGCGTGAGTCGAAGGATGTCAGGAAGTGAGAGAAAAGGGGAAGGAGGCGCGTCTTCAAGCCGCATGCTGGAGCTGGCGTCCTTGCTTGATTCCGATGAGGTGCGCCGCATTAGATGGTCCGGTAGAGGAGACGCCTGCCTGGGCGGCGAACGGCGGAGCGGCTCAGGCGCGCTCCACCCATTCGCTGCGCAGGGAGAACAACTCTCTCAAGTCGTCCGTCGACAGCTCGGTGATCCACTGTTCGCCGGTGCCGACGATTTGCTGGCTAAGCCCGAGCTTCTTGTCGATCATCTCGTCAATGCGTTCCTCCAGCGTCCCCAGCGTGACGAATTTGTGTACCTGCACATGGCGCGTCTGGCCGATCCGGAAGGCGCGGTCCGTCGCCTGGTTTTCCACGGCGGGATTCCACCAGCGGTCGAAATGGAACACATGATTCGCCGCGGTCAGGTTAAGTCCGGTGCCGCCAGCTTTGAGCGACAGCAGGAAGATGCCGGAATCGTCCTCCTCCGGCGGCGCTTCGCCTTGGAACGTTTCGATCATGCGGTCCCGCTCCGCCTTGGAGCTGCCTCCGTGAAGAAAGGGCACTTTGCCTCCGAACTCTTCTTCCAGCGCCCGCCGCAGCAAGTGCCCGGTCTCCACGAATTGGGTGAAAATGAGGCACTTGTCGCCTTCCTGCCGCAGTTCCTGCACCATTTCCAGCAGCCGTTCGACCTTGTTCGACCGTTCGCGCCACGGAGCCGGGACGGCATCCTTGGCGAGCAGCGCCGGATGGTTGCAGATTTGCTTCAGCTTCGTCAGCGCGGCGAGAATCATCCCGCGGCGCTCCATAGCCGATAGCTTGTCGATCCGCTCGAACATGTCTTGAATATAGTTCTCGTACAGCGTCGCCTGCTCGGCCGTTAGCGAGACGTACGTTTTGTACTCGTACTTTTCCGGCAGATCGAGCTGAATGGACGGGTCCTTTTTGACGCGCCGCAGCAGGAAGGGCCGAATCAGCCGTTGTACCTTGGCGATCAGCTCCTTGTCCTGCGTACGCTCGATGGCGCCGACGTACCGCTGGGTGAAATCGCGCAGCGTGCCGAGATAGCCCGGGTTGAGAAAATCAAAGATCGACCATAGCTCAGTCAGCCGGTTCTCAATCGGGGTCCCGGTCAGGGCGATCCGGTGCTGCCCGTTGAGCTTGCGGATCGACTGCGCCTGTTTCGTATAGGCATTCTTAATGTTCTGCGCTTCGTCGAGGCAGATCGATTCCCATGAAACGGAGCCCAGCTCCGTCTCGTCCAGATGCGACAGCGTGTACGTCGTCAGCACGAGGTCGCTGTCGCCGCAGCTCTCGACGAAGCGGTTTCCTTTGGCCCGGGCCGGCCCATAATGCAGATGCACGCGCAGGTCCGGCGCGAAGCGCTGCAGCTCCTTCTGCCAGTTGCCCAGCACGGACGTCGGGCAGATCAGCAGGGAAGGGGCGGCTCCGCCGGTCTGCGCCGTATCGGCCGCTTGAGTATCGGCGGCCAGCTGTTGCTCCCGGAGGTGCAGCAAATACGTGATCATCTGGATCGTCTTGCCGAGCCCCATGTCGTCGGCCAGACAGCCGCCAAGGCCGCATTCGCGCAAGAACACGAGCCACGAGATGCCTTCCACCTGATACGGCCGCAGCTTGCCGCGGAAGCTGTCGGGCGGCTCTAGCAGCGGAGGGCGCTTCGCGTGGTTGAGCAGATCGACAAGCTCCAGAAGCTGCTCGTCAAGCTCGACTTCCATGTTGATCGTACGGTGGAAGTCTTTGTCCTCTTCGCCTTCGCTGGAGCCGAGCAGATGAAGCTCTAGCACGTCCCGGAACGACAACCCCTGCTTTTTCTCCACCTGATGTATGACGCGCTGGAGCTGGGCGAGATGTACGGGGTCAAGCTGTACCCACTGCCCGTGGATTTGCACGAGCCGCCGGTTTTGCTCCAGCAGCTCGCGGAACTCGGCTTCGGTCAGCTCGACGTCGCCCAGCGCGATTTTCCAATCGAACTGCATGAGCTGGTTCAGGCCGAACATCGACTGCGGGCCGGAGCCGACTGACGATTTGATCTTCGCTTTGAGGCGCGGACGCCATTTGCGGATGCGTTCCCACCATGCGGGCAGGATGACCGAATAGCCCGCTTCCATCAGGCGCAGGCTGCCTTTGGCCAGCAGGTCCCACGCCTCGTCCGGCGTCAGCGCGCTGCGCAGCCCGGCTTCGCCCTCGGCCAGCCACGGCAGCATGCGCCGCCATTTCGCCGCATCGCGCGCTGCGCGGCCGAGATGCGGTCGCCACTCGGCGGGGAGCGTCTCTGCCGCGGCGTTGTCCGCGGGCGCTTTCGCTTGCGCCGTTATGCCGCCTGCCGCATCGCTCGCGGCCTCGTCCGCGGTCGTCCCGCCGGATTCCGGCTCCGCCGCGGCCCAATCGGCGACGGCGGACGGGGCCACCTCGTGCTGCACGTCCTTGTCGCTGCGGTCCTGCAGCACGACGTGCAGCGGCCACGCGCCGCCGGGCTCCGCCGGCTCTTCGAGCTTCAGGCACGTGCGGAACGGCGTGCCGTCGGACTGCCAGCCGATGGAGATGAGCCAGTCCTCTTCGTCCATCCACAGCTCGGCTGCTTGCCCGCCCCCGCGTCCAAGCAGCGGAAACGAGCGTTCCAGCTGCTCCAGACTCTGGCGCATAACGCCGTCTTCCTGAATCCACGCCGGAATGAGCTGGTCCAGCCAATGCTGCGCAACCGGCGAGGCGGACCAAGCCGCTGCTGCTTCGGGCAGCTGGAGCTTCCAGCCGAGCTCTCCGGCCTTCCACTTGGCGAAATCCGGCATGAAGCGGCCGTGCGTCAGCGCTTCCTTAACATAGGGCGCAAGCTGCGTCAGCTCTTTCAGCTCGCGGCCGAAGGCGAGCCGCTGGTGCCGGACGATACCCGGCGCCGCAAAATAGTCAAGCGCTTCCAGCACAGGCAGCAGCAATCCTTCGACGTTCTGCGACTCGACGACTTCGATGAACGTTCCGTAGAAGGAAGGCTCGTGCCAAGCGAACAGCCAGTCCCGCAAATCATAAGCGTCGCAGACGCCGCCGTTATAGCGGGCGCCCCATAGGAAGAAGCCGCCCTGCGGCGCCCAGCGCACATGGACGTGGGTGAGGCCCGTATCGGTCATGGAATCCATTTTCCTTTCCTTAGCTCTTCCTGCAACGCGCGCAGGCGCGAATATTTCATCGCCAGCCGGTAAATGAAATCTTCCCAGTCGTTCGACCGGTTCAGTTTTGTGTACAGGGCGTGCAGCTTTTTCAGCAAGTGAACGGCTTTTTTGTAGGCTATCCGGTTTTTCTCCGCGATGCCACGCTCTACCGCCTGGTGAAACAGAGGCAGCATCAGCGACGGGTCGTGCGTTTCGACCGTTTGCAAATCCAGCGAATACAAATCCAGCGGCGAGACGCGATTCGAGAGCTGCAAGTCGATCCAAGCCTTATAGCGCTCCGCCTGCATCAAGTAAGCCGTATAGAAACCGTACGTCCGCGGCAGCAGCGCGACCATGACCGACACCCACTCGCCGTCGTCGGTCTGCCGCTGCACCGCCTCCATCCAATATTGGCAAAACTGCCGCAGCTCCTCCTGCTGGGCCCGCTGCACGACCGGCAGCAGCCAGCGCAGCCAGGCCAGCATTCGGTCCCACGCTTCTTCCTCGTAGCAGCGGTGCAGATACAGGAAGTAGTCTCGCGCTTCCCGCTTGGTCAGCGCTTCGAGCTTCTGCCGCGCCGCGTCGTCGTCGCCTTCGATCACGGCAAAATGCGCCTCCGCCAGCAGCAGCGCATCCCGTCGCCTCGGCATCAGATCGGACGCTTCCAGCATGAGCCGCAGCCGGGCGCGCTCCTCCGCCATCCACACGGGATAGCTTGTCATCCGCCACCAGATGCTGCGGTATACGGTAGACCACGACAAAGGCGATTCCTTTCCCGACAGCGCCGCTTCCGCCAGCAGGCCGAGCGTCTCCTTCCAGGAAGCCGAAGCTTTGTCCGCCAGCAGGGCGACATCGAGCCGGGGCACAAGCCGCAAAAGCTCCTCCAGACATTGGCGGCTGACCGTCCGGCAGCCCGTTTCAATATAATAAGAAAGGTAAGACGTTTTCGTCTCCTGATAAAATTGTTCGATTTTCCGCATCACGAAGAACAGCACATGAAGCGCGTACAGATCCCGCAGCGGCTGCTCCCAGCTTTTGCCGTAGGACGGCAGCTTTTCCTTGACTGCGCTGTAGAACAGCTCGATCGACTGCTGCTGGTTAAGGGAAAAGCCGTAAAACTGCTGGTCGAAAAACTTGTGCCACTGGGCCGGCGTATGATCCGGAGCCGGAGGCTCGAACCGGTCCTGCCGCTTCTCCGCAGCCTTGGAGACTGCCGTCTGCTTGGCTTGCTGCCGTGAACGCACGGCGATAGACTGCTTGAGATGCTGCAGCAGCAGCTCCGGACGGCCGAACGGCGCGTACAGAGCAAAAGCGACTGCGGCCATATGCTTGCAGTTGTCCCCGTCCGGGCAGCTGCATTCGCTTTTGCGGAACTGGTCCAGATCGAGGATCACTTCGTAGCGCTTCGTACCGCGCACCAAAGCATGCACTTCCACGCCATGCTTCAGCTCAAGCTCCGCCACTTGTTCCTTGTGGTAATAAGCCCATCCGCGCTCAAGCCTGGACGGGTCGAAATTGTCGCGCAGATGCCCGATCAGTTCGTTTATTCGATTTTTCGGAATCTGCAGCTTCAGCATGTTTCGCCCACCGCCCTTTTAGTCTATCCTTATAGTGTACCAGATTTTGCATCGAAATGCGTGTCGGCTCAAGACCGAAATTCGACTTTTTTCCTTGTACACGGCTTTATGTCTGCGGTTGCGGGCGGTCCGGTTTCCGAGTACAATGAGTCAAAAGGATTGCCAAACAGGATTGCAGTTGCCGTCCGCCCGGCCGCGAGCCGCCGTCTCTTCGGAGAGCATGGACCTGCGGACACGGCGAATCCGATACGCGGAAACGACGGTGGCAACGGGAAAGGCGGAGAACGATGGGCATTAAATTCGGCAGGGAATACCGCGACATTATCGACGATTTCACGAATGCGCTGCAAGAAATCGAACGGTGCCACGAGTTTCTGGACATGTCGGCCGAGGACTGGGACGAATTGAACGAAGGCGAGCGGATGGAGTGCATCAAGACGCTGGCCGACGATTTATTTTACGGGCTCGGAACGGAAGCTCAGATGAGCGTCGGCGACTGTACCGTCACGCACGACCCGAAGCGGCATGTCATTCGCATCGATCAAGGGGAAGCGCTAACAAGGGTCATACGCTTGGTATAAGGGAGGCGGCAGGGCATGGGGAGCAAGCTGACGGCGGAAGAAGTGAAGGCGAAGCTATCCGGCCTTGCGGGCTGGACGGTGGAAGAGGGGAAGTGGCTGGTGAGAAAATACCGCTTCCCCGCCTTCGCAGACAGTATCGCGTTTGTGAACCGGATTGCGTACATCGCGGAAGCCATGAACCATCACCCGATGATCGCCATCGATTATCGGATGGTGACGTTCCGCCGATGAACTCCGATCTTAGCCCGATTGATTCAAAAATTCGCGAATTTGCGCGATATGATGCCGGTCATGCCAGACGAAATCTGGAATGTATTCCGAGATGACGAACGGTTTGCCGTCCAAGTCCGGAAACGAACGGCGGAATTCCGTCTCGGACAACCCTTCCAGCGTATCCACAAGGCGGCTGCGCCATAATATGAGCTCCACTACGAGCTTGCCTCCGGATTGATTCCGTCCGTATTGCGCCGCCCGGGCGTTAAACGCTTCGAAATCCAGATGCTTCAGCGTCAGCGGCTTCCCTTCCGCGATTTTGCCGATTGCCGACTCGTAGAACCGCGAAACTCGGCAAGCCGTTCGGCCTTCGGTCGTTCGTTATTCCCCATTGTCTTGTCCTCCTTTGTTCATTGTATCCGTCCATACCATGCAGTGAAACTCCCCGGTTCCTTCCGGCGTCGGGCGTTCATACGTATCCATGATGACAAAACCGGCCCGCTCGTAAGTTCGGATGGCCCGTCGATTCCACGTCAGCACTTCCAGATCGATTTCGTTGTCGGGCGCGCTGCGTTTGGCCTCGCGGACGATGGCGCGAACAAACGCCTCACCGCTGCCTTGGCCGCACAAGTCCGGCCGCAGTCCAAGCCCGAGGCGCGTGACGCCGACCATCGGAAAAAACTGCGCAAAGCCGCACAGCTCCCCGGCTTCGTCAAGCACGGCCCGGTACTGCGCTTTACGGATGCGCGGATCGGCGAATTCCTCGCCGCGCGCAATCATTTGCTCCCACGAGTTCCAATGGTACAAATCGTAGGGAGTCGGATAACTCCATGTACAGACATCGGGTCCGTGATCTTCCTGCATCGGAACGAGATGAAAGCTTTTCGGTTCGTTTTGCATTGTCCCTCCTGCTTGTTGCGCCGACGATTGCGCTTCCGCCGGGCATTTTTCCGTTGTATACTGATAACTATACCGTATTTCATCCCATCTAAGGAAGTGATTGGTTTGAAACATATTGTAAGCCAACCGTGGCTCTTCGAACATGGTACGGACGATCACATCGTCATCGCGGACTGCCGGTTCACGCTAGGGAAGTCGGAATCGGGGAAGCAAAGCTACGACATCGATCACATTCCCGGCGCAGTATATTTTGACCTGGAGCGAGACTTATCGGGCCCGATCAAGGAGCACGGCGGCCGACACCCGCTCCCTGACGTGCAGGAGCTTGCGGCGAAGCTGGGCCAAGCGGGCATCCATGCCGGCTCCACCGTCGTCGCTTACGACGATCAGGGAGGAGCGATGGCTTCGCGCCTGTGGTGGTTGCTCACCTACCTTGGTCACGACAAGGTGTATCTTTTGGACGGGGGCTACAGCAAGTGGAAGGAAGCGGGCTACCCCGTCACCGACGAGCCGCCGATCTTGCGCGAGGCCGCATTTACGCCCCGCGTGCGTGAAGACTTGGCTGTCAGCGTCGAGCAGGTCAAGGAACGGCTGGGCAAGCCCGGCGTGGCTTTGATCGATTCCCGCGAAGCGAAGCGTTACCTTGGCATCGAGGAGCCGATTGACCGGGTAACTGGACATATTCCCGGCGCGAAGTCGTATTTTTGGAAGGACGCCTTGGACGAGACCGGCGCTTGGAAGAGTGAAGCCGCGCTGGCCGAGCGTTTCGACGGGCTCCGTCAGGCGGAGGAGATCATCGTCTACTGCGGCTCCGGCGTTACGGCTTGCCCGAATGTGATCGCGCTAAGCGAAGCGGGGCTGAACAATGTGAAGCTGTACCCCGGAAGCTGGAGCGATTGGATTTCGTACGAGGGGAATCCGATTGCGACGGGGGAAGAGTAAGAGCCGAAAGGCCGCGTCGGACGCGGGTTGGAGGGCTGTGACAGGTTATGAGCAAGTGACCTGTCGCAGCCCTCTTTGGGCTTTTCTGTCAACAGTTTGCAAACAAGAACCCGACGAAAGCAGTTGCAAGCGGCACGGAGCCAGCCATAGCAGGGTAGTCGGGTCAGGTGGTTGTTGAACGCTTGGAGGCTTTGCTTCCGGTCATCCACAAGCGGGTTTGGCTTCGCCGTCCGTGCCGAGCAGGAGTTTGATCGCCTTTGGGAACACTTTGGGAGTGGTCGCAACGGAGCCAGAGTCGTTCCGCCGCGCAAACCGTCACGACTGGGATCCGTACGGAGCAAGAGTCCTCCCGGAGTCCAACACCGCCGGAACCAAACGGAGGAACAGCAAGAGCAAGCTAGATTCAGCCACAGCATGGGTGCTCGCTTGGCTTCTCTTGCTTGCTCTTGGATTATTATTCAGCCACTCCCCCTGCAAGGCATCGCTTTTGTTGCTGTTGGGGATTGCCGGGGTACGCTTGGGGTACGTCGGGGGTAACATTGCCTCATGATCGCTCGTGACGGCTTTGGCGCTTGGGGTATGCTAGGAGTCTGTCCGACGAAACAGGAAATCACCCATGCCGTCTCGAAACCGGCAACCTGTCACAGCCCCTAAACCCGCGTCCGACGCGGCCTCTCGGCTCTTATTCTTCTCCCGTCGCGATCGGGTTCTCGCTATATGAAATCCAATCGCTCCAGCCTCCCTCATGAGGCTGGTTTTCGCTTCAGGAGCAGCTGCGCAAGCAATTCCAACTGGCCTTCGATGGAAATCGGATCGAAATAAGAAAAGCTTGCTTTATCCAAGACATGAACCTGGCCTTGCCAAACTGCCGGAAGACTGTGCCAAACCGGGCTGTTCTCCACGTATTTGATCCCCTCTCCTTCATCCGCAACGAAAAGGTAATCGGCATTTCCCGCATATAGCGGCAGCTTGTCAAGCGGCAGATTCTGAACAATTTGCAGACCGCTGTCAATCGCTTCGCGTTGTACGGGGTCGGGAATACTGAGCTTCAGACCACGGTAAATTGGCCAACCGCCGCGGCCGTAATTGTCGCCGAACACCGAAAACCGCCGGCCTTCCCGCTCGAATCTCACGATAGCCGCCGTCGCTTGACCGCTCACGATCCCGGCCAGCTTTTCCCTCACCGCCGCCGCCCGTCGCTCAAACCGCGATTGCAGCTCACCGGCGGCATGCGGCTTATTGATCAATTCCCCGATAAGCCTGGTATCTTCGTAAATGCTGCGCCGCCCGTCGTAAGGAAGCATGACGGTAGGCGCTATTTTGGACAAAGACGCATAGTCTGCAAGGTTGTGGTCATTAATTAGGATTAGGTCCGGCTCGAGCTGTGATACGGTTTCCAGCGACGGCACGCATCCGATATCCACGATGTCCTTCTCCATCTCCTGCAAAAAGACGCTGCCACCCCACCATGTTAAATTCGCCCCGATCGGCTTCACGCCGATGGCCAATAATACATTGGCGTAATAGAGCGCAACGACTCGCAGCGACCGACGCGTATGGCGGACATATTGCCTCGGCGATTGCCCAACCATTTGCTTAAACCGCCGGCTAAAATAATAAACATCCTTAAAGCCTGCGCTCTGTGCAATTTGCTGCAGGCTTTCACTGGAAGTAAGCAGCTTCTTCTTGGCCTCGTTAAGCCGCAGCTCCGTCATGTAATCCAAGGGGCTCAGGCCGGTCAGCTGCCTAAATAGATGCGTATACTGGCGCGTTCCGATATTGGCTTGCCGGGCCAGCGCTTCTACGTTCACGGCGGCAGCGTCCAGCCGATGCAAACCGTCGATCGAGCGCCTGACTGCTTCCCTGGATTGCATCTTATCGCTTGGCGAATAATTGCTGCGATACAGCTCATAAAGAAGCTCTTGCAGTCGAAGATGCTGCTTGAATTGTGCAAGCTCGTCTTGCGGCGACCGGTGGCGGTAAAGCTCATCCAGCATGCCGGCAATTCTGCCGAACGGCTTCGCATTCAGCTCGCCGTGCGGCGTAAAGCTTAGTCCGGCAGCACCCGGCGATTCGCTACGCTCGGCACCGGCTTCCGCCGGCATCGCATGAAAGGCCAGCAGATACAGGCAAAGCCCCGAAGCATTGTCTGCTGACGCTTCAAGCAGCGTATTCGGATGAAGCAGGAAGCAGCTGCCCTTAATGACCCGATGACGCCTTCCGTCGATAACGGCGCTGCCGAAGCCCTGCTTTCCGGCGATAAGCACATAGGTTTCAGTGTGCAGTCTGTACGGCTTGCCTGCGTCAGTACAATGAATGTCCATGATATTCGACAAGGTGAACAGGTGGGACCGGAAAGGCAGGGACAAACGGCTCACCCGTATGCACATCCTTTTTAACTTATTGAGAAATATTATCATTTACACCATTGCTCTTATTTTATCCAATCCCTCTCCTATACGCAACAAAGCCGCCATGAAAAGGCGGCTTATGCAAAATAGTAAATTATTCGGCTTGGTGTTTCTGAAGCAAATCCACGATTAGATCCAACTGTGCGGAAATTGAGATGGGGTCAAAGTAAAAATATTGCTTGCCGTCCAACTCGATAACGCGGTTTTCCTTGACTGCGGGTAAGCTTTTCCACACGGAGCTATCTTTTACGACATCCAAACCAAAGCCTTCATTGGAAACGAAAAGATAATCGGCGTCCTGCACGAAATCCGTCAGCTGTTCGAGTGACAGTTCCTGTACGATTTGTTTGCCGCTATCCACGACAGCTTCCTTGATTTTGGCCGGATATTGCATCTGCAGGCCTTTATAGATCGACCAGCCGCCACGCCCGTAATTGTCTCCGAACACAGTGAATTGTCCGCCCTTGCTGTCGATCCGGATAATCGCCGCCTTGACATCGCCGTCCAGCACGCCGCCCAGTTTGGCGCGCGCTTCCGCGGCTTTCTTTTCGAAGTCGGCGGTCAGCTGGTCTGCAGCGTCCGGTTTTCCCAACATCTCCGCAAGCAGCTTGGCATCTTCGTATACGCCGCGATTGCCGTCGTACGGAATAAGTAAAGAAGGCGCGATTTTTGAAAATTGCTCATAATCCTCTGCATTTTGACTGTTCATAATGATAAGATCAGGCTCCAGAGCGGTAACGGCTTCAAGGGACAGGGGACCGCCGACATCCTTTATTCCCGACTCGAGATCCTTAAGGAAAGGACTTCCTCCCCACCAGGTAAGATTGGCGCCTACCGGACTCTCTCCCAATGCAAGCAAAATATGATGATAATACAACGCAACGATGCGCTTAGGCTGTGCGGGAATCTCGACGTCCCCGTTCACCGTGCTGACGGTTCGGGTGGAGGCTGCGTTCTCCTGGTTGCCCGTTTCCGCGGATGAGGTTGAGGAAGCGGGGGCCGGCGTGCTTTCGGGCGTGCTTGATGCAGCAGGAGAGCTTCCGCCATCAACGGCCTTATCGCTTCCGCAAGCGCTGAGAAAGACGACTGCAAGAAGGACCAAGAGGGCTCCGGCTACAAAAGGCTTACGAATAAAATGCATGTTCAAACTCCCTTATCTAGTGATAATGATTCTCATAATGAGCCCTATTATAACAAGGCGGCGCGCGGCCAACAATGGAGTTTTCGGAGCAAAAAAGACGAAAAATTATAAAAGCGATGTTACTTGTGCAAAATTGGTCTGCCACCCGATTTCAAACGGGCTTGTCCACCTTGCCCACTATTAACCTCAAGCTGCTGTTGAATAGAAAACCAAAAAAGGGACTGCGACAGGTCACATGCCCATAACCTGTCACAGCCTCCAAACGCTCGTTCGACGCAGCTTGTTGGCCGTCGTTTGCAATCCGATTTCCATTGAACTAGCGTATCCGTTTTTGTTCAATAATGTTTTTTTTCATTAGACTTTCTGTTTCCTGAATAAGATCGCGCATAAGATAATACCTATCTTAGGCCGAATCACGCCGTGTATGCGGGAACATTATGCGTAAGTATTGCAAGACTTTTTATGGGGGTTAGACATGGGATTATTAGTAGTTGGCGATGTGCATGGTTGTTTTCATACTTTTACTACATTAATTAATGAGCATTGGGATAGCGGTAAACAGATCTTAGTGCAACTGGGTGATTTATTGGATAGGGGGAAATTCTCTAAAGACATCGTCCGTTTCATAGTATAGAGGTAGCGATTTCAACCAAGGAATATAGTTAAACAGATCTAATGATTTTCTTTCAAATTGTTTTAATGTCTCTTCTCCGCATTGTTTTAACCAGTTCTCATTTCCTTCTTCTACATGTACAATAACTTCAAACTCATGATTTCCCTTAAGAAAGTAAACGTTATCGGGATTGTTTTTTTGCAACTCGATCGCATATAAAATTATCTCAGTGCTCCTTTTTACAATGGTAAAACAAAAAGAAACCGTTCCTTAGCAAATGGAAGTATCGCCCATCAGTTACAAAAAGATACGGTTTCTTGGTATATTCAATATACCATGGATCAATCACCTTGGCCATTACGTCGGCAGCTTGAAAAATCGGGTTACGCTGCAGGAGCAATATGAAACATTTGTGCTTCTGGAGGCTTATCACATCAACATTAGAACAACTTATTGAACCCATGCGGGAGCGCAGGTCTTATTATGCCGCAAGACCGGATGTCGTTGACGACATCTTAATGGCCGGGACTCAGCGCGCCCGCGGAATAGCCCAAGAAACGATGAAAGAGGTTCGGGAGGCCATGAGTCTCAACTACTTTGACTGAATTGCGACATGCGAAAAGCTTTTGTAACCTTTGTGCCCTCCTTCGGCACCTTATACTGGAGCGGCGATGAAAGGGGACGAAACTCACATGCTGCACTGGATTGAACAGGCAAAACAGGGAGACCGGGAAGCGTTTGACCTTATCGTCAGGCGATTCACAGCGATGGCTCATGCGGTGGCGTACGAGAGACTGCGTGACTCCTTTTTGGCGGAGGATGCCGTGCAGGAGTCGTTTGCGGAAGCTTTTATCCATTTGCGCAAGCTGAAGGAAGCGGAGGCTTTTCCCGGATGGTTCAAAACGATCGTGATTCGTCAATGCAACCGTCTGGTGCGGAAGAAGCGGCATCCGACGGTGCCGTTCGACCAAATGGTCCAAACGGCCGGGGGACAGCCAAGCGTACCGGATATTGTCGAAAGAAAAGAGTTGCAGCAATGGCTGCATGATTCCATAGCTGCTTTGTCGCCCGGCTTGCGTATGGCGGTCCAACTGTTTTATTTTCACGGCTACACTCTTCAAGAGATTTCCGCTTATTCAGGGACGCCTGTTCCGACGTTGAAAAAGCGGCTGTTCGATGCCCGCGCGAAGCTGAAAGGAACGCTCCCCGTAACCGACTTCGTCTCCGTATTTCATCAATTATACGAAGGAGGAAAACGAATGCTGCACATTGTCAATGGCGATGTCGTCGCGGAGAAGCTGCGGCAGGGCGTCGTTCAAGGCGATATTCTTGTATGGAGAGAGCTATATCCCGAAGGACCGGTATTTACCGATTCGATGGCGGGGGCCAACCGATCCGTCCGAGCACGCTATTTGGAGCAATCCATGGGAATTCCGAGTGCGGAATTTACACGTTCAAGCGAAGAGCAGGAGAAGGTACGCGCAGATTTTCGCAACTACGAGGAAATCGTGCTGTGGTTCGAACATGATTTGTTCGATCAGACGATGCTGTGCTGCTTGCTGCATTGGTTCGCGCAGCAGTCGTTAGGCGCTACGAAGCTAAGCCTGCTGTGTATTGGAGCCTTCCCGGGAATCGAGCTTTTTCGGGGATTGGGGCAGCTGTCCGTGAACCAAATGGCGACCTTGTCGGGCACTTGGCAAACCGTTGGCAAAGAACAGCTCGAACTGGGCAAAACCGTCTGGGAGGCTTACTGCGCCCCGGAACCGGACAAGTTAGTTGAGCTGCTTGAAGAGGGGGATACCTCTGCGCTGCCCTATGTGCAGGACGCCTTTCGGCTTCATTTATCGCGGTTTCCTTCGACCCGGAACGGACTTGGCATTGTAGAACAAACCACACTGGAGATGGTCCGCGGCGGCATGACTTCTCCGCTGGACTTGTTCGATCATATAGGAAATAAGCTTCATGGGCTGGGCATGGGAGATATTCAATATTGGCACCGTTTGGCTAAACTGTCGCAAGGTCCGCACCCCTTGCTGAAGCTCGAAGGCTTGGACGCTTTTCCCGGCTATAAGGACTCGGCGTCGTCGTTACGTCGAAGTACGGTTGCCTTAACGGAAGCGGGCAGAAAGGTGCTGGATGGGGAAGAGGATTGGATTGCTCTAAACGGAACCGATGAGTGGTACGGCGGCGTACATCTGCAGGGCCGATCGATCCCATGGCGCTGGGATGCGTCTCAAAACTCGCTCGTCCCATCGAAGGCCGCTGGCGGGCAGTGAGGGATACGCTCTAAATCCCCGAAGGCATTGACAGCGTACCGAGAGCTGAGAGGAGCGAATAGGGAATAAATCGAAAAAGCCGCAGGGGACGCGGATTGATAGAGCTGTAGCAGGCCGCCATCGGGCGACTGCCGCAGCTCTTTTTGCGTTTTTTCCCAGCAAGGCTTTGATAGTCTAATTCACCGGAAATTTTGACGATTTGTGTCGAAAATCACATTGAAATGTCCTGCTTTTACCAGATATTATAGAGTACATGCCGAATAGACGAGTAACCGTTGAGTGCACGTAAAAATTTTTTAGCGGGAGTGGAAGTTTGGGAATGCTGACAAATTCAGAGCTTCGCCGGATGGCGAGGGAAAGCTTGCAAGGGAACTGGGTGAACGCGGTTCTTGGCTTTATCATTTATGGAGCGATTCTTTCCATGTTGGTCAATATTCCGATTCTTGGACTGATCGGCGTCGGACCCTTGACGCTCGGGATGTACAGTTATTTCCTGGATACGGTTCGTGGTAAATTGACATCTGTCGAAAATTTATTTGACGGGTTCAATAAACGCCAGTTCGGGAATGCCATAGGCTTGAATATTCTATCGAACATCTTTATTTTCCTGTGGTCGCTTCTTCTTTTTGTACCAGGGATTATTGCGGCTCTAAGCTACTCCCAAGCGTATTTCATTATGCGCGATAATCCGGAAATAACGGCCACCGATGCCTTGCGTCAAAGCAAGGAGATGATGAACGGGCACAAGAGCCGGCTGTTCATGCTTTACTTGAGCTTTATCGGATGGTATCTGCTCGGGATAATTTCGCTCCTCATCGGCTTGCTGTGGGTGTATCCATACATCTACGCGTCGCGGGCCGCCTTCTATCAGGAATTGAAAAATCAAAATGTTGATACAATCTATGAGGAAGCGCCTCGCAGCTATACTCTCTAATTTGCCATAAATGGCGGCACAGCCCGGAGTGGGTCGACGTCGCAGAGCGTATCACAAAAACAGAGCTGTCTCCGTCGAATGACGGCAGGCAGCTCTGTTTTTGTGGCGCTCCAACAGGTGTCCATCGCAAATGACAGAAAGCCCTGCAGGCTTGTCTGGTCGGCTGTTCGATTGGAACGAACGCAGAACAGGCAAACGCTGAGGGCTTTCGAAGGTACGGGAAACTTCCGTTCAGGTCATTACTTTACTTGTCCGTCATCACTTGCTTGTACTGCTCGTCCGTCAGGACGCGCTTTGCTGTGACGTAACGCTTCGCGTAGTAGGATTCACTAAGTTTCGTAACGGTGACGCCTTGATCCGTAGCGGAGTGATAGAACTTGCCTCCGCCTACGTATACGCCTACATGGGAAATCCCTTTGCCGTCGGTGTTGAAGAACACCAGATCGCCGGGACGAAGCTGATCTTTGGTCACCTCGGTACCAAGCTCGGCTTGGCCTTTGGACGTATGCGGCAGATCGACGCCGAATTTGTCGAATACCCACGCAGTATAGCCCGAGCAATCGAAGCCTTTGGTCGTGGTGCCCGAGTATTTGTAAGGCGTGCCCATAGCCTCGTTAACCGCTGAGCTTAGTGGGGTTTCTGCAAAGACGCTGCCGACCGAAATGCTGCAAAACAGGGTTAAAGAAAATGCAAAACCTACAAGCTTTTTCAAAGAAGTTTCCCCTTCCGGTGCCTACGAGGTTAGCTTGAGGGTTCGGTTGAAGGTTCCCTATGATCACTCTACAGCGAGATCAATTCACCCAAAAATGGATCCCCCGTTTCCTGCGAACAGAAATTCGGCAAAATTTTCTTTTTTAATTCCGACTACATATATTCGAGTAAACATGACGTTTTCCTCCTATTGTCACATAATTGTCACATAATCAATGTTTATTTATGAAACTTTTTGCTTACAGGCCCCAAAAAACGTCATCTCCCGGCGCTTTCGGAAGATGACGTTCCTGTGTTTTGGCATTATTTTACGTTTAGCCGGGCTCCCGGCTAGGCCTTCTCCGCCCAAAGTGCATACTGCGTGCCGATCGCCCATACCTTGAAAAACATTTGCACCAGCCGGTACGCCTGCATGAGAACGAGCGCTGCGAAGCCCGCCCACCAGAAAGACGACACCATCACGGCGGCGGACAGCACAAGTGACAGAGAGGCGACCGCCAGCGCGGCCAGCGCGATGACCGGCAGATGCCGGAAAGCGAACAACAGCGTGTACAGTGCGGACCTTCCGTCCGCTTTGCCGATCTGCAGGAACAGGAACAACAGCTGCAGCAGGAACAGGTAGGCGGCGTACAAGGCCAAGGCGGGCAGCAGCGCTTGCCCTAGAGAAGCGTAGGATAGATGGATGGCGAATTGCTTCGCGGCGTGAGGTGCGAGCCAGTAAAGCGGGCCGAGCGACAGAGCGAGCTGGAGCGCATACAGCCCGAGGAACGGGAAGTACAGCTTGCGGATGCCGGCCACAAATCGGTAGCCTGCATTCAACTCCCTGTGCCGAAGGGAGTAGAAGACTCCTGCGTTCAGCGCGGGATGCAGCAGCATCCGGAGCCCAAGCAGGCCGAACCCCGTCCACAGGTACGGTACGATCAGGTCGGTTTTCATCAACTGAAACTGTCCCTCTACCCAGAACAGCCGCACCGATTCGCCGGGAAGCGCTCCGCCGGGATACCGGTGAAGGAGGGGAAGCACGACCGACTGAATGAGTTTATACAAGACGACGCCCCAGAGCAGATTGTACAAGAATAGCGCGAAGACGGCGAACGGCTGATGCCAGGCGATGGCCCAGCCCTTTTTGATCCGATTCCACATGTTCATCACCTCACCAGACGACCCAGCCGAATAAGGTCTCCAAAAATTTGACGATCCCCATGTTCCAGCGAACGGACAGCTTGGTGTCGACCACCGTTTTCATAAAGTTGTTGATCCGCTTGTTTTCCAGTACGATCGAATGCTGCGGGTCGAGCGATACCCAAGCGAGCGGAGAGGCGTGATTCAGCTTCATGATCACTTCGCTGTCGATACCGTCCCACGTCTTATCCAGCTCCGAGCCGTCGGCGAAGTGAAAGCGGATCGGCACATTGTGGTAGGTTCCGCCCAGCTTGCGCAACTGCACGCTGTTCTCATAGACGGGCGGTCCGTTTTCGGCTGCTTTCCGGACCTTAATTCCGGTGACGGCGTAGTCGACCATCATGCCGTTATAGATGTATTGATGGAAAAATTCCTGCCAGCTTGTTTTCGTTACGTCCTCGACCGTCTTTTGAAAATCGGCCGTCCCCGGATGCTTGAACTTCCAGCGCTGGAAATAGGTGCGCATAATTTTATCCATAGTCTCCAGCCCGGCCTGCCGTTCCATCGCCTTAAGCACAAGCTTGGCGCGGGTGTAGACGTTCTCGGCGTATTGATGGTGTCCGCCGTAGTGCCATGAATGCAGCTTGAGCGCCGCCGGATTCGTAATGTAGCTCGATTCGACGAGCAGGTTCGGGCGTACGCCGTATTCCGCCTCCATGATCCGGTCTTCGGCATACGAGGTGAAGCCTTCGTCGAGCCACGCTTCCTCGAATTCATTGCTGGCTACCATCCCGTACCAGAACTGATGGCCGATTTCGTGCACGACGACCCGTTCAAGCTCCAGCGTCGGGTTTTCTTCAGCAGCTCCCCAGGCGGTCACGAGCGTCGGATACTCCATGCCTCCGGCGCCGTTGCCGTCTGCGGGCGGCACGACGATCGACAAGGTCGAATACGGATAGCTGCCGTACCATTGGGAGTAGCGGGCGAGCGCTTTTTTGGCGGCGGTCATGTAGCGGGCCTTGAGACGCTCGTGCTTCGGATCGAGATACAGCTTGATGCGGACGCCGGGCAGATGGGGAGTCGCGTAGGGCTCTTCGAAAAAAACGAAATGCGGCGAGGCCGACCAAGCGAAATCATGCACGTCATCGGCATAGAAGGTGTAGGTTCTCGTTTTGCCGTCGTCGGCGACAGGTTTGGTGGGAAAGCCGGTGGCCGCTACGGTATAAGCGGAGGGAACCTTCAGCTTAACGTCGAAGATGCCGAAGTCCGCATAAAATTCCGAGTTGCCGTGATACTGGTGCAGGTTCCAGCCTTCGTCCGCCCGCCCGCGGACACCTTTGGGTTCGTAGACGGCCACTTTCGGAAACCATTGGCCGGCCATGACGAAATCTCCGGCATACCCCATCCGGGCGAACACCTGCGGCAGCTTGACCGAAAAATCGGTGCGCAGCGTCACCTTCTCGCCGGGTGCGACCGCTTTGGGCAGCGGCACCTTGATCAGCGTTCTGTCATCTTTGTTGCCGTCGTCCGGCTGGACGTATTCGATCCGGTCGCTGAGCTCGATTTCGTTGCCGTCCAGCGTCTTGATCGAGCTGACGGTCATGCCTCCGAAGCTGCCTTCCTTGCTCGCGTCCTGCCGCAGCTTTCCGCCGGACTCCTTCATGAAGGTCGATTTCTTCGATTCGAAGGCGTTCGGATACAAATGAAAATACAATTCCTGAACGGGGACGCTCCCAGGGTTTTTCCAAGTCAATGCCGAAGTGCCGCGGATCGATTTGCCCTGGGCGTCCAGCTCCGCACTTAGATGATATTCCACGATTCGCTCGCTAAGCGGCTTCGGAGCGGGCTTCTCCGCTGGGCGTGCAGGCAAGCTTGGCGGAGCGGGCGGAGGCGCGGCCGGCTCGTTCAGACGCGCGCTGGCCGGGAGCGCCCCGCCGGAGGGCAGGAAGATGCCCGTAGACGAGCCGTCCGCTTGTCCTTTGGCGGAAGGCCAGCGGGGCGCGGCGACGACGGCGCGCCCCGTCATCGAAGGGACGGGCTTGAGCATCGTCAGCGGGTTCGCCGGTTCGTCTGCAGGAAAGACGGAAGGCATGGCGGCATCTGCCGGCAGCATCCATCCCGCTGCCGGCTTGAGCGGCTGCGGGCCGGATTCCGGCAGGACGTTCGTCAGCAGCGTGGCCGTGAAGGTAAGAGCAAAGATCGAGCCCCATGTTGCGATTCGGTAGCCGAGTCGTAGTTTCATCCAATATTCACCCCGTTGACAAGCATCTACAGCATGTATATGTGGGGGGGACGAGGATTATTTCTACGGTACCGAAAAAGAATCGATAGCTCTTCGCATGAGCCGAACTTGCCGGGGGAGCCGCTTTTTAGTACAATTTTGATATCCGCAGTTCAGGCTGCCGCTTGGTTGCAGCGGCTCGGGATATTTTGGAATAGCTTATTATCACGTGAAACAGGTGGTGCACGGATGGATATAAATGAACAAAACACGCAGGCGGCGGACACGAAGAAGAAGCTGCCGACCTTGAACATCATCAGCAACAAGGAGACGAAACACCGCGGCTTCGGACAGGGCTCCATCGACCTGAGCCAGCTCTCCAGCGTCATTATCGACGGCGCGGAGGCGTATCTCGATCTGGGGGCGCTGCACGCGAAGAGCAAGGTGGAGAAAGGCATCAAGTTTACCGTAAACGCCGAGGAAGTGCCGAACGGCCGTCCGTGCTGGATCGTATGGGTGGCAGTCGATTTTAAGGAAGAGGGCAAGTACTATGCCGGCGTCACCTCCTGCGAGATGCGGGTCGATACCGAAGCGCGCAAGGGCTGGAAGCTGCTCGTCGAACATGTGAACCGGATGGATTATGCGCTTAAACGCCGCATCATGCTGGATAATCTCGGTCCGGAGCAAAAAGCGGCGCTGAAGCAATTGCTGGTCGATAACGATCCGGACATGTGGCAGCGTTCCGAAGCAGCGCTGCATGAAGCGCTAACCAATTAATTTTTTGTACATTATGTGACGGTTATTGAACCGTTTACAATAACGATGTATACTAATGGCTAGTATATGCATCATATACTAGGACAGCAAAAAGGCAGACCATAGGTCTGCCTTTTTGTGTTTCCGCTATCAGAAGGCTTTCCGCCCCATTTCCAGCCTCATTCGTCCCCCGGTTTTTAGTTGCTCCACCAGCGCTTCAGGTCTTCCCACCAGGAGCGCTTCTGCTTTCCTTTGCCGGCTTTGCCCGCGTCGCTCTTCCCGGGCTGCTGCGTGCAGTATTCCGTCGGCTCCGTTCCTTGAATGAACGTTTCCAGCCGCGAGCCCGGACAGTCGTCGTTCGCCAGCTTGCCTGTCGCCGGGTCGACGTAGACGCTCACGACGCCCTCCGGTACCGGGAACAGCTTCGGCGGCACCGATTCCAGCGTCCGCTCCGTAAACTCTGCGAAGAGCGGGGCGGCCAGGTGTGACTCGACGTTGTTGATGTTGCGCCCTTTGTCGTAGCCCACCCAGACGGCGGTCGACAGCTCGGGCGTATAGCCGACGAGCCAGGCGTCCGTGTCCGTCGTGCCGGTTTTACCCGCTACGGGGCGCTTGAGCACGCTGGACACGCGGCTGCCTGTGCCGCCTTGATCGAAGACGCTCTCCATCAACTGCGTCAGCACATAGGTATATGGGGGCTCAATGACCGTTTCCTGTTTCGGATTCGCCTCGTACAGCACCCGCCCGCGGCGGTCCTCGATGCGCACGATAGCCGTCGGCTCGACGCGCACGCCTTGGTTGGCGAGGATACCGAAGGCCGAAGCCATCTCGTAAGGGCTGACGGGGAACGTGCCCAGCGCGAGCGAAGGCATCGGCTTCATCGGACTCGTGATCCCCATCCGGCGGGCCATGTCAATGACGCGGTCCGGCCCCGCTTCCAGCACCGAATGCACGGCGTAGATGTTGTCCGATTTGGCGATAGCCGTCCTCATATCGATCCAATCGTAATAGGCGCTGCCGAAGTTGTTCGGCGTATACGTTTGCCGTCCCTGATCGTAGGTGAATGTCGTCGGCTCGCTTTTGAAGCGAGTGCCCGGAGTGAATCCTTTTTCCTTCAGCGCCGTCAAATACACGATCGGCTTGAATGACGACCCCGGCTGCCGTGTGCTGGACAGTGCCCGATTGTATTGGTTTTGGGCGTAATTGCGTCCACCGACCATCGCTTTGACGTACCCGGTCCGCGGATCGATGGCGACTAGCGCCGCCTGCAGCTCCGGATATTTTTCCAGCTGCTTCGCTACGACCTCCTCGGCAACGGCCTGCGCCTTTAAGTCCAGCGTCGTATAAATCCGCAGGCCGCTTTCGACGAATTCCTTGTCTTCGAGGCCAAGCAGATCGGCTGCCGCACCCCGCACATAGTCGCGGAAGTAGGGAGCCGTCACCGCTTTTTTATGCTCCTCCAGCGGCAGAATGTGCAGCTTCTCTTTCGCCGCTTGGTCCGCCTCGCTTTGCGGGATGTAACCGGCTTCCACCATCGTCTGCAGCACCGTTTTTTGCCGGTCGAGCGCACTGTCCATATCGTAATAAGGCGAATAATAACGCGGTCCTTTCGGGATGCCGGCGAGCAGTGAGCTTTCGGCCAGCGTCAGGTCCTTGGCCTCTTTCCCGAAGAAGAGCTTCGCCGCCGCCCCGATGCCGTACGTCGCATGCCCGTAATAAATTTGATTCAAATATTGCTCCAAAATTTGGTCCTTGCTCATTTGCAGTTCCATCTGCACGGCGTAATACGTTTCCTTGATTTTGCGGCTCCACGTCCGCTCGTGCGACAAGTACAGATTGCGCGCGAGCTGCTGCGTGATCGTGCCGGCCCCCTGCACCTTGGACATATGCTGCAGGTTGACCCAGGCCGCCCGAACGATCCCCTTCGGATCGAACCCGTAGTGCTGGTAGAACGTGCGGTCCTCCACGGCCAGCGTCGCTTCGAGCAGCTTCGGGGAAATGTCCCGCAGTGATACGCTCTGCCGGTTTTTCACCGCGCCGTACGCTTCGATCAATTCGCCGTGCACGTCGTACATCTCCGACGCCGTCTCCGTCTTGGATACGGGAAGCGCCTGCGAGCGCATGAACAGCAGCAGCACGATCATGATTCCGGCGCCAAGCAGCAGGCACGTAAACGAAAACGACAGCCACGCTTTAAGTCGCCGGGCGAAGCGGAACGCTCCACTGTCTTCCGGCGCAGGCTGTTTTTTGGGCACGTCCGACACGTTCCGTCAGCTCCTTCCGTCTTTCCGCCGATGCGTTTCGTCTCTATTCCCAGTATGGAAAAACATAGCATCGCCTATTCACGCGGGATAAGCGGAAACGTTAAATTTTTTCGTAAAACGGGCGGAACGCCCCTCTTTGTATTTGCAATTTTGGGGAGATACTCTATAATACAATTTGACATGCCAGAGACAAGCTGAAACCTTGGAAAAAGCAGATGTCCGCCCGTCTTCCGGCCCTTGTACGGCCGGCCCTAACGAACCGAACGAAAGGTGGAATTACATATGGAATTATGGTACACGGAGAAACAAACCGATAACTTCGGCATTACGGCGAAAATCAGCAAAACGCACGTCACCGAAAAAACCGACTTCCAGGATCTCGCGATGATCGAAACGGAAGAATGGGGCACCATGCTCGTGCTCGACGGTATGGTCATGACGACCGTGAAGGACGAGTTCGTCTACCATGAGATGGTTGCGCATCCGGCGCTCTATACGCATCCGAATCCGAAGCACGTGCTCGTGGTCGGCGGCGGCGACGGCGGCGTGATCCGCGAAGTCATGAAGCACCCGGAAGTGGAAAAAGCGGTGCTGGTCGACATCGACGGCAAAGTCATCGAGTACTCCAAGCAGTACCTGCCGACCATCGCAGGCGAACTGGACAACCCGCGCGTGGAAGTGATCGTGAACGACGGCTACATGCACATTCACGATCATAAGAACACGTACGACGTGATTATGGTCGATTCCACCGAGCCGGTCGGTCCGGCGGTGAACCTGTTCACCCAGGGCTTTTATAAAGGCATCTACGACGCACTGAAGGAGGACGGCATTTTCGTGGCCCAAACGGATAATCCGTGGTTCAAAGCGGATCTGATCCAAAACGTCAACCGCGACGTGAAGCAAATTTTCCCGATCGTCCGCGTCTACTGCGCGAACATCCCGACGTATCCGAGCGGCCTCTGGACCTTCACCATGGGCAGCAAAAAGCACGATCCGCTCGCCGTCGACGAAACGAAAATTCCGGAGATCGACACGAAGTACTATTCGCCGCGTCTGCATAAGGCGGCTTTCGTATTACCGAAATTCGTGGAAGATTTGACGAAGTAAGCGGAGGAGACCAACGACACATGAAACTCGATCAAAAATATTCCGGCAACGTGTTCATTCTGAGCTCAGACGACTATGCGGCGTCCCGCGCCGTCATCTACGGTATGCCGATGGATTATACCGTCAGCTTCCGTCCCGGCTCCCGGTTCGGCCCTTCGCGCATCCGCGAGGTGTCGATCGGTCTGGAGGAATACAGCCCGTATTTGGATAAAAGCCTGGAAGACATCACTTATTTCGACGCAGGCGACTTGCTGCTGCCGTTCGGCAACCCGGGCCGCAGCCTCGATATTATCGGCGAATACGTGCGCGGACTTCTGGCCGACGGCAAATTCCCGCTCGGCCTTGGCGGCGAGCATCTCGTTTCGTGGCCGGTCATCCAAGAAGTATACGCGAAATATCCAGATCTTGCACTTATTCACATCGATGCGCATGCCGATCTGCGCGAGCAGTACGAGGGCGAGCCGTTGTCCCACTCGACGCCGGTCCGCAAAGCAGCGCTGCTCATGGGCGGCAAGAACGTATACCAATTCGGCATCCGTTCCGGCTCCCGCGAGGAATTCCAATTCGGACGCGAGAATATCAACTTCCATCCGTTCGAGGTGTTGGAGCCGCTCAAGAAGGTGCTGCCGGAGCTGGCTGGACGTCCGGTTTATTTGACAATCGACATCGACGTGCTCGATCCGATGTGCGCCCCAGGCACCGGTACCGCCGAGGCGGGCGGCATCACGTCCAAGGAGCTGCTCGCGGCGATTCATGCGATGGCCGCCTCTGAATTGAACTTCGTCGGCGCCGATCTCGTCGAAGTGGCCCCGGCCTACGACCCGACGGAGCAGACCCAGATCGTCGCCAGCAAGCTGATTCGCGAAATGCTGCTCGGCTTGGTGAAGTAATCGAACAACGCGGAAGTGCCGCCGCCATGTTGCCCCCTTACGGGAAGCATGGCGGCTTTTTGCGTTGGTTTCCCGCCCGGTACTAGGCGAAGTTAGTACTTATCCCTCCCGTTGGCGCGGCCTACAATAGAGCCAACAAGAGAGGGGGCTTACGTTTGAATGCGGCAAAATCATTAGCGGCAACAACAAAACCTGCGTTTCCGGTAATCGTCCTGCTGGCGTATGGGGTATTCTGGGCATGGATGGCGATAGCGCCGGCAAACCGGTTCGACTGGCTGCTGGAAAATTTGCTGGTCTTTCTGTGCGTGGGGGTGCTGATCGGAACCTACCGATGGTTTCCGCTCAGTCACGGTTCTTATGTGGGGATTGCTTTGTTTTTGGCGCTTCATACGTACGGGTCGCACGGCTCCTACGGCGCGACGCCGATCGATCCGCTGCTGCAGCTGCTGTTCGGCGGGGGGCGTCTGCCTTATGACCGGCTGGTGCATCTGGCTTATGGAGTGCTGCTGGCCGGGCCGATCCGGGAGGCGCTTATGAGGCTCGCGGGCTTGAGAGGATTTGCAGCGGATGCGCTTGCCGTCGCCGTCGTGCTGGCCACCGGCGCATTTTACGAATTGATCGAGATGTGGGTCGCCGGATTGGTGGCCCCGGAGATGGGCGCGCTGTTTCTCGGATCGCAAGGCGATCCGTGGGACGCGCAGCACGATATGGAGCTCGAACTGTTCGGGGCTATGGCGGTATTGGGGCTGGGGGCTTTGCTGCGCCGCTTTACCCTTTTCGCAAAGTAAACACCGTGAGCTCCGGACGGCATAGAAAGCGGACGGGATGCGTGGAAACGCCGATGCCCCGGTTGACGAACAACTGCAGTTTGCCAGCGCCAAGAACGTAATGCCCGAGGACATATTTCCTTCCGAATTTCGGCGTCATCACATGCCCGTAGAACGGCAGTCGCACTTGACCTCCGTGGCTATGTCCTGACAGCTGAAAGTCCACCGAATAGCGTACGGCAATATCAGCAAAATCGGGGCAATGCGACAGCAAAATGACGAAGTCCTCCGGTTTAACGCGGGCCAGCGCTTTGTCGATGTCTGGATTTCCTTTCCATTGGTCGTCTACGCCTGCCATGACCATGCTGCTTCCCTGATGTTGAATCCGGACCATCTTATTGGTCAGGAGCTCGAAAGCAGCGCTTTTTAATAGAGATCGGACTTGCCGGGGTTCTTTAAAATCGTGGTTACCCAGCACTGCATATTTACCCAGCGGAGGCTTAAGCTCCGAGAGTACGCGGGCGTAGGCGTCACCGTCGGGTCCGACGGTATGGTCCACCAGATCTCCGGTAAAGCATACGATATCCGGTTGAATCCGGTTGATCAGTCCGATCAGTTCCGACAAGTCCTTCGTATCAAAATGAAAGCCGAGGTGCACGTCGCTGAACTGGACTACTTTTATTCCGTCCATCTGTTGGGGCAGTCTTGCGAAAGAAAGTGTATATTCTGTAACTTCCAGCCATTTCGGCTCGGCGTAACGGGCATATCCGTAGGTGGCCCCGGGCAGGGCAATGAGTCCGGCGGCGGTTAACGTCAATGTTTTCAGAAACGATCTTCTTGACAACTTTGTATTGAGGTTGCTTTCGTTGAAATCCATGGGAATAAGCAATCTCCTCGGGATGGATTGATCGGCGGTCCTTTGCAACTGCCGAAACTTACTATTACAGACGTAGGAAGGCTTCATTTGGTTTCCATAAACGGAGGCCGATCATGCTGACTATACCATCTTAGCAAGAATAAGGAATCTTGCAAACCGCCGCCTCTTGCCCGGTCCGGGCTTGTCCGGGAACGGAAGAAGTCCTGTCCGCGGACTTCTTTTTTTTGTACAATAGGAAGATCACAGCAGGACGGGAGAGAAAGCGAAATGACGGAAAAACAGCAGCCCGGCGCCGGCAAGCGGGCCGTACGCATTACGCTGGAAAGCGACAGCGGCGGGGAACGGATCGTGAGACAGATGATAGGCGAATGGTTCCCAAAAGGACGGCACGCGTACCTCCGGTATGCGGAGCCTCCGGAAGCGGAGATGGGCCGTACGGTAACGACCGTCCGGGTGGAACAGGGGGAAGTGCGGATTATCCGGCACGGGGACGTATCTTTCGAGCAGACGTTCGCTCCGGACCGGCGGCATTACGGCTATCTTCGGACCTCTCAAGGGCGGATTGAGTTGGAGACGGTCACCCAAACGCTGGATGTTGCCGCAGAAGGACCGGACACTCTGCTTGACGTCCGCTGGAGCTATGAGCTGTCGGTGATGGGGCAAGCGCCCGAACGCTGCAGCATATGTCTGACCGCCGTCCCCGTACCGGAGTGAACGTTTATTTGGATACGGCGGATACGCTTCGAAAGGCGTGAATTTCCTTGGCGCCGATTATCGTTTTGCGCGATTTTATGATATAGCGGGCATGCTTGCGTAGCAAATTTTTAATTCGCAGCGGCTTGAGACCGGGCCTTCTCGCAAGCATCAGCGCGATAACCCCCGTGACATGGGAGGTTGCCATGGATGTTCCGCTGAGCTCGTGATACTTGCCCCGCAGCCAGGTGGAGTATACTTTTTCCCCGGGCGCATAAATGTTAATCTGTTTGCCGATATTGCTGAAGGGGGCAATCCGGCCTTTGCGGGTCGTCGCTCCGACGGCGATCACTTGCCGCAGCCGGGCGGGGTAGTCGACCTCGGCCTGATTGCCTTCGTTGCCCGAGGAGGCTACGACGATGATGCCGCTCCGGTAGGCGCTGAGCACCGCCGCTTCCAGCGCTTTGCTGTACGTTTTCATACCGAAGCTCATATTGATGATATCGACGCCGCTGGAGACGCACCAGTCAATGCCTCCGATAATATCGGAGACGAACGCCCCGCCGTGCTGATCGAAAGCCTTTACCGGATGAAGAATGGCCTGCGGCGCCACGCCGATAATGCCCCGGTGCCGGGTGTACGCCGCGATCGTACCCGCGATATGCGTGCCGTGGCCGTTGTCGTCAACCGGCGGCAGCTGACGGTTCAAAATATTGACGCCTCGCGACAAACAATGGCGAAGATCGGGATGCGTATAATCCGCGCCCGTATCGATGACGCCGATGCGGATTCGTTCCCCGCGCGATTTGTTCCACGCCTGCGGGGCCCGAATATGGCGGATTCCCCAAGGGATGACGGCCTTGGCGGGCGATTTTTTTTCTTCGCCGGAAGGCAGAGCGGACGAAGCATGGCCCAGGGCATGCAGCTTGATGCGCGTATCCGGTTCGATTGAGCGGATAAAAGGGGCCGAAACCGCTTCGCTGCCGGTCCGAAGCGTGCAGGAGATGGCGCGGATAAGACGGAGCGGCTGAATCAGATGCAGTAGGGGCAGCGATTTCCGTTGCTGGCCGATTTGCCGGGCGAAAGCGGCATAGTCCCGGACGTTCAGAAACCGGATAATATGCCGCTTTTCGGTACCCTCGGGGCCTTCCATGGCTTCGTGAAGCCATGACACGAACGTCGACGGATTCATGTCGTTCCCTCCCACAGGCTCGGAAATTCCTTTTTGTATCGTATGAGGGACCGAAAGCTTCCGTATGAGCGCATGGCCTTATTCAAAAAATAATTAGGTGCGTGACCGTGTCAAAGCGAAAGCGGGCACATACCATAACTAGGGGAGGGTCTGGCACTCCTCCGTCTTTCATTCAGCAGGGGCAAAAGACAGCGGGCGACGGGTTCCTTGTCTTTTGCGGGTACAGTCGGAACAAGGATCACGCCTGCAGCGGATGGCGCCGAGCGCGAAGGAGCTGCCGTTGCGGTCCTTGTTTCCATTTCGGGAAATGCCGCGCGGCCAGTTGCTTTTTTACATAAAATAAGGTTTACTTATTGATGATAGTGGATAGTTTAGTGGTAGTTAAAGACGTTGGAAGGGATGTGCCCCGAAATGAGTGCTCAAAACTTACTGCTTAAAATCGGCGCAGAGCAAGCCAAGGAAATGCCTATGGTCGATCTCGCCTTTGAGCTTCTGAAAGCGGCCAATACGCCGTATTACTATCGGGATTTGATGACGGAGATTGCCAAAATCAAAGGTCTGTCCGATGACGAAGTCATGCAGGTCATTGCGCAATTATATACGGAGATTAATATCGACGGCCGCTTTGCGTGCGTCGGCACCAATCTGTGGGGATTGAAACGCTGGTATCCTGTCGAGAAGTCCGAGGATACGGTGGGCAGCGGCAAGCGTCCGCGCATCATTAACGACGAGGATGACGATCTCGACGACGAGGAACTGTACACCGAGGAAGAAGACGTGTTCGTCGAAGAAGAATACGATTCGTTCGATACGCCTCGCGACGACGATTTTGACGCGGAAGAAGAAGCTGAGGAAGAAACCGAGTTTTTCGAAGACGAAGAACTCGAGGAAGAGAACCTGGGCGACGCGTTGGACGGGGAAGAGTCTGAAGAGGACCCGGAAGATTTGGGCGATGACGACGATCGTACAGACGACCAGGACGATAAGGGCGACAAGGGCGACAAGAAATAAAATAGGCTTGTCCTTGACAGCCGGGATCGTTCAGAGTAAACTATTTTCTGGGCTTTAGATGGAACATTACGAACCTTAATGACTTTTGATGAAAAAGTGCCCCCTATTTACGGGGGCTTTTTCTTTTTTTTGTTGGAAAAATTTGATAAGTTTTCGTAACTTATCGCTTCGTATCAACCTTGATAAACGTGCTTATCCTTTTAAGATAAGGACGTCGGAGCCTTTTATCTTGGATCGGGATGCAAAACTTTTGGGAGGTATTACAGATGACAAAGTACATTTTCGTGACCGGAGGCGTCGTTTCCTCCTTAGGCAAAGGCATCACGGCCGCATCGCTTGGAAGACTGCTCAAAAACCGCGGACTGAAGGTCACGATCCAGAAGTTCGATCCTTACATTAACGTGGACCCGGGAACGATGAGTCCTTACCAGCATGGGGAAGTGTTTGTCACCGACGACGGCGCGGAAACAGATCTTGACCTCGGACATTACGAACGTTTTATCGACATCAACCTGTCGAAAAACAGCAATGTCACTACGGGGAAAGTGTATTCCTCCGTCATTGCCAAAGAGCGCCGCGGCGAATATTTGGGCGGGACCGTTCAGGTCATCCCGCACATTACGAACGAAATCAAGGAGCGGGTATTCCGCGCCGGACGCGAAGCGCATTCGGACGTCGTCATTACCGAGATCGGCGGTACGGTAGGCGATATCGAGAGCTTGCCTTTCCTTGAAGCGATTCGTCAGATCAAGAGCGACATCGGCCGTGAAAACGTCATGTATATTCACGTCACACTCATTCCTTATTTGAAAGCGGCTGGCGAAGTGAAAACGAAGCCGACCCAACACAGCGTCAAAGAGCTGCGGAGCATCGGTATCCAGCCGCATGTGATCGTCTGCCGGACGGAGCATCCGCTGACTGAGGATATGAAGCGCAAGCTGGGGCAGTTCTGCGATGTCGATCCGGGCGCCGTGATCGAGTGCATCGACGCCGAGACTCTATACGAAGTGCCGTTGATGCTGCGTGAGCAAGGGCTTGACGACATTGTCGTCAACCACCTGAAGCTGTCCACGAATGAACCGGATATGACGGAGTGGGAAAACCTTGTAGGCCGGGTGAAGTCGCTTAAGACGATGACCGAAATTGCGATTGTCGGCAAATACGTCGCTTTGCACGACGCTTATCTCAGCATTGTCGAAGCGCTGGGCCACGCCGGAATCGACTGCAATACCGAAGTTAAGATCCGCTGGGTCAATGCGGAGGAAGTATCCGACCATAACGCGGACGAGCTGCTTTCCGGCGTTCAAGGCATTTTGGTGCCTGGCGGCTTCGGCGACCGCGGCATCGAAGGCAAGGTGACGGCGATCCGTTACGCGCGCGAGAACAAAATCCCGTTCTTCGGCATTTGTCTCGGCATGCAGGTGGCCGTTGTCGAATACGCCCGCTCGGTGGTAGGACTCGAAGGCGCGAACAGCTCGGAAATTCATCCGACGACGCCTTATCCGGTCATCGACCTGCTTCCAGAGCAGAAGGATATCGAGGACCTTGGCGGAACGATGCGCCTTGGCCTGTATCCTTGCAAGCTCAAGGAAGGGTCGCTCGCGATGCGCTGCTACGACGACGAGCTCGTTTATGAGCGCCATCGCCACCGGTACGAGTTCAACAACGAGTACCGCGACCGCATCGAAGCGGCCGGCTTGCAGATTTCCGGCACAAGCCCGGACGGCCGTTTGGTCGAGATTATCGAATGCCCGGACCATCCGTGGTTCCTGGCCGTGCAATTCCATCCGGAATTCACTTCGAGACCGAACCGTCCGCAGCCGTTGTTCAAGCATTTCGTACAGGCGGCACACCATCATTCCAAATAAATCGCTGTGCGCAGCGACCCAGGCAGGAGACGTATCCGGCATGAACCGGACGCGCCTCCTGCTTTTTTGTACCCCAAGAAGCGAACGGTTTGTGCAAGTCTGCTTAATTTGTAAAAGTTTTCAACTTTTTTTGGCGATACGGCAGGAATCTCGGGGACGATAGCGAATACTGTTATTGCGGACATAACAGAACGGGATTTTCAACCTCAGGGAAACGGAATAGGAGGATACCACGATGAAAAAGAAGCTGCTCATAGTTGACGATCAAAACGGCATCCGCATCCTGTTGATGGAAGTTTTCAGCAGCGAAGGCTACGAAACTTATCAGGCTTCCAACGGAAAACTCGCACTCGAGATTGTAAGAAACGTATCGCCCGATCTGGTCTTACTCGATATGAAGATACCGGGCATGGACGGTCTCGATATTCTCAAGCACATTAAAAGCATCGATGCGTCGATCAAAGTCATCATGATGACGGCATACGGCGAGCTGGACATGATCAAGGAAGCGACCGATCTGGGCGCGATCATGCACTTCACGAAGCCGTTCGACATTGACGAACTGCGCCAAGCCGTCAACCAGCAGTTGCGAACTCCTAACAATAACTCTTACGCCGTAGGATCCTGATGAGGGTCCTCTTTTTTTTGATCGTTCCCGGAGCTTATTGTCTTCGGCAGAGTGTGCGATAGATTATTAACGTTTGTCGCGATCTATGATATAATGGGCCAGTATGACAAAAGAGTACAGTACAAGGTACAAGCACTCTGGCACGGTCATTAACGACACAGGAGGAGAGAACCACCATGCCACTCGTTTCAATGAACGAATTTTTACCTAAAGCAAAAGCAAACAAGTTCGCCGTAGGTCAGTTCAATATGAATAACTTGGAATTTGCCCAAGCCATTACAGAAGCGGCGGAAGAATTGAAATCCCCGTTTATTTTTGGCGTATCCGAAGGCGCGCTGAAGTATATGGGCATCGAATTTACGGTAGCCATCGCGGAAGCAGCCGCGAAGAAATCCGGTCTTCCGATCGCCTTGCATCTCGACCACGGCAGCAGCTTCGAAGTTGCGATGAAATGTATCCGCGCGGGCTTCAGCTCCGTCATGTTCGACGGCTCCCATTATTCTTTTGAAGAAAATATCCGTCTGACGAAAGAGGTCGTAAAGACTGCGCATGCGATGGGCGTATCCGTCGAAGGCGAGCTCGGAACGATCGGCGGCGTAGAAGACGACATTAGCGTAGATGAGTCCGATGCCAACCTGGCGAAGCCGGAAGAAGCGATCCGTTTCTACGAAGAGACAGGCGTCGACTGCCTGGCCATTGCTGTAGGTACGGCACACGGCATGTATGCCGGCGAACCGAACATCCATTTCGATATTATCGAGAAGGTGTCCAAAGCGATTCCGGTACCGGTCGTATTGCACGGCGGCTCCGGCGTACCGGACGAAATGATCCGCAAGTCCATTGAAGCCGGCGTAGGCAAAATCAACGTGAACACCGAGAATCAAGTGGCTTGTACGCAAATGATCCGCGAAGTTCTTAATAAAGACGCGAAAGTGTACGATCCTCGCAAATACCTCATTCCTGCCCGCAAAGCCATGGTTGAAGTGGTGAAATCCAAAATCCAGCTGTTCGGGAGCGCCAACCAAGCTTAATCGACCACAGCGGGAAATACATCGGATTTCGGTGTATTTCCCTCTCTTCTTTTGTAAACGTAGGCACGGAACCCAACTTAGATGAGTTTGCACCTGACTGGTAATGCGTTAAAGCAGTGAAGTGGGAGGAAGAACAACGAATGGAGAAATTGATGATCGCCGGTGGGCGCCCGCTGCGGGGAACGGTTCAAATCAGCGGGGCCAAGAATAGCGCGATTGCGCTTATTCCGGCCGCCATTTTATCGGAAACGGCCGTTACGCTCGATAACTTGCCTGCGCTTAGCGACGTGGCGATTTATACCGAGCTGCTTCAGGAACTCGGCGCATCCGTAGAATGGAGCAAGGATCAGATGATGATCGATCCGAGCCGGCTGTTATCCCGGCCGATGCCTAACGGGAACGTGAAGAAGCTTAGAGCTTCCTATTATTTGATGGGGGCCCTGCTTGGGCGTTTCGGCGAGGCGACGATAGGATTGCCTGGCGGCTGCAATTTCGAACCGCGGCCGATCGATCAGCATATCAAAGGTTTTGAGGCACTGGGGGCACGAATAACGAACGAAAACGGCGCCTTGCACATCCAAGCGAAAGAATTGCGCGGAGCCAAAATTTATCTGGACGTCGTCAGCGTAGGGGCGACGATTAACATCATGCTTGCGGCCTCGCGGGCCAAAGGCGTCACGACCATTGAAAATGCGGCAAAAGAGCCTGAAATTATAGATGTAGCTACACTTTTGAATTCCATGGGCGCCAAAATCAAAGGCGCAGGAACCGAAACGATCCGGATCGAAGGCGTCGATGCGCTGCACGGCTGCCGTCATTCGATCATTCCGGACCGCATTCAAGCAGGTACTTACATGATTGCCGCAGCGGCGACGCGTGGCGATGTCATTGTCGATAATGTCATCCCAAAGCATATGGAAGCCTTGACTGCCAAATTACAGGAAATGGGCGTACATATTTACGAAATGGACGAATCGATCCGTGTAGTCGGACAGCCAGAATACGAAAGCGTGGACGTGAAAGCGCTCGTATATCCTGGATTTGCGACCGACCTGCAGTCCCCGATGAGCAGTCTGCTTACGCAGACCCGCGGAGTCAGCATTTTGAGCGACTATGTGTACAGCAACCGGTTCAAGCATGTCCCGGAGCTGATGCGTATGGGGGCCAAGATCAAAGTCGAAAGCCGTTCCGCCGTCATCGAAGGCAGTCCGCTTAGTGCGGCTAAAGTCAAGGCGACCGATCTTCGTGCGGGCGCATCGCTGGTTATCGCCGGACTAACGGTCGAGGGCGGCGTTACGGAAATTACCGGCGTTGAATATATCGACAGAGGCTACGATCATCTGGTAACCAATTTGTCGAATTTAGGAGCGGAAGTTTGGCGGCAGAACGACTAGGAACGGTATAGATTGCTCCAAAATTGGGTAAGGCTAGAGTATATTTTGCGCTGACTTGAAAATTTAATAGTTTGGTGGTTGAAAAATTATGGATATGCATCTTGCTCAGCTTGAAGCGCTTAAGCTCACGGAGCTTTACAAGCTGGCTAAAAAACATCAAATCCCGTACTACGGCCAAATGAAGAAAAAAGAACTCATTTTTGCCATTCTACGCGCACAGGCCGAACAAAGCGGCTTGATGTTCATGGAGGGCGTGCTCGACGTTCTGCAAGAAGGTTTCGGCTTTTTGCGGCCGATCAACTATTTGCCGAGCTCGGAGGATATCTACATCTCTGCTTCGCAGATTCGCAGATTCGACCTGCGTTCCGGCGACGTCGTATCCGGCAAATGCCGGCCTCCCAAGGAGAACGAACGTTACTTCGGGCTGCTGCACGTGGAAGCCGTCAACGGCGAAGACCCGGAAACGGCCTCGGAACGGCTGCATTTCGCAGCGCTTACTCCTCTTTATCCGCAAAGGAAACTGGTTCTGGAAACCTCTCCTACGAAACTATCCACCCGTTTGATGGATCTTCTGGCTCCTGTAGGCTTTGGCCAACGCGGCTTGATCGTAGCCCCGCCGAAAGCGGGAAAAACGCTGCTGCTCAAGGAAATCGCCAACAGCATCTCGACCAATCACCCGGAAGTCAAGCTGTTCGTTCTTTTGATCGACGAGCGTCCGGAGGAGGTTACCGACATGCAGCGCTCCGTCAACGGGGAAGTGATCGCTTCTACCTTCGACGAGGTGCCGGAAAATCATATCAAGGTCGCGGAGCTTGTGCTGGAACGCGCACAGCGGCTTGTGGAGCATAAGAAGGATGTCGTTATTTTGCTGGATAGCATTACGCGTCTGGCGCGGGCTTACAACCTCGTCGTACCGCCGACGGGCCGGACGTTGTCGGGGGGGATCGATCCCGGGGCCTTCCATCGGCCAAAACGTTTCTTCGGCGCCGCGCGCAATATCGAAGAAGGCGGCAGCCTGACGATTCTCGCGACAGCCTTGATCGAAACCGGCTCGCGGATGGACGACGTCATCTATGAAGAATTTAAAGGAACCGGGAACCTGGAGCTGCATCTGGACCGCAAGCTGGCGGAACGCCGCATTTTCCCGGCTATCGATATTCGCCGCTCGGGCACGCGCCGCGAAGAGATGCTCCTGACGAAAGAAGAGCTCGACAAGGTATGGGCGATCCGAAAAGGAATGAACGATTCGCACGATTATATCGATGCGTTCCTCAAAAAATTCGCCGAGACGAAAACGAACCAAGAGTTTCTGGACACCCTCGATCCGAACGGCGGCAGCCCGCAATCGGGCGGAAGCGGCGGCACATCCCGTCGGGTCAAGCACTCCGTCTCGTAGAAGGAGGACCTTATGAATCTGGTTTATGCGGACCGTAACGGCAACCTGTTCGACCATCCGGAATACACCGGCCTTGGCCGCAGCGGCGAGCTGGTAACGGAAATGATGGAAGACGAGCTGATTCCGCTGCCCGAAGGAGCCACGCTCGTCAGCTTGCCGGATACGCGCCCGATCGGCGTTCATAAGCGGTCGGGCGAAATGCAGGTGGTGCCGGGGGACTTCACGGCGGTCGGAGCCTTGCTTCCGCAGAGCTTTACCCGTCTGCTGTTGCCGGGGTACGTGAAGGCCGATAAATCCAAAGTGCTGCCTCTGTTCGGCTATACGGCGGTCGTCTGGAAAGACGGCGGCTTCTACGTCGCAGCCGAGGCCTGCGACGATCCGGAGCGTTGGAACCCGCGCAACTGCGATCCCGACGAATTGGAGCTCGGAGTAAAGCGAATTCTTGGAGAGTACAAGGACAACCGGTTGTTTCAGCATTTGTCCAATTGTGCCCTTGGATACGAGTGCCTGACGGCTTCCAATACGTTTTTGAACCGCTGGGAAGGGGCTGTTCCGGTCTCGTTCTCCTGTAATGCAGGCTGCTTCGGCTGCATCTCCGAGCAGCCGGAGGACAGCGGGTTTCCGGCGCCGCAGACCCGGATGAACTTCAAGCCCTCGACGGAAGAAGTCGTGCAGGTCATGCTGGAGCACTTGAAGACGCCTGAGAGCATCATCAGCTTTGGGCAAGGCTGCGAAGGCGAGCCGTCCACCCAAGCCAAGACGATCATCGAAGCGATCCGCGAAGTGCGGCGCCGCACGGATCTGGGCTACATTAACATCAACACGAACGCCGGCTTGACCGATCATATTCGCGGCATCGTGGACGCCGGGCTCGATCTGATGCGCGTCAGTACGATCAGCGCGCTGGATGACCACTACAATGCCTATTACAAGCCGCGCGGGTATACGCTGCGCAATGTCGAGAAATCGCTTCGCTACGCTGCCGACAAAGGGGTTGTGACGTCGATCAACTACCTTATTTTCCCCGGGGTCACTGACCGGGAGGAAGAGATCGAAGCGATGATCGAATTCGCCCGCCGGACCGATCTGAAGCTGATCCAGCTGCGCAACCTGAACATCGACCCGGAGAGCTATTTGAGCCTCATTCCGGCGGCCCGGGGGGAACGGTACGGCATGAAGCAAATGCTGGATATTTTCCGGGAGGAGCTGCCGGATGTTGTGCTCGGGTCGTATACGCACATTCCGGACGAGTTGGCGGAGTGACGCAAGAAACAGTTGCAGCGCGGCTAGCAGACGTGCTATAATCGCTCATGTGTGTTTAAATGATAACTCTGATTCACATGGTGTTTCAGGGCAAAAGAGGTGAAAGGGCAATGAAAACAGCGATTCATCCGACTTATCATCAAACGACGATTACTTGCGCATGCGGTAACACGTTTGAAACGGGGTCCATTAAGCAAAATCTTCGTGTAGAGATTTGCTCCGCTTGCCACCCGTTCTTTACCGGGAAGCAAAAATTTGTGGATGCCGGCGGTCGCGTCGATAAATTCAAAAAGAAATACGGCATGTAATTTGTTGCCAGCAGCATAACGGCATAAGCGCGCCTCCTGTGGCTATCCTAAGATCATTCGATCTTAGAGCTGCAGGAGGTGTTTTCATTTGTTAAGATCGCTTGCCGTTCTGTTGAGCGCAGCTTTGGCGTTGTCCGGGCTTGCGGCGTGCCAGCAGAAGTACAGCAAAAATTCCGCGACGCATACCCGGGACGGAGCACTCGGGATTACCGAGACCAACCCGAATATGCCGCTTAGCGCCAGCTACCGCACGTATCCCGACGATCTGCGCGTCATGCAGAATGCGATTAGCCAGCAGTTTCCGAACGTCAGCATCGCGAGCATCAGCTTGAACGGGCCGACCGCTTACGTTCGTTTGAATGCTCCAGCCCATACCCCGCCGGATGAAATCGAACGGATCCGGCACGGAGCTACCGAAGCCTTAGCCGCCGCCGCGCCGAGATACAATGCTAATGTTACCGTTACTGCTAAATAACCCCTTGAGGTTGCTATTTGGACACGAATCGACTATACTTATGTATGCCGTGCTAGACGGGGAGGTAGCGGTGCCCTGTAACCCGCAATCCGCTGTAGCGGGGTCGAACGCCTATTCGCGGTATTGCGATGTAAGGTTTGGGTTTTAAAGTTGGTGTTGAGAGTCGGGTCCTCCGCAATGGATGCTTGTGAATTTGGTCAGGTCCGGAAGGAAGCAGCCATAAGCAGGAAGTTTCATGTGCCGGAGGGTGGCCTAACTTGAGCTGACGATAAAAATTCCGCTTGGATCGTAATATCAAGGTAGGTGCGCGGTTTCCTTCATAAATAAAAACATAACACCAAGATCAAGAGCTGTAAAAGCTTGTCGAACTTGGTGTTTTTTTTGTATTTGCAAGAAGGAAAATGAAAATATTAGGAGAATTGTATACTAAAGTTAACCATGCTAAGTAAACCATAATCATACACCCATTGCGCTCGGGTATCCGCTGATAAATGGGGGGAGGAAGACAATGCGGCTCGAACTGACCTTGCTTCAACGCTTTGCCGGCATATTCCTTAGGGACGTCAATCTGGGAGTGATGCTGATCAATACCGAATTTGAATTGATCGATATCAGCGACATGGCTTGCCGTGTATTGGGGTTAGAAAGAGAAGAGGTACTCCATCAAGCGCTGGATTCCATCTTTGCCGGTTTGCCTGCCGAGCACTGGCTGATGCAGCGGAGTATATTGAATGGGATGGTCGTACGCAATCGTGCCTTATCTTGGACCAACAACCAGGAGCGATACGAGCTGTTGGTCGATTCCAGTGTACTTCGGGATGAAGACGAACGGATCGTCGGAGCATATATTATTTTCAAGGATGTCACCAACCTGCGTTCCCTGGAGGAACAGGTACAGCGCAGCGACCGTCTGGCGATGATCGGCCAGATCGCCGCAGGCACGGCCCACGAAATCCGCAACCCGCTCACGTCGATCAAGGGCTTTTTGCAAGTACTGCGCAAAACGTTTCAGGAGCAGGGCATGGAACGCGAGGACGGGTATACCATGGTCATGCTCAAAGAAATCAATCGGATTAACGAACTGGTCAACGAATTTTTGCTGCTCGGCAAACCGAAGCATGTTACATACGGTGAAGTGGACATCTCCGAAGTGCTGCGGGACATTTTACCTATTATCAATAACGAAGCGATCCTGCATCGGGTCGTCGTTCAATATGAGTCGCTCTATGGACTGCCGCATGTGATCGCGGACCGTGAGATGCTGAAGCAGGTGTTTCTCAATATCGGCAAAAATGGAATCGAAGCGATGGGTGAAGGGGGTATTTTAACGATAAGCGAGAAGATCAATGTAGAGGAACGCTCAGTCAATATCGAGATTCATGATACAGGTCCGGGTATCCCCGCCTATGTGATCGATAAAATTTTCGATCCGTTCTTTACGACCAAAGCGGAAGGAACGGGACTGGGCCTGTCGGTTTGCCATCGGATCATTCACGATATCGGAGGGCACATCCGGGTATCGTCCAAAGGGTACGGCACGACGTTTATCGTCAGCATTCCGTTTCCTTAAAAGCAGCGTGGCTTCAATCCTCCTTCCAAGTGTAGTATAATAGACGACAAACAATCATTGGAGAGGGCAAGATGGCACATATCGCCTTATATCGAACATGGCGGCCGCAGTCGTTCCACGATATGGTCGGCCAAAAGCATATTGTCCAAACCTTACAAAACGCGCTTCGCGAAGGGCGGTTCAGCCACGCCTATTTATTCAGCGGTCCCCGTGGAACCGGGAAAACGACCACGGCCAAAATATTGGCCAAAGCCGTCAACTGCTTGAACGGTCCGGGCGTAGAGCCTTGCAACGAATGCGATGCGTGTGTACGTATTACCGAAGGCACGGTCATGGATGTCGTCGAGATCGATGCCGCCTCCAACCGCGGCGTGGATGAAATCCGCGACATCCGGGATAAAGTGAAATATGCGCCGACCGAAGTGCGCCAGAAGGTGTATATCATCGACGAGGTGCATATGCTGACGACGGAGGCGTTCAACGCGCTGCTCAAGACGTTGGAGGAGCCGCCGGCCCATGTCATGTTTATTTTGGCTACGACAGAGCCTCACCGGCTGCCTGCCACGATTATTTCGCGCTGTCAGCGGTTCGATTTTCGCCGTGTGTCGCTTGAGGAGCAGGTGGAGCGGCTGCGTCAAGTGTGCGCCGACGAACGGATCGAGAGCGACGATGACGCGCTGGCATTCATCGCGCGGCTATCCGATGGCGGAATGCGTGATGCGCTGAGCTTACTCGATCAGATCATTGCATTTTCAGGCGCCCGGGTGACGTATGACGACGTATTGTCGATCACAGGCGGGATGGCTTCGGATCAATTCGAGCGCTTGGTGATGGCGATACAAGATCGGGACGTAGGCGCCGCTTTGCGGTTAATCAATACGTTCATGCAGGAAGGCAAAAGCGCCGACAAGTGCATGGAGAACCTGATTTATTATTTCCGCGACCTGTTGATGGTCAAAATGGTTCCCGGCTCGCAGGCGCTCACCGAGCGCATTCTCGACGTGAAACGGTTTGCCGAGGTGGCGCAGCGGTTTTCAGCCGATGCGTTGATTGCCATGATCGATACGTTGAACTATTATCAGACGGAGATGAAATATTCCGTTCAGCCGCAGACGCTGCTGGAGGTCGCGCTCATGAAGCTTTGCAGCCAGGCGGGCGCTTCGTCCGCTCCGACAGGCGGATCGAGCGCAGACGGGGCGCCGGCCTCGGAACGACAGGACGGGGTAGTCGGACAGCTGATGAACCGCATTCAGCGGTTGGAAGAACAGCTTGCGCAACTGCTGAAGCAGGGAGTCGCCCCCGCAGCCTCAGGTCCCGTATCCGGTGTGAGCTCGCGTCCGGCGTCTGCGCCTGCCGTCACCAAAAAGATCGAGAAGCTGGACGCTTACCTGCAGGGCAGGGATGATCCGGCTTTCCGCAACGTCGTTCAGCAGTGGAGCCAGGTGCTTGGGCGGGTGAAAGAGCTCAAAATCACCGTTCATGCGTGGCTTGTGGACGGGGAGCCTGTCTCCGTTCATGACAGCAACGTACTTGTAAGTTTCAAGAGCGCGATGCACCGGGAGACGACCGAAAAACCGGCCAACAAGCAGCTGATCGAACAGGTGTTGGCCGAAGTTTACGGTCAGCCGTATCGTCTCGTGACCATGATGCTGAGGGACTGGAAGGCTGCCGCCGATCAGGCGAAGCCGAGCGACGGGCCGAAGGAGGAGCTCCTGCTCGTTCCGGAGGACGAAGGGGCTTCCGGCGGCGTGAAGGAAGAATGGATCAACGAGGCCATTCAATTGTTTGGGGAAGATTTGGTTAAAATTAAAGAAGATTAAGCGACGAGGAGCGTGTCTTTCATGAACAACATGAATCAGATGATGAAGCAAGTGAAAAAAATGCAGGAGCAAATGCTCAAAGCGCAGGAGGATCTCGCGAACCGAACCGTAGAAGGAACGGCCGGTGGCGGCGTCGTCAGCATAACGGTAAACGGTCAAAAGAAAGTTACCGCTGTTGTTATCAAACCGGAAGCGGTCGATCCGGACGATGTGGAAATGCTGCAGGATCTCGTCCTTAGCGCCATCAACGACGCAATGGCCAAAGCTGAAGAAATGGCTGGCAAAGAAATGTCCAAATTAACCGGCGGTATGAATATCCCGGGATTGTTCTAATCGAAGCCGGATCAAGCCCCAGAACCTACTCTGGGGTTTTCAACTTTAATGCGTGAGGAGCCAATCGCTTGTTTTATCCGGAACCGTTAGCCAAACTGATCGATTCCTTCTCCCGTCTGCCGGGAATCGGACCCAAAACGGCGGGGCGTCTTGCTTTTCATGTGCTGCGCATGAAGGAAGACGATGTCATCGACTTTGCCAAAGCTCTGGTCAATGTCAAACGCAATCTGCACTATTGTTCCGTATGTTGTAATATTACCGATACCGATCCCTGCCGTATCTGTCAGGATAAAAGCCGGGACGCTTCCGTCATTTGCGTCGTGCAGGAGCCCAAAGACCTGGTTGCCATGGAGCGGACCAAGGAATTTCACGGCTATTATCATGTTCTCCACGGGGCGATTTCTCCGATGGAAGGCATCGGTCCGGACGAAATCCGGATCGCCGATCTTCTGAAGCGGCTGAGCGACGAGCAGGTGCAGGAGCTGATTCTGGCAACGAACCCGAATATCGAAGGCGAAGCGACAGCGATGTATCTATCCAGGCTTGTTCGTCCGTTCGGCCTCAAGGTGACCCGGATTGCGCACGGATTGCCCGTCGGAGGAGATCTGGAGTATGCGGACGAGGTAACGTTGACCAAGGCGCTGGAAGGCAGAAGAGAGCTGTAATTAAACATTGATTTGATACCACAAGAAGCCGGCTTGCAGTCGTCCATTTGCGTTTACGCACACGGGATCGCTGTAAGCTCTCGAGGCATGATTCACGCGGTTCGCCGCGTGGATGCTTTTGAGAAGGCTTCTTTTTAGTTCTAACCCGGCTAAGCTCCCTATAGATATTTAAGTAGCAGGACAAACCTGGAGACTTGAATCGGGAGGTTAGCGGGAATGAAGCTTTGGAAATGGGAAATAGGAAACAAGAAAGACCGCTTGCAGCGCGAAGCCGTTGAGCAAGACCGTCTGCTGCTGGTGGAAGAAATCCGTAAAGCCCATACGGAATGGGAAGTAGCGCAGAGACGCTTTGATTATGTCATTGAAAAAGAACAGATCGATTATGCCATCTTTGCCCTCGAAGCGGCGGAGAAACGATTCGAAATGCTGCTGAAGCAAGCCAAAAACCAGAATATCTCGGCTAGAGAAGCATGTGCCGCCCGTTCGATGGAGGTGTCTTCGTGAAATCGTATTTGCTATGGAGCGTGCTCGTCGGGTCTGGTATATTGTTAGGATTGGTCATGCTGCGTAATCGGTATGCGTTTCAATGGCTAGGTATGATTTGCCTGCATATTGCATTTGCTTCGATTTTGTTGTATATTCTAAATCTGTTCAGTTCATACACGCATTTGGAGCTGCCACTGAACGCAGTGACGGTTGGGACCGTAAGCGTTCTGGGCTTGCCCGGACTTGCCGCATTGGCGGCGCTGAAATTGTGGGTTGTTGGGGTTTAAACCTCGGCTCCAAAAAATAGTCTAAAAAAAATGCTTGCAATCTACTGGGCGAATGTGATATATTATAAAAGTCGCCGCTAAACGAGACGACAATAACCGACAAAGCTGCATAGCCTAACGGTACGGCTTTTGTCGACGGTGATTGCCCTTTGAAAACTGAACATTGAGTGAGTGTCATAAAGAGAATGAAAATTCTCGTCAGTAGTAAATTTTGAGCT